>NZ_JBIVHF010000007.1:0-3629 GCF_044749125.1 Microbacterium sp. NPDC089696 | reverse complement strand
GTGGTGGAGACGGCGGTGGCTGCGCCGTCGGTGTCGGTGACGAATGCGGGTGCTCTGGCTCCGGGGGCGACGGGCAAGGCCGGGGATGTCGTGACCTGGACGTACGTGTTGACCAACGACGGCAACGTCACCCTCGACACCGCAGCACTGACGGATGCCCTGGTCGGCACGAGCGCACCCGACTACGCGTGGACCACGCCCGTGGGCGTCCTGGGCCCGCGGCAGTCGGTCACGGCGACCGCGACGTACACGTTGACGCAGGCGGATGTGGATGCCGGCAGCGTGTCGAGCCTGGTCACCGGCTCGGGCACACCGCCCAACGGCGGCGCCCCGGTCACGGCATCCGCGCCCGCGACCGTGGCGATCACGAGCGCGCCGTCTCTCGTCGTGACGAAGGCGGCAGCCACGACAGGCGGGGCGGCCGGCGACACGATCACCTATTCGTTCACGATCGAGAACCGCGGCAACGTCACGCTCTCGGGCGTCGTCCTGTCCGACTCCCTCGCAGGTCTGAGCGCCCCGCAGATCAGCTGGCCGACCACGGAGCGGATCCTCCTCCCCGGCGAGGTCGCGACCGCGACGGCGACCTATGTCGTCGCGCAGGCCGATGTGGACACGGGAGAGGTGCGCAACACCGCGACGGCCACGGCCAGCCCGCCCGCCGGCTCGCCGCTGACGGCGACCTCCGACGAGGTCGTGACGGTTCTCGACGACCCCGCTCCCGCGGTGGAGACCACCAAGACCGCGGCGTACGCGGACGGAGGCGCGGGCGCCGTCGGCGATGTGATCGACTACACGGTCGCGGTGCGCAACTCCGGCAACGTGACCCTCACGGAAGTGGGGATCGTCGACCCCCTCGAGGGGCTCTTCGACTTCGACCTGGTCTGGCCGGGAGAGGCGGGCGTCCTCGCACCGGAGCAGACGGTCGTGGGAACCGCCCGCTACGTCGTGACGCAGAACGACGTCGACCGCGGCGCCGTGACGAACACCGCGACCGGATCGGGTGAGGCGCCCGACGGCACGACCGTCGACGACGCGTCGGAGCAGGTCGTCCTGCCCACCGTCGCCGGTGCCCCCGATGCGACTCTGACGAAGTCCGGCGCCCTCGAGCCGGGAGCCACGGGACGAGCGGGCGACACGGTGCAGTACTCGTTCCGCGTCGTCAACACCGGCAACGTCACGCTGTCCGACGTCGACGTCGCCGATCCGCTCGACGGGCTGTCCGCGATCGACGTGACGTGGCCGGGAGCGCCCGGTGTGCTGGCACCCGGTGAGGCGGCCGACGCGGTCGCGACCTACGACCTCACGCAGGCCGACGTCGATCGAGGCGCGGTGGACAACACGGCGACACTCACCGCGAACGCCCCCGGCGGCACGGCCGTCGAGCGCGCGGCTTCCACCACAGTGCCGATCGACGAGGCCGCCGAACTCACCACGGTCAAGAGCGGCCAACTGCTCGAGCCCGGGATCGGCGCGGTCGGCGACGTCATCGAATACCGCCTCGTCGTGACGAACACCGGGAACGTCACGGTGCAGGACGGCAAGCTCATCGACAGGCTCGCCGGGCTCTCGCTGCCGGAGATCGCGTGGCCCGGCCCCGAAGGGGAGCTCCTCGTCGGAGACACCGTCGTCGGCACGGCGCGCTACACGCTCACCCAGGCCGACGTCGACCGCGGCTTCGTCCGCAACGTCGCCGGAGTCGAAGCTCGTACGGAGCAGGGCACCGTCGTCGTCGCCGACTCGAACCCCGTGGTGATCAACACGGTGCAGCCGGCTGCCGCGCTCACCGTGGTCAAGGACGGCGTGATCGTGGGCGACGGCGGCGTGGACAGCACCGTGGACTACACGTTCCGCATCGAGAACACCGGCAACGTGACCGTCAGCGCCATCACGCTCGACGACCCGATGCCCGGTCTGACGGCCCCGGCGATCAGCTGGCCCTCGACCGCGGGCACCCTCGCCCCCGGACAGTTCGCGACCGCGACCGCCCGGTACACGATCACGCAGGCCGACGTCGACGCCGGATCGATCGCGAACGCGGCGACCGCGAGCGGGAGCTCTCGCGGCGGCGCCGTGACGAGCCCTCCCGGCCTCGAGACGGTCGAGACCCAGGGCATCCAGGCCTCGATCGCCGTCACCAAGGGCGCGCAGCTCGATCCCGATGCCACGGGCATCGCCGGCGACGTCGTGACCTGGACCTACTCGCTGCAGAACACGAGCAACGTGACCCTGACGGGTGTCTCGCTGGCGGACCGTCTCACCGCGTCGACCGCCCCGCAGTACGTGTGGCCGGATCCCGCGCGCCCCGGCGTGCTCCTGCCGGGGCAGACCGTCACCGCGACCTCCACCTACGAACTCACCCAGGCGGACGTCGACCGCGGCACCGTCGCGAGCGCCGTCGACGGTGTGGGAACGCCCCCGCGGGGCGCCGACGTCACCGGCGCGGCCACGGCCTCCGTCGAGATCTCCGCCCGTCCCGGCCTCGCCGCGACCAAGTCCGGGATCGTCGCGGGCCCCGGCGGCGTCGGCGACCGGATCGACTACTCGTTCGGCATCACCAACACGGGCAACGTCACGCTGACGCTCGTCGATCTCGTCGACGCGCTCGTCGGCGTCAGCTCCCCGACGTTCGACTGGCCGGGCGAGCCGGGCATCCTGCTTCCCGGTCAGACCGTGGACGCGACCGCCGACTACACGATCACGCAGGCCGACGTCGACCGCGGCTCGGTGACGAACATCGCGACGGCGAGCGGCAAGCCCCCGGTCGGCGACACGATCACGTCGAGCACCCCCGCCACGAACACCACGGTCGCCGCCGCGGCGCCACAGCTCGTCACGGGCAAGACGGCGACGGTCCGCGGTGACGGCGACGTCGGCGACATCGTGGACTACGCGTTCACGATCGAGAACACCGGCAACGTGACGGTGTCCGGCATCACTCTCACCGACCCGCTCCCCGGGCTGTCCACGCCGGTGGTCCGATGGCCCGAGACCAACGGCGTCCTCGCGCCGGGCGAGATCGCCACCGCGACGGCCAGCTATGCGATCGTGCAGGCCGACGTGGACGCGGGCGAGGTCGTGAACACCGCGACATCGACCGGCACGACGCCGGGCGGCGCGGCGGTCTCCGATCCCTCCGACCTCGTGCGCACGCCGACCGTGGCCGCGGCCGACGGCATCTCGATCGACAAGACGGGATCGCTCGCGGCCGGAGCCACCGGTCAGGTCGGCGACCTCGTGCAGTTCGGCTTCACGATCCGAAACACCGGCAACCAGACCCTGCGCGACGTGACGCTGGACGACGTGCTGCCCGGCATGAGCGGCATCGAGGTCGTCTGGCCGAGTGACGCCCCCGAGGCCGCCGGCGTTCTCCCCGTCGGCTCCGAGGCGCGCGGCACCGCCACCTACGCCCTCACCCAGACCGACATCGACGCGGGCTCGGTCGCGAACTCCGTGACCGTGACCGCGACCTCTCCCGCCGGCGCCACGGTGGACGCGGACGACGCGGCGACCGTCGTGATCCCGCGCACCCCTGCGTTGTCGGCGGTGAAGTCGGGTGTGTTGTCGGTGGGTGATATCGGTGTGGTGGGTGACACGGTGGAGTACACGGTGGTGGTGACGAATACGGG
>NZ_JBIVHF010000006.1:0-5516 GCF_044749125.1 Microbacterium sp. NPDC089696 | reverse complement strand
GGTAAGATTGAGAAGTTGCCCTTCGGGCCTGACTGTGATGGTTGGGTCGGGGGAGCGTCCGATCCTTGAGAACTCAACAGCGTGCACTTGTCAAATGCCAAATTATCCTCGTCTAGCTTCGGCTAGTTGAGAATTCCTTTGGATCAAAGACCATTCCTTCGGGAGTGGCAACGGATAGTCAGCAATGAATATCTCTTTGGTCAGCATCAAACTCGCTGCGTCATCCTATTCCGGGTGTTCGTATGCATTTCTTTTTTACGGAGAGTTTGATCCTGGCTCAGGATGAACGCTGGCGGCGTGCTTAACACATGCAAGTCGAACGGTGAACATGGAGCTTGCTCTGTGGGATCAGTGGCGAACGGGTGAGTAACACGTGAGCAACCTGCCCCTGACTCTGGGATAAGCGCTGGAAACGGCGTCTAATACTGGATACGAGACGTGATCGCATGGTCAACGTCTGGAAAGAATTTCGGTTGGGGATGGGCTCGCGGCCTATCAGCTTGTTGGTGAGGTAATGGCTCACCAAGGCGTCGACGGGTAGCCGGCCTGAGAGGGTGACCGGCCACACTGGGACTGAGACACGGCCCAGACTCCTACGGGAGGCAGCAGTGGGGAATATTGCACAATGGGCGCAAGCCTGATGCAGCAACGCCGCGTGAGGGATGACGGCCTTCGGGTTGTAAACCTCTTTTAGCAGGGAAGAAGCGAAAGTGACGGTACCTGCAGAAAAAGCGCCGGCTAACTACGTGCCAGCAGCCGCGGTAATACGTAGGGCGCAAGCGTTATCCGGAATTATTGGGCGTAAAGAGCTCGTAGGCGGTTTGTCGCGTCTGCTGTGAAATCCCGAGGCTCAACCTCGGGCCTGCAGTGGGTACGGGCAGACTAGAGTGCGGTAGGGGAGATTGGAATTCCTGGTGTAGCGGTGGAATGCGCAGATATCAGGAGGAACACCGATGGCGAAGGCAGATCTCTGGGCCGTAACTGACGCTGAGGAGCGAAAGGGTGGGGAGCAAACAGGCTTAGATACCCTGGTAGTCCACCCCGTAAACGTTGGGAACTAGTTGTGGGGTCCATTCCACGGATTCCGTGACGCAGCTAACGCATTAAGTTCCCCGCCTGGGGAGTACGGCCGCAAGGCTAAAACTCAAAGGAATTGACGGGGACCCGCACAAGCGGCGGAGCATGCGGATTAATTCGATGCAACGCGAAGAACCTTACCAAGGCTTGACATATACGAGAACGGGCCAGAAATGGTCAACTCTTTGGACACTCGTAAACAGGTGGTGCATGGTTGTCGTCAGCTCGTGTCGTGAGATGTTGGGTTAAGTCCCGCAACGAGCGCAACCCTCGTTCTATGTTGCCAGCACGTAATGGTGGGAACTCATGGGATACTGCCGGGGTCAACTCGGAGGAAGGTGGGGATGACGTCAAATCATCATGCCCCTTATGTCTTGGGCTTCACGCATGCTACAATGGCCGGTACAAAGGGCTGCAATACCGCGAGGTGGAGCGAATCCCAAAAAGCCGGTCCCAGTTCGGATTGAGGTCTGCAACTCGACCTCATGAAGTCGGAGTCGCTAGTAATCGCAGATCAGCAACGCTGCGGTGAATACGTTCCCGGGTCTTGTACACACCGCCCGTCAAGTCATGAAAGTCGGTAACACCTGAAGCCGGTGGCCTAACCCTTGTGGAGGGAGCCGTCGAAGGTGGGATCGGTAATTAGGACTAAGTCGTAACAAGGTAGCCGTACCGGAAGGTGCGGCTGGATCACCTCCTTTCTAAGGAGCATCTGAAGTCTTCGGACTTCCAGAACCCAGATCGAAGGCATACGTTCTTCGCTGGGAGCTCATGGGTGGAACATTTGACATGGCATCGAGAGTCGATCTCGGATTAGTACGCAGCTTGCTGCAGGAACGTCTGGGGGCTGGGTTTCGGTGCCTGCACGCTGTTGGGTCCTGAGGGACCGGGCCGGCCTTCGGGTCGAACTGGACCTCTGGGCCTTTCGTTGTCTCCCCGTGGGGGAGGGGATGAGGGGTACCGCCCGTACTTTGAGAACTACACAGTGGACGCGAGCATCTTGCAGCCGGTCTTTGATCGGTTGCACAAGATGATCTTAAAGATCATTAGTCAATCTCCATGCCTTTCGGGGTGTGGCGATCGATTCAAACTCATGTGATTTCAAGTCTTTAAGAGCAAACGGTGGATGCCTTGGCATCTGGAGCCGAAGAAGGACGTAGCAATCTGCGATAAGCCTCGGGGAACTGATAAGCAAGTTTTGATCCGAGGGTGTCCGAATGGGGAAACCCCGCTGGGCGGCGTGCCGACCTAGTGACTCCCGCCTGAATATATAGGGCGGGTAGAGGGAACGTGGGGAAGTGAAACATCTCAGTACCCACAGGAAGAGAAAGCAACCGCGATTCCGTTAGTAGTGGCGAGCGAAACCGGATCAGGCTAAACCGAGCGTGTGTGATAGCCGGCAGGCGTTGCACGTTCGGGGTTGTGGGACTTTTCAGTCATTTCTGCCGAGATGGCGGCGTTACAAGAAGGTATAGACGAACGGTCTTGAAAGGCCGGTCATAGAGGGTGCCAACCCCGTAGTCGAAATGCCTTGCTTGGCGCGAAGAGTATCCCAAGTAGCACGGGGCCCGTGAAATCCCGTGTGAATCTGTCAGGACCACCTGATAAGCCTAAATACTCCCAGATGACCGATAGCGGACAAGTACCGTGAGGGAAAGGTGAAAAGTACCCCGGGAGGGGAGTGAAATAGTACCTGAAACCGTTTGCTTACAAACCGTTGGAGCACCCCTGGTAGGTGTGACAGCGTGCCTTTTGAAGAATGAGCCTGCGAGTTAGCGATATGTGGCGAGGTTAACCCGTGTGGGGTAGCCGTAGCGAAAGCGAGTCTGAATAGGGCGATTCAGTCGCATGTCCTAGACCCGAAGCGAAGTGATCTATCCATGGCCAGGTTGAAGCGACGGTAAGACGTCGTGGAGGACCGAACCCACTTAGGTTGAAAACTGAGGGGATGAGCTGTGGATAGGGGTGAAAGGCCAATCAAACTTCGTGATAGCTGGTTCTCTCCGAAATGCATTTAGGTGCAGCGTTGCGTGTTTCTTGCCGGAGGTAGAGCTACTGGATGGCCGATGGGCCCTACAAGGTTACTGACGTCAGCCAAACTCCGAATGCCGGTAAGTGAGAGCGCAGCAGTGAGACTGTGGGGGATAAGCTTCATAGTCGAGAGGGAAACAACCCAGACCACCAACTAAGGTCCCAAAGCGCGTGCTAAGTGGGAAAGGATGTGGAGTTGCTCTGACAACCAGGAGGTTGGCTTAGAAGCAGCCACCCTTGAAAGAGTGCGTAATAGCTCACTGGTCAAGTGATTCCGCGCCGACAATGTAACGGGGCTCAAGCACGCCACCGAAGTTGTGGCATTGACATTATTGGTAGGCCTTCGTGGTCCAGCCGTGTTGATGGGTAGGAGAGCGTCGTGTGGCCAGCGAAGCGGCGGTGGAAACCAGCCGTGGAGGCTACACGAGTGAGAATGCAGGCATGAGTAGCGAAAGACGTGTGAGAAACACGTCCTCCGAAAGACCAAGGGTTCCAGGGTCAAGCTAATCTTCCCTGGGTAAGTCGGGACCTAAGGCGAGGCCGACAGGCGTAGTCGATGGACAACGGGTTGATATTCCCGTACCGGCGAAGAACCGCCCAAGCTAATCCAGTGGTGCTAAACGTCCGAAGCCATTCATCGGGTCCTTCGGGATCCACCGGGTGGTGGAGCACGTGACCCCATGCTGGTGCGGTTAGCGTATTAACAGGTGTGACGCAGGAAGGTAGTCCAAGCCAGGCGATGGTTGTCCTGGTGCAAGTGCGTAGGCCGAGTCATAGGCAAATCCGTGACTCATACAGGCTGAGACACGATGCGGATAAAAAGTGGATGATCCTATGCTGCCAAGAAAAGCATCGACGCGAGGTTCTAGCTGCCCGTACCCCAAACCGACTCAGGTGGTCAGGTAGAGAATACCAAGGAGATCGAGAGAATCGTGGTTAAGGAACTCGGCAAAATGCCCCCGTAACTTCGGGAGAAGGGGGGCCATCCACTTATACGGACTTGCTCCGAAAAGGGTGTGGTGGCCGCAGAGACTAGTGGGTAGCGACTGTTTACTAAAAACACAGGTCCGTGCCAAGTCGCAAGACGATGTATACGGACTGACGCCTGCCCGGTGCTGGAAGGTTAAGAGGACCGGTTAGCCGCAAGGCGAAGCTGAGAATTTAAGCCCCAGTAAACGGCGGTGGTAACTATAACCATCCTAAGGTAGCGAAATTCCTTGTCGGGTAAGTTCCGACCTGCACGAATGGCGTAACGACTTCCCAACTGTCTCAACCGCGAACTCGGCGAAATTGCATTACGAGTAAAGATGCTCGTTACGCGCAGCAGGACGGAAAGACCCCGTGACCTTTACTACAGCTTGGTATTGGTGTTCGGTGTGGCTTGTGTAGGATAGGTGGGAGACTGTGAAGCATGGACGCCAGTTCATGTGGAGTCATTGTTGAAATACCACTCTGGTCACTCTGGATATCTAACTTCGAACCGTAATCCGGTTCAGGGACAGTGCCTGGTGGGTAGTTTAACTGGGGCGGTTGCCTCCCAAAAAGTAACGGAGGCGCCCAAAGGTTCCCTCAACCTGGTTGGCAATCAGGTGTCGAGTGTAAGTGCACAAGGGAGCTTGACTGTGAGACTGACAGGTCGAGCAGGGACGAAAGTCGGGACTAGTGATCCGGCAGTGGCTTGTGGAAGCGCTGTCGCTCAACGGATAAAAGGTACCTCGGGGATAACAGGCTGATCTTGCCCAAGAGTCCATATCGACGGCATGGTTTGGCACCTCGATGTCGGCTCGTCGCATCCTGGGGCTGGAGTAGGTCCCAAGGGTTGGGCTGTTCGCCCATTAAAGCGGTACGCGAGCTGGGTTTAGAACGTCGTGAGACAGTTCGGTCCCTATCCGCTGCGCGCGTAGGAAGTTTGAGAGGATCTGACCCTAGTACGAGAGGACCGGGTTGGACGAACCTCTGGTGTGTCAGTTGTTCCGCCAGGAGCACCGCTGATTAGCTACGTTCGGGATGGATAACCGCTGAAAGCATCTAAGCGGGAAGCCGGCCTCAAGATGAGACTTCCATACCTTCGGGTGAGAGGCTCCCAGCCAGACTACTGGGTTGATAGGCCAGATGTGGAAGCACGGTAACGTGTGCAGCTGACTGGTACTAATAAGCCGATGACTTGATAACACACCGTTTGTTGGTGCTTGCGTCCACTGAGTGGTTCTCGATGTACGGTCGAGAACCGCCTGAACAATGATTCATAACATCATTGCTAGGTTTTTGAAACATCAATAGTGTTTCGGCGGCCATAGCGTGAGGGAAACGCCCGGTCACATTCCGAACCCGGAAGCTAAGCCTCACAGCGCCGATGGTACTGCAGGGGGGACCCTGTGGGAGAGTAGGACACCGCCGGACTCCTTTTA
>NZ_JBIVHF010000005.1:0-111492 GCF_044749125.1 Microbacterium sp. NPDC089696 | reverse complement strand
CACCTGAAATGGTGGCACCGCGACACCGGACCGACGGATCTCGACAACGGGGTCCTGCTGTGCACGTCCTGTCACCACCGCGTCCACGACAACGGCTGGGACATCCACATCACCGGCACCGGAACAACAGCACGGGTCTGGCTCATCCCACCCGACACCATCGACCCCACACGCACCCCACGCCTCGGCGGACGAGCCCGCTACGACATCGCCGCCTGACCGCGCGCCGGGATGGCGCGGCGCGGGGCGGGGCGGCGTGTGCGGGCGCCGTTCAGACGTGCACGTCGGCGGGGGATTCCTCGCCCTCGTGGAAGTTCGGCTTCCTGCCGAAGAGCTTCGCGATGCCGAGCACGACGCCGACGATGATCAGGCCCGCGACGAGGCCCGCGATCGCCGAGAACAGGGTGTCGCCGATCCACACGATGACGCCGCCGGCCGGCTCCAGGGCGTGCTCGATTCCGTGCAGGATGTCCGCGCCGAAGTGCACGCCGACCTCGCCGAGGTTAACGAGAAGCAGGTGACCTCCGACCCACAGCATCGCCACCGTGCCGAGGATGCTGATGAACCGGAACACCCCGGGCATCGACCGCACGATCCTCGTGCCCGTATGGCGCACGCGGCGCTCGGGGCTCTTCGCCATCTTCAGCCCGATGTCGTCGATCTTCACGAGCAGCGCCACCGCCCCGTACACGACTCCCGTCATGACCAGGGCGATCACCGCGAGGATCGCGAGCGTCGTCCAGATGTCGAGCCCCGCCTCGAGGTTGGCGAGGGAGATGAGCATGATCTCGGTGGAGAGGATCAGGTCCGTCCGCACTGCGCCGAACACGAGCTTCCGCTCGTCGCGGGCCCCCTCGTCCGCATGGCCGTGCTGCACCCCGAACCACTCGAGAACCTTCTCCGCGCCCTCGAAGCACAGGTATGCGCCGCCGAGGATCAGGAGGAACGGCAGCACCCACGGGGCGAACGCCGTGAGCAGCAGCGCGATCGGGATGATGATGACGAACTTGTTCGCGAGCGACCCGAGCGCGATCTTGCCGACCACCGGCAGCTCGCGTGCCGGTGTGATGCCCTGCACGTACTGCGGCGTCACGGCGGCGTCGTCGATCACGACCCCCGCCGCCTTCGCCGAGGCCTTCATCGCCGCGCTGAGGATGTCATCGACGACCGCGAGCAGTCCCACCGACATGTGCGTTCTCCCGGAGTGCATGCGCAGACGAACTGTCTGCAGTCGAGACACTCTATCGAGTCCGCCGAAACTCACAGCCCGCTCTCAGAGAGGCGGGACCAAATCCGGCATCCGCTCTGTTCTCCTCTAGTGACGCCGCAGCCAGCCGCGTCGGACCAAGGAGACGCATCATGTCGAACGACTACCGCAAGACCCCCGAGGCGATCAGCGACCTCACGCACCTGCAGTACGAGGTGACGCAGCAGGACGCCACTGAGCCGCCCTTCCGCAACGCCTACTGGAACACCCATGACGACGGCATCTACGTCGACGTCGTCTCGGGCCAGCCGCTGTTCTCGTCCACGGACAAGTTCGACAGCGGCACCGGATGGCCGAGCTTCACGCGCCCGATCGACGCCGAGGCCGTCACGACCCGCACCGATCGCACACTCTGGATGACCCGCACCGAGGCCCGCTCGACCGGGGCCGACAGCCACCTGGGACACGTCTTCGACGACGGTCCCGCAGCCGACGGCGGACTGCGCTACTGCATGAACTCCGCCGCCCTGCGCTTCATCCCGGCTGACAGCCTGGAGGATGAGGGGTACGGTCGCTACCGTCACCTCTTCCCCGGCTCCGACGCCGACTCCACCACCACCCCCACCTCCGAGGAGCAGTCATGACAGACACCGGCACCATCACCCGCACCCCCGGAACCGAGACCGCCGTCCTCGCCGGCGGCTGCTTCTGGGGCATGGAAGACCTCATCCGCCGCCAGCCCGGCGTGCTCGACACGCGCGTCGGCTACACCGGCGGAGAGAACGACCACGCGACCTACCGCAACCACCCCGGTCACGCCGAGGCCGTGGAGATCGTCTTCGACCCGACGAAGACGACGTACCGCGACATCCTCGCGTTCTTCTTCCAGATCCACGACCCGTCGACCCTGAACCGCCAGGGCAACGACATCGGGTCGAGCTACCGCTCGGCGATCTTCCCGCTCAGCCCCGAGCAGGAGACCGTCGCGCGAGACACGATCGCCGACGTCGACGCCTCCGGCCTGTGGCCCGCGAAGGCCGTCACGACGATCGAGCCCGAGGGTCCGTTCTGGCAGGCCGAGGAGGAGCACCAGGACTACCTGATCAAGTACCCCAACGGCTACACCTGCCACTTCCCGCGCGCGGGATGGGTGCTGCCGAAGCGGGAGACCAGCGCGGTCTGACCGTTCCGAAGCCCCTGCCCTCCGAGGCAGGGGCTTTTCGGGCCTACTCCTCGGCGAGGAAGGCCAGCGCCGCCTCCTTGAATGCCCGCGACCCCGGGGCGTTGAAGTGGTTGCGGTCGGGGATCTCGAAGAAACGCCCGTGGGGCGCGGCCTCGGCCAGCGCGCGCGACCCCTCGATGATCGCGTCCTTCGACCCCGTCGCGAACAGGATGGGCGCGGCGGGCGCGTTCGACGGATCGGGATCGATCGTCCGCGACGAGCGCAGCCCCTCGGCAAGCGCCATGAGCGCCCCCAGGTCGTTGCCCGGCACGCGCTCCGTCAGCGCGATGTAGTTCTGGGTGGTCGGATCCGCGACCGGGACGCCGTCGTCGAGATACGCCCGCACCTGGTCGAGATCGAGGCGCGCGAGCGGGATGCCGTCGGGCACGCCGCCCAGGACCGCCCGGCCGATCCGCTGCGGAAGGTCGCGCACGACCTCCCAGCCCACGCGCGCTCCGAGCGAGTAGCCGAGATAGAACGCGTCGTCGACGAGATACGCGTCCATGACGGTCTCGACGTCGGTCGCGAGCGTGCGGATGCCGTAGGCGTCGGCCTGGTGCGGCTTCTCACTGAGTCCGTGGCCGCGCTGGTCGAGGGCGAGCACACGATAGCCGGCCTGCGTCAGCTGGCGCACCCAGCCGGTCAGCACCCAGGTGTCACGGGCGCTCGACGCGAAACCGTGCACGACCACCACGACCGGATCGTCGAGCTCGCCCCACGTGTAGGTCGCGAGTCGGGTGCCGTCTGCGGCGTACACCTGCTGCGGTTCGGGCATCTGGGTCAGATCGGAGAGAGGCACGGCCACGGCATCCATTCTCCTCCCTCGTCCGACCACGGCCTCACACGCCGACGCCCACCTCTCGCGCCGAGACCCACCGTCCCGAGCGTGTGGGACGGTGGGTCTCGGCGCGAGAGGTGGGCCTCGGCAGGAGGATGCGGGTCAGAAGCGCGCGCGGAGCGCCTCGCCGAGCCCGGCATCCACGTTCGTCCAGTACTGGAAGAACCGCTCGCGGATCGCATCGATCGTGATGCCGTGACCCTGGCCCGTCAGCGTCTCGAGGAACCGGGCGCGCTGCTCGTCGTCGAAGACCTCGCGGTACAGCGTGCCCGCCTGACCGAAGTCGTCGTCATCGGCGCGGAGTGTCGCGGCGGCGCGCATCAGCTCGCCGTCGGACTCCCAGCTCGCCTCGACGCCCGCCTGCGGGTCGGCCTCGGGCCCGCCGGCCGCGCCGTACGAGTTCGGCGTGTAGACGCGGTGCTCGGCCGGGTTGAACCGGTACTGCATCTGGCCCTCGTGCATGTAGTTGCGGACCTCGGCGGCGTGCGGCTGATTGACCGGCAGCTGGTTGTAGTTCGCGCCGATGCGGTACCGCTGCGCGTCGGCATAGGCGAACGCCCGGGCCATGAGCATCTTGTCGGGCGAGATGCCGGTGCCGGGGACCTGGTTGCCGGGCGAGAACGCCGCCTGCTCGATCTCGGCGAAGAAGTTCTGCGGATTGCGGTCGAGCGTGAACGTGCCGACCTTGATGCGCGGGTAGTCCTTCTTCGACCAGGTCTTCGTCAGGTCGAACGGGTTGAACCGGTAGGTCTTGCCCTCCTCGTACGTCATGATCTGCACGTACACGTCCCACGAGGGGTTCTCGCCGCGCGCGATCGCGTCGAACAGGTCCCGACGGTAGTAGTCGGCGTCCGACCCGGCGAGCTTCTCGGCCTCATCGGCGCTCATCGCCTCGACGCCCTGCTTCGACAGGAAGTGGTACTGCACCCAGAAGCGCTCGCCGGCGGCGTTGACCCACTGGTAGGTGTGCGAGCCGTAGCCGTTCATGTGGCGCCAGCTGCGCGGCAGACCGCGGTCGCCCATGAGGTAGGTGACCTGGTGCGCGGTCTCGGGGGAGAGGGTCCAGAAGTCCCACTGCATGTCGGCGTCGCGCAGGCCCGAGTCGCCGAGGCGCTTCTGCGAGTGGATGAAGTCGGGGAACTTCATCGCATCGCGCAGGAAGAACGTCGGGGTGTTGTTGCCGACGATGTCGAGGTTGCCCTCGCCCGTGTAGAAGCGCAGCGCGAAGCCGCGCACGTCGCGCCAGGTGTCGGGGGATCCCTGCTCACCGGCCACCGAGGAGAAGCGCAGCAGTGTCTCGCTGACGGCACCCGGCTGGAAGGCCGCGGCCCGGGTGTAGGCCGAGACGTCCTCCGTGACGGTGAACGTGCCGAAGGCGCCGCCGCCCTTCGCGTGCGGGTTGCGCTCCGGCACCCGCTCGCGGTTGAACGAGGCGAGCTTCTCGACGAGGTAGCGGTCGTGCAGGACGGTGGGGCCGTCGGCGCCGACCGTGAGGGAGTGCGCGTCGCTGGCGACGGGCGTCCCGGTCTGTGTCGTGGTGGGCTCGGTCATGGTGTTCTCCTTCTGCGCGCGGGCGCGACGAATACCCCCGGGGTTCCGGGTGCGGTCGGCGGACACGCCTACGCGGCGTTCTGGCAACTGGGGCAGACGCCCCAGAAGGTGACTTCGGCTGTCTGGACGGTGAATCCCCCGGCCGAAGACGGGGTGAGACACGGCGCTTCGCCGACAACGCAGTCCACGTCGCCGATCGCACCGCACTGGGTGCAGACCACGTGGTGGTGGTTGTCGCCGGTTCGCCGCTCGTAGAGCGCCGCGGAACCTGCCGGTTCGATCCGGCGGAGCAGGCCCGCCGTCGTCAGGTCCGCGAGGATGTTGTGCACCGACTGGATCGACGTGGTCGGCAGCACCTCGGAGACCGCGCGGTACACGCGCTCCGCATCCGTATGGGCCATGGACGCCATCGCCTCGAGGACGGCGACGCGGCCCGCGGTCGCCTTCAGCCCGGCGCCGCGAAGCGCCGAGTCGGGGGTGGTGTCCATGTCCTCGACCCTACCCCGTATTTTGAATCATTCAAAAGAACGGCGTGTCGCATGCCGGGATCCCGAGAGTCGAATCACGAGCCGAATGCGGTCAGCCGGACATCGTCAGCCGCGGTCGGCCCAGTCCAGCACGCGCGCTCCGATGAGGGTGAGCCACCGTGACCGCTCGCCCTCGGGGGCGTCGACGTCGAACCAGGTGCGGCCCGGCAGGGGAGCTCCCTGGAGCCACGTCCCGTCGGGCCGCCGCGCCGCGCGCACGAGCTCGACGGCGTCCGCGATCCGCTCGTCGGGCGCCGTGCCGTCGACCGCCGCCGCCTCGCGGAAATGGTCGAGCGCGGTCAGTGCGCTGTACTGATGCCGCGCCGGATACACGAAGTGATCCACGAACTCGCCGACCCGCTCACCCGTCGACTCGCGGTACAGGAGCCTGCGGCGCAGAAGGTACTCCTCGCCCGCGTGACGGGCGTCGCGCAGCGAGGTGTCGCCTGTGAACACCTCGTAGGACAGCATCCCGCGCAGCGCGTTGAGCGTCGAGTGGAACGACGATCGCACGGAGTCGCCCTCCTCGGCCTCGCAGTTCCAGCCGCCGTCCTCGAGCCGATGCTCCGGGAACCAGGCGACCAGCCGAGACACGTCAGCACCGAGCCAGGCGCCGTTCGCGAGTGTGAACGCGTTGATGCACACGTCGACCTCGCCGCCCCAGAACGGCATGTCGTCGTACTCCCACCGGCAGTTCCGGTCCAGGCGCTCGGCCGTGTCGCCGAGCGCCGCCGCGTCCACGCCCCACTCCCGCAGCTGATTCAGCGACCAGGACGTCGCCGTCCACGGCTGCCCCGGCTCGGCCGGACGACCTCCATCGAACCATCCCGCCGGGAAATGCGCCCCGCCCGCCCACTGTCCGTCCGGGTCCTGCGCCGCGAGCAGCGCGGCGCCGAATCCCTCGGTCGCCACCCGTGCGCGGGTCGCCTGCCACACGGCGTCCGGGGCGTCGAGCACATCGCGCTCGACCTGCCAGCGCACCGCGGGGTCGCCGTCGAGCAGCCAGTCCGTCGTCTCCGTCGACATCGTCATGACCGGCACGCTACTCCGCGGGTGCGACAGCGACCAGAGGACTCAGGACTCGGACGGCGCGAGCGGCAGTTCGAGACCGTAGTTCCACGACAGGATCGCCGGCTGCTCGCGGTAGAAGCTCAGCACCGAGACCGACCCGGCGTCGAGGGAGATCTGTGCGCCGAAACGGGGAGCGAGCCGCAGATACACGGCGGTGAGGATGCGGAGGAAGTGGCCGTGCGCGACCAGGGCCACGTCGCCGTCGACGAGCGCGGGGAGCACTCGCGTGAGCACGCGCGACGCCCGCGCGGCAACCTCCTCCACGGTCTCGCCGGGAGTCTCGCCGCGCACGACGCCGTGCGTGAAGGCGCTCCAGTCGTACCCGAGCTCAGCGCGGATGTCCTTCGTCGTGCGACCCTCGTATCCGCCGTAGTCCCACTCGACGAGCAGCGGATCGACCTCGGCGTGCAGTCCTGCGAGCTCCGCCGTGCGCCGTGCCCTCTCGAGCGGAGACGTGAGCACGAGCGAGAACTCGTAGTCGGCGACCAGCCGCCCGGCGCCGCGGGCGAGGTCCTCTCCGCGCGCGGTCAGCGGGATGTCGGTGAGCCCTGTGTGACGGCCGGACTTCGACCACTCGGTCTCGCCGTGGCGCAGCAGCACCAGCTTGCCGGTGGGGTTGTCGGGGGCGGGGCGCTCGGGCAGCGGGTCGTTCGTCGGCACACGGCCAGGCTGTCACGATCTGCGGATGCTGTCACGAACGCCGGACGCATTCTCGAGAATCGTCCGCGAATCGTGCCGGCATCCGCGAATCGGGACAGCCTCAGCGCGTGACCGTGAACCCGCCGCCGCGCACGCGCACCTTCCCGCCGCCGACCGCCTGGCCGCGCTGCGACCCGTCGGCATCGTACGCGCGTCCCGAACCGGGGGCGAGCGCCGCGACCCGCTGATCGCGTCCGGTGCCCTCGGCGTAGAGCACGGCCGAGCCCGAGGTCGTCGCGTACACGGCCGACGCGACGGCCGGCTGGATCACGAGCGCGTCGAGCCGCACATCTCCGCGGCTCGTGCATCGCACGACGACCGCCTCGCGAGGCAGATCCCCGCCGAGGCGCTGCGGCACGAGCATCCCGTCGGCCTCCGTGAGGCCGCGATCGCCCGTTCCGCCGGCGGGCACGCGCGTCTTCCACACCCGCTTGCGCCCGCGGAACACCTCCCACACGGCATCCCCGGCCTCGGCCGCCTGCCGCCAGATCAGCGCATGCAGGATGCCGTCGGCCTCGGTCACGTCGAACTCCACGGTCTCGCCGGCCGGCACCCGCACGTACGCGCCGCCCGACAAGTTGCCCTCCCCGGTCCACGCACCCTCCGCCGGGCGCTCCACCACGCACCCCGCCGACAGTCGCGCGCTCTCGGCCTCGAGCACCCGCAGTCCCGAGAACGAGTTCAGTCCCGTGATCGAGGTCGCCAGCGCCGCGACGTCGCGGTTCGCGTCGAGCAGCAGCATCGTGAGCAGGCCGTGGATGGTCGACTCGGCGCCGGAGTTGCGGTTGATCCGCCCGTCGGTCTCCACGCCGTCGAACGTCACACCCGTCGCGGGGTCGTACACCGGCAGACCGGCGGTGTTCGCACCGAAGAACCATCCGGCCGCGAGGCCCGCGATCAGCCGCAGCCCCTCGCCGCCGACCCCCGCCGCAGCCAGCGCCCCGGCCACACGGCCGTGCGCGCCGTACGCGATCTGCGCTTCCGCGGGGAGCGGCGCCCAGGCGTTGTGCGGCCCGCCCGAGGCCAGCAACTGCGGAGTGAACGTGCCCGCGTCGGCGATCGCCGCCTTCGACCAGTCCCGCCGCCGCAGCAGCGCCCCTGCCCGGCCCAGCGCCTCCGGCGCCGCGGCGCCCCACGCGTGCCAGAACCCCAGCGATCCGGTCCACGGCAGCACCGCTCCGAACGGCCAGCCGCCGCGCGGGTCAGTCGCCATCGCGGCCACCGCCTCGCCGTACGTCGCAAGCGCGTCGCGACTGCGGGCATCGCCGACCTCGGCGGCCGCCGCGAGACCCAGCATGGCCTCGGCCGTCGCATCCGCCCCTCCCGCGATGAGCCAGGCGGGCAGGTCGCGGCCGTCGCTGCGCACGAACTGCCCTGCGCGTCCCAGCGACTCGGCGCCGAGCGCGTCGAGGCACAGGTGCAACCGCTCGAGCAGGAACGCCGCGAAGTCGGCATCCTCCGCCGCGAACGCCGCGTACCCCTCGCCGAACGCCCACACCGTGCGCGCGAGCCAGTACGACTCCGCCGAGTCCGAGGGGTCGGGCAGCTCGATCGGGATCGCGCTGGGGTTGAGCACGCCGTCCTCTTGCTGCCAGAGCACCACGCGTCCGGCATCCGGTCCCGAGGCCGTCTGCAGGAACGCGAGCGAGCGCAGCACATCGCGCGCCTCATCGCGGCTCTGCACATCGCCCGTGACCTTCCAGTCGCGCAGGAACACGACGGCCGCGCGGGCGATGTCGTCGGCGTTGTACGCGCCCTGGGTCCAGTGCCCGGTCGCCGCATCGCGCGTTCCACCGCCCACCGGTCGGTACCCGCCGGCCCCGTCGGTGTCGGCGTAGGTCCAGGGCGCGCGCACCACGGGGCGCACGTCGATCCCATAGGTCGTGTGCGTCGCGCTCGCCGCGACCGGCACCTCCGCGAGCAGGAACCGCAGATGCGCGAGGTTCGTGAGTCGCCGCCCGCGCGCGGCCTCCGCGGGCAGGGAGAAGGGCAGAGCGGATGCCGCGCCCGACCCGACCGCGGCGTCGGCCGGGCGCGCGGGGAGCAGGGTGAGCGCCGAGGCGGCCGCCGCCGCGGTGAGGAACGCGCGTCGCGAGATGCTCATGACTCCTCCCGAAGCGCCCGACCCCACGGCTGCGCGGGGTCGTGGATCGCGACCGCGAGCGTCGTGTCGGACTGCCCGTAATACGCGAACCACTTCCCGTGGAACTTCACGAGCCCCTCGACGAACGTCACGTTCGAGACGAGTCCGTGGAGGTCCTCGAACGTCTGAGGCCGCAGCCACGGCTCCTGCATCCGGGCGATGACCTTCGTGGGCTCGTCGGGATCGATCGCGATCTGCCCGCAGCGGTAGTCGACGTCGACCGTGCCATCGTCGTGCACCGTGCGCGTGGCGCCGTTCGTCAGCATCACGAGCAGGCCGTTGTCGGTCACGACCGGCGAGGTGCCGACCTCGACGAGGGCCTCGTCCCAGGTGCCCGGCGTCGGCGAGTACATGGGCTCGGTGTCGGGCGTGCCGGGCGTCCAGTGGATCAGGTCGTCGCTGGTCGCCCAGTAGATCCCGCCCTCGCCGAAGTACATCCACCACTTCCCGTGCATCCGCTGCGGCACGATGACCCCGGCCTTCGACCAGTTGAAGCCGCGCGGGTCCATGGTCTTGAAGGTGTCGAAGTCGTCGAAGAGCGGGCCGTGCTTGGTCCAGGTGCGCAGATCGGTCGAGGTCGCCAGGCACAGTTGGGCGCTGCGGCGGTCCCAGCCCGTGTAGGTGAGGTAGTAGGTGCCGTCGATCAGCGCGATGCGCGGATCCTCGCAGCCGTAGGTCTCGTAGTCCTCGGACGGCGACAGGATCGGCGCGTCCTCGCGCTCGAAGTTCACGCCGTCGCGCGACCGGGCGAGGCCGATGTGCGACACGATGTCGTCGGCGTGCGCGCGGTACAGCAGCAGCACCTCGTCGCCGTCGACGAGAGCCGCCGGGTTGTAGAGGTTGGCCGACTCCCAGCTGTCGCCGCGCGGGCGCAGGATCGGGTTGCCCTCGTAGGGGGTGAACGGACCGAGCGGGAAGGAAGCTCCGGAGAACATGGATGCCCTTTCTGGCGGGGGTCTGGTGGAGGGGGAGGGCCGGCCGGGCGTCAGCCCTTGACGGCCGCGCCCAGGTCGGTGGCGCGGAAGAACCGCTGGAACACGATGAACAGGATCACGACGGGGAACGCCAGTGCCGTGGCCCCGGCGAGGATCGCCCCGTTCGGGTTCGCGGTCGACTGCGCGACGTTCGAGATGTAGTTCGCGAGCGACACCGCGAGCGGCTGCAGCGCGGCATCCTTCGTGATGAGGAACGGCCACAGGAACTCGTTCCAGGGGCCGATGAACGTCACGAGCACGACCGTGACGAGCGCGGGGCGGATCAGCGGTATCGCGACCGAGGTGAGCAGGCGGATCTCGCCCGCGCCGTCGATCCGGGCGGCCTCGAAGATCTCGGCGGGCAGCGCCTTGAAGAACTGCACGAAGATGAACACCGCCGTGGTGTTGATGAGGAACGGCAGGATCATGCCGAGATACGAGTCGCCGAGCCCGTAGTTGCGCGTGATCTGCACGTACAGCGGGATCATGAGCAGCTGGAACGGCACCATCTGCACGAGCAGCATGAGCACCCACACGACCCCGCGACCGCGGAAGTCGAGCCGCGCGATCGCGTAGCCCGCGAGCAGGCCGAACACGACGGTGCCCAGCAGCACGCCGGCCGTGAAGATCAGCGAGTTGAGCAGTGACCCCATCAGGTCGATGCGCGAGTCGATCGCGAGGAAGTTTTCGATCGTCCAGCCGCTCGTCGGCAGCAGCTCGTCGGGCGAGTTCGTCGGGCTCTCCTGGAAGGCGCCCACGAGCATGAAGTAGAACGGGAACGCGAACCCGATCGCCGCGACCGTCAGCAGAACGATGCTGAGGATGCGGGGCAGTGAACGTCGGCGGGTCATCATCGCTCCCTCGTCGCGCGGTTGGCCATGAGCGACAGCATCCCGACGAGGATCACGAGGATCATGCCGATCGCGGCCGCGGTGTCGGGGTTCTGCTGCTGGATGCCCAGCTGGTAGATGAGCAGCACGGGCGTGGTCGACGCACCGTCGGGACCGCCGCCGTTCGTGAGGAGGTACGGCTCGGTGAAGAGGTTCGCGCCCGTGATGATCGACAGGATGAGCACGAGTGTCGTGGCGCTGCGGACGCCGGGGACGGTGACGTTCCAGAAGCGCGAGAACGCTCCGGCGCCGTCGGTCTCGGCCGACTCGTACAGCTCCTTCGGCACGTTCTGCAGAGCGGCGAGGTACAGCAGGATGTAGAAGCCCAGCTGCTTCCAGGTGACGTAGAACGCGATCATCGGCATCGCGAGACCGCTGTTCACGAGCCACGAGGGATCGGGTGCGAGCGGACCGAGGATCGTGTTGATCAGCCCGTTGCCCGAGAACAGCAGCATCCACACGCCCACGAGCGAGACGCTCGCCGTGAGGTACGGGACGTAGAACGCCACGCGGTAGGCGGCTGCCCAGCGGATGCCGGTGTTGAGCGCCGCCGCGAGCACGAGCGACAGCACGGCCGTGAGCGGGACGTTGATCACGAGGAAGATCAGCGTGTTGCGGAAAGCCCCGAGCACCCGCGGGTCGGTGAGCACGGTGACGAAGTTGTCGAAGCCGACGAAGGGCCGCTCGACCTCGGCGCCGGGTGCCGTGAAGAAGTAGTCGTGGAAGGCGATGTAGACCGCGAAGCCCAGCGGATACGCGAAGATCGCGATCACGAACACGAGGTATGGCAGCGCGAAGAGCCCGCCGATCGGCTGCCCGCCCAGCAGCCGGGTGCGCAGCGACCTCGATGACCGGGCCGGCGGGGTGGCCGGGGCGTGCGGTGCCCCGGCCACCTCCGTGACCGCGTCGTCTCGGAGAGTCATGACTCTGACGTCGCCGCCGTCACTCGGCGACGAGCTCGTCGATCTTCGTCGCGGCGTTCTTCAGGAAGTCGTCCGTCGACTCCTTGCCGAAGATCACCGCCGAGGAGTACTCGTCGCGGAACGCCTGCCACGCCTCCACCGAGTTCGCGATGCTGGGCACGTCGGCCGTGGCCTCGGCCTGCTCCGCGAACGCCATGTAGTCGGGGTTGGCCGAGAAGTAGTCGGCGTAGGTGTCGGCGAGGCCCGTGCGCATCGGCATCTGGCCGGTCGCCTCGAGCAGCTGGCCGTCGCTGTCCTGGCTCGTCGAGAACTGCAGGAACTCCCACGCGGTGCCCTGGTTCTCGCAGGCCGTGAACATCGAGACGCTCTTGGAGTCCGCGAACGTCGTGGGGTTCTCGCGTCCGTCGCTCGTCGGCACCGGCATGAAGCCCACGTCGACCGTGTCGGCGTACGACGGGATGGCCCACGGGCCGGCGAGCTGCATGGCGGTCGTACCGGCCGACATCGCGTCGTCGGTCGATGCCTCGTTCGGCGACAGCTTCTCGGTGTAGAAGGTCGACCAGAAGTCGGCAACGTCGCGTCCGGCATCCGAGTCGAACGTGGCCTTGCCGTCCTCCACGAGCATCGTGCCGTCGGTCTCGGCGAGGTACAGCGGGTAGAAGTCGAACCACGGCTGATAGAACTCGCTGGTCGGCGCCGGCCAGATCGCGCTCTGCACGCCCGAGGCGACGATCTCCTTCGACCCCTCGATGAACGCGTCGTACGTGTTCATCTGCGGGTTCTCCGGGTCGATGCCGGCGGCCTGGAACAGTGCCTTGTTGTACATGACCATGACGGGGTTCGACTTCCACGGCACCTGGTAGAAGTCGCCGTCGGTCGCGTAGGCGTCGACGTCGCCGCCGCGTTCGGTGATGTAGTCGGCACCGCCGTCGAGCTCGCTGAGGTTCACGAGGCCGCCCTGCTTGACCCAGCCCGACACCGCGGCCGGGGCCACGTTGTAGACCAGGCAGGGCGCGGTGCCGGCGGTGATCGCGGCGGTGATGGCCTCCTCCGACGAGGAGCCGGCGGGGATCTCCTGCGCCGTGACCTTCTCGTCCGGGTGCTCGGCGTTCCACGCCTCGACCACGGCCTTGCCCCATTCGAGCTCCTGCTCGTTGTTCGACAGCCAGATGTCGATGGGCCCGGTCGCGTCGGCCGAACCGCCGCCGCCACCCCCTCCCGCGGAGCATCCGGTGGCGACGAGGGCGACGGCCCCCAGCAGTGCTGCGGCTCGGATCTTCTTCATGATGTCCTCCTTGACGTGATGAACGGCGCGATACGGGTGATGCGGGTGGTTCGGGTCAGATGCCGGTGCTCTCCCGGAAGTGCACGGCGTTGCCGTCGACGACCTCGGTGCGCGGCTCCGCGCCGAGGATGTCGGCCTGCAGCAGACGGGCGGCGGCCCGTCCGCGGGCGGCGGGGCTCGACGAGACGCTGGTGAGCGCGGGGGAGAGGTGGGCCGACAGGTGGTCGTCGTCGAAGCCCGAGATCGCCAGGTCGCGGGGGATGTCGAGTCCCTGCGAGCGGGCGTACGAGAGTCCGGCGATCGCCATGGTGTCGTTCGAGTAGAGGATCGCGGTCGGCCGCTGGGGCAGGGCGAGCAGTTCGGCGGTGCGGGCGCGACCGCTGGATGCCGTGAAGTCGCCCTCCCGCAGCAGTTCGTCGTCGCCGATCGCGGCGATGTAGGCGTCGGCCCGGACGCGCGAGTGCACGTAGTCGAGCGGACCGGAGACGTGGGCGATGCGCTCGTGACCGGCGGCGCGCAGGTGCTCGATGATCTGCGTGACCGGGACGGCGTCGTCGGTGCGCACGCAGGAGAACCGGGTCGGCTGCTCGTAGGCGCCCACCAGCACGGTCGGCACGTCGAGCTCCTCGAGCAGCGGCACGCGCCAGTCGTCGGTGCGCAGGTCGAGCAGCAGGGCCCCGTCGGCGCGGCCGTGGCTGAGCGTGCGGTAGGCCCGCTCCTCGGCGGCACGATCGGGCACGACCTGCAGCAGCAGCGCCGTCTCGGTCTCGGCGAGCACGGACTCGACGCCCGCGATGAACGCCGGGAAGAACGAGTCGTTCGCGATGACCTCGGGGTCTCGGGCGAGGACGACGGCGACCGCGTTCGCACGCTGCGTCGCGAGGGCTCGGGCGCTCTGGCTCGGCACCCACTGCAGCCGCTCGGCCGCGGCGAGGACCTTGGCCCGCGTGTCGTCGGAGATCGGCCGCTTGCCGCTCATGGCGTGAGAGACGGTGGCCTTCGTGACGCCGGCCTCGCGGGCGACGTCGGCGATCGTCGTGCGGCTCATGCCACCTCCTCGTGGACTCTCTCGTGGTTCGTTCGCGCTGGAACTCCGGTTGAACCGGTTTGATGGGACGAGCGTAAACCGGTTTGACGCGCTGTGTCAACGGCATCCGCCGGCACGAATCTCGGACAACCGCACGAATTTCGGATGCTGCGGCCGAGATCGTCCGCAATTCATGCGGATCTCCGAAGTTCGTGTGCCGCGTGCGTCCGCGCCTCAGACGAAGCGGACGGTCTGCTGCAGCCGCGTGCGCACGTCGAACAGCTCGTTGCCGCCGATGGCCCGGGCTCCGGGCACGCCCTGACGGAGCACCATCGCGAGGGCGCTCCGGCGCACGACCACGACCGGCACGCCGCGACTGCTGCCGAGCGGCGTCACCGCCTGCGAGAGGTCGTCGTCGGGCAGCACCATGATCACGCCGCCGAACTTCACGCGCGCCGTCTTCGCGACTGCGCGCACCCGTGCCAGCGCCGCCGTGACGGGTGCCCTGGTGCCGAGGCTCGGGCCGGTGATCTCGCCGCGACGGAAGCCGACGACCCCGCCGAAGTCCTCCGACATCACGCCGTACAGACCGGAGGGGCTGAGGATCACGTGGTCGAGCTTGTCGTCGGCGTCCGCCGTGACCGCCACGTCGTGCCACACGGTGAAGCCCATGCCGAGAGCACTCACCGTGCGGGCCGTGGCCTCCTCAGCGAGGGCGTCGGCGAGCAGGCGTCGCACCTCGCGCGGGGCCGAGCGCACCAGCGCGGGGTCGTAGGGATCCGGCAGCTCGACGCCGAAGCCCGCCCATTCGCGGATCAGCGACAGATAGCGCTCGCGCCGCCATCCGCCGGGCTGTCCGTACGAGCGGGCCCGCGGCCGGGTGTCGGTGCGCGGTGCGGACTGCGGCCGCCATCCGCTCTGTGTCGAATCCGTGGGGATGCCGGGATGCACGCCCGACCGCCGGTCGTACGCCTCCCGGAGCTCGGGGGTGCCGACCAGCTCCCAGGCGCGCTGCACCTGGATGAACACGGCCGCGTCGCCGCCCGTGTCCGGATGCGTCTGGCGCAGGCGGAGTCGGTACGCCCGGCGCAGCTCGACGTGATCGACGTCGGGGTCGACGCCGAGGATCTCGTACGCCGAGGCCGAGAGCGGACTGTCGAACATCGCTCTCCTTCCGACCGCGGCGTCCAGGATATCCGGCGAGTCCTCTGCGCCCGCTGAGCCGCCTACTCCGAGTCGTCGCTGCGCAGGTACGCGATGTGCGCCGCGTGCCGCGTCAGGTGGTTCGACGACTTCCGCACGAACAGCCACGACACGAACAGCAGCGCGAACCAGATCGGCGTCACGGCCAGCGCGGTCAGCGTGTCGGGCTGGGTCGTCAGCGCCCAGAGGATGAACACGAAGAACGCGAGCACCACGAACACCATGACGCGCCCTCCCGGCATCCGGAACTTCGACGCGGCGACCTTCTCGGGGTGGCGCCGACGGTAGGCGAGGTAGCTGCACAGGAAGATCGTCCAGACGAACATGAAGCACACGGCCGACACGGTCGTGACCATCGAGAACGCCGTGCCGATGTCCTCGCCCGCGTACAGCAGCACGACGCCCGACAGCAGCAGGATGCAGGAGAGGAACAGGGCGTTCTGCGGCACGCGCCGCTTCGACAGGCGGCCGAACACCCGGGGAGCGTCGCCGTCCTGCGCGAGGCCGAACACCATGCGCGAGGTCGAGTAGATGCCGGAGTTCGCGCTCGACATGGCCGAGGTCAGCACCACGAGGTTCACGACCGTCGCGGCGATGCCGAGGCCGGCGAGGGCGAACATCGCGATGAACGGGCTCTCGTTCGCGACGTACTCGGTCCACGGGGTCACGGCCATGAGGATCACGAGCGCGCCCACGTAGAAGAGCAGGATGCGGATCGGGATGGCGTTGATCGCCTTGGGCAGGTTCTTCTCCGGGTCCTTGGTCTCCGCGGCGGCGGTGCCGACGAGCTCGACGCCCACGAAGGCGAAAACCGCGATCTGGAACCCGGCGACGAAGCCGAGGAACCCGTGCGGGAACATGCCGCCGTGCTCCCACAGGTTCGCGAAGCTCGCGGTGCCGGCCTCGTGCTGGAACCCGGTGACGATCATCACGAGACCCGTCACGATGAGCGCGACGATCGCGACGATCTTGATGAGCGCGAACCAGAACTCCATCTCGCCGAACGCGGCGACGGTGGGGAGGTTGAGTGCGAGCAGGATCACGACCACGAGCACACCGGGGATCCACAGCGGGATGCCGGGGAACAGCGCGTCCGTGTATCCGGCGATCGCGATGACGTCGGCGACCCCCGTGACGACCCAGCAGAACCAGTACGTCCAGCCGGTGAAGAACCCGGCCCACGGGCCGAGCAGGTCGCTCGCGAAGTCGCTGAACGACTTGTACTTGAGGTTCGAGAGCAGCAGCTCGCCCATCGCCCGCATGACGAAGAACAGCATGAAGCCGATGATCATGTAGACGAAGATGACCGAGGGGCCGGCGACCGAGATCGTCTTGCCGCTGCCCATGAACAGGCCGGTGCCGATCGCTCCGCCGATCGCGAGGAGCTGGATGTGGCGGTTGCTCAGCGCTCGCCGCAGGTGCTGCTCCTCGCCCGCGCCGGCATCCGTCGTGCGGTCGGTCCCTCCGGTGTATTCCTTCGTCACTGCGTGCCCCTCCGGTCTTCATCGACGTGCATGCCGCGAGGGCATGCTGAGGCAGGCTAACCCCGCACGCGGCCATCGTTGAAATCCCCTTCCGGTATGCCGGAATGCGCCACATCCGGATACCGCTTACCCGAATCGATTCGATAGGCTGGTGCCTCCCCCCGATCCGCCCCCTCAGTCCTGCGAGCCGCTTCCCCATGGCCACCTCCCTCACCACGGGCCGCCCGTGGCGTGTCATCCTCGCCTTCTCGATCCCCCTGCTCATCGGCAACGTCGTGCAGCAGATGTACCAGTTCGCCGACGCCGTCGTCGTCGGACGTCACCTCGGAGTCGAGTCGCTCGCCGCCGTCGGCGCCACCGGCAGCCTCCTGTTCCTGCTCATCGGCTTCGCCTGGGGTCTGACGAGCGGCTTCGCGATCCCGATCGCCCAGGCTTTCGGCGCGGGAGACGCCGCCGGCGTCCGCCGCTCGGTCGCGACGGGCGTGCTGCTGACCGGTGCGACCAGCATCGTCCTCACGGTGGTCGCGCCGCTCATCTCGCGCCCCGTCCTCGAACTGCTGCAGACGCCGCCCGAGCTCATGACCGAAGCCGTCGTCTTCACGCAGATCAGCTTCCTCGGTGCGAGCGCGACGATGTTCTTCAACTACCTGTCGGCGATCATCCGCGCGATCGGCGACTCCCGCACCCCGCTCGTCTTCCTCACGGTGTCGTGCGTCCTCAACGTGGGCCTCGTCGTGCTCATGGTCGGCCCGCTCGCATGGGGCGTGGGAGGCGCGGCGCTCGCGACGGTCGTGGCGCAGGCCGTCTCGGTGGTCCTCTGCCTCGAGTTCGTCCGCCGTCGTCTGCCGATGCTGCACCTCCGTCGTGTCGACTGGCGGGTCACGCGGGACGACGTCCGCGAGCACCTGCGCCTCGGACTCCCGATGGGGTTCCAGGCGTCGATCATCGCGATCGGCACGCTCACGGTGCAGGTCGCGTTGAACACGCTCGGCTCCGAGGCGGTCGCGGCGTACACGACGGCGTCGCGCGTCGACGGCCTCGCGGTCGCGTTCCTCTCGTCGCTCGGCCTCGCGGCGTCGATGTACGCGGCGCAGAACCTCGGCGGGCGCCGCCCCGACCGCATCCGCCGCGGCGTCATCGAGGGCACCTGGATGGCGGTGGCCGCTGGTCTGCTGCTCGGCGTGATCATCATCGCGTTCGGCGCCCCGCTCGTGCGCCTGTTCGTCGGGCACGGGACCGCCGCCGACGACGTCGTCGACCTCGCGCACCTCATGCTCGTCATCAACGGATGCGGATACTGGGCGCTCGGCATCCTGTTCGTGCTCCGCGGTGCGCTGCAGGGACTCGGCCACACGCTCGTGCCCACGGTGACCGGGGTGATCGAGCTCGTGATGCGCGTCGGCGCCGCGGTCGTGCTCGGCGCGATGATCGGCTTCGAGGGCGTCGCGCTCAGCAACCCGCTGGCGTGGCTCGGCGCGATCGTGCTGCTCGTGCCGGCGTACATCCGGGCGCATCGGGACCTCGCGCGCATGAAGGTCGATCCCGTCGAGGCGACGGAGACCTCCGCGATCGCGATCGTCGGACCGACGGACGGCTCCATGGTCGTCGACGCGGTCCTGACGCAGCCGGTGCGCGTCGTCCGCGGGTCGCGCTTCGCCTGGTTGAAGCGACGTTGAACGGCCAGTCAAGATTGCGCAACATCATCCTGCAGATGGATGCCGGGACGGGGTGCCCTTCGTACTCTTGATAGTGCGGAGGGTCCGCTGACCGGGGGGTCGAATGATGACATCATCGAGAGTCGCAAGCGAACTGGCATCGATTCTGGTGCCGTTGGGGATCGTGGGAGCCGTTCTGGCCGGGCTGTGCGCCCTGGTCGCGGCGGTGGCGATCATGCGGGGGGCCGGAGGCCTGGCCGGAGGGGCCGTCGGCGTGTGGATCCCGGCGGCGGTGCTGAGCCTGGTCGCGTCGTTCGCGAACCAGTGGACGCCGCTGTTCGTGTCCGTCGCCCTGCTGGTCGGCCTGCTCGTGATCGGCGTGGTCGTCCGCGGCATCGTCAACGCGGGAGAGCCGGCTCGAGCGGCGGCGCGCGAACGGAAGGCGGCGGCCATCGCCGCGGCTCCCCCCGTCACGACGCCTGCGCCTGCGGCGACGTCGTCGCCCGCCACGGGCAGCATCCCGGCGCTCGCGCGCTGACGCGGCTCTGCACGATCCGCAGGAGATCGCACGGTCCGCAGGAGCGGATGCCGCATCCGGCCCTGCAGATCGAGAGATCTCCTGCGATCCGGGAACGCTCCTCAGCCGAGGAGCCCGCGTCCGTCGCGCAGTTCGAACACGAGCTGGGTCTCGGTCGCGCGCACGACCGGGTGGATCGTGATGTGCTCCAGCACGATGTCGCGTAGCGCCGTGGCGTCGGGCACCGCGACGAGCACGAGGAAGTCGTCGACCCCGGCGACGTGGAACACCTGCAGCACGCGAGGGATGTCGGCGAGCGCATCGAACAGCGCCGTGACCTTGGGGCCGGTGTGATTCGCGAGACGCACCTTGATGATGGCCTGCAGCGGCAGCCCGAGTGCGGCGCCGTCGACGCGGATGCGGGTGTCGCGGATCACGCCGCGGTCGCGGAGTGCACGCACGCGATGGGCGCACGTCGACTCGGCGATACCCAGCCGGTGCGCGAGCGCTTTGTTCGTGACGGTCGCGTCACGGGTGAGGACGGCGAGGATCTCAAGATCGAGCTCGTCGAGTTGCGCATTCGCCAACAGGGACACCTCCTCGTGTCGGGATCTCGCTCAGAATAGCGAATCAGCGCTCTGTGTCGACGGATCCTGTCGAATCCCAGCGCATCCATCGCGTTCTCGGCAATGTGGAGGGATGACTGCAGCGCTGCATCCCGACACCCTCGCCGTGCACGGAGGCCGGTCCGACCTGGGCGAGCTCGGAGTCCACGCCCTGCCGATCGATCTGTCGACCACGAACCCGCTGCCCGACATCGAACGCGGCGGCGACTCCTACGAGGCGATGGCGACCGGTGGCCGGCCGCCCGCGGACGGCAGCATGGTCTACGCCCGGCTGTGGAACCCCACGGTCGCCCGCTTCGAGGAGGCGCTCGCCGAACTCGAGCACGCCGAGGCCTCCGTGGCCTTCGCCTCGGGCATGGCGGCGATGTCGGCCGTGATCCTCGCACACGGACCCGCGGCGGGGAAGCATCACGTCGTGGCGGTGCGCCCGTTGTACGGCGGCACCGACCACCTGCTCGGCTCGGGTCTCCTCGGCGTCGAGACCACGTACTGCGCGCCCCACGAGGTCGTCTCCGCGCTCCGCGCCGACACCGGCCTGGTCGTGGTCGAGACGCCGGCCAACCCCACGCTCGACATCGCCGACATCGCGGCGGTCGTCGCGCAGGCGGGGGAGGTGCCGGTCGTGGTGGACAACACCTTCGCGACGCCGGTGCTGCAGAACCCGATCGACCTCGGCGCCGCGATGTCGCTGCACAGTGCGACGAAGTACCTCGGCGGACACGGAGACGTGATCGCCGGTGTGGTGGCCTGCGACGAGCGCACGGCCGAGGCGCTGCGGCGGGTGCGGGCGGTGACCGGAGGGCTCCTGCACCCGCTCGGCGCCTATCTGCTGCACCGCGGCCTCACGACGTTGCCGGTGCGGATGCGTGCCCAGCAGGAGAGCGCCCGACGCATCGTGCAGTGGCTCATCGACCGCCCCGAGGTCGCCGAGGTGTTCTACCCCGGCCTCGATGGAGATCCCGAGGGCATCCTCGAGCGCCAGATGCGCGGCACGGGTGCCATGATCGCCCTGCGGATGCGGGGCGGCTACGCCGCGGCATCCGCCGTCACCTCTGCGACGAGTCTGTTCACGCACGCGGTCTCGCTCGGGGGTGTCGACTCGCTGATCCAGCACCCCGCCGCTCTCACGCACCGTCCCGTGCCGGCGGAGGCGCGGCCGGGCGCCGACGTGCTGCGGCTGTCGATCGGACTCGAGCATGTCGACGACCTGATCGCCGACCTCGCGCAGGCGTTCGCGACGCTGTCGCAGGAGGTCGAGGGCGATCAGAGCTTCGGCAGCGCGACCGTGCCCGTCGCGAGCCGCTCGGTGGGCATGCGGTCGCGGTTGTAGGTGATCTCGCGGTAGCCGTGCGGTGTGGGGCGGCCGTCCTCGCCGAGGCTGACGAACACGATCCGGTCGATCGTGAGGATGCGCTTGCGCGTGATCATGTTGCGCGCGACCGCCCGCATCGTGAGCGAGGTGACGCCGAAGTGCGTGGCCTGCAGGCCGAGCTCGATCAGATCGCCCTGCACCGCCGACGCCTCGAACGTGATCTCGGAGATGTGCTTCGTGACGGCGCGGTAGTTGCCGAGCTGCACGATCGCGTAGATCGCCGCCTCCTCGTCGATCCACTTGAGGAGACTGCCGCCGAACAGCGAGCCGTTCGCGTTGAGGTCTTCGGGGCGCACCCACTTGCGTGTCCGGAAGTTGAGGCCGTCCTCCGACCACTGCCACTCGGGCGCCTGCTGCTGCATCGTCATGCGGACGAGGCTACGACTGCCATGAGTCGGCGATGTTACGTGCGCGAGAATGATCGCGTGAGCGCTCTCCCCGTCTTCCGATTCCATCCGCACGCCTACGAACTCGGCCTCTTCGAGGAGGTCGACGGCGTGTGCGACGCGTGCGGAGAGCGCCGCGCCCTCCGCTACACCTCGTCCTTCTACTCGAGGACCTCCGTGTCGTACCTGTGCCCGTGGTGCATCGCCGACGGCACCGCCGCCCGCACCTTCGCCGGTCAGTTCAACGACTCCCTCGGCATCGAGGGCATCCCGATCGACCCCGACGAGGAGCCGACGGTCGATCTCGCGGAGGCCCGCGAGGTCTCCCGGCACACGCCGTCCTATCTGTCGTGGCAGCAGGAGCAGTGGCGGTCCCATTGCGGGCGGCCGTGTGCGTTCCTCGGATACGTCGACTCCGAGGAGCTCGGTCCGTATCTCGCGGAGCCCGCCTTCGCGGCGGATGTCGACGGGGGACTCGGATGGGACGCCGAGCTGATCCGCACCGCCCTCACGCGCGACGGCGATCTCGTCGGCTGTCTGTTCCGCTGCCTGACCTGCGGCGCGCACCGCCTCCACGTCGACGCGAGCTGAGCCGGCCCTCCGCTCACGGCGGATCCGCCGCAGGCGGATTCGCGCCCACCACCGACCGCGGCGGCGGATGCTGGGGCCATGAGCGAAGACAACCCCATCCCGCAGTTCGGGCCCGAGTCCCGCCGTGCACTGTTCCACGAGCGGGTGCTCGTGCTGGACGGCGCCCTCGACGACGACAACGGCACGCTGCTCATGACGCAGCTGCTCACGCTGTCGGCCGAGGACCCGACCACCGACATCTCGCTGTGGATCCACTCGCCGGGCGGCTCCGTGCCCGCCATGCTCGCGATCCGCGACCTCATGATGCTCGTGCCGAACGACGTGTCGACCCTGGCGCTCGGCCTCGCGTGCAGCGCCGGACAGTTCCTGCTGTCGGCCGGTGCGCGCGGCAAGCGACGGGCTCTGCCGCACGCGAGGATCCTCATGCACCAGGGGTCGGCCGGCATCGGCGGCTCCGCGGTCGAGATCGAGACGCAGGCCGACGACCTGCGGCACATGCGCGACACCGTGCTGGGCCTGATCGCGCACGACACCGGACAGCCGCGCGAGCGCATCTTCGAGGACTCGCTGCACGACCGCTGGTACACCGCCGCCCAGGCGCAGGACTACGGGTTCATCGACGGCATCGTCGACGGCGTGGCCGACCTCATGCCGCGACGACGGTCGCGTGTCGGACTGGGGGCGTCGTCATGAGCAGCTACACGATCCCGAACGTCATCGCGCAGCATCCGCGCGGAGAACGCGTCATGGACGTCTACTCGCACCTGCTCGCGGAGCGCGTGATCTACCTCGGCACGGGCATCGACGCCGGGGTCGCGAACGCCCTGATCGCGCAGTTGCTGCACCTCGACGCCGACAGCCCGGAGTCGGCCGTGCAGCTGTACGTCAACAGCGAGGGCGGCGACCCGGGCGCGGCGCTCGCGATCTACGACACCATGCAGCACGTGCGTCCGGTGATCGCCACGACGTGCGTGGGGCAGGCGATCGGTCCGGCGGCGCTGCTCGTGGCCGCCGGGGCCGCGGGGCAGCGGTCGGCGCTCACACACGCGCGGATCGTGCTGCACCAGCCCGCGGGTCAGTCGCGCGGCGCGATCCCGGACCTCATCCTCGCGGCCGACGAGGTCGTGCGGGTGCGCTCCGACATGGAGTCCATCCTCGCGCGGCACACCGGCCGCACGGTCGAGGTTCTGCGCGCCGACACCGACCGGGATCGCGTGTTCACCGCATCCGCTGCGCTCGATTACGGGCTGATCGACACCGTGCTGGGGGAGCGGACCGTCTGAACCCGGCACGTCTGCAGGATCGAAGGACGGATGCCGGACGCATCCGTCCTTCCGTGTCCTGCAGGCGCGCGTCGTTCCTGCCGACGAACCGCGCGGTGCGCGCTCAGGCGGCGAGGGCGAACGCGTCCCGGCTCACCGAGACCACGGCGGATGCCGGGGCGGTCGCCATGCGCAGCTCGTCGGCGACCGCGCTCGCGAGCTCGACCAACGAGGTGTCGAGCGCCCCGCCGATCGCGGCGATCATCTCGCTCGACGGCTCCTTCAGCCCGCGTTCCACCTCGGACAGGTACTGCGGGGACACGCCCGCCCTCTCGGACGTCTCGGCCAGGGTCTCGGAACGGTCGTGTCGTCGGCGGCGGAGCTGCTCGCCGAGGAGCTGGCGCCAGAGGGGCTCGGGGCTGCTCGAAGCGGGGTCCACGGAGGGACGGGGTGCACGCGGGAACGGGACGATCTCAGCCATGCCTCACGATAGGCCGGTGATCGCGGGGGATCCGAGCCTTTCTGCTGTGAGCAGAAACGCGATCGCCCCGGTGCCGCGCCGTGGATCAGAGTGCCGCGGCCAGGCCGGGGAGCAGCTTCGACGCGATCGCGCCCAGCTGCTCGCGCTCCTCGTCGTCCAGCGGACCGAGCACGAGATCGCGGATCTGGGCGACGTGCACGGGAGCGGCCGACCGCAGCACGTCCCGACCCTCCGGGGTGAGCGTCGCCGAGAGAGTGCGCTTGTCGCTGTGACAGCTCCCGCGCTCCACCCACCCGCGGTCTTCGAGCGAGTCCAGAGCGTGACTCAGCCGGGACTTGCTGAGTCCGGCGATGCGTGCCAGCTCGGTCATCGTGATCGTCGAGTCGCCCTGTCCCGCCAGAGACACGAGGATCGCGTAGTGGGCGTGGTTCACTCCGGTCTCGGCGCGCAGGGTGCGATCGAGGACCTGAGGCAGCAGCTGCACGAAGCGGATGGTGGGGAGCCACACCGCCATCTCGGCGTCGTCGAGCTGCCTCTCGGTCATCACGCGGCCGACAGGTCGAGAGTGTGCGAGGTGTGATCGCGCTTCGCCTCGAGGTACCGGGCGTTCGCGGTCGACAGATGGACTCCGGTCGGCACGCGCTCGGCGACGCGGATCCCCAGGGCCTCGAGCTGCACGGCCTTGTCGGGGTTGTTGCTGAGCAGACGGATGCCGTCCACGCCCACCGCGCGCAGCATCTGCGCCGCGGCCGTGTAGTCGCGCTCGTCCTCGGCGTGCCCGAGAGCCACGTTCGCCTCGTACGTGTCGAGGCCGGCGTCCTGCAGGGCGTAGGCGTCGAGCTTCGCGTACAGGCCGATCCCCCGACCTTCCTGGCGCAGGTACAGGAGGAAGCCGCCCTCGTCCGCGATGCGTTCGACGGCTTCGCGAAGCTGGGGGCCGCAGTCGCAGCGCTCCGACCCGAAGACGTCACCGGTCAGGCATTCGCTGTGCGGGCGGACGAGCGGAGCCGCCCCGCCGCTCGCCGATCGGTCGAGCGCCGCGCGCCAATCGCCGAGGCCGAGCAGGAGGTGCTCCTTCCCGTCGATGAGACCGTCGAAGGTGAGGACGTCAGCGGTGGTGGCGAAACCGTCGGCGAACCGCAGCGGGACACGGACGCGGGTGCGCTCCGACGCTGCCGGCACCGCGACGTGTGAAGTTTCAATCATGCGAGATGCAACACGCGACGGCATGCGCTATTCCCGATCCGGATCCGCGCGAAGGCCGGTGGACGCCCGTCCCTGTCCTCGCGTTACGTCACCGGGGTGGCGGGCGCGGTGACCGGCTAGCCTCGCGGTATGAGCGATCTCCTCACCGCCACCGAGCTCCACGACCTGCTGAACGGCGCGACGCCGGTCCGTCTGATCGACGTGCGCTGGAGACTCGACCGGCCCGATGGGCGGGCCGAGTATCTGAGCGGACACCTCCCGGGAGCGGTCTACGTCTCGCTGGACACCGAGCTCGCCTCGCACGGTGCGCCCTCGGACGGACGGCATCCCCTGCCGACGACGGCGGCGCTCGAGGCCGCCGCGCGCCGATGGGGTGTCAACGCCGGCGACGTCGTGGTCGCGTACGACGACGCGAAGGGCACCGCCGCCGCCCGCGCGTGGTGGCTGCTCCGTCAGGGCGGTGTCGACGTGCGAGTGCTCGAGGGCGGCGTCCGCTCCTGGACGGCGGCGGGTTACACCCTCGACACCGACGACGTCGCCGCGGAGTCCGGTGACGTGACGCTCGGCGAGATCGGCGGCGACGCCCTCACGATCGACGAGGCGGCGGTGTTCCCGGAGTCCGGGGTGCTCCTCGACGTCCGTGCGGGCGAGCGCTATCGCGGGGAGACGGAGCCGCTCGATCCGGTGGCCGGTCACATCCCCGGCGCCCGCAACGTCCCGACGATGCTCCATCTCGAGCAGAACGGCTCGCTCAAGGACCCGGACGTCATCCGCGCCACGTTCGCGGACGCGGGCGTGACCTCGACGACGTCCGTCGCCGCCTACTGCGGATCCGGGGTGACGGCGGCGCACACGGCTCTCATCCTCCACGAGATCGGGATCGACGCGAAGGTGTTCCCGGGCTCCTGGAGCCAGTGGTCGAACACCCCGGGGCGTCCGGTGGCCGTCGGCGATCAGCCCGGATGACCACCGCGACGCTCAGCGCCCGTCGTCGTAGCTCCAGCTGATGCCGAGCGCTCCGGGCCCGAAGGCGCGCCGCACCTGGTGGACGGAGTGTCGACCGCCGAGGTCGAGAGCCGTGGTGATCACGCCGTCGGGGGTGTCGACGCGCTCCTCGATGCGATCCGGCAGGGCGTCGGGATGGAAGCGCGTCCACACGAGCAGCTCGCGCGCCTTCATGGCCACAGCGTGACCGGAGTCCCGCTGCGCCGGGTAGCCGGGCGGGAAGTCCACCGACCACTCGACGATCGCGGTGTCCGGCGCCGCGAGCGGCACGTCGAGCTCGAAGAGCACCCCGTGGACCTCCCCGCTCGGGTGGGAGTAGCGCGCCGAGATGCGCCCGCCGGAGATGGCTTCGATGATCGGCGCCGGGGTGGACTCGCCGGGCGTGAGCTCGAGGAAGGGGATCGACCGGACGGTGCCGACGGTCGACTGGATGATGCTGCGGGTCGTACAGTGCGAGACGTTGCCGTGCTCGTCGACGTCGGTGATCGAGTGCGTCGTGAGCTCGCGCGAGGTGTCGGGGTATTCGGCGCCCATCGCATCGAACGCGTCGATCACGGCCAGTTCGAGTCCCTGCTCGTCGATCGGGAAGAGGTTCGGGCCGACAGGACCCGTCCTGTTCGTCGAACCGAGGAGCCCTGTGAGAGCGCCGGCGCGCAGGTCGAGGAGGATCTCGATGTCGGCCAGGGCAGTGAGGGACTGCACGCCCTCGGGGCGTCGACGGCCGGAGCGCCAGTAGCTGAGCGTGGTCATCGACACGCCGTTGCCGCGTGCGCGGAGCATCTCGTGGAGGCGTGCGAGCGTCAGTCCCCGGGCGTTGATCGCGTCCCTGAAGGCGCCATGGAACTCGTCCGATGCCGCTCTACGACTTTTTTCCAGACTCATCACACGTCCCCCTCCGGTATGTGAAGAACCGGCCCCTACAGTGAGCATACGACCACACCGGCATCGCGTAGGGGACGAGGTGCTATTTCTGGGGTCTACAGGGCTGTATCGAGACAAGCAGGGTGCCCGACCTTGTCCTCGCGCGGCTCGACGCAGTGCCGCCCCCGTCGCTGCGTGTTCTCGTGGGGCCTGACGATCGATCTGGGGAGATCCGTCAGGCCCCACGAACACGTTCAGCGCAGGTCCGCGCCGCCGACGGGTCCGCGTCCGAGCATCGCGCGCCCCCGCGTAGACTGGGGGGAACACCCCGGAGGACTCTGGATCGTCATGTCTGCCCCTGCACGCGCGTTCACCGCGCGCCACGTCCAGCTGCTGCGCGCTCTCTTCGCCGCCGCCGCAGCCGTGATGATCACCTTCTCTCCTGACCATTCGGCGGCCATCGGCCTCTCGGTGTTCAGCGGCTTCGTGCTGACGACGTCGCTCGTGATGATCCTCGCGGTCTGGCTCGTGTTCCCGGCCGGGCAGCGCTGGCCCTGGGTCGTGCTCGCCCTCCTCGGCGTCGCCGCCGGGATGGCGGCAGGGGTCCCGGCGTGGCGCACGGAGGACCTCTTCTTCATCGTCGTGATCGCCTGGGCGCTGACCACCGGCCTCGTCGAGCTCATCGTCGGCCTCCGCGCGCGCCGGGCGGCCGATCCGACGGCTCGCGACGCCATTACGGTGGGTGCCTTCGGCCTGCTCCTCGCCGTGCTGTTGATCGCGATCCCGGCCGGGTTCGTGCAGCCGTACGCCATCAAGGGCGCGGGCGAGTTCGAACTCACCGGCATCATCCTCGGCGTCGGGATGTTCGGGGGATACGCGGCGATCATCGCGGTCTTCCTCGGCATCGCCGGACTCACGCCGAAGCGCGCGGATGCCCCGGCGTCGGCATCCGAGACCGCATCCGTCGAGCAGGGAGGCGACCGATGAGCGACGACAAGCCCACGCGCCGGGACATCCTGCGACCTCTGCATCTGCTCGGCATCGCGCTGGGCTGTGGCGTCTTCGCGGCGATCGTGACCCTGGTGTCGACCGGTGCCTTCACCGCTCGCGTGAACACGGCGATTGCCAACGGCACCTACGACGGCCTCACGCCGATCGCGCTCGGCCTCGTGGTCGGTGGCGGCGCGTTCATCGTGACGCTGCTGATCCTCGCGATGCTGATCCTGGTGGTCGATCCCGCCGATGTCACGAAGACCGTCGATCGCCCGGTGCTCTACGATCCGGAGCCGGCCGACGACGCCGAGCCCGAGACGCCCGGCTCCGCCGCCACCCCCTGATCTCCGACCGCGCGGAATAGTCGCGCCGCCGAGCGGCTTGTCCTCAGGGTGACAGCTTCGATCGATCGCGCCTCCGTCGGACTCCGCTCGGAGCGCGGCCCGGTGCTCGGGGCGCTCATGCTGTCGACCGGGCTGATCGCGATCGACGCGACCATCCTCGCGACCGCGGTGCCGAGCATCGTGCGTGACCTCGGAAGTTACGAGCAGTTCCCCTGGCTGTTCTCGGTGTACCTGCTCGCTCAGGCCGTGAGCGTGCCGATCTATTCGCGCTTCGCCGACACGGTCGGACGCAAGCCCATCATCCTCCTCGGTATCGGGCTGTTCCTGCTCGGTTCCCTGCTCTCGGGTCTCGCGTGGAGCATGACCGCCCTCATCGTGTTCCGGGTGGTGCAGGGCCTCGGTGCCGGCGCCGTCGCCCCCATGTCGATGACGATCGTCGGAGACATCTACACGGTCGCCGAGCGCGCCAAGGTCCAGGGCTACATCGCGTCGGTCTGGGCGATCTCCTCGGTCGTCGGTCCCGCGCTCGGCGGGATCTTCGCGCAGCTCGACGCCTGGCGGTGGATCTTCTGGGTCAACATCCCGCTGTGTCTCATCGCGGCCTGGATGCTGCTGCGGAAGTACCACGAGAAGGTCGAGCCGCAGCGGCATCGGATCGACTACCTCGGGGCCGCGCTGCTCACGGTCGGCCTCACCGGACTGATCCTCGGGATGCTGGAGGGCGGCAACGCCTGGGACTGGATCTCGGTCCCGAGCGTCGTATGCTTCGGTCTCGGCGTCGCAGCGCTCGCGGTGTTCGCGGTGGTGGAGCGGCGGGCCGCCGAGCCCATCGTCGACCTGCGCCTGGCCGCGCGCCCGCTGATCCTCACCACGACGATCGTCTCCCTGGGGATCGGCGCCCTGTTGACCGGTGTCACGAGTTTCGCACCGGCCTACCTCGAGGGGTCGATCGGCATCGCCCCGCTGCTGTCAGGGCTGGCCGTCGCGGCGCTCACCCTCGGCTGGCCGCTCGCAGCGGCGAACGCCGGAAGGCTGTATCTGCGCATCGGGTTCCGGCGCACCGCGCTCACGGGGCTGCTGATCGCGACGCTCGCCGCCGTCGCCCTCGCGATCGTGTCGCCGTGGCCGAACCCCGTCGTGATCGCGGCCGTGGCCTTCGTGCTGGGCTTCGGGCTCGGCTGGAGCGCCGCGCCGACGCTGATCGCCGCTCAGGCCGCCGTCGGCTGGGGCGAGCGCGGCGCCGTCACCGGCATGAACGCCTTCGCCCGGTCGGCGGGCAGTGCGCTCGGCGTGGCCGTGTTCGGGGCGATCTCGAACGCGGTGATCGCCCGCGGCGCGGGTCCGCAGGACCCCGGGACCATCGTCGACGCGTCGTTCTGGGTGTTCGTCGCCGCCGCTGTCGTCGCCGTGCTCACGCTGATCGCAGCGGCCTTCATGCCGCGCGACGCGGCCGTCGCGCACGACTCCGGGACCGAGCCCCGGAGCTGACGGTCAGGCGCCGAGCTCCCGCATCCGGATCACGACGCGATCGAGCAGGTCGTCCACGGGGTCGGGGTCATAGCCGTGAGTGAACCCCCGCACGCCCCTGAACATGTGCACCACGATGTCGGTGGCGCTCAGGCTCGCCATCTCGCCGCGACCGTGCTCCCAGGCGTGCAGGGTCGACCGGCACGCGTCGAGGAAGGCGTCGACCTCGTCGATGTCGAAGCGGTGGCCGAAGCGGCGCAGCGGGATGCCGGACGCCGTGACCTCCGCGCTCGCGAGCGCCGGTTCGCCGGTCACTTCGCGAGCTGCTCGGCGATGCCGGTGTAGGTCGCGGGGGTGAGGGCGAGGAGGCGCTGCTTGGCGGCATCCCCGATCTCGAGGCCCTCGACGAAGGCGGCGAGATCCGCGGCGCCCACGCGGTGTCCGCGGGTGAGCTCCTTGAGCAGGGCGTACGGGTCCTGGATCGTCGAGCGACCGGCGGTGACCTCGGCGCGGATGACGGTCTGGATCGCCTCGGCGAGCACCTCCCAGTTCACGTCGAGGTCGGCGAGCAGCACGTCGCGACGCAGCGAGATCGCGTTCAGGCCGCGGCGCAGGTTGTCGAGCGCGAGCAGCGAGTGACCGAACGCGACGCCGATGTTGCGCTGCGTGGTCGAGTCGGTGAGGTCGCGCTGCAGACGGCTCGTGACCAGGGTCTGGCCGAGCGAGGCGAGCAGGGCGCCCGAGATCTCGAGGTTCGCCTCGGCGTTCTCGAACCGGATCGGGTTGATCTTGTGCGGCATGGTCGACGACCCGGTCGCCCCGGCCACGGGGATCTGCGCGAAGTAGCCGAGGGAGATGTAGGTCCAGATGTCGGTCGCGAGGTTGTGCAGGATGCCGCCGGCGTGGCGCACCCGGTCGTACAGCTCGACCTGCCAGTCGTGCGACTCGATCTGCGTCGTCAGCAGGTTGAAGCCCAGTCCCAGGCCCTCGATGTACTCGCGGGCGATCGTCGGCCAGTCGGCGTCGGGGTCGGCGGACAGGTGCGCCGACCAGGTGCCGGTCGCGCCCGAGAACTTCGCGAGGTAGTCGTTCGCGGCGATCTGGCCGCGCACGCGCTCCAGGCGCCACGCGAACACCGCGAGCTCCTTGCCCATGGTCGAGGGAGTGGCCGGCTGTCCGTGGGTGCGCGACAGCATCGCGGCGTCGGCGTGCTCGGCGGCGAGCTCGCGGAGCTTCGCGATCACGGTGTCGAGTGCGGGGAGCCACACCTCCTCGACGGCGCGCTTGACGGTGAGCGCGTACGAGGCGGAGTTGATGTCCTCGCTCGTGCAGGCGAAGTGCGTGAGCTCGGCGATGCGGTCGAGACCGAGCGTGCTCAGACGGTCGCGGACCAGGTACTCGATGGCCTTCACGTCATGCTGCGTGACGGCCTCCTTCTCGGCGAGCCAGTCGATCTCGGCCTGACCGAAGTCGCGGTAGAGGGCGCGCAGTCGCTCTTTGTCGGCATCCGTGAGCGGAGTCGTCTCGAAGAGCGAACGGTCGGTGAGGGCGATCAGCCACTCGACCTCGACCTCGACCCGTGCCCGGTTGAGCCCGGCCTCCGAGAGGAAGTCGGCGAGTCCGGTGACGGCGGTGCGGTAGCGGCCGTCGAGGGGGCTCAGGGGCTGCGGCGGGAGCGAGGGCGTGAAAGTCAGGGGAGTCCTCCTGATCGGGCCCCGATCCCTCGGGGCGAGCGGGGCTGGCGGAGAGCCGGCTCGAGCTGGCGGAACAGCCCGCGGGTGGCCGCCTCAATCATACCGAGCACGGAATCGAACATCTCGGGCCCGGCGTAGTACGGATCGGGGACGTCGAGCGAGGGGGCGGCGGGATCGAAGGCGAGCAGCAGCGCCACCTTCCCCTCCTCGTCCTCGTCGCGTGCCCACTCGCGGAGGTTGCGCTCGTGGGTGCGGTCCAACGCGACCACGAGATCGTTGTCCGTGAAGGAGGCGAAGGTGAACTGCTTGGCGCGGTGCTGGGATCCGTCGTACCCGCGACGGGCGAGGGCGTCGAGGGTTCGGTGGTCGGCGCGCTCGCCGAGGTGCCAGTCGCCGGTGCCGGCGCTGCGCGAGACGATCCGCGCGCCGAGTCCCTGCCGCTCGGCGAGATCGCGGAAGACGACCTCCGCCATCGGGGAGCGGCAGATGTTCCCCGTGCACACGAAGATCACGCGGAAGGGATCCGGGGATGTCACCTGACCATTCTGCCGGTAGGCGGCTGATCGCGCGATGCCGGGATGCCCGAGCCACTCGTCCTGCACATCCGAGAGCGACTCACCGGCGTGCACGGCATCCGGGGATCGGACCGTCCCCGTCGACGCGGCACCCTCCGAGCCGGGGATGCTGAGCGCATGCTGCTCCTCGTTCCGACCACCGATCCCGTGACCTCGCCGCCGGCCTGGGCCGTGCTCCATGCCCTCGCGCTCGTCCGCGCCGCGGGCGCCGACCTCGATGACGCCGTGCCGACCCTGGTCGCGCTCCGCGCCGACACGCGATGGCGGTCCGACGGTGTCGACGCGCTGCAGGAAGCGCTCCTCGGCCTCCTCGTGCGGACGCGTTCCACCAGGGCCGAGCTCGCCGACCGCGAGCGCGAGCTCGAGGGGGTGCCCGTATGAGCGAACTGAACATCGATCACGGAGGCGCGATCTCGGTCGACCCCGACGACCTCCGCCGTATCGGTCGGCGCCTGGACGCCGTCGCGGTCGACTACGCGCGTGCGAGCGCTGCGGTCGAGCGCGCCTACGCGCATGTCGTGGACACCCCGGGTTTGAGCGCCCACATCGACCTGGTCGGATTGTGGTCCCTCGTGGAGAGCATCTCTCGCATCCGTGACGACTGCCTGGACACCGTGGACGGCACGCTGCTGATGGCCGACGTGTTCGAGTACGTGGAGCTGCAGGTGGAGTCCCTGATGGGCGGACGGTCCGACGCGGCCGACGCGGCACGGGAGAGGATGCGGCGGCTCGAGGACGCGGACGGGCGCATCCCCGGAATGGCGGAGAAGCTGCTCGACGAGTGGCGAGGCGAGCGCTTCGACGGGCTGATGACGCAGGTGCTTCCCGCCGGGTTCTTCGCCCCGGTCTACCTGCTGTCCGCGCTCATCGGCGGGGGGTCGACGCTCGGCGTGGTCCCCCGGGGAGCGGTGCTGCACGGGTCCGCCGAGAAGGTGGCGGTCGCACCCGTCACGGCCTCGACGCCGTCCGGTGCTCCGAACGGCCTGGCCGGCGCGGTGTCACGCATCCCCGAGAAGCACGGCGCGCAGGTGGCCGTCGAGAAGTACTCGTTCGCCGGAGGCGCCACCACGTACGTCGTGTACATCAAAGGCACCCAGACCTTCGCGCCGGGTGACTGGGGCGGCCGCGACCCCTGGGACATGAAGTCCAACAGCGAGCTGTACTCGGGCCGGATGTCGGCGTCGTACGCGTCGACGATCGCCGCGCTCGAGACGGCCGGCGCGCGGCCCGGGGATCAGGTCGCGATCGTCGCCCACTCGCAGGGAGGCGCGATCGCGACCCACCTCGCGATGCAGAGCGGCTACGACGTGCCTCTCGTCATCACCGCGGGCAGCCCGCTCGACCCGACGCTGAGCGAGGAGCAGACCCTCGTGACCCTCGCACACACCGACGATCCGGTGCGGGCGCTCTCCGGGGGAGGGTCGCCGGGCGGCGCGGGAAGCCCCGAGAGCATCGCCATCACAGCGGAGGGCGATCCCGGCTTCACCTGGGGCGACGCCGGACGCCCGCACCTCCTCGAGTCCTACGTCGAGCTCGCTGAGGAGGCCGACTCCTCCGGCGACCCGAGGATCGCGGAGCTCGACGCCTTCTGGGCGCACCTCGACGAGGCGGCGGTGATCGAGCGGACAGCGTTCCGCGCCGAACGGATCGTCGACGCGGACTAGCGTCCGCGTGGTCCGAGAGTCAGTCGCGGCGGGAGCGCTTGTTCTGCGGACGCAGGATGAACCCGAAGATGCCGTTGATGATCGAGATGAGGAGGGCGGCAACCACACCCCACCAGAAGTGCCCGACGCTCAGACCCCAGCCGAAGCCGCTCGTGATCCAGGCGGTGAGCCACAGCAGGAACCCGTTGATCACGAAGCCGATCAGCCCGAACGTGATGATGTACAGCGGGAACGCGACGATCTTCACGATCGTGCCGATGATCGTGTTCACGAGGGCGAAGATCGCGGCCACCGCGAGCAGGGTCAGCACCAGCTGCAGGGTCTCGCCCGGCGGGAACGCCGTGATCGTGACCTGCAGGACGGGGATCAGCGTGACGACCCAGAGGGCGAACGCGTTGACGACGACACGGATGATGAAGCGCATGGTCAGGCCAGTCTCGCACGCGAGTGCGCGGATGTCAGGGAGTGCGGGCGGGGTGAGCCCTCACGACGAATGTGCGCGGAAGGCATCGGCGACCTCGTCGAGCGTGGTCTTGCTCTGAGCGGTGCTCAACACGAGAGAGAAAGCGGTGTCGATGTCCATATCGATGCGCACGCCGTTCAGTTCCAGGAACGTCAGAGTGGCGACCCAGGAGAATCTCTTGTTCCCGTCGAACAGCGGGTGGTTCTGGCTCAACGAGGACAGCAGTGATGCCGCCTTCACCTCGAGCTCGGGGTAGGCCTCGACGCCGAACATCGAACTCGACGGCCGTGCGAGGGCTGACGACAGCAGACCGATGTCGCGAACGTGAAGGCCCAGGTGCTGGAGTATCCCCATCGCCTGCGGGAGCTCGAGGTACCGGGTCACGCGTCTTCCAGCCGCCTCAGCAGCTCCGAGTACCGGTCGGCGACGTCGCGCGCGATTCCGACGGCCTGCTCCGTCGTCACCTCCTCTCGGAGGAAACGGTCGGCAGCCTCGATCAGCAAGGCGTGCTTCGAGGTGTGACGTCGATCGGCCAGCGCGCTGAGCTGTGCGTCGAGTTCCGGCGGCAGTCGCAGATTCATGGCCATACCACAATGGTACCGTCGACGTTCCGTCGACCACCAGCATCCTGGCCGCCGGAGCACTGCGGATCCTAGAGTGGGACCTGTGACCGACCCGATCCTCCCGCGCATCCGCCCAGCCATCGCCGCTCTCGCCCCGTATCGCCAGGGCAAGCAGGCCGGACCCGATGCGTTCAAGCTGTCGAGCAACGAGAACCCGTTCGACCCGCTGCCGTCGGTCGTCGAGGCGCTGCAGCACACGACGCCGATCAACCGGTACCCGGACGCGAGCGCCGGACGCCTGCGCGCACGACTCGGGGAGCGCTACGGGGTGTCGCCCGACGAGGTGCACGTCGCCGCTGGCAGCGTGTCGATCCTCCACCAGCTCATCCTCGCCACCGCCTCCGTCGGCGACGAGGTCGTCTACGCCTGGCGTTCCTTCGAGGCGTACCCGAGCCTGCCGCTCGTCGCGGGGGCCACCGGCGTCCAGGTGCCTCTCACGGCCGAGTTCCGCCACGACCTGTCCGCGATGGCGGATGCCGTGACCGAGCGCACGCGCGCCGTCATCCTGTGCACTCCGAACAACCCCACGGGTCCGATCATCACCTCCGCCGAGTTCGCGGAGTTCATCGCCCGGGTCCCGTCCGACGTGCTCGTGATCCTCGACGAGGCCTACGCCGAGTTCGTCACCGCCCCCGACGCGATCGACGGCCTCGCCGAGCGCGTGTTCGAGACCCACCCGAACGTGGTCGTGCTCCGCACGTTCTCCAAGGCCTACGGACTCGCCGGCCTGCGCGTCGGCTACGCGATCGGCAACGAGAAGGTCCTCGACGCGGCACGCACCACCGGCATCCCGCTCTCCGTCACGTCGGCGGCCGAGAACGCCGCGATCGCCAGCCTCGACGCCGAGGCCGAACTGCTCGAGCGCGTCGCCGTCATCGTCGAACGCCGTACCCGGCTCGTCGAGGGGCTCCGCGCGCAGGGCTGGGACGTCCCCGACTCCCAGGCCAACTTCGTGTGGCTGCCCACGGGAGCGCAGACCGAGGCGGCGGCATCCGTGTTCGTCGAGAACGATCTCGTCGTGCGGCCGTTCCCCGGCGACGGCATCCGCATCTCAGTCGGCGAGGAGCCGTCGGTGGATCGCGTGCTCTCGGTCGCCGCCGCTCTCCGCTGACGACCGCTGACGGCCGCTGACCGGGCTTTTCTCCGGAATCCCGGCAGATGCGAGGACGTCCTAGGTATACGTGACCTGGCATGCGGGCGCGGGTAGCGTGGAGCGCGTGAGTACCCCCGAGACCCCCCTCGTGCGTGTCCTGGACGCGGACGGCCGGTTCGCACCGAGCCCCGCAGCCGAGCTGTACCTGCCCCTGATCGAGACGATCAGCGACGCGGAGCTCGAGCAGTTCTACCGCGACATGGTCAGCATCCGTGCGATCGACACCCAGGCGACGAACCTCCAGCGGCAGGGCCAGCTCGCCCTGTGGCCGCCGAGCCGGGGACAGGAGGCCGCGCAGGTCGGCTCCGCTCGTGCCGCGCGCGCACAGGACACGATCTTCCCGTCGTACCGCGAGCACGTCGTGACGCGCATCCGCGGCGTCGACCCGCTCGACATCATCAAGCTCATGCGCGGTGTCTCGCACGGCGGCTGGGACCCGACCGATCCGAAGAACGGCAACACCCGCCTGTACACGCTCGTGCTCGGCTCGCAGACCCTGCACGCCGCGGGGTACGCGATGGGCCTGAACTTCGACGGACGCAGCGGCACCGGCGACCCCGAGCGCGATGAGGCCGTGATCGTCTACTACGGCGACGGCGCCTCCAGCCAGGGAGACGTGCACGAGGCCATGGTGTTCGCGGCGAGCTACCAGGCCCCGACCGTGTTCTTCCTGCAGAACAACCACTGGGCGATCTCGGTCCCGGTGGAGACGCAGTCGCGGGTGCCGCTCGTCGAGCGCAGCGCCGGCTACGGCATCCCCAGCGTCCGCGTCGACGGCAACGACGTGCTCGCGAGCTACGCGGTGTCCCGCGTCGCGCTCGACGAGGCACGCAGCGGCCGCGGCCCGCGCGCGATCGAGGCCGTGACCTACCGGCTCGGCGCGCACACCACGAGCGACGACCCCACGAAGTACCGCGGCTCCGACGAGGAGGAGTCCTGGGCGCTGCGCGATCCGATCGTGCGCCTGCGCGCGTTCCTCGAGAACCGCGGAGCGTCGGGGCAGTTCTTCGCCGACGCGGATGCCGAGGCCGCCGACGCCGCCGAGGACCTCCGCGCCCGCACGGTCGAGCTCGGACCGCCGACCGCCGACAAGATGTTCGACTTCGTCTACAGCGACCCGCATCCGCTGATCGACGAGCAGAAGGCGTGGCACGCCCGCTACGAGGCGTCGTTCGAGGAGGGCACGCGATGACTCTCGAGACGATGCCGTTCAGCAAGGCCCTCAACGCCGGTCTCCGCAAGGCCATGGAGGACGACGAGAAGGTCCTGCTCATGGGGGAGGACATCGGCAAGCTCGGTGGCGTGTTCCGCGTGACCGAGCACCTGCAGCGCGACTTCGGCGAGCAGCGCGTGCTCGACACCCCACTTGCGGAATCGGGGATCGTGGGTACGGCGATCGGGCTCGCGATGGCCGGGTTCCGTCCGGTGATCGAGATCCAGTTCGACGGCTTCGTGTTCCCGGCGTTCGACCAGATCACGACGCAGCTCGCGAAGCTCACGAACCGGCACGAGGGCGCGCTGAGCCTGCCGATCGTGATCCGCATCCCGTACGGCGGCCACATCGGCGCGGTCGAGCACCACCAGGAGAGCCCCGAGGCGTACTTCTCGCACACTCCGGGCCTGCGGGTGGTCTCGCCCTCGACGCCGAACGACGCGTACTGGATGATCCAGGAGGCGATCGCCTCGAACGACCCCGTGATCTTCATGGAGCCGAAGAGCCGCTACTGGCCCAAAGGTGAGGTCGAGCTCGACGCGTCCGCGCTGCCGCTGCACTCCTCGCGCGTCGTGCGCTCCGGATCCGACGTCACGCTCGTGGGGCACGGCGCCATGGTGACGACGCTGCTGCAGGCGGCCGCGCTCGCCGAGGCCGAGGGCACGAGCTGCGAGGTCGTCGACGTGCGGTCGCTGTCGCCGATCGACTACGAGCCGATCCTCAACTCGGTGCGCAAGACCGGACGCATGGTCTATGCGCAGGAGGCCCCCGGGCACACGAGCATCGGCAGCGAGGTGGCCGCCACCGTCATGGAGCGCGCCTTCTACGCGCTCGAGGCTCCGGTGCTGCGCGTCTCGGGATACGACACCCCGTTCCCGCCCGCGAAGCTCGAGGGCACCTACCTCCCGGATGCCGACCGCATCCTCGAGGCCGTCGACCGTTCCCTGGCCTACTGACCAGTCCCCGAGAGGACCGCAGATGAGCACTCAGAACTTCACCCTCCCCGACGTCGGCGAGGGTCTGACCGAGGCCGAGATCGTGGCCTGGAAGGTCGCGCCCGGCGACACGGTCGCGATCAACGACGTCATCTGCGAGATCGAGACGGCCAAGTCGCTCGTCGAGCTGCCGTCGCCGCACGCCGGCGTCGTCGGCGAGCTCCTGGTCGCCGAGGGGGCGACGGTGGAGGTCGGTGCGCCGATCATCACCTTCGTGACGGATGCTCGTGACGATGCCGGTCCCGGAGTCGTCGCGACCGCCGAGGCGCCCGCTCCCGAGGAGGGCGGCGGCTCCGTGCTCGTCGGCTACGGCACGGGCGGGGGAGCGACCTCTCGCCGCAAGCGCCCGGCCGAGCGCCCGGTCCGCTCGTCGGTCGGCGTGATCGCGAAGCCCCCGATCCGCAAGCTCGCTCGCGACCTCGGCGTCGACCTCACGACCGTCACCCCGACCGGCGCCGACGGCGAGGTCACGCGCGACGACGTCGTGAAGCACGCCGAGCAGGCCAGCGTGTTCCGCAACATCCAGACGCCCGAGTGGGGCGACGTGCGCGAGGAGACCGTGCCTGCCCCGCAGATCGCGCCGGTCGGCCTCGCCCGCGGTGTCGCGCCGGTCGCGGCATCCGCTTCCGACGACGACCGCACCGAGTCGATCCCGGTGAAGGGCGTGCGCAAGGCGACCTCGTCGGCGATGGTGCAGAGCGCGTACTCGGCCCCGCACGTCACGGTGTGGAAAGACGTCGACGCGACGCGCACGATGGAGCTGGTCAAGCGTCTGAAGGCCGCGCCGGAGTACGCCGACATCAAGGTGTCACCGCTGCTGATCGTGGCGCGCGCCGTGATCTGGGCGCTGCGGCGCACCCCCATGATCAACGCGGCGTGGATCGAGACCGGGGATGGCGCCGAGATCGCCGTGCGGCACTACGTGAACCTCGGCATCGCGGCGGCCACGCCCCGCGGCCTGCTCGTGCCGAACATCAAGGACGCGCAGGACCTCGGGATGAAGGACCTCGCTCGCGCCCTCAACCGCCTCACCCTCACGGCGCGCGACGGCAAGACCACGCCGGCCGACCAGCAGGGCGGCACGTTCACGATCACGAACATCGGTGTGTTCGGGATGGACGCAGGCACCCCGATCATCAATCCGGGTCAGGCGGGCATCCTCGCCATGGGAACGATCAGCCAGAAGCCCTGGGTCGTCGACGGCGAGGTACGCCCGCGCTGGGTCACCACGGTCGCCGGATCGTTCGACCACCGGGTCGTCGACGGCGACGCCATGAGCCGCTTCATCGCCGACGTCGCGAGCGTGCTGGAGGAGCCCGCGCTGCTCGTGGAGTGACCCACGGCAGTCCGGACGCCTGGGCTACGGCATCCGCAGTTCGGCGAGGGCGGTGACGATCCCCGCATCCGCGTCCCAGTGCCGCACGCTCGCGGCGTGACCGCGGATGTCGCCGCCGATCCGTTCAAACGCCGCCGGGAGATCGGCGACGCGGAGCCGACGGGCGAGGGCGACGTGCGGCATCCATTCGCCGGGAGCGGTGTGCGGAGCATCCTCGCCGGGCCCGGCCGCGGCGCGAACCCTCGCCCGGAGGTCGAGCAGATCCGCCGTGGGAACGACGCTGCGGGCGACCACCCGTCGGTCGCCGTCGCCGAAGAGCAGCGGAGCGCCCAGAACGATCGGGAACGAGGGGACCTCGGCGAGAACGGCCGAATCGAGCGCGGACAGACCGATGCGTGCGACCAGGGTGATGTGCGGGCGGTTGCTCGCCGCCGTGTGCGCGGCGAGACTCGACACCCCGAGCGCGGCGAGAGCATCCCACTCCGCGCGGATCGCCGAGTCCGTCGCCGGGTCGAGCAGCAGTTCGACCGCGGAGGCGGGGCGTCGGGGCTCGGGATCGGGCATGGATCGATTATCCCGCCGCGGCGAGAGAACCCGAGCCCGCTGGTAGCTTGGCTTACTGATGTCGCGCCTCTCCCTCGGTCAGATCGAAGCCCTGGTCGCCGTGTCGGATCACGTGTCCGTCACCGCCGCCGCCGATGAGCTGGGCGTCTCGCAGCCCTCGCTGAGCCGGCGTCTGCAGACCCTGGAGCACACGCTCGGCGTCACACTCCTGCGCCCCTCGGGCCGCGGTGTCGAACTGACTCCCGCGGGAGCCCTGGCCGCGTCCGCCGCACGTCGTGCACTCACCGAGGTGTCGGTGATCGACGCGCTCGCCGAATCGGTGCGCACGCTCGCCGCGGGCTCTCTGCGCCTGACCGGTCTCCCGTCGCTGGTCTCCTCGCTCGGCCACGACATCATCGGTCCCTTCCATCTCGCCCATCCCGGTGTGACGGTCAGCATGTCGACGGAGGAGGACCCCTGCGCCGTGGTCGCCTCGCTCCGCGAGGGCCGTGCCGATCTCGCGCTCTGCGCTCTCGACGGCGTCCCCGGCGACCTGGTCGCCCTCGAACTGCCCTCGCAGCGGTTCATCGCCGTCGTCCCGGATGCCGAGGTCGACCTCTCGCTGCGTGAGGTGCTGGCCGGCTCGACCCTGGTGACGCTCCCGACCGGCACGTCGATGCGAGCGACGACCGAGGAGGTGTGCCGTCGTGTCGGCGCGCGCCCGGCGCGGGTGATGACGACCACGCAGCGCGACGGTCTGGTGCGACTCGCCCTCGCCGTCGGCGGGGTCACGGTCGTGCCCGACGCGTTCGCCGACCTGGCCGTCGCTCTCGGTGGTCGATGCATCGCCCTCGACGACCAGCCCGCCCGCCCCATCGGCCTGCTGCACACCGTCGACGCGTTACGGAACCCTGCCGTCGAGGCGCTCGTTCAGAGCCTGCGCGGGTGACGCGCACTCACGACGCGCACAGGTCGGTGTCGGCGCTCCGGCTCACGGCATCCACGGGTCGCGGCGGCACCTGCACCTCCGCGGTGCGCCCTGGGAAGTCCGAACCCAGGATGACCTGCACGCCGGAGCCGCCGGTGCGGATCTCGATGCCGCCGCCCAGGTCGGCGGCCAGGCTCGCGGCGGTGGCCTGCGCCTCGGCGTCCTCGCCGGCGACGATCACGGTCGTCTCGGTGCGCTCCGCATTCGAGAGTCCCTGCACGGTGTAGCCGAGCGCGCGGGCGTCGTCGGCGACGCGGCCGGCGAGACCGCCGACGCCGGCGCCGTTCGACACGGTGATCGGGGTCGTCCGCACTGCGGCGTCCGGCTCCGACTCCTCGACGGGCGGGGCGTCCGTCGTCAGCTCGATCGGCACGTCGTCCCTGATCGCCTGGAACACGACGGCCGCATCGGGTGCGGGGACGACCCGATTCCGGTCCCGGGGCGCGGGCTCCCAGGGCATCGTCATGAAGGTGACATCGCTCAGGGGCACGGTCGCGAGCCGCGCGGCGAGTGCGGCGAGATCGGTGAGCGCGCCGAGGCCGGGATCGACGGTCATCGACGAGGTCGCGGCGTCGAGGAACGCGTAGAGGCGGTCGGGTCGCACCAGCACGTCGCTCTTCGTGGCCTTCTGCACGATCGCCGACAGCACCATCTGCTGATGGCCGAGGCGCGCGATGTCGCTCTCCTCGGCGAGGGCGTGCCGCGTGCGCGCGAGCGCCAGGGCCTGCGCGCCGTCGACGGACTGCGGACCCGCGGGGAGATCGAGCCGGGCGTGACCGTCCTGCAGCGGCTCGGGCAGGCAGACGTCGATGCCGCCGATCGCGTCGACCATCCCGATGAACCCCTCGAAGTCCATCTGCACGAAGTGGTCGATACGGACGCCCGCGAGCTTCTCCACCGACGCGACGGAGCACGCCGCGCCCACGTTCAGGGCCGAGTTCAGCATCCCCGTCCCGCCTCTCGACGATCCGCGACCGGTGTCCTCGCAGGCGGGCAGGTCCATGAGCGTGTCGCGGGGGAGCTGCACGGCGTCGATGCGGGAGTTGTCGCCGGCGATGTGCGCCAGCACCATGGCGTCACTGCGCTGCGTGCCGTCGTCGTCGCCAAACTCGTCGGAGTCCAGGGCGCGCGCGTCCGAGCCCAGGAGCAGGACGTTGACGGCTCCGGTGGCGGGCTTGTCCGCGGCGGGCTCGTCCTGCCCGCTCACGGTCGTCCGGATCGGCGCCGTCGTCACGTTGCCCTGCAGCTGCGCGATCGCGACGACCCCGGTCGTCACCAGGCCGACGACGACCACGCCCGCCGTGAGCGCGACCACACGGCGTCGCCGTCGGCGTCGGGGCAGGGGAGCGGGGGAGTCGGCGGCAACGGAGGGCGGGGTGGTGGGTCGTCTCACCGATCCACGTCATCATGCGCGCGATGCGATCACAAATAGCCCGGCCCGGCGCACTCACGCATGCTCGCTATGAGTTAGGCGAACCCCGGATGCCGCGGGGCTACGCGCGCGCGGCGAGCCGGCGCTCCGCCAACCGCGGCACGGCCAGCTCCCGCGCGGCACGGCGGGCGGTGGCGACGGCGCCGATCGACACGACCTCGGCGCCGAGGGTCGAGGCGAGGATCTCGGGCGCGGGGAGGTGCAGCTGCGTGGGCAGCACCTCGCGGGCGGCGGCGAGCACGGGTTCGATGCTCTCGGCGACGGCGCCGCACACGATCACACGCGCCGGATCGTACATGCTGCCGAGCACGCCGACCACGCGGGCGAGCGTCGCACCCACGCGCGAGGTGGCGAGCAGCGCATCCGCGTCGCCCGAGGCCGCGGCGGTGAGCACGAGCCGCGGATCGATGCGGTCGGCGTCGGCGAGGCGGCCGATCGCGCTGTCGCGGTCGATCTCCCCGCTGTCGAACGCTGCGCGCACCTGGGCCTGCAGGGTGTGGCTGAGGCCGAAGGCCGATCCGACGCCGATGATGTGGTCGAAGACGACGCCCTCGCCGACGCCGCCGTGGGCTCCGTGCAGCACGTGGCCGTCGACGACGACCCCGCCGCCGAAGCGCTCGCTCGCCAACAGGGCGACGTAGTCGCGGCATCCGATCGCCTCGCCCGCCGATCCCTCGGCGATCGCGGCGAGCTGGGCGTCGTTCTTGACCTCGACGATCGGCGCCCAGTCCGCGAGGGCGGCGGCGAGTCCGGGGTTCGTACGCTCCCAGAAGCCGTCGGGATGCGGGGGCGAGACGCCGTCGCGGTTCACGGGCGCCGCGACGCCCACGCAGATCGCGAGCACGTCGTCGCGCGTGGCACCGGCCTCGGCGAGTGCGTGCGCCATGCGGTCGAGGATCGTCGTGCGGCGAGCGTGGGCGGTCTGCGTCGGGTCGAGGTCGGTGCGGTGGTGCACGACGGTGCGATCGAGCGGGTCGGCGACCGAGACGGCGAGGTGCGTGTCACCGGCATCCACCCCGATCACGACGCCGAGGTCGTCGGCGAGGCGGAAGCGCCGAGCGGGGCGCCCTGACCGGTAGCTGCCGGCGGCGCGGGCGTTCGGCAGCTCGCGCAGCACGGTGGCGCCCACGAGCGTGTCGATCGCGTCGATCGCGGTCGAGCGCGTCAGGGAGGTGCCGGCCATGACCTCGGTGGCGGTGAACTCGCCCGCGGTCCAGGCGAAGTCGAGCACCGTGCTGACGCTCGCGCGCCCGGTGCCGAGACCGGCGGGGGATTCTGCCACGGGTCTTGACCTCACTCTCGTCCAGATGAGAGAGTACCCCTCATCGAAGTAAATTCGCTCACTAGATTTAGTCTTGCGATTTACAGGACGAAAGGACGACGGTGTCTGACAGATCCCCACGCCCGGCTCGTGTCGCAGCCGGAGTCGCGACGCTCGCCCTCGTCGGCGCAGCGCTCACGGCATGCTCCTCGGCCGGCGGCGCCGAGACCATCCGCTTCACGTTCAGCAAGCGCGAGGCCATCGAGTTCATGACCCAGCTGGTCGCGGACTACAACGCCTCGCAGAACGACGTGAAGGTCGAGATCGACACCTCGGGCGTCGACGTCGTCTCGGCGAGCTTCGTGCGCGGCAACCCGCCCGACATCATGCTCGCCAACTACAACTACGAGGTCGCCCGGTTCGTGCAGCGCTGCGCGCTCACCGACCTGTCCGGCACCGAGGCCGCGGCGGGGATCCGCGACGACCTCGGCGCGCTCATGGACCAGTACGGATCCTGCGAGGGGCGCACGAGCGCCCTCCCGTACTCCGTGATGGCGGCGTCCGTCATCTACAACAAGGACATCTTCGCCCAGCAGGGCCTCGAGGTCCCGACGACCTGGGACGAGCTGATCGCGGTGTGCGACCAGCTCAAGGCCGCGGGGATCGACCCGTTCTATGCGACCTTCAAGGACGACTGGACCGTCGCGCAGGGCTGGTACGACTACACGGCCGGCGGCTCCGTCGACGTGATCGACTTCTTCGACGCGATGGCGACCGAGGGGGCGGAGGTGGGCGCCGACTCGCCGGTCTCGTTCGAGAAGGACTTCGCCGAGCCCATGGACCGCATGATGCAGCTCGCGGACGACTACACGAACTCGGATGCCGCGAGCCGCGGCTACGGCGACGGCAACCTCGCGTTCTCGAAGGGCGAGGCTGCGATGTACCTGCAGGGACCGTGGGCCTTCAGCGAGATCGCGAAGACCGCGCCCGACCTCGAGCTCGGCACCTTCCCGCTGCCGATGACCGACGACCCCGCCGACCTCGGCGTGCGCGTCAACATGGACCTCGCGGCGATGATCCCCGAGGGGTCCCGCCACCAGGAGGCCGCCCGTGACTTCCTCGAGTACCTCTACCTGCCCGAGAACATCGAGGCCTACAACGCCTCGCAGCTCGGGTTCACGCCCACGACGGATGCTCCGGCCCCCGACGACCCGCGCATCGAGGGGATGATCGAGTACTACGACAACGGCCAGATCTACCAGGGCCCGTCGGTGCTCGTCCCCAAGACGCTGCCGCTGAACAACTACGTGCAGGCGATGGTGCTCGGCGCCTCGCCCTCCTCGACGCTCCGCACCATGGACGCCGACTGGGCGCGCATCGCGTTCCGCGCGCCGATCCCCACCACGCAGGACAACGCATCCGCCGAGGCAGAGGAGCCGAGGTCATGACGAACCCCACCCCGGCGCCGGCCGTCTCGAACCTCGCGGCGTCGAACATCACGAAGCCGAACACCCCCACGACCGACACGACCGCGATCGTCACGGGCTCTCCGCGGAAGCTCCACAAGCGCCGACGTGTCGAGCCGATCTACTACTTCTTCCTCGTGCCGACGCTGATCCTGTTCACTCTCGCGATCACGGTCCCCGGCGTGATGGGCATCTTCTTCAGCTTCACCGACTCGATCGGCATCGGCGAATGGAGCTTCAACGGCCTCACGAACTACATCGCGATGTTCAGCGACCCGTCGATCCTGCAGAGCTACCTCTTCACGTTCGGCTTCTCGATCGCGACGGTGATCGTCGTGAACGTGATCGCGTTCATGCTCGCGGTGGGACTCACCTCCCGCATCCGCTTCAAGACGGGGCTGCGCACGATCTTCGTGATCCCGATGGTGATCTCGGGCATCATCATCGCCTACGTCTTCAACTTCCTGTTCTCGAACTCGATCCCGGCTGCAGGCGCCGCGACCGGCATCCCGTGGCTCGAGACGAGCCTGCTCGCGAACCCCGACCTCGCATGGGTGGCGATCGTGATCGTGACGGCCTGGCAGGCGACGCCCGGCACGCTGCTGATCTACATCGCCGGCCTCCTGTCGGTGCCGGGCGACGTGTACGAGGCCGCGAGCATCGACGGCGCGAGCAAGACCCAGCAGCTGCTGCGCATCACGGTGCCGCTGGTCGCGGGCTACGTCGTGATCAACGTCATCCTCGGGTTCAAGGGCTTCCTCAACGCCTACGACATCATCGTCGGACTCACGAACGGCGGACCGGGCACCGCGACCCGCAGCGTCGCTATGACGATCATCGCCGGCTTCAACGGCGGCGACTACGCCTACCAGATGGCCAACGCCACGATCTTCTTCATCGTCGCGGTGCTCATCTCCCTGCTGCAGCTCTCGCTGACCCGCGGAAGGAACGCCCTCTGATGTCGACGCAGACACTCACCACCGTCACGCCCTCCGGCAAGAAGCCGCGCATCCGCATGGAGCGCGTCAACTGGTCGGGCACGATCATCCTCATCCTGTGCGCCGTCACCGTGCTGCTGCCGCTGTACGTGACGATCTCGATGGCGTTCAAGACGACCAACCAGGCCGTCGACGGCAACGCGTTCTCGTTCCCCGCGCCGTTCAGCTTCGACGGCTTCGTCGAGGCATGGAACCTGACGAAGTTCCCCGTCGGCGCCGGCATCTCGCTGCTCGTGACCGCGGGGACGGTCTGCGCGACCATCATCCTCGCGGCGTTCGCCTCGTACGCGATCGTGCGCAACTGGGACCGCAAGTTGTTCCGCTGGTCGTTCTTCTACCTGCTCGCGGCCATGTTCATCCCGTTCCCCGTCGTGGCGCTGCCGCAGATCCAGCTCACCGGACGCGTCGGCCTCGACAACCCGTTCGGCGTGATCATCCTCGCCACCATGTTCCAGCTGAGCTTCAGCGTGCTGCTGTTCACGGCGTTCCTGCGGTCGATCCCGATCGAGCTCGAGGAGAGCGCCCGCATCGACGGCGCCACGACCTGGCAGACGTTCTGGCGGCTCATCTTCCCGCTGCTCGCGCCCATGAGCGCCACGGTCGGCATCTTCGCGTTCCTCTACGCCTGGAACGACTTCATGATGCCGTCGCTCATCATCTCCGACCCGGCGATGCAGACGCTGCCCGTGCGGCAGAACCTGTTCCAGAACCAGTTCAGCAACAACTACAACGTCGCCTTCGCGTCGTACCTCATGGCCATGGCCCCGGCGATCCTCGCGTACCTGTTCACGCAGCGGTTCGTCATGGAGGGCGTGACGCAGGGTGCCGTCAAGGGCTGACATTCACCCGCACCACCGCACCACCGCAACAATGAAGAAGGAGCACCACCCCGCTATGACCGATGCGACTCTCACCGAGACCCGCAACGACCACACCTCGGATGCCGCCGCCTGGTGGCGTCAGGCGGCCGTCTACCAGATCTACCCGCGCAGCTTCGCCGACGCGAACGGCGACGGTCTCGGCGACATCCCGGGCATCGTCTCCCGCGCCGACTACCTCGCCGCGCTGGGCATCGACGCCGTGTGGCTGAGCCCGTTCTACCCCTCGGCGCTGGCCGACGGAGGCTACGACGTGGCCGACTACCGGAACGTCGACCCGCGGCTCGGCACGCTCGACGACTTCGACGACATGGTCGCGGCGCTGCACGCCCGCGGCATCCGCGTCGTGGTCGACATCGTGCCGAACCACTCGTCCGACCTGCACGAGTGGTTCCAGGAGGCGCTCGCCGCCGGCCGGGGTTCGGCGGCGCGCGAGCGGTACATCTTCCGCGAGGGATCGGGCCCGGACGGCTCCGAGCCGCCCACGGACTGGGGTGCCGCGTTCGGCGGGTCCGCGTGGGAGCGCGTCGAGGACGGGCAGTGGTACCTGCACAGCTTCGCCCCCGAGCAGCCCGACTTCAACTGGGATCACCCCGAGGTGCGAGAGGACTTCCTCACCACCCTGCGCTTCTGGTCGGACCGCGGGGTCGACGGGTTCCGCATCGACGTGGCGCACATGCTCACGAAGGACCTCAGCGAGCCGCTGCCCAGCCGCGCCGAGCTCGACGAGCTGCCGCACGACGGCACCCACCCGCTGCACGACCGCGACGACGTGCACGAGATCTACGCCGAGTGGCGGCAGGTCTTCAACGAGTACGACCCGCCCCGCACGGCCGTCGCCGAGGCGTGGGTCTCGACGCCCGAGCGCCGCGCGCGTTACGCCTCGGCCGAGGGGCTGGGGCAGGCGTTCAACTTCGACCTGCTCGTGGCCGACTTCGACGCGCCCTCCTTCCGTACGATCATCACCGACAACCTCGAACAGGCTCGCAGCACGGGCTCGTCGACGACGTGGGTGCTGTCGAACCACGACGTCACCCGGCACGCGACGCGGTACGGACTCGCGCCGCTCGCCGGACGTCAGGGCGTCAAGCAGGGCGTCGAGTGGGTGACGGCCGGCGGACCCGCGGATCAGCTCGACCGCGAGCTCGGCCTGCGCCGGGCGCACGCCGCGACGCTGCTGCTGCTCGGCCTCCCCGGCAGCACCTACCTGTACCAGGGCGAGGAGCTCGGGCTGCAGGAGGTCGCCGAGATCGCGCCGGACCAGCGCCAGGACCCGTCGTTCTTCCGCGGAGCCGACTTCGACGGACTCGGACGGGACGGATGCCGCGTGCCGCTGCCCTGGACCGCCTCCGGCCCCTCGTTCGGCTTCGGCGACGGCGAGGCGCATCTGCCCCAGCCGGCGTGGTTCGCGGAGTACGCGGTGGATGTCGAGGACGGCGACCCCGCTTCGACCCTCACGCTGTATCGCGAGGCGCTGCGCCTGCGCCACCTGCTGCAGACCGAGGAGAGCCTCGAGTGGATCGAGACGGGGCGCGCCGACGTGCTGCGCTTCGCTCGACCGAACGGCTGGCAGATCGTGACGAACTTCGGCTCAGACGCTTTCGACCTCGGCGCGGATGCCGGCGACGTCGTGCTCGGCACCGTCCTCGACGGCGCGGTGCCCGCGGATTCGACGGTGTGGATCGCGCCCGCGGGTCTCATGGCCTGACGTGATCCGGTCGCCGAGGCCCACCGCTGCGCGACCCGCCTGTCCCACGCCGAGACCCACCACTCCCGCCGAGACCCACCACCCCGTGCGTCGCGGCTGGTGGGTCTCGGCGGGCAGGGTGGGCCTCGGCGTCAGGGACACGTACCGCGATTTGATAATGGTTCTCATTAGCGCTTAGAGTGTGAGCATGAAGAAGCCCGTGCTCGCCCTCGCCCTCGCATCCGCCGCCGCTCTGACCCTGGCCGGATGCTCCTCCACCCCTGCTGCGGGAGAGGGCGGCGACGACGGCATCACCGTCGTCGCGAGCACCAATGTCTACGGCTCGCTCGCCGCGCAGATCGGCGGCGACCGCATCGACGTCGAGTCGATCATCACCTCCGTCACGCAGGACCCGCACTCGTACGAGGCCACGGCCCGCGACCGGCTCACGGTGCAGAAGGCCGACCTCGTGATCGAGAACGGCGGCGGGTACGACGCGTTCATCGACACACTGCTGCAGGATGCGGACGACCCGCACGTCGTCACGGCGGTCGAGTTCTCGCACGACTACCCCGGCAACGAGGGGCATGACCACGCCGAGGGCGACGACCACGACCACGCGGACGAGACCGCGGCGCCCGATGCGGAGTCCACCGAGGAGGCCCACGACCACGACCACGCCGAGGGCGAGGACGGTCACGAGGGACACGACCACATCGAGGGCTTCAACGAGCACGTCTGGTTCGACCCGCACACCATGATCCACGTGGTCGAGGCGATCGCCGACGAGCTGAGCGAACTCGACCCCGACGGAAAGGCCGACTTCACCGCGAACGCCGAGAAGATCGTCGCCGACCTCGAGGGCTTCGAGACCGACCTCGAGACCATCGGCACCACCGCGGCCGGCGCGAACGTCATCATCACCGAGCCCGTGCCCGGCTACCTCGCGGCGGCCGCCGGTCTCACCGATGTGACGCCCGAGGGCTTCGCGGAGTCCGTCGAGGAGGGCACGGACGTCGCCCCCGCGACGCTACTCGCCACCCTCGACGTGATCTCGAGCGGCGACGTCACGGCCGTGCTCACCAACGCCCAGACCGGCGGCGCCGAGACGCAGCGCGTCGAGGATGCCGCGAAGGATGCGGGCATCCCGGTCGTCGCCTTCACGGAGCTGCTCCCCGACGGATCGTCGTACTCTGAGTGGATGAGTGACGCGATCCAGAGCCTCGCCGACGCGCTCGAGTCGTGAGCGGCGCCGCCGACACGAACGCAGGCACCCCGCCGCGCACCCCCGTCCTGGAGGTGCGCGGCGCCGCCCTGCAGCGCGGCGACCGCGAACTGTGGTCCGGTCTCGACCTGACCGTCGAGGCCGGGGAATTCATCGCCGTGCTCGGTCCGTCCGGCTCGGGCAAGACCACGCTGCTGCGCAGCATCCTCGGCCTGCAGCCGCTCTCGTCAGGGGAGATCCGCGTCGCCGGTGGGGCCGTGCGCAAGGGCAACCGGCGCATCGGATACGTGCCGCAGCAGCGCTCCCTCGCCCCCGACACGAGCATGCGCGCGCGCGACCTCGTCGCTCTGGGCGTGCAGGGCAGCCGTTTCGGGTTCCCGGTCCCGCACCGCGGCGACCGCGCGAAGGTCGACGAGCTGCTCGCCTCGGTCGGCGCGTCGCACTTCGCCGACCGCCGCGTCGGCCTGCTGTCCGGCGGCGAGCAGCAGCGTCTCCGCGTGGGGCAGGCCCTCGCCGACGAGCCGTCCCTGCTGCTGTGCGACGAGCCGCTGTCGAACCTCGACCTCGCGAACCAGGTCGCCGTGACCGACATCATCGACCGACAGCGGCGCGAACGCGACGCCGCGGTGCTGTTCGTCACCCACGACATCAACCCGATCCTGGGCCGCGTCGACCGCATCCTCTACATCGCCGGCGGCCGGTTCGTGCTCGGCACTCCGGAGGAGGTGCTGCAGACTCGTGTGCTGACCGAGCTGTACGGCACCCCGGTGTTCGTCCTCCGCGCGGGGGACCGTCTCGTCGTCGTCGGAGTGCCCGACGCCGAGCCCCATCACGACCACGACCACGAGGGCGCCGCATGATCGCCGGCCCGCAGCATCCGCATCCCCCGCGCTCGGTGCACGAATCTCGGATGCCCGCACGTTCTGCGGCCTTCCGCGCGGTTCCTCGCCGAAGTTCCTGCACCTCTCCGAAGTTCGTGAAGGGCGGCGCCGCATGACCGCCGTGACCGGCATCGTCTCCGCCGTCGACTGGAGCGACGTCTTCTCGTTCCAGGACTACGGCGACCTCGTCGCCCTGCTCGCGAACTCGATCGTCGCGGGTGCCGTGCTGGGCATCGTCGGCGGGCTCATCGGTGTCTTCGTGATGCAGCGCGACCTCGCGTTCGCGGTGCACGGCGTGAGCGAGCTGTCCTTCGCCGGTGCCGCAGCGGCCCTGCTGTTCGGCGGGAGCGTCGTCGCGGGGTCCCTCGGCGGCGCTCTCGTCGCGGCGATCCTCATCGGCGTGCTCGGCGCGAAGGCGCGCGACCGCAACTCGATCGTCGGGGTACTGATGCCGTTCGGCCTCGGCCTCGGCATCCTGTTCCTGTCGCTCTACGAGGGGCGCAGCGCCAACCGCTTCAGCCTTCTCACCGGGCAGATCGTCTCGGTCTCGAGCCCCGATCTCGGCTGGCTGCTCGGCATCAGCATCGTCGTGCTGCTCGGGCTGCTGCTCATGTGGAACCCGCTGCGCTTCGACTCCCTCGACCCGGAGTCCGCGGCCGCGCGCGGCGTGCCCACCCGTGCGGTGAGCCTGCTGTTCATGGTGCTGCTCGGCCTCATCGTGGCGGTGAGCGTGCACATCATCGGCGCGCTGCTCGTCATGGCGCTGCTCGTCACCCCTGCCGCCGCCGCGATGCGCGTGACCGCCGGACCCGTGGCCGTCCCGCTGCTGGCGGCGCTGTTCGGATTCGTGTCGGCCGTCGGCGGCATCCTGCTCGCGCTCGCAGGAACGCTCCCGGTCAGCCCGTACATCACGACGCTCTCGTTCACGATCTACGTCGTGTGCTGGATCGTGCAGCGGGTGCGCGGCGGAGTCCGACGCGTGCGCGCCTGACGCCCCGACCGGGGCGGCGGTCCTCCCAGCCCCCGACAAGGCCGACGCGCCTAGAATCGTGGGTATGGCTCAGCGGAACACCTGGCAGCGCGAACGCGTGCGCGAAGCACTCGCCGACGCGCGCGGATTCGTCAGCGCTCAGAGCCTCCACGCGTCCCTGCGCGACGACAACACGGGCATCGGGCTCGCGACGGTCTACCGCGCCCTGTCGGGTCTCGCCGCGTCCGGTGACGCCGACTCGCTGCAGAGCCCCGAGGGTGAGGCGCTGTACCGCGCCTGCACGACCCAGGGGCACCACCACCACCTGATCTGCCGCAACTGCGGACTCACGGTCGAGATCGAGGCCACCGACGTCGAGCAGTGGGCGCATCGCACCGCCGCTCTGCACGGATTCACGGATGCCGCACACGTGGTGGACATCTTCGGACTCTGCGCTCCGTGCACCAACAAGCGCGACGCGGAACGGGCTGCGACGGCGTGAGCTCGCAGACCGCGACCCGGCCGGGGCACTCGCACCGGCCCGTCCGACCGCCGCGATCGCCCTGGATCGGGGTCGGTCTCGGCGCGGCGATCGTCGCGGCGCTGTTCCTCGTCGACCGGTTCCTGCCGTCGCTGTACCAGGCCGCCCTGCCGAGCCGTGCGCAGGACGGCCTGACGCTCGCGATGAGCGTGCTCATCGAGGCGCTGCCCTTCGTGATCCTCGGCGTGCTGCTCTCGATCGTCGTGCAGGTGTGGCTGCCGTCCGACGTGATCCACCGCTGGCTGCCGAAGCGTGCCTGGGCGCGGCGGGCCGTGCTGTCGCTGCTCGGGATGCTGATCCCCGTGTGCGAGTGCGGCAACGTGCCCTTCGCGCGCGGCCTCATGATGCGCGGGCTCGTGCCCTCGGAGGCGCTGACGTTCCTCATCGCGGCGCCGATCGTGAACCCGATCGTGATCCTCACGACGCACGCCGCGTTCGGGTTCGACGACGGCATCCTCGTCGCCCGCCTCCTCGGCGGCTACCTCATCGCCAACGTGATCGGCTGGATCTACAGCCTGCACCCGAACCCGGATGCGCTGCTGACGCAGAAGTTCATCGACACGTGCGACCGCGTGACGCACGAACCCGGTACTCCGGTGCGCCGTAGCCTCACGCAGTTCCTCATCGAGCTGCGTGCCGTGATGCCGGCGCTCGTGATCGGGTCGGCGCTGGCCGGCGCCGTGCAGGTGCTCGTCCCGCGCGACCTCCTGCTCGCGATCGGCTCGAACCCGGTGCTGTCGATCGTCGCGATGATGGCGCTCGCGATGACGGTCGCGATCTGCTCGAACGTCGATGCGTTCTTCGCGCTGTCGTTCGCGTCGACCTTCTCGTCCGGCGCGATCGTCGCGTTCCTGCTCGTCGGCCCGCTGGTCGACGTCAAGATGCTCGCGCTCATGCGCACGACCTTCACGACCCGCACGCTCGTCGGCATCGTCGGCGTGGTGGTGTTCGCGGCCTTCGCGATCGGGATCGGGGTGAACGTCCTTGTCTGAGCCCGTCTCCGCACGCATCACCCGTCGCCGCGCTCTCGTGACACGGTGGCTCGGCGTCGGCCTCGCCTCCGTCGTCTCGATCGTCACGCTCGGCCTCGGCCTCACCGGTCGCCTCACGCTCTACATCAGCCCCGAGTCGGTCTGGTTCGCGTGCGCCGCGGCCGTCGTGACCCTCGCTGTCGCGATCTGGTCGTTCGCGCTCCCGCTCGGCGCGGAGGAGGATCACGGGCACGACCACGGTCACGGCGACGACCACGGTCACGGGGTTCCCGGTGTGTCGTCGCCCCGGGAGGTCCTCGCGACGGCGGGCACGGTGACCGGAGGCGTGGTGGCGTCCGGCGTCGTCGTCGCCGCGCTCGTGCTGCCGCCGGCCTCGCTCTCAGTCGAGCTCGCGATGTCGCGGGCCGGCGAGCAGACCGCGCTGTTCGTCGGCGCGGACGACGTGACGCTCGGCGTCGCCGACACCGCGACGTTCGGGGTCGGCGACTGGGCGAGCGTGTTCGCGACCGCGACCGACACCGCCGCCTACGACGGCAAGGCGGTGTCGCTCACCGGCTTCGTGACCCCCGCGGATGCCGACGGCATCAACCTCACACGGCTCGTCATCACGCACTGCGTGATCGACGCGCAGACCGCGACGCTCCCCGTGACGATCGACGCGGGCGAGTTCTCGACCGGCCAGTGGGTCAAGGTCGAGGGCACGGTCACGGCGGATGCGGACGGCAAGCTGCACGTCGACCCGACCAGCGTGACGCCGATCGACGAGCCCGGGGATCCGTATGAGTACTGACGACGCGCGCCCCGAGGTGCCTGCCGTCCCCCGCACCCGCGCCGAACTGCGGGCAGCCCGCGAGGCGGAGGCCCGTGCGGCCGAGGCCCGTACGGCCGAAGTCCCTGAGCCTGAGGTCGTCCCTCCCCGGTCGTCGAGCGAGGACGGCGCAGCCGACCGAGACGAAACGCGTCAGGAACCGCAGAACGCCGCGCCCGAGCCGACGTCGACAGATGCTCCGATGCACGAGGAGCGTTTCGTCCCACCTGCGTCTCGCTCGAGGATCGGGGAGGGGAGCACATCCCCGAAGGCGCCCCGCGACCGGCGCTTCCTGATCGCGATCGGCGCGGTGCTCGGCATCCTCGTGCTGGTCGGCGCGGGACTCGGAGTCGTGAGCCTCACACAAGGGCCTCGCATCACCGAGGTCCAGGTCGATCCGTCGCACGCGATCGAGTCGTCGGGCAGCCGGGTCATCCTCACGACGAACCAGTCGCTCGCGGCGGTCGACGAATCCCAGGTGACGGTCGAGCCCGCGGTGCCGTTCACGCTCGACGCGGCCGGCCGCGGCGTCGGCATCCGGTTCACCGTGCCGCTCGACGACGACACGGAGTACACGGTGAAGATCGCCGATGCGACGGGCGCGGGCGGAGGGCCGTCGACGACCCTCGAGACGAGCTTCACGACCCCGCCCTCGAGCATCTTCCTGCTGCGCCGCGACGCCTCGAAGAAGGACACGATCTTCCGCACGGACCTCACCGGTGAGAAAGCGGTGCCGGTGTTCTCCGCCGACAGGATCAACGACTTCCGCGCGACGTCGACGCAGCTCGTGGTGTCGGTCGAGGACGACGACAGCTCGAGGCTGCTCGTGATGGACCGCGACGGCTCGGACGAACGCGAGCTCCCGCTTCCCGGCGACGGCTACGTGGGGGCGATCCAGGTCTCCGAGCGCGGCGGGTACGTCGGCTACAGCTATTCCGACAAGAAGCTGAGCGACACCGAAGGCCGTGCGAGCGTGCTGGTCACGCAATCGCTGAGCGGCGACGACGAACCCGTCGTGACGGAGGTCGGCGGCAAGGAGGCGAACATCTTCGTCTGGCAGTTCGTGCCCGACAGCGCCGCCGTGCTCTTCATCGACTTCGACGGAGCGCTGTCGCTCGTCGACCGCTCCACGGATGCCGGTGTGCAGTCCCTCGGACTCGCGACCACCATCCAGGGCATCTCGCGCGGCACCTACACCGCGATCGTCGAGCGCCTTGACGGCACGGTCGTCGAGCTCAACCTCGCGGACGGGTCGGAGCAGCCGCTCGCCGCCTCGGACCCCGACTACGGCAGCGCCATGACGATCACCCCCTATCCGGGCGGAACGCTGCGCCATGTGGTCGCACGCGACGCGGGCGGCGTGCCGCAGGGGCAGGCGATCGTCACCGTCGACGACGACGGCGCAGCGACCCCGCTCGTCGAGGTCGGGCCTTCGGACTCGATCCTGCAGGCGTGCGCCTCGCCCAGCGGCCAGTACGCGGCGGTCGTGATCGCCCCCGACATGACCGACAACCCCTACGACCAGATGCTGCTGCCGCTGCCCACGAACATGGAGACGCACCTGATCGACCTCCGGACGGGCGACGAGATCGTGGCGCTCACCGGCTTCGACGCGTCGTGGTGCCAGACGGCGCCGCAGTTCTGAGCGCATGGTCTCCGAGGAGCTGCACCGCGCCACCCGCGCCGAGCTCGCGGGACTCCCGGTCGAGGTCGCGCCGCGCCTGCTCGGCGCCGAGCTGCGCACGCTCGTGGCCGGGTCGGCCGTGCACCTGCGACTCACGGAGGTCGAGGCCTACCACGGGCAGGGCACGGGCCCCGAGCCGGATCCGGGCTCGCATGCGCGGATGGGGCGCACCGCGCGCAACGCGACGATGTGGGGCGAGGCCGGCCACCTGTACGTGTACCTGAGCCACGGCATCCACTCGTGCGTGAACGTCGTGAGCGGTGCTGAGGGACAGGCGGGCGGGATCCTGCTGCGCGCGGGGGAGATCGTGCAGGGTGCCGACGCCGCGGCCGTGCGACGAGGCGTCACCGCTCCGCTGACCGGCCGGGTCGTGCGGGACCTCGCGCGCGGACCCGGCCGCTTCGGGCAGGCGGCGGGGCTGCGGCATCCGCTCCATGACGGCATCGACGCGATCACGGGCGCCGAGCTCGACGGGGCGACGGCCGAGCTGTGGCTGCGCGACGTGCCGGTCTCCGAGGTCGCGAGGGGGCCGCGGGTCGGCGTCGCGGGCATCGCCGGGACGGATGCCTTCCCGTGGCGCTTCTGGATCGCCGGCGACCCGACGGTGTCGCCGTTCCGCTGGGGGAGGGGCGCTCAGGAGGCGTCCGGCTCCGCGCGGTGACCGTGCTAGACTGACTCTTTGTCTGCGCACACTCCTGTGCGTAGTTCGTGTGCTTCCCCTTCTTTCTCGCCGAGGAATCGGCGGTTCGGGGTTGCGCGCAGACAAGGGATCTTGGGTGGGGCCGTCCGGCCCCACGGTAGAGAAGGAGTCACATCATGGCAGCAGTGTGCCAGGTGACCGGAGCAGTTCCCGGCTTCGGTCACAACGTCTCGCACTCGCACCGCCGGACGAAGCGCCGCTTCGACCCGAACGTGCAGAAGAAGACCTATTTCGTTCCGTCGCTCGGTCGTAAGATCACGCTCAACGTGTCCGCCAAGGGCATCAAGGTGATCGACGCCCGCGGCATCGAGAACGTGGTCAAGGACCTCCAGGCGAAGGGTGTGAAGCTCTAATGGCCAAGAAGGCACAGGACGTCCGTCCGATCATCAAGCTGCGTTCGACGGCAGGTACGGGTTACACGTACGTGACGAAGAAGAACCGCCGCAACACCCCCGACCGCCTCGTGCTCAAGAAGTACGACCCGGTCATCCGTCAGCACGTCGAATTCCGAGAGGAGCGTTGATCAATGGCTAAGAAGAGCAAGATCGCTCGCAACGAGCAGCGCAAGGTCATCGTCGAGCGCTACGCCGAGCGTCGCGCCGAGCTGAAGAAGACCCTGGTCGACCCGAACGCCACCGACGAGGCCCGCGAGGCCGCCCGCGTCGGCCTGCAGAAGCTGCCGCGCAACGCGTCGCCGGCTCGCGTGCGTTCGCGCGACGTCATCGACGGTCGCCCCCGTGGTGTCCTCACGAAGTTCGGCATCTCGCGTGTCCGCTTCCGTGACATGGCGCACCGCGGCGAGCTGCCCGGCGTGACCAAGTCGAGCTGGTAAACCACAGCACCTGAAGGGGGCGAGGATCTTCGGATCCTCGTCCCCTTCTGCGTCCCCTTCTGGGTCCTCTTCTGCGTCCCCGCTCCCGGTTCGGGCGGAGTCATCCCCATCCAGAGTCATCGGGCGGTGAGCGGATGCCGGGACCCGGCCATGATCGATCGATGGACGTCATCACCGAGCTGGTCGCGAGACAGGGGGTCGCCCGTGTGAGTGCCCTGCGCCGGAGTGGCGTCACGGAGCACGCTCTGCGGCGAGCGGTCCGCGCGGGCGACGTCGTATCCGTCTGCCGCGGATGGGTCGCGGTGCGGGACGCGGATGCGATGCTGGTCGCCGCGGCGCAGCGCGGAGTCGTCCTGAGCTGCATCACGCTCGCCGAGCGTCGTGGGAACTGGGTGACGAAGGCCGGCGAGCCTCACGTGGCGGCACCGCCGAAGTCAGGGCACGCGCATGCGCGTCGCGGCGTCGTGCACTGGAGCATCCCTGTCTTTCCCCGCGATCCGGACGTGCTGGAGGACTCCGTCGAGAACGCCCTGATCCTGGTGGCCAGGTGCCAGCGGCACGAGGGTGCTCTCGCCACATGGGAGTCGGCGGTGCGGCAGCGCCTCGTAGACCCGGCGGTGCTGGAACGTGTACCGCTCCCGCCCGCGGCCAGACGCGTGCTCGATGAGCTGACTCCCTTCGCGGATGCCGGGACGGAGACCATCCTGCGGACGAGGCTGCGCTGGCTACCGGTACCGCTCACCCCGCAGGTCCGTGGTGGGAGGAGGCGTGCCGGCATCCTCCGCCTCACGCGGAGAACTCCGCCTATCGCAGAGAAACCGTGCGGGGAGGGCGGCGCGAGCTCCCGCGAGGCGTGCGAACAGGGTGTCAAGACCCCCTCTCACACGTCACTTTCGTCACATCTGCACCACGACACGCCAAGGAATAGCCCAAAACCCGCGAAATGACGCGGAAATGTGGGTCGTGGTTGGTACATTCGAGGCGGTCACTCGACCAACGGGATGCATCCGCTTCCCGCACCACAACGATGCGACGAATCCGTCGCTGGAGGATGACATGGCTGACAAGTCCATCACCAAGACCGAGCTCGTCGCGAGCATCGCTTCCGCCACGGGCCAGAGCCAGGCCACCGTCTCGGGCGTTCTCGACGCGCTGTTCTCCTCGGTCTCCGACGCCGTTGCCAAGGGCAGCAAGGTCTCGATCCCGGGCTGGATCTCGTTCGAGCAGGTCGCCACGGCCGCCCGCACGGGCCGCAACCCGCAGACCGGCGCCGAGATCAAGATCCCGGCCGGCAAGCGCGTCAAGGTGACCGCCGGTTCCAAGCTCAAGGCTGCCGTCAAGTAAGACCGCGCCTCACCGAAGGCCGTCCCCGATCCGTCGGGGGCGGCCTTCGTGCGTTCTCCCCGGCGCCGCGGCTTAGGCTTGGGGGGTGAGTTCCCGTGCCGTGTCGACCCCGACGAGCCCCGCCTACCGCGCGGTCGGCATCGGCATCCTCGTCGGGGCCGGCCTCGTCGCCGTGATCGTGGCGCTCGCGGTCGGGGGCGGCGCGGCTCCGCTGCTGCTCCAGGACCCCGGCCCCTTCGTGCGCTGGGCGATCCCGGTCGTCAAGCTCGCGATGAACATCGCCGCCGCGGCCATGCTCGGGTCCCTCGTGCTGGCGCTCTTCGCGCTCAAGGCCGAGGAGAAGCCCTTCGAGGTCGCGTTGAACACGGCCTCCGTCGGCGCAGCCGTCTTCACGGTGACGGCGGGCATCAGCGCGTTCCTCACCTTCATGGCCGCGTTCAACCCGCAGCTGAGCGCCGAGCGCGAGTTCGGCACGCAGCTCGGCCGCTTCCTGCTGGAGACCGCGCTCGGGCAGTCCTGGCTCATCACCACGATCATGGGCTCGGTCATCACGGTGCTCGTCTTCGCGTGGCGCACGTGGACGCCGACGTTCATCACGGCGTTCCTGGCCGCGGTATCCTTCCTCCCGCTCGCGACGCAGGGGCACTCGGGCGAGCTCTCGGGGCACACCGTCGCCGTGAACTCGATCCTGCTGCACACGATCGGCGCCGCGGTGTGGCTCGGCGGCCTGCTCCTCGTCGTCATCCTCCGCGACCGCTCCGGTGTCGGGACCGCCGCGCTCGTGTCGCGCTACTCGAGTCTCGCCATCGCCGCGTTCGTGGTGGTCGCGGTCTCCGGCGTGGCGCGCTCGGTCGTCGCGCTCGGCGACATCTCGCAGCTCCTGACCCCGTACGGCGGCATCCTCATCGCCAAGGTCGTGCTCCTCGTCGGCATGGGCCTGTTCGGCGCCTGGTACCGCATCCGTCTGATCCCGCGTCTGAACGGCCCCCAGGCCGCGCGGTGGTTCTGGATGCTGGTGCTCGGCGAGATCGCGCTGATGGGTCTCGCGTCCGGTGCCGCTGCGGCGCTCGCCCGCACGCCCCCGCCGACCGGCGAGGAGGCCGCGTTCGTGCAGACGCCGGCGGAGAACCTCACCCGGTCGCCGCTGCCCCCCGAGTTCACGATCGACCGGTGGTTCACGGCGTGGGACCTCGACATCCTCTGGTTGGTGGCCGCCGGGTTCGGGCTGTTCCTGTACATCGCCGGCGTCGTGCGTCTCGCGCGACGCGGGGACCGGTGGCCGATCCACCGCACGGTGTTCTGGGTCCTGGGCATGCTCATGCTCGTCTGGGTCACCGGCGGTCCGATCAACGCGTACCAGGAGTACCTCTTCAGCGTGCACATGCTCGGGCACATGATGCTGTCGATGGCGATCCCGCTGCTGCTGGTGTCGGGCGCCCCGATCACGCTCGCGCTCCGGGCGATCCACAAGCGCGACGACGGCACGCGCGGCGGCCGCGAGTGGATCATGTGGGCCGTGCACTCGCCGTTCGCGAAGGTCGTGACCCATCCGTTCGTCGCCGCGGCGATCTTCATCGTGTCGCTCTGGGCGTTCTACTTCACGGACCTCGTGCGCTGGTCGATGTACGAGCACCTCGGGCACGAGTGGATGGTCGCGCACTTCCTCATCTCGGGCTACCTGTTCGTCATGAGTCTCGTCGGCGCCGATCCCGTGCCGTACCGGCTGCCCTACGCCGGTCGCCTCATCACCCTGATCGCCGTCATGGCGATGCACGCGTTCTTCGGCGTGGCGATGATGATGCAGGAGGGGCTCATGGTCGCCGACTGGTTCGGCTCGATGGGGCGTGACTGGGGTCCGACCCCGATGGACGACCAGTACATCGGCGGCGGCGTCGCGTGGTCGATCGGCGAGATCCCGACGCTCATCCTCGCGATCACGGTCGCGATCCAGTGGAGCCGCAGCGACACCCGCCTGCAGAAGCGCCGCGACCGGCACGCCGACCGCACGGGCGACGCCGAGCTCGAGGAGTACAACGCGAAGCTCGCGGCCCTCGCCGAGCGCGATCGTCGCGACGCCGAGCGCGCCGCGCGCTGACGTCGTCAGTCCTGCGGAGTCTCCTCGCCCGGGGATCCGACGCGGATCGACACCGAGCCGTCCGGGAGCAGCAGGATCGTGCCGTTCACCGTGAACGGCACGTCCTCGGAGACGTCCTGGACCTTGCCGTCGAACAGCGACCGGATCTCGACCTCGACGTGCGCCACGGCATCCGCGGGCGGGATCTGCCACTGGCCGCCGTCCGGTGCGACCGTGACCTGCGGCTGCGTCGTGATCGACCACTGGGGCAGCGAATCGATGCGATTGGACACCTCGATGCCGAACGGGCACGCGGTGGGCTGGAGGACCTCCTGCGTGGTGCAGGCGGTGAGGAACTCCTCGACGCGCTGCTGCACGACCGCGACGAACTCGTCGGTGGGCTCGGTCTGCACCTCGACCGGAGTGGTCGCCAGCGGGGTGTCGGCGAGCACACCCGTTCCGGTGGAGTGGGAGATCGCGGTGTCGACGGTCACGGAGTAGAGCCCGGGCGTGAACACGAGCATCGGGAGGGCGTCGGTCGGTAAGGCCTCGGCACCGGCGATCGATATCTGCCGGCGGTCGACCTCGAACCCGTTGATCGAGAACTGGTCCGCTCCGAGCAGGGTCAGGTCGACCACCGCGAGCGGACTGGTCGTGAACCGCCAGTTCGGGGTGACCCCCGCCCAGCCGTCCTGCGCCACGGAGAACGTGGTCGTACCGGCGTGCTCGCCCGCAGTGTACGACACCGTGACCGCGTAGTGGTCGCCGTCGAGCGTCTCGGACACCACCTCGACGTCGGACAGGGATCCGAGGGCGGCGCGTCGCAGCATCGCCTCGGACGCGGAGGCGCTGAGGCCGGCATCCTGCAGCGTCTCGCGGTCGATCGCGACACCCGGCACGCGCAGGGCGTCGGCAGCGCTTCCGTCGGCCAGCAGATCGAGGTAGCGGACGACGAACGCCGACGGTCCGTAGAACGCCCGGTAGAGCGTCGCGCCTCCGGCGGCGAGGGCGGCGATGAGGAGCAGGCCGACCACGGTGAGCATGGCGAGGTCGCCGACGAGTCGCCTGCGTCGGGGCGCCCTCGTCTCGACCTGCTGCATGCGGTCAGTCTAGGAGTGCGGGCTGGGACGACGCCGAGCGCGTGACGGCGTGCGACATCCGTGTCCGCAGGAGGCCGCACCGCCGAGGCCCCGTAGCATGGGAGGGCGCGCGATCTGCGTCGTCACGCGCCGTCACGCCCCGTGACCGTCCGTCTTCGTCCTGTGTGAGAGCGTCGTGTCCCTTCCCGCCCTGTCCGAGGAGCAGCAGGAGCTGTTCCGTCTGATCGAGGACACGAGCGAGCACGTCTTCATCACGGGCCGCGCGGGCACGGGGAAGTCCACGCTCCTGCAGCACTTCTCCTGGAACACGAAGAAGCAGATCGCGATCTGCGCGCCGACCGGCGTCGCGGCGCTCAACGTCGAGGGGCAGACGATCCATTCGCTGTTCCGGCTCCCGATCGGCCTCATCGGCGACTCCGACATCGACCAGAACGACAACACCCGCCGCATCCTCAACGCGATCGAGACGCTCGTGATCGACGAGATCTCCATGGTGAACGCGGACCTCATGGATGCGATCGACCGTTCCCTCCGCCAGGCCCGCGGCAAGCGCGGCATCCCCTTCGGAGGAGTGCAGGTCGTGATGTTCGGTGACCCGTACCAGCTGGCGCCCGTGCCGCCGCGCGGCGACGAGCTGCGCTACGTGAAGGACCACTACCGTTCGTTCTGGTTCTTCGACGCCAAGGTGTGGGCGGGCTCCTCCGGGGGAGAGAACCCCGACGACGAGGGCGGGCTGTTCGCCGTCGACACGCGCGCCGAGCTGCATGTGCGGGAGCTCGTGCAGATCCACCGGCAGTCCGACGACGGCTTCAAGGCGATGCTGAACGCCGTGCGCTACGGTCGTGTGACCGCCGAGATCGCCGGGGTCCTGAACGCCCAGGGGTCTCGTACACCTCCGGATCCGGAGCCGGGGGAGGTGCCCATGATCACGCTCGCGACGCGCAACGACATCGTGAACGGCATCAACAGCCGCCACCTCGCCGCGCTCCCGGGCAAGGAGCAGACCGCTCGGGCGGAGGTCAACGGCGAGTTCGGGCGCGGTGAGGCGTCGCTGCCCGCCGAGGCCGAGCTCAAGCTCAAGATCGGCGCGCAGGTCATGTTCCTGCGCAACGACACCGCGATGTCGGGGGAGCCCCCGCGCTGGGTGAACGGCACGATCGGCACAGTCGTGCGGATCCTCGGGGAGACGGTGCGCGTGGAGATCGACGGCGAGGAGGTCGACGTCGAGCCCGCCGTGTGGGAGAGGTTCCGGTACTCCTACGAGCCGTCGACCAAGAAGCTGTCGCGCGACGTGATCGCCGAGTTCACGCAGTTCCCGCTGCGGCTCGCCTGGGCCGTCACGATCCACAAGTCGCAGGGCAAGACCTACGACCGTGCCGTGATCGACCTCGGCTCGGGTGCGTTCGCCCCGGGGCAGACCTACGTCGCGCTGTCGCGGCTGACCGCGCTCGACGGCCTCTACCTGTCGCGCGCGCTGCGGCCCAGCGACATCCGCGTCGACGAGGACGTGCGGCGGTTCATGCGGGAGGCCTGGCTCGCGCGGACGACCCCGGAGGTCGGGAAGGGGTGACCGTCAGGCGGCGGCGCGGGCCCGGTCGAGGTCCTCGAACAGCTCGGTGTTGAAGCGGTAGGCGAGGAGTACCTCGTCGATCACGCGCTCGCGCTCGGCGTCGTCCCACGGCGCGGCATCGAGCTGCTCGCGGTAGACGTCCTTGAAGGCGTTCGGGTCGGCGATGTCGTCGAACAGGTAGAAGCCGATGCCGTTGGTCTCGAAGCCGAAGCGACGCGCCATGACGCGGCCGATGAAGATGCCGCCGGAGAGGTCTCCGAGGTAGCGGGTGTAGTGGTGCGCGACGAAGCCGCCCGCCCAGGTCGCGCCGACGTGACGGATGCGCGAGACGTAGGCGCGCGTGGTCGGCAGCGCGGTGATCTGGTCGCGCCAGTCGTCGCCGAGCAGGAACGCGAGGTCGGCCTCGAGAGCGGGGAGGCGGGTGAGCTTGTCGCTCAGGAACACCGAAGCGACGGGGTCGTTGCGCATGCGGTCGCCCGCGCCCTCGAGCGCCTCGTAGATGAAGTAGTGCTGGGCGACCAGCGCGATGTAGTCCTCACGGGATCCCTCGCCCTTGAGCAGATCGGACATGAATCCCGCGCCCTCGCTGCGCGAATGCGAACCGGAGGAGCGCTCGCGGAGGGCGGCGGAGAAGGAGAGGATCTCGGACATGACCCCAGTGTAAGGGTTGCCTAAGTATCCACGAAACCCTTGTGACGACCCGTCTCGCGGCGACGGCTCAGTCGTGCGGGCGGGGTTCGACCCCGAGGCGCTCGCACGCCAGGTCGTACAGCGCGACGACCTGGCGTCGAACGGACGGCCGATCGTCGATCGGACCGCCCGGCCACGCCACCTGCAACTCGGATGCCGTGCCGCCCCGTGTCACGCTCCAGGTCCCGCCGTCGCCGTCGAAGCCCGTCATCGTCGCGCCGGTGATCTCGTCCACCGCGTCGCTCGAGAAGGCGCGTGCGATCAGGAGGTTGTCGTCCGTGTGGTCGCCGTTCATGTGTCGCAGCACGGCGGAGACCACATCGGCATCGAAGGAGTGGGGCATGAACATCACCCTACGGGTCCGCGCGATGCGTACTTTCAGGATCCGCGTTCTAGACTCGGGAGACACGTCTTCCGGGGGTCCCTTCCATGCCGCTTCTCTCGTCACGCCGTTTCCGCGCAGCAGCGGCCGGCGTCGCCGTGCTCGGACTCGCCCTCACCGGGTGTACCTCGGAGCCCTCCTTCAGTTACGAACCGCCCGCCCAGGTCGACGGTGCCCTGCCCGACGACACCGTCGCGGCGATGCAGGATGCCGTCACGAACGCGCTCACCGCGGCCGGTGCCTCGGGCGCGGTCGTGGGAGTCTGGGTGCCGTGGAGCGGCAGCTGGGTCTCGGGCGTCGGCACGCAGGGCGGCGGCTCGGACGCGGAGATCACCACGGACATGGCGTTCCGCGTCGGCGACGTCACGCGCCTCATGACCTGCGACGTGCTCTACGGTCTGGCCGACGAGGGCGTGGTGGAGCTCGATGCCGCGGTGCCGGACTACGTGTCGGGCGTCCCGGATCTCGCGGACGTCACGCTCCTCGACCTGTGCAACGGCACGAGCGGCGTGGGGTCCTCGGAGACCGTCGCGAAGTCCGCGTGGCTCAACACCCCGGAGCGCGTATGGGCTCCGCTCGAGCTCGCCTCGTACGGACTCGGCGCCGCCCGCACCCCCGCGCACTCCGAGTACCGCGACTCCGACGCCGGATACCTGATGCTCGGTCTCGCCCTCGAGCGCGCGTCCGGCCTCACGGCATCCGAGCTGATCTCGCAGTACGTCACGCAACCGCTCGGGCTGTCGTCGACGTCTCTGCCGGGCGGCACCCCCGCCGCGCCGTCGACCGGTCCCGTCATGAACGGCCACCACCTCCCCGCCGTCGAGGGCGGCTACACCTGCGCTGCCCCCGTCGACATCACCACGCTGTCGGCGAGCAGCGGCTTCACCGACTCGGGCGTGGTCTCCACGATCGGGGATCTCGGACGCTACGTGCAGGCCGAGGCCGCGCAGGCGCTGCGCACCACGGAGGAGCCGAACCGCTTCGGCGAGCCGCTCCCCGCCTACCAGAGCGCGCCGTCGTGGCAGCAGGCGACCGGCGGCGCGAGCCTCGTCGGATCTCTCGTCGGGCAGTACGGCTGGACCCCCGGCTACGCGACCGCCGCCTACTCCGACCCGGCGACCGGATTCACGGTCGCGGTCTCGCTGAACGACTCGACCGCCGGGGGCACGATCGCGGCCTTCCTCGCCTGGGAGCTCGCGGCGATCGCCTCCAAGGCTCCGGCCGCCTCCGGGCAGACGGCGCCCGAGTTCGGCCTGCCCTTCACGGCCGAGCAGTGGCACCAGGCGATCAGCGACGCCGCGCTCGCGTGCGTCGCTCCGGTCGAGGGCTGAGCAAAACGCGCAGCGCGCGGGAGAGGGTGCGCGCATGGCGATCATCGACAACGCGATCTACGTGGACGGTGTCCGCACGGAGAACCCCGACACGCTGAGCGAGACGTTCGAGCTCATGCACGCCCGCGGGGGCATGGGCTGGATCGGCCTGTACCGTCCGAGCGAGGACGAGATCCGCGCGGTCGCGGAGGAGTTCGGGATCCACGAGCTCGGCCGCGAGGTCATCGACTTCCAGCGGGCGACGCAGCCGCTCAGCGGGATGCTCGACGCGCTGCTCCGCGGCTCCGACAAGTACGGCGTCGACGAGGAGCTGCAGCGCTATCTGCGCGATGTGCTGGACCACGCGCTGCGGATCGCCGAGCGCGTCACGACGTTCCGCACGGTGCTCGACAACGCGCTCACGGTCGAGTCCACGATCGTCGCCCGCCGCCAGAACGAGGAGATGCGGCGGATGACCGAGCTGAGCATCCGTCAGAACGACGAGGTCAAGCGCATCTCCGGCTGGGCGGCGATCCTGTTCACCCCGACGCTGGTCGGCACGGTCTACGGCATGAACTTCGACCACATACCCGAACTCCACTGGGTGCTCGGGTATCCGATGGCCATCGCGCTCATGCTCGGTATGGGTTTCGCGCTGTACCTGGTCTTCAAGCGCCGGGGCTGGTTGTAGACCCCGGACCGCAGGCTCAGACGGGCTGGCCGTCGTCGTCGAGCTCGACGCCCGGTCCTGGGCCCGGCCGGACCGCGGCATCCGGGGCGATGTCGATCCGGGTGTTGCCGTCGTGCTCGGTGACCTCGATGCGCGGCGCGGCGTCCTCTTCCGTGGCGTTCGGAGCGGTGGTCAGCTGATCGTGCCGCTTCTCGTCGAACGTCATGTCGTCGGTGCTCGTACCGGTGGTGTCGTCAGGCGTGCTCATGGGGTTCCTCCGTGGTGTCGCGGGCAGTGGGGTCGGTGGTGGTGCGGTGGTCTGCGGATGCCGTGTCGGTCGGGCGTCCGTGGCGGGCCCAGCGCGCCACGAGGTAGAGCACGACGCCGACGGCGAGGAGGATGCCGCCGAACAGCCACACCTCGCCGCGCTGCTGCGTGAGGAGCAGGATGCAGGAGCCGATGCCGAGCACGGGGACGACGGTCCAGATGCGGAAGTGCTCGTGATCCACGCGCTCGCGCCGCAGGACGAGCACCGAGACGTTGACGCTGAGGAAGACGACCAGGAGCAGCAGCACCACGGTCTCCGCCAGGGTGGCGAGGTCGCCGACGAGGGTGAGTCCCATGGCGACGAGCGTCGTGGTGAGGATCGCGACCCACGGTGTCCTGCGGTTCGGGAGCACGCGTCCGAGCGCGGCGGGCAGCAGTCGCTGCTCGGCTATGCCGTACGTGAGGCGGCTGACCATGATCATCGTGAGCAGTGCGCCGTTGGCGACGGCGATGAGCGCGATGAGGCTGAAGAGCCAGGACGGGATGCTGACGCCGTTGGCCTCGACCACGGCCAACAGGGGGCCGCTGGACTCCTGCAGCTCGGAGGCGGGCAGGGTGACCGAGCTCGCGATCCCGACGAGGACGTACACGGCTCCGGCGGTGAACAGCGCGCCGAACAGTGCGCGCGGGTACGTGCGGCTCGGCTCCTTCACCTCCTCGATCATGTTCGCCGACGTCTCGAAGCCGACGAACGAGTAGTAGGCGATCACGGCGCCGCCCAGCACGGCGAGGGCGACGGGCGTGCCCTCCGGGGCCTGGGTGAGGCGGGAGGCGTCACCGCCGCCGCCCGTGAAGAACATCGCCGCCACGACGATCACGATCACGAGGCCGCTGAGTTCGATCGCGGTCATGACGAGGTTGGCGCCCATGGACTCGCGGATCCCACGCGCGTTCAGCGCGGCGACGATCGCGAGGAAAACGATCGCGACCGGAGCGGCGGGCAGGTCGATGAAGGTCGCGAAGTAGTCGCCCGCGAACGCGAGAGCGAGGCCGGCCGCGCTCGTGACTCCGGCGGCGAGCATGCTGAAGCCGACCAGGAACGACACCACGGGGCTGCGGAAGGCGCGCTCCGCGAACACGGATGCGCCGCCCGCGCGGGGGTACTTCGTGACGAGCTCGGCGTAGGAGCCGGCGGTGAGTAGGGCAAGGAGGAGAGCGAGCAGGAGCGGAGCCCACAGCATCCCGCCGACCTCTTCGGACAGCACGCCCATGAGCGCGTAGATGCCTGCGCCCAGCACGTCGCCGAGGATGAAGGCGAACAGGAGAGGCCCCGTGATCGCGCGGCGCAGACGCTCGGGGGCGGCCTGCGCCGAGGGGGCGGGCGGGGCGTGATCGGTCATATCGTCACCGTAGGAACGGACGCCCGTCGTCTCGACGGGGTTGACAGGGGCGACGGCGGCGGTGGTGCGGTATGGGAGCGCTCCGACTACGCTTTCAGGTTTTTCCCAGGAATGTTGCGCGCCGTGTCATCGCACCTGTCGCGGATCGATATATTCGGTGTCGCACAGGGAGGGTGCGTCGGCCACTGCCGGCGGTGTGGTCGCTCTCCGTCGATTCCAGACAAAGGCACACACATGACCGGGACTGCACGCAAGGCGCTCGCCGAGGCGATCGCGACCTTTCTCTTCGTTCTCACCATCATCGCGGCGGTGAACAGCGAGAGCCCGCTGACGCCGCTCGCGATCGGATTCACGCTCGCCGTGCTCGTGTTCTCGACGGGGCACATCTCGGGGGCGCACCTGAACCCGGCCGTCTCGGTCGGCGTCTTCCTCCGCGGCGGCCTCACCGTCACCGACTTCATCGCCTACCTGATCGCCCAGTTCGTCGGCGGTGCGCTCGCGGCCCTTGCGAGCTTCGCGGTCTGGCCCGCCGGTGCCGAGGCCAAGGTCATCGAGGTCGGTCCGGCGTTCTTCGTCGAGGCGCTGTTCACGCTCATCCTCGTGTGGGTCGTGCTGAACACCGCGACGTCGAAGGACACCGACGGCAACTCGTTCTACGGCCTCGCGATCGGCGGCACGGTGTTCGTCGGCGCGGCCACCGTCGGCTCGATCTCGGGCGGCGGCTTCAACCCGGCGGTGGCGCTGGGCCTCTCGGTCGGCGGCTACTTCGACTGGGCGTCGCTGTGGCTCTACATCGTCGCCCCGGTCGTCGGTGCGGTGATCGCGGCACTGCTGTTCCGTGTGCTCAACGCGGACGACGCCAAGAAGATCGGCGCCTGACTCCGGCATACTCCGAACGCCGCGTCCTCACCGGAGGGCGCGGCGTTCTTCGCCCCGTCGGGGAAGCGGCGAAATCATCCCCGCGGAGGATGTCGGACCGTCGGCCTTCTCCTAGCGTGGAGTCATGCTGATCGTCGAAGAGCTCCACATGCTCCTCCTCCGCCCGGACGGCCGCATCGAATCCTCGGTGAGCGTCAACCGCCTGTACGGCGAGGTCGCGGCCGTGCTGACCGACCTCGCGCTGCGCGGCCGCATCCGTCTCACGGCGGACCGCCACCCCGTCGTCGAGATCGCGTCGACCGAGCCGACCGGCCACCCGGTGCTGGACTCCACGCTCGAGCGCATCGTGCACATGCGTGGCAAGCGCCTGCAGTCTCTCATCGTGCGGCCGAAGCTCGACCCGCTCGATGTCGTCGTGGAATCCCTCGTGGTGCAGGGCGTGCTGATCCGCGGGGAGCGCGGCTTCTTCGGGTGGGGCTCCGCCCGTACGCCCGAGTCCGACCCCGCGCCGGAGCTCGTGCTGCGCGCACGTCTGGCGGAGGTCATCGCGGGGACGCGGGCGGCGACGCGCGCCGATCTCTCGCTGCTGAGCATCCTGCAGAACCTGGGCGCCGCACACGCGATCCTCCGCGAGGAGTGCGCCGGCCGATCGGCGAAGGACCTGAAGGCGCGCATCGAGGAGCTCGTCGCGGGTTCGGCGGATGCGCCGGGAACGGCCGTGGGGGATGCCGTGGCCGCGGCCCTCAACACCGCGATGGCCGCCGCGATGATGGCCGCCATGACCCCGGCGGTGGTCGCGGCGACCGTCAGCTGACGCCGACACTCGGCGGCTCGGCCCTCAGACGTCGAAGCGGACGCCGGTGAGCCGCTCGGCCGCCGACCAGAGCGCACCGCCGACGGCGGGGGAGCGCACTTCGTCCGCCGCCCGCACCCGGGCCGGGGCGCCGCGGAACTCGAGCAGCCCGCCCGGCCCCCAGTAGTCGCCGCCCGTGGCGTCGGGGGACATCGCGGTGTGCACGATCGGCAGCGCTCCGCCGTCCTTGCCCTGAACGAGGAGCCGGGTCGGCGCGGTGAGCGTCCGCGCGATGCGGGCGACGGGGGCCAGGCCGTCGCGCTCCGGCGTCAGAGGATCGACCGCGTAACCCGGATGCGCGCACAGCGCCGACCGTGCCGTGCCGCGCCACCGTCGGTCGAGCTCGAACGTGAGCGACATGAGCGCGGCCTTCGAGCGGCCGTACTGCCGCAGCGACGACCCGGTCCAGGGTGCGTCGATCGTCCCGGGGTCGATGCGCGCGAAACGGTGTGCGATCGATCCGACCGCCACGACCCTGGCGTCGTCGGCCAGCACCGGTGCGATCCCGGCGAGCAGGGCGAAGTGTCCCAGGGCGTTGGTGCCGATCATGAGGTCCAGCCCGTCGGCGGTGCGGGCCTCGCGGGACGCGGCCTTCACGCCGGCGTTGCAGATCACGGCGTCGACACGCTCTCGGACGTCGTTCGCCGTGCGGGCGACGGCAGCGAGGTCGCCGAGGTCGAGGGGGACGACGTCGAGGTCGGCGTCTCTGACGTGCCGACGGATCGACGAGGCGGCGACGGCGGCGCGTTCGGGCGAACGGCATCCGAGCAGCACTCGTGCGCCCTGCGCCGCGAGCTGCTCGGCGCACCAGTAGCCGATGCCGGCGTTCGCTCCCGTGACGAGGACCGTGCGACCGGTGAGAGAGGTCATCCGCCCAACCTACGCGGTGCGGGCTCGCGTAGCCTGAGGGCATGACGAGCACGAGTGCACGCACGGCCGTCGAGGTCGTCGACTGGCGGCGGAGGGTCTTCGCCCTGTACGCGGCGATCCGGAGAGCGGACAGTCCGGAGGAGGCGCACGAGCTGTGGCGCATCGAGCGCGACGAGCTGATGCTCCGGCATCCGGCGACCGCCCTGCTCCCGGACGACCGCGTGCTCTTCGAGGGCCTGCCGATCGCGCCGTACGACCCCGAGTGGCGTTTCGAGCTGCCGATCCTCGACGCCGAGCCCGGGGGCTTCGAATTCGCCACCGGCACCGACGGGGTGGTGCCCTTCGAGCGGATCGGCCGGGTCGAGATCCCGGATGCCGGATCGCTCGACGTGTGGCGCCTGAAGTCCTATGGCGGCGGACTGTTCATCCCCGTGCGCGACGCGCTCGCCGGACGCCCCGGCGGGACGTACGGCGGCGGTCGCTATCTGATCGACACGATCAAGGGCGCCGATCTCGGGGCGGACGCCGAGCGCGGCACGCTCGTGCTGGACTTCAACTTCGCGTACAACCCCTCGTGCGCCTACGACCCGGCCTGGGCCTGCCCGCTCGCGCAGCCGGGGAACGTGCTCGACGTGCCCGTGCCGGTCGGGGAGATGTACGCGGGCTGACCCGGCTCAGGCGTGACGCCCGAGCCGGACCCCCACGATCAGTCCTGCGGTGGCGGCGCTGCCGACGAACACCCACAGGAGCCAGCGGGGCATGGCTCAGCCGCCCGAGGGGTTCTCGACGGGAGTGCCGTCGTCGTCGGTGGTCTGGTCGTCGAGCGTCTTCTGCACGTCGTCCTGGTCGGACGATTCGTCGGGCTGCTCGGGTGCGCCTCCGGATGCCGTGTCGGCCTCCTCGTCGACGCCGGGTGTGCCCTGGGTGTTGGACGGATCGCTCATCGCGTTCTCCTCTGTCTCGTGCGGTTGACCGGCGACGCTACGCCCGCTCCGCTCGTCCGCTCAGGGGGTTGACCGCGTGCCCTGCCGGCAGGACACTCCGGGTTCCGCGGCGGGAGCTCTCGGGCCGCGCGTCAGACGTCGAAGCGCGGGGTGAGCCCGAGGAGCGCGCTCACGTCGCCGGAGACCTCGCGCGGCCCCGTTCCGCGCTCGAACACGAGGGCGGGGCCGGGCGCCGACGGTGAGACTGCGGCGCCGCCGATCTCCGCTCGGTCACCCGCGACGCGCAGCCACGTCCCCTCGCGCAGCCCGAGGACCGCGACGTCGTTCTCCTCGAGGAACTCCGTGAGGCGCTGCTCGCGCGTCTCGCCGTTGTGCGTGCTCGTGGGATCGGCGTCGAGGTAGTGGGGGTTGATCTGGAACGGCACGAGGTCGAGCGCGGTGAAGGACGCCGGCTCGACGATCGGCATGTCATTGGTCGTGCGGATCGTGGGAGCGGCGATGTTCGTGCCCGCGCTCGCGCCCATGTAGGGCAGGCCCTCGCGCACACGCGCGCGCAGTGCGTCGAGTGCTCCCGTGCGCTGCAGCGTCGAGACCAGCCGGAAGGTGTTCCCCCCGCCGACGAACACGGCCCCGGCAGCGGCGATCCCCTCGAGCGGGTCGGCGTGCTCGTGCAGGCCGTGCACGTCGACCCCGTGCGGAGCGAGCGCGTCGCGCACCTTCGCGGTGTACGCGTCGTGGTCGGCGAGCGCATAGGGCACGAAGGTGAGGGCGCGGCCGTCGAGGTGCGCCAGCACATCGTCGATCGCGTGCGCCAGGTAGCCGGCGCCGTGGTTGGTGGAATTGGAGAGGAGCAGGAGCTGCACAGGGGCCTTTCCGGAGGTCAGGAGACGTCGAGGGCGGAGCGGGCGGACGAGCTGGGAATGCGCGAGCGACCTCGACGCCAGTCCCGATGCGCCCTCGCCTGGTTGCTGGACAGCAGGGATGCGAACTTCTCGGCCGCGGCCTGCAGCGCGGGCAGGTGGTCCTGCAGCTCGTCGTCGTAGTCGTAGATCTTGGGCTCGACGAGCGTGAGCGAGCCGATCGGCTTGGCGCCGATGCGCACCGGCACGGCGATCGCACGGGTGGTGGCGTCGTACTCCCCCTCGGAGTACGCCCAACCGGCCTGATACGTCTCGCGCAGCATGTCCTCGAGGGCGTCTTCGTCGACCTGGGTGATCTCGGTGTAGCGCGCGAACGGGCGGCCGGCGAGCATGTTGCGGCGGACGAGCGGATCGAGGAAGGCGAAGTAGGCGCGCGAGGTGGCCCCTGCGTGAGCGGGGTAGAGGTCGCCGACGAGCGGATGCGAGCGCACGGGGCCGCTGAGGCCGTCGACCGCTGCGATGCACCGCACGTAGAAGCCGTCGGGGACCGTGAAGGTCGCGGTGCGTCCGGTGTCGGCCGCGAGCTCGGTGAGCACCTGCTCGGCGAGGCGGGCGAGGCCGCCGCCGCGCTCCCACAGCGACGCCATGTGCCAGAGCGCGGGGCCGAGGCTGTAGCGCCGCGTGTAGGGGTCGGCGGTGAGGAACCCCCGGCTCGCGAGCGCGGCGAGAAGCCGCTGACTCGTGGAGACGTTGAGGTCGAAGGCCTCGGCGAGCTCGGTCACGCCCCACTCGATGCGCTGATCGCTGTACGACAGCAGCACCTGCAGGGCACGGTCGACCGTCTGCAGTGGGGACCCGTTCGTGGATGGTGTCGTCAACGCTCTCTCCCGGAAAGTTGCCGCAACCCTAGCAGTCGGTGTCGAAATCTGATCGTAACTTGCACATAGTGAGATGTCCTTGCACTCTCCGTCCGCTGGCGCAGAGACTCGTCCACATCCCGGCCCCCGAACCGGACCCCCGATCCTTCCCCCGAGGAGACCATGCGCTACGTCCTCCGTCGCATCCTGGCGATGATCCCCGCGCTGCTCGGTGTGCTCGTGATCGTCTTCCTGATCACCCGAGTGCTGCCCGGCGACCCCGCCCGCACGCTCGCGGGCGAGCAGGCCGACGCCAGCACGGTCGAACGCATCCGCGAGCAGATGGGCCTCGACCAGCCGCTCCCCGCGCAGTTCGTCGACTACGTCACCGGCCTGTTCCGCGGCGACCTCGGCTTCGCGTGGCACACCGGCCACCCCGTCGCCGAGGACCTGCTCACCCGCCTGCCCGCCACGATCGAGCTGGCGCTGTTCGCGCTCGGCATCGCGGTCGTGATCGGCGTGCCGCTCGGCATCGCCAGCGCCGTGCGCCGCGGCCGGGTGATCGACCAGATCACCCGGGTGATCACCCTCGCAGGTGCCTCGATGCCGCTGTTCTGGCTCGGTCTGCTCGTGATTTTCGTCTTCTACTTCCAGCTGGGGATCGCCCCCGCCCCGACCGGACGCATCGGAGACGGCATCCACCCGCCCACCACCGTGACCGGGATGTACGTGCTCGACAGCATCCTCTCCGGCGATGTCGTGGCGCTCGGATCCTCCCTCTCGCACATCATCTGGCCCGCCATGGTGCTCGCCACCGGCGGACTCGCGATGATCTCGCGAATGACCCGGTCGGCCACGCTCGAGGTGCTCGGCCAGGACTACGTGCGCACCGCGGTGTCGAAGGGGCTGTCGCCGCTCGTCGTGGTCGGCAAGCACGCCTTCCGCAACGCGTCGCCGGCGGTCGTCACCGTGATCGGGCTCGAGTTCGGTCAGCTGCTCGGCGGCGCGGTGCTCACCGAGACCATCTTCAGCTGGCCGGGCGTCGGCTCGTACGTCACGCAGTCGATCCTCGCCACCGACTACGCGCCGGTGCAGGCGTTCACGGTGCTCGCCGCCGCGATCTACCTCGTGATCAACCTGCTCGTCGACCTTGCCAACGCCGCGATCGATCCGAGGGTCCGCTATGCAACGAAGTGACCAGACCCAGACCATGACCCGCTCCCGCATGCGCCTCGGCGGCGACGGCACCGGCGTGATCCGCCTGCTGCTGCGCAACCGTCTCGGCATGGTCGGCCTCGGCATCATCCTCTTCTGGACGGTCGGCGGCCTGCTCATCGGCGTCCTCAGCCCCTATGGTGCCGCGCAGACCGGCGCGGGCTCGCTGCTCGACGCCCCGAGCCTCGCGCACCTGTTCGGCACCGACAACTTCGGCCGAGACGTGCTCACGCGCGTGTTCGAAGGCGCCCGGATCTCGCTGTGGACCGGACTCATCGCCGTCGCCCTCTCCGTCGTCATCGGCGTGCCGCTCGGCGGGATCGCCGGCTATGTCGGCGGCGTCACCGGAGGCTTCATCATGCGCGTCATGGACGTCATGCTGGCCTTCCCCTCACTCGTCCTCGCGTTCGCCATCGCCGCCTCCCTCGGGCCCGGCGTCGGCAGCGCGATGATCGCGGTCGGCATCGTCGGGATCCCCGAGTTCGCCCGCATCACGTACGGCCAGACGCTCGCTCTCACCCAGCGCGAGTTCGTCGAAGCAGGCCGCGCCCTCGGGCTGCGGAACGACACCATCCTGCTGCGTCACATCGTGCCCAATGCGCTCGCACCGATCGTCGTGCGCATGGCACTGGGAATGGGGTACGCCATCCTCACCGCCGCGTCGCTGAGCTTCATCGGCCTCGGCGCGCAGCCGCCCACACCCGAATGGGGCGTGATGATCAGCGACGGACGTGGCTACATCATCAGCGGCGAATGGTGGCTGACCCTGTTCCCCGGTCTCGCGATCGCCACCTCGATCCTCGGCTTCAACCTCTTCGGCGATGCGCTCCGAGACGTGCTCGACCCGCGTCTGCGCACCACCCAGTGACCCCCACCCAAGGAGAACGACATGCGGAAGCTCGCACTCCCCGCCCTCGCCGTCACGGCGATCCTCCTCGCCGGCTGCAGCGCCAACGCCAACAGCCAGAACGGCGAGGCCGACACCTCGGCATCCCTGACCGTCGCCTTCTCAGAAGGCGGCACGACCCTCAACCCGGCCGAGGCCAATGACGTCACGAGCGACACGTTCGTCGTGGCGGCCTACGACCAGCTCGTCACGTATGCGACCGAGGAGGTCGACGGCAAGCCCACCGCCAAGACCGACGAGGTCGTCCCGATGCTCGCGAGCGAGTGGGACGTGAGCGACGACGCGACGGAGTACACGTTCACGCTGCGCGACGACGTGACCTTCCAGAGCGGCAACCCGCTGACCTCGGCGGACGTCGTCGGCAGCCTCGACCTCATCAAGGCCTCGGCCAGTGCCAGCTTCCTCTACGGCATGGCCGGCATCGACACCTACGAGGCGATCGACGAGCACACCGTGAAGATCACCCTCACGGGCCCGAACCACCTGTTCCTGCAGATCCTGCCGATGTACTCGTTCTCGATCGTCGACACGAAGCTCGTCGACGAGAACGGCGGCGCCGAGTGGCTCGCCACGAACACCGCCGGCTCCGGCCCGTACGTGATCGACTCGTGGGACCCCTCCACCCAGGCCGTGCTGTCGCGCAATGACGACTACTGGGGCGAGGAGCCCGCGGTCGCCGACGTGACCGTGCGCTTCATCACCGAGGCCTCCAACCGCGTGCAGCTGCTCAGCCGCGGCGAGGTCGACGTCGCGACCGAGCTCCCCGCCAAAGACGTGGCCTCCCTCGAGGACACCGACGGCGTCGTGATCGACTCCCGCGCGAGCAACAAGACGCTGTTCTTCGCGATGAACAACGCCGTCGCGCCGTTCGACGACCCGAAGGTCCGTGAGGCGATCAGCTACGCGATCCCCTACGAGAAGCTCATCGACGACGTCATGCAGGGGCAGGCGAGCCCGATGACCTCGGCCGTGCCGAGCTCGATGCCCGGATTCGACGACAGCACCTACGGCTACGAGCACGACCTCGACAAGGCGAAGGAGCTGCTCGCCGACGCCGGCTACCCCGACGGGTTCTCGTTCGACTTCACGCTCGGCGGCGGGTTCCAGGACTGGTCCGACGACGCCGTGCTGATCCAGGCGGAGCTCGCCGAGATCGGCGTCACCATGAACATCAAGAACATGGCGCGCGCGCAGTTCCTCGAGGCGCTCGACACCAAGCAGGTGCAGGCGTACATCTCCCGCTGGACCTCGTTCGTCAACGACCCGCAGTACCACCTGGGCCTGCTGATGACGACCGACACCTCCAGCAACTACATGAACTACTCGAACCCCCGGGTGGACGAGCTGTGGCAGAAGGCGGCCGGCGAGACCGACGCCGACGTCCGCAACGAGGACTACAAGGAGATCCAGGAGCTCATCACGGCGGATGCTCCGTGGGCGTACCTGTACGAGTACAACATCGTGGTCGGCCTGCACGAGGGCACGGAGGGCTACACCTCCTACCCCGACGGCATCATCCGGTTCGCTCAACTGAGCGTCCAGGGCTGACCCCCTCCTCCCGGCCGGGGCGCCCGAGCCCCGGCCGGGGCACCACCGCAGACGACACGAGACGAGAGAAGAAGGACACGATGGACACGGCAGCGTGGGAGCAGCGGCTCCTCGAGGAGATCGACCGGCGATCGGACGAGCTGCTCGAGCTCGCGGGAGCGATGATCCGCATCCCCAGCGAGAACCCGTCCGGCGACTGCACCGAGATCGCCGACTTCACGGCCGCCTGGCTGCGCGAGCGCGGTCTGGATGCCGAGGTGATCGGCGAGGCCGCGACCGGCCGCCTCAACGTCCTCTCCCGCAGCGGCGACACCGCCGACGGCGACCGCCACCTCGTGCTCACCGGACACTACGACGTCGTCCCCGTCGGCGACACCTCGCGCTGGAGCTTCCCGCCGTTCGCGGGCGACGTCGTCGACGGCTACCTGCGCGGACGCGGCGCGAGCGACATGAAGGCCGGCCTCGCCGGCGCGCTGTTCGTGTACGGGCTCCTGGCCGAGCTCGGCGTGCCCGTCGCGGGCTCCCTCACCTTCCTCGGAGTGTGCGACGAGGAGACCGGCGACCGCGGCGGTGCCGACTGGGTGCTCGAGCAGGGCCACCTCGACGGCGTGACCGCCGGCGTGATCGCCGAGCCGGCCGAGCGCTCGCACCCCACGATCGGTCAGAAGGGCAGCAACTGGTTCCGGATGATCATCGACGGCAAGCCGGGCCACGGCAGCCTGCAGCCGCTGCACGGCGTGAGCGCGAACCTGCTCGCCGCGAAGGCCATCGTCGCTCTGCAGAAGCTCTGGGACATGGTGCCGGACGCCCCCGAGGACGTCCGGGAGCTGATCGCCGAGTCCAAGGCGTACGCCGAGGAGCGCGAGGGCTACGGCGCGGGCATCGGCGACGTGTTCGAGCACGTCACGATCAACATCGGCAGGATCTCGGGCGGCACCTCGACCAACGTGGTCTCCGACAGGGCGATCGTCGAGGTCGACACCCGGGTGCCGATCGGCCTCTCGCGCGAGCAGGTCAACGACCGCATCATCGAGATCCTCGCCGAGGAGGGCATCGAGGCGACGCTCGAGCCGCTCGGCTTCCGCAGCGAGCCCAACTGGACCCTCCCCACCGACCCCATCGTCGAGACGCTCATCGGCGCGCTGCGCGACATCAGCGACCCCGAGGCGAAGGGCGTCCTGCAGTGGGCGTCCTCCGACGCGCGCACGTTCCGCAGCCACGGCATCCCGGTGCTGCAGTACGGGCCCGCCGAACTCGCCACCATCCACGGTTTCGACGAAAAGGCCCCCGCCGCCGACGTCGTCCTCGCCGCCAAGGTGTACGCCGCCACGACCCTCCGCTACCTCGGCCTGCACTCCCAGGCCTGACTCCCACACCTCACCGGAAAGATCCTCATGCTCAACCACGTCCTCCCCGTCGTCGACCTGCTCGACTCCCCGTCGGCCTCCGGCGCCTCGCTCGCCGCGCACCTGCGCACCTTCGCCCCGGCCGACGCCACGATCGAGGTGGAGACCGTCTCCGCCGAGCGCGGCGCGACCGACTTCGTGCGCGTCGTGATCCCCGGCACCGCCGGCCGCAGCACGGGCGGCGACGCCCCCACGCTCGGCATCATCGGCCGTCTCGGCGGCGTCGGCGCCCGACCCGAGCTCATCGGCCTGGTCAGCGACGCCGACGGCGCGGCCGCCGCGCTCGCCGCCGCCGCCAAACTGCTGCAGATGGCCTCGCGCGGCGACCGTGTGGCGGGAGACGTCGTCGTGTGCACGCACGTCGACCCCGACGCGCCGACCGAGCCGCACGACCCGGTGCCGTTCATGTCGTCGGCCGTCGACATCGCGACTATGAACGCCAACGAGGTCACCGCCGACATGGACGCGATCGTCTCGATCGACACGACCAAGGGCAACCGCATCCTCAACCACCGCGGTGTCGCGATCTCGCCGACCGTCAAGGAGGGCTACATCCTGCGCCCGGCCCCCGACCTCGTCGCGGTGCTCGAGACCGTGTCGGGCGAGCCCGCGAAGATCCTGCCGCTCGCGCAGCAGGACATCACGCCCTACGGCAACGACCTGCACCACGTGAACTCGATCCTGCAGCCGGCCGTCGCCACCTCGGCGCCCGTCGTCGGTGTCGCCCTGACCACCGTGACCGCGGTCGCCGGGTGCGCCACGGGGGCGAGCCACGAGACCGACATCGCGCTCGCCGCCCGCTTCGCGGTCGAGGTCGCCAAGGGCTTCGGCACCGGTCAGGTCGCGTTCCACGACGAGCCCGAGTTCGCGCACATGCTCGCGCTCTACGGCGACAACCAGCGCTTCCAGACGCTGGGCGCCACCGCGGCCGCCGCCGTCTGACCCGCATCCGCTGCCCCCGACCCGCCCCGAGGAGAACCCCATGACCGAGCTGCTGCGCATCGAAGGTCTCCGCGTCGAGATCCCCACGTCGCGAGGTCTCGTCGTGCCCGTCGACGACGTCTCGCTCGAGATCCGTCCCGGCGAGATGCTCGGCCTCGTGGGCGAGTCGGGCAGCGGCAAGAGCATGACCGCGATGTCGATCCTGCGGATGCTGCCCACTCCCTCGGCGACGGTGTCCGGGCGCATCCTGCTGGAGGGGGAGGACCTCGCTGCGGCGAGCGAGCGCCGCCTCCGGCAGGTGCGCGGCGGGCGGGTCGGCACGATCTTCCAGGAGCCGCTCACCGCGCTCAACCCGGTCTTCACGATCGGCGACCAGCTCACCGAGCCGCTGCGCCGGCACCGGGGGATGAGTCGCAAGGCCGCGTGGCGTCGTGGCGTGGAACTGCTCGACATGGTCGGCATCCGTCGACCGGACCGCATCATGACCGACTACCCCTTCCAGCTCTCCGGCGGCATGCGGCAGCGCGTCATGATCGCGATGGCCATGTCGTGCGAGCCGACGCTGCTCATCGCGGACGAGCCCACCACGGCCCTCGACGTGACGACGCAGGCGCAGATCCTCGACCTCATGGTCGGCCTCCAGGAGGAGCACGGCACCGCGATCCTCCTCATCACGCACGACCTCGGCGTCGTGGCGCAGAGCTGTCAGCGCGTGGCGGTCATGCACCAGGGGTCGCTCGTCGAGACCGCCGAGGTCACCGAACTGTTCGAGAACCCGCAGGCCGAGTACACCAAGCGGCTGCTGAGCTTCCGCCCGCCGGCGATCACCGAGCCCGTGCGCGCGCGCATCGAGACGGCATCCCCCGCGCAGCCGCTGCTGGAGGTCACCGACCTCGTGAAGCACTACACCCGGGGCCGCGGACGCAAGGCCGAGACGATCCCGGCGATCGACGGCGTGAGCTTCGCGGTCGATGCCGGGCGCACGCTCGCGATCGTGGGCGAGTCCGGTTCGGGCAAGTCCACGACCGGGCGCGCAGTGCTGCGATTGATCGACCCCACGTCCGGATCGGTGCGCTTCGACGGACGCGACGTGCTCGGCATGAACCCCGAGGAGCTGCGGCGCTGGCGCAGCGACGCGCAGATCATCTTCCAGGACACGTACGCCTCGCTCGACCCGCGCTGGAAGGTCGGCGACTCGCTCGACGAGCCGCTGCGCCGTCACACCGCGCTCTCCGCCTCGGAGCGACGCGATCGCGTGGTCGAGTCGCTCGAGCTCGTGGGGCTGCAGGCCGATCACGCCGGACGCTTCCCGCACGAGTTCTCGGGCGGACAGCGTCAGCGCATCGGCATCGCCCGCGCGCTCGTGCTGCGCCCGCGGCTCGTGGTCGCCGACGAGCCGGTCTCGGCGCTCGACGTGTCGGTGCAGGCCCAGGTGCTCGAGCTCATGCGCGAGCTGCAGGACACGCTCGGCCTCACCTATCTCTTCATCACGCACGACCTGTCCGTGGTCGCCGAGATCGCCGACGACGTGCAGGTCATGCACCTCGGACGCATCGTCGAGCGCGGGCCGGTCGCCGAGGTGCTTCGCGACCCGCAGCATCCCTATACCCGCGCGCTGCTCGCGGCCGTGCCGCCGTCGGACCCGCGCTCGGCGTGGACGCGCGAGCACCGCCGCGAGGTGATCGCCGAGGGCCTCGCCGCGGCCGAGGCGGCAGCGGTATGACCGGCCTGCTCGCGCTCGTGACGATCGGGCAGTCGCCGCGCGTCGACGTGCTGCCCGATCTGCTCCCGGCCCTCGAGGGGCGGCGGTACGCGGAGTACGGCGCGCTCGATCATGCGACCGCCGACGACCTCGCGGCGATCGCGCCGGTCGGCGACGAGGTGCCGCTCGTCTCACGCATGCGCGACGGCTCGCGGGTGTCGATGGTGCACGCGCGCGTGCTGCCGTTCATCGCCGCGGCGGTCGAGCGGGCGGCGGACGACGGCGCCGAGGCCGCGTTGCTCATGTGCACCGGGCACTTCGAGCCGTTCGCGACGTCGATCCCCGTCTACGCCGCCGAACCCCTCGCGCAGCAGGCGATCGTCGAGAGCGTTCGGGGCTTCGGCGTCATGAACCCCGTACCCGAGCAGGTCGAGGAGTCGCGGGGGCGCTGGGAGGCTCGCGTCGGAGGTCGGGTGCCTGTCGCCGCCGCCGACCCGTACACGGCTACCGACCGCAAGATCGCCGCCGCCGCACGCGAACTCGCCGAGAAGGGCGCGACCTCGATCGTGCTCGACTGCTTCGGATACTCCTCATCCATGGCCGCAGTAGTGCTCTCGGCCACGGGCCTGCCTGTCCATCTCACACGCACGATCGCCGTCCGGGCCGCCCTCGAGACGATGGACGCCTGACGCGACGCCCCCGGGTGCAAGCGGGGGAGGCGAAGGCATCGGCGTAGGAGGATCCCCGCGAAAGCGTCCTCCCTCCACGCCATAGCCTACGTCCCGACCGCGGAGCGGATGCCGTCGCTCCGTATCGCGCCGTCAGGCGGTGAGCGGTGCGCGAGGAGCGGAGGCGCTGTTGCTCAGTTGCGAGAGTCCGACGCGGGTTCGCGTCCGCACCACGTCGAGGGTCTGCCCGGTGCGGGCGGCGATCTCGGCCTGACTGAGGCCGGAGTAGTAGGCGAGTGCAACGCAGTCGTTCTCGTCGGTCGAGACCGCCGCGCCCGATGAGCCCGCCGCGCGCAGGTGCTCGACCGCGAGCCGATGCGCGATCCCGCACACCCATGCGGTCACGGACACCTTCTCGCCGCCGAACTCGTGCGCCCGACGCCACACGTCGAGGTAGGCCTCCTGGAGCACGTGCTCAGCGCTCGACCGGTCGCCGAGGACTCCCAGCACCAGTCCGAACACCTTCGCAGACGTGAGGTCGTACACTCCGGCAAGGGCAGAGGTGCTGCCGGAAGACGCCTCGGCCATCATCGCGCACTCGGTCGCGCGCGCAGCGTCCGCGCTGAGCGGCACGGGTGGGACGACGGCTTCCATGACCCGAGGATCCCACGGCCGACGAACTGCCGCTGGTGCTTGTGCGGGCAGGCGGGGAGTGGTACGCCCCGGACCTACTTCGCGGTCTCCCGCGCGCGCGGCGCGGTGAGCCGCGGGATCAGCACCGGGGTGCTGTCGCGGTAGGCGACGTAGTCTGCGCGGTCGCCCCACTTCTTCTCGGCGCGCGCCTCGAGCAGCGGGATGCCGCTCACCCGCGTGAGGAGCAGGATGACGAACAGCGGGGAGGTCACCGCGACCCACTGCCAGCCGACCAGCGCGGGCGCCGCGGTGACGAACACGCCGACCCAGACCACGATCTCGCCGAAGTAGTTGGGATGCCGCGAGCGCGACCACAGACCGGTGCGGATGAACTCGTCCTTGTGGGCGGGGTCGGCGCGGAAGCGCGACTTCTGCGCATCGGCGACGACCTCGATCGCCAGGCCGACCGCCCACACGATCACACCGACCACGCTCACCCATCCGAACGGAGCCCGGTCCCTCGCATCCGCGCCGATCGCGATCCAGGCGGCTGCCGCGGTGAGCGACACCCAGGCTCCCTGGATCACCCAGGTCTGCAGGAAGCGCAGCGGTGAGCTCTTGATCTCGTCGAAGCGTCCGTCGGATCCTGCCCGGTGCACCCGGCGCGCGAGGAACGTACCGAGACGCACGGCCCAGACCATCACCATCGCCGCGAGGATCCAGCTGAGGGCGTCGGTCCGCGGCGAGAGCAGCACCAGGGCCACGGAGATCGCGATGAACGTGAGGCTGCCGGTGAGGTCGAAGAACCGCTCGGTGCGCAGGATCGCCGCCGGGATGAAGGCGATCACCTGGATCGCGAACGCCGCCGCCACGGCGAGCGCGAACAGGGGGATCCCGGCGATCGTCGCGCCGCCCTGGCTGCCCGCGAGCGCCACGAGGGCGCCGATGAGCAGTGCCACGACGATCGCGACGATCGTGGTGCGGGACGAGCGGGCAGGCGAGGGGGTCGGTGACGACATGGTGCTCTTCTCGATTCTCAGATGTACAGGGCGTCGACGACGGAGGCCGCGCGGTCCAGGACGACGCCGCGCTTGAGCTTCATGGTCGGCGTGACGAGGCCTCGGTCGTCGAGGTCGGCGAGGACGACGGTGAACCGGCGCACCTGCTCGCTGCGCGCGACCAGGGCGTTCGCGGCGTCGACGACCCGCTGGAGGCGCTCGCGCAGCGACGGGTCGTCCACCTCGCGGATGTCGGCCGGGCCGCTCGATGCGCGTTCGGCATCGGAGCGTGCCTGCTCCGGATCGAGCACGAGCAGCGCCGAGAGGTACGGCTTGCCCTCGCCGACCATCATGGCGTGCGAGACGAGCGGATCGGCCTCGACCGCGCTCTCCCACCGCGTCGGCACGATCGTCTTGCCGTTCGACGTCACGATGACGTCCTTGACCCGGCCCTCGAGGACCAGGTTGCCGTGCTCGTCGAGTCGCCCGAGGTCTCCCGTGCGGAAGAACCCGTCGACGAACGCGCTCTCGTCGTGCACCGGATCGCGGTAGCCGGCGAACACGCCCACACCGCGGGCGAGCACCTCGCCGTCGTCGCCGATGCGCACGGTGAGTCCGGGGAGCGGCGGCCCCACGGTGCCGGAGGTGATGCGGCCGGGCAGGTTGCCGGTGAGCGGAGCCGTCGTCTCGGTGAGGCCGTACCCCTCGATCACGGGGACGCCGAGGCCGCGGAAGAACAGCGATATGTCGGCGTCGAGCGCCGCCCCGCCCGACAGGACGTAGCCGACGCGGCCGCCCATGACCGTGCGGAGTCGACGGTAGAAGAGCGCGTCGAAGAACCGGTGGCGCAGAGCGAGGCCGAGGTCGCGCCCTGCGGAGCGGCCGGAGTCGATCCGCTCGGCGCGGCGCCCCCACGCGATGGCCGTGGACACGGCGCGATCCCAGACCGCGGAGAGGCCCTTGTCCGCGGCTTTGGCGGCAGCGGCGGCCTGGATCTTCTGCAGCACCCGGGGCACGACCACGAGGAAGGTCGGGCGCAGGGTGTCGAGCGTGGCGACGACGGACGACGGATCGGACAGGTGCGCGATCCGCATGCCGCTCGCGAGGCAGATGAGCTGGAGCCCGCGCGCGAGCACATGCGCGAGGGGGAGGAAGATGACCGTGTTGCCGTCCTCCCGGACGATGTCGCGGTACGCGGCGGCGATGTTCAGCACCTGCCCGAGGAAGTTCCGATGCGTCAGCACGACGCCCTTGGGATCGCCGGTCGTCCCCGAGGTGTAGACGATCGTCGCGGGGTCGGCCTGGTCGGCTGCGGTCCGGCGCGACTCGAGCTCCTCGTCGGACACAGCCGCACCCGCGGCGATCAGATCGGCGAGAGAACCGGATGCCGCGGCATCCATGGTCCACGCGCCGAGCGACTCGCCGGAGGACTGCGCGAGCGCATCGCGCAGCAGGGCGACATGCTCCGTTGAGCCGCCGATCGCCAGGCGCACCCCCGCGTCCGCGACGATCGCATCGACCTGCGAGGGCGACGACGTGTCGTAGATCGGCACGACGACCGCGCCGGCGAACCAGGATGCGAGATCGGCGACGGCCCACTCGTAGCGCGTCGGCGCCATGATGGCGATCGGGTCGCCGACCCGCACGCCGCGGGCGATGAAGCCCTTCGCCAGGGCGCGCACCTCGGCGGTGAAGGCGCTCGTCGTCACGGGACGCCAGGTCCCGGCATCCTCCACCTCGAAGGCGACGTGGTCGGGGGCGGCTGCGGTGCGCGCGATGAGGAGGTCGGTGACGTTGCGATAGCCGTCGAGCGCGGCCAACGGCGGGGTCGAGGTCTCGATCATCGCGGCTCCTGTCGGTCGTGAGAGCGGTGTCGTCGTGGGCGCGCCGAACGCGCCCTCACGACCTGTTCGGAACCGGCGCAGAATCGGATGGGACGACGTCGGACGGTCGTGCCCTACTCTGGGCCGATGCGGATGCTCCTCACCTCGAACGGGATCACGAACGACGCGATCCGCGACGCCCTCGTCGAGCTCATCGGGAGGCCCCTGTCAGAATCACGGATCGTCGTCGTGATCGACGGGATCCTCGGCTTCCCGGGCGACAGCTCGACGCTGGTCGATCACCTCGACGCGCTGCGGTCGCTGGGGTGGGCGGAGTTCGACGTGGCGTCGCTGTTCGCGGGACCGCGCGCCCTCGTCGAGTCGCGGCTGCGGGCTGCCGACGTGATCCTCGGCTACGGCGGCAGTAACCTCTGGCTCGCGCACGCCTGGGCCGAGACGGGCCTCGCCCCGGTGCTCGCCGAACTCCTCGAGGAGAAGGTGTACGTGGGATGGAGCGCGGGGTCGATGGTCTTCGCCCGTGCGCTGGACCGCTGGCCCGAGGACTTCGACGACCAGGAGGAGCTCGAGATGTTCGGCCTCGACGCCGTCGCACCGGTCGTGCCGCTGTTCGACTGGTTCTTCCTCGGCCACCTCGGTGCGGAGTGGATGCCGGCGGATGCCGAGGACTGGGCGTCGCAGGGCGCCGCGCGCAGCCGTCAGCAGGTATGGTTCCTCGACGACGACTCCGCCCTCGTCGTGCGGGATGCCGCATCCGAACCGGTCATGGTGGGGCATGGGCGGTGGCGACGCTTCGGTGTCGACGGGACTATCGTCGACACCCGATGACGGCGGGATATCCCCGCAGGACCGCCGGAACGGTGATGTGGAGGGGCTGACGGGAATCGAACCCGCGCTGTCTGCTTGGGAAGCAGAAGTTCTACCATTGAACTACAGCCCCGCACCCGCATCCGAGGAGCAGGTGATCGCAAGCCTACCTGTCCGTCGCGTCACGGCCAAAGCGCGGCCGCGGCGCGGCAACTAGGCTGGTGCCGTGCTTCTCAGCGATCGCGATATCAGGGCCGAACTCGCCACGGGCCGCATCGGCCTGGCCCCGCACGAGCCGGAGATGATCCAGCCGTCGAGCATCGACGTGCGCCTGGACCGCTACTTCCGCCTGTTCGACAACCACAAGTATCCGTTCATCGACCCCTCGGTCGACCAGCCGGAGCTCACGCGCCTGATCGAGGTCGATCCCGACGAGCCGTTCATCCTGCACCCCGGGGAGTTCGCGCTCGGCGCGACCTTCGAGCAGGTCACGCTGCCCGACGACGTCGCCGCGCGCCTCGAGGGGAAGTCCTCGCTGGGTCGCCTCGGCCTCATCACGCATTCGACCGCGGGGTTCATCGACCCCGGGTTCACCGGTCATGTCACGCTCGAGCTCGCGAACGTGGCGACCCTGCCGATCAAGCTCTGGCCCGGGATGAAGATCGGGCAGCTGTGCTTCTTCCGCCTGACGTCGCCGGCCGAGAACCCGTACGGCTCCGGTCCGTACGGCAACCGCTACCAGGGGCAGCGCGGGCCCACGGCATCCCGCTCGTTCCAGAACTTCCACCGCACCGACGTGGGAGTCACCGACGTGGGAGCACTGGGAGGCTGACATGAGCGACGGCACGAACCCGCAGGATCCGACGACGGATGCGGTCGTGCCGCCGCCCCCGCCCGAAACCCCGATCCCGGACGGCCTCCTTCCGCCGGCGCCGTCCGTCCCCGGCGCTCCGGAGGCCGAGACGCCCCCGCCTCCGCACATCCCGCCCGCGGACGACGTGATCCCGCCGCCTCCGCCCGAGGCGCAGCTCCGCTCGACGCGCCGCCCCGCCCCCGTGGCGGACGCCTCCTCCGATGATCGCCCCGCGGCCGTCGCCGACGACTGGGCCCAGCCGTCCATCGCGCCCGAGGCCCCGACCTCGGGCGGTTATCGCGTGCTGTCCGGCGTGATCTTCCTGGTGCTCGCCCTGGTGCTGCTCGGCGCGATCGCGATGGGCGTGTTCCTCGCCACCACGACGTCGTTCCCCTGGTCGAGCGGAGATGGCGCGTCTCTGACGCTTCTCGTGCTGCCTCCGGCGTAGGGCATGGCGCGGAGGTAGGGAGTTCTCCCGGGGATCGTCCTGCCTCGGCGTCATCGCCTCCGTCCGGGCCGCTGGCTCAGTGCGCGCGGGACGCGAAGGCGTACGCGGGCACGGCGACCGCGACGACGACGAGGTGCATCACCATGAGGGCGATCACGGCGCCGGTGGTCGTTCCGGGGATGAAGCCGAGGACGAGCAGCAGCACATCGGGGACGAACGACACCACCGTGACCGCCGGGACGAGGATCGAGAGCGTGCGGCGCGGGTCGTGCGCCTTGCGCTGGACGAGGGCCCAGCCGATCCAGCCGGCGATGACCCCGAGGGCGGTGAACAGGCCGTAGGCGGGGAGGGTGAGCGGACCGTACGTCGCGGGTGCCCCGGAGGCGACGGCCACGGCCGCGACGACGGCGTTCGCGGCGATCGCGACGACGACAGCGGCGGACAGCGTGAGGATGGTGCGCGTGCGGGACCGGGTGGCGGTCCGCTCGGCGGGGACGGTGGTGACCATGACAGCTCCTTCATCGCGGACTGAATACGGTACTGAGTGGTACCGGTATGTAACGGTACTACTCGGTCTCGAAATATACAATGGGCATCATGTCAGCGGGTGAGGTGATCAGGACGGCCGGCCGGCCGCGTGATCCCGGCGTCGAGGCGTCGATCCTCACCGCCGTGCAGGACCTCCTGATCGAGAATGGCTACCCCGGGACGACGATCGCCGCGGTCGCCCACCGCGCGCACTGCGGCCGCTCCGCCATCTATCGCCGGTGGGAGACCAAGGCCGAACTCGTGGTCGCCGCCGTCCGCGCGCTGCAGATCGCGACCGAGGCGCCCGACACCGGCACGCTGCGCGGAGACCTGCTCGCGGCGGCGCTGCACTTCGCCGAGGCCGATGAGCGGACCGCGGGCGTGCTCGCCAGCATCCTCAGCGAGATCGGCCGCGATGAGGAACTGCGCGAGGTCGCCTATCGCGTCATCGGCGGGCCGCCGGTCGCCGTGCTGACGAGCGTGATCGAACGGTGGCGGGACCGCGGCGAGGTCAGGGTGGACGCTCCCGTCGCGGTCATCGCCGGGATCGTGCCGACCGCGGCGTTCGGCAGTGTGAGCCTGCGTCGCCGCGCCCTCGAGCCCGCGGCCGTCACGGAGCTCGTCGACCAGGTCATCCTCCCCGCCCTGCGCTCGGGCTGAGATCCAACACACCGCGCCGGATCCGGATGCGCGGGGCGGCATCCGCATCTCGAGCAGGTGACCGGATCGGGCGCGGCTGGCGGGCGGCGGTGGCGCGGTTGGCGGTGCCGGGATGCGGAACGCCCCCTCCGACGGACCGGAAGGGGCGTTCGAGGACGGATGCGATCAGGCGTCGCGTCCGCGGGAGTAGCCGGCGTCGAAGCCGCGTTCGAAGGCGTGCTGCGCCATGCGGGCCGCGCGGGCGCCGGGGTGTCCCGGGTGTCCGTGTCCGTGGAATCCGTGTCCGTGGACGCCGCGTCCTCCGTGGCGGTGCTCGCCGGATGCGTCGCCGTGGGTGTGGGCCGTGCCGTGCTCGTGGCCGGCGAACTCGTGCTCGCCGTGTCCGTGCCGGAAGCGGTCGTGACCGGCGTGGCCGCGGTGTCCGCAGTCGCCCGGCTCGCCGTCCGGACCGAGATCCGGGTCGAACGGATGGGTGTGCCGGCGGCCGAAGCCGCGTCCGCCGAAGCCGTGCCGGGGGCCGAAGCCGTGACGCCGACCGAAGCCGCGCCCGTGCCTCCGACCGCGGGGGAGAGGGGTCTCCTCGTCCCAGCCGAATGCGCGGGCGATCTGCTCGAGCGACGCGATCGTGGTCGCGAGATCGTCGGGCGAGACGGCGTCGCCGACCTTCGCGCGGATGCCGTCGACGATGCCGCCGAGGCGGTCCTTCGCGACGCGTCCCTCGTCGGTCAGCGTCCAACCGTCGCCGTCGGCGACGATCCAGCCGCGCTCGACGAGCCCGTGCAGCTTGTGCGGCGACAGCGGGCGTCGCGGAGCGGCGGTGCCGTCGACGGCGTTCAGGAGGCGCCAGTCGCGGCGGCTCGCGTGCTCGCCCTCGAAGGCGGTGGCGAACTCGGCCGCCATGAGGCGATCGACGGCCTTCAGCCAGTAACCGAAGGGGCGGTCGGAGCTCGGGGTGTTCTCGGGATTCTGTGTGTCCGTGGTGTTCATGGGTGGAGTCCTTGGTTGTCAGTGAGCATGTGCTTGTCACAGTGCATGTACATGTAGTGTGACATGCGTTACGAATGCATGTCAAGTCGCATGTAAAATTGGACACGTGAGCGACGCAGACAACGACCCCGCCGAGGCCATCGCCCGCGCCCTGTCACGCCTGCGCGGACGCCGCCCCGGTGAGCGGGGCCGCGGCCCCGGCGGACGCGGCGGTCCGCACGGCTGGCACGGCGGCCCGCACCCCGACCACTTCGAGCACGGCCACCCCGGGCGACCCGGTCATCCCGGAATGCCGCCGTGGATGGGCGACCCCTCCGGACGGTTCGGCGGTCCTGCGCGCATGCGCCTGCTCGAGGCGCTCGCCGCAGCATCAGCCCCGCTCAGTGTGAGCGACCTCGGCGCCGCGATCGGCGTGGATCAGCCCCGGGCGTCGCGACTCGTGCAGCAGGGTGTCGCGCACGGGTGGCTGCGTCGCGAGGCCGACCCCGACGACGCGCGCCGCACCCGCATCGCTCTCACCGACGAAGGGCGCTCGCTCGTCCGCGGTGTCCGCGGGGAACGGCGCGAGGTGCTGGGCAAGGCGCTCGCGGTCTTCAGCGACGAGGAACGTGCCGAGCTCGCCCGCCTGCTCGGAAAGCTCGCCGACAACTGGGACGTGTGAGCGCGCTCCGCTTCGTGTTCACCCCTTCCCTGATCGTGTTCCGGAATACCCCTCTGAACGGGGGATAAATCCGTCGTCGGAGCCTCGGAATGTCGGTGGCCACGACTTGTATGGGGGTATGCCCACCGCCTCCCGCCATCGCCTCGATCGGGTCGTCTCCGACCTCGATGCGATGCTGCGCGATGACACACTCGCGGGGCTCTCCTCCGGCGAACGACTCGAGGTCCTGTCGACCGCGGGCGCCGCACTTCGGCGTCTCGAAGCCGTGATCGTCGAGACCATCGCGAACGGCGACCCGGTCGACCTTCCACACGACGCGGGTTGCCGCTCGCAGAGCGAACTGCTGCAGCGCACCCTGGCGACGGACGCCGCCGGAGCAACCAGGATCGGCACGGTGGTCGACCTCGTGCGGCGCGATGTCAGCATCGTGTCGGGCGAGCGGTTGCCCGCGCGATGGCCCGCGCTCCGCGACGCGATGCTCGACGGCGCTCTGTCCGTCGCCGGGTTCCTGGCGGCGACGAGGCCGCTCGAGGAATGCCGTGACCGGCTGACGATCGACGAGCGTGCGGAGGCCGATGAGTGCATCGCCGACGCCGCGCGGACCGGCTACACGTCCGCCGACGCGGAGACGGTCGGGATGGATGCGGGAACGGGCTCGGCGCTGCAGGGGCCGGTGCCGACGCCCGACGACCTCGGCGTCCTCGCGCAGGCGCTCGCGGCCGTCCTCGATCCAGACGGCGCCGAGCCCGACGATGCGAATGCTCAGCATCGGCGCGGGCTCACGATCGGCCGCGTGCGCGACGGGCTCCGACCGATCCGAGGCTGGCTGTCGCCTGAGGTGGCGGCGCAGCTCGAGACGATCCTCGATGCCATGAACAACCCTGCGGGCGACGGGCCTTCGCGCCCGCGGGTCGCGTTCGCGGAGGCGGAGGACGGCGTGCCCGGTGGGGACTGCGTGCAAGACCTCGACTATTTCAACAGCGACATGCGGAGGGTGATCGACCCCCGCACGGCGCTGCAGAAGCGCCACGACGCCTTTGCCGCAGCGCTCGCGATCGCGGCTCGGCACAAGGACATGCCCACGCTGGGCGGTGCGTCCCCGACTCTCGTGGTCACGATGGACGTCAATGACCTCGCGAGCGGTTCCGGTCGGGCAGAGTTGCCGGGTGCGCATGGGCACCCGCGCGCGGCAGTTCCCGCTCGGGTGGCGGGGCAGACGGGATGCACGGGCACGATCCAGAGGGTTCTCCTCGACGAGGGGCGGATCATCGGAATCAGCAGCACCGAGCGCGTCTTCACGGTTCACCAGCGACGCGCGATCGTCGCTCGCGACAAGGAGTGCCTGATCCCCGGGTGTCATGTCCCGGCCGGTTGGTGCGAGATCCACCACGTCGTCGAGCATGCGCGCGGCGGGCCGACCGACACCGACAACGGTGTGCCGCTGTGCTGGTGGCACCATCGATCCCTCGACGGCTCGGGATGGGAGATCCGCATGCACGGTGGCGTGCCCCAGGTGCGGGGCCCCGCATGGTGGGACCCCGATCAGCTCTGGCGCACGCCGCTGCTCAGCGCGATGCGCACCTTTGCGCGCAGGCGACGGCCCGGTAGACGTTCACGGACGCGCGCGGTCGCACAACCCGAGTCGGGCCGGCCGTCCGAGCGCATCGGGATGTCGGCGCGAGTCGAGTCGACCGGCCCTGTCGACAGGACGCGAGCGGTGCGGGCGCCGTGACCTACCGTTCAGACTGCATCCTGACCGAAGTCGAGCGAGATCTCGTCGTCGACCGAGAGCGACAGCACGACCGTCTCGACGACGGGGTGCGCTTCGATCTGACGTTCGACGTCGCGCAGCCTGCTCGCCACGTCGTGCTCGCGCGCATCGCCCGTGAGGTCGACTTCGGCAACGAGGAACAGCCGGTTCGGCCCGACGTACTCGATGTGCAGATAGGTCACCCGCTGCACCTGCGGCGAGGTGAGCAGCGCGCGACCGACCCGATTCCGCAGTTCGGGCGTCGCGCTCGTGCCGACGAGGAACGCGATGTTCCTTCCGATGAGGATGATCGCGACGATCCCCAGGAGGATGCCGACGAGGATCGACCCCACGGCGTCCCACGCCGCGACGCCGGTGATCTGATGCAGGGCGATCGCCCCGCCCGCGAGCGCGAGGCCGATGAGGGCCGCCATGTCCTCGAAGAACACCGCACGCAGAGTCGTGTCGCTCGTCTCGAGCACGTAGTCCCAGGTCGAGGCTCCGCGCTCGCGTGCCAGGCGCCGCGAGCGTACGAGCGCCTGCGTGAACGACGCGCCCTCGAGGACGAACGCGATGCCGAGCACGGTGTACGCGATGACCGGGCTCTCCACCGGACCGGTCTCGCTGAGCTCCTGCACGCCGTGCATGATCGACACGATCGACCCCGCGGTGAAGATCCCGAACGCGGCGATCAGAGACCACACGAACGCCGCGCGCCCGTAGCCCAGGGGATGCCGCTCGTCCTTGGCCTTCGCCCCGCGGCGGTCGGCGATCAGCAGGAAGATCTCGTTGCCGGCGTCCGCCCAGGAGTGCGCCGCCTCGGCGACCATCGAGGCCGACGACGTGAGCGCGGCCGCCACGGTCTTCGCGATCGCGACGAGAACGTTGGCGAGGAACGCGATGATGACCGTCACGCGGTCAGGCTACTCCCGTCCGGACACCGCCGCGTTCGGGGTCGCCTTGACCGGCAGCAGCAGGAGGAACCCCGCGATCAGCACGATCACGATGCCGACGATGCCGAACGCGGTCGCGCCGGTGAGCACGATCAGCAGCGTCCAGGCGCCCGACGACATCCAGCTGGCCGCGCGACCGGTCGTGGCGTACAGGCCGAAGATCTCGCCCTCGCGCCCCGCCGGGGTGACCCGGGCGAGGAACGACCGCGCGGCGGCCTGCGCCGGGCCGACGAACGCGCACAGGATCAGGCCGCCGATCCAGAACACCACCGTCCCGGCATCCACGAGGAAGAACACCGCGAGGCCGGCGATCACCATCGACGCGAGCGACACGAGGATGATGCGCTTGGGCCCGTACGTGTCGTCGAAGCGCCCGGCGATGATGGTCGACACCCCCGCGATGAGGTTCGCGGCGATCCCGAAGATCACGAGCTCGAGGAACTCGAACCCGAACACCTGCCCCGCGATGATCGCGCCGAAGGCGAAGACGCCGCCGAGGCCGTCGCGGAACACGGCGCTCGACAGCAGGAACCAGAACGTGTTGCGCGTCTCGGGGTTGCGGTACAGGCCGACGACGTCCTTCACGAGGAGCGCGTACGAGGCGAAGAACCCGACCTTGCGATCCGGGCGGCCCAGCGACGGCTCCGGCACGTTGAGGAAGATCGGGATCGAGAAGACGACCGCCCAGATCGCGCAGCCCACGGCGATGATGCGGAACGGCAGGCCGCCGTCCTCCGGCAGGCCGAACCAGTCGAGCATGTAGAACACGACGACGAGCACGAGGGCGAGGATGCCGCCGATGTAGCCGAACCCCCACCCGAGGCCCGAGATGCGACCGACGGTCCTGGGGTTCGCGATGCCGATCAGCATGGCGTTCGAGTTCACCGCCGCGATCTCGCCGAACACCGAACCCGCGGAGATGAGAGCGACGCCGAGCCAGAACAGTGTCGGCGTCGGCTCGACGAACCACAGCCCGAACATGCAGGCGATCAGCGCGCCCGTGCCGATCCCGAGCCAGAGCTTCTGTCGTCCCGCGGCATCCGCCCGCTGTCCGAGCACCGGCGCGATGAGCAGGATCGCGATGCCCGCGATGGTCGATCCGAGTCCGAGGCCCGACGCCAGGTCCGCCTCGGCCGCCTTGCGGATCGGATCGTCCTCACCGAGAGCCGCGACGTCGGCGGGCAGGAACGCCTCGGTCGTCAGGTACAGCGCCGTGAAGATGAACGTGAGGATGACGGTGTTGAAGGGCTGCGTCGCCCAGTCCCACAGCGCCCAGGAGAACACCTGCTTCTTCGGGGCGGGCTCGTCGCCGCGCAGGTCGAGGCCGATGACGCCGACCGCGCCGCTGTTCGCCGTCGCGGCGGGCTCGGGCACCTCGCCGCTCTGGGGGGATTCGCTCATGCTCGCAGTCTGGCGGCGTGCGGTGAACGGACGGTGACGGCGCGCCGCAGGCGTAGGGTCGGGGCATGGCGACGACGCAGACCGTTCCGCGCACGGTCGTGCTGTTCGAGGGGCGCAGCGACAGCCTCGCCTTCCGGTCGCTCGCCCGCCGCAGAGGTGTCGACGTGCGCGCACTCGAACTCACAGACCTCGACGGGATCACCAACCTGCGCACCCGGGTCTCCGCGCTGCGCTCAGCCCTCGACGTCGCGCGCATCCTCGGTCTGTACGACGCTGCCGAAGGGGGCTACGTCTCGCGAGTGCTCGTCGATCTCGGGATGCTGGAGCAGGGCGCGAGTCCGGAGAGCATCGGGTTCTTCGGCTGCGAACGCGACCTGGAAGACGAGGTCATCGCGGCGGCGGGTCCCGATCTCGTGCAGGAGACCCTCGACGCCCGCGGCGAGCTCGGACGATTCCGGGTCTTCCAGGGTCAGCCGGCTCAGCGCGACCGCAGCATCCAGGAACAGCTGCACCGGTTCGCCGGCACGGCGGCCGGCCGCAAGGCGCGGTTCTCGGCCGACGTCATCGACGTGCTGCCGCTCGATCGGATGCCGCGAGCCTTGTCCGCTCTGCTCGACGCGTCCCTCAGTGCAGGCGGGCAGTGAGCGCGGGCGCGTGCAGCGTGCGGGCGTAGTCCTCCTTGAGCACCGCGAGGTGCAGCCAGGCCTCGATCCGGGTGACGCCGGCCAAGGACCGCAGCCTCTCCAGGCTCGCGTACAGCGCCCCCGCGGAGGGCTCGACGAGCGTCGCGACGGCGTCGAAGCGGCCGAGGGTACGGGCGGCGAAGTCGATGCCGCGTCCGGTGCGGAGCTCCTCGATCACGGCCTGGTCGTCCTGGTTGAGGTTGAGTCCCACGCCCATCGACAGCTGCCGGTGCGCGAGGCCGCGCGCCTCGACCGCGCTGATCTTGATGACGCCGCCGTCGATCAGGCGCTGCACCCGGGTTGCGACGGCCGAGGGGGAGAGGCGCACCGCGTCGCCGAGGGCCCGGAAGCTCATCCGCCCGTCGGACTGCAGGTGCTCGATGAGATCCTCGTCGATCGTGTCGAGCGTCACGTCACCGTGGTACTCCGACACGAAGAAGCCCTTCACGACGGTCGAGTAGATGATCGTGTTGATGTCGAGCACGCCGTCGATCGCGCGGATCTGGGCGAGCAGGTCGTGCAGATCCTCCATGGTGCCGAGGCGCACCTCGGTCACGAGGTCGTGAGCCCCGCCGACGGCCGAGACGAGCACGGTCTCGTTCATGTCGCGCAGATGCTCGGCGACGACCTCGACGGCCCCGTCGGTGCGGATCGACACGTGCGCGAGCACGTGCTGGCCGAGGAACACGGGGTCCACGGCGGCGACGACCCGCACGGTGCGGTCCTCGAGCATGGCGCGCAGGCGCCCGGCGACGGCGGCGCGGGACTGGTCGAGTCGCACGGCCAGCGAGCGGATGCTGGCGCGGCCGTCCTCCTGCAGCGCTCGGATCAGTTCGGCGTCGAAATCCATCGTGGGCTCACATTCCCCAGTTTCCCGCGAACGCGCAGTCGCGCGATCACAAGTGCAGTGTAAGCGCGTTCCGAACGGCCGAGAAGACCGATGATGCGCGATGCGAGAATCAGAACTCCAGTGAATCGAGCATCACGCTGGAGTTCTGGCCTTGTCGCGGACTCCGCGGGTCCGTAGCATCCTTCGCTATCCGAACATCTTCCGCAAAGGAGCGGGCCCTCATGGCTTCCACCCACAGCAAGGCGCGGCGCGCCGGCATCGCCGCCTTCGTCGGCACCACGATCGAGTGGTACGACTTCTACGTCTACGCGACCGCCGCGGCGCTCGTCTTCGGCCCGCTGTTCTTCCCGAGCGGGGACCGCCTCGCCGAGACGGCCGCGGCGTTCGCGACCTTCGCCGTCGCGTTCCTCGTCCGCCCGCTCGGCGGAATCATCTTCGGCCACATCGGCGACAAGCTCGGTCGCCGGGTCTCGCTCGTCATCACCCTGCTGCTCATGGGTGTCGCGACCGTGCTCGTCGGCTGCCTCCCCACCTACGAGAACATCGGCATCCTGGCTCCGATCCTCCTGATCCTGCTCCGCGCGATCCAGGGTCTCGCGGTCGGCGGCGAATGGGGCGGCGCGGTGCTGATGAGCGTCGAGCACGCCCCGGAGAAGTCCAAGACCTTCTACGGAGGGTTCACGCAGCTCGGCAACCCGGCCGGCGCCCTGCTGGCCTCAGGCATCTTCGCGATCATGTCGCGCGGTGGCGACACCTTCATCATGGACGGCGGATGGCGCATCCCCTTCCTCCTCTCGATCGTGCTCGTCGGCGTCGGCCTCTGGGTCCGCTACCGCGTCGAGGAGTCCCCGGTGTTCGAGAAGAAGATCGAGGGCCGCAAGCAGTCCATGCCCCTCGCCTTCGCGCTGCGCGCCAACTGGAAGCCGATCCTGCTCGGCATCGGCATCCTGCCGATCTCGACCGGCGGCTACTATCTCGCCACGACCTTCGCGACCGCCTACGCCACGGGCGAGCCCATCGCGATCAGCGAGCAGGTCATCCTCGACGCCATGACGATCGCCTCGTTCGTCGAGTTCGTCGTGACGCTCCCCGTCGCCTGGCTGGGTGACAAGTGGGGTCGCAAGAACGTCATGTACATCGGCCTCATCACCTCGGTGCTCACGTTCGCGCCGTTCCTGCTGATCATGCCCGGACGCGTCGAGCCGCTCATCTTCCTCCTCGCCTCGCTCGTGCGCATCGCGATGAGTGCGACCTACGCCCCGATCGCCGCGATCCTCGCCCAGATGTTCCGTCCGCAGGCCCGCTACACGTCGATCGCGCTGTCCTACGGTGTCGGCGCCGCCGTGTGGGCCGGGTTCTCGCCCTGGTTCGCGACCCAGCTGATCGCCTGGACGGGCAGCGTCTGGTCGGTCATCGCGATGTTCATCGGCATGGCGATCATCGCCGGCATCTGCACGCGCCTCGCGCCGCAGCACTCCGATGAGGCCCCCGTGACGGCGTCGTTCACCGCGCGCACCGACACCACGGCGAACCGGCTCCCCTGACCGCGGCCCCGCCGTATCCGACCGCACCGACAGCGAGGCTCCCATGAGAAAGCTCACCCCCTTCGACCGCTCCGCCCAGACGACGCCGCGGCTGTTCACGGCCCGAGCGATCCACACCGTGGATGCCGCGGACGCGACCGCCACCGCGCTGCTCACCGACCGCGGCAGGATCGTCGCGATCGGTACGCTCGCCGACTGCGAGCAGGCGGCGGAGCGGGCGGGTCTCGACCCCGAGGTCGTCGACCTGGGCGACGCGGTCGTCGTCCCCGGGTTCGTCGATGCGCACGCGCATCCGCTCATGTTCGGGCAGATGATGACGTGGGTGGACTGCGGCCCCGAGAAGGCGGGCAGCATCCCCGAGATCGTGGCCCTGCTGCAGGCGGCGGCCGCGGAGGCGCCGGCGGGGCGCCCGGTGCGCGGATACGGCTACGAGCAGCGCAACCTCGCCGAGAAGCGGCATCCGACCCGCTTCGAGCTCGACGAGGTGGCGACCGACCGCGAGGTGTACCTCATGAACGCCTCGGGTCACGGCGGGGTCGTGAACTCGCACACGCTCGCCATCAACGGTGTCGACCGCGACACCCCCGATCCTGACGGCGGCGAGTTCTTCCGCGACGCCGACGGCGAGCTGACCGGCGAGCTCTCGGATGCGGCGTGCAACATCCTCACGGGCGTGCACGGCGTGAAGATCGGACACCACGGTCCGAACTTCCACCTCGCCGACGAACCCGAGGAGCACCTGCGACAGCTGGATGCCGCGACGCAGCGGTTCCTCGCCGGAGGTGTCACGTCGATCGGCGACTGCCAGGTCACGCGTCGCGAGTTCGACATGTACCTGCGTCTCGCCGAGGCCGGGCGCCTCGAGCTTCGGGTGTCGATGTACCTGCTGTCGCACCTGCTCGACGAGGCGCTCGAGATGGGCATGGTCGGACAGTTCGGCAACGCGCACCTGAGCTTCGCCGGCATCAAGTTCTACGCCGACGGCACGCTCGGCGGGTGGACGGCGTACTTCCCCGACGGCTATGTGGGAGACCCGTGCCGCACCGGACAGCTCTACCACGAGCCCGCCGACTACGCGGCGCTCATCGCGAAGGCGCACGCCGCGGGGCTGCAGACCGCGACGCATGCGCAGTCGCCCACCGCGATCGAGATGGTCGTGTCCGCGATCGAGGCGGCGCTCGCCGAGAACCCCGACCCCGACGCGCGCCACCGCATCGAGCACTGCGGCCTGCCGACGCCCGAGCAGATCGCGCGCATGGCGGCCGCCGGCATCCGCCCCGTGAACCAGACGCAGCACTACTTCAACTGGGGCGAGGGCGTCGAGGAGGCGATCGGCACCCCGGGCGAGCGCTTCAACCCGCTCGGCGAGTTCGAGCGCGCGGGCGTGCCGATGACGATCTCGTCGGATGCTCCGGTCGCCGAGCCGATCCCGCTCGAGGCGATCCAGACGGCGGTGACGCGCGTGACGCGACGCGGCCACTCGCTCGGACCCGCCGATCTGCGCATCTCCGCCGCCGCGGCGCTCCGCGCCCACACGTACGAGGGCGCCGTGTCGATCGGCCGCGAGGACGACCTGGGCTCGCTCGAAGTGGGCAAGTACGCCGACTTCGCGGTGCTGTCGGACGACCCGCTCACGGTCGCGGCCGAGGACATCTCGGCGATCACGGTGCGGGAGACGTGGGTCGACGGTGAGCGCCGGCACGTGGCGGCTCGCGCCGAGGCCCCCGCGTGAGCGTGCCGGTGAGCGAGGATCGGGGCATGACCGAACCGCACGCCGATCTCGCTGCGCCCTACACCGACACCGCCGGGCGTGCGGTGCTCGAGACGATCCGCGGCTACGGGGTCGACGCCGTGTTCGGCATCCCGGGCACGCACAACCTCGAGCTGTATCGACCGCTCGCCGACCTCGGCATCCGCGCCGTGACGAATCGCCACGAGCAGGGCTCGGGCTACGGCGCCGACGGCTGGGCGCAGCAGACCGGTCTGCCCGGGGTCGTGATCACGACGTCGGGCCCCGGGCTGCAGAACGCGATGAGCGCGATCGGCACGGCGTTCTGCGAATCACGACCGCTCATCGTGCTGTCGCCGGGCGTCGCGCGCGGTGCGGAGTTCGCCGACGTCGGCACGTTGCACGAGACCAAGGACGCCACCGCCATGGTCGGCGCGATCGCCGAGTGGTCGCGCCGCGTCACGACGGCCGTCGAGGCCGTGGAGGCCGTGCACGACGCGTTCGCGCTGTTCCGCACCGGGCGCCCGCGTCCCGTGCACATCGAGATCCCGCTGGACGTGCTCGAGGCGCCGGCCGACGTACCCGTCGAGGCGCGAAGACCGCGTCCAGCGCCGCCCCGCGTCTCCGGCGACCCCGTCGCGCTCGTGGAGGCGGCTCGATTGCTGTCGGCGGCCGAGCGCCCGGTGATCGTCGCCGGAGGCGGATCGACGGATGCCGTGCACGAGCTCACCGCGATCGCCGAACGCCTCGGCGCCCCGGTGCTCACGACCCTGAACGGCAAGGGCGTGGTCGACGAGACGCATCCGCTCTCGCTGGGATCGAACCTGCGCCTCGCGGCGGCCCGCGCGGTCGCCGAGGACGCCGACGTGCTGCTCGTCGTGGGCTCGAAGCTCGGGGAGGCCGAGCTGTGGGCGCCGCGACTCGAGGCGCGCGGCGCGGTCGTGCGCGTCGACATCTCGCCGGCGCAGCTCGACAAGAACCTCGCGGCGACCGTGGCCCTCCGGGGCGACGCCGCCGCCGTGACGGGCGCCCTGCTGGAGCTCCTCCCGACCGAGCCGCGGGCCGCCCGCGACCTGAGCGCCGAGCGGGCCGCGATCGCGCAGGAGATGCACGGGGTGCTGCCCGAGACGGTCGCGCTGGCCGAGGTCATCGCCGAGGCTCTGCCCGACGACGCGATCGTCGCGGGCGACTCCTCGCAGATCGTCTACATGGCGCTCGGCAGCGTGCTGGCGTCCCGCGATCCGCACTCGCTCCTCTACACGCCGACGTACGCGACGCTCGGCTACGGCCTGCCCGCGGCGATCGGCGCCCGCGTCGCGCAGACCGAGCGTCCCGTCGTGACCGTGATCGGCGACGGCGCCCTGATGTTCTGCGTGAACGAACTCGTGACCGCGGTCGAGCAGCGGCTGGACGTCACGGTCGTGTGCGTCGACAACGGCGGCTACGCCGAGATCCGTCAGAACGAGGTCGACCGCGGCATGACACCGGTCGGCGTCGACCTCGTACAGCCCGACTGGGCCGCGCTCGCCACCGCGTTCGGCGCGCACGGCCGCCGCGTCGAGGCGCGCGCCGACATCATCCCCGCCATCCGCGAGGCGATCGCCGACGGGGGCGTGCAGCTGGTGCACCTCCCGCAGAGCGCCCTCGACTGACCTCCCCGACAGAACAGGAACCACCGATGACCGAGAACGTGGGCCCCATCGACGCCTCGAAGAACCCCCGCTACTCGGGGATCGCGACCTTCGCGCGTCTCCCGCGCATCGAAGACGTCGAGCGCGCCGACATCGCCGTCGTCGGCATCCCCTTCGACTCGGGCGTGAGCTACCGTCCCGGCACCCGGTTCGGGCCGTCGCACGTGCGCGAGTCCTCGCGCCTCCTGCGTCCGTACAACCCCGCGCAGGACGTGTCGCCGTTCCAGGTCGCGCAGGTCGTGGACGCCGGCGACATCCCGGTCAACCCGTTCGACCTCACCGAGGCCGTGACCGAGGTCGAGGCCGCGGCGCGGGCGCTCGGCGAGCAGGTGCAGCGCATCGTCACGATCGGCGGAGACCACACGGTCGCCCTGCCGCTGCTGCGCGCGGTCGCCGCGAAGCACGGGCCCGTCGCCGTGCTGCACTTCGACGCGCACCTCGACACGTGGGACACCTACTTCGGGGCGCCCATCACGCACGGCACGCCGTTCCGCCGCGCGAGCGAGGAGGGGCTGATCGACCTCACCGCGAGCTGTCACGTCGGCACGCGCGGCCCCCTCTACTCGAAGCAGGACCTCGAGGACGACGCCCGCCTCGGCTTCTCCATCGTGTCGAGCGAGTACATCGAGGAGCACGGCGTCGAGGCCGGCATCCAGCGCATCCTGCAGCGCATCGGCGACCGCCCGCTGTACGTGTCGATCGACATCGATGTGCTCGACCCCGCCCACGCCCCCGGCACCGGGACCCCCGAGGCCGGTGGACTCACGAGCCGCGAGCTGCTGCGCATCCTCAGGGCTCTGCGTGACCGCGACATCGTCGGCGCCGACGTCGTCGAGGTCTCGCCCGCGTACGATCACGCGCAGATGACCGGCATCGCCGCGAGCCACGTCGTGTACGAGCTCGTGACGCTTCTCGCCGCGCGCCTCGCCCAGGACTGACGCGGAACTCCCGGCCTGCATCCCGTTCCGGTCGCACTTCGTGCCGCCGGGCTGGGCCGTCATCCGGTTCCGGTCGCACTTCGTGCCGCCCATGAGCCTCCGCGACGGCACGAACTGCGACGGGAGGGAAAGGGTCCGCCTCCGAGGCGGCACGAATTGCGACGGGAGCGAATGACCCCACCCGCGCTCACACGAACGATGACGCGAGCAGCTCGGCGAACAGCTCCTCGGCGTCGCACTCGATACGTCGGCGCGCGAACCAGTCGCACACGTTGACGCAGTCGCGGTGCAGGAGGTCGAGCCCCTGCGGGTTCGCGATCACGTCGACGATCTGCGGCAGATCGATCACCCGCACCCGGCCCTCGTGCACGAGCAGGTTGTAAGCCGAGAGGTCGCCGTGCGCGAATCCGGCCGCGGCGAACACCCGCATGATGTCGACGACCTGCGCGAAGTGCCCCGCGAGTTCGGCGCGGTCCGCGCGCACCTGGGCGAGGCGCGGGGCCGCTGCGCCGTCGGCATCCCCGAGGAACTCCATGAGGATCTCGGTGCCGTTCACCTGCACCGGATAGGGTACGGGGGCGCCGAGCTCGTGCATGCGGCTCAAGGCCTCGAACTCGGCAATCGACCACGCGGATGCCGCGACCTCACGACCGTGCGAGGACTTCTTCGCCAGGGCGCGGGTGTCGCGGGTGTTCCGCGTCGCGCGACCCTCGGTATAGGTCGCCGAACGGTGGAATCCGCTGCGATCGCTGTCGCGGTACCGCTTCGCCGCGAGCAGTGTGCGCTGCGCGGGGTCGCCGGGCACCGCGCGCTCGAGCAGGAGGACGTCGGCCTCCTTGCCGGTCTTGAGGATGCCGAGCTCGGTGTCGAGCGCGCCGGCATCGGTCACGATCCAGTCGGGTCGGGGCTGTGGGCCGCGCTGCGTGGGGATGGTCGTCGGCCAGGTGGTCCAGCGCTGGTTCTCGCCGGGCTCGACATCGGCGAAGGAGAGCGAGGAAGCGTCGAAGGACGCGAAGGGATCGTTCACTGCGTGTGACTCCAGGAGAGGGGGCCACGCGCGGATCAGGAGCGGGCGGCCCGGGGAAGGATGTCGGCGGGAGGCGCGACGAAGACGGCGTTCATGTCATCGGCTCCTCTCGTGAGGCCTTCCGGGCGGGTCCCGGTGCGTCGTCGAGCCTAGAGCGTGGGGCGGATGCTGTCCAGACCCCGAGGCCGCCGAACGCGCCGGACGATCGGTCGGATGCCGCGGACGCGGCGTCGGGCGCGAGGGGCGGCGACCTGGAAATCTGGAAGCATGACCACGACCGCCCCCGTTCCCGTGACGACCACGCGCACCGAGAGCATCCGCTACGGCGGACTCATCGTGCTGATGCTGATGGGCTTCCTGCTCGTCACGGCCGAATTCCTCCCCAACGGGGTGCTCACTGAGATGGCCGACGCGCTGGGCGTGACGCCCGGACAGGCGGGCCAGACCGTCACGGTCACCGCGCTCGTCGGACTCGTCGTCGCCCCCACGGTGGGCCTGATCTTCCCGCGGCTCGACCGCCGGTCGCTGCTCGTGTGGATGGCGCTCGCCGCAGCCGTCTCGAACCTCGTCGTCGCGATCGCCCCGAACCTCCTGATCGTGCTTCTCGCGCGGTTCCTGCTCGGCGCCGCGATCAGCGCGTTCTGGGCCATGTCGATCACGGTGGCCGTGCGCCTCGCCGGCCCGGAGCACCTGGGCCGCGGCGTGATGTTCACGTCGGCGGGCGTGTCCCTCGCGACGGTCGCCGGCGTCCCGCTCGGCGTCATGCTCAGCGAGATCGTGAACTGGCAGGCTGTGTTCGCGATCGCCGGGGTGCTCATGGTGCTGCTGGCGGTCGCGCTGCGGTTCGTTCTGCCGCAGGTCCCGGCCGAGCAGGCGTCCAGCATCCGTCTCCTCGTCGACACCCTGCGTCGCCCCGGGATCGGTCTCGGGATGGTCGGGCACGTGCTCGTCGTGCTCGGACACTTCCTCGCCTACACGTACGTGCGCCTCGCGCTCGAGGCCATCCCCGGCGTCGACGCGTCGACGATCGTGATCCTGCTGGCGCTGTTCGGCGTCGGCGGTCTCGCGGGCAACCTGTCGATCGGTCTCATCATCGACCGGCGCTTCGCGTTCTTCTCGGTGTTCGCGCCGCTCGTGATCGCCGTCTCGGTGCTGTCGATGATCCTGCTCGCGGGCACCGTCATCGGCGTGGGGATCATCGTGCTCGTGTGGGGCTTCTTCTTCTCGTCGTGGCTGCTCGTCGCCAACACCTGGGTCGGGCACCGGATGCCCGACCGCCTCGAGGCCGGCGGCAGCCTCGTCGTCGTCGGGTTCCAGGGCGCGATCACCCTCGCGGCCGGGGTGGGTGGTCTGCTCGTGGACACGCTCAGCATCCAGCTCGTGTACGTGATCGGCGCGGTCGTGCTGCTGCTCGGCGCCGTGCTGTTCGGGGCCTCGAACCGGATCGCCCGGACCCGCGGCTGAGGCCGGGAACCCGGGCACGGCTTCGGATGCCGCGGCGCGGCGCGCCGGTGAGAGGCGTCGATCCACGGCGTGTCGGGTGTCGGCTCCGAAGCTGTGCCCGCGAGCGCGCCTGAGTCCAGGTCAGGCCAGGACGGCCGCGTGCGACGCCCGCCACGACGACGGGGTCATGCCCGTGCGGCGGCGGAACGCCCGGCTGAACCCCTCGTCCGAGGCGTAGCCCAGAGCGCGGGAGGTCTCGGACACCGAGCGGCCGGCCTCGAGCATCCGCTTGGCCTCGTCGACGCGCACCTCGGTGACGTAGTCGGCGGGCGAACGTCCGATCGCCGCGCGGAACCGCTCCGCGAACACCGAGCGCGACATCGCCCCCACGTTCGCGAGGCTCTCGACCGTCCACTCGTCGCCCGGACGCTCGTGGATCGCCTCGACGACGCGGTCGAGGAAGGGGTCGGATGCCGCGGGCCAGCCCGCCGGAGCGCAGCCGTTCGCGGCCCACGCGCGGATCACCGACAGCAGCACCGTCTTCGCCATCATGCGGCAGATGACCGGGTCCCCCTGTCGTGCGGGCGATCCTGGCGGGTCGATCGGCCGCATGCTGCCGGCGAGGGCGGCGGCCGCGGGCTCGAGCGCGTCGAACGACGTGACGGTCACCGGGTCGGGCAGGGCGCTCGCGAGCAGTCGAGCACTCTCCGAGAACTCGAGGTCGAACACCACGAGCTCGGCCGGGCCGTCGGCCTCGAGCGCGAATGCGGTGCGACCGGATGCGAGGAAGGCGTCCCCCGCCGACAGGGACGCGGTGCGCGGGTGCTCATCCACGGCGATCGCCGACGAGGCCCGGTCGACGTCGAGGCGGCATCCGGTGTGCAGCGGCGGGTGGCCGCGCACCGCTCCGGAGGCGACGTACACGAGGGTCGCGCTGCCGGTCGGGAGGGGGAGCAGCTCGCCGGGCGCGAGAGGCGCACGTCGGGCGATGCCGACCGTCAGGTCGACGGAGTCGAGCACGCGCGCGAGCGTGGAGGAGTCGGCGGTCACCATGCCTCTGGCAACGCGCTCACGGGCGGGGGTATTCCGATCTCGGGCTCATAGGGAGCCCCGATACGCTGGCGGGAACCCACCCGAGGAGTCCCGTGTTCCGTGCACCCGGCCGTCTGTTCCGCGTCCTGGCGATCGCGGAGGCGATCACCTGGACCATCCTCATCTCGGCGATGATCGCCCGTGCCCTCGGAGCGCCGGGCATCGTGGTGACGATCGGCGGCGGCATCCACGGCTTCGTGTTCCTCGCCTACGCCGCCACGGCCGTGCTCGTCGCCCTCAACCAGCGCTGGCACATCGGTGTCGCGGTGGTCGCGGTGGCCAGCGCCGTGATCCCCTACGCCACGATCCCCACCGAGATCTGGCTGCAGCGCACGCGGCGACTCGACGGCGACTGGCGGCTGGAGCCGAGCGGCGATCCGCGCGACGCCCGCTGGTACGACCGGCTCATGCGCTGGTTCCTGCGCCGCCCCTGGGTGCTCGCGATCCTGCTCGCGGTCGGCATCGTCGCCCTGTACGTGATCCTGCTGCTGGTCGGCCCGCCCGGCGGCAAGTGAGCCTGTAGTTCGCGCTCAGTGCGCGAACTCGACCCCCACGGCGTCCCGCACGATGGTCCTGGCCGCCTGCGCCCCTGCGCCGGCGGCGACGATGAGCTGCTGCGGCCCCGGAACAGCGGCGTCGCCGGCGGCGTAGAGTCCCGCGACGCCCGTGCGCCCGCCGCGGTCGACCACCACGTGTCCGTGCTCGTCGACCGTCGGGGCCATGCCGTGCAGGAACGACAGGTCGCTGTGCCACTCCGGGCGCACGAACCCGCCGTCGATCGGCGTCTCGCCGCCGCCCTCGACCCGTACGGCCTCGATCGCCCCGCGGTCGCCGACGAGCTCGACGACGGGCTCTCGCCGGACGGACACGCCGCGCGTGAGCAGCTCCGCCTCCTCGGCCGTCGTCACCGCGTCCGAGCCGTTCGTGAAGACCGTGAGGCTCGGCGTCCAGTGCGAGATGAGGCGTGCGCGGTCGGCGAGGTCGGGAGTCTCGCCGATCAGCGCGAGCCGGCGGCCCTGCAGCTCCCACGCGTCGCACGCGGTGCAGCTGAACAGGCTCATGCCGTAGAAGCCGCGCAGGTTCGGCACATCCGGCAGCGTCTCGCGCAGACCGGTCGCGAGCAGCACTCGACGCGCGGTCACCGTCTCGGTCGGCTCTCGCCGCCCGAGCGCGGCGACGAAGCCGTCCTGTTCGCGGCGGAGGGAGAGCACTCGCACCCGGGAGCGGACCTCGACCTCGGGATAGGCGTCGAGCTCGGCGCGGGCGAGCCGGCGCAACTCGTGCGGCGGCACGCCGTCTCTCGTGAGGAAGCCGTGCGAGTTCATCGTCGCGGCGTTGCGCGGGCGGTCCGCGTCGACGAGCAGCACGCGCAGGAGCGACCGGCCGAGGTTGAGCGCGGCGGAGAGACCTGCGGGACCTCCGCCCACGATGAGCGCGTCGTAGGGGGTCGAGTCGTCCATGCGCACCTCCGTCCCCTCCATCCTGCCATCTCCTGCTTAGGGTGGCCTTACTTGGCGCGTTCAGTTCGAAAGTTGAGCGAACTCATATCAAGTTTGTTTGACAGTGTCCGACGGTCGGAGTACAGTTGAGCCATCGCGACTCAGGTTTCCCTGATCGCCCCGGATTTTCCGACCACATCAACTCACGCGACACAAAGGAGAACAACATGGCACGTGCTGTGGGAATCGACCTCGGAACGACGAACTCCGTCGTCAGCGTCCTCGAGGGCGGCGAGCCGAAGGTCATCGCCAACGCCGAGGGCTTCCGCACCACCCCCTCGGTGGTCGCCTTCACGAAGGACGGCGAGGTGCTCGTCGGCGAGACCGCCAAGCGCCAGGCCGTCACGAACGTCGACCGCACCATCGCGTCCGTCAAGCGCCACGTCGGCACCGACTGGTCGTTCGACGTCGACGGCAAGAAGTGGACGCCGCAGGAGATCTCCGCGCGCATCCTGCAGAAGCTCAAGCGCGACGCCGAGTCGTACCTGGGGGACACCGTGACGGATGCCGTCATCACCGTCCCCGCGTACTTCAACGACGCCGAGCGTCAGGCCACCAAGGAGGCCGGCGAGATCTCGGGCCTCAACGTCCTGCGCATCATCAACGAGCCGACCGCGGCCGCCCTGGCCTACGGCCTCGACAAGGGCAAGGAGGACGAGCTCATCCTCGTCTTCGACCTCGGCGGCGGAACCTTCGACGTCTCCCTCCTCGAGGTGGGCAAGGACGACGACTTCTCCACGATCCAGGTCCGCGCGACCGCCGGCGACAACCGCCTCGGCGGCGACGACTGGGACCAGCGTCTCGTCGACTACCTGATCAAGCAGTTCAAGGAGACCACGGGCGTCGACGTCTCGGGTGACAAGATCGCTCTGCAGCGTCTCAAGGAGGCCGCGGAGCAGGCGAAGAAGGAGCTCTCCTCCTCGACCTCGACCAGCATCAACCTGCCGTACCTGTCGCTGACGGAGTCCGGCCCGGTGTCGCTGAGCGAGACCATCACCCGCGCGAAGTTCGAGGACCTCACCAAGGACCTCCTCGACCGCACCAAGAAGCCCTTCGAGGACGTCATCCGCGAGGCGAACATCAAGGTCGCCGACATCGACCACATCGTGCTGGTCGGCGGATCGACCCGTATGCCCGCCGTCGCCGAGCTCGTCAAGCGCGAGACCGGCAAGGAGGCCAACAAGGGCGTCAACCCCGACGAGGTCGTGGCCGTGGGCGCAGCCCTGCAGGCCGGTGTCCTCAAGGGCGAGCGCAAGGACGTGCTGCTGATCGACGTCACCCCGCTGAGCCTCGGCATCGAGACCAAGGGCGGCATGATGACCAAGCTCATCGAGCGCAACACGGCCATCCCGACCAAGCGCAGCGAGACCTTCACGACGGCCGACGACAACCAGCCGTCCGTCGCGATCCAGGTCTTCCAGGGCGAGCGCGACTTCACGCGCGACAACAAGCCGCTCGGCACGTTCGAGCTCACCGGCATCGCCCCGGCTCCGCGCGGCATCCCGCAGATCGAGGTCACGTTCGACATCGACGCGAACGGCATCGTGCACGTGTCCGCCAAGGACAAGGGCACCGGCACCGAGAAGTCGATCGTCATCTCCGGCGGCTCGTCGCTGTCGAAGGAGGACATCGAGCGGATGGTGCGCGAGGCCGAGGAGCACGCCGCGGAGGACAAGCAGCGCCGTGAGGCCGCCGAGGTCCGCAACCAGGCCGAGACGCTCGCGTACTCGATCGACAAGCTGCTCACCGAGAACGACGACAAGCTGCCCGAGGACGTGAAGACCGAGGTCAAGGCCGACGTCGACGCGCTCAAGACGGCGCTCGCGGGCGAGGACGAGGAGGCCGTGAAGACGGCGTTCGACAAGCTCAACCAGTCGCAGTCCAAGATCGGCGAGGCGCTCTACGCCTCCTCGCAGGCGGATGCCGCGGCCGGTGCCTCGGCCGAGGGCGACGCCCCCGCCGGTGACGACACGTCCTCCGACGAGGACGTCATCGATGCCGAGGTCGTGGACGACGAGGACGAGAAGAAGTAATCATGACGGACAAGAACTTCGACGAGAACCAGAATTCTGAGTCCGCCGAAGGTCGCAGCGAGGGGTCGGACGCTCAGGCGTCCGGCCCCGAGCCGCAGAACCAGGACTCCCGCGAGGCGATGGCCTCCGAGGGCTCGGACGAGACGCCGGTCGACGGCGCCCCCGACGACCTCACGGTCGACGACATCCTCGGGGCCACGCAGACCGGCGAGGCCGCGGCCGAGGATGCCGTCCTCGCCGACCTGGAGTCCACTCTGCTGAACGACCTCAAGCGCCTGCAGGCCGAGTACGCGAACTACCGCCGCCGCACCGAGGAGCAGCGCCAGGTCGAGATCGAGCGCGCGAAGGGCGAGGCCGCCAAGGGCCTCATCCCCGTGCTCGACGATCTCGCCCGCGCCGCCCAGCACGGCGACCTCGTCGAGGGCACGCCCTTCGCCGTGATCGCCGACAAGGTGCGCAACGTGGTCGACCGTCTCGGCGTGGTCTCGTACGGGGCGGCGGGCGAGGAGTTCGACCCGCAGCGCCACGAGGCGATCTTCCAGCAGCCCACCCCGGGCGCCACCACGACGACGATCCTCGAGGTGGTCGAGGTGGGCTACCGCCTCGGCGACGTCGAGCTGCGACCCGCCAAGGTCGTGGTCGCCGTCCCTGCCGAGTAGGTGATCGATGGCTAGCCAGGACTGGTTCGACAAGGACTTCTACAAGACCCTCGGGGTCGCGAAGGACGTCAGCGACGCCGATCTCAAGAAGACGTACCGCAAGCTCGCCCGCAAGTACCACCCCGACTCCAATCAGGGCGACGCGAAGGCCGAGGCGAAGTTCAAGGAGATCAGCGAGGCCTACTCGGTGCTCGCCGACGCCGAACAGCGCAAGGAGTACGACGAGATCCGTGCGATGGGCTCAGGCGCCCGCTTCACGGCCGGCGGCCAGTCCGGCGGCGGCTTCGAAGACGTCTTCAGCCGGTTCGGCCAGCAGGGTCGAGGCCAGTCGGCCGACTTCGAGGACATCTTCGCGATGTTCAACCAGGGTCAGGGCGGTGGATCGTTCGGCTCCGGTCGGTTCGGTCAGACGTCCGGCGGATTCCGCGGCTTCGGCGGCCCCCAGCGGGGCGCCGACGTCACGGCCCGCACGACGCTCGACTTCGCGACCGCGGTGCAGGGCGAGACGATCAGCCTGCAGGGCGAGGACGGCAAGCCGTTCAAGGTGAAGATCCCCGCGGGTGTCGCCGACGGGCAGAAAATCCGTCTGCGCGGCCGGGGTCGTCCCTCGCCGGACGGCGGGGAGAGCGGCGACATCGTGGTGCAGATCACGGTGCGGCCGCATCCGGTCTTCACGCGCGACGGGCTCAACCTCCGCGTCGTGGTGCCGGTGACCTTCACGGAGGCGGCGCTCGGCGCGACGATCGAGGTTCCGACGCTCGGCGGCGACACGGTCAAGCTGCGCGTCGCGCCCGGCACGCCGTCCGGTCGGGTGCTCCGCGTCAAGGGACGCGGCGTCACGACGTCGAAGGGCACGGGAGACCTGCTCGCCGAGCTGCAGATCGCGGTGCCGTCGCACCTCGACGACGCGGCGAAGGAGGCGCTGGAGAAGTTCCAGTCGCTCGAGCCCGCCGAGAACCCGCGCGCCGACCTGATGGCGAAGGCACGGCGCTGACATCATGACCGGGATGACGACCCCGACCACCGGAGAGAGGTGACCGTCCGTGGCTGATCAGCAGATGGATGCCGACACCCCGGTGTTCGCGATCGCCGTCGCCTCCGAGCTCGCGGGCATGCACCCGCAGACGCTGCGCCAGTACGACCGGATCGGACTCGTCGTCCCGGGTCGGACCTCGGGCGGCTCCCGTCGGTACTCGACGAGGAACATCGAGCAGCTCCGCGAGGTCGCCCAGCTCTCCTCCGAGGGGGTGAGCCTCCCGGCGATCGCCAGACTCCTCGACCTCGAGGACGAGAACCGGATGCTGCGCCGGCGCGTGGCAGACCTGGACGCGGCGCTCCGTGCCGAGCGGGAGAACCGTCCCGGTGTCCGGGTCTTCGCCGCCGGCTCCGCCGGCGTCGTGCCGATGCCGAGCGGGCGCCGTCTGCGCCGCTCCACGGAGGTGGTGCTCTGGCACCCGGGGAGCAGTCGGGGCTGAGGAGATCCCGTGCGATCCGCCGGGCGACACGCCCGGCGGATCGCAGCGATTTGCCGGTGTCCCGGAATCCACGTAAGTTATTACCTGTTCGCCCCACAGGGAAGCGGAGAGGCCGAGAGCCTTACCCCCCTCAAGCGGAGAACCACTCCCTCAGATCGGCTCCTCGGAGCAGGTCTCGGACACACTTCTGTCCGATGTGGGAGCTTCCCGAACGGGAGGGCGGTCGATTTGACAGCCCGAACGGAACGGATAAGCTAGTGAAGTTGCCCGAGCGCGATCAGCGCGGGGCACCGGATCTGGGCCTGAACCTCACGGCGTGTCGATTTGACAGCCGGAACGGCGCAGGTAAGATTGAGAAGTTGCCCTTCGGGCCTGACTGTGATGGTTGGGTCGGGGGAGCGTCCGATCCTTGAGAACTCAACAGCGTGCACTTGTCAAA
>NZ_JBIVHF010000004.1:0-213475 GCF_044749125.1 Microbacterium sp. NPDC089696 | reverse complement strand
GGTCACATTCCGAACCCGGAAGCTAAGCCTCACAGCGCCGATGGTACTGCAGGGGGGACCCTGTGGGAGAGTAGGACACCGCCGGACTCCTTTTAAGCAAATGGCCACCCATCGTTGGGTGGCCATTTCGCGTTAACAACACATACATCAACAGAGGAGCATCATGCCGGAAGACGAACAGCGCCGCCCGCGTCGTAACGACGATCAGGGACCGCGCCGGGAACGGCCTTCCGGAGATCGCTCCTCGCAGCCGCGTCGCGAGGGTGGCTACTCGCGTGATGGTGGTGCTCCGCGCCGAGAAGGTGGCTACTCCCGTGACGGCGCCCCGCGTCGCGATGGTGGTGCCCCGCGTCGCGATGGTGGTGCTCCGCGTCGTGAGGGTGGTTACTCCCGTGATGGTGGTGCTCCGCGTCGTGAAGGTGGCTACTCCCGTGACGGCGCCCCGCGTCGCGATGGTGGTGCTCCGCGTCGTGAGGGTGGTTACTCCCGTGACGGGGGCCAGCGTCGTGAGGGTGGTTACTCCCGTGATGGTGGTGCTCCTCGTCGTGAAGGGGGTTACTCCCGTGACGGTGGTGCTCCGCGTCGTGAGGGTGGTTACTCCCGTGATGGTGGTGCTCCGCGTCGTGAGGGTGGTTACTCCCGTGATGGTGGTGCTCCTCGTCGTGAGGGTGGCTACTCCCGTGATGGTGGTGCTCCTCGTCGTGAGGGTGGCTACTCCCGTGACGGTGGTGCTCCTCGTCGTGAGGGTGGTTACTCCCGTGACGGTGGTGCTCCGCGCCGTGAGGGTGGCTACAACCGTGATGGTGGTGCTCCGCGCCGTGAGGGTGGCTACAACCGTGATGGTGGTGCCCCGCGCCGTGAGGGCGGTTACAACCGTGATGGTGGTGCTCCGCGCCGTGAGGGTGGCTACAACCGTGATGGTGGTGCGCCTCGTCGTGAGGGTGGCTACAACCGTGATGGTGGTGCGCCTCGTCGTGAAGGTGGCTACAACCGTGACGGTGGTGCCCCGCGTCGTGAGGGTGGCTACAACCGTGACGGTGGTGCCCCGCGCCGTGAGGGCGGTTACAACCGTGACGGTGGTGCTCCGCGTCGTGAGGGCGGTTACAACCGTGACGGTGGTGCTCCGCGTCGTGAGGGTGGCTACAACCGCGACGGTGGTGCCCCGACCCGTGACCGTGGCGACCGCACGCGATCGTTCCCTCAGCGTGGGGGAGCAGGGCGCGAGCGTCCTGTCCAGGCGACGGACGACCGTCCGCGTCACAACGACCCGATCATTCCGGACGAGGTCACGGCGCGTGACCTCCACCCGTCGGCGCGCAACGAGCTCAAGACGCTGAGCAAGGAGAACGCCGAGCACGTCGCCCGCCACCTCGCCATGGCATCCCGTCTCATCGACGAGGACCCGGAGCTCGCCCACAAGCACGCTCTCGCCGCGTCACGGCGTGCAGGTCGGATCGCGATCGTCCGTGAGACGCTCGGGATCACCGCCTACGCCACCGAGGACTTCGCGCTGGCCCTGCGTGAGCTGCGCACCTACCGGCGCATCTCCGGTAAGGACGATCAGATCGCGCTCATGGTCGACAGCGAGCGCGGTATCGGACGACCCGACCGCGCCCTCGAGACCGGCCGTGCCGTCGACAGGACGACTCTCGACACCGCGGTGCGCGTCGCGCTGGCGATCGCCATGTCGGGGGCGCGTCTGGACCAGGGCGACCTCGAACTCGCGCTCGGCGAGCTCGAGATCCCGGAGCTCGACCCCGACCGCGCCTTCGAGTGGAGCCCGGCGCTCTTCGCCGCTCGCGCCGCCGTGCTCGAAGACCTCGGACGGGCCGACGAGGCCGCGTTCTGGTTCCATCGGGCCGAGGTCGCTGCCGAGGCTCTCGGCGTCGACGAGGCAGGCGACGAGGAGATGTTCGTCGAAGACGGTCTCGTCGAGGACTGGGAGGATGACGAGGACGGTGTCGCCGTCGAACCCGAGGAGCACACCGACACAGAAGACATCGCAGACACCGCAGACACCGCAGACACCGCCAACGACGCCGACGCGGACACGGAGGACAGCGTTCCCGAGCCGTCGATCGAGGACGAGGTCCGAGAGCTCCTGGGCGAGGACGACGACACCGTGACGGCCTCCGATGCCTCCGATGCCTCCGATGCGTCCGAGTCGTCGACCGACAAGGACGCGTGAATGGGACTCTTCTCCAAGAGGGCCCAGTCCCGCACCCCGCTCGACGGCGTGGATGCTGTCCTCGCCGACCTGGACGGCGTGGTGTACGCCGGCCCGGGTGCGCTGCCGCACGCGGTGGACAGCCTCAATCGGGCGGCCGAGACCGCGCGCCTGGGGTACATCACGAACAACGCCTCCCGCACGGATGCGTCGGTCGCGGCGCATCTGAGCAGCCTCGGGCTGAGCGTCGCCCCCGCCGATGTGATCACGAGCCCCCAGGCGGCGATGCGGCTTCTTGCCGGCATCGTCCCACCGCCGGCGACTCTCCTCATCGTCGGGGGAGACGGCCTGGTCGACGAGGCCGAGAAGGCCGGATACACGGTCACGCGCTCGGCGGAGGACTCCCCGGCGGCGGTCGTGCAGGGTTTCGCCCCCGAGGTCGCCTGGACGGATCTCGCTGAGGCGGCGTTCGCGCTCAAGGTCCCGGAGGACGAGGGCGGCATCCCGTGGATCGCGACCAACACCGACTGGACGATCCCGCGCGAGCGCGGCGTCGCGCCGGGCAACGGGACTCTGGTCTCGGCCGTGCACACCGCGATCGGCCGTCTCGCGACGGTCGCCGGCAAGCCCGAGGTGCCGATCTTCGAGGAGGCCATGGCCCGCTTCGGCGCGACGAAGCCCCTCTTCATCGGCGACCGGCTGGACACCGACATCCTGGGCGCCGTGCGCGCCGGGATCGAGTCCGCGCTCGTCCTCACCGGCATCGATCGGCCCAAGCACGTGCTCGCCGCTCCCGAGGGGTCGCGGCCGACGTACATCCTCAGTGACCTGCGCGAACTCCACCAGACATACCCCGAGGTCACGGTCGCGGACGGCGTCCACACGGTGAACGGCGCGTCGGTGCGCGTGACCGGGGCCGACGTGGAGATCGTCGCGGAGGGGCACGCGCAGATCGATCTGCTGCGCGCCGGGGCCGCGGCGATCTGGGCGTCCGGCACCCCGGTCTTCGTGCTGCGGGTCCCCGAGCGCCTCTACGACGACCCGTTCCACCGTCCCTGAGCCGTCAGGGGGCCGGCGAGCTCCGTGCGACCGTGCCGCCCCGCGCCGTGGCTCTGCCGCGCTGTCGGCCGCGCCGCGTACAGTAGGAGTGTGAGCGAAGAGACGACGAACGCGCCGACCGACGGTCTGTGGAGTCGCCTGCGTCTGATCGAAGGGCAGCCTCTCGCTGCTCGAGCCGACGCCTACTCCGGCCTGCACGACGAGCTCTCGCGACGCCTCGACAGCGGAGCGAAGCTCGATCAGCGCGACGCGCCGGGCGCCCGATGACGCGACTCGACGCCGCACTCGCCGCCCGAGGCCTCGCCCGCTCCCGTACGCACGCCGCCTCGCTGATCGCGGAGGGCCTCGTGAGCGTCGACGGGCGTCCGGTCGTGAAAGCCTCGACTCCCGTCGCCGACGGGTCAGAGCTCGCGGTCGCCGGAGCGGACCACTACGTCGGGCGTGCCGCCCACAAGCTCATCGCCGCCCTCGACGGCTTCGACGTCCCGGTCGCGGGGCGCCTCGCCCTCGACATGGGGGCGTCCACCGGGGGATTCACCCAGGTGCTACGGGAGCGCGGTGCCCGCAGAGTCCTGGCCGTCGACGTCGGGCACGACCAGATCGCGCCCTCGATCGCGGCTGATCCGGGCGTCGTGGTCGTCGAGGGGTACAACGTGCGGCACATGACGCCCGACGGCCTCGCCGAGGCGACCGACGAGCCCGAGGCGCCCGATCTCCTGGTCGGAGACCTCTCCTTCATCTCCCTCGAGCTCGTCCTCCCCGCGATCGCCGCGGTCGCGGCGCCGTCCGCCGACATCGTGCTCCTCGTGAAGCCGCAGTTCGAGGTGGGGCGCACCGCGGTACGCGGCGGTCTGGTGACCGACCCGGCGACGCGTGCGGATGCCGTCGCGCGCACGGTCTGGAGCGCCTGGGACGCCGGGCTCGGGATGCTCGGGATCCTGTCCTCCCCGATCCTGGGGACGCACGGCAACGCGGAGTATCTCGTGCATCTCGCGCCGGGCCGCGGGACGGATCCGTCAGAATGGTCGGAACGCATCAACGAACTGGCAGGGGGACGATGAACGAGCGCAACATCCTGGTCGTCGCCCACGCGCGCCGTGACGACACCGTCGCGGCAGCGCGGCGAGTGATCGACGCTCTCCGCGACGCGGGTGCCCGTCCGGTGCTCGCGCCCGACGAGAGCCTAGACCTGAGTGCGGTCGATCCGAGCTTCGCCGACGTGGATGTGCTGGGCGATACGGTCCAGCAGGACGACCTCGAGCTCGCGATCGTCCTCGGCGGCGACGGCACGATCCTCCGCGCGGCCGAGCTCGTCCGCGGCTGCTCGGCGCCGGTGCTCGGCATCAACATGGGGCATGTCGGCTTCCTCGCCGAGATCGATCGTGACGACATGGACGACGCCGTGCGGCGGGTGATCGCCCGGGATTACGAGGTCGAGGAGCGCCTCGCGCTGTCGGTCCGCGTGAAGGACGCCGAGGGCGCCGTCGTCTACGAGACCTTCGCGCTCAACGAGGCGACGGTCGAGAAGGCCAGTCGCGAGCGCATGATCGAGGTCGTGCTCGAGATCGACGGACTCCCGCTGTCGAGCTTCGGCTGCGACGGCATGGTCGTCTCCACACCGACGGGGTCGACCGCCTACAACTTCTCCGCAGGCGGGCCGGTGATCTGGCCGAGTGTCGAGGCGATCGCCGTGATCCCGCTGTCGGCGCACGCGCTGTTCGCGAAGCCGCTCGTCGTCAGCCCGGACGCCGCCGTCGCGATCGAGATGCTGGAGAGTGCGTCTGGGTCGGGCATCCTGTGGTGCGACGGACGCCGTTCGCACGACCTTCCACCCGGTGCGCGCGTCGTCGTGCGCCGGTCGTCCCGCCCCGTGCGCCTCGCACGACTGCATCCGGCCGAGTTCACCAACCGGCTGGTGCGCAAGTTCCAGCTGCCGGTCGCCGGATGGCGGGGTCAGGGAGGCGGCGCATGATCGAGGAGATGCGGATGCAGGGACTCGGCGTGATCGCCGATGCCGTGCTGCCCCTCGGGTCGGGGTTCACCGCGATCACGGGCGAGACCGGTGCCGGCAAGACCATGGTCGTGACCGGCCTCGGTCTGCTGCTCGGACAGCGCGCCGATTCGGGGGCCGTGCGGTCCGGGTCGGGCCAGGCTTCTGTCGCCGGCGTGTGGATCGTTCCCGAGACCGGCGACGTCGCGGACATCGTCGCGGATGCCGGGGGAGACCTCGAGCCCGCCGGCGCCGGGTCCGCCGAGCTCTACGTCTCTCGCACTCTGAGCGCCGAGGGGCGCAGCCGCGCGAGCGTCGGTGGACGTGCCGCACCGGCAGGGGTCCTGTCGGCCCTCGCCGAGGAGCTCGTGGTCGTGCACGGCCAGTCGGAGCAGTTGCGCCTGCGGTCGGCGGCCGCGCAGCGCGACGCCCTCGACCGTTTCGGCGGGGCGCCGATCGCGACGGCGCTCGAGACCTACGCCGCCGCGTTCGCCCGGTGGCGCGAGCTCGACGCCGAGATCGTCGACATCACCGAGAACCGCGACCGACGGGCCGAGGAGGCGTCCCGGCTCCGCGAGGCGCTCGCGCTGATCGAGGCGACCGCTCCGGAGCCGGGGGAGGACGCCGAGCTCACGGCACGCTCGGAGCGCCTGACGAACGCCGAGGAACTGCGTGTCGCGGCCTCGCTCGCGCACGGCACGCTGTCGAACGAGGACGGCGAGCCCGACGTCACGGCGCTCGTGGCCGAGGCCAGGCGCGCGCTGGAGCGTGCATCCGATCCCACTCTCACCGAGATCGCGGAGGGCCTGGCCGACGTCGGCTATCGCGTGACCGACCTCGCCGCGCAGCTGTCGGCGTACCTCGCCGATCTCGACGAGTCCGGGCCGCACGAGCTCGCCGCGGTCGAGGAGCGACGCGCCGCCCTGAGCACGCTGATCCGTGCGCACGGCTCCCTCGACGAGGCGCTCGCGCTCTGGCAGACCGGCTCGGCTCGGCTCGCCGAACTCGACGACGACGGCGACCGCATCGAGAGGCTCGAGGCCGAGCGCGACGCCGCGCGGGCCGAACTCGATGCGCACGCCGACGCTCTCACCGCGGAACGCGTCGCGGCTGCAGCCCGCCTGGGCGAGGAAGTCACCGAGGAGCTCCACGCCCTCGCGATGCCCGATGCCCGCCTCGAGGTCGCCGTCACGCGCGGCACCGAGAGCACGCACGGCCGCGACGACGTCGCCATCCTCCTGGCTCCGCACCCCGGTGCCGAACCGCGATCGGTGTCGAAGGGGGCATCGGGCGGCGAGCTGTCGCGCGTCATGCTCGCCATCGAGGTCGTGATCGCCGGGACCGACCCCGTGCCCACGTTCGTGTTCGACGAGGTCGACGCCGGCATCGGCGGCGCCGCCGCCATCGAGGTCGGGCGGCGACTCGCCCGACTCGCCGAGAAGTCCCAGGTCATCGCCGTCACGCATCTGGCCCAGGTCGCGGCCTTCGCGAACAATCATCTCTCCGTCGTGAAATCCCACGACGGAGCCGTCACGGCGTCGAGTGTCCGCAGGCTGGACGGGGAGGAGCGTGAGGCCGAGATGGCCCGCCTGCTCTCCGGTCTGACGGATTCCGATGCCGCACTCACCCATGCCCGAGAGCTTCTCAGCCTCGGGGCCCCCGCCTCCTGATAGGATCGAAGCCCGTGATGAACTCTTCTTCTGCGGGGCCCAAGAACGACACGACCAAGCACATCTTCGTGACTGGTGGTGTCGTTTCGTCTTTGGGCAAGGGCCTCACCGCGGCCAGCCTGGGCAACCTCCTCACCGCCCGCGGACTCCGCGTCGTGATGCAGAAGCTCGACCCGTACCTGAACGTCGACCCGGGAACGATGAACCCGTTCCAGCACGGCGAGGTCTTCGTGACCGACGACGGCGCCGAGACCGACCTCGACATCGGCCACTACGAGCGCTTCCTCGACATCAACCTGTCGGAGGCGGCGAACGTCACGACCGGTCAGATCTACTCGCAGGTCATCGCACGGGAGCGCCGCGGCGAGTACCTCGGCGACACCGTGCAGGTCATCCCGCACATCACCGACGAGATCAAGCGCCGCATGCGCCTCCAGGCGAGCGAGGACCCGCGGCCCGACGTCATCATCACCGAGGTCGGTGGAACCGTCGGCGACATCGAGTCGCAGCCGTTCCTCGAGTCGGCCCGTCAGCTGCGTCACGAGCTCGGTCGCGACAGCGTGTTCTTCGTGCACGTGTCACTCGTGCCGTTCATGGGCGCCTCGGGCGAGCAGAAGACCAAGCCCACGCAGCACTCCGTCGCGGCCCTCCGCCAGGTCGGCATCCAGCCCGATGCGCTGGTGCTCCGCAGCGACCGTCCGGTGAGCGAGAGCAACCGCAACAAGATCGCCCTGATGTGCGATGTCGACGCCGAGGGCGTCATCAACACCGTCGATCTGCCGAGCATCTACGACATCCCCTCGACGCTCAACGAGCAGGGCCTCGACTCCTACATCGTGCGGCGCCTCGGTCTCGACACGAAGGCCGCCGACGTCGACTGGACGCGCTGGAACAAGGTCCTCCACGCGGTGCACAACCCCAAGCACGAGGTCACCATCGGCCTCGTCGGCAAGTACATCGACCTGCCGGACGCCTACCTGTCGGTGACGGAGGCGCTCAAGGCCGGCGGGTTCGCTCAGGAGACCAAGGTCAACATCCGCTGGATCCCCTCGGACCTGTGCGAGACGCCCGAGGGCGCCAAGGAGCAGCTCGGATCGCTCGACGGCATCTGCGTGCCGGGCGGGTTCGGCATCCGCGGCATCGAGGGCAAGCTCGGCGCGCTGAAGTTCGCGCGCGAGCAGGGCATCCCGACGCTCGGGCTGTGCCTCGGCCTGCAGTGCATGGTCATCGAGTACGCCCGTGACGTCGCCGGCATCGTCGGCGCCTCGTCGAGCGAGTTCGACCCCGAGACGACCGAGCCCGTGATCGCGACGATGGCCGAGCAGATCGAGATCCTCGACGGCGGAGACCTCGGCGGCACCATGCGTCTCGGTCTCTACCAGGCCGCCCTCGCCGACGGGTCTCTGGCGCGCGAGCTGTACGGCGCCGCCGAGGCGTCCGAGCGCCATCGTCACCGCTACGAGGTCAACAACGCCTACCGGGCGCGCCTGTCCGACGCGGGTCTCGTGTTCTCGGGCCTGAACCCGGACCTCGACCTCGTGGAGTTCGTCGAACTGCCGCGCGACGTGCACCCCTACTACATCGCGACGCAGGCGCACCCCGAGCTGCGCTCGCGCCCGACCGACCCGCACCCGCTGTTCCGCGGGCTCGTCGGCGCGGCGATCGAGCGTCACCGCGCGAGCGAGCTGTTCGACGTCGAAGCAGATGCCTGAGTCGGACTCCCGTCCGGCGGCGTTCGACCTCCGCGACGAGCCCTTCGAACCCGAGGTGCTGAGCAGCGTCCTCGCGTTCGAGGGCGCCGTCTGGGACGTCCGTGACGATCGCGTGCGCTACGGCGACGGCGAGATCCGCCGCCAGTACGTCGCTCACACCGGTGCGGTCGCGATCCTCGCGCTCGACGACGACGGACGGGTTCTCCTGATCCAGCAGTACCGGCACCCGATCCGTCATCGCGACTGGGAGCTTCCTGCGGGACTGCTCGACGTCGAGGGCGAGGCACCGGTCGAGGCCGCGCAGCGCGAGCTCGCGGAGGAGGCCGATCTCGTCGCCGCGCACTGGGAGCCGCTCGTGTCGTCCTGGACGACGCCGGGCGGCAACGACGAGATGATCCACGTGTTCCTCGCGACCGGGCTGTCGTCCGCGCCGTCGGCGCACGCGCGCGAGGATGAGGAAGCCGACATCCGCGTGGAGTGGGTTCCGCTGTCGGACGCGGTGGACGCCGTGCTGGCCGGACGGATGCGCAACGGGATCCTCGGGATCGGCGTGCTCGCGGCCGCGCAGAGACGCCGCATCGGAGGCTGAGCGTGCAGCTCGATCGCGCCGTGGACTCGTACCTGCGCCACGTCACGATCGAGCGCGGTCTCAGCGAGCACACGATCGCGGCCTACCGACGCGACCTGTCCGGCTATCGGGAGTGGCTGGCTGCGGAGGGGATCACCGACACGGCCGACATCACGCCGACGGTGATCGGCCGTTTCGTCGCCGACCGCGCCGCGGCCGATCCTCCGCCCGCCGCGACGAGCCTCGCGCGGCTGCAGTCGTCGGTTCGCGGATGGCATCGCTTCCTGGCCCGCGAGGGCATCGAGGACGACGACCCCAGCGGACGGCTGCGTCCGCCCAAGGCGCCCCGTCGGCTGCCCAAGGCCCTCACGATCGACCAGGTCGAACGTCTGCTCGCCGCGCCGTCGGCGGAGGAGCCCCTCGGAATCCGTGATCGTGCGCTGCTCGAGCTGCTGTACGCCACGGGTGCGCGCGTCTCCGAGGCCGTGGGCCTGGACGTCGACGACCTGTCGCACGGCGAGGTGCTGCGTCTGCGCGGCAAGGGCTCCAAGGAGCGCATCGTGCCGGTCGGCTCGTACGCGCGCGCTGCCGTGGACGCCTACCTCACCCGGGTGCGCCCCGGTCTCGCGGCGAAGGGGCGCGCCTCCGCGCGACTCTTCCTCGGTGCGCGGGGAGCCCCGCTCTCGCGACAGAGCGCGTGGCTCGTGATCCGCGCCGCGGCCGATCGCGCGCAGATCACCGCCGAGGTGTCGCCCCATACGCTGCGCCATTCCTTCGCGACGCACCTGCTTCAGGGCGGTGCGGACGTGCGGGTGGTGCAGGAGCTCCTCGGCCACGCCTCGGTCGCGACGACTCAGATCTACACGCACGTCTCGGTGGACACCCTGCGCGACGTCTACGCGACGTCGCATCCGCGGGCCCGGTGAGGGACGCTCCGCCGCGGGGAGGAGCGACGTCGCGCGCCGCGCCCGGGGATCGGCCCCGCCGCGCGCCGGGACGCCCGGCGCCGGGCCTCCCGCTACAATCGAGCAAGCACGAAGGAGCAGGAGAACCGGTGGCTGAGAAAGCGGCGAAGTCCAGGGCGAAGGCACAGAAGGCCGACGAGACACCCCTCGGACCGACCGGGCGGCCGTATCACGGGTTCCCGACCCCCGAGCCGCTCGCATCCCACGGGCCCGCGCGCATCATCGCGCTGTGCAACCAGAAGGGCGGCGTCGGCAAGACGACCACCTCCATCAACCTCGCCGCCGCGCTCGCGGAGTACGGGCGCAAGGTCCTCGCGGTGGACTTCGACCCGCAGGGCGCGCTCTCCGCCGGTCTCGGCATCCAGACGCACGACGTCCCCACGATCTACGACCTCCTGCTCGACACGAAGCGCGACGCGCACGATGCGATCGTGCACTCGGACGTCGAGGGTCTCGACGTGATGCCCGCGAACATCGACCTGTCGGCCGCCGAGGTCCACCTCGTGAACGAGGTCGCCCGTGAGACGATCCTCGCCCGGGTGCTGCGTCAGGTCGCGGGGGAGTACGACGTCATCCTCATCGACTGCCAGCCGTCGCTCGGTCTGCTCACGGTGAACGCGCTGACCGCCGCGCACGGCGTCATCATCCCGCTCGAGTGCGAGTTCTTCGCCCTCCGCGGCGTTGCCCTGCTGATCGAGACGATCGACAAGGTGCGCGATCGCCTGAACCCGTCGATCACGATGGACGGCCTCCTCGCGACGATGTACGACCCGCGTACGCTGCACTCGCGCGAGGTGCTCGAACGCGTGGTCGAGGCGTTCGGCGACGATGTGCTGGAGACCGTGATCGGCCGCACCGTGAAGTTCCCGGACGCATCGGTCTCGGGTGTGCCCATCACCGAGTTCGCTCCGGAGCACGCCGCCGCCCAGGCCTACCTGCGGCTGGCGCGGGAGCTGGTCGCCCGTGGCGCCGTCGCCTGACGAGATCTCCGAGAACACCGACACGGTCGCGCCCGCCGTCGCGGTCGAGGCAGGCGCGGTCGAGGCAGTTGCGGTCGAGCAGCCGGAGACCTCCGACGCTGGATTCCGAGTCTCGCTGACGAACTTCGACGGGCCGTTCGACCTTCTCCTGAATCTCATCTCGAAGCACGAGATGGACATCACCGAGGTGTCCCTCAGCGCCGTCACGAACGAGTTCATCGCCTATCTGGGCGACCTCGACGACGAGGAGGAGCTCGACCAGGCGTCCGAGTTCCTCGTCGTGGCCGCGACACTGCTCGACATGAAGGTCGCGGGTCTGCTGCCGCAGGGCGAGCTGGTGGATGCCGAGGCCGTGGCGCTCCTGGAGGCGCGAGACCTCCTCTTCGCCCGTCTCCTGCAGTACCGCGCCTTCAAGGAGGTGTCGGCGTGGTTCTCCCGCTGCCTGCAGCGCGAGGATCGACGACACGTGCGCGCCGTGCGGCTCGACGAGAAGCACCGCGCTCAGACGCCGGAGCTCGTGTGGACCCTGTCCGTCGACGACTTCGCGGCGATCGCACTGCTCGCGTTCGCGCCGAAGGAGATCCCGCACGTCGGCCTCGATCACCTGCATGCGCCGCTCGTCAGCATCCGCGAGCAGGCCGCGATCGTCGTGACGCTGCTCCGCGGCGCGGAGTCGTTGAACTTCCGCGAGCTCGTCGCCGGCATCCGCGAGCCGGGGATCGTGGTCGCGCGGTTCATCTCGGTGCTGGAGTTGTACCGGCACGCGGCGCTGTCCTTCGAACAACTGGAACCGCTCGGGGAGCTCACCCTCCGCTGGGCCGCCGACTCCTGGTCGGACGAGATGCTGGCGACGCTGGGAGCCGACTATGACCGATGACCTGACCGATGACCTCACGGACGGACAGAGCGCCGTTCTCGAGTCGCCGCTGACCGAGCGCGTCGAGGCGATTCTGCTGGTGATCGACGAGCCGATCGGACTGGTCGCCCTCGCCGCGGCGGTCGGCTCGCCCGTGCCCGCCGTACGGCAGACGATCGAGGCGCTCGTCGAGGACTACGACGGCCGGGGGACGGGTCCGCGCCGCGGTTTCGAGCTGCGGGAGGTCGGCGGCGGCTGGCGTCTGTACGTCCGGGAGGATCAGGATGCCCTCGTCGCCGAGTTCGTGGGGGGACAGGCCCCGGCGCGACTGTCGCAGGCGGCACTGGAGACCCTCGCGGTGATCGCCTACAAGCAGCCGGTCACACGCAGTCAGGTCGCGTCGATCCGCGCGGTGAACGTCGACTCGGTGGTCCGCACGCTCCTCGCCCGCGGTCTCATCACCGAGCTGTTCGCCGACTCCGAGACCGGGGCGATCAACTACGGCACGACGGACGCGCTGCTGCAGCACCTCGGCATCAACTCGCTCGACGAGCTTCCGCCGATCTCCCCGCTGCTCGATGACGGCGCCGACGGTTTCGATGAAGGAGTGGTCCGATGACTGTGCTGTCGGTCGCGGAGGGCGATCATGGCGGTCAGCGGATCTGTTTCGATGAAGGAGTGGTCCGATGACCGGTTTTCCCGCAGAGAACGCGGCGCCCGAGGGCGTCCGTCTGCAGAAGGTGCTCGCGGCGGCCGGCGTGGCCTCGCGCCGCGTCGTGGAGCAGTACATCGTCGAGGGGCGCATCCGAGTGAACGGTGAGACCGTCACGGAGCTCGGTCGGCGTATCGACCCCGAGACCGACCTGGTGGACGTGGACGGCACCGCGGTGCAGCTCGACGTCTCGAAGCGCTACGTCATGCTCAACAAGCCCACGGGCGTCGTCAGCAGCATGCGTGACGAGAGCGGCCGTCCCGACCTGCGCCGTTTCACGAAGGACTACGAGGAGCGGCTGTACAACGTCGGGCGCCTGGATGCCGAGACGAGCGGGCTGCTCGTGCTCACGAACGACGGCGAGCTCGCGCATGTGCTCGCGCACCCGTCGTTCGGCGTGACGAAGGTGTACATCGCGAAGGTCGACGGCGCCGTCACCGCCCAGACGATCGCGAAGCTCACGAAGGGCATCGAGCTCGAGGATGGGCCCATCGCCGCCGACAAGGCGCGTCTGCTCGACACCTCGCGCGGGTCGAGCCTCGTCGAGCTGACGCTGCACTCCGGACGCAACCGCATCGTTCGGCGGATGATGGCCGCCGTCGGGCATCCGGTGACCGAGCTCGTGCGCCGGCAGTTCGGACCGCTGCACCTGGGAACCCTCCCGGCTGGGCGCTCCCGCGAACTGAGTAAAATCGAACTCGGTGCGCTGCTGACTCTCGCGCGCCGTGATTCCGGTGTCGCCGAGGCGCCAGGCGAGCAGGAGACCCCATGACCGATACGACGAGTGCGCCCAGCGCGGCGCCCTCCGGCGTCGTCGCGCCCGCACGCGTCGCGACGCGGCTGTCGGGCACTGTGCGCGTCGTCGGCGCCGGTCTGCTCGGTGCCAGCATCGGTCATGCGCTGCGCGCGAAGGGCGTCGACGTCATTCTCGACGACACGTCACCCGCGCAGCTGCGCCTCGCGATCGACTACGGCGCCGGCCGTGCCTCCGCCGAGGGCGACGCCCCGGTTCTCGTGGTGGTCGCGGTGCCGCCGGACGTGACGGCGGACGTCATCGCGGCCGAGCTCGCGCGCTTCCCGGATGCCGTCGTGACGGACGTCGCGAGTGTGAAGCTCGAGCCGTTCCGCGAGCTCCGCAGCCGTGGCGTCGACCTGAGCCGCTACATCGGCTCGCACCCGCTGGCGGGACGCGAGCGCGGCGGGGCGATCTCCGCGCGCGCCGACCTCTTCATCGGACGTCCCTGGGTCGTGTGCCGTGACGGCGAGACCACCGCGGCTGATCTGGCCCTCGTCGAGGCGCTGGCGCTCGACGTGGGGGCGATGCCGCTCGAGATGACCCCCGAGGAGCACGACCGCTCGGTCGCGCTCACCTCGCACGTGCCCCAGGTGGTCGCGAGTCTCCTCGCCGCGCGCCTCGCCGTCGCCGACGAGGGCGCGCTGCGTCTGTCCGGCCAGGGTGTGCGCGACACGACCCGCATCGCGGCGTCGGCGCCCGAGCTCTGGGTGCAGATCCTCGGAGCGAACGCCGAACCCGTGGTGGAGATCCTCGACGCACTGGCCGCCGACCTCCGCGAGGTCTCCGACGCTCTGCGCGCGCCGGAGGCCCCGGGCGCGCGTCGCGTGGTCGCCGAGACGATCAAGCACGGCAACGACGGCGTCGAGCGGCTGCCCGGCAAGCACGGTCAGAACCGGCGCTTCGAGACCCTCGTCGTCATGGTGGACGACACGCCCGGCCAGCTCGGACGGCTCTTCGGCGAGCTCGGCGAGCTGTCGGTGAACGTCGAGGATCTTCGCCTCGAGCACTCGCCGGGCGCCCAGTTCGGCCTCGCCGAGATCAGCGTCGACCCGGCCGCGCTGCACGGTGCGATCACCGGACTCCAGGAGCGCGGCTGGCGGATCGCAGGGAACACGAATGACTGACACGACCTCTTCCTCCGCGGTGCCCGTGGACTTCATCGCGATCGACGGTCCCGCGGGTTCCGGCAAGTCCAGCGTCTCGAAGGCCGTCGCCCGCACGCTCGGCTTCGGCTACCTCGACACCGGGTCGGCGTACCGCGCGCTCGCGTGGCACGTCCTCGATCGCGGAGCGGACACCGAGTCGCCGGAGGCGGTGCTCGCCGCGGCTTCCGACTTCCCGGTGCAGCTGGGCCTCGACCCCGACGTGCGCACCGTGCTCGTCGGCGATGCGGACGTGACCGACGCGATCCGCGACCCTCGTGTGTCAAGTGCGGTCAGCGGCGTGGCACGTGTGCCGGCCGTGCGCGAGCAGGTCAACCGTCTGTTCCGCGAGCTCGTCGCCGAGGCGCCGTATCCCGCCGTGGTCGTCGAGGGTCGTGACATCACGACCGTCGTGGCCCCCGACGCTCCGGTGCGCATCCTGCTCACCGCCGCTCCTGAGGTGCGGGCCGCCCGCCGCGCGGGAGAGCTCGCGGGCGAGAACGCCCAGGCGGTGGCCGAGGCGCTGCACAAGCGCGACGCCTCCGACAGCGCCGTCGTCGACTTCCTGAACGCCGCCGACGGCGTCGAGGTCGTCGACTCGACCGCGCTCGATTTCCCCCAGACCATCGACGCCGTCCTCACGGTGATCGAACGACTCCGAGGAGCACAGCATGGCTGACGACGAATACGAAGGCGGCCCCGACCAGCTCGCCGAGAAGATGGATGCTCTCGACGAGCAGCTCGCCGAGGCGCGCGCGGAGACCCTGCGCCAGGGTCTCGCCGACTACGAGCTCGACGACGAGGACGCGGCGCTCCTCGCCGGCATCACGATGGGCGAGGACGGCATCCAGTTCCTGCCCGCTCTGCCCGTGGTGGCGATCGTCGGACGACCGAACGTCGGCAAGTCCGCGCTCGTGAACCGCATCCTCGGACGCCGTGAGGCCGTCGTGGAGGACACCCCCGGTGTCACGCGCGACCGAGTGACCTACAAGGCCGAGTGGAGCGATCGCCGCTTCACGCTCGTCGACACGGGAGGGTGGGAGCCGGACGCCCGCGGCATCGACCGTTCGGTCGCCGCGCAGGCGGAGGTCGCGATCGACCTCTCCGACGTGGTGCTGTTCGTGGTCGACGCCATGGTCGGCGCGACCTCGACCGACGAGCATGTCGTGCGCCTTCTGCGCAAGAGCGGCAAGCCGGTGTTCCTCGTCGCGAACAAGATCGATGACGCCCGCCAGGAGCCCGAGGCCGCAGCGCTCTGGAACCTCGGTCTCGGAGAGCCGCACCCGGTCTCCGCGATCCACGGTCGTGGCGTCGCGGACCTGCTCGACGAGGTGCTGAAGAAGCTCCCCGACGTGTCGGCCGTCGCGAAGGCGGAGATCGGCGGACCGCGCCGCGTCGCCATCCTCGGCCGTCCGAACGTGGGTAAGTCCTCGCTGCTGAACAAGGCCGCGGGTGAGGAGCGCGTGGTCGTGAACGACCTCGCCGGCACGACGCGCGACCCCGTGGACGAGATCGTCGAACTGGGCGGCAAGCTCTGGACGCTCGTGGACACCGCCGGCATCCGTCGTCGCGTGCACATGGCGCAGGGCGCCGACTTCTACGCGTCGCTGCGCACCTCGGCCGCGCTCGAGAAGGCCGAGGTCGCCGTCGTCGTGCTCGACGTGTCGGAGACGATCAGCGAGCAGGACGTGCGGATCATCGACCTCGTGCTCGAGTCGGGTCGTGCGCTCGTGCTCGCGTTCAACAAGTGGGATCGTCTGAACGACGACGACCTCGAGAACGCCGACCGTCGCCGCTACCTGGAGCGCGAGATCGAGCAGGACCTCGCGCACGTGGCGTGGGCTCCGCGCGTGAACATCTCGGCGAAGACCGGGCGTCACCTCGACAAGCTCGTCCCCGCACTGGAGACCTCGCTGGAGAACTGGGATCGCCGTATCCCGACCGGCAAGTTCAACGCGTTCCTGGCCGAGCTGGTCGCGGAGCACCCGCACCCGCTGCGCGGCGGCAAGCAGCCCCGCATCCTGTTCGGCACGCAGGCGTCGACGCGACCGCCGACGTTCGTGCTCTTCACGACCGGATTCCTCGACCCGGGCTACCGTCGCTTCATCCAGCGTCGTCTGCGCGAACTGTATGACTTCGAGGGCACGCCCATCGTCGTCAACATGCGCGTCCGCGAGAAGCGTCAGCGCTGATCCCGCGAGGCGGTCTGCGGTGACACGCTGTTCCGGTGTGTGACCGCAGACCGTGCCGATACCCGGATGCTGTGAAAAGCTGAAGGGGTGACTGTCGTACCTCCTGCTGCCGGTGAGCCCCGTCGTCCCGACGGGCCGCGCAATCCCGGCGACGCGTGGGTCGTGGCGCCGTCGGGGGAGAAGTACTGGGGGCGTTTCGGCGCCGCCGGGCTCCTGGCCGTGGATGCCGAGCGGGGGATCCTTCTGCAGCACCGCGTCGCGTGGAGTCACTTCGGTGGCACCTGGGGTCTGCCCGGGGGCGCTCTGCACGAGGGCGAGAGAGCGATCGTCGGCGCGGTCCGCGAGGCGCAGGAAGAGGCCGGGGTGCCGGACGGGTCCGTGCGTCCGCGCTTCACGAGCGTGCTCGATCTCGGCATCTGGTCGTACACGACGGTGATCGCCGATGTCGTGGCGCCGTTCGAGCCGGTGATCAGCGATCCGGAGAGTGTGGCCCTGGAGTGGGTGCCCCTCGACGAGGTCGATCGACGGCCGCTGCACCCGGGTTTCGAGCGTGCCTGGCCCGCGCTGCGCGAACTCCTGTCCGTGCGACAGGTCGTGGTCGTCGACGCTGCGAACGTCGTCGGATCGGTGCCGGACGGCTGGTGGAAGGACCGGGCCGGGGCGGCGCGTCGACTGGCTGAACGTCTCCGCGGTCTGACGCTGCCCGGGGGAGAGGTCGAGCTCGGCGGTGACGACTGGTTCCCCGGAGTCTCGCTCGTGGTCGAAGGCGCCGCCCGCGGGATCGATGCGCCGGAGACCGAGGTCGAGGACTTCGCGGACCTGCGCCTGGGTGGGGACGTCTCGGTCGTCGAGGCGGAGGCTGCGGGGGATGACGCGATCGTCAGGGAGGTCGCTCGACAGGCGGACGCTGGTCGGTACGTCGTCGCCGTGACGAGCGACGGTGAGCTGCAGGCGCGGGTGGCGTCGGCCGGCGCGGCGCAGGTCCGGTCGTCGGGATGGCTGCTCGGACTGCTCGACGGCACGAGCCGATGAACGCCCGGCCTCGATCGCGCGCCACCGACCGGATCGGCGACGTCGTCGGCGTCAGTGCGGCCGTGGTGGGAACGATCGCCCTGCACCTGTTCCTCTTCGGCGGCGACCGCTACTTCGCGTTGCGGTTCTTGGTCTTCCCGGTCGACAACCCCATCGCCTTCGCGGCGTTCCTGGTGACGGTCGTGCTCCTCGTGATCGCGATCGTCCGAGCATCGCGAGCTCGCGCCTGGGGTGTGCTCCGTGGCGCCGGCCAGGGGAGCGAACAGGCTCCGGCCGTCTCGCAGGCAGAGCAACCGGCGGTGGAGAGACCGCTCGCCGCTGTCGCCGTTCCGGGGGCCGTCACGCGTCGGGCGTTGCGCGCAGCAGCGATCGTCGCCGTGCTCAACGCTCTCTTCATGATCGTCTTCCCGATCGCGGTCATCCCGATGTTCGCCGTCATCTTCCTGATCGCAGCGGCTCTCATCGCCGCCGTGTACATCGTGCTCCGCGCGGTGGGCCCGGGCGCGAGCAGCCTCTAACCGGCCGGTCCCATACGTCCGAGCGGCGCGTCAGACGAACATGACTCGTCGTCGTGGGGGGTCGGAGTACGTGCGTCCGAGGGGGCTGGTCCAGGTGACGTCGCCGCCGGGACCCTGGCGGGCGGTCCACCGATATTGGTCGTCGATGTCGGGGTGTTTGAGGGTGTGGTGGGTGCGGCAGAGGTGGCTGAGGTTGTCGGCGCGTGTTCGTCCGCCGAGGGCGTGGTCGTGGGTGTGGTCGATGTCGCAGCGGTGCACCGGCATTCGGCATCCGGGGAAGCGGCAGTGCTGGTCGCGCGCGCGGAGGAACCTGCGCATGGGTTCGGTGGGGGTGTAGGTGTCGGTCTCGGTGACGAGTCCGGTGGGGTCGAGGAAGAGGCGGGACCATCCGGTGTTTCGTCCGGCGAGGCTCCGTGCGATGTCGGGGTCGAGCGGGCCGTGGCCGTCGAGTTCCGCGGGCCGGTCGTCGGTGCCGGCGAGGGTGGTCGCGGCGACGGTGACCTGGATGCGCGCCTGGATGGTGTCCAGTCCGGTGCCGAGGGTCTCGGAGGGGGCTGAGGCGAGGAGCAGGTCGGTGAGCAGGTCGGCACGGATCTGGTCGAGAGTGCGCTCATCGGTCGGGACGTGCTCGATGTCAGGGCTGGACGGATCCGTGAGCGGGTCGACGAGTCCGGCGAGCGGGTCGATCGTGTACGTTCCGTCTTCGCCGTGGATGATGTTCTGCCTTTGGTCGGCGTCGAGGCGTGGATCGCCGGGCACGAGGCCGCGCGCGAACTCGTCGTCGGGGGCAGAGGGTTCGAGTGGCGGGAGGACGGGTTCGCGGTCGTTGCGGGTGCGGACGATCTCGCGGGCCATGCGGGTGAGGCGGTCGGCGATCGCGACGGCGAGCCACTCGGGCAGCACGGCGGTGAGCAGCGCGAGGCCGTCATCGACGGAGCGGACGCTCACGCATCGTTCGTCGGAGGCGCGGCGCTGGCGTTCGACGACGGTCTGCTTCGCGAGAGCGGCGGCGACTTTGCGGGCGTGGGTGCCGGTGCGGGCGGCAAAGTCCTGCTCGGCGACGACGAGGACGGACTGCTCGTACAGGCCCAGCGTCTCTGCATCCACGACCTTGTTGAGCACCGCCTCGGAGACGACCATGCTCGCCCGCACGATCTCCCGCACGTGTACGACTGTGATCGCCCCGGCCTGGAACGCGGCCCGCACCGCGGGCAGATCCCGGGAGAGGGTGCGGGCGTCGGTGAACGCCTGCTCCACCGTGCCGCGGGGAAGGTGCCCGGCGGCGGAGTACTCGGACAGCATCGACCGGTAGATCGCATCCCGGTGGAACGGGCTCTCCGCCACATCGGCGTCGTGCACGTCGATCCGCTCGACCAGCAGGTCCGAGGCGCGCGCCTCGAGCGCCGCGATCTGTCGCCGCGTCTGGACCCACTCATCGAGCAGGCGGCACCGCTCCTCCAGGTCGAGGTCGAGATCGGTGCGCCGGGTCATGCCCCCAGCTTAGAACAAAGATTCGAATCTATGCGGAATCGTCAAAGAACATACCGGCATCCTCGTCACCGCGTCCTCGCAGTCGATCGATGTCACGTCGCTCGCGTTTCGTAGGCCGACCGGCACCTCGGTCGCGCACGCCGATCATCGCCTGAGGCTCGCGCGGGGGAGTCCTGTCCTCGAACGCGAGAGCCGCGAGCGGGGCGCCCACGCGCTTCACGAGGATCTGCCTCACGACCATGATCCGGTCGAAGCCGGCGATGCGGATGCGCAGCTCGTCGCCGATCCTCACCTGCTGCGCGGCCTTCACCTTGTCGCCGTTCAGGCGTACATGCCCTGCGCGGCATGCGGTCGTCGCGGCCGATCGCGTCTTGTACACGCGCACGGCCCAGAGCCAGCTGTCGATCCGGGCGGCATCCGGCATCAGGCGTCCTTCCGTCGTGTCGAGAGAGGGGAGCGGAGGGAGATCAATGCTCCCGCGACGATAAGGCCCTGCCCGAGTGTGTACGTGAGCATGACGGCGGGGCTGCTCCACGCAGGCAGAGAATCCGGGAGGAACAACCGCAGCGCGAGAATCGTGTCACTCGCCAGGAAGAACGTCCCGCCGACCGCGACGATCGGGTGGCAGCGCGTTGAGAATGCCGCCGTGGACCCGAGTACCAGTCCGTAGATCGCGACCGCGATGAGCAGCCCGCCGACGTGCGGGCCGAGCCCGATCATCATCGTGATCCACCAGGCGGCGTACACGAGCGCCCACCACGGCATCCGTCGCCGGGTGAGGTGTCGCACGAAGAGCGCGATGTATGCCAGATGCGCGATGCCGAAGAACAGGAGCATGAGCGGCAACTCCGGGCCGTCCGGGAAGAACGCGCCCGCGCCGTCGCCGAGCCAGGAGAAGAGGAGCGCGGCGAGCAGGAGCGCGAGCGCCCCGCGGCCGGGGATACGGCGCACCGAGACCAGCACGGGCAGCGCGAGAAGGGGGAGGAGCAGCAGCTTGGTCGGGTCTGCCGCGGGGCTGTCGATCGCGAGCAGCACCACATGCGCGACGGAGATCACCGCGTACGGGAGGAACGCCCAGGCCAGTGGCGGGAGGGCGGTGCGGCGCTGCATCCCTCCATCGTATGGGCGGATGCCGGGGCGCTGCGGTTCAGGACTCGACGGTCACCTGCGTGATCTGTCCGTCCTCGCCGAGGTGCACGGCAGGCCAGTACCCCTCGGGGAAGTGGTCGCCGCACGTGTCGATCAGGTGCAGCACGACCGTGCCGTCGGCAGACGCTTCGATGGTCTCGAGGGAGAGGTCGGATGCTGCGGCGTCGAGTTCCGCGGGTTCGGGCGTTCCCTGGCTGAAGGCCGTGACGACGGCATCCGATGCCAGGCGGCGCAGCCCGCCGAGAGCGGCGATCGTCTCGCGGACACGAGGGATCAGCGCGCGGGCTTCGTCTGCGGAAGTGCCCTCGAGCATGAGTTCGAGGTCGGCGTCGTCGACCGTGACCGTGCCGGCGTACCAGTCGTGGGTGAGGACCGTGCCGTCGCTGAGCTCGGTCGTCGCGCGGACGAGGGTGCCGAGGTCGGGGTCGTCAATGATCGGATGCTCGTCGGTCATGCTCCTACGCTAGCGGCGAGTCACGGTGCAAGCGATCGTCCCTCCTGTTCGAGGTGCTCGCGCAGGATCCGGACGGCTTTCGGTCCGACGCCGTGGATCGCGAGGAGTTCGCGCGCCGAGGCGCCGTCGAACTGGTCGAGCGTGGTGAATCCATGGTGTGCGAGCTCCCGACGAGCGACCTTCCCCATCGCCGCAGGCAGGTCGGAGTCGATCACGCGGCGAGGTCGAGCGTCACGAGCGGGCGCCCGGGCTTGAGCTCTCCGTCGGCAGAGAAGCCGTTCGCGAGGAACGTGCTGAGCGTGCCGTGGAACAGTTCGTTGCTGTGCTGCTTCGCGCCGCGGGTGTCGACCGGATAGCCCTCGATGAGCCGCGCGCCGGAGTCTCGGGCGAAGCCGACCGCGGCGGACAACAGCTCCTGGTTGAGTCCTGATCCGCGGTGCTCGCGTCGCACCACGAAGCACGTCACGGCCCACACGCTCTCGTCGTCGAAGGACTCGTTCGTCGCGGCGACGATCGCGCGCGTGTAGGCGAGCCGTGCCTGACGCGGGCGAGGTCCGATGCGGACCCATCCTGCCGCCTCGCCGTCGACGTAGGCGATGATCCCCGGCGGCGGACCCGCGGCGATCTTCTCGCGGAACATCTCGGTGCGCTGCGGAGTGGTCGTCTCATTCCAGTCCTTGTTGCGCAGCATCGGCCAGATGCATTGACAGCTGGCGCCATCGCCGCCGCCCGTGAGCGCATGCTGGACGTCATCCCATCGGGCGGTCGTCGCCACCTCTGTCGTGATCGTCGCCATGCACGCGACGCTACGCCCGGCCTCCGACACTGTGCAACGCCCGGCGGACCGTCGGTTCGCGGAGGCGCCGCGAGTCAGGGTAAGATGGGTGAGTTGCCTGCGCGAGAGTGCAGAACAACGGGCTGTGGCGCAGCTTGGTAGCGCACTTGACTGGGGGTCAAGGGGTCGCAGGTTCAAATCCTGTCAGCCCGACCACGCAAGGCCCGGAACTCGCGAGAGTCTCCGGGCCTTCTGCATACCCGCCGAAGCACCGGCCCCACCCCGTACCCTGTCCCCATGACGCAGACTGCGGAGACAGCGACGACGCACCGCATCCCGTGGATGCGCCTCACCGTGGCGACGATCCTCGCCGTCGGTACCGTCGCGCTCCTGTGGCTCGTGGCCGTTCCGGTCGGCCCCGTCGTCTGCCCGGCGATCTACCCGGCGCCGCTCAACTGCTTCGCCGGAAACCGTGAGGGCAGCGCCCTGATCATGACCCTCGTCGTCGTCGCTCTCTACGTCCTCACCCTCCTCGCCGCGATCCTTCCCCCACGAGCGCACATCCTCACCACGGCCGGCGTCGTCCTCCTCGCGATCGCCCCGTTCGTCTCCTACGCCGTCGTCGCGTGGTCGCCCGGGTTCGCCCTCTGACGCCACCCGCGAGACGACAACGTGACGACGAGATCTCGACACGCCAGGCATCCCACGTTTCGCCTCCCCGAAACCTTAAGAACCGCCCGAATCCCGCCCGCGGAATTCCGCTTCAGGCTTCCCGAAACCCTCCGAATCCCTTCTCCTGGCTTGGATCGCGTCCCGGCATCCCGGAAGACTGGAGGTAACGAAGGGGAGTAGCTCCGGGTCCTCGAACCCGAGGGTGCATCGACATACTGACGTTCACGGAGATCGTCCGGTGCCCCGTCCCGATCCGGGATGAGCGAGACCTTCGGCCCCTCTGTGTGGCCGGAGCTCCGCTGTGTCGTCTCTTCGGTCGCGCCCAGACCGAAAGGAGAGCGCGATGCCTCGCGCCCTCATCAGCCGCGTCGTGCTGTGCCTCACGATCGCCGCGCCGGCCGTCGTCTTCCGCATCCTCGGATTCCACCCGCATCCCGTCATCGACCTGATCGTGTTCGGTGCTGCGGTCGTTGCGGCGAGCTTCCTGCTCGCCTGGGCGGCCGAGGCGGCCCAGAAAGACATCTCCGGCGCGCTCGCGATCGCGATCCTCGCTTTGATCGCCGTGCTCCCCGAGTACGCGGTCGACCTGTACTACGCCTTCCGCTCGGGCTCCGACCCCGACTACGCCCAGTACGCCGCCGCGAACATGACCGGCTCCAACCGGCTGCTGCTCGGCTTCGGCTGGCCTCTCGTCGTGATCGTCGCTCTGCTCGTCGCCAACCGCGGCCTGAAACGGGGCGACAGGCGCCGCGTCTCCAGCCTCGGCCTCGCGGTCACGGCCCGACTGGACGTCGGCTTCCTCGCGATCCTCGCCGTGCTGGCGTTCGCGATCCCGCTGCTCGGCACCATCCCGATCTGGTTCGGGCTCGTGCTGATCGCCGGGTTCGTGCTCTACCTCTGGCGTGCGAGCCGCGTGGAGGACGACGGCGAGGAGGAGTTCGTGGGCGCCGCGGCCGACATCGCCGGGATGCCGACACGCGCCCGCCGCATCACGGTCGTCACGATGTTCGTCGTCTCGGCTGCGATCATCCTCGCGTGCGCCGAACCGTTCGCGACGGCGCTCGTCGACTCGGGTACGTCGCTGGGCATCGACAGCTACTTCCTCGTGCAGTGGCTCGCCCCGCTCGCCTCCGAGGCGCCCGAGTTCATCATCGCCGTGCTCTTCGCGCTGCGCGGCATGGGCGCGGCGGCGATCGGCACCCTCATCGCCTCGAAGGTCAACCAGTGGAGCCTGCTCGTGGGGTCGCTGCCGGTCGCGCACTTCTTCGGAGGCGGCGGGGGAGACCTGCCCCTCGACGCGCGTCAGATCGAGGAGTTCGTGCTCACGGGCACGCAGACCGTCATGGGCGTCGCGATCATCATGGCTCTGCGCTTCCACTGGCGGTCGGCCGTCGCTCTCGCGGCGATCTTCGCGGTGCAGTTCTTCGTCACGGACACGACCGGGCGCTATGTGCTGTCGATCATCCAGGTCGCGATCGCCGTGGGGCTGCTGGTCCTGCACCGCAAGGACATCCTGCCCACGCTCGCCGCCCCCTTCCGGCGAGCAGCACCCATCGCTCGCGACGAGGCGGCGGCGGATGAGCGCGCAGCCGAAACCGGAACGGTGCCCGTCGGCCGCTGACCGCCGACCGACGGCCCGCGGGCGAGTGGCGTGCTCAGCCCGCGGGCGACAGCAGGAACGCGAGCTCGATCGTCCACGCGGTCTTGCGCTTCTCGAGACGCGGATCCGTGCGGAGGATCTCGAACCGTCCTGCCCAGGCCCCGGATTCCGGGTCGCTGTCGAACACCCGACCCTGCTCCGGAGCCCAGGCGAGCAGCGTCTTGTTCGCGGACATCGAGCTGCCGCGGTACGCGAGCAGCGCGTAGTCCCCGGCCGGTGCCTCACCGCCGCGCACACGGCCGCCCTCGGCATCCACGGCGGGCGTGTCGAGCACGCCCACCTCGATGTCCATGTCACCCGCCATGTCGACCGTGTGCAGCCGCAGGAAGAACGGCCCGCCCGGCTCGACCCCGTGATCGGCGCACCACAGAGCGAGCTCGGCGATCAGCGCGTCGCGCACCGCCAGCATGCCGCGGAACGGGGTGACGAGACGGATGCCGAGCGTCGGCCGAGCCTCGCGCGCCTCGATGCGCGGACCGTCCTGGATGTCGAATGCCATGCGCCCATGATCCCGGCGATGCGCCCGAGAATACAGCCCCGTCAGCCGTCGAACACCGTACGGCCGCCGATCACCGTCCGCACGACGCGGGTCGAGAGCAGCGCGTCCTCGCCGTCGACGAACGGATCATCCGCCACCACGACGAAGTCCGCCGCCTGCCCGGCCGCGATGCGTCCCCGCCAGCCTCCGTCGCCGACCGAGGCCGCGGCATCCCTGGTCGCGTGCGCGATCGCCCGATCCAGCGGCAGCGCGAACTGCGGTTGCACCGCGGCGACGTGCGGGTCGAGGGCCGACGCCCTGGTCGCCGCGACGTACATGTTCGCCAGCGCCTCGTGCGGGGCGGTCGGCGCGTCGGTCGAGAACGCGAGCAGCGCTCCTGCGTCTTCGTACTCGGGCCAGGCGAACGCACGGTCGACGCGGTCGTCTCCCAGCTGCGCCGCCCAGTTCGTGAAGATCGCCGGATCGGCGTGCACCGGCTGCATCGACGCCGTCACGCCGAGCCCGGCCATGCGCTCGGCGGTCCCGGGCGCCGCGTACTCGAGGTGCTCGATGCGGTGACGTCGCTGGCGGTCGCCGTTGACGGCGATCGCGTGCTCGAGCGCATCCAGGGCGAGCGTGCTCGCCGCGTCGCCGATCGCGTGCATCGCCACCTGCAGGCCGGCCGCGTCCGCCGCGGCGACCACCGGGAACAGGCGATCCGCCGGCCAGATCGGCCCCGCGTTCGTGCCGTTCGCGTAGGGATCGCGCATCGCGGCCGTGCAGGCGTCGATCGTGCCGTCGAGCACGAGCTTGATGCCGACCACCCGCACGCCGGCCGTCTCCTGCGCCGCGTGCTCCGCGGCCTGCACGACCTGCGCGAGATTCGCCTCGTCGTCTCCCGTGTTCGCGACGAACCAGTGCGCGGCGATGCGGAGCGGCAGCGCGCCGCGAGCCGCGGCCCTCTGCAGAGCGGCGAGGCCGAGCCCGTCGAAGGCCATGTCCACGGCTCCGACGACCCCGGATGCGAGGTACGCCTGCACGACGCGGTCGACGGCGGCATCGCGCTGCGCGTCGGTGGTCGTCGCGTCGCGGTGCGCCCACGCGTACTGCTGCGCGGCGGTCTCGTACAGCATCCCCGTCGCCTCGCCGTCGGTATCGCGCTCGATGCGGCCGCCGATCGGGTCGGGGGTGTCGCGGTCGATCCCCAGCGCGGCGAGGGCCGCGGTGTTGACCCAGCACGAGTGATAGTCGTTCGCGTCGAGGTAGACCGGCACGTCCGCGACGACCTCGTCGATCATCGCAGCGGTCGGCGCGCCACCGGGCACCGCGTCGAACAGCCAGCCGCGTCCGCGCAGCACACCGTCGGACTCGGCGCGCGCCGTCCGCAGCCGGTTCTGGATCTCCGTCAGAGAGCGGGCGTCGGTGAGGCCGATCTGACCCAGCGCCTCGCCCATCATGAGCAGGTGCGTGTGCGCGTCGGTGAACCCCGGCAGCACGAGGCGGCCCTCCAGGTCGACCTCGTGATCGGCCTCCGGAGCGTCCGCCACCGCCCCCGCGAACACGAAGACGTCGTCGTCGACCACGAGCGAGTCGACCCATCCGGGGTCGTCGGCGGTGAGGATGCGGGCGTTGCGATACAGGGTGCGGGTCATGACACGACCTCCGGGGTGACGGCGCGCTCGAGGCGCGTGGACAGCAGGGCGATCGCTCCGGCGGGCACGGCAAGCACGAAGCTCGCGATGCCGAGCGCGATCGCGAACCCCTGGAAGCCGAGCACACCCACGAGGGCGGCGCCGATCACCGGGGTCAGCGCCGAGCCGACCAGGTACACCGCGAGGAGCGGACCCGACCAGCGGCCGTCGGCGTCGAGCGCTGCGGACGTCGACACGAAGTACATGAACGCGATCGCGTAGATGGTGTTCCACGCGATGAAGACGACGATGAACGCGGTGGCGTCGGTCGTGAAGCCCTCGACGATCTTGAGGACGCCGCCCGCCGCGAGGAGGATCAGCAGCGGCAGGGCCCGACCGAGACGGGCGCCCACGATCATGAGCAGCAGTGAGCCGAGGAGCCCTCCCGCCGTCGCACCGCTCAACGCGAGGCCCAGTCCCTCGGGTGTGAGGCCGGCCTGCTCGGCGCCCATGACGCCGGCCATGGCCCACAGCGAGTCCTCGCTCGCCGCCCACAGCGCGAAGACCAGGAGGAGGCCGAAACCCGCGATCGTGACGGTGCGCGACCTCGCGGGTGCCGTGCGCACGGTGCCGGTCGGCGGGATCTCGATCGGCATGGCGTCGCCCACCGCGGCAGCGGCCTGCGGATCGACGACCGGGGCCGCGGGGAGCCACGCCGACACGGCGAGGCCGATCACCGCGAACAGCGCCAGCGCGCCGAACACGTCGATCGGGGCGAGGCCGACGAGCGGGATGACGGCGAGAACGATCGTGATGACGCCGCGGTTCGCGAGACCGTTGAACCCGGCGACGCGGTCGGGGTTGCGGAAGGCGGCGAGGGCAGCGCCGGACGCGGCGACCGCTCCACCGGCACCTGCGCCGCCCAGCAGCAGGGCGGTGAGGAGGAGCGTCGGGACCAGGGCGGCCGTCGCGAAGCCCAGGGCGGCGAGGGCGAGTCCCGCGCGCGCCACGGTGCGGCGATGCGCGCCGGCGCACAGGGGAGCGATCGCGAGCCCGGTGACGGCGGTGAGGAGGAGCGTCGCGGTCACGAGCCAGCTCGCGGCGAGCACGTCGATGCCGAGGCCGCTCTGCGCCGCCGTGATCATGTAGGGAGACAGGTTGACACCGAGGTAGCCGGCGATCCCGATCGCGAACGTCGCGGAGGCGGTCGGGAATCGGAGCGGGACTCGGGTGCTGAGGTCGATGGTGGTCATGGGGCTCCAGAGGGAGAGAGCACGTCGCTGTGCGGAGGGTGTGAGGCCGGAGGCGCCCGGCGTCGGGCGCATGTCGCGAAAACGAATGGTGTTCGTCAACGAACGGTGTTCACTATTATGCACAGGAGGAGTACCGGAGGGAAGCGTCTTCTCCCCACGGCATCCGCGCGAACGAAAGCGAGAGACCATGCCCCGCCCGTCGAGTCCCCTGCTGTCGCCCGACATCATCGGCGCCGCCGGGCTCGAGTTGTCGCGCTCCGGCCGCCCGTTCGGGGTCAACGCGATCGCCCGTCACCTGGGAGTCCGCCCTTCGTCGCTGTACAACCACGTGGACGGCATGGACGGCATCGTCGAGCTCATGCGCGGACGTCTGGTCGAGGACTACCGCGTCGTCCCGGACGGGGAGGCCTGGGACCGGTTCGTCGTGAGCCTGCTGCGCGCGCAGCGCCGCATGTACGCCGATCACCCGCAGCTCGTGCCGCTGCTGATCGGCAAGACCATCACGTATCCGGCCGTGATCGCGGCCTACGACGATCTCGCGACCGTGCTCGTCGACGGGGGCTTCCCCGAGGCTCGGGTGCTCACGGTCATCGCGATCATCGACGCGTTCGCGATCGGCTTCGGGCTCGACCTCGCGTCGCCGGACGACGTCTGGGAGCCGGGCGGCGACACGCGCACGCTCGGGCGGATCCTCGAGGATGCCGAGCGGGGTGACGCGCGAGCCGATCGCACCTTCGACCTGGGGGTCGAGCTGCTGATCGACTCGCTGCGTGCCCTGCTGCGTGCCCGACCCGCATCCTCCCCCTGAGGATGCGGACTGGTAGCCCTCTCGAGTCATCCGCCCCAGTTGGATCGCTCGAGAGGGCGCACCGCCCTTCCCGGACGGCAGGGGAGGCGGCGAAGATCTCGCTGCTTCCATCGACTGGATCTCCCCAGATTCCAGACGGTAGCCCCCGCTACTCGTAGCAGAATATCGCGATTTCGTCTTGTCCGCCATTTGGGGGACAAAGAAATCTACGAATGTTTCTACCGAGTTTTGCGCGTCCTCTGAGAGTTCGCATTCACGCTTGCCCTCGCGGCACGCGCTTCTAGAGTGGATGCATGGACAGAAGGCTCGTGCTGCACTCCCAGCTCGCCCTCCCGAGCGGTCATCGCGTCGACGTCACGGAGCACGTCGACGAGACGACCGGCGAGTCGTCGGTGCTGTCGATCGTCGATCTCGACACCGGCATCCGCTACCGCCGCGTCGAGGAGCTGCGCGGCGAGATCGTGCGCTGGACCGGCCGGGTCGTCGACTGCACGGTCACCTTCGGCGGACCCGGCGTGCACACCACGCTGCGCGTCGACGCGGACGTCGAGGCCGGCGGCGCCGGGGCGACCGGCGCGCGCACCGCCCTGCACGGAGCGGATGCCGCGGTCGACGCCGCGAAAGCCGAGGCCGACCGCTGGGGCGGTGGCGACCGCCTCCCCGAGCCGGAGCCCGAGCGCTTCTGGTGACAGCGAGCCTCCGGTGACACCGCTCACCGGAAGTCGCGCGACCGATGCGCGACCCCCGTGCGGAGATCCTCGAACGCGTCGGCGAGGATGTTGATGACTCCTTCGGGCGAGCGCTCGAGCATGCCGCGGATGATCAGCGCCGGAGAGTCGCGCGCCACCCGCCGGTACCGCCCCCACACGCCCGTCGAGCAGATCACGTTGACCAGCCCGCTCTCGTCCTCGAGGTTCAGGAACGTGACCCCCGCCGCGGTCGCCGGCCGCTGCCGATGCGTCACGAGCCCGGCCACCTCGACGCGCCGTCCGGTCTCGTGCCCCTGGAGATCGCGGGAGGAGAGCACGCCCCGGTCGCGCAGCGCCGCGCGGAAGTGCGCCATCGGATGGTCGTCGGTCGAGACACCCGTCGCCCAGAGGTCGGCCGAGAGCCGCTCGTAGCTGGACTGATCGGCGAACAAGGGCGGCTGCACCGAGACCGTCGTGCCAGGGAGGAAACGGGAGCGGTCGTCGGCCGCCGCGCCGGCGAGCCACATCGCCTCCCGGCGCTGCAGCCCCAGGCACTCGAAGGCGCCGGCAGTGGCGAGGGACTCCAACTGCGCGGCGGTGGCGTCGGTGCGCCGCACCAGGTCGTGCAGGTCGCGATACGGACCGTGCTCCTCGCGCTCCGAGACGATCCGCTGCGCCAGGGGGAGTCCGATGCCCCGCACGCCGCTGAGGCCCAGGCGCACCGCGTATCCGCCGTCGCGCCGATGCGCGGCCGACTCGTCAGGGAGGGAGCGGTCATACCTCGGAACCTCCGGCTGGTCGTGGTCGCCGCAGGAGGCCAGGCCCGTCGGCATCCGCACGGGCGACTCGTCGAGCGCCTCGAGGATGTCGGTCGCTCCGGAGGCGTGCAGGTCGGGGCGACGCACCTCCACCCCGTGCCGGCGCGCGTCCGAGGTCAGCGTCGACGGCGAGTAGAACCCCATGGGCTGCGATCGCAGGAGCCCCGCGAGGAAGGCCGCGGGGTAGTGCAGCTTGAGCCACGAGCTCGCGTAGACGAGCAGCGCGAACGACAGCGAGTGCGACTCCGCGAACCCGAAGTTCGAGAACGCCTGGATCTGCGCGTAGATGCGGTCGGACTGATCCTTCGAGAGGCCGCGCCGCGTCATCCCCGCGTAGAGCTTGTCGCGCACCTTCTCGATCTTCTCGAGCCCGCGCTTGGAGCCCATGGCCCGCCGCAGCAGGTCGGCCTCGTCGGCCGTGCAGTCGCCGATCGCCGTCGCCATCTGGATCAGCTGCTCCTGGAAGATCGGGATGCCGAGCGTGCGCTCCAGGATCGGCTGCAGGTCGCTGTGCGGGTACGGGATGTCCAGGACCACCGCCTCCTCGCCTCGGGCCGTGCGGGCGCGGTTCTCCTCGTCGAGCGCGTCCTTCGCCATCTTGCGGCGGACGAAGGGATGCACGGCCCCGCCCTGGATGGGACCGGGACGGATGAGGGCGATCTGGATCGCGAGGTCGTAGAAGCACCGGGGCTGCAGCCGGGGGAGCAGACCGATCTGCGCACGGGACTCGACCTGGAACACGCCGATCGAGTCCGCACGGCACAGCATGTCGTAGACGGCGGGCTCCTCCTTCGGCAGCGTCTCCAGCGTCCACTCCTCGCCGGTCGCGTCGCGGATCAGGTCGAAGCAGTGCTGCAGCGCGGCGAGCATCCCGAGGCCCAGCAGGTCGAACTTCACGAGCCCCATCCACGCCGCGTCGTCCTTGTCCCACTGGATGACCGTGCGGTCCTCCATGCGCGCGTGCTCGACCGGCACGACCTCGCCGACGGGGCGGGCCGTGAGCACCATGCCGCCCGAGTGGATGCCGAGGTGCCGCGGCGCCTTCAGCAGCTCTCCCGCGTACTCGATCACGGTGGCCGGGATGTCGTGCTCCTCGGCCATCTCCAGGCCGTGACTCCACCCGTCGACCTGCCGCGACCACGCGTCCTGCTGCCCGGGGGAATGGCCCAGCGCCCTGGCCATGTCGCGGATCGCGTTCTTGGGACGGTACTGGATGACGTTCGCGACCTGCGCCGCACGCTCCCGGCCGTACTCGCGGTACACCCACTGGATGATCTCCTCGCGCCGGTCGGAGTCGAAGTCCACGTCGATGTCGGGCTCCTCCGAGCGCGTGGTCGCGAGGAAGCGCTCGAACGGCAGCCGGTAGAGGATCGGGTCGACCGCGGTGATGCCCAGCAGGTAGCACACGGCGCTCGCCGCGGCCGAGCCCCGCCCCTGGCACAGGATGCCGCGGTCCCGCGCCTCCGAGACGATGCCGTGCACGATGAGGAAGTACCCCGGGAAGTCCTTCTCCTCGATCACGTCCAGCTCGCGGTGGATCCGGCGTCGGCCGTCGTCGTCCAGGCGGGGGTACTTGGTCGGCACGGCCTCCCACACGAGATGGCGCAGCCACGTCATCGGCGTGTGCCCCTCCGGCACCTCTTGACGCGGCAGCGCCGGACGCGCACGACGCAGCGGGAAGGCGGAGGCCGCGGCGAGCTCCAGCCCGTGCGAGATCGCCCCGGGGTAGCGACGGAACCGCGCGGCCATCTCGGCGCCGCTGCGCAGATGCGCGCCGCCGTGCGCGGGCAGCCAGCCGTCGAGGTCGTCCATGCTGCGCACCGCCCGCACCGCGGCCACGGCCTCCGCGAGCGCGGCGCGATCGGGGGTCGCGTAGTGCACGTTGTTGGTCGCCACGACGGGCAGGCGCTGCCGTCGGGCCAGGTCGGCGAGCGCGTCGTTGCGCCGCGTGTCCAGGGGGTCGCCGTGGTCGAACAGCTCGACCGCGACGCGATCCCGTCCGAACAGGTCGACCAGACGACGCAGCGGCGTCAGCGCGTCACTGCCCTCGAGCCCGCGGCGGACACCGCCCTTGCGGCATCCGGTGAGGATCGTCCAGTGACCCTCGGCCGTCGCGGCGAGTTCGTCGAGGTCGTAGACCGGTCGGCCCTTCTCCCCGCCGCGCAGATGGGCGGCCGTCATCGCGGCGGAGAGCCGGTGGTAGCCCTCGAGCCCGTCGGCCAGCACGAGCAGGTGGTCGCCCATCGGGTCGGCGGCGCCCCGTTGCGGTGCGTCGAGGCCGATCGACAGCTCGGCGCCGTACACGGTCTGCACGTGCACCTCCATGAGCTCGGCGACCTCGGCGAAGCGCGCGGCCCCGTAGAAGCCGTCGTGGTCGGTGAGCGCCAGCGCCGAGAGTCCGAGCCGCTCGGCCTCGGCGAGGAGATCCTCGGGCGATGACGCTCCGTCGAGGAAGGAGTACGAGGAGTGCGCGTGCAGCTCGGCGTACGGCACGGCGTCCTCGGGGCGGTCGACGACGGTCGGAGGCGTGCGCTTCTTCCGCATGCTCACCGGTCCCGGATCCGGACGGTCGAGTCGAGGCTCGGGGCCGCCGATCGGGTACGGCGACTCCTCGCCGCTCAGCGTGCGCTCGAGCTCGCGCCAGGTCTGCGGAGGATTGTGCCAGCCCATCAGCGGTACCGCCCCTCGGCCCACCACCGGTCGCCGGCCGAGAACACCAGCCAGGCGCGGTCGTGACCGTCCACGATCTGCAGGCGGTGCCCCCGCTTGCCGCCCGAGCTCTCCCACCGGCGCTCGTGGATCGGCCAGGGCCCGGCCCAGGCGCGGACCTCGTCGCCGTCGATCCGCGCGGGCGCCTCCGACAGAGCGCCCCGTTCGTCGACGGCCACCGTCTCGCCGTTCGCGGTCTGCACGCCGATCGGCCGCGGCGGTCGGAACACCTCGGCGGGCAGCGGATCGGGCAGGCTGCCGGGCCAGGGGCGGTCGGGGTCGCGCGGCGCGACGCTCCGTTCGCCCCACGGCGTGAGCACCTGGCGGTCGGCGAGCCAGCGACCGCCGGACAGCGCCGCGGTCACGACGCCCTCATGGCCCAGCATCGTCTGCACGCGGGACACCGCATGGTGCAGACGCTCATCGGTGCCGGAGCCGAACAGGCCGGGCTGGTGGTGGGCGGCGTCGTCGACGGCCACGGGGACGACGCGCACCGCCGCGATGCCGCCGAAGGCGCGGGCCTCGTCGACCGGCTCCTTCGCGGACTCGGCGGCGAGGGCCTCGAGCTGCCAGCGCACTCGGTCGACGAGGTCGGCGGCGTCGAAGCACGTCGGATGCAGCCAGGTGCGCGAATGCACCCGTCCGTCGTCGTCGGTCAGGTCGATGCGCACCTCGGTGCACACGACCGCGGCGTCGGCGAGGGCCAGCAGCACCGCATCCGCCGTCTGCCGCACCGCGAACGCCACCTGATCGGCGCCGGCCAGCGGGGAGTCGAACTCGACCGCGCGCACGAGCTCGGGATCGGGAGGACGTGCGACGACCGCCCGGGAGTCGGCGCCGGCCGCGAGGGCGTGCAGGCGGGCGCCGCGCTCGCCGAAGCGGTCGCGCACCTCGATCTCGTCGAGGGCCGCGAAGTCGCCGAGCGTGCGCACCCCGAGGCGCACGAGCAGGCCGGTGAGCTGCTCGTCGCGCAGCACCCGGACGGGGAGCGGATGCAGGAACTCCTCGGCGCGTCCCGCCGGGATCACCGTGCAGGGGCCCGGGCCCCTGGCCGCGAGCTCGGCCGTGAACGGACCGTCGGCGACCCCCACGCGCACCTCGGGATAGCCGGCCTCGGCGAGGATGCGGATCAACGCCGCCCCCGCCTCCTCCTCGCCCTCGTGGTACCGGGAGATGCCCCGGGCGCGGAGCGCCGCGAGTCCCGGACGCAGCAGCGCGACACCGGGGGCGTGCCTCTCGATGAGCTGCAGCACGGGGAGGAACGCTCTCTCGTCGGTGGCGGGGTCGTGAGGCAGGACGCGCAGTGAGGAGATGCAGCCCTGCGCCTCGCGTCGGCGCTGCCCCGCCCGCACGCCGTGCTCGCGCGCCGAGGCCGTGCAGGCGATGACGGTGTTCGCATGCACGAGAGCGGTCGGCGGATGCGGGGGAGCGCCGCCCAGCGCCGCTCGCAGGGGCCAGTCGGGGAACCACAGCACCAGGACGCGGAGAGGGCTGCTCATCCGGCCACCGCCAGGGAGGGGCGTTCGGGCGGGGCGGCGTCCGTGACGCGCAGCGCGGGCAGCGTGACCAGCTCCGTCACGGTCTCCTCCGGCACGGCCTCCACGGCGCCGGTGCTGCCGGGCAGGCGCACGTGCACGCTCGACGCCAGCGGACTGCTCCGGGTGCGTGCCGTGACGGTCGCGGTGGACCCCTCGATCAGCCCCCAGCCCTCGCCGATGCCCTGCCATCGCTGATCGTGCAGACGGATCGACCCCTCGCTCTGCGGCCAGGAGCCTGCGGTCTCGGACTCGGCGACGAGCAGGGTGGTCCCGCGATCGCGCAACCGGGCGCTCAGCCGCGACGCCTCGGCGTCGCGCACCCGCCCTCCCGGCTGCACGGCGATCAACGGCACGACCTCGGCGAGGGCGGAGGTCACGGCGAGCCAGCGCTCACCGGGATCGGGGACGAGGATCAGCCGGGGCAGGGCGATGCCGAACGCCGCCGCCGCTTCGACGCCGAGCGTCGGCATCCCGACGACCGCGCACCAGAGCCCCTTCCCGGAGGCGGCGCTGAGGAGTGCGAGGACCAGGCTGGGCGAGGAGGAGACGGTGTAGGCGGTGCCGGTCTGCAGCCCCTGTTCCGGCAGCAGGGAGGAGAACGCCGGGTCGAGGGGGAGCAGCGGATGCTCGCTGCGGCGGCGCTGCATGCGACTGATCTCGCGGCGCAGCCGCAGCACCTCTCCGGCGCGGGAGTCGCCCGCGGGAGAGATCGCCGCCATCGCATCGATCGCCATACATCCATCCTCGAACGTATATTCTAATATTTCAACTGGAGGAACAACGCTAATTCGAACCTCCGACATCGCCGTCGCGGCGAGGACGTCGGCGGCCGTCGCTACGCTGAGAGCATGCGGATCGAGTTCGAGAGCGCCGTCACGCGGTGGGAGAAGCGCGTCGACGACTGGTTCTTCGCGACCATGCCGGAGGAGATCTCCGTCGAACTCCGCGAGCTGCCCGCGCCGCCGCGAGGGTTCGGCTCGCTGCGCGTGCAGGCGCGGATCGGCGCTTCGATCTGGAACACCTCGATCTTCTTCGACGGCGCGGCCTTCGTGCTCCCGCTCAAGAAGGCCATCCGCACCGCGCAGGACATCTCCGAGGGCGACGTCGTGCTCGTCGACCTCGACGTCATCGACCTCTGAGCCCCGACGCGCACCCGGTTATCCACACGGCCGACTCGGCGCCCCGCGGGATCTCCTAGCCTTCCCCGCATGGAACCGCGCACCGTGCTCATCGTCCTCGTGCACCTGGTGCTCCTCGTCGTCGCCGTGCGCCTCGTCGTGATCGACGTGCGCACGCACCGTCTGCCCGACAGGGTCGTCCTGCCCACGCTCGCCGTGCTCCTGGTCCTCATCGCGATCGACGCGCTCGTGACCGCCGACACGGCACCGCTGCTCCGCGCCGGAGGCGGGCTGCTGGTGCTGGGCGGCTTCTACGCCGCGCTGCGCCTGCTCAGCCGCGACGGCATGGGTGGGGGAGACGTCAAGCTCGCGGCGGCCATCGGCCTGCTCCTCGGATGGCACGGCTGGCAGCCGCTCGCGGTCGGCGCCGCATCGGCGTTCGTGCTCGGCGCCGTGCACGCCGCGGTCCTCCTGCTGCTCCGTCGCGCGGACCGTCACACGCGCATAGCCTTCGGGCCGTGGATGATCGCCGGCGCCGTGCTCGGCGTGCTCGTGGCGTGACCGTGATCACGGACGACGGGGCTAGGGTGGGCACATGGCACTCGCACGACTCCACGGAGGCCCGCTCGACGGGCAGATCATCCCCCTCGACGCTGACGCCGACGACAAGCTGATCGTCCCCTACAGCGAGACGCAGATCGTCTACAACCGCCGCGGCGAGCCGCAGAACACGGGCGATGACGACGGTCCCACCGAGGTGGACTACTGGTACGACGAGTCGCTCGAGGACATCAATCCCGCGGATGACTGACCCGCACCACGACGCCGCTTCCGCGGACGAGCCCTCCCGCGTCGTCGAGGTCGAGCGCAAGTACGACGTCGACGACGACACGCCGCTGCCCGACTGGACCGACCTCCCCGGGGTCGACGTGGTCTCCCCGGGGGAGCTGCGCGAACTCGACGCGCGCTACCTCGACACGGCCGATGCCGAGCTCTCCCGTTCCGGGGTCGCCCTGCGACGACGGACGGGCGGACCCGACGCCGGCTGGCACATCAAGGGCCCGCGCGAGGGCGACGGCCGTCTCGAGATCGGCTGGCCCCTCGGTGACGGCGAGGACGTGCCGTCCGCGGTCGCCGAGACGCTCGCACGCTGGACGACGGGGGAGCTGCTGCCCCTGGCCCGCATCGAGAACAGCCGCACGGCGTTCCTCCTCCTGGGCCCCGGCGGAGTGGTCGCCGAGTTCGTCGACGACCACGTCCGCGCCACGGACCTCCGCGCCGGCGTCGAGCGGGACTGGCGCGAGTGGGAGTTCGAGCTCGGACCGGGGGCCCCTGCCGACAGCGCGGGCCGCGCGGAGCTCTTCGCCGCTGTGGAGCGCGCCGTCGCCGCCGCGGGCGGCCGCGAGGCGTCATCCGGGTCGAAGCTCGCGAGAGCGCTGGGATTCTGACGCGGGCGCAAGCCCCTTCCCCGGTCCAGCCCCGCGTGCTTGAGTGACACCATGATCCGTCCCGCCCTCCTCCGCTCGATCGAGACGGCGGTCCCCGAGACCGTGATCCCCCAGGACGAGGTGCGGGACATCTTCGCGTCGCAACCCGGGATCGGACGCCTGGCGCAGCGCCTCATCGGGGCCTCGTTCACCGAGTCGGGAATCGCCACGCGACACACCGTGGTCGAGGAGCTCTCGTCGTCGGTGCACGTCGACGAACCGGTGTTCTACGACCGGGGATCGGGTCTGCTGCTCGCACCGGGCACGAAGGCTCGCAACGACCTCTACGCCCGCGAGGCGACCCGACTCGTCGTCGAGGCCGCGCGGAGGGCGATCGCGGCCGACCCCGACCTCGCCGCATCCGACGTCACGCACGTCGTCACGGCGTCGTGCACCGGCTTCCACGCGCCGGGACCCGACTACGAGATCGTGCGCGCGCTCGGTCTCGCCGACTCCGTGCAGCGCTACCACCTCGGCTTCATGGGCTGCTACGCGGCGATGCCGGCGCTGCGGGCCGCCCGGCAGTTCTGCCTCGCCGACCCCGACGCGGTGGTGCTCGTGGTCAGCGTCGAACTGTGCACGCTCCATCTGCGCTCCTCCGACGACCCCGACGTGATCGTGGCCTCCTCGCTGTTCGCCGACGGCGCGGCCGCGGGCATCGTCACCGCGCGGGACCTGCCCACCCGCACCGCCGCCGTCGCCCTCGACCGCTTCCACACCGCCATCGCCCCCGAGGGGGAGAAGGACATGGCGTGGACGATCGGCGACACCGGCTTCGAGATGATCCTGTCGACACGGGTCCCGCACATCATCGGGGAGACCGTCATCGGCGCGATCCGTCCCCTCTTCGACGCCGACCGGGAGCTGCTCCGCTCGTTCGACGACGGAGGCATCGCCCGCGCGGTGTCGCATTGGGCGGTGCATCCGGGCGGCCGCGCGATCCTCGACCGGGTGCAGAGCGCGCTGCACCTGAGCGACGACCAGCTGGCACCCGCGCGCCGCGTGCTCCACGACTACGGGAACATGTCGAGCGCGACCGTGCTGTTCGTGATCCGAGACATCCTCGAACGCGGCGCCGCGGACGGGTCGCGCGTCGCGGCGATGGCCTTCGGGCCAGGGCTCACCGCGGAGAGCGCGCTCCTGACGGTCGTGGCGGACGGATGAGGGTCGATCTCTCGACGCGGGCCGACGGGCTCGTCGAGCTCATGGACGATCCCGGGGCCGACCTCGCGATGCTCGAACGCACCTACGACCGCTTCCGCTTCGTCAACGCCGCGGTCGCCCGACCGGACCTCCTTCTGCGCCGCGACGTGCTCCCGCGCGCGCGTCGCGGTCGCGTGCGGATCCTCGACGTCGGTGCCGGCGGCGGCGACGTGAGCCGCATGATCGCGCGACGACTGCGCCGGGCGGGGCTCGATGCCGAGGTCACGGCGCTGGACGCCGACGATCGGGCCGTGCGCTGGGCTGCGGCGAACGACGCCGGAGCGGGAGTCCGCTACCGCCGGGCGCTGGCCGCCGAGCTCGTGGCGGAGGGCGACCGGTACGACGTGGTGTTCTCGAACCACGTGCTCCACCACCTCACGGACGCCGAGCGACAGGTGATGCTCGACGACACGCGGCGCCTCGTGCGCCCGGACGGCGTCGTCGTGCACCGCGACATCGCGCGGAGCAGAGCCGCTTACACGCTGTTCGACGTCGCCACCGGGGCACTCGCTCCGACGTTCCTGCGCGGATCGTTCATCCGGATCGACGGCCTGCTCAGCATCCGCCGCTCGTACACGCCGCGCGAGCTCCGCGCCGTAGCGCCCCCGGGGTGGACCGTGCGCCGAGCGCTGCCCGCACGGCTCGAACTGCGCTGGAACGAGCCGGCGGGCTGATCGATCGTCGGCCGCCGGGAACGACGAAGGGCCCGGCGCCGCCGTGGCGACCCGGGCCCTTCGCGCGCCGCATCAGAAGTTGATCATGTGACCCGCGAGGCCGTGGAAGCCCTCCTGCAGAGCCTCGGACAGCGTCGGGTGCGTGTGCACGTTGCGCGCGAGCTCGAGCGCCGTGAGGTCCCACTTCTGGGCCAGGGTCAGCTCGGGGAGCAGCTCGGAGACGTCGGGGCCGATCATGTGGGCGCCGAGGAGCTCGAGGTGCTCGGTGTCGGCGATGAGCTTGACGAAGCCGACGGGCTCGCCGAGGCCGTGCGCCTTGCCGTTCGCCATGAACGGGAACGTCACGACCTTGATGTCGTGCCCCTCGTCCTTGGCCTGCTGCTCGGTGAGCCCGAACGACGCGACCTGCGGCGAGCAGAACGTCGCGCGGGGCATCATGCGATAGTCGCCCAGCGTCTGGGTCTCGGCCTTGCCGATGGTCTCGGCGGCGACGACGCCCTGCGCCTCCGCGACGTGCGCGAGCTGGAGCTTGGCGGTGACGTCGCCGATCGCGTAGATGCCCTCGACGTTCGTGCGCATGTGGTCGTCGATGTCGATCGCGCCGCGCTCGGTGAGCTTCACACCGGTCTTGTCGAGTCCGAAGTTCTCGACGTTCGGGGCGAAGCCGACCGACATGAGGACCTTGCCGGCCTCGATCGACGACTGCTGGCCGTCCTTGCCCGTGTAGGTGACCGTGACGGACGAGCCGTTGTCGACGACGGTCTCGACCTTGGTGGAGGTGAGGATGTCGACGCCGTAGTTCTTGTACTGCTTCGTGATCTCCTTCGACACGTCGGGGTCCTCGTTGGGGAGGGCCCGGTCGAGGAACTCGATGATCGTGACCTTCACGCCGTAGTTCGTCATTACGTAGGCGAACTCCATGCCGATGGCGCCGGCGCCGACGATGACGATGGACTCCGGGAGGTCGCGGGTCATGATCTGCTCTTCGTACGTGACGACGTTCTCGCTCAGCTCGACGCCGGGCAGCAGGCGCACGCGGGAGCCGGTCGCGATGATGACGTTGTCGAACGTGACCTCCTCGGTCGTACCGTCGGCCTTCGCGACCGAGATCGCCTTCGGGCCGGTGAAGGTGCCGCGGCCGTCGTACTCGGTCACCTTGTTCTTCTTCATGAGGAAGTGGATGCCCTTGACGCGGCCCTCGGCGACGACGCGGCTGCGGTCGAACGCCTTGCCGTAGTCGACCGTGAAGTCACCCGAGATGCCGAAGAAGTCGGCCTTGTGCTTCAGGGTGTGCGCGAGCTCCGCGTTCTTCAGGAGCGCCTTGGAGGGGATGCAGCCGACGTTGAGGCACACACCGCCCCAGTACTTCTCCTCGATGATCGCGGTGGACAGGCCGAGCTGCGCGCTGCGAACCGCAGCGACGTATCCGCCAGGACCTGCACCAAGGATGACGACGTCGTAGTGTGGCATGCCTTAAGCCTAGCGCTCCGCCGGGTCGTCGGAATCAGTCGCCGGGCCGTCCGCCGAGCCCTCGTCCGCGCTGCCGCGGCGACCCCGCAGGGCGAACCCGACGACCACCGCGACGGCGATCACCAGCACCCCGACGATCGCGAGCAGCCAGATCCAGTTCGACGCCGACGAGCCCTCGTCCGGAGTCGCGGCGGGCGTGGGCGCGGGCGTCTCGGCGGTGGGGGAGATCGTCTCCGCGGCGCTCGGGGTCGTCGACGGCGTCTCGGCGGGCTGGTCGGGAACAGTGCTGTTCGCGACCGTGAAGAAGTACTCGCCGGAAGTGGGGTGGCCGTCGCTGGACACGATCTTCCACACCACGTGGTACGCGCCGGCAGCGGCCTCGGACACGAGCGGCTGCGTCACGATCGCGCCGTCCACGGTCGCGGCGCCGTCCGTCACGGACGTGCCCGATGCGTCGGTCACCACGACCTCGGTCGCGCCCTCGCCGTCGATCAGCTTGGCGCTGAAGGTGAGGGTCAGCGACGCCGGCAGGGTGTCGACCGTGCCGTCGGCCTCGGGGGAGGAGGCGAGCAGGGAGTCGTGCGCCGACGCCGACAGCGGGGAGACGAGGATCAGGAGCGCCGTCAACAGGGCGGCGGCGAGGGCGACGGGGGCGACGGGACGGCGTCGGGCTGCGGTTTTCACGTCTCCAGCCTAGGAGTCCGCGGTTTGTGGCGGCTGAGTGGGAACCGGCCTCCCGCGAGGGTGTCCGCATCCGTTAGTCTGGGTTGTCAGGAGGGCACAGTGACAGACAGCGAGAGCCGACCGGCGGAAGACGCCGCGATCCACCGTTCCGGCGAGCAGAGGCACGACGTGACCCAGACGTTCGGGCACGATTCGGATCTTTCCTTCGTGCCGTTCGGCGTGGAGCTCACGGAGGTGGAGCAGAGCGCGATCGCAGCGCTGCCCGCGGGATCGGCCCTGCTGCTGGTGCGCTCCGGTGCGCTCGCGGGAGCGCGGTACCTCCTCGACACCGATGTGACGACCGTGGGTCGTCACCCGGAGGCCGACATCTTCTTCGACGACGTGACCGTGTCGCGTCGTCACGCCGAGATCACGCGCACCGGTTCGTCGTTCGAGATCATCGATCAGCGGTCCCTCAACGGCACTTACGTGAACGGCGAGCGCGTCGATCGCAGCGTGCTGGTCGACGGCTCCGAGCTCCGCGTGGGCAAGTTCCGCCTGAACTTCTTCGCATCCCCGGTCGATCGAGTCTCGGCGAACGGCTGATGGCGGCCTCACCCGCCCGCGAACGCTCAGCGTCCGCGGGCCTTCTGAGCATCGGTCAGGTGCTCGCGAGGCTCACGCCGGAGTTCCCCGACCTCACCTCGAGCAAGCTCCGCTTCCTGGAGGTCCAGGGCATCGTCACGCCCTCGCGCACCGAGTCCGGCTACCGCAAGTTCTCCGGCCCCGACATCGAGCGCCTCCGCCTCGGGCTCACGCTCCAGCGCGATCACTACCTGCCGCTCAGCGTGATCAGGGAGCAGCTCGACGAGGCCGAGGCGAACGGCGAGTCGGCGGCGCTCGTGCCGCCGCCGTCGATCACGCCCACCCCCCGTCGCTACCGGCGGGACGAGCTGCTCTCCGCCGCGGGCGCCGGACCCCAGCTGCTCAACGACGCCATCAGCACCGGTGTCATCGCGGCGCAGGAGTCGTACCCCGAGGCGACCGTCACGCTGCTGCGCGGATTGGTCGCCCTCGACCGTCACGGCATCGAGCCCCGGCACCTCCGGTCGCTGCGTCAGGGCGCCGACCGCGAGGTCGCGCTGATCGAGTCCGCCATGTCAGCGCTGCTGCGTCGCACCGACGCCGCGTCCCGTGCCAAGGCGAGCGAGATGGCGCCCACGCTGGCGGCGACGATCGACGAGGTGCGCGCGCTGTTCGTCAAGGACGCGCTGACCCGCCTGCTTTCGTAACGAACTGATTGCGACACACCTTCACGCCCACGCGGATGTCATTGCCGCTGCCGGGGGCCTGCTCTAGCGTGGAGGTAACAGCCCCGAGGAGGATTCAGATGGATGCGGATGAGCGTGCAGGCGACCCGCGGTTCGTGACCGAACTCCTCTTCACCGACGGGTTGCCCGCCATGGACGACGAGGTCGGCTACCGCGGTGCGGTCGCCGCCCGTGCGGCCGGGATCACCTACCGCCAGCTGGATTACTGGGCCCGCACCGAGCTCGTCGAGCCGACCGTGCGCGGCGCCAGCGGCTCGGGCTCGCAGCGTCTCTACGGCTTCCGCGACATCCTCGTGCTCAAGCTCGTGAAGAGCCTGCTCGACACCGGCATCTCGCTGCAGCAGATCCGCACCGCGGTCGAGGAGCTCCGCCGCGCCGGCATCCGCGACCTCGCCGGAACCACGCTCATGAGCGACGGCGCGTCCGTCTACCTCTGCACCTCGAACGACGAGGTCATCGACCTCGTGAGCCGCGGCCAGGGAGTCTTCGGCATCGCCGTCGGCAAGGTCCTGCGCGAGGTCGAGTCGACGCTCGTCGAGTTCGACCCGACGGCGCCCGATCCCGTCGACGAGCTCAGCGCCCGTCGCGCCAAGCGCTCCGCCTGACGACACCAGCGCGCCCCGCTGCACACGAGAAACGGCCACCCTCGCGAGAGGATGGCCGTTCTGCTGTGCGCGACGTGCGGGAGTCAGGCCTGCGGGCCGGTCTCCGGGACCTGGATGCGGCCGGTGCGGATGATCCGGTCGAGCAGCTGGTCGAAGTCGGCCGCGAGCTCCTGCGCCGAGTCGCCCGGCCAGATGTGCAGCGGCTTGGCCGCGCCCTGCGCCTGCTGCAGGGAGGTGCGCTCGGGCAGCTGCGGGGAGAGCACGAGGGGGCCGAACATGTCGCGCAGCTCCTTGATGCGGAACTGGTGCTCGATCGACTGTGGACGTACGCGGTTCACGACGATGCCGAGCGGCTGCAGGCGCGGAGAGAGTCCGCGGCGGATCTCCTCGATGGCGCGGAGCGCGCGGTCGGCGGCCGCGACCGAGAACAGGCCGGGTTCGGTGACGACCATGACCCGATCGCTCGCGGCCCACGCGGTGCGCGTGAGGGCGTTGAGCGAGGGCGCGCAGTCGATCAGGACGAGGTCGTAGTCGGCCTCGACGGCGGCCAGCGCCTCCTCGAGTTTCCACACGTCGCGGACGCTCGGGTGCGGGCCGTCGAAGTTGATGGCGGACGGGCTGCCGATGAGCACGTCGATGGTGCCCGGGTGGACCTTGGCCCATCCGCTGGAGGTGATCGCCTGGCGGACGACCTTCTCCTTCGGGTTCGCCAGGACATCGGCGATGTTGAGCCGACCGGCTACCTGGATGTCCATTCCGGTGGACACATCCGACTGGGGGTCGAGGTCGACGACGAGAGTGCGAACACCACGGGCGAAGGCCGCGGAGGCCAGTCCGAGAGTCACGGTCGTCTTGCCGACGCCTCCCTTGAGAGAGCTGACGCTGAGTACGTGCACGGACTCCACGTTACCTTCCCCTAGGCTGGGTGCACACTCAGCCCCGCCCCGTGCGTGCCGAAAACGTCGCGCATCGAGCTTTCAGAGGTGTGCATGTTCCAGAAGATCCTGGTGGCCAACCGCGGCGAGATCGCGATCCGAGCCTTCCGTGCGGCGTTCGAGGTGGGAGCGAGGACCGTCGCGGTCTTCCCTCACGAGGACCGGGGCTCGGTCCATCGCCTCAAGGCCGATGAGGCGTACGAGATCGGCGAGCGCGGTCATCCCGTCCGCGCCTACCTCGACGTCGACGAGATCATCCGCGTCGCCCGGGAGTCCGGTGCCGACGCGATCTACCCCGGTTACGGCTTCCTCTCCGAGAACCCCGAGCTGGCGGAGAAGGCGGCCGCGAACGGCATCGTGTTCATCGGGCCTCCCGCGAAGGTCCTGGAGATGGCGGGGAACAAGGTCGAGGCCAAGCGCCATGCGATCGAGGCCGGAGTCCCGGTGCTGCGATCGACCGAGGCCTCCGACGACGTGGAGGCGCTGGTCGCGCAGGCCGACGACATCGGCTTCCCGCTGTTCGCCAAGGCCGTCGCCGGCGGTGGAGGACGAGGGATGCGGCGCGTCGAGACCGCCGCCGAGCTCGCCCCCGCTCTCGCCGAGGCCATGCGCGAGGCCGCCAGCGCCTTCGGTGACCCCCGCATGTTCCTGGAGCAGGCGGTCGTGCGCCCGAGGCACATCGAGGTGCAGATCCTCGCCGACAAGACCGGCGAGACCGTGCACCTGTTCGAGCGTGACTGCTCGGTCCAGCGTCGTCACCAGAAGGTCGTGGAGATCGCGCCCGCGCCGAACCTCGACGACTCCATCCGCACCGCTCTGCACGGCTACGCAGTGGCGTTCGCCCGGTCGATCGGCTACGAGAACGCCGGAACGGTCGAGTTCCTGCTCGAGACGGCGGGGGAGCGCACCGGCGAGGTCGTCTTCATCGAGATGAACCCGCGCATCCAGGTGGAGCACACCGTGACCGAGGAGGTGACGGACGTCGACCTCGTGCAGAGCCAGATGCGCATCGCCTCGGGGCAGACTCTCGCCGACCTCGGACTCCAGCAGGAGAACCTCCACGTGCGCGGCGCGGCGCTGCAGTGTCGCATCACGACCGAGGACCCGACCCAGGGGTTCCGCCCCGACACGGGCAAGATCACGACGTACCGGTCGCCCGGCGGCGCCGGCATCCGCCTCGACGGGGGAACGGTGCACCAGGGCGCGCAGATCAGCCCGCACTTCGACTCGATGCTCGCGAAGCTCACGTGCCGAGGCCGGGACTTCCCCGCGGCGGTGGCGCGTGCCCGCCGTGCCCTGGCCGAGTTCCGGATCCGCGGCGTCTCGACGAACATCCCGTTCCTGCAGGCACTGCTCGACGACGACGCGTTCATCGCCGGAGACGTCAGCACCTCGTTCATCGACGAACGCCCCGAGCTCCTGCGCGGGCGTGCCTCGAAGGATCGCGGCACGAAGATCCTCAACTGGCTGGTCGACGTCACGGTGAACAAGCCGCACGGTGCGCACCCCGGCGTGGTCGACCCGCGCACCAAGCTCCCTGCGATCGACCTGTCGACCGAGCCGGTGCCGGGATCGCGGCAGCGCCTGCTCGAGCTCGGACCCGAGGGCTTCGCGCGCGATCTGCGTGAGCAGAGCGCGCTCGCGATCACCGACACGACGTTCCGCGACGCGCACCAGTCGCTGCTCGCGACGCGGGTGCGCACGCGCGACCTCGCCGCCGCCGCACCGTACATCGCACGCCTCACGCCCGGGCTGCTGTCGGTCGAGGCCTGGGGCGGGGCGACCTACGACGTCGCCCTCCGCTTCCTCGGCGAGGATCCGTGGGAGCGTCTCGACAAGCTCCGCGCCGCGCTGCCGAACGTCGCGATCCAGATGCTGCTCCGCGGACGCAACACGGTCGGCTACACGCCGTACCCGACCGAGGTCACCGAGGCGTTCGTGCAGGAGGCCGCGTCGAGCGGTGTCGACATCTTCCGCATCTTCGACGCCTTGAACGACGTCGAGCAGATGCGCCCGGCGATCGAGGCGGTCCGCGCGACGGGCACGGCGGTCGCGGAGGTCGCCCTCTGCTACACGGGAGACCTGCTGAACCCGGCCGAGGACCTCTACACGCTCGACTACTACCTCGGCCTCGCCGACAGGATCGTCGAAGCGGGCGCCCACATCATCGCGATCAAGGACATGGCGGGTCTGCTGCGCCCCGCCGCCGCGGCGACGCTCGTCACCGCGCTGCGCGAGCGCTTCGACCTCCCCGTGCACCTGCACACCCACGACACCCCCGGCGGGCAGCTCGCCACGCTGCTCGCGGCCAGCGCCGCGGGCGTGGACGCGGTGGATGCGGCATCCGCGCCGCTCTCCGGCACGACCAGCCAGCCCTCGCTGTCGTCGCTCGTGGCGGCGCTCGCGCACACCGAGCGCGACAGCGGCATCGACCTCGCGGGAGTCTCGGACCTCGAGCCGTACTGGGAGGCGGTGCGCCGCACCTACGCGCCGTTCGAGTCGGGTCTTCCCGGACCCACGGGTCGCGTCTACCATCACGAGATCCCCGGCGGACAGCTCTCCAACCTGCGACAGCAGGCGAAGGCGCTCGGCCTCGCCGAGGACTTCGAGCTCATCGAGGACATGTACGCGGCGGCCGACCGCATCCTCGGCCGTGTGCCGAAGGTGACGCCGTCGTCCAAGGTCGTCGGCGACCTCGCTCTGCACCTCGCGGCCGTCAAGGCCGACCCCGCCGACTTCGAGGCGAACCCCGAGAAGTACGACGTGCCGGACTCGGTCGTCGGCTTCATGGCCGGCGAGCTCGGCGACCTGCCCGGCGGGTGGCCCGAGCCGTTCCGCTCCAAGGTCCTCGCGGGTCGATCCGTGCGCACGGGCCTCACGGAGATCTCGGCGGACGACAGGTCGGCTCTCGCCGCGGGCGGGGCCGAGCGCCGGTCGCGGCTGAACACGCTGCTCTTCCCCGCACCCACGCGCGAGTTCACGCAGGCGCGCGAGCAGTTCGGAGACCTCTCGGTGCTCGACACGAACGACTACCTGTACGGGCTCGTGCAGGGGCAGGAGCACCTCGTCGAGATCGACCGCGGCGTGCAGCTCTACGTCGGCCTCGAGGCCGTGGGCGACGCGGACGAACGCGGCATGCGCACCGTCATGACGACGCTCAACGGGCAGCTGAGGCCGGTGTTCGTGCGGGATCGCTCGGTCGCCGTCGACGCGCACGAGGTCGAGAAGGCAGACACCTCGGTGCCCGGTCAGGTCGCCGCGCCGTTCTCGGGCGTGGTGACGCTCAAGGTCGAGGTCGGAGACTCCGTGAACGCGGGCGAGCCGGTCGCGTCGATCGAGGCCATGAAGATGGAGGCGGCGATCACCGCACCCGTCGCGGGCGTCGTCGAGCGCCTCGCGATCGGCGCGACGCAGCAGGTGGACGCGGGAGACCTTTTGGTCGTGATCCGTCCGGCGCACTAATCTTGTGCGGCGAGGGCCGCGCTCGATGCAGCGCACCCGAGGCCCGCATGAACTTGGAGTGACGACGTGACCCCGAAGAACGTGGCAGAACCGCCGGACGACGAGTCCCGCGGCATGCTCGACGACACCGCGTCGATCGACACGACCGGCATCGGCATCATCGCCGGGACCGCGCAGGTCAGCGTCGAACTGCCGCAGGACGGCGAGGACGCGCTCGAGGACGACGGCATCGTCGAGGGTGAGGTCGTCGCTGATCTCATCATCGACGAGCCCGTCGCCGCGGCGAAGGCCGCCGCCGAGATCTCGGATGCCGCGCTCGGCGCGCCCATGGTGATCGAGCTGCCACCCGAGCCGAAGCGGGAGATCGAGCGGGACACTGTCGCCGAGCCCGAGCCCGAGCCCGAGCCTGAGCCTGAGCCTGAGCCCGAGCCCGAGCCCGAGCCTGAGCCTGAGCCGGAGCCGGAACCCGCGCCGGAGCCCGAGCCGGAGCCGGAGCCGGAGCCTGAGCCTGAGCCCGAGCCCGAGCCGGAGCCGGAACCGGAGCCCGAGGCCGTCGTCGAGCCGGTGCCTGTCGTCCCCCCGGTTCCGGAGCCTGACGCTCCCGCATCCGCCGTCGCCGCCGAGGCCGCGGCGGCAGCGGCCTTCATCGCACAGGCGAAGTCCGATCTGGAGACCCGATCACGAGCACGTGTGAGCGTCGAACGACAGCCGCACCCTGAGGAGAGAGCAGCCGTGGACACCCCGAAGAGCGCGTCGTCGGCCGCGCCGGCGCGGCGTGCGGCGCGCGCGGAGGTGCAGCTGACCTCCAAGCGCCTCGACGACCTGAGTGACACGTCCCGCGAGAGCAGCGACCTGCTCACCGCGGATCGTCTGCTCGACCCGCACCGCGTCACCAAGCCCGAGCCCGAGGGGGCGTGGAGCCACTTCCTCTATACGATCTCCGGACGCCGTATCAACATCGGCGACGGCCGTCGGGCCCGTGAGCGCAAGGCGCTGACCGCCCGGATCGCCGCGCCGCTCCCCGGCGGGGCCCGCTTCATCCCGGTGCTGTCCCGCAAGGGCGGCGTCGGCAAGACCACGATCACGAGCCTGCTCGGGATGGCTCTCGCGGACGCCCGCGAGGATCGCGTGATCGCTGTCGACGCCAACCCGGACCGGGGTACGCTCGCGGACCGCGTCGTACGGCCGAACCACACCCGTTCGGTGCGCGACCTCGTGCGCATCCACGACGAGGTCAAGGGGTACCACGACATCTCGGCGATCGTCGCTCGCGACGCCACCCGCCTCGACGTGCTCGCCTCGGACTCCGACCCGCGTATCGCGGAGGCGTTCAGCGACAGCGACTACCGCGACGTCGCCGACGTCGCGGCGCACTACTACTCGCTGGTGCTCACCGACACCGGCACCGGGATCGTGCACTCCGTGATGTCGGCGACGCTCGACCTCGCGGACCAGCTGGTCATCGTGTCGGGGCTCAGCGTCGACGAGGCGCGACTCGCCTCCGAGACTCTCACCTGGCTCGAGACGAACGGCTACGCCGAGCAGGCGCGCGACGCGGTCGTGGTGCTCAACCAGTCGACCCCGGGTGCACCGCTCGTGCGCCTGACCGAGCTGGAGACGCATTTCCGCACGCGCGCCCAGCACGTCGTGCGCATGCCGTACGACCCCCAGATCGCCGGGGGCGGGGCCATCGTCTTCGCGAACCTCCAGCCCGAGACCAGGGTCGCCGCGCGTCAGCTCGCCGCCCTGCTCGTCGAGGGCCTGCGGACGAAGGGCGCCTGATGGCGGTGCGTGAGATCCGCGTGTTCGGAGACCCGGTGCTGCGCACGATGTGCACTCCGATCGACACGATCGACGACGGCGTGCGCGCCCTCGTGGCCGACCTCGTCGACACGGTCGAGCTGCCGGGACGCGCCGGTGTCGCCGCCCCGCAGATCGGCGTGGCGCTGCGCGCGTTCAGCTACAACATCGACGGCGACATCGGCTACGTGATCAACCCCGTCCTCACCGAGGTGCGCGGAGAGCCCGTGCCGACGGGGGAGGGATGTCTCTCGGTCCCCGGCCTCTGGCACGACGCCCTCCGGTACCCGTGGGCGCGCGTCGAGGGCATCGACCTCGACGGCGAGCCGGTCGTCCTGGAGGGCGAGGGGCTTCTCGCCCAGGCGCTGCAGCACGAGACGGACCACCTCGACGGCAAGCTCTACCTGTCACGGCTCGACGCCGAGACCCGCAAGCGCGCGATGCGCGAAGTGCGCGAGAGCGCCTGGTTCTGACGCCGAGGACGACGAAGGCCCCCGCCGACCGGCGGGGGCCTTCGTCATCTGCCGGTGTCAGCCGCCGATCGCGACGTTCGTCGTGGAGACCGGCTCGTCGTAGATCGCGGAGATCTCGTCGGCGAAGTCGCTCATGATGACGTTGCGCTTGATCGACATCTTCGGCGTCAGATGACCCGAGCCCTCGGTCCACTCGCTGTCGAGGATCGTGAACTTGCGGATCGACTCGGCGCGGGAGACCCGGGTGTTGGCGGCATCCACGGCCTTCTGCACCTCGGCGCGGACGGCCTCGTCCTTCGCGGCGTCGGCGAGCGACATGTCCTTGTCGAGACCGTTGTTCGCGAGCCACGTCGGGAGCATCTCGGGATCGAGAGTCACGAGCGCCGAGATGAACGGCTTCTGATCGCCGACCACGACGACCTGTCCGATGATCGGATTCGCGCGGATCGGGTCCTCGAGCGCGGCGGGCGCGACGTTCTTGCCGCCGGCCGTGACGATGATCTCCTTCTTGCGTCCGGTGATCGTGAGGAAGCCCTCGGCGTCGAAGCTGCCGATGTCGCCGGTGCGGAACCAGCCGCCCTCGCTGAAGGCCTCCGCGGTCGCGTCGGGGTTGTTCCAGTACTCGCGGAACACGTTGATGCCGCGGACCTCGATCTCGCCGTCCTCGGCCAGACGCACGCCGACGCCGGGGAGGGCGGGGCCCACCGTGCCGATCTTCGACTTGTCGGCGAGGTTCACGGTCGCGGGGGCCGTCGTCTCCGTGAGGCCGTAGCCCTCGAGGATCACGACGCCGAGGCTGTGGAAGAAGTGGCCGAGACGAGAGCCGAGCGGTGCGGAGCCGGAGACGGCGTACACGACCCGCCCGCCCATCGCGTCGCGCAGCTTGCCGTAGACGAGCTTGTTGAAGAGCGCGAACTTCAACCGCATGCCGAACGGGATGCTCTTGCCCTGCTCCAGCAGCCTCGAGTGCTCGATCGCGACGTCGGCCGCCGCGCGGAAGATCTTGCCCTTGCCGCCGGCCTCGGCCTTCTGCTCGGCCGAGTTGTACACCTTCTCGAACACGCGGGGGACCGCGAGGAGGAAGGTGGGCTTGAACGAGCCGAGCGCCGGGAGCAGCTGTCGCGTGTCGGGCTGGTGTCCGGTGCGGACCCCGGCGTGCACGTTGAGGATCGAGATGAAGCGCGCGAACACGTGCGCGGTGGTGATGAACAGCAGCGTCGAGGCGCCGGGCGTCTGCACGACCTCGTCGAGCGACTTGGCCGAGTTGCGGGCGAGCTCCACGAAGTTGCTGTGCGTGAGCACGCAGCCCTTGGGGCGCCCTGTCGATCCGGAGGTGTAGATCAGCGTCGCGATGTCGGAGCCGACCGCGATGTTGCGGAGGCGTTCGATCTCGGCGTCCGTGACCGCGGCGCCCTGCGCCGTGAGGGTGTCGATCGCGCCGAGATGCATCTGCCACACCTCGCGGAGGAGGGGCAGGTCGCCGCGCACCTCGTCGAGGCGGGCGAAGTGCTCGGGGGACTCGACCATGAGGGCGATCGCACCGGAGTCCTCGAGGATCCACTGGATCTGCGCGGGCGAGCTGGTCTCGTAGATGGGGACCATGACGGCGCCGGCGTAGAACAGCGCGAAGTCGACGAGCGACCACTCGTAGGTCGTGCGCGCGAGGAAGCCGACCTTCTCCCCGGGCTGGATGCCGGCGGTGACGAAGCCCTTCGCGAGAGCGATGACCGCGGTCTGGAAATCGGCGGACGAGATGTCGCGCCAGCTCTCCCCGTCGGGGACGGAGAACAGGGGACGGTCCGGCGTGGCCTCGACGCGCTTCACCAGCAGGTCGGTGATGTTCGCGTCGGGGTCGGCGGGGACGACGGCGGGGACTTCAAACTGGACCACGGCAGCTCCTTCGGTACCGGTCGGGCACGGTGTCCCTTCCGAGTCTAGGGCATGGGACCGGGTCGCACGAAGGATGAGACTGGGTCGCCTTTTGACGAGGTTGCGCATCCACATCCGCGCAGGCGATGGTGCGGAGCGGACACGGCGCTAGACTTCACATCGATGTTCTACTGGCTGATGAAGTACGTCGCGATCGGCCCCGTGGTCAAGGCGGTGTTCCGCCCCTGGATCGTGGGGCGTGCGAACCTGCCCCGGACCGGTGCGGCGATCCTCGCCAGCAACCATCTCTCCTTCGCGGACTCCATCTTCCTGCCCCTCATGATCGACCGGCCGATGTCGTTCCTCGCGAAGAGCGACTACTTCACGGGGCGTGGCCTCAAGGGGTGGGCGACCAAGTTCTTCATGAAGGCCACGGGGCAGATCCCGATCGACCGTTCGGGCGGCAAGGCATCGGAGGCATCGCTCAACACGGGGCTCCAGGTGCTCGGGCGCGGCGACCTTCTCGGCATCTACCCGGAGGGCACGCGCAGCCCCGACGGCAAGCTCTACCGCGGCCGCACCGGCCTCGCGCGCATGGCGCTCGAGGCCAGGGTCCCGGTCATCCCGGTGATCATGGTCGACACCGACACCGCCATGCCGATCGGTCAGAAGGTGCCCCGCGTCGTCCGGGTCGGCATCGTGATCGGCGAGCCTCTCGACTTCTCCCGCTACCAGGGCATGGAGAACGACCGCTACATCCTCCGATCCGTCACGGACGAGATCATGGTCGCCCTCCAGCGGCTGGGGGAGCAGGAGTACGACGACGTCTACGCGTCTACCGTGAAGGACCGTCTCCCGGTGCGCGTCACACGACGCTCCTGAGGCGTCTCGGCCCCGCGCCGCGCACTAGGCTGTAAGGCATGCTCCAGCACCACATCGACGCGCTTGACGCGTGGCGCGCGCTCCCGATCAAGCAGCAGCCTCAGTGGGGTGACGCCGAGCGCGTCGCCGAGGTCTCGTCGCAGATCGCAGCGCTCCCGCCCCTGGTGTTCGCCGGCGAGGTCGACAACCTCCGTGAGCGTCTCGCGCGTGCCGCATCCGGGCAGGCCTTCCTGCTCCAGGGCGGCGACTGCGCCGAGACGTTCGCCGGCGCCACCGCCGATCAGATCCGCAACCGGATCAAGACCGTCCTGCAGATGGCGGTCGTGCTGACCTATGGCGCCTCGATGCCGATCGTGAAGATGGGTCGCATGGCGGGCCAGTTCGCGAAGCCGCGGTCGAGCGACACCGAGACGCGCGGCGACGTCACGCTGCCCGCCTACCGCGGCGACATCGTGAACGGCTACGACTTCACCGAGGGCTCGCGCCAGGCCGACCCCGGTCGTCTGCTCCAGGGGTACCACACTGCGGCGTCCACGCTGAACCTCATCCGCGCGTTCACTCAGGGCGGTTTCGCCGACCTCCGCGAAGTGCACTCGTGGAACAAGGGCTTCGCGCAGAACCCGGCCAACCAGCGCTACGAGCGCATGGCCGCGGAGATCGACCGCGCCATCAAGTTCATGGAGGCGGCCGGTGCCGACTTCGACGAGCTCAAGCGCGTCGAGTTCTTCACGGGCCACGAGGGTCTGCTGATGGACTACGAGCGCCCGATGACGCGCATCGACTCCCGCACGGACACGCCGTTCAACACCTCGGCGCACTTCCTCTGGATCGGTGAGCGCACGCGCGAGCTCGACGGCGCGCACGTCGACTACTTCTCGAAGATCCGCAACCCCATCGGTGTCAAGCTCGGCCCGACCACCACTCCCGAGACGGCACTCGCGCTCATCGACAAGCTCGACCCGAACCGCGAGCCCGGTCGTCTCACGTTCATCACGCGCATGGGCGCCGGCAAGATCCGCGACGCGCTGCCGCCGCTGCTGGAGGCGGTCCGTGACTCGGGCGCGCAGCCGCTGTGGGTCACCGACCCCATGCACGGCAACGGCATCACGACGCCGACCGGCTACAAGACCCGTCGTTTCGACGACGTCGTCGACGAGGTCCGAGGCTTCTTCGAGGCCCACCGCGCGGTGGGCACGTTCCCCGGCGGCATCCACGTCGAGCTCACGGGCGACGACGTCACCGAGTGCCTCGGCGGCTCGGAGCAGATCGACGAAGCCGCCCTCGCGACGCGCTACGAGAGCCTGTGCGACCCGCGACTGAACCACATGCAGTCCCTCGAGCTGGCGTTCCTCGTGGCTGAGGAGCTCGAGAAGCGCTGACCCGCGGACACCACGACGAAGGCCCTCCCCGCTCGGGGAGGGCCTTCGTCGTCCGGTCCACGTCGGACCGGAGCATCCGGTGCCGCCGTCCATCTGCAGGATTCGAACACGGATGCCGGAGAGATAGGCCGCCGTCGTCCTGCGGGTGTCCGGCGGTCCTGCAGGTGTGCTCGCTCAGCCGCTGAGCTGGATCGTGAGCTTGACCGTGCCGCCGCGGGGGAGGGTCTTGTCCGAGCCGGGGTCCTGTGCGGTGACGCGGGCCATCTCCGCGAAGCCGGGGAGATCGCCCCAGGCCGCATACGTCGCGGTGAAGCCCGCCGACTCGAGGATCTGCTTCGCCTCGACGAGGGTCTTGTCGGTCACGTCCGGCACCGGGAACAGCTCGGGGCCCTTCGACACGATGAGCTGCACCGTGTCGCCGGGGCGCCAGTTGCCCTGAGTCGCACGGTCGGCGACGCCGATCACGAGGTCCTTCGCGAGCTTCTCGCTGAAGGCGTACGCGATCTCGGGGTTCACCTGCAGCTGCTTGTCCGTCAGCGTCGAGGTGGCCTGGTCGACCGTCATGCCCGACACGTCGGGGAAGGCGCCGGCCGACACGTAGAGCTCGACCGTGTCGTCCTCGAGGATCTCGCATCCCTCACCGCACGCGTAGACGTCGCCGCCGTCGCGCGGGGTGACGTAGGCGTTGATGACCCGTCCCTCGTCGGCGTCGGAGAACAGCACGAGGGACTCCTCGGTCACGTTCACGTTGAGGTCGGCGAGGTAGTCCCGCGCCTCCTGCTCGTCCTTCCCGTTGAGCGCGTCGACCGTGTGACCCGCCGGACCGATCGAGATGTAGACCGTGACGGTGGCGCCCTTGTCGAGGCGCGCGCCGTCGTCGGGGTCCGTCCTGATGGCGAGATCCCGGTCGACGTCGACGGAGTTCTCCTCCGCGCGCGCCGGTACGAAGCCCTCGGCGGACAGCTGCGCCGCCGCGTCGTCGTACGACAGCCCGGCGACGCTCGGCACGGCCACGAGGGAGCCGGGGCCGGAGCCGAACCACCATCCGACGCCTCCGGCGATCGTCGCGAGGAGCAGTACGAGCGTGAGCAGCAGGGCGCCGCGGGCACGTCGACGCGATGACCGTCGACGCAGCAGGGTGGCGTTGTCGACGGCCTCAGGCGTGGGAGCGGTCGGGTTCGGGAGCACCATCGTGCTCGGCATCACCTTGGTGAGGTCGGCGGAGTCGGCCTGCGCGCGCTGCGGCGTGGTCGCGGCCGCCACGGCGGGGGCGATGCCGAGATCGCGCTCGATCTCACGGAGGCGCTCGAGCATCTGCTGCGCGTCGTCCGGTCGCTCGTCGGGCGACTTCTCGGTCGCCCACAGCACGAGCTCGTCGAGCGGCTCGGGGACTCCGGGGTTGCGTGCACTGGGACGAGGCACGGACTCGGTCGCGTGCTGGAACGCGATCTGCATGGGCTGCTCGCCCTTGTAGGGCTGCTCGCCCACGAGCATCTCGTACAGCATGATCCCCAGTGCGTAGATGTCGCTGCGGGCGTCCGCGGTCCCTCGCGTCACGAGCTCCGGGGCGAGGTAGGCGATCGTCCCGAGGAGCTGCTGTCCCGTGGCGGTGTTCGCGGTCGTCGCGCGCGCCAGGCCGAAGTCGCCGATCTTGATGCGGCCGTCCTCGGCCAGCAGGACGTTCTCGGGCTTGACATCGCGGTGCACGATGCCGGCGCGGTGCGCGGCGGAGAGGCCGGCGAGGACGGCGTCCATGATCGTGATCGTCTGCGGCACGGTGAGGCGCTTCTGCTCGCGGAGGAGTTCGCGCAGCGTGATGCCGGGGAGGTACTCCATCACCAGGTAGGCGAGTTCGCCGTCCTGCCCCTGGTCGAACACGTTCACCACGTGCGGGTCGGCCAGACGCGCAGCAGCGCGCGCCTCCTGGATGAAGCGGCTCTGGAACGAGGAGTCGTCGCTCAGGTGCGCGTGCATGACCTTGAGGGCGATGCGGCGCTCGAGCCTCAGATCGGTGGCGACGTACACGGTGGCCATGCCGCCGCGGGCGATGCGGGCCCTGACCCGGTACCGACCGTCGACAAGCCGCCCGATGAGGGGGTCGGCCTGCTGATTGGTCGTCACGTCAAGATTCTATTGAGGACTCCCTGAAAGCCACGGGAGCGGCTCGCCCCTCGAGGCTGCGGGTTTGCCCGGAACACGGTCATCCGTACAGCGCGAGCCACTGGAACGCCTGCGTCTCCCACAGTCCGTAGCGCTCGGGGTAGGCGGAGATCTGCACGGCCTGGGCGGCATCCGTGAAGCGCATCGACTCCCATCCGGGGATGTCGAGCAGGCCGCGCGTCGACGGTCCGTTCGGGTCCGCCGCCCCGCCGAAGAACACCCGGGTGCTGCGGTCGGCGTCGAGGATCTGCTCGGGGAGCCCCCAGCCCGTGCTCGGGCGCTGCTGGAAGAGGCCGAGGGAGTCGCGGTCGCCCCAGGCGAGATTGCGCATGCTCGACTCGACCATCGCCGTCGCGAGCGCGATCGCGATGGCGCGGTCCGAGACGCCGAGCTGGCGGCCGATGCCGATGATGAGGGCGGCATTGCCCGCCTGCTCCGCATCGAGGGCGGCGAAGGACTGCGCAGGGGTGGTCGGCGCCGCCGCGGGAGCGGGAGCCGGTGCCGGCGCTGCGGCGACCGCGATGCTCTGCCCGGGATAGATGATGGCGCCGGCGCCGAGTCCGTTGAGGGCGAGCAGCGAGGCCGTCGACGTGCCGTACCTCTGCGCGATCGCGAACAGCGTGTCGCCCGCGATCACCGTGTGCGTCTGCGCTCCGGTCGCGGCAGGGGCAGGCGTCACCGCGGTGGCGGCAGGGGCGGCGGCGGCAGCGGGAGGCGCGGCCGTGCCGTTCAGCGCGATGCTCTGACCCGGGTAGATGACGGAGGCGCGGGTGAGGCCGTTCGCGGCGAGGACCGCGTCGACGGTGAGCCCGTACTTCTGTGCGATCCCGAACACGGTGTCGCCGGCGACGACGACGTGGGACGCGGTCGCGACGGGTGCGGGGGCGGCGGCGGCGGGGGCTGCCGCCGGGGCGGCGGTGCCGGTGAGTGCGAGCGTCTGGCCGGGATAGATCACCGATCGCCAGCTCAGGCCGTTCCACGTGAGCACGTCGACCGTGCGGAGGCCGAAGGCGTTCGCGATGGAGGAGACCGTGTCACCGGGCTGCACGACGTAGGTGGCCGGCGTCGTCTGCAGCGGGACCGCGCGAGCGCCGGCGTGCGCCCGCTCGATCGGTGCGACGGACGCGGTGTCCGCCGCGGCGGGAACGACGGCGAGGGGGCCTGTGAGCGTCCCGAGAACGGCGGCGGGCACCCCCAGTTGCAGGTAGGTCGCCCGGCGCGCGGCGGCGGTGCGCGGTCGCGGAGCGGGCTGTCGCACGGCGAGCTTTCTCACGGGTTCCCCCTTGTTCGGCGTCTGCCCACGCTGACACGTATGTATACGGAAGTCAACAGAAGTGACGTGTGTGACGGATGCGACACGAGCTCTCGACATGCGCGCGCCGCGAGGAGGTGAGATAGTGGCAACGTGTCTGAGCAGTCTGAGAACCGCAATCCCGAGAACGCCGGGGTCACCCCCACCGAGTGGCTGACGATGCCGGACCTCGTCGAGGTTCTGGGCGAGCCGCTCGGCCGCGTGCGTCGCCTCATCGACGAGCACTACCTCATCGGATCCCGTCGATCCGGTGTGTTCGCGGTCCCGTCGGTGTTCATCGTCGACGGGCACCCGCTGTCTTCGCTGCGCGGCACCGTGATCGCGCTGCAGGACGCGGGCTTCAGCGACGACGAGGTCGTCGACTGGCTCCTCGCGGACGACGACACCCTCGGTCGCGCGCCGATCGCCGCGCTGCTGGCCGGCCACAAGAGCGAGGTGCGACGCATCGCGCGAACGCTCGCCTGAGCGTCCGACGTCCTCCGTGCGCTCAGGCCGAGCGCACGGTCGCCGCGCGGGCGAGGTCGCGCAGATCGCCGACCGCCGCGTTGTCCAGCCGAGCGCCGGAGAGCGCGCGGTCCGCGTCCCGGGCATAGCCGCCGATCATCTCCTCGACCGCAGCCAGCGCGCCGGAGTCGGCGATCGTCGCCTGCAGGAACGAGACCTGCTCCGCCGTGAGCTCCGGATCGCCGAGGAGCTCGTCGAACAGCGTGCGTGCCGGGACGTCGAGCGACTGCCGCGTCAGCGCCACGAGCACGGTGCGCTTGCCCTCGCGCAGGTCGTCTCCCGCGGGCTTGCCCGTCACCGCGGCATCCCCGAACACGCCGAGGACGTCGTCGCGGAGCTGGAACGCCATCCCGACCGGATGGCCGAAGCGGCGTAGCGCACGCACCTGCTCCTCGTCGGCACCGGCCAGTGAGGCGCCGAGCACGAGCGGCTGCTCGATGCTGTACCTGGCCGACTTGAGGGAGACGACGCGGAGGGCGCGCTCGACGTGCGAGTCCGTCGCGTTCACGCTCCATGCCGACTCCTCGGCGATGTCGAGGAACTGGCCGACCGTGACGTCGCGACGCATCCGGGCGTACTCCCGGCGGACCGTGCGGGCGTGGGGGAGGGCGGTGACGGCGTCCTCGAGCAGGTCGTCGCTCCAGGCGACGAGCAGATCGCCCAGGAGGATCGCGGACGAACGGCCGAACGCGGCGGCGTCGCCGGCCCAGCCCGCGCCGCGGTGAGAGGCCTCGAGCGCGCGGTGCGCGGCCGGGCGTCCGCGACGCGTGTCGGAGTTGTCGATGAGATCGTCGTGGACGAGCGCTGCGGACTGGAAGATCTCCAGGGCCGCGCAGACGTCCCACAGCGCCTCGGTCTCGATCGCGTCGCGATCACGCTGACGGGCGACGGCGCGCCAGCCCGCGTGGCAGAACCGTGCGCGGAGCCGCTTGCCGCCGTCCAGCGTGTCGGCCGCGGATTCCTGCAGTGCGGCGGCATCCGGTCCGTACTCGATCGACTCGGCGCGCATCCGGTCGAGGAAGAGCAGCAGACGGGCGGCGACGGCGTCGGGGACGAGGCTGGGGGACGGCACGACTCCCAGCATACGTAAAGGGAACTGGGGCCGAACGGCTAGCCCGCAGGCTCGTGGCGCGCGTAGAATGAGGAGACCATACCCGAGGGGGACGAAATGCCACTCTCCGAACAGGAGCAGCGTCTGCTCGATGAGATGGAACGCCATCTCCTGCACAATGACGCCGATGTCGTGAGTGCGCCGTCAGGCGACCGAGCACTCAGCTACCGCAACCTGGTCTACGGAGCGCTCCTGCTCCTCGCCGGCGTGGGCGGACTGATCGTCGGCGTGATCCTCGGAGACGTGTGGGGTGTCGTCGTCGGTGTGATCGGGTTCGCCGCCATGCTCGGCGGCGTCATGCTCGCCGTGACCCCGGTGCGTCGGCCGCTCTCCGCAGCGCCTCGCGAGCGCGGCCCGAAGCAGCAGCCGCAGAGCTCCGCGTCGTTCATGGACCGCATGAACGACAGATGGGACCGCCGCCACGACGGTCGCTGACCCACGATCCTCCACGAAGGCCCGGATGCTCACCGCATCCGGGCCTTCGTCGTGTGACAGGGCCGGTTGACGCCTTTTCCTGGGATTCTCCTCCACCTGTCCTCCACTCTCCTCCACCCGACGCTTTCGCCCGAGACCCGCGTGATCACGCGGGTCTTTTTCGTCTGCTGGAGACGGCGAACGGAAATACTGCCAATTGCCCATATGTTTGTGGAGGAAAGTGGAGTAAAGTGGGGCGCACCTCGAGTTTGGCCGGACGCAGAGGGGGTGATGGCCGATGCTGCTGGGTACGCACTCTCCGAAGCTGGACGACAAAGGGCGGGTCATCCTGCCCGCGAAGTTCCGCGAGGACCTGGGTGGCGGCATCGTCGTCACGCGCGGTCAGGAACGGTGCCTCTACGTCTTCAGCACGGCCGAGTTCGAGGCGATGCACGAGCGGATCCGTCAGGCGCCGCTCGCGAACAAGCAGGCGCGCGACTTCATGCGCCTGTTCCTCTCCGGCGCCAGCGCGGAGATGCCCGACAGCCAGAACCGCATCACCATCCCCGCGCACCTCCGTCAGTACGCGGGGCTGCAGAAGGAGCTCATCGTCACCGGTGTCGGCGCCCACGCCGAGATCTGGGACGCCGAGAGCTGGAACACCTACCTCGCAGCCGGCGAGGAGTCCTACGCCGACCTGGAGCAGGAGGTGATCCCGGGACTGTTCTGACCACGGCCGTGATGCCCCGCCGCTCCCGCCCCGACACACTTCCCCGGTGCCGGGTCGCGAAGCGGAGGGGGATCAGGGCCCTGGTCTCCGACACACAGAGGTCACCCGAGAGAGATCATGAACCTCCGCGACATCCACACCCCCGTCCTGCTCGATCGATGCATCGAGCTGCTGGCCCCGGCCCTCCAGGCCGACGGAGCCGTCCTCGTCGACGCCACGCTCGGCATGGGCGGCCACTCCGAGGCGCTGCTCGAGCGGTTCCCGAACATCCGCCTCGTGGGGCTGGACCGCGACACCGACGCGCTGCGCATCGCGGGGGAGAGGCTCGCGCGGTTCCGCGACCGCATCACCCTCGTGCACACCGTCTACGACGAGATCGGCCTGCACGCGCAGGGCGCCTCCGGGATCCTCTTCGATCTGGGCGTCTCCTCGCTGCAGCTCGACGAGGCCGAACGCGGCTTCGCGTACTCCAAGGACGCCCCGCTCGACATGCGGATGGACCAGACCAAGGGCGTGACCGCCGCCGAGGTGATCGCGACCTACAGCGAGGGGAACCTGCGCCGGATCTTCGAACGCTACGGCGAGGAGAAGCTCGCCGGTCGATACGCGCGCTTCATCATCGAGGCGCGGCAGAAGGAGCCGATCCTCCGCTCCGGACAGCTCGTCGAGATCCTCGTGGCCGCGACCCCCGCGGCCGCGCAGCGCGCCGGGCATCCCGCCAAGCGCGTGTTCCAGGCTCTGCGCATCGAGGTCAACACCGAGCTCAGCGTCCTCGCCGACGCGATCCCCGCCGCAATGGACGCCCTCACGGTCGGCGGTCGCATCGTCGTGATGTCGTATCAGTCGCTCGAGGACCGTCTCGTCAAGCAGGCCTTCGCCGCCGGCGCGGCCTCGACCGCCCCGAAGGGCCTCCCCGTCGAGCTCCCGGAGCACGCTCCGCGCTTCCGCGTCGTCACGCGCGGCGCGGAGTTGGCCGGCGACGACGAGCGCGCCCGCAACCCCCGAGCGATCCCGGTCCGTCTGCGGGCGGCCGAGAAGGTGCGTGAGTCATGAGCCTGTCCGCGATCGCCCGTACGCCCCGCACGGTCGAGACCGAGGCGCCGACCCGTGCACCGCGCCGACGGCTCGAGCCGGTCACCGGCACGCCGGCGCGCCGCAAGCCCAAGCTCGTGTACGCGATCGTCGCCCTGGCCGGCGCCATGGCGATCGGAGCCGCGCAGATCGGGCTCTCGCTCGCGATCACGCAGGACTCGTTCCTGCTCGCCAGCCTCACCTCCCAGCAGCACGACCTCGATCTGCGCACGGACGCGCTGCAGGAGGATCTGACCGGGCTCAGCTCGCCGCAGGCCCTCGCCAGCAGCGCGGCATCGCTCGGCATGGTCGTCGCCGGGTCGCCCTCCTACCTGCGGCTCAGCGACGGCGCGGTGTTCGGACAGGGCACCGGGGCCGGAGGGCAGTCGACGATCGATCCGAACGGCGCGGGGGCCGTGGCGAACGCCCTGCTCCAGGCTCCACCCGCCACGACGGACGAATCCGCCGACGACGCGACGGCCGGGCAGTCTCAGCAGGAACTGCCGCCCGCGATCACCGACGGGCTCCCGAGCCCCACGACCCGATAGCCGACACGAGACCCGCATCACGATCTGACGGAGAGAGTCCATGACGACACGAGCCACCCGGACGCCACGGCGACGCACGGTCGTCGCGCTGGCCGTCATCCTCTCGGTGCTCGCCGCCTTCATCGTGCGCCTCGTGGACATCCAGATCGTGCGCGCCGACGAGCACGTCACCCAGTCGCTCGAGTACATCTCGAAGGGCACGCCGATCTACGGCGATCGGGGATCGATCGTCGATGCGAACGGCAGCGTCCTCGCGGAGAGCGTGACCGTGTACGACTGGAACGTGGACCCCAAGGTCATGAACCTCATCGACACGGACGAGAAGAAGCCGCCGAAGGTCACGTGGGCCGAGGCCGCGCAGCGCATCGCGGAGATCACCGGGCTCGACGCCGAGACGCTGAGGGCCGGCGTCGAGGCGGCGCATGCGGCGAACCCCGCGTCGCAGTGGTACGAGATCATGAAGGGCCTCACCGCCGAGCAGCACATCCAGCTCAAGGAGCTCAAGGCCGAGGGAGTGCCGTACCTGCACTTCGAGGAGCGGGAGACCCGGGTGTACCCGAACGGCGCTGTCGCGGGCAACGTCGTGGGCTTCCTCGACGGCACGGGCACCGCGCAGGCCGGCATCGAGAAGATGGACGACCGGTGCCTCGCCCCGACCAACGGCGAGGAGAGCTACCGCACCGGCAAGGACGGCGTGGTCATCCCCGGCAGCGAGACGAAGACGGCCGCCGTCGACGGCGGCACCGTGCAGCTCACGATCGACGCCGACCTGCAGTGGTACATGCAGCAGATGATCGCCGAGGAGGCCCAGGCGCAGGGTGCGCAGGGAGGCACCGTCACGGTGGTCGAGGTCAAGACCGGCAAGATCCGAGCCGCCGCGGAGTGGCCCACGATGGACCCCAACGACCTCGACGCATCCGGTTCCGACACCTGGGGGAGCAAGCTCTTCACATACCCGTTCGAGCCCGGATCGACGTTCAAGGCGGTCACGGCCGCGGCGATCATGGAGAACGCGGGCGTGACGATGACCAGCCCCACGGTCAACGCCTCCTCGCACGAGAAGTTCGACAACGGGGCGGTCATCAACGACGCCTTCGTGCACCCGGCCTACCAGTACACGCTCGCCGGAGCGCTGATCGACTCCTCGAACGTCGCGCTGTCGAAGTTCGGCACCATGGTCAGCCCTGACGTCCGCTACGACTACCTGCACCGCTTCGGCGTCGGCACGCCCACGGTCGGATTCCCCGACGAGTCCGCCGGCACGCTCCACCCGACGGCCGAGTGGGACAACCAGTCGCTGTACACGACCACGTTCGGCCAGTACTTCACGGTCACCGCCCCGCAGCTCGCGGGCGCCTACCAGGCGATCGCGAACGGCGGGGAGAAGATCGGACTCTCGCTCATCGAGTCGTGCACCGGGACCGACGGCACGGTCGTCACACCGGACGCGCCGACCGCCGAGCAGATCATCCAGCCGCAGACGGCCGCGGACCTCACCAGGATGCTGGAGAACGTCGCCGTGCAGGGCGGGAACGCCGAGCGCATCCAGGTTCCGGGCTACCGCGTGACCAGCAAGACCGGTACCGCGCAGATCCCCGACGGCAACGGCGGCTACAAGCAGGGCGTGTACTACACGAGCATGGTGGGCTTCGCCCCCGTCGACGATCCGCAGTACGTCGTCGTGGTCACTCTCGACCAGCCGACTAGAATCACATCATCCGCGGCGACGGCGTCGGCCTTCCAGAAGGCGATGACCCAGACCATGAAGACCTACCGCGTGATGCCGTCCTCCTCTCCGATGGACGCACTGCTTCCCAAATTCGAATGAGTCGGCGCGTGCCGCGCCTGGAGATGTCATGATCGCCCTGTCGCTTGCTGAGATCGCCGCCGTCCTCGGAGGTGATCTGCGGCTCGCCGGTACCGCCACGCCCGACACCATCGTCGACGGCCTGGTCGACACGGACTCGCGGACCATGGGCCCCGGCACGATCTTCGTCGCCAAGCCCGGCGCCGAGACCGACGGGCACCGTTTCGTCGGCGCCGCTCTCGCGGCCGGCGCCGTGCTCGCGATCGTCGAGCGCCCCGTCGGCGACGACATCACGCAGATCGTCGTGGCCGACGCCGTGCAGGCACTCGCGGACCTCGCCCGTGAGGTCGTCGCGCGCGTGCGTGCGGGCGGGGCTCTGAAGATCGTCGGCATCACCGGCTCGAACGGCAAGACGACCACCAAGAACTTCCTCGCCCGCATCCTCTCCGACGAGGGCGAGACCGTCGCGCCGATCAAGTCCTACAACAACGAGGTGGGCGCCCCGGTGACCATGCTGCGCGTCACGCACGACACGCGCTTCCTCGTGAGCGAGTTCGGCGCCGACGGCCCCGGCAGCATCGCCCGCCTCGCGGGACTCGTCGAGCCCGACGTCGCGGTCGTGCTCATGGTCGGCCTCGCCCACGCGGGCGGGTTCGGCGGCATCGAGGCCACCGCGCGCGCGAAGTCCGAGCTCGTGGCGGCCGCGGCATCCGGCGGCACGGCCGTGCTCAACGTCGACGACCCGCGCGTCGCCGGCATGCGCGAGCTCGCCGACTCCCGGGGGTTGGCCGTCGTCGGGTTCGGCCAGAGCGCCGCGGCGGACGTCCGCGCACACGACCTCGAGGTCTCGGCATCCGGGACGACCTGCGTGATCGAGGCCGCGGGAGAGCGGCGCCCGCTGCGTCTGCGCGTGCTCGGCGCCCACCACGTCAATAACGCCCTCGCGGCGATCGCCGCCGCCGGTGTGCTCGGCGTGTCGACGGCACAGGCGATCGCGCGACTCGAGACCGTCGAGATCGCCGAACGCTGGCGCATGCAGCCCCTCGGCAGCGATCGTGTGCGGATCATCAACGACGCGTACAACGCGAGCCCCGACTCGATGGCGGCCGCGCTGCGCACGCTCGCGCAGATCACCGGCCCCGAGGAGCGCACCGTCGCCGTGCTCGGCGCCATGAGCGAACTGGGGGAGACCGCGGGGGAGGAGCACGACCGCATCGGCCTGCTCGCCGTGCGGCTCAACATCCAGAGGATCGTCGTGGTGGGCGCGGAGGCCCGACGCCTGTACATCTCCGCGATCGGCGAGGGCTCCTGGGACAGCGAGGCCGTCTTCTTCGCCGATCAGGACGCCGCGTTCGAGTACCTGCTCACCGAGCTGCGCGACGGCGATCGCGTGCTCGTCAAGTCATCCAATTCCGTGGGCCTGCGGCATCTCGGCGATCGTCTGGGAGAATCGTTCTCGTGAGGTCACTCATCATGGCGGCGGCCATCTCGCTCGCCTTCACTCTCTTCCTGACTCCCGTCTTCCTCCGACTGTTCCGCAGATGGGGATGGGGTCAGGTCATCCGCACCCCCGAGGCGATCGAGAATCCCAGCCACGAGGCCAAGCGCGGCACGCCCACGATGGGCGGAGTGATCTTCATCCTCGGCACCATGGTGGGCTACTTCACCGGCGTCTACGTCGGCGGGGGGACGCCCGCGCTCTCCGCGCTGCTCGTGATCTGGCTCATGATCGGTTTCGGCGCCGTCGGATTCATCGACGACTACATGAAGGTGCGCAGTCAGCGCAGCCTCGGGCTCTCCGGCTGGCGCAAGATCATCGGACAGCTGCTCGTCATCATCCCGTTCGGGATCGTGGCGCTGAACTTCCCGAACAAGTTCGACCAGACCCCGGCCTCCGGTTCGATCTCGCTGTTCCGCGACATCCCCTGGCTCAACCTGTTCGCGTTCACCGTCGTGCTCGGCTGGGCGCTGTACCTGCTCTGGATCTCCGTGATCGGCGTCGCGACCTCCAACAGCGTGAACCTCACCGACGGCCTCGACGGTCTCGCGGCCGGTGCCGGCGTGATCGTGGTGGGCGCCTACAGCCTCATCGCGTTCTGGCAGTTCAAGCAGTCGTGCGTCGGCGAGGGGGTCGAGAAGGCGGCGATCGGCGGATGCTACGAGGTCCGCGACCCGTTCAGCCTGGCGATCATCGCGGCGTCGTTCGCCGCGAGCCTCATCGGCTTCCTCTGGTGGAACGCGCCCAAGGCGAAGGTGTTCATGGGCGACGTGGGCTCCATGTCGATCGGCGGCGTCATCACGGCGATGGCGATCCTCACCCGCACCGAGCTGCTCCTCCTGGTGATCGCGGGCGTGTTCGTCATGGCCTCGGGATCCGTCATCCTGCAACGCGCCTACTTCAAGATCACGCGCGGCAAGAGGCTCTTCCTCATGAGCCCGTTCCACCATCACCTCGAGATGCGGGGCTGGTCCGAGGTCACGATCGTCGTCCGCATGTGGATCATCGCGGGTCTGCTCGCCGTCTCGGCCGTCGGCCTCTTCTACGTCGAGTGGCTGACCCGTGTCGGCTGAGGCCCGCCTCGCGACCCTGACGAGCTGGAACGCCGACTGGTCGGGCCTGCGCGTCGCGGTGCTCGGTCTGTCGACGACCGGGTTCTCGGTCACCGACACGCTCGCCGAGCTGGGCGCCGACGTGCTCGTGCTCAGCGAGTCCGCCGACGAGGAGTACGCGAAGCTCGTGCCCGTCGTGGGCGCGCGCCTCGAGCTCGGCCCGCTGTCCGCGGTGCCGCAGGCGCTCGTCGACTTCGACGCCGAGGTCGTGATCGCCTCGCCCGGGTTCGCTCCGTCGCACCCCGTCATCCGCTGGGTGCAGGAATCGGGCATCGCACTGTGGGGCGACGTCGAGCTCGCCTGGCGCGTGCGCGACAAGGTCACGCGCCCCGACGGATCGCCGGCCGACTGGGTGCTGATCACCGGCACGAACGGCAAGACGACGACCACCCAGCTCACGGCGACGCTCCTCGTCGAGGGCGGACTGCGCGCCGCGCCGTGCGGGAACATCGGGGTGCCGGTGCTCGACGCCGTGCGCGACCCGGCGGGGTTCGACGTGCTCGTGGTCGAGCTGTCCAGCCACCAGCTCTGGTACCTCGGCCTCTCCGCTCCCGAGGGGCAGCTGTATCCGCACGCGACGGTGTGCCTGAACCTCGCCGACGACCACCTCGTGTGGCACGGCAGCGCGCGGGCCTACCGCGACGCCAAAGCACTCGTCTACCGGAACACGCGCGTCGCCTGCGTGTACAACAAGGCCGACGACGCGACCAGGCTCATGGTCGAGGACGCCGAGGTCGTCGACGGCGCGCGTGCCATCGGCTTCGACCTCGGCGTCCCCGGTCCCAGCGACCTCGGCGTCGTCGAGGGGCTGCTGGTCGACCGGGCGTTCCTCGACGACCGGGCACGCAGCGCTCTCGAGCTCACCACGATCGCCGACCTCGAGGTCGCGGGTCTCGCCGCACCACACATCGTCCAGAACATCCTGGCCGCCAGCGCCCTGGCGCGGTCGCTCGGTACCGAGCCCGAAGCGATCCACGCGGCGCTGCAGGGCTTCCGGCTCGACGCGCACCGCATCCAGGTCGTCGCCCGCCACGCGGGGATCACCTGGGTCGACGACTCCAAGGCCACCAACCCGCATGCCGCCGCCTCGTCGCTCCGGGCGTACCCCGGCGCCGTCTGGGTGGTCGGGGGAGACCTGAAGGGCGTCGACATCGCCCAGCTCGTCGGCACGGCGGGCGCCACCGCGCGCGCAGCCGTGGTGATCGGCGTCGAACGGGCGGAGGTGGTCGCGGCATTCGCGCGACACGCGCCGGCGGTGCCGGTGTTCGAGGTGGATGCTGGTGAGACTGGTCACGTCATGAACCGCGTCGTGGAGATCGCTGCGGGGATCGTCGACGGCGAGGGAACGGTGCTGCTGGCCCCCGCCGCCGCGTCCTTCGATCAGTTCGCCAGCTACGCGGATCGCGGACACCGCTTCGCCGAGGCGGTGCGGGACTGGATAGACCGGGGGAGCGATGACACAGGTCGAACGCCCCTCGCGCTCTGACACCGGTCGCATCGGCGGACTCGCGGCGAGGGTCTCGCTCGGACGACGGTTCACGCCGCTGTCCACCGAGTTCCTCATGATCGCGTCGGCGGCACTCCTCCTCACGATCTTCGGGATCGTCATGGTGCTCTCGGCGACGAGCGCGACGGCGGTGGCCAAGGGCGAGAACCCCATGGACGGCGCGCTGCGTCAGGGCGTGTTCGCGATGCTCGGCATCCCGCTCATGTTCCTGCTCTCGCGCATGCCCATGAAGTTCCTCAAGCGCATGGCCTGGCCCTCGCTGTTCGCCGCGACCGCATTGCAGCTGCTCGTGTTCACACCCCTCGGGATCGAGGACGGCGGAAACCGCAACTGGATCCGGATCGCCGGCTTCACCCTGCAGCCGGCCGAGTTCCTCAAGCTCTCGCTCGCGATCTGGATCGGCTACGTGCTGATGCGCAAGCACACGATGCTGGGCACCTGGCATCACGTGTTCATCCCCGTGGTGCCCGTGGGAGCGCTGGCGATCGGCACCGTGCTCGCGGGCAAGGACCTCGGCACGGCCATGGTGCTCGTGCTCGTGCTCCTCGGGTGCCTGTTCTTCTCGGGCGTCAAGCTGCGTCTGTTCATCCTGCCGGTGATCCTCGGGATCATCTCGGTCATCGCGCTCGCGGTCACGAGTCCTGACCGGATGAGGCGCATCACCGCGACGTGCTCCGACATGTCGGCCTACACGGGCGACTGCTACCAGTCGATCCACGGCATCTGGGGCATGGCCTCCGGCGGCATCTTCGGCGTCGGCCTCGGCAACTCCCAGGAGAAGTACGGGTGGCTGCCCGCCGCGGGCAACGACTTCATCTTCGCGATCGTCGGCGAGGAGCTCGGGCTCATCGGCTGCATCGTCGTGCTCGCCCTGTTCACGATCTTCACTGTCGGCGCGTTCCACGTCATCCGCAAGACCGACGACCCCTTCATCCGGGTCGCCGCCGGCGGGATCACGGTGTGGATCACGGGTCAGGCCGTGCTCAACATCGGCGTCGTGATCGGGGTCTTCCCCGTCATGGGCGTCCCGCTGCCGTTCATGTCGCAGGGCGGCACGGCGCTGCTCGCCGTGCTCATCGCGTGCGGTGTGCTGCTCGCCTTCGCGCGCACGCTCCCGAGCTCCGAGGACAAGGCACCTGCACGGACGCGCGAGGCGTCTCGTGGAGCAGGTCGAGAGGCAGGGCGGGGTAGGGTCGCACGGTGACCACGTACCTTCTCGCCGGCGGAGGCACCGCCGGCCATGTGAACCCCCTGCTCGCCGTCGCCGACGGTCTCCGCGCGCGCGACGCCGCGGCGGACGTGCTCGTGCTGGGGACGGCTGAGGGGCTGGAGTCCCGACTCGTCCCCGCGCGAGGCTACGAGCTCCTCATCGTCGACAAGGTGCCCTTCCCGCGGCGACCGAACGCACAGGCGCTCCGTTTCCCCTCCCGCTTCCGCCGGGCGATCGCCCAGGTCCGGGACCACATCCGCGCGCACGCGGTCGACGTCGTCGTCGGCTTCGGGGGGTACGCCTCCGCGCCCGCCTACGTCGCGGCGCGCCGTGAAGGCGTGCCGTTCGTCGTGCATGAGGCGAACGCCAGACCGGGGCTCGCGAACGTCCTGGGCGCACGAGGGGCCGCGGCGACCGGCGTCGCCTTCGACGGCACGCCGCTGCGCGGCGGAGAGGTCGTGGGGATGCCGCTGCGCCGCGAGGTCATCGAGCTCGACCGGGCGGCCGCACGCGCCGAGGCCGCGGAGCACTTCGGGCTCGACGCCGAGCGTCCGGTGCTGCTCGTGTTCGGCGGATCGCTCGGCGCGCAGCGTCTCAACGAGGCGCTGGCCGACTCCTGGGGCGACGTGCTCGCCGCGGGATGGCAGCTCCTGCATGTGACCGGGGAGCGCAGCGAGCTCGCCGACCCCGAGGTGCCCGGGTACGCGCTGCGGCGCTACGTCGACCGCATGGACCTCGCGTTCGCCCTCGCCGATCTCGTCGTGTCGCGTTCGGGCGCGGCCACGGTGAGCGAGATCAGCGCGCTGGGGATCCCGGCGCTCTACGTGCCCTACTCGGTCGGCAACGGCGAGCAGCGCCTCAACGCGGCGTCGGCCGTCGCCGCCGGAGCCGCCCGTCTCCTCGACGACGCCACGTTCGACGGCGACGCCGTGCGACGTCTCGTGATCCCCGTGCTGAACGATCCGGCGCGGCTGACCGCGATGGCCGAGGCAGCAGGGCGCGTCGGCACGCGCAGCGGGACCGAGAACGTCATCGCGCTGGTGGACCGGGCTCTCGGCGCCTCCTGAGAGGGCCGGACATGCGCCGACGTCCGCCCCGAGAACGTCCGACCGAAAAGTAGACTGAACACGACATGATCAGACCTGACCTCTCCCTTCCGATCCCCGAGTCGATCTCCTCCGCGCACTTCATCGGCATCGGCGGATCCGGCATGAGCGGCCTCGCCCGCATGTTCCTCGACGCCGGCATCCGCGTCTCCGGCAGCGATCGCGCCGACAGCGACAACCTCCGGGCTCTCGCAGCCGCCGGAGCCACGGTGCACGTCGGCCACGACGCCGCGCATCTCGGTGACGCCGACACGGTCGTGCACACCGGCGCGATCTGGCCGGAGAACCCGGAGTTCGTCACGGCGAAGGAGCGCGGGCTGCACGTGATCCACCGCTCGCAGGCGCTGCACTGGCTCATCGGTTCCCGGCGACTGGTCTCGGTGGCCGGTGCGCACGGCAAGACCACGTCGACCGGGATGATCGTCACCGCGCTGCAGTCGCTGGGTGCCGACCCGAACTTCGTGAACGGCGGCGTGATCGAGCAGCTCGGCATCTCCAGCGCCACCGGGAGCGGCGACCTCTTCGTGATCGAAGCCGACGAGTCCGACGGCACGTTCCTGCTCTATGACACCGCGGTCGCGCTCATCACGAACGTCGACCCCGACCACCTCGACCACTTCGGATCCGAGGAGGCTTTCCACGACGCGTTCGTGCGCTTCGCCGACTCCGCCACCGAGTCGGTCGTGATCTCGAGCGACGACGCGGGCGCCCTGCGCGTCGGAGCGGGTCTCTCGCACCCGAGGGTGATCACGTTCGGCCAGGCCGAAGGCGCCGACGTCCGTCTCACCGACATCGTCGCGTCGGGCCCGGTCTCCGCGACCATCGCGCACGCCGGCGAGAGCGTCCGTCTGCAGCTCGCCGTTCCCGGCGTGCACAACGCCGTCAACGCGGCCGGCGCCGTCGCCGTGCTCCTGTCCCTGGGCTACGGATTGGCCGAGGCGGCCTCGGCGGTCGAGGGCTTCGGGGGCACCGTCCGCCGGCTGGAGCAACACGGCGTCGAACGCGGCGTCACGGTCTACGACGACTACTCCCACCACCCGACCGAGGTGCGCGCGGCGCTCGAGGCCATGCGCTCGATCGCCGGCTCCGGGCGGATCATCGCGATCCAGCAGCCGCACACGTACTCGCGCACCCAGCACATGTACCGCGAGTTCGCCGAGGTGCTCGAGACCTTCGCCGACCACACCGTCATGCTCGACGTCTACGGCGCGCGCGAGGACCCGGTGCCCGGTGTCACGGGCGAGCTCGTGAGCGGCGCCTTCCAGGATCCCTCGCACGTGCACTTCGTGGCGGACTGGCAGCAGGCCGCAGATTACACGGCGTCCGTCGCGCGCGACGGCGACTTCGTCGTGACGCTCGGCTGCGGCAACGTCTACCAGATCATCCCGCAGGTGCTCGAGTCGCTGCGGACCACCGGGGCGTAGCGGATGCGCAGGCCGCCCCCGCTCCCGACGTCGCCCGGCGGCGCCACGGAGGATGCGACGGCGCGTCGCCCGCGGAGCACATCGCGTCCGCGGGCGGTGGACTCCGCCGACGCGGGGATCGTCCCGGCGCACGGGGAGGGAATCGACGACGTCGATGTCGCGGAGGACCAGCCGCATCCGACGTCGGCCCGGGACGTCTGGCGTGCCGCGCGCGCGCGACGCAAGGCGCTGCGCGCGGAGATCCGCCGTTTCACACAGCGGTCCCGGCGTCGTCGCATCGTCTGGCTCAGCGCCATCGGCGCCGCGGTGGTGCTGATCGGGGGCAGCGTGGCGGCCGCCTACAGCCCGCTCTTCGCGGTGGAGCGCATCACGGTGGTCGGCGCCACGACGCTCGACGCCGCCGCCGTGGAGGCGGCGCTGTCGGAGCAGGTCGGCACGCCGTTGGCGCTCGTGGACTCGAGCGAGGTCAAGGCCGCGCTGCTCGCCTTCCCGCTCATCGAGACCTACGCGCTCGAGGCGAAGCCGCCGCACGACCTCACGGTGCGGATCGTCGAGCGCACCCCGGTCGGCGTGATCCGCTCGGACGCCGGCTACACGCTCGTCGACGCCGCAGGCGTGGCGCTCTCCACGACGTCGGACCAGCCGGCCGGGCAGCCTCTGCTCGACATCCCGTCGGGCACGGGATCGGCGGCGTTCGAGAGCGCGGGGCTGGTCGTGCGGTCGGTGCCCGCGGACGTCCGTGCCGCGCTGACCACCGTGAGCGCGACCACGCCGGATGACGTGACCCTGACGCTCAGCTCCGGACTCACGATCGTGTGGGGGAGCTCGGACCAGTCGCCGGCGAAGAGCGAGGTGCTGACGAAGACGCTCGTCGCGGTGCCCGGCGCCTCGACGATCGATGTCACATCGCCGGACACGGTCGTCATCGGCTGACCCCGGCCGGGCGCCTCAGAGCGAGGTTCCGACGGCAAACGGGCGACACGCCCGTGTCGCTGCGTGCGGGCGTGCGTGCGGCGCTTACCTTCGAACAAGAGAAACCGATACCGGGAAATACTTTACACCTCTACTTGAGGTTTAAGGTTTAACCCGGCCGGTGGACACCACCAGACAGGCTCGAATCTTTCGGAGGCCGGCCATGAGCCAGAACCAGAACTACCTCGCCGTGATCAAGGTCGTCGGCGTCGGCGGTGGCGGCGTCAACGCCGTGAACCGCATGATCGAGCTCGGCCTCCGCGGAGTCGAGTTCATCGCCGTCAACACCGACGCGCAGGCGCTCCTCATGAGCGATGCCGACGTCAAGCTCGACGTGGGCCGCGAGCTCACCCGCGGGCTCGGCGCCGGTGCCGACCCCGAGGTCGGACGCCGCGCCGCGGAGGATCACGCCGAGGAGATCGAGCAGGCGCTGACCGGCGCCGACATGGTCTTCGTCACGGCCGGAGAGGGCGGCGGCACCGGTACGGGCGGCGCCCCCGTCGTCGCGCGCATCGCGAAGTCGATCGGCGCCCTGACCATCGGCGTCGTCACGAAGCCGTTCTCCTTCGAGGGGCGACGCCGCCAGAGCCAGGCCGAGGCCGGCGTCTCGAAGCTCAAGGAAGAGGTCGACACCCTCATCGTCGTCCCGAACGACCGCCTGCTCGAGATCAGCGACCGCGGCATCTCGATGATCGAGGCGTTCGCCACGGCCGACCAGGTGCTCCTCGCCGGTGTGCAGGGCATCACCGACCTCATCACCACGCCGGGTCTCATCAACCTCGACTTCGCCGACGTCAAGTCGGTCATGCAGGGAGCGGGCTCCGCACTCATGGGCATCGGATCGGCGCGCGGCGCCGACCGGGCGATCAAGGCCGCGGAGCTCGCGGTCGAGTCCCCGCTGCTCGAGGCGTCGATCGAAGGCGCGCACGGTGTGCTCCTCTCGATCCAGGGTGGGTCGAACCTCGGCATCTTCGAGATCCACGACGCCGCCGACCTCGTCAAGGAGGCCGCTCACCCGGAGGCGAACATCATCTTCGGAACGGTCATCGACGACACGCTCGGCGACGAGGTGCGCGTCACCGTCATCGCCGCAGGTTTCGACGGCGGAGAGCCCTCGCTGCGCCTCGACCCGATGGTCGTCACCCGTCCGGCCGCCGCGAGCACTCTGCCCGAGGTGACGCTCTCGAGCGACGAGGAGACCGCGCCCGCGGCATCCGAGTCCACCGAGAAGCCCGAGCAGACGCCGCAGCGCGTGACCGCCACGAGCCTCGAGCCGGCCTTCGCCGACGACGACATCGACATCCCCGAATTCCTCAAGTGACCGAGCTGGCCGCGCGGCTGTCGGCGATCGACGATCGCATCGCCGACGCCGCGCGACTCGTCGGGCGCGATCCGGGTGAGATCACCCGCATCGTGGTGACCAAGTTCCACCCCGCCTCGCTCGTGCGCGAACTCGCGGCGCTCGGCGTGCGCGACGTGGGGGAGAACCGCCAGCAGGAGCTGTCGGGCAAGACGGCGGAGCTCGGCGACCTCGACGTGCGCTGGCATTTCATCGGCCAGGCGCAGACGAACAAGGCATCCGCGATCCGACGCAGCGCGGACGCCGTGCACTCGGTCGACCGCGACCGGCTCGCCGACGCACTGCATCGGGCCGCGGACGGGGACGACGTCCTCGACGTCACCGTGCAGGTCAACCTGACCGACGACCCCGGCCGTGGCGGTGTCGCCCCGGCGGACGTCCGGTCGCTCGCCGAGCACGTACTGACCCTCCCGACGCTGCGTCTGCGCGGCGTCATGGCCGTCGCCCCGCTCGACGAGGAACCGGCTGCCGCGTTCGCGCGCCTGCGCGACATCTCCGATCAGGTGCGCGAGGTCGAGCCGACCGCCGACTGGATCTCCGCGGGGATGACCGGAGACTTCGTCGAGGCGATCGCCGCGGGTGCGACACACCTTCGCATCGGCTCCGCAATCACGGGACCCCGCCCCGACCGGGGTTAACCTCTAACCAGACCAGCCCGACACGTTCGAACCGGAGGACACGATGGGTAACCCGCTGAAGAAGACCATGGTGTATCTCGGCCTCGCCGACGAGGAAGAGGTCTACGAGGAGGAGCAGGCTCCGGCCCGTGCCCACCGCGAGCGTGACCGCGACCGAGACCGTGAAGAGCCGGCGCCCGCGCCGATCACCCCGCTGCGTCGTCCCGTAGCCGTGCGTCAGCCCGCAGGAGGGGCCGTGAACGAGATCCTCACCGTGCACCCCAAGCAGTACCGCGATGCTCAGCTCATCGCCGAGAGCTTCCGCGAGGGCGTGCCGGTCATCATCAACCTCTCGCAGATGAGCGACGCCGACGCGCGCCGTCTGATCGACTTCGCCTCCGGACTCTCGCTGGGCCTGTACGGTCGCATCGAACGGGTGACCTCGAAGGTGTTCCTGCTCTCGCCGGAGAACATCGCCGTCTCGGGCCACGGTGGCATCGCGCACGCAGACGCCGAGTCTGCGGGCTTCGACCAGTCGTAACCCGTGGGGCTCGTCTCCGTCATCGCGAGCATCGTCCACACGGCGCTGCTGCTGTATCTGCTCGTCCTCTTCGCACGGCTGATCCTCGACTACATCCCGCTGTTCAACCGCGAGTGGCGCCCCAAGGGCGCCGGCCTCGTCGCCGCGGAGGTCGTCTACACGATCACCGACCCGCCGGTCCGGTTCTTCCGGCGACTCATCCCGCCGCTGCGCATCGGATCGCTGTCTCTCGACTTCGGCTTCTCGCTCACGATCCTGATCGTCCTGATCCTCATGAACATCGTGGGGATCTTCCGCTGACACGCCGGGAGTTCCCGGCCGCGGGGTGTCGCGGCATCGCGGCGGCCAGCCTCGGGGACTATGCTTGGCTCCCAGGTGCGCGCCCCGGGTTCGCGCCACATCACGACCACGCCATTCTCGAAACTGGCAACCGAACTCATCGAAGGAGCCACCATGGCACTTACCCCGGATGACGTCGTCACCAAGCAGTTCCAGCACGTCCGCTTCAAGGACGGATTCGACCCGGACGAGGTCGACGACTTCCTCGACGAGATCGTCATCGAGTGGCGCAAGGCCCTCGAGGAGAACGTCGAGCTGAAGGCCAAGCTGGCCGCTTTCGAGTCCGGCGAGACCCCTGCGGCCGCCGCCCCCGCCGCTCCCGTCGCCGAGGCGCCCGCGCCCGTCGTCGAGGCCCCCGCCGCCGAGCCCGCTCCGTCCGGTTCCGCGACCGCGACCGCCGGCATCATCGAGCTCGCGCAGCGCCTGCACGACGAGCACGTCGCCGAGGGTGAGGCCAAGCGCGCCCAGCTCATCGCCGACGCCGAGGGCGAGGTCACGCGCATCCGCACCGAGGCCGAGGCCAAGCAGCGCGAGGAGTCGGCCCGTCTGGAGCGCGAGCGCAACACGCTCGAGGCCCGTATCACCGAGCTCCGCAACTTCGAGCGCGACTACCGGTCGCAGCTGCGCGGCTACATCGAGGGTCAGCTCCGCGACCTCGACGAGAAGTCGGCGTCGACGGATTCGACCCCGGTCTCCGCGATCGGTCTGTAGGCCGTCCTTTGCCAGGACGCCGTCCTCTTCGTCGTTCGGCGGCCGGCGCGATCGTTGCGATCATCGCAGCGCTCGTGCTGGCCGCCGATCAGTGTGTGAAGTACCTCACGATCACTTATCTGCCCCTCCAGGAGCCGGTGCCGGTGCTCGGCGAGTTCCTTCAGTGGTACTACGTTCGCAACCCCGGAGCGGCCTTCTCGCTCGGGGCGGACGTCACGTGGATCTTCACGATCGCCCTCGCGGTCGTCGCGGTCGTGATCGTGTGGAAGGCCTTCGGCCTCCGCTCGCGGCTGTGGGCCGTCGTGCTCGGCGGTCTGCTCGGGGGCGTGCTCGGGAACCTCGGTGATCGCCTGTTCCGCGAACCGGGATTCGGGGTCGGGCACGTCGTCGACATGATCTCGATGCCCTGGATGCTCCCGGCGATCTTCAACGTCGCCGACGTGTTCATCGTGACCGGCATGATCTCGGTCGCGCTCCTCGTGGTCCTCGGCCTGCGCTTCGACGGAACGCGTGAGCGCGACCACGAGCACCCCGTCGTCGAGAACGACGAGGACGCCGAGGCCGCGGCCATCGCCGAGGACGCCGAGATCGAGGCGGCGCGCGCCGAGGAGTCGGCGCCGCTGCCCGACGAGCCGGAGGCGTCCGCCGGAGCCACGACATCGGACGGTCGCTGATCGTGGAGTCCCGTTCCCTCCCCGTCCCCGACGGGCTGGACGGCGTGCGCGTCGACGCCGCTCTCGCGAAGATGCTGGGCTTCTCCCGGACATTCGCCGCGGACGTCGCAGCGGCCGGGGGCGTGCGCGTCGACGGAGTCGTGCTCGACAAGTCCGACCGTCTGCGCGGCGGCGGCTGGCTCGAGGTCGAGTGGCAGCCCAAGGAGGAGCCGCGGATCATCCCGATCGCGGTTCCCGAGCTCGGCATCGTGTACGACGACGACGACATCGTCGTGGTGGACAAGCCCACGGGCGTGGCCGCGCATCCGTCGATCGGATGGGAGGGGCCGACCGTGGTGGGTGCGCTGGCTGCTGCGGGGTTCCGCATCGCGACGAGCGGCGCTCCCGAGCGTCAGGGCGTCGTGCACCGTCTCGACGTGGGTACGAGCGGTCTCATGGTCGTCGCCAAGACCGAGTCCGCGTACACGGCCCTCAAGCACGCCTTCAAGGAGCGCACGGTCGAGAAGATCTACCACGCGGTCGTGCAGGGGCATCCCGACCCGCTCGCCGGGACGATCGACGCCCCGATCGGCCGTCACCCCGGGCATTCCTGGAAGTTCGCGGTCGTCCCCGACGGCAAGCCCTCCGTGACGCACTATGAGACGCTCGAGGCCTTCCCCGGAGCGTCGCTGCTCGAGATCCACCTCGAGACGGGGCGTACGCATCAGATCCGCGTGCACATGGCCGCGCATCGGCATCCCTGCGTCGGAGACCCGCTCTACGGCGCCGATCCCACGCTGTCCGCCCGCCTGGGTCTGACGCGGCAGTGGCTGCACGCGCACCAGCTCGCCTTCACGCACCCGGCGACGGGGGAGTGGGTGCAGTTCGAGTCGCCGTACCCGGCGGACTTCCAGCACGCACTCGACGTGCTCCGCGGCGACTGAGTCAGAAGCGCGCCTCGGTCGCGGCCGCGACCACGCCGTCGAGTGTCCGCTCGAGGAAGTCGACGACCGCGTCGTCGTCGACCTGGCGGTCCACGACCAGTTCGAGCAGCGCCTCCTCGGTGAACGACACCCACGCGCGCAGCGCGACGCGCAGGGCCGACTCGTCGGGCACTCCCAGCTCCGCGAAAGCCTCGCGGAGACGAAGGGCGTTGAGTTCACGCGACTCGTCGACGATCGCGCGGACGGCCGGGTCGCCGCTGGCCACACCGCGGACGAGCGACGAGAACGTGCCGCTGTGGTCGCGCACGAAGCCCGCTATCCGCAGCAGGGTGTCGCGGATCCTCTCGCGCGGCGGAAGGTCCTGCCGGGGTTCCGTCGCGAGCAGAAGGCTGTCCCGCGCGGTCGTGACGATCGCGCGCTCGACGCCCTGGCGGCTCTCGAAGTAGTGGAAGATCAGTGCTTTCGAGACACCGGCTCGGAGCGCGAGCTCGTCGATCGTGAGCTCGTCGAGGGGGTGCTCCGCCAGGAAGCGCACGCCGATGGCGACGAGCTGGGCTCGGCGCTCGTCGGGGCTGAGACGAGAACGGCGCTCCGACGACATGCCTGAAGCCTAACGACAACAGGTATTGACTCTGAATCAATAAGACATAGGATCGGAACGCGCGGACGGAGCCGTTCGCGCGAAGGAGGAGGATCGATGAAGTTCCCGAAGCCGTCCAGAGTCGTGTCCGCCGCGACGTCGTCGCACGCCGGACGCATCACGCTCGCCGCCGTCCCCGTCGGGATCGTCGCCGCCGTGCTCCTCGGAGGAGTCGCGCAGGGCGCCGTCCCCGTGTCGTTCGCGGTGTCCGGCAGTCAGTTCCAGATCGGTGCGAGCCAGCTCGAGGGCTCAGGGTTCTCGCAGTACGCCGGCGTCGCGACCGACACCGAGGGCGTCGAGCACACCGTCGCGATCGCGAACATCAAGAGCGCGACGCTCAGCGACCTCTGCCAGTCGGTGATCACCGAGACGCCGCTGGGCACCGTCGGGGTGCTCATCAAGGCCGGAGGCGGAGGAAACCCCGCGACCGCCAGCGACCTCCAGATAGGCATGACCGGTCTCAAGGGCGACGCGACCTTCGGTGCCATCCGCATCGGGGTCGACGCCTCGACCGTGAACACCGACGCCAAGGGGACGCCCGGCGACTTCGCCCAGGACTCCGACACGATCTCGATCACGAACCTGCAGCAGACGGCGTGGAGCACCCAGGCGTCGGTCTTCACGCTCACAGGGATGTCGCTCGAGCTCACGGACGGCTCGCAGGGATGCTTCTGAACGGGACGGATGCCGTGACCGAGACCTCCGAGGAGTCCACTGCCGCCGCGCCGCGACGGTTCCGCGACTGGCGCCGTCAGCGCCCCTTCGTCGGTGGCATCCTCCTCGCGCTCGGCGGCATCGAGATGTTCTTCTCCGGTCAGCTGGACTTCGGGCACCTGCACGTGCAGCTCGGGATCGAGGGGCTGCAGGCGACGGTCATCCCCATCCTGCTGCTGCTCCTCGGCATCCTCGCGATCACGATGCCTGCCCACCACGTGTTCTACGGCGTGATCGCGCTCGCGGTCGGCCTGTACTCGCTGATCGGCGTCAACCTCGGCGGATTCCTCGTCGGGATGCTCCTGTCGGTCATCGGTGGCATCCTCGTCGTCGCGTGGATGAAGCCGCGGGCCGTGGAGGTCGCTGCGACACCGGACCAGGGCGAGGTGACCGCGACGTGATCCGCCGGTCCGGTCTCGCGGCCGCCGCCGTCGTCGTCGCGCTCCTCGTGACGCCGATGACGCTCGGAGCGGCCGCTCCGCACCCGCAGGCGGGCTTCTGCATCCCGCTGATCTACTGCCCGGATCCAGATCCGGAGCCGGGCGTGCCGCCGGAGAGTCCGACGCCGACCGCTCCTGCCGATCCCGCCGACCCGTCGATGCCTGTCGTCCCGCTGCCGACGGATCCGATCGCGCCTGTGGACCCCGCGCCCGCCGATCCGGTGCCGGCCCCCGTCGACGACGGCGCCCCGGTGTTCACCGGGACGCCCGCGGCCATGGGATCGGAGTCGCTCTCGTTCAGCGGCCTCTCCGGGATCTCGATCGTCACGGTGCCGACTGCGGACGGCGGCGGCGTGCGCGTGCTCAAGCTCACCGCCGACTCGATCACGATCTCGGGCTTCTCCCTCACCGTGCGTCCGCCCGACGGGCCGGGCCTGGTGACCACAGCCGACACGATGTCGCTGCAGGGGCACGTGAGCGTGTACCTCGGATCGGTGAGCGCCTCCGCGCTGGGCGGGGAGCCGCTGACCATCGGGCTGGACACGCCTCCGCCGCTCACCGACATCGAACCGGGTCTCCTGAACGTGACGATGGGACTCGTGGGCAGCACGGCGGACTCGATCACCTACACCAACACGGATCAGCGGATCGTCGAGCTCGACTAGCGGCGGATGTCGGCGCCGCGGTGCAGACTGGGCGCATGAGCATCGAGGTGAGACCGGCGACGGACTTCGACGACGTCGCGACCCTCGTCGGCCCGAAGAAGCCGACGTCCAACGTGTGCTTCTGCCTGAGCTACCGCATCGGCAGCAAGGAGAATCAGGCGTTGAAGGGTTCCGCCCGTGCCGACAGGGTGCGCGAGCTCTGCCGCCACGATCCGCCGCCCGGCGTGATCGCGTATCTCGACGACGAACCCGTGGGGTGGGCGGCGCTGCACCCGCGCAGCGACACGAGCTTCGCGACCAACCGCCTCATCCCGCACGTCGACGATCTCGAGGTGTGGTCGCTGTGGTGCCTGCGCGTCCGACCGGGACATCGCAAGCAGGGGATCACGCACGCGCTGGTCGACGGCGCCGTCGCCTACGCGCGCGAGCGCGGTGCTCCGATGGTCGAGGCCTACCCGGTCGACAACCAGGGCGAGAAGGTCGACCTGACGATGGCGTACGTCGGCACGCGGAAGATCTTCGAAGACGGCGGATTCACGAAGGCGGCGGACACGGGGTCGGTTCTGAACGGGTTTCCCCGGGTGCTGATGCGGCTCGATCTGCGGTGAGACGGCGGTGCAGGAAGATTCTCGAGAAAATCGTGAACCGTCCGGCGTCGCACGGGCAATACATAGTGTGAAAACAGACAGCGAGATCATTCAGCGGTCGCTCGGGCAGCCCCGGGCGTTCGCCGAACTCTTCGACAGGCATGCCGGAGTGGTGGGACGGTACGCCGCCCGACGCCTCGGAGCAGATGCCGGAGAGGACATCCTCAGCGAGACGTTCCTCGTCGCTTTCGCCCGCCGGAAGGCGTTCGACACCACGTGGGACACCGCGCTGCCGTGGTTGTTCGGGATCGCCTCCCGACTGATCAGGAAGCATCGGGCGACGGAGGCCAAGCACCTCCGGTCGAGCATCGAATCGGCCCACCGCGAGGAGCACATCTCGCATGGCGACCTCGAGACGACGATCGCCCGGCTGGACGCCGAGATCTCGACCCGCGAGCTCGCTCCGCGGATCGCGTCGCTGTCGGCGAGGGACCGGGAGACGCTCCTGCTGTACGCCTGGGGGGACCTGACGTACGAAGAGGTCGCCGCCGCCCTCGGTGTTCCGGTGGGCACGGTGCGCTCCCGCATCAACCGCGTGCGCACCCGGCTGGACCCGCACCGCGGCACCAGCCCGATCCGAGTCGTGAAGCAGAAGGAAGGAGAAGTCGATGGACGTTTTCGAGCGCGTGCGTGAGGTCAACACGGGGGTGGGTCTCACCGACGAGCGGATCGCCGGGGCGCGAGCCCGTCTTCTCGAGGGCATCGACACCCGCATGGCGACGGCGCGCAAGCGCGTGAGCCGTCGGCCGATGTTCCTCATCGCCGGAGCCGTCGCCGGAGTCGCCGCGGCGACCGCGACGGTCATGGTGGTCGGTCAGCTCACGGCGCCGGCTCCGCAGGTGGAGGCGATCCCCGCCCCCACGGTGGACCCGCGACAGCCGGGGGAGGTGCTCCCGCATCCCGCGCCGACCGGAGGGACCGGGATCACGGAGCCCTTCCCCGGCACGACCCCTCAGGCGGGGCAGTATCTCAGCATCCGGGCCGTGAGCGACGCCCTGACCTATCGGGGACCGTACGCCTCGATCTTCGCCTGGTCGTATCGTCCGGATGAGTACCCGCCGATCTCCGCGGCTCTGCTGCGCTCCACGCATCAGAGCTTCATGCCGGCGGACCGCTCGGGGGAATGGGTCTTCCAGGATGGCCCACTGAACGAGCGACTCGAGTTCTACTCGAACGATCCGGGGCCCGGGAATCAGGTCGCATGGGACAACATGCTGCCCGTCCTGCCGCCGTACGAACCCTGGTCGTCCCTCGGCGGGTATCCGAGCGACGGGGGAATCGTCTCGGGGACACTCGAATCGTATGCGGCGCTCCCCTCCGATCCCGATGAGCTCTACCAGTATGTGAGGGATCTCGGGCTGAGCTGGGGAATCCCCGCCGACATCGTGGACGAGTGGGTGATGCAGCAGGTCAGCGAGGTTCTGACCTCGAACTACGCGCCGCCGGCGGCGCGAGCGGCCTTCTGGAACCTTCTCTCGAGCCGCACGGCGACACCGTCGGTGGACGGAGACATCATGACCTACACGCTGCGGTTCGTCACGACCGACCCGAGGACGGCGACGGTGTCGATCGACTCGACCACCGGATGGGTCACGGAGTACACGTACAAGGCGGACCGCACGGAAGATGCCGAACAGGACATGGCACCTGCCGACGTCCCGGATGTGAGGACCACGTACACGGTCTCGATCGTCGACTCGCTTCCCTGACCCGGCCGCGCGCACAGCCCCGGCATCCCCTGCGGATGCCGGGGCTCGTCGCGGCCGGGATGTCCGACGCCGAAAGTAGACTCGGATCATGGCCTCCGACTCCTTCGTCCACCTGCACGTGCACAGCGAGTACTCCATGCTCGACGGTGCGGCGAAGATCGCGTCGATGACGCAGGCGGCCGCCGATTACGACATGCCGGCGATCGCTGTGACCGACCACGGCAACACCTTCGCGGCGTTCGAGTTCTACAAGGCGGCGAACGCCGCGGGCGTCAAGCCGATCATCGGCCTCGAGGCGTACGTGACGCCGGGCACCCACCGCAGCGACAAGACCCGTGTGCAGTGGGGATCGCCGGATCAGAAGAGCGACGACGTCTCGGGTTCCGGCGCGTACACCCACATGACCATGTGGAGCGAGAACACGCAGGGCATGCACAACCTGTTCCGCCTCAGCTCTCTGTCGAGCATGGAGGGCTACTACTTCAAGCCCCGCATGGATCGCGAGCTCCTGCAGACCTACGGCAAGGGCCTGATCGCCACGACCGGTTGCCCCTCCGGCGAGATCCAGACGCGACTGCGCCTCGGGCAGTACGACGCGGCGCGTGCAGCGGCGGCCGAGTTCCAGGACCTCTTCGGCAAGGAGAACTACTTCGCCGAGATCATGGACCACGGCCTCTCGATCGAGCGTCGGGTCATGTCCGATCTCATCCGGCTGGCCAAAGACCTGAACATCCCGCTCGTCGGCACGAACGACTCGCACTACACGCACCAGCACGAGGCCGACGCGCACGAGGCGCTCCTGTGCGTGCAGTCCGGCTCGACCCTCGACGACCCGAACCGCTTCAAGTTCGACGGCGACGGCTACTACATCAAGACCGCCGCCGAGATGCGGCAGCTCTTCCGCGATCACCCCGAGGCGTGCGACAACACGCTCCTGATCGCCGAGCGCTGCGAGGTGGAGTTCAACACCGCCGCCAACTACATGCCGCGCTTCCCCGTGCCCGACGGCGAGACCGAGGACAGCTGGCTCATCAAGGAGGTGGAGGCCGGCCTCCACTACCGGTACCCGAGCGGTATCCCCGACAACGTGCGCAAGCAGGCCGAGTACGAGACCGGCATCATCCTGCAGATGGGCTTCCCCGGCTACTTCCTCGTCGTCGCCGACTTCATCAACTGGGCAAAGGACAACGGCATCCGCGTCGGACCGGGGCGCGGCTCCGGTGCCGGCTCCATGGTCGCGTACGCCATGAAGATCACCGACCTCGATCCCCTCGAGCACGGCCTCATCTTCGAGCGGTTCCTGAACCCCGACCGCGTCTCGATGCCCGACTTCGACGTCGACTTCGACGACCGTCGCCGCGGCGAGGTCATCGAGTACGTGACGAAGAAGTACGGTTCGGAGCGCGTCGCGCAGATCGTCACCTACGGAACGATCAAGTCCAAGCAGGCGCTGAAAGACGCCGGACGTGTGCTCGGCTTCCCGTTCAGCATGGGCGAGCGCCTCACCAAGGCCATGCCGCCGCCCGTCATGGGCAAGGACATGGAGCTCGGCGGCATGTTCGACTCCGCGCACAAGCGCTACAAGGAGGCGAGCGAGTTCCGGGCGCTCATCGAGACCGACCCCGAGGCGAAGACGGTGTTCGACCGTGCGCTCGGGCTCGAAGGGCTGAAGCGCCAGTGGGGCGTGCACGCGGCCGGCGTGATCATGTCGTCCGAGCCGCTGCTCGACATCATCCCGATCATGCGTCGCGAGCAGGACGGCCAGATCGTCACGCAGTTCGACTACCCGTCGTGCGAGTCGCTCGGACTCATCAAGATGGACTTCCTGGGGCTCCGCAACCTCACGATCATCTCGGATGCCCTCGACAACATCCGCATGAACAGGGGAGAGGAGCTGGATCTCGAGCACCTCGCGCTCGACGACCGCGGTGCCTACGACCTGCTCGCCCGCGGTGACTCGCTCGGGGTGTTCCAGCTCGACGGCGGGCCCATGCGCTCGCTCATGCGCCTCATGAAGCCCGACAACTTCGGTGACATCTCGGCTCTCATCGCGCTGTACCGTCCCGGCCCCATGGGCGCCAACTCGCACACCAACTACGCGCTGCGCAAGAACGGCGCGCAGCCGATCACGCCGATCCACCCCGAGTTCACCGAGTCGCTCGCCGACATCCTCGAGGAGTCCTACGGTCTGATCATCTACCAGGAGCAGGTCATGGCCATCGCCCAGCGGGTGGCCGGATTCTCGCTCGGACAGGCCGACATCCTCCGCCGAGCGATGGGCAAGAAGAAGAAGTCCGAGCTCGACAAGCAGTTCGAAGGCTTCCAGGCGGGCATGCACGCGAACGGCTACTCCGACGGAGCGGTGAACGCGCTGTGGGAGATCCTCCTGCCGTTCTCCGACTATGCCTTCAACAAAGCGCACTCGGCTGCGTACGGCGTCGTGTCGTACTGGACCGCATACCTCAAGGCGCACTATCCCGCCGAGTACATGGCGGCGCTGCTCACCAGCGTCGGCGACTCCAAGGACAAGATGGCGCTCTACCTCAACGAGTGCCGTCGCATGGGGATCAAGGTCCTCCCACCCGACGTCTCGGAGTCGATCAACTACTTCGCCGCCGTCGGCGACGACATCCGCTTCGGCCTCGGCGCCGTGCGCAACGTCGGCAGCAACGTGGTCGACGGCATCGTCACCGCGCGCAAGGACGAGCGGTTCACGTCGTTCCACGACTTCCTCGCCACCGTGCCGCTGCACGTCTCGAACAAGCGCACGGTCGAGTCGCTGATCAAGGCGGGTGCCTTCGACTCGATGGGCGACACGCGCCGCGCGTTGATGGAGATCCACGAGGATGCCGTCGAGGCTGCGGTCGACCGCAAGCGGAACGAAGCCCAGGGCGCGATCGGCTTCGACTTCGACAGCCTCTACGACGGCACGGAGGAGGTCGCGCCCGCCAAGGTGCCGACCCGCCCCGAGTGGATCAAGAAGGACAAGCTCGCATTCGAGCGCGAGATGCTCGGGCTGTACGTGTCCGACCATCCGCTCGCCGGACTCGAGGTGCCGCTCGCGAAGCACGCATCGATCTCGATCCACGACCTCAACAACTCCGAGGACCTGCAGGACGGCGACCAGGTCACGGTCGCCGGTCTCGTCACGAGCGTGCAGCACCGCGTGGCGAAGGCCAGCGGCAACCCCTACGGCATGATCACGGTCGAGGACTTCAACGGCGAGGTCACCGTCATGTTCATGGGCAAGACCTACACGGAGTTCCAGCACACGCTGCAGCAGGACTCGATCCTCGCGGTGCGCGGCCGGGTCTCCCGGCGCGACGACGGCCTCAACCTGCATGCGCAGTCGGCGTTCGCCCCCGACGTGGGATCGTTCGACGCGGCGGGACCGCTCGCGCTCGTGCTCGCGGAGCAACGGGCGACCGAGCGGGTCATGCAGGATCTCGCGGAGATCCTGCGACGGCACAGCGGCGAGACCGAGGTGATGCTGCGCGTGCATCGCGGCGGCACCGCCAAGGTGTTCGAGGTGCCGATGCCGGTCAAGGTCTCCGCCGACCTGTTCGGCGACCTGAAATCGCTGCTCGGCCCCTCCTGTCTCGGGTGATGCCCGCCCCCGCCGTCATCCGAGGTCGCACCCCGGACGCTCCCCGGCGCACTCTCCGGCGCACCCGGTAGGATCGTGACCCGTTGGGTGCGAGGCGTCCGAACCCGCACCGTGACGAAAGGACCACCCATGAGCACGGAATACCCCTCCTTGAACAGTGATCCCACGGATGCCGACGCCGCGGCGGCCGTCGCCGCCGACGACGAGTCGTTCTCCGACGACGACGGCGTCCTCTACGACGACGAGGTGACGCCGGAGTACGGCATCCTCGGCCTCACCCTCCGCGAGCTCCTGATCGTGGGCGCCTGGGTGGTGCTGTTCGTCCTGTCGTTCGTGCCGCTCGGCTGGTCGCCCGCGCTGTGGGCGCAGGGCATCTCCTGGGTGCTGCCGATCGGCGTGCCCACCGTGGCGGTGTTCCTCCTCGTGCTGCGTCGCTTCTCGCCCGAGGGCATCCGTCGCGTCGGCTCGCTGGGGATCGATCAGTTCGCGTCCGTGGCGTTCGCCGTCGCAGCGGTCTGGTGGGCGCAGCTGCTCTGGGAGTACGTGTCGGTGCTGATCGCCACCGGCGTCTCCGCCCTCGTCTGGGTGCCATGGGTGCAGCTCGTCGTGACGCTCGCTCTCGTCGTGCTCACGGTCTTCGCCCCTCTCGTCCCCGGCCTCCGTGAGGACTTCCACGGGCGTCTCGTGACCCTGGCCCACCGGAACGCCAACCCCGCACGTCCGGTCATCGCGCGCCCGCGCCCCGAACGTCCCGAGGACCCCGCGCCCGATGCCGTCGAGTCCGGGGCGGCCGCATCCGTCGGGCAGGCGTCGCCGACGCTCGCCCCCGACAGCTACGTCACGCTCCCGGCCGACGGTCTCGACGTCGAGCTCTCCGGACAGCAGGCCACCGACGAGGTCGCCCGTCTCGACCTCGCCGCGCAGGTGCCTCTTTCCTCGCACGCCTCCGGCGGCGGCACGGGGACCGAGCAGGCGACCTCCGACGAGGAGTACACACCGGCGTACTCCCGCCGCACGTGGAACGAGGAGCCGGACATCGTCTCCGACACCGGGAGCATCGAGTCGATGCTCGGGGCCCCGGCGCAGGAGGTCGGTGCTCCGCAGACCGAGGCGTTCTCGACGCTGGACGACGTCGACCTCGACGCCACGAACCCGCGCGAGTCCGCGCCGGCGGGTCAGCCGTTCTGGATCCTCGCGCCCACGGAGCGCGATGTGCACGACGAGCGCGGCGAGCCGCTCTTCCGCATCGGCCCGAGCGCCTGGGCGCTCGTGATCGAGGATCGCGGCGGCGCCTACGTCGTGCGCCACGACGACGGACGCATCGGCTACCTGCACGACATCGCGGACATCACGAAGGGCTGATCTTGCGCACGATCGATCTGCGGGGGCGCGAGCTCTCGCCCGCCGACATGCTCGCCGCCGTGCCGCGCGCGACCCAGGCCAGGGCCGAGGCCCTCGACACCGCCGCACGCCTCGTCGACGACGTCCGCGAGCACGGCGATGCCGCTCTGCGCGATCAGGCCGAGCGCTTCGACCGGGTCACCGGGCACGACATCCGCGTGCCGGCGACCCAGATCGAGGAGGCGCTGGCCGCCCTCGACCCCGAGGTGAGCGACGCGCTCGAGGAGGCGATCCGCCGTGTGCGCCTCGCCTCCGCCGCGCAGGTGCCCGAACCCCGGACCACCCGGATCGGCGACGGCGCCACGATCACGCAGCGCTGGCAGCCGGTGCAGCGCGTCGGCGTCTACATCCCCGGCGGCAAGGCCGTCTACCCGTCGAGCGTCATCATGAACGTCGTGCCCGCCCAGGTCGCGGGAGTCGCGCAGATCGCGCTGGCCTCGCCCCCGCAGGCGGATCAGGACGGCCGCATCCACCCGACGATCCTCGCCGCCGCGGGGCTGCTCGGGGTCACCGAGGTCTACGCGATGGGCGGAGCCGGCGCGATCGGCGCCTTCGCGCACGGCGTCGCCGCCGTGGACCTGGACCCGGTCGACGTGGTCTCCGGACCGGGCAACAACTACGTCGCCTCCGCGAAACGCGCCGTCGCCGGCGTGGTGGGCACCGATTCCGAGGCCGGCGCGACGGAGATCCTCGTGGTCGCCGACGCCTCCGCCGACGCCCGGCTGGTCGCCGCGGACCTCGTGAGCCAGGCGGAGCACGACGAGCAGGCCTCGGCCGTCCTCGTCACCGACTCCGTCGAGCTGGCCGAGCAGGTGGCTGCGGAGGTGGCGCTCCAGGCAGGACGCACCCGTCACTCGGCCCGTGTCGCCATCGCGCTCGACGGCCCGCAGTCCGCGATCGTGCTCGTCGACGACCGCGACATGGCGACGGCGTTCAGCAACGCGTACGCGCCCGAGCATCTCGAGCTCCACCTGGTCGATGCGGAGGAGGCCGCCGCGTCCTTCACGAGCGCGGGCGCCGTGTTCGTCGGCGACCAGACGCCGGTGAGCCTCGGCGACTACATGGCCGGGAGCAATCACGTGCTGCCGACCGGGGGACAGGCTCGGTACGCGCCCGGCCTCGGCGCCTACACGTTCCTGCGCCCCCAGCAGGTCATCTCCTACGACCGGGACGCTCTCGCCGCGGTCCGCGCCGGAGTCGTGGCGCTCGCGAACACCGAGATCCTCCCGGCGCACGGCGAGGCGATCGAGGCGCGCTTCACCGCGTAGGATCGGTCAGATGCACTGCCCCTTCTGCCGTCACCCGGACTCCCGCGTCATCGACTCGCGCACCAGCGACGACGGTCTCTCGATCCGCCGACGTCGTCAGTGCCCCGAGTGCGGCGGCCGCTTCACCACGACCGAGACCGCGAGCCTCAACGTGATCAAGCGCTCCGGCGTCATGGAGCCGTTCAGCCGCGAGAAGGTGATCTCGGGCGTCCGCAAGGCCTGCCAGGGGCGCCCCGTCACCGAGGCCGATCTGGCGATCCTCGCGCAGCGCGTCGAGGAGGCCGTGCGTCAGACCGGCGTCTCGCAGCTCGACACGAACGAGATCGGATTGGCGATCCTCGGGCCGCTGCGCGATCTCGACGAGGTCGCGTACCTGCGCTTCGCGAGCGTGTACCAGGCCTTCGACTCGCTCGAGGACTTCGAGAGCGCGATCACCGAGCTCCGGGCCGATCACGCGGAGCGCGAGCCCGCCGACCGGTAATCTGGCAGGGATGTATCCGCTGCTCTTCCGCGCCGTCCTGTCGCGCTTCGACCCCGAGTTCGCCCATCACGCCGGCATGGCGGTGATCAGGGTGCTCGGCGCGCCTCCGTTCGCCGGCGTCACGCGGGCGCTCACGAAGCCCGACCCCTCGCTGCGGGTCGAGGCTCTCGGGCTCACGTTCCCCTCGCCGTTCGGCATCGCCGCAGGCTTCGACAAGAACGCCGTCGGGGTGCGCGGACTCGCTGCGCTCGGGTTCGGGCATGTCGAGGTCGGGACGCTCACGGCGATCCCGCAGGACGGGAACCCGAAGCCGCGGCTGTTCCGCCTCGTCGCCGACCGCGCGGTGATCAACCGCATGGGGTTCAACAACCGGGGAGCGGATGCCGCGGCCCGTCGTCTCGCGAAGCTGCGCCGGGGAGCGCCCGACACGGTGATCGGCGTCAACATCGGCAAGAGCCGGGTCGTGGACGTCGAGGATGCGACCGCCGACTACGTCTCCTCCGCGACCCGCCTCGCCCCGCTGGCGGACTATCTCGCCGTGAACGTCTCCTCGCCGAACACACCGGGCCTGCGCGGCCTCCAGGCGGTCGAGACGCTCGCTCCGTTGCTGCGCGCCGTGAAGGCGGCGTCCGGTGCCACTCCGCTCCTCGTGAAGATCGCCCCCGATCTGCCCGACGAGGAGATCGCGGCCGTCGCCCGGCTCGCGGTGGCCGAAGGACTCGCGGGGATCATCGCGCACAACACGACGATCAGTCGGGAGGGCCTCCTGACCGACGACGCGACCGTGGAGGCCGCGGGGGCGGGCGGGCTCTCCGGCGCTCCCCTCAAGCAGCGCTCCCTGGAGGTGCTCCGCGTCGTGCGCGAGGCCGTGCCCGCGGACTTCTGCGTGATCGCGGTCGGTGGCGTCGAGACACCCTCCGATGTCCAGGAGCGTCTGGACGCCGGAGCGACCCTCGTGCAGGGCTACACCGCGTTCCTGTACCGGGGACCGTTCTGGGGTCGGGAGATCAACCGCGGTCTGATCCGCGGCCGCCGCTGACCGTCGGCGCACATACGAAAGGCGCCTCCTGCTCTCGCGAGCGGAGGCGCCTTCGTGGTCTTCGGGGTCAGGCGGGGTAGTCGCCGCGCTTGACCTGGGCCTTCGGCAGGCGCATGAACCGCATCTGCAGCGACCGCATCGCGGCGTACCAGCCCAGCCCGCGCTCCATGCGCTCCTGTCCGAACCGGGCGGCGACCTTGCGCTTGACGCGGAAGCCGAGCAGGATCATGCCGCCGATCGCGAGCACGAGGTAGGCCATCATCACGAGGTAGGCCCACCCGGCGACCGCGAAGCCGCCGATCGCGAGGTTCGGCGGGAGGAGGGAGATGAGGATCACGATCACCATGACACCCATCACGAACTCGGCGGGGTGCCACCCGGCATCCACGTAGTCGCGCACCCAGCGCCGCTGCGGGCCCTTGTCGCGCGCGGGGAGGTACTTCTCCTCACCCGCGGCGAGACCGGCCTGGGCGCGTGAGCGGCGCTCGTTGAGCTCGGCGCGCGCGGCGGCCTTGGCCTCCTTGGTGTTCGCGACGAGGGGGCGACGACGCGCCGCCTCCTGCTCCGCACGACTCGGCGTGGCACGACCCTTGCCCACGGCGGGCGTCTCGGGGGCGTCGTCGTTCGTCGGCGGGGATGCGGGGGAAGTGGCCACGAGGTTCCTCGGTTCGGTGAGAGCGGATCACCTTAAGATTACTCGCATGACTTCTCCTGTTCAGCCCGGCGACCAGATTCCGACCAGCGACCGCGAGCCCGCCGTCCTCGAGGCGGCGGCGATCGGGATGCCGGCGGCTCTGAGCGACCTCGGCCACCTCGTGCGGATCCCCGGCATGGCATGGCCGGCGTTCGATCAGACGCAGCTGGAGCGCAGCTCGGAGGCCGTGGCCGCGCTCGCGGAGGAGACCGGCGTGTTCGACAGCGTGCGCGTCCTCCGCGCCGCGATCCCCGGCACCGACGAGGTGGGCCAGCCCGCCGTGCTCGCGACCCGCGCGGCACGCAACGGCAAGCCGACGATCCTCCTCTACGCGCACCACGACGTGCAGCCCCCGGGAGACGACGCGCTGTGGGACACCCCGCCGTTCGAGCCGACCGTGCGCGACGGACGCCTGTACGGTCGCGGAGCCGCCGACGACAAGGCCGGCATCATGGCGCACATCGCGTCGATCCGCGCCGTGGCCGAGGTGCTCGGCGACGACCTCGAGCTCGGGATCGCGATGTTCATCGAGGGGGAGGAGGAGTATGGCTCCCGCTCCTTCGCGCAATTCCTGTCCGACAACAAGGAGGCGCTGCGCGCCGACGCGATCGTGGTCGCCGACTCGGGCAACTGGGATTCGGAGACCCCGGGACTCACGGTGTCGTTGCGCGGGAACGCGCGCTTCACGGTGCGTGTCCGCACGCTCGACCATGCGTCGCACTCCGGCATGTTCGGGGGAGCGGTGCCCGACGCCATGATGGCGACGGTCACGATGCTCTCGACGCTGTGGAACGCCGACGGCTCCGTCGCCGTCGAGGGGATGACCGAGCGCGACGCGCCGACCCCCGAGTACACGGAGGAGACGCTGCGCGACGAGGCGGGGCTGCTGCCGGGGACCACTCCCATCGGCGACGGCACGATCCTCAGCCGCATCTGGAACAAGCCGTCGGTCACGGTCATCGGCATCGACGCCACGAGCGTCGCCGCGGCGTCCAACACCCTGCTCCCGGAGGTCTCGGTCGTGATCAGCGCCCGAGTGGCGCCCGGTCAGTCGGGGGAGGAGGCGTACGCCGCCCTCGAGGCGCACCTGCGGGCGCACGCCCCGTTCGGAGCCGAGCTGACGTTCTCCGACGTCGACCTCGGCAACGGCTTCCTCGTCGACACGAGCGGCTGGGCGGTGGCCCTGACCCGCTCGGCGATGCACGACGGCTACGGCGTCGCACCGATCGACCTCGGCGTGGGCGGATCGATCCCGTTCATCGCCGACCTCGTCCGCGAGTTCCCGTCCGCGCAGATCCTGGTGACCGGTGTCGAGGACCCGCACTCGCGCGCCCACAGCCCGAACGAGTCGCTGCACCTCGACACGTTCCGCCACGCCGTCGCCACCGAGGCGCTTCTGCTGTCGCGGATGAACGACGTCGTGATCTGACCCTCCCCTGCAGGGCGAAGGGTAAAATCGAGCTACCAGCCGTGTGCGAGCACGGCCGATCACAAGGAGCGACATGAGCGACACCACACTCACCCCGGCAGAGATCACCCAGGCGCACGGCGTGAAGCTGACCGACGCGGCCGCCACCAAGGTCAAGAACCTCCTCGAGCAGGAGGGTCGCGACGACCTGCGCCTGCGCGTCGCCGTGCAGCCCGGAGGCTGCTCGGGACTCATCTATCAGCTCTACTTCGACGAGCGCTTCCTCGAGGGCGACGAGACCGTCGACTTCGACGGCGTCGAGGTCATCGTCGACAACATGAGCGTCCCGTACCTGGACGGCGCGTCCATCGACTTCAAGGACACGATCTCGGAGCAGGGCTTCACGATCGACAACCCCAACGCGGCCGGCAGCTGCGCCTGCGGCGACAGCTTCCACTGACCCGATCGGCGCCGCCAACCTGCGTGGTTGGCATGAATCGGGTGTGAGGTTGCCCTAGACTTGGGTGTGCCCTGTCCGCAATCTGAAAGGTGCATCGTGCCCTCGAAACGCCGCCTTCGTTGGGTCGCTCTTCCCCTGGGAGTAGTGACCGCCGTGGCCCTGGCTGGATGTACCACCACCGAGCTGAACGGGTACCTCCCGGGCTTCGTGGACGACGGACCAGCAGCCACGAACCAGACCGAGCGGGTCTCCTCGCTCTGGGTCAACTCGTGGATCGTCCTCCTCGCCGTCGGCGTGATCACCTGGGGCCTCATGGCCTGGGCCGCGATCGCCTACCGCCGCCGCAAGGGACAGACGGGTCTGCCGGTGCAGATGCGCTACAACATGCCGATCGAGATCTTCTACACGATCGTGCCGCTCATCCTCGTGCTGGGCATGTTCTTCTTCACGGCCCGCGACCAGGCCGCGATCGAGGCGAAGTGGGACGACCCCGATGTCGAGATCACCGCGATCGCCAAGCAGTGGGCGTGGGACTTCCAGTACGACGGCGACGAGGACGACAACTCCGACGCCGTGTGGACCATGGGCATCCAGGCCCAGCCGGACGCCGAGGGCAACATCGACCAGGAGCAGCTGCCCACGCTGGTGCTGCCCGTCGACAAGAAGGTCACGATCGACCTGCAGTCGCGTGACGTCATCCACTCCTTCTGGATCATCGACTTCCTCTACAAGAAGGACATGTACATCGGGAAGGACAACTCCTGGTCGTTCATCCCCACCCGCGTCGGGGAGTACGCCGGCAAGTGCGCCGAGCTCTGCGGCGAGTACCACTCGATGATGCTCTTCAACGTCAAGGTCGTTGAGCAGGACGAATACGACGCCTACCTCGAGTCGCTGAAGGAGGAGGGGAACACGGGAGACATCACGGACGCTTACGACCGTCTGGGCAACTACCCGGGTACCACCGCCCCCGCCGGCACCGAGGAAGGGGAGGAGTAAGCCATGTCGACCACCGAAGCCCCCCGCACCGACGAGGCGCCGCGCTCGCGTCCGACGACCCTCCCGGCACGCCAGGCCGCTCTCATGAGCTCCTCGCGCGTCGAGCAGAAGGGCAACATCATCGTCAAGTGGATCACCTCCACCGACCACAAGACGATCGGGTACATGTACCTCATCGCCTCGGTGCTGTTCTTCCTCCTCGGCGGCGTGATGGCCCTCGTCATCCGCGCCGAGCTCTTCGCCCCGGGCATGCAGATCATCCCGACGAAGGAGCAGTACAACCAGCTGTTCACGATGCACGGCACGATCATGCTGCTCATGTTCGCGACCCCGCTGTTCGCGGGCTTCGCGAACGCGATCCTGCCGCTGCAGATCGGTGCGCCCGATGTGGCGTTCCCGCGTCTGAACGCCTTCGCCTTCTGGCTCTTCCTGTTCGGCTCGACGATCGCCGTCGCCGGCTTCCTCACGCCGCAGGGTGCGGCCTCGTTCGGCTGGTTCGCCTACCAGCCGCTCGCGAGCGCCTCGTTCTCGCCTGGTGCGGGTGGAAACCTCTGGATGCTCGGACTCGGCATCTCCGGATTCGGCACGATCCTCGGCGCCGTGAACTTCATCACGACGATCATCACGATGCGCGCCCCCGGCATGACGATGTGGCGCATGCCGATCTTCTCGTGGAACACGCTCATCACGAGCCTCCTGATCCTCATGGCGTTCCCGGTGCTCGCCGCCGCGATCTTCGCCGCCGGTGCCGACCGCGTGCTCGGCGCCCACATCTACGACCCGGCCAACGGCGGCGTCCTGCTGTGGCAGCACCTCTTCTGGTTCTTCGGCCACCCCGAGGTGTACATCATCGCGCTGCCGTTCTTCGGCATCGTGTCCGAGGTCTTCCCGGTCTTCAGCCGCAAGCCGATCTTCGGCTACAAGACGCTCGTCTACGCGACGATCGCGATCGCGGCCCTCTCGGTCGCGGTGTGGGCCCACCACATGTACGTCACCGGCTCCGTGCTGCTGCCGTTCTTCGCGCTCATGACGATGCTCATCGCGGTGCCGACCGGTGTGAAGATCTTCAACTGGATCGGAACGCTCTGGCGAGGGTCCGTGACGTTCGAGACCCCGATGGTCTTCGCGCTCGGCTTCCTCGTGTCGTTCGTGTTCGGCGGTCTGACCGGTGTGATCCTCGCGGCCCCGCCGCTCGACTTCGCGCTGTCCGACTCGTACTTCGTCGTCGCCCACTTCCACTACGTGGTGTTCGGTACCGTCGTGTTCGCGATGTTCTCCGGGTTCTACTTCTGGTGGCCCAAGTGGACCGGTCGGATGCTCAACGAGCGCCTCGGCTACGTGCACTTCTGGATGCTGTTCATCGGCTTCCACATGACGTTCCTCATCCAGCACTGGTTGGGCGTCGACGGCATGGTGCGCCGCTACGCGGACTACTCGGCGGCCGACGGCTGGACCTGGCAGAACCAGGTCTCGACGATCGGCGCGATCATCCTCGGCGCCTCGATGCTGCCGTTCTTCCTGAACGTCTGGATCACGGCTCGCAAGGCCCCGAAGGTCACGGTCAACGACCCGTGGGGCTACGGTGCCTCGCTCGAGTGGGCGACCTCGTGCCCGCCGCCGCGTCACAACTTCACGTCGATCCCGCGCATCCGCAGCGAGCGTCCGGCGTTCGATCTGAACCACCCGGAGGCCGCGGAGTTCGCTACCACGGCACCCGGCGAGCGAGAGGGCCACTGACCCATGCGCGACAACGTCATCCTCTGGTGGATCCTGACCGCGTTCTTCGCGCTGGTCGGCGTCGTCTACACCGGCTGGCACATCCTGGCCACCCCGAACGACAACTTCGCGATGCGCATCGAGTGGGTCGGCACCGTGGCGCTGTTCTTCGCCGCCTTCATGGGCGCGATGATCGCGTTCTACCTCGACCGCACGCACAAGGCGCAGCAGGGTGAGCTCCCCGAGGACATCCTGACGAGCGACATCGACGACGGCGACCCGGAGCTCGGCGAGTTCAGCCCGTGGTCCTGGTGGCCGCTCGTGCTCGCCGGTTCGGCGGCGGTGTTCGTGGTGGGTCTGGCCGTCGGCCACTTCCTCCTGCCGATCGGACTGGCGATCTTCGTGGTCGCGATCGTCGGCTGGGTGTACGAGTACTACCGCGGCAACTTCGCCCGCTGATCGTGACGCAGAAGGCCCCGAGGACGACGTCTTCGGGGCCTTCTGCGTGTCCGGAGCTCTACGCACGTGTCCGGACGCGGGCGACTCCGGTGAGGGGATCCACGGGCCGGCGGTGCACGCCGTCCGCATCCTCGATCGGGTAGCCCTCGCGGACCCAGTACTCGAAGCCGCCGATCATCTCTCGGACGTCGTAGCCGAGCTTCGCGAACTCGAGAGCACCCTTCGCACCCGCGTTGCAGCCGGGGCTCCAGCAGTACACGACGACCTGGGCGTCTGCGGGGATCTCGATCGGGGCGCGGGCGGCGATCTCGCTGTAGTGCATGTGCACGGCGCCGGCGACGCGTCCCTGGGCCCAGGCCTCGTCGGAGCGCACGTCGACGATCACGAGGTCGTCTCCGGCCTTCCGGGCGGCATGGACATCGCTCGCATCGGTCTCGGCGGCGAGCTTGGTGGCGTAGTAGTCGGCGCGATCCATCATGGTGTCAGTCTAGGGACCGTACGAGGGCGCGCGCCGTCCTGATCCGGACGGAGAGGCGTCGGGTCCCGCCAATCGGCGGTCGGGACTCAGAGCTCGACGGTCATCTGGATGCGACGACCGTAGCGGTCGATGCCGAGCGAAGCTTCGGTCTCGACGAGCGACAGTTGGAACCCGGACTCGGGGATGCTCTCCAGGAACCCGCAGGACGCGTAGAACGGGGCGTTCCAGGGGATCTCGGCATAGGTGCGGAGGGTGACCCGGGAGTAGCCTCGGTCGCGCGCCTCTGCGAGAGCCGCGTCGACGAGTCGTCGTCCGTGGCCCCGACGTCCGGACTCGGGGAGGACGGAGAGCTGCTCGAGATGCGCGTGACCGTCGACGTCGAGCACGTGAACGAAGCCGAGAGGAGAGGCGTCGGAGCCCTCGAGGACGAGAACGAATCCCGGCTGTCCGAGACGCTCGATCGGATCACCGGCGGGCGGCCATTCGGGAGCGCCGAGCGCGTCGATCAGCAGCGCGTCCGCCGAGACCTCGATCGCCTGGATCATCTCGGCGTCCTCGGCCACGGCCTCACGGATGCTCGCGCTCATGATGCCGCCTCTTCCACCGCCGCGATCGCTTCGATCTCGACGAGCTGGTCGTCGTAGCCGAGCACGGTGACGCCGAGGAGAGTGCTGGGGACGTCGTGATCGCCGAACGCGGCGTGGATGACGTCCCAGGCCGTCACGAGGTCCTGCTGGCGGTCGGAGGCCACCAGGACGCGCGTGCTGATCACGTCGTCGAGTGTGGCTCCGCTCGCCTCCAGGGCCGTTGTGAGGGTCTGCACGCAGCGCGCGGCCTGGGCAGCATAGTCGCCGGGAGAGGTGGTGGAGCCGTCGTCGTCGAGCGGACAGGCGCCGGCGAGGAAGATGAGGCGGGAACCGGCCGGTGCGGTGGCGGCGTGTGCGTAGGGAGCGTCGGCGAGAGAGTCGGAACGGAGGAGTCGGTCGACAGAGGCCATGCCCCGATCCTCCCACGACGACATGAGAGGGCCCTGTCCGCGAACGGACAGGGCCCTCTCATGGGGGAGCGGCGGTCTTACTCGCCGTCCTCCGACTTCGGCTTGCGAGGCTTCTTCACCGGCTCGGTCGCGATGACCGTGCTCGGGGTGTTCGGCGTCTCGTCCACGTGGGTCTCGTCGACGGTGAGCGGGGCGTCGGGGAAGCCGGCACGCTCGTGCGCGCCCTGGATCTCCGCTGCCTCGGTCTCCTCGTTGTGAGCCGTGACGTGGTGCTGGTGCGCGTCGGCCTCGTCGATCTCGGCCTGCGTGAGCGGGGCCAGGCGGTCCTCGAAGAACCACCGCGAGATCGAGGACCGCAGGTTCTCGGTCCACGGGATGCGGCCCTTGTCGTTGGGACGCACGACGAGCGGCTCGTAGCCGTCGACGTCGATGAGCTTCCAGCGGTCGTACTTGTCGACGGGCTCGTGGACCTCGATGAACTCGCCGCCCGGGAGACGCACGATGCGACCCGACTCGAAGCCGTGCAGGACGATCTCACGATCCTTCTTCTGCAGGGCCAGCGCGATGCGCTTGGTGACGAAGTAGCCGAGGATCGGGCCGAGGAACAGCAGCGCCTGGAGGGTGTGGATCACGCCTTCCATCGTGAGCATGAAGTGCGTCGCGATGAGGTCGGAGGATGCCGCCGCCCACAGGACCGCGTAGAAGATGACGCCGGCGACGCCGATGGCGGTACGGGTGGCCGCGTTGCGCGGGCGCTGAGCGATGTGGTGCTCGCGCTTGTCGCCCGTGACCCACGCTTCGATGAAGGGGTAGATCGCGACGACCACGATGAACAGCCCGAGGACCGCGACCGGGGCGAGGATGCCGAACGACCAGGTGTGGTCGAGGAACACGACGTCCCAGTTCGACGGAGCCAGACGCAGCGCACCGTCCGCGAAGCCGATGTACCAGTCGGGCTGGGTTCCGGCGGAGACGGGGGAGGGGTCGTAGGGCCCGTAGTTCCAGATCGGGTTGATCTGGAAGAACGTCGCGATCAGCACGATGGTGCCGAAGACGATGAACAGGTAGCCGCCCATCTTCGACATGTAGACCGGCATCATCGGGTAGCCCACGACGTTGTCGTTCGTGCGGCCGGGGCCGGCGAACTGCGTGTGCTTGTTCACGATCATGAGCATGAGGTGAACGACGATGAGCGCGATCACGAGCATCGGGAGCAGCAGGATGTGCAGCGTGTACAGGCGGCCGACGATGTCGGTTCCGGGGAACTCGCCGCCGAACAGGAGGAACGAGATCCAGGTTCCGACGAGCGGGAAGCCCTTGATCATGCCGTCGATGATGCGGAGGCCGTTGCCCGAGAGCAGGTCGTCGGGGAGCGAGTAGCCGGTGAAGCCCTCGGCCATCGCGAGGATGAAGAGCACGAAGCCGATCACCCAGTTGAGCTCGCGCGGCTTGCGGAACGCACCGGTGAAGAAGACGCGCAGCATGTGCACGCCGATGCCGGCGACGAAGACCAGAGCGGCCCAGTGGTGGATCTGGCGGACCAGGAGGCCGCCGCGCAGGTCGAACGAGATGTGCAGCGACGACTCGAGGGCGGCGGACATCTCGATGCCGCGCATCGGCGCGTAGGCGCCCGTGTAGTGCGTCTCGACCATCGAGGCCTGGAAGAAGAACGTCAGGAAGGTTCCGGAGAGGAACACGACCACGAAGCTCCACAGCGCGATCTCGCCGAGCATGAACGACCAGTGGTCGGGGAAGATCTTGCGACCCAGCTCCTTGACGAAGCCGGAGAGGCTGGTGCGCTCATCGATGTAGTTCGACGCGGCGCCGACGAAGCGGCCGCCGAGAGGCGCCTTGGTGTCCTTGTCCTCTTTGGACAGCGTTGCGGTGCTCAATGGCGCTCCCAGAAGCTCGGGCCGACGGGCTCGGTGAAGTCACTGCGGGCGACGAGGTAGCCCTCGTCGTCGACGGTGATGGGCAGCTGAGGCAGCGGACGCGCGGCCGGGCCGAAGATGACCTTGGCGTGGTCCGTGACGTCGAACTGCGACTGGTGGCAGGGGCAGAGGAGGTGGTGCGTCTGCTGCTCGTACAGGGCGACGGGGCAGCCGACGTGCGTGCAGACCTTGGAGTACGCGACGATGCCGTCGTACGACCAGTCCTTGCGCTCCTCGGACTCGATCAGCTGCTCGGGACGCAGGCGCATCATTAGCACGATGGCCTTGGCCTTCTCCTCGAGGTAGCCGTCGTGGTGGCTCAGGGTCGCGAGCTCCTCGGGGATCACGTGGAACGCGGAACCGAGCGTCACGTCCGCGGCGCGGATCGGGGTGCCGTCGGGGTCGCGGACCAGTCGAGCGCCCTCTTCCCACATGGTGTGCTTGAGCAGGGCGACCGGGTCGCCGGCCGTCGGGTCCTCCGGGGTGCTGTGCGGTGCGAGACCGCGGAACAGCGTGACGCCGGGGATGATCGACGCGATGATCGCCGCGAACAGCGAGTTGCGGATCATGGTGCGACGGCCGAAGCCCGACTCCTCGTTCGCGGCGGCGAACGCGGCGACGGCGGCTTCACGCGTCGAGTCCTTGCCCCGGGTGGGGTGGCGGTGCTCGATGTGCTCCTTGTCGCTCATCAGCGCCTTCGACCAGTGGATCGCGCCGATGCCGATCGCCAGCAGCGCGAGCGCGATGCCGAGACCGATGAAGAGGTTGTTCTGGCGGATGTCGATGAGCGCGCCGCTCTCGATCGGGAACAGCATGTAGGCGGCGACCGCCCAGATGCTGCCCGCGAGCGAGAGGTAGAACAGGGTGTAGACCGTGCGCTCGGCCGTCTTCTCGGCGCGCGGGTCCTTGTCGGTCATCCGCTCACGGTGCGGCGGCAGCCCCGGGTTCTGCACGGGGTCGCTGACTGCGACACCCAGCCCCGGAGAGGGCTGGTAGGCCCTTTCGAGAGCCTGCGAGTCGTCGTCGTGTGCCATGGTGCTCCTCGTACGTTCCTCTTCGATGAATATGCGTCAGTTGGACTTCGCCGTGATCCACACGGTGATGGCGACCAGGGCGCCGATTCCGAAGATCCAGACGAACAGGCCCTCGGACACCGGACCGAGCGAGCCGAGCGAGAAGCCGCCGATCTGCACGGACTGCTGCTGGAAGAGCAGAGCCGAGATGATGTCGCGCTTGTCCTCGTCGGACAGGTTCATGTCGCCGAAGACGGGCATGTTCTGGGGGCCGGTGACCATGGCGGCGTAGATGTGCAGCGCGCTGGTCTCGGTCAGGGCGGGGGCGTACTTGCCCTCGGTGAGCGCACCACCGGCGGCGGCCACGTTGTGGCACATCGCGCAGTTGACGCGGAAGAGCTCGGCGCCGTGCGCGACGTCTCCCTTGCCGTCCAGGGTCTCCTCGGACGGGAACGTCGGGCCGGGGGCCACGGACTGCACGTACGAGGAGACGGCCAGGATCTGGTCTTCGGTGAACTGCGGGTGCTTCTGCGGAGCCTGGGGGCCCTGCATCTGCAGCGGCATACGGCCCGTCGACATCTGGAACTCGACCGCCAGCTCGCCGACGCCGTAGAGGCTCGGACCGTTCGCGGTGCCCTGCATGTCGAGACCGTGGCAGGTCGCGCAGTTCGCCTGGAACAGCTTCTCGCCGTCCTCGACCGTGAGCGTGCTCGACGCGGTCGTCTGGGTGTCGGTCGCGGCGAATGCCGCGGACGCTCCGGCGTACACCGCGCCGGTGATCATGAGGCCTGCGCCGATGAGGGCGGCCGCAGCCAGGGGACTGCGACGGCCGTTCGAACGGCGCTTCTTCTCTCGTGCCATCTCGGGGATCAGCTCCGCTCTCATTTCAGGAAGTAGATAACGACGAACAGCACGATCCAGACGACGTCGACGAAGTGCCAGTAGTAGGACACCACGATCGAGGAGGTCGCCTCCTTGTGCCGGAAGTTCTTGACGGCGTAGGCGCGTCCGATGACGAGGAGGAACGCGATGAGGCCGCCGGTCACGTGCAGGGCGTGGAAGCCCGTCGTGATGTAGAAGGCCGAGGCGTACGAGTCGGCGCTGATCGGCAGGCCCTCGGCGACGAGCTGCGCGTACTCCCAGACCTGACCCGACACGAAGATCGCACCCAGGGCGAAGGTGAGGAAGAACCACTCGACCATGCCCCAGCCGAACAGGCGGCGACGACCGGCGCCGTTCTTCTGGCCCTTGGCGATGCGGTAGGGCTGGAGGTCCTCGGCCGCGAAGACGCCCATCTGGCACGTGAACGAGGACAGCACCAGGATCGCGGTGTTCACGAACGCGAACGGGACGTTCAGCAGTTCGGTGCGGTCGGCCCAGAGCTCGGGGGAGGTGCTGCGGAGGGTGAAGTAGATCGCGAAGAGTCCCGCGAAGAACATCACCTCACTGCCGAGCCACACAATGGTTCCGACGGCCACGGGATTGGGCCGCTTGATCGTTCTCGCCGCCGGGGCATACGTCGCTGAGGTCGTCACCCCTCCATTATGGCCGATCCGCGGGTGTGATTCTTGCACTCGGGCCGCCCGATTCGCCTTCATTCGACTTAGGGGACCCTAAGAAAACACTGCGAATCCACGGTGAATCCGCGGGAAACGGGGGATGCCCGTCGGAGGGCGGTCCGTCATGAAGAATCTGGACGGGATCGCCGCGCCGATAGGATCGCACACATGGCTGAATCGCTGACCTGGTCCGACGTCCTCACCACACTGCTGGAGCGTCGCGATCTCAGCGTCTGGGAGTCGACCTGGGCCATGCGTCAGATCATGCGCGGCGACGTCACGGAGGCACAGCTCGCCGGGTTCCTCGTCGCGCTCCGCGCCAAGGGGGAGACGATCGACGAGATCGTCGGCTTCCGCGACGCGATCCTCGAGGCCGCTGTGCCGCTCCCGGTCTCCCCGAACGTGCTCGACATCGTCGGCACGGGCGGTGACCGCGTCGGCACCGTCAACGTCTCCACGACCGCGGCGATCATCATCGGCGCGTCCGGCATCCCCGTCGTCAAGCACGGGAACAGGGCGGCGAGCTCGGCATCGGGATCCTCCGACGTCCTGAGCGCCCTCGGGCTGGAGCTCACCCTCGACCCCGCGGCCGTCTCGTCGATCCTCGACCGCACCGGCATCACCTTCGCCTGGGCCGGCGCCTTCCACCCCGGGTTCAAGCACGCGGGCGGCGTGCGCGCCGAACTCGGCGTCCCCACGGTGTTCAATATGCTCGGCCCGCTGTGCAACCCCGCACGGGCCGAGGCGAACGCAGTGGGGGTGGCCCAGATGGAGCGCGTCCCGCTCATCACCGGCGTCTTCCGCACCCGGGGCGCGACCGCGCTCGTGTTCCGCGGCGACGACGGACTCGACGAGCTCACGACCACCGGGCACAGTCGCATCTGGGAGGTCACGCGAGGCGACATCCACGAGCACGATCTCGATCCCCGCGACCTGGGCATCCCCGTCGCGGATCTCGCCGACCTCATCGGAGGCTCTCCCGAGCACAACGCCGGCGTGCTGCGACGCACGCTCGAGGGGGAGAAGGGCGCCGTCCGCGACATCGTGCTCCTCAACGCCGCGGCGGGCATCGTCGCCTTCGAGCTGTCGCAGGACGCCGGGCAGGCGCAGCGTCCGATCGTGGAACGGCTGCGCGACGGCTACGCCCGCGCCGCGGAGACGGTCGACGACGGACGTGCCGCGGCCAAGCTGGAGCAGTGGATCGGCGTGAGCCGGGAGCTGGCCTCGGCCTAGGAGACGTCATGGACCCGGTCGCCGCGCTGCTCGAGATCGCCTCGCTGCTGGAGCGCGAGCGGGCGTCGCGGTACCGGGCCAAGGCGTTCCGGCAGGCGGCGGCGACCCTGCAGCAGCTGCCGGACGACGTGCGGAACGACCCGACGCGGCTGCGCGCCGCCAAGGGGATCGGCGAATCGACCTTCGGTGTGATCCGTCAGGCGCAGGCCGGCGAGGTGCCGGACTACCTCGTCGAGCTGCGCGGTGAGGTCGAGCCGGAGATCGTCTCCGAGCTGCGCGCGAAGCTCCGCGGCGACCTGCACGCGCATACGGACTGGTCCGACGGCACGACGCCGATCACCGTCATGGCCGCCGCCGCCCGCGCGCTCGGCCACGAGTATCAGGCCGTCACGGATCACTCCCCGCGCCTGCGTGTGGCGCGGGGCCTCTCCGCCGAGCGCCTCCGCGAGCAGATGCCGCTCGTGCGTGCCGAGTCCGGAGACGGCTTCACACTCCTCGCGGGGATCGAGGTCGACATTCTCGAGGACGGCGCGCTGGACCAGGACGACGATCTCCTGGGCGAGCTCGACATCGTCGTGGCCTCCGTGCACTCGAAGCTCCGCATGGACGCGCGGCCCATGACCGCGCGGATGCTCGCCGCGGTGGCGCATCCGCGCGTGAATGTGCTCGGCCACTGCACAGGGCGCCTCGTGCAGGGCGAGCGCGGCACGCGCCCGGAGTCGCAGTTCGACGCCCGCGCCGTGTTCGCCGCCTGCGCCGAGCACGGCGTCGCGGTGGAGATCAACTCGCGTCCGGAGCGTCAGGATCCGCCCGACGAGCTCATCGCGATCGCACTTGAGGCCGGATGCCTGTTCTCGATCGACTCGGACGCGCACGCCCCCGGACAGCTGTCGCTGCTCGACCACGGGGCGCAGCGCGCGGAGAGGGCCGGCGTCCCGGCATCCCGCATCGTCACGACCTGGGGGCTGGAGCGTCTGCTCGCCTGGGCCGGCTGAGTCGACGTGCGTCAGACCGAGGTGGTCCCGACCGCGGCGATCGCCCGGGCCATCGATCCACCGAGGTTCCACGTCTCGGCCAGCGCCAGAGCCGCGTCCACCTCGTCGGGGCCGAGCGGCAGCAGCGGCTCGGCGGGGGCGGTGATGTCGAGGTGCTTCGCGACCTCGACGACGGTCGGCGCCACGTCGAGATAGGCGGTGGATGCGAGGATCTTCGCCCGCACGCCGGCGCTCATCCCCTCGCCCGCCTCGGCCGCCGCGCGGATGCCGGCGAGGTCGCCGTGCTCCTTCAGAAGCGTCGCCGCGGTCTTCTCGCCGACCCCGGCCACGCCGGGCAGGCCGTCCGAGGCGTCGCCGCGCATGGTCGCGAAGTCCGCGTACTGGGCCGGGAGCACTCCGTACTTCGCCACGACCACGGCATCCGTCACGATCTCGAGGTTGCTCATGCCCTTCGCCGTGTACACGACGCGGACGTCGCGCGCGTCGTCGACGAGCTGGAAGAGGTCGCGATCGCCCGTCACGATGTCGACCGGCATGGACGCCTCGGTCGCGAGCGTGCCGATCACGTCGTCGGCCTCGTGCTCGGCGACTCCGATGATCGGGATGCCGAGGGCGCCGAGCGTCCGGCGGATCAGCGGGATCTGCGCCTCGAGCGGATCGGGCACCTCTTCGACGTCGGGCCCGGCCGGAACGACCTCGACGACGCGGTGCGCCTTGTAGCTGGGGATCAGGTCGACGCGCCACTGCGGACGCCAGTCGTCGTCCCAGCAGGCCACGACGTGCGTGGGCTCGTACAGCGTCACGAGCTTCGCGACGATGTCGAGCAGGCCCCTCGCGGCGTTGATGGGGGAGCCGTCGGGCGCCGTCACCTTGTCGGGCACGCCGTAGAAAGCACGGAAGTACAGACTGGCGGTGTCGAGCAGGAGGAGCTTGTCGGCGCGGGGCATGTGCACAGTCTGTCAGCGCGGACGGCGGACGTCAGCATCCGGATCGTCGGGGGTCCTCGGGATCTGGTAACCTGAACTGTCACTCGTGGCGTGCCTACGCATGCCCGCGTGGCACAACCACAATCACACCGCTGGGAGACATCCTCCGACCGCGCGCGGTCGGCGTCGTCTCAGCCCGAGTATCCATTCACAAGGACAACCCACTACATGACTACCGCAACGACCGCCCCGGCCACCAAGCAGGTCGCCATCAACGACATCGGATCTGCTGAGGACTTCCTGGCCGCGGTCGAGAAGACCCTGAAGTTCTTCAACGACGGCGACATCATCGAGGGCACGATCGTCAAGATCGACCGCGATGAGGTTCTGCTCGACGTCGGCTACAAGACCGAGGGCGTCATCCCCTCGCGCGAGCTCTCCATCAAGCACGACGTCGACCCCAACGAGGTCGTCAAGGTCGGCGACGAGGTCGAGGCACTCGTTCTCCAGAAGGAGGACAAGGAAGGCCGCCTGATCCTCTCCAAGAAGCGTGCGCAGTACGAGCGCGCCTGGGGAGACGTCGAGAAGATCAAGGAGAACGACGGCGTCGTCACCGGTACGGTCATCGAGGTCGTCAAGGGTGGACTCATCGTCGACATCGGCCTCCGCGGCTTCCTGCCGGCCTCGCTCATCGAGCTCCGCCGCGTCCGCGACCTCACGCCGTACCTCGGCCAGGAGATCGAGGCCAAGATCCTCGAGCTCGACAAGAACCGCAACAACGTGGTCCTCTCGCGCCGCGCCCTGCTCGAGCAGACGCAGTCCGAGTCGCGCACCACGTTCCTCAACAACCTGCACAAGGGCCAGGTCCGCAAGGGCGTCGTCTCGTCGATCGTCAACTTCGGTGCGTTCGTCGACCTCGGCGGCGTGGACGGTCTCGTGCACGTCTCCGAGCTGTCCTGGAAGCACATCGAGCACGCCTCCGAGGTCGTCGAGGTGGGCCAGGAGGTCACCGTCGAGATCCTCGAGGTCGACCTCGACCGCGAGCGCGTCTCCCTGTCGCTGAAGGCGACGCAGGAGGACCCGTGGCAGGTCTTCGCCCGCACCCACGCGATCGGGCAGGTCACGCCGGGCAAGGTCACCAAGCTCGTCCCGTTCGGTGCGTTCGTGCGCGTCGCAGACGGCATCGAGGGCCTCGTCCACATCTCCGAGCTCTCCAGCAAGCACGTCGAGCTGGCCGAGCAGGTCGTGTCGGTCGGCGAAGAGGTCTTCGTCAAGGTCATCGACATCGACCTCGAGCGTCGCCGCATCTCGCTGTCGCTCAAGCAGGCCAACGAGTCGGTCGACCCCAACGGCACCGAGTTCGACCCGGCGCTCTACGGAATGGTCGCCGAGTACGACGAGAACGGCGAGTACAAGTACCCGGAGGGCTTCGACGCCGAGACCGGTGCCTGGAAGGAAGGCTTCGACGCCCAGCGCGAGGCATGGGAGCAGGAGTACGCTGCGGCCCAGGCTCGCTGGGAGGCGCACAAGGCCCAGGTCATCAAGGCCGCAGAGGCCGAGGCCGAGGCCGGTGCCGACTTCGGCGGCCAGGCATTCTCGAGCGAGACCGCAGGCGCGGGCACGCTCGCGGACGACGAGGCTCTCGCTGCACTGCGCGAGAAGCTCTCGGGCGGCAACTCCTAAGCAGCTCTGACAGAACGGGCCGTCACCCCTCGGGGTGGCGGCCCGTTCCGCATGTCCGGTGCGCGGATGCTTCGTGACCGAACATTACGAAGCGGTTCGTGACATCCGGGTGCACTCGGACAGCATGGGGACATGACCTCCCTGCTCAGCGCGCCCTCGACCGCGCGCGCCTCCGGAGCGTTCGGCGCCGCAGCGCCCGTGCGCCTCGACGCGGTGGAGCGCTCCTTCCCCCTGGGGCGGGGGACGCGCGACGTGCTGCGCGGCGTCGACGTCGAGATCGCCGCGGGCGAGATCGTCGCCGTGGTCGGTCCCTCGGGATGCGGCAAGTCGACGCTTCTGCGCCTCGTCGGCGGTCTCGACGCTCCGACCGGCGGGGTCATCACGCTCGCCGACGACGCCGTCGCGGACGCCGACGAGCGGACGGCCATCGCCTTCCAGGAGCCTCGTCTGCTGCCCTGGCGCACGATCGCGCAGAACGTCGAGCTCGGTCTGCCGCGTCGCACCCCCCGTCGCGAGGGTCGGGAGCGGGTCGCGGAGCTGCTGCGCCTGGTCGGACTCGAGCATGCCGCGACGCAGCGCCCCCGCGAGGTCTCCGGCGGCATGGCGCAGCGCGCCTCGCTGGCCCGTGCCCTCGCTCGCAATCCCGGGGTCCTGCTGCTCGACGAGCCCTTCGGCGCGCTCGACGCGCTCACGCGTCTGCGCATGCACGACCTGCTGCTCGACATCCACGCCGCGGAGCCCACGACGATCGTGCTCGTGACGCACGACGTCGAAGAGGCCCTGTACCTCGCCGACCGGGTGCTGCTCCTGCGCACGCTCGGCGGCGACACCGGGACGGACGAGACGTCCGTCGCGCGAGCGATCACCGTGCCCGGGACCCGTCCCCGCGACCGCGCCGACCGCGGACTCGCCGACCTCCGCGCCGAGCTCCTCGAAGGACTCGGCGTCGACACCCACCACCGCATCCCCTCCGAGGAGAACCGATGAGCACCATCACCCGCCGACTCGTCCCCGCGCTCGCGATCGCCGGCACGATGATGCTCATCGCCACGGGCTGCGTCGCCGGCGAGGATGCTCCCGCCGCCGACTCCGCGAAGGGCGATGCCGCGGCATCCGGCGAATGGTCGGCCGACACGCTGTCGATCGACTTCGCGACCTACAACCCACTGAGCCTCGTGGTGAAGGACCAGGGCCTTCTCGAGGAGATCCTGGGCGACGACGTGACGGTCGAGTGGGTGCAGTCCGCCGGGTCGAACAAGGCCAATGAGCTGCTGCGCTCCGGGTCGATCGACGTCGGCTCGACCGCCGGATCCGCGGCGCTGCTCGCGCGGGCGAACGGCTCGCCCATCCAGGTGATCGACATCTACTCGCAGCCCGAGTGGTCGGCCATCGTCGTCGGCCCCGACAGCGACATCACCTCGGTCGAAGACCTCGCCGGCAAGTCGGTCGCCGCCACCAAGGGCACCGACCCGTACTTCTTCCTCCTGCAGGCGCTCGAGGAGGCGGGACTCTCGGTCGACGACGTCGAGGTGCAGAACCTCCAGCACGCCGACGGCCGCGCCGCGCTCGACGGGGGATCCGTCGATGCCTGGTCGGGCCTCGACCCGATCATGGCCGCCGCCGAGGTGGAGTCGGGGGACACGCTGATCTACCGCAACGTCGACTTCAACTCCTACGGCTTCCTCAACGCCACCGAGGACTTCATCGAGAACCACGCCGACCTCGCCCAGGCCGTCGTCGACGCGTACGAGCAGGCCCGCGAGTGGGCGCTCGAGAACCCCGAGGAGACCGCCGCGCTGCTCGCCGAGGTCGCGGGCATCGACCCCGCCGTCGCGACCACGGTGATCCAGGAGCGCTCCAACCTCGACGTGAGCGGCGTCCCCGGCGACGACCAGATCGCCGTGCTCGAGAAGATCGCCCCGGTGCTCGCGGACTCGGGCGACGTGCAGGGCGGCCAGGACTCGGTCGACAAGGCCCTCGACGAGATCGTGAACGACACGTTCGCGAAGAAGGCGGTCGGGGGAGAGTGACCGATCCGGACCAGCGCGCCGTCGTCCCCGCGGACGCCCGCGACGCGCTCGACGCCGCGAAGGGCACGAATCGCGCCGATGCGCGCTCACGCCATGGTTGGGACCGTCCTGCGGTGAGGGTCGCGGGCGGGTTCATCCTCCCCGTGCTCATCATCGCCGCCTGGCAGATCACCACGACGACCGGCATGGTCGAGGCGTACCGCCTCCCGAGTCCGGCCTCGGTCTGGGCCGCAGGCGTGGAGCTCGCCGAACGCGGAGCGCTGTGGACGCACATCGCGATCTCGGTGCAGCGCGTGCTGCTCGGCTTCGCGATCGGCTCGGTCGTCGGCCTCGCCGCCGCGGGCATCGTCGGCCTGTCACGCCTCGGCGACATCCTGCTGAGCCCGACGCTCGCCGCGGTGCGCGCCGTGCCCTCGCTCGCCTGGGTGCCGTTGCTGATCCTCTGGATGCAGATCGGCGAGTCCTCGAAGGTCACACTCATCGCGATCGGCGCGTTCTTCCCCGTGTACACGACCGTCGCGACGGCGCTGCGCCATGTCGACCCGCACCTCGTGGAGGCCGGCCGGTCCTTCAGCCTGCGGGGATGGTCGCTGTTCCGCACCGTGCAGCTGCCCGCCGTGGTGCCGTCCGTCGTCGCGGGGCTGCGCCTCGCCCTGGCTCAGGCATGGCTGTTCCTCGTCGCGGCCGAGCTCATCGCCTCCTCGATGGGCCTGGGCTTCCTGCTCACGGACTCGCAGAGCAGCGGACGCGTCGACCGCATCATCCTGTCGATCGTGCTGCTCGCCCTGCTCGGCACGATCACGAACGGCATCCTCGCCCTCGTCGAGAAGTACCTGCTGCGGCGGTGGACGTGACCGGTTCGGAAGCGCGCCTGCACGAGTCGCGTAGCTACCCGCCGCCCGCCGACCTCGCGCAGAAAGCCAACGTGACGGCGGAGGCCTACGCCCGGGCCGCAGCCGACCCGACCGCGTTCTGGGAGGACGCCGCCCGACGGCTGGACTGGGCGGAGCCCTGGCACACCGCGCACGAGTGGGACCCGCCCGTGGACGGAGCTGTTCCCGCCGCGCGCTGGTTCCTCGGCGGACGCCTCAACGTCGCGCACAACTGCGTCGACCGCCACGTCGAGGCCGGGCGCGGCGACAAGGTCGCGTTGCACTTCGAGGGCGAGCCCGGCGACCGCACCACGGTGACCTACGCCGACCTCCAGCGCCGGATCTCGCAGGCCGCCAACGGGCTGCGCGCGCTCGGCATCCGTCCGGGTGACCGCGTGGTGATCTACCTGCCGGTGCTCGTCGAGACCGTGGTGATCACGCTCGCGTGCGCCCGCATCGGCGCCGTGCACTCGCTCGTGTTCGGCGGCTTCTCGGCCGAGGCGCTGCGCTTCCGCCTGGCCGACACCGGCGCGAGGCTGCTCGTCACGAGCGACGGGCAGTTCCGCCGGGGAACGGCGACCGAGGTCAAGTCGACCGCCGACATCGCGGCCGCCGGCCTGCCCGATCTCGAGCACATCCTCGTGCTCCGCCGCACCGGTCAGGACGTGCCGTGGACCGAGGGCCGGGACGTCTGGTGGCACGACCTCGTCGACACCGCCTCGCCCGTCCACGAGCCGCAGCCGTTCGACGCGGAGCATCCGCTCTTCATCATCTACACGTCCGGCACGACCGGGAAGCCCAAGGGCCTCGTGCACACCTCGGGCGGGTACCTCGCGCACGCGAGCTGGGCGCACTGGGCGCACTTCGATGCCAAGCCCGACGACGTGCATTGGTGCACCGCCGACCTGGCCTGGGTCACCGCCCACACCTACGAGATCTACGGTCCGCTGTCGAACGGGCTCACGCAGGTGATCTACGAGGGCACCCCGGACACCCCGGGCCGGGAGCGCCACCTGCAGATCATCGAGCGCTACGGCGTGACGGTCTACTACACCGCGCCCACGCTCATCCGCACCTTCATGACCTGGTTCGGCGCCGACCTCCCTGCGGGCCACGACCTGTCGACGCTGCGGCTGCTGGGCACCGTGGGCGAGGCGATCAACCCCGAGGCGTGGGTCTGGTTCCGTCGGAACTTCGGTCACGACGAGCTGCCGGTGATCGACACCTGGTGGCAGTCCGAGACCGGGGCGGCGATGATCGCTCCGCTCCCGGGAGTCACCACGCTCACGCCCGGATCGGCCTCCGTGCCGCTGCCGGGCATCGACGCCGCCGTCGTCGACGAGAACGGCGACGAGGTCGCTCCCGGACGCTCGGGGACCCTCGTGGTCCGGCGGCCGTGGCCCGGAATGGCCCGCACCGTGTGGGGCGACCCGCAGCGGTACCGCGACGCCTACTGGGCGGCCTACGCCGGCCACGGGGCGTGGGGCGGGTACTACGTCGCGGGCGACGGCGCCACGCGCGACGCCGACGGGAGCATCCGCATCCTCGGCCGCCTCGACGACGTCGTGAACGTGTCGGGCCACCGGCTGTCGACCATCGAGATCGAGTCCGCGCTCGTGGCGCACGACACGGTCGGGGAAGCAGGCACGGCCGGTGTCGCGGATCCGGTCACCGGTCAGGCCGTCGTCGCGTTCGTCACGGGGTCCGGCCGCGCCGAGGTGTCGACGACCGCTCTGCGCGACGAGGTCGCCCGAGCGATCGGCCCCGTCGCCAAGCCACGCCATATCGTGGTGGTGGAGGACCTCCCCAAGACCCGGTCGGGCAAGATCATGCGCCGGCTCCTCGCCCAGCTGTGGGAGGCCGAGCACGACCGCCGTGCCGGCCGGCCCGCAGCGCCCCTGGGGGACACCACCTCCCTGCAGAACCCGTGGGCCGTCGACGACATCGCCGCCCTGCTCGAGAACGTCGAACTGAGGACACCATGACGGAAGAACACCGCTTCGGATTCCGCACCAGAGCGCTCCACGCGGGCGGCACGCCCGACGCCGCGACCGGCGCACGGGCCGTACCGATCTACCAGACCACGTCGTTCGTCTTCGACGACGCCGCCGACGCCGGCAACCTCTTCGCGCTGCAGAAGTACGGCAACATCTACTCGCGCATCGGCAACCCGACCGTGGCCGCGCTCGAAGAGCGACTCGCCTCGCTCGAAGGCGGGATCGGCGCGGTCGCGACCGCATCCGGGATGAGCGCCGAGTTCATCACGTTCGCCGCCCTGGTCGGCGCGGGCGACCACGTCGTCGCCGCGGCGCAGCTCTACGGCGGCACGGTCACGCAGCTCGACGTCACCCTGCGCCGGTTCGGCGTCGACACGACGTTCGTGGCCTCGACCGACCCGGCCGACTTCGCCGCCGCGATCCGTCCGGAGACCAAGGTCGTCTACGTCGAGATGATCGGCAACCCCTCGGGCGAGATCGCGGACATCGAGGGCCTCGCCGAGGTCGCGCACGCCGCGGGCGTCCCGCTCGTCGTGGATGCGACGCTCGCGACGCCGTACCTCGCACGTCCTCTCGAGCACGGTGCGGACATCGTCATCCACTCGGTCACGAAGTTTCTCGGCGGTCACGGCACCACGCTGGGCGGCGTCGTGATCGAGAAGGGCACGTTCGACTGGGGCAACGGCCGCTTCCCGCAGATGACCGAACCGGTCGCGTCCTACGGCGGCATCAAGTGGTGGGACAACTTCGGCGAGTACGGGTTCCTCACCAAGCTCCGCACCGAGCAGCTCCGCGACATCGGACCCGCGCTCAGCCCGCAGGCCGCGTTCAACCTGCTGCAGGGCATCGAGACGCTGCCCCAGCGGATCGACGCCCATGTCGCGAACGCCCGTGTCGTCGCCGACTGGCTCGCGTCCGACCCGCGCGTCGAGTACGTGACCTGGGCGGGGCTGGAGGGCCACCCTCACCACGAGCGCGCGGCGAAGTACCTGCCGCTGGGTCCGGGATCCGTCTTCGCCTTCGGGGTGAAGGCCGACGACGGCCGCGCCGCGGGGGAGGCGCTCATCGAGAGCCTGCAGCTGGCGTCGCACCTCGCCAACATCGGCGACGCGCGCACGCTCGTCATCCACCCGGCGTCCACGACGCACCGTCAGCTCACGGAGGACCAGCTGACGGCCGCCGGCGTGCGCCCCGACCTGATCCGCATCTCCGTGGGGCTCGAGGACGCGGACGACATCATCTGGGACCTGGACCAGGCCCTGACCCTCGCGACGGGAGCGCACCGATGAGCGACACCACGACCGCGGGCGACGCCTGCGCCGTCCCCACGCCGGATGCCGTCGTCTGCGCGCTGCCCGGAGCGGCACCGGCCGTCGAGGGGCGCACCTGGGTCGGTCCGGGTGCGCAGCAGCGCTTCGAGATCCTCCGTCGCACGAAGAGCGTCGCGATCGTCGGCGCCTCGAACAACCCGGCGCGCGCCTCGTACTTCGTGACCACCTACCTGCTGTCGAGCAGCGGCTACGACGTGTACCTGGTGAACCCGCGCGAGACCGAGATCCTCGGGCAGCCCGTGTACGCGTCGCTCGCCGACCTCCCGGTCGAGCCGGACGTGGTCGACGTGTTCCGTCGCCACGACGATCTGCCGGGCGTCGCGCAGGAGGCGATCGACGCGGGGGCGAAGACTCTGTGGCTGCAGCTCGGCTCGTGGAACGAGGATGCCGCGGCCCTGGCCGAGGCCGCAGGGCTCTCCGTCGTCATGGATCGGTGCGTCAAGATCGAGCACGCGCGCTTCCACGGCGGACTGCACCTCGCGGGCTTCGACACCGGAGTGCTGAGCTCGCGACGGCAGCTGCTCGCCCGCTGACCGACGGCGGGCGGAGCCTAGACTGACGTCATGCCTCTCATCGCTCTCACCGGCGGCATCGCGTCGGGGAAGTCGACCATCGCCCGGCGGCTCGCGGAGCACGGCGCCGTCGTCGTGGACGCCGATCGGATCGTGCGGGACGTGCAGGCGCCGGGGACCCCGGTGCTCGCCGCGATCGTTGAGGAGTTCGGCGGCGACGTGATCGCCGCGGACGGCTCCCTCGACCGCGCGGCGCTCGGAGCGATCGTGTTCGGCGACCAGGAGCGGCTGCGGCGTCTCAACGCGATCGTGCATCCTGCCGTGCGCGCCGAGTCGCAGCGCCGTTTCGAGGAGGCCGCCGCGGGGGACCCCGACGCGGTCGTCGTCTACGACGTTCCCCTGCTGGTCGAGGCCCGCGTGGACGACCCCTGGGATCTCATCGTGGTCGCGCATGCGCCGGCCGCGGTGCGCCTGCGCCGTCTCGTCGAGCTGCGCGGCATGGAGGCCGCGGCCGCGCAGGAGCGGATCGACGCGCAGGTGCCGGACGAGAGGCGTCTCGCGATCGCCGACGAGGTGATCGACACCGCCGGAACGATCGAGGAGACCCTCGTGCAGACCGACGCCCTCTGGGAGCGGATCCGCGCACGGTGACCTTCACCGGACACGCACCGGGGTCGACTCCGTACCGTCGTCTGATCGTCGGACTGTTCTTCGCCGGCATCGCGACGTTCGCACAGCTGTACTCTCCGCAGGCGGTGCTGCCGCAACTCTCCAGCGACCTCGGGGTCGCTCCTGCGACGGCGGCCCTCACGGTCTCGGCGGCGACCCTCGGACTGGCGGCGGCGGTGATCCCCTGGTCGCTCGTGGCCGACCGCATCGGCCGTGTGCCGGTGATGGGGACCGGCGTGCTGGCGGCGACGGTCCTCGGACTGCTCGCACCGCTGAGCTCCGCGCTCGAGACGCTGCTCCTGCTCCGGCTGCTGGAGGGCGTGGCGCTGGGCGCGGTCCCGGCGGTCGCCCTCGCCTACCTGAGCGAGGAGGTCAGGGCGCGCAGCGCGGCCGCCGCAGCGGGGAGCTACATCGCCGGGACGACCGTGGGCGGTCTGCTCGGCCGCATCCTGTCGGGGATCGTCGGGGAGCCGGCGGGATGGCGAGGCGGGATGTGGACCGTCGCGGCGGTGTGCGCGGTGGCGGCGGTGCTGTTCCTCGTGCTCGCACCCCGCGCGCAGGGCTTCGTGCCGGGTCGGTTGCGCACCGGAGAGGATGCCTCCGGAGTTCTGATCCGGCTCGTGACGCCTCTGCGGTCCGGCGCACAGCTCGCTCTCTACGCTCAGGGGTTCCTGCTGATGGGCTCGTTCGTCGCCGTCTACAACTACCTCGGGTTCCACCTCGCGGCCGCGCCCTTCGCGCTCCCGGGCTGGCTCGTCACGCTCCTGTTCCTCGCGTACCTCGCCGGGACGCTCTCCTCGCCCTGGGCGGGGTCGCTCGCGTCGCGGTTCGGCCGGTACCCGGTGCTGCTCGGCGCCACGGGGGTCATGGCCGCTGGTGCGCTGCTGCTGCTCGCCGGCGTCACCGCGTTCGTCCTGATCGGCCTCCTCCTGTTCACCGCCGGGTTCTTCGGAGCGCACGCCGTCGCCTCGGGATGGGCTCCGGTGGCGACAGGCCCGTCGACGAGAGCACAGGCGTCGTCGCTGTACTACTTCGGGTACTACGCGGGGTCGAGCCTGTTCGGCTGGGCGCTGGGCATCGTCTTCGGAGGCGTCGACTGGACCTGGTTCGTGGTCTCGGTCGTCGTGATGTGCGCGGTCGCGGCCGTGCTCGCGGCGGGAGCCCTGCGCGGAGCCTCCGGTGCGCGTCCCCTCGACGTGGTGTCCTGACCCGCGCCGATCGGCCGCCCGGAACGTCCGCTCCCGTGCGCCGCACCCGACACGGCCCGGATGTCGGTGGTGCCGCCTACGCTGGAGGTATGCAGACCACCCGCAGCGTCCGTCCCTTCGAGGTCGTCAGCGAATACGCCCCCGCCGGCGACCAGCCGCAGGCGATCGCCGACCTCGCCGCGCGCATCAACGCGGGCGAGACCGACATCGTTCTCCTCGGCGCGACCGGAACAGGCAAGTCGGCGACCACGGCCTGGCTCATCGAGCAGGTGCAGCGACCGACCCTCGTTCTCGCTCACAACAAGACCCTGGCGGCGCAGCTCGCGAACGAGTTCCGCGAGCTCATGCCGAACAACGCGATCGAGTACTTCGTGTCGTACTACGACTACTACCAGCCGGAGGCGTACGTCCCGCAGACCGATACGTTCATCGAGAAGGACTCCTCGATCAACTCCGAGGTCGAGCGTCTGCGCCACTCCACGACGAACTCGCTCCTGAGCCGCCGCGACGTGGTCGTGGTGTCGACCGTGTCGTGCATCTACGGGCTCGGCGCACCGGAGGAGTACCTGCGGGCGATGGTCGCGCTGCAGGTGGGGGAACGGTACGACCGCGACGCCCTCATCCGGCAGTTCATCTCGATGCAGTACAACCGCAACGACGTGGACTTCTCGCGCGGCAACTTCCGGGTGCGCGGCGACACGATCGAGATCATCCCCGTGTACGAGGAGCATGCGATCCGCATCGAGCTGTTCGGCGACGAGATCGAGGCGCTGTACTCCCTGCACCCTCTCACCGGCGAGGTCATAGAGAAGCTCGACTCCGTGCCGATCTTCCCGGCCTCCCACTACGTGGCCGGCACCGACGTGATCCAGCGGTCGATCGGGACCATCGAGGCCGAGCTCGAGGAGCGTCTCGCAGAGTTCGAGCGCCAGGGAAAGCTCCTCGAGGCCCAGCGGCTGCGCATGCGCACGACGTTCGACCTCGAGATGCTGCAGCAGCTCGGCTTCTGTTCCGGCATCGAGAACTACTCGCGGCACATGGACGGCCGCGAGGCGGGCGAGCCTCCGCACACGCTGCTCGACTTCTTCCCCGACGATTTCCTGCTCGTGATCGACGAGTCGCACGTCACGGTGCCGCAGATCGGCGCGATGTACGAGGGCGACGCCTCGCGCAAGCGCACCCTGGTCGACCACGGCTTCCGGCTGCCGAGCGCGATGGACAACCGCCCGCTCCGCTGGGACGAGTTCAAGAACCGCATCGGCCAGACCGTGTACCTCTCCGCGACTCCCGGAAAGTACGAGATGGGCATCGCCGACGGCGTGGTCGAGCAGATCATCCGTCCGACGGGCCTCGTCGATCCGCACATCGTCGTGAAGCCGTCGAAGGGGCAGATCGACGATCTGCTGGAGGAGATCCGCCTGCGGGTCGAGCGCGACGAGCGCGTGCTGGTCACCACCCTGACCAAGAAGATGGCGGAGGAGCTCACCGACTTCCTCGGCGAGCACGGGGTCCGTGTGCGCTACCTGCACTCCGACGTCGACACGCTGCGCCGCGTCGAGCTGCTGACCGAGCTGCGTGCCGGTGTCTACGACGTGCTCGTGGGAATCAACCTGCTCCGCGAGGGCCTCGATCTCCCCGAGGTGTCGCTGGTCGCGATCCTCGACGCCGACAAGGAGGGCTTCCTCCGCTCCGGCACCTCGCTCATCCAGACGATCGGCCGTGCCGCGCGAAACGTCTCGGGCGAGGTGCACATGTACGCCGACAACATGACCGACTCGATGACCAAGGCCATCGAGGAGACCGACCGTCGCCGTGACAAGCAGATCGCATACAACAAGGAGCACGGCATCGACCCGCAGCCGCTGCGCAAGCGGATCGCCGACATCACCGAGGTGCTCGCGCGCGAGGGGCAGGACACCGCCGACATGATGGCGGGGCGCGGCAAGGCCACGGGCAAGGGCAAGTCTCCGACGCCCAACCTCCGACGCACCGGCATCGCGGCGGAGGGAGCGCAACAGCTCGAGGCCACGATCCAGGATCTCTCCGATCAGATGCTCGCCGCCGCCTCCGAGCTCAAGTTCGAGCTCGCGGGACGTCTGCGCGACGAGGTGCAGGACCTCAAGAAGGAACTGCGCGCCATGGAGCGCGCCGGACACGCCTGATCGAAGGGACCCTCGCGATGGACTCCGCAGGTGAAGAGCTCGCCGACCGGGTGCGAGCGCTGCTGACGCTCAGCGGCGATGTCGAGGAGAAGCGGATGTTCGGCACACGCGCCTTCCTCGTCGACGGGCACATCCTCGTCGGAGCTCGTCCGGGCGGCGTGCTGCTGGTGCGAGTGCACGAGGAGAACGGCGCCGCGCTGGTCACCCGGCCCGGTGTCGCGACCGCCGTGATGGGTCCGCGGACGATGGGCACCGGATGGCTCGACGTGTCGCCGAGCGCGACCGTCGACGACGAGGCGCTCGCCTTCTGGCTCGACGTCGCTCGCGAGGACGCCTCGGGCGCAGACTGACCCGCGCGACGCACGCCCCGCGGCGCGGTGGTTCAGGGGCAGTGCACGAGGGGCTTGGGTCCGGAGCGGTCGATCTCGTGCTGCGTCATGGGAGCCCCGCACAGCGGGCACGCGCGCTCCGCGCGCTCGGCCGCACTGGGCGGCGGCGTCTTCTCGTACGGCCCGACCGAGGCCGGGCCGGCGAAGCGGATGAGGTTCGTGTTGATCCACGAGTACAGCCCCCCGGCCTCGCGGATCCGGTCGCGGAGGGGAGGGCGCTCGTCGGGACTCGTCATGTTGCTTAGTGTACTAACTATTAGGGGGCATGTATAGTCGATCGCATGCCGACCGCCGACGACCTGCTCAAGCTGGACAATCAGCTGTGCTTCGCCCTCGTGACGGCGGCGCGCAACGTGGTCGCGATCTATCGACCGATCCTCGAACCGCTCGGACTCACCCATCCTCAGTACCTGGTGATGCTGGCGCTCTGGGAGAAGTCGCCACGCCCGCTCCACGACCTCGCGGCCGACCTCGCGCTCGATCCCGCCACGGCGTCGCCGCTCGTGAAGCGTCTCGAGGTCGACGGGCTCGTCGCGCGGCAGCGCAGCGCCCGGGACGAGCGCCGTCTCGACATCACCCTCACCGACGCCGGACGTGCCTTGCGCGAGCGGGCGCTCGACGTGCCGCGTCAGGTCATGGCCGCCGTGGGCATGGACATGGCCGAGATCGCGGCGCTGCGCGACGGGCTGTCGAGCTTCGCCGGGCGACGACAGGACGCCTGACCCGGGTCTCGTCGACACCGGCCTTCGGTCCGGGTGACCGTACGTCCTCCACCTAGGGTGGAGGCATGTCGCGCATCGTCCCGCCCGAGACTCCCGAGAGATCGGGCGTCGCGCGATGGACGAGCCTCGTGCTCCCGCTCCTCGCCGTCGCCGGGTTCTTCACGATCCTCATGCTCGCGGCCGCCGTGCAGGGGAGTCCGACGTTCCGCCCGGTCGGCGAGCCCGGTCCGCCGCCGACGCAGACCCCCGTCCCCGAGCCCGCGCCGTCGTCGTCGGGGATCCCGGAGTTCGAACCGCCGGAGGACCCGCTGATCCTGACGATCATCGCCGCGGTCGTCGTGATCCTCATCGGCGGTGTGGTCCTCGCCGTCCTGTTCTTCGGCATCCGACTCGTCGTCCGCACGCTCGCGGCGCTCTGGCGGGACCGTCGACTGCGCCGGCGGGCGGGCGCCGACGTCGCGGTCGCGGTGACCGCGGATCCCGTGGCCCCGGTCGCGCCGGACGCCGGGGAGATCCGTCGGGGGATCGCGCAGGCGCTCGTCGCCCTCGCGCAGGACGACGCTCCGGCCGACGGGATCGTGGCCGCCTGGATCGGCCTCGAGGAGTCCGCAGCGGACGCCGGCGTGGTCCGCGCCCCGTCGGAGACCGCCGCGGAGTTCACGGTGCGCATCCTCGCCCGTCGGTCGTCGATCGCACCTCAGGTCTCGCGGCTGCTGCGGATGTACGAGGACGTGCGCTTCGGCGGACGTGCCACGACCGAGGGCGATCGGGAGACCGCGCTGCGGTGCCTGCGCGAGATCGAAGAGGCCTGGCGATGACGCGAAGAGTCCTCCTGCTCGCCCTCGGCGCCGTGCTCGTCGTCGGCGTTCCGCTGCTGCTGACCGCGGTCGGCGCTCCCTACGCCTTCGCGCTGTCCTGGGCGCTGCTCGCGGTCGCCCTGGTCCTCCTCAGCCGCCCGTCGCTCGTCGACGAGAGCGGAGCCTGGCCGCCGTCCGAGCCGTCGCGCACGGCGCCGGGCTCCGAGGTGTCCCGGCTCGCCTGGGCGATCAACAGCCGCACGGGGATCGCGGGGCACGCGGTGGTCCGCCGGATCGACCGAGTGCTGCGCCGCCGACTCGCCCGGCAGGGACTCGACCCCGACGATCCCGCCGATCAGGCGCGCATCGAGGAGCTTCTGGGAGCCGGGATCCGCGATCTGCGGAAACCGGGCGAAGTCCACCGCACGGACGTCGACCGGATCCTCTCGGCGCTCGAACGACTTCCCGACCAGGGCCCGCCCTCCGGCCGCGCCTCCGCCCCCTCTGCACCTGGAGAGAACGCATGACCTCTGAGAACGTCGACATCGCCGCCGCCGGACGCCGGATTCTGGACGGTGTGCGCACCGCCGTCGTGGGGATGGACGAGCCGTTGACGATCGCGCTCGCGAGCATCCTCGCCGGAGGTCACGTGCTCTTCGAGGATGTGCCGGGGCTCGGCAAGACGCTCGCCGCACGCAGCCTGGCATCCGCCCTCGGCCTCGAGTTCCGCCGACTGCAGTGCACGCCGGACATGCTCCCCGGCGACGTGACCGGCTCGTCGGTGTACGTCCCGGCCACGGGCGGCTTCGAGTTCCGCCCCGGCCCGATCTTCACCGGACTGCTGCTCGCCGACGAGATCAACCGCACGACGCCCAAGACGCAGTCGGCGATGCTCGAGGCGATGGCGGAGCGTCAGGTGACGGTCGACGGCACACGTCACGCGCTGCCCGATCCCTTCCATGTGATCGCGACGTCGAACCCGATCGAGTACGAGGGGACGTACGCACTGCCCGAGGCGCAGCTCGACCGCTTCCTGGTCCGCCTGTCGGTCGGATACCCGACGAGCGACGACGAGTCGCGGATCGTCGCGGAGCGGATCCGCCGACAGAGCGCGGACGCGCCGGTCGAGGCTGTGGTCGACGCCGCCCAGCTGCGCGACATCCAGGCCGCCGTGGAGCGCATCCACGTCGACGCGGACATCATCGCCTACGGCGTCGACCTCACCCGCGCGACTCGGACCGCCGCGACCGTCGCGGTCGGCGCCTCACCCCGCGGATCCCAGGCGCTCGTGCTGCTCGGCCGCGCCCTCGCAGCTCTGGACGGCCGTGACTACGTGCGCCCTGACGACATCAAGCGCATCGCGGTGCCCGTGCTCGCGCACCGGCTGACGCTCACCCCGCAGGCATGGGCGCAGGGGACCGACCCCGCATCCGTGGTCGAGGCGGCTCTCGCGCAGACCCCGGTACCCCCGACGGCGTCCGTCGTGCGATGAGCGACGAGATCCGTTCGGAGCTGAGGATGCCGCTGCGATGGCATCGGGGCCCCGTCGTGGCGGTCGGCGTCGTCGGCTCGGCCGTGGTCGCCATCGTGGGGCTCGTGCTGTCCAGACCCGACGTGGTCGCGATCGGCCTCCCGCTCGCGCTCGCCTCGACGTGGGCGCTGCTCCGGCGGCCGACGAGCGCCGCCGTGCTCCTCGGACTCCGCGCCCGCTCCGGAGGCCGCGCGGGGGGCACGGAGGTGCGGGCGGATGTCGACGTCCGCGATCCCGGCGACCTCGACTGGATCCAGCTCGCCGTCGACCAGGGCGGACGCCGCACGGGTCTCGCCGACGTTCCTCCGGGGGAGGGTGTCGTACGCACGGCGACACGCCCCCTGCACTCGGGGCCCGTCGAACTGCTCGCGGTGACGGGACGCGCCATCGCCGTCGACGGCGCATGGGCATCGGGCGTGGGCGCTCGCGTCGCTCTCGACTGGCGGGTCGCACCGGGGCGGCACGACCTCGGACGGCTCCCGCTCGCCCCGAGGCTCGTCGGACTCCACGGAGCGCACGACGGCTCCCGCCCCGGGGAGGGCGGCGACTTCCGCGACATCCGCCCCTTCGTCCCCGGCGACGACCTGCGTCGGATCGACTGGCGGGCCACGGCCCGCGCCGCGCGGCGGCCGGGAGACCTCCTCGTGCGCCGCACGGACTCCCTGAGCGACGCCTCCGTGGTGGTGGCTCTGGACACCGTCGACGACCTCGGCTCCGCAGTCGCCGCGTGGGGCTCGGGCGATCCGGAGCGCACGGGCGTGACCTCGCTCGACCTCGGTCGTGAGGCGGCGCTGTCGATCGCCGCGACCGCGATCGAGGCGGGGGACAGGGTCGCCTACCACGCCCTCGCGACCGGAGGGCAAGGGGTGCGCTCGGGCAGCGGCCCGCGCCATCTCGCGCGCCTGAGCGGTGCGATCGCCGGGACGGGGCCCGGGGACGACGGCGCCCGCTATCGCCGTTCCCCGATCGTCCCCGGCGGGTCGATCGTGTTCGTGCTCTCGACGTTCTTCGACGGCATCGCCGCGCAGCTCGCGTCGCGGTGGCGAGCCTCCGGCCACGCGGTCGTCGCCGTCGACACGCTGCCCGATCTCGACGCGGTGCGACTGACGCCGGAGCAGACCGTCGCGATGCGCACGCTGCTCGCGGAGCGGACCGAGGTCCTCGCCGATCTGAGGCACGCCGGGATCGAGGTCGTGCGCTGGGCGAGCGATCGCGACACGGGGATGCGCCTGGCCGCCCTGCGGCAGCAGCGGATGCGCGCGGTGCGTCGATGAGCGCGCGGATGCACTCGTTCCGCGTGCCGGCGGCCATCCCGGGCGTCGTCCCGAGGCTGTTGGTGGTCGTCTTCGTCGCGGTCGGCGTCCTCGTGCTGATGCCGTTCCCCCTTTGGCAGGGCATCGCGGTCGTCGCGGCGCTCGTCGCGGTGTTCCTCCCCGTCTCGATGGCGGCGTGGGGAGCAGCCGCGTGCCTGCCGTTCGGCGTCGTCCTCACGGAGCCGAGCATCGCCCGCACGGCGCTGGCGGTGCTGCTCGTGCACGCGATCCACGTGTGCGCCGGCCTGTCGCTCGTGATCCCGGCGCGATCCCGGATGTCGCTGCGGGTGCTCCTCCCGACGCTGCGACGCTTCACGGTGATCCAGCTGATCGCGCAGCCCCTGGCTCTCGGTGTCCCGCTCCTGAGCGGACGCGGGCTCCCGACCGACGTCGCGTGGGTCGCTCCCGTCGCGGCGTCGCTCCTCGTGGTCGGCGTCGGGCTCGCCCTGGTCGGACTCCGGCGGGCGGACGCCGCGGCACGACCGGCCGGCGGCGTCGCTCCTCGCGGGAGCGGAGCCAATGTCCGTGGCCCCTCGTAGACTTGTCCGGTGCCTATCGTCCCGGTTGCAACCCCAGGAAAACTCAGCGTTCGCGGTGCCCGCGTCCATAATCTGAAGAACGTCGACATCGACATCCCCCGTGACTCGCTCGTCGTGTTCACCGGTCTGTCGGGGTCGGGGAAGTCGAGCCTCGCGTTCGACACGATCTTCGCGGAAGGGCAGCGCCGCTACGTCGAGTCGCTGAGCGCGTACGCGCGCCAGTTCCTCGGTCAGGTCGACCGCCCGGACGTCGACTTCATCGAGGGGCTGAGCCCCGCGGTCTCGATCGACCAGAAGTCGACCAACCGCAACCCGCGCTCGACCGTCGGCACGATCACCGAGATCTACGACTACATGCGTCTCCTGTGGGCACGCATCGGCATCCCGCACTGCCCCGAGTGCGGGGAGCGCATCCAGCGGCAGACGGTGCAGCAGATCGCCGACCAGCTCATGGGCCTGCCCGAGCGCACCCGGTACCAGATCGTCGCGCCCATCGTCTCGCAGAAGAAGGGCGAGTTCGTCGATCTGTTCCGCGAGCTGGGAGCCAAGGGCTACTCGCGCGCGATCGTCGACGGAGATCTGATCCAGCTCGCCGAGCCGCCCACGCTCAAGAAGAGCTACAAGCACGACATCGCCGTCGTGGTCGATCGCCTCGTGGCGTCCGACGACATCCTCGGGCGCGTGACCGACTCGGTCGAGACCGCGCTGGGACTCGCCGGCGGCGTCATGCAGGTCAACTACGTCGACGAGGAGGGCGATGCCGCGTGGCAGTCGTTCTCCGAGAAGCTCGCGTGCCCGAACGGGCACCCGCTGAGCCTCACGGAGATCGAGCCGCGGACGTTCTCGTTCAACGCGCCGTTCGGTGCGTGCCCGGCCTGCTCGGGTCTCGGCACGCGCATGTCGGTGGACGTCGACCTCATGCTCGGCGATGAGGAGCTCTCGATCCGCGAGGGCGCGATCATCCCGTGGACCACGCAGGGCAAGGGCCTGTTCCAGTACTACGAGCGTCTCCTCGAAGGGCTCGCGGCCGACCTGAATTTCTCCCTCGACACTCCCTGGCAGGACCTCCGCGTCGACGTGCAGGACGCGGTCCTGCGCGGCGACAACTACAAGGTCACCGTGAAGTTCAAGAACCGCTACGGCCGGGAGATGCGCTACGCCTCGGGCTTCGAGGGCGTCGTGCCGTACATCGAGCGGCAGTACGCGTCGGCCGAGTCCGACACGCAGCGCGCCCGCTGGGGCGAGTACCTGCGCGAGGTGCCGTGCCCGGTGTGCGACGGCAACCGCCTCAAGCCCGAGGTGCTCGCGGTCCAGGTGCACGGCCACTCGATCGCCGAGGTCTCTCACCTGAGCCTCGCCGACGCGCGCGACTTCATGGAGACGCTCACGCTCAGCCAGCGCGAGGCGAAGATCGCGGCGCAGGTGCTCCGCGAGATCCGGCTGCGTCTCGACTTCCTGCTCCAGGTCGGCCTCTCGTACCTCAATCTCAGCCGGTCCGCCGGCTCGCTCTCGGGCGGCGAGGCGCAGCGCATCCGTCTGGCCACGCAGATCGGCTCCGGGCTCACCGGCGTGCTGTACGTCCTCGACGAGCCGTCGATCGGTCTGCACCAGCGCGACAACCGGCGGCTCATCAACACCTTGATCAAGCTGCGCGACCTCGGGAACACGCTGATCGTCGTCGAGCACGACGAGGAGACCATCGAGGCTGCGGACTGGGTCGTCGACATCGGCCCGGGTGCCGGGGTGAACGGCGGCGAGGTCGTGCACTCGGGGCCGTACTCGGCTCTGCTCAGCGAGTCCGCGTCCATGACGGGGGAGTACCTCTCCGGGGCGCGCGAGATCCCCACCCCCGCCAAGCGCCGCAAGTTCGACAAGAAGCGCAAGGTCAGCGTGGTCGGCGCGCGCGAGAACAACCTCAAGAACGTGAGCGTCGACTTCCCGCTCGGCGTGCTCACGGCCGTCACCGGCGTGAGCGGCTCGGGCAAGTCGTCGCTCGTGAACGACATCCTCTACCAGGTGCTCGCCTCGCGTCTCAACGGCGCACGCACGGTGCCCGGCAAGCACACCCGGGTGTCGGGTCTCGACAACCTCGACAAGGTCGTGCACGTCGACCAGGCGCCGATCGGACGCACACCGCGCTCGAACCCGGCGACGTACACGGGCGTGTTCGACCGGATCCGCACGCTGTTCAGCGAGACCCCCGAGGCGAAGGTCCGCGGCTACCAGCCCGGACGCTTCAGCTTCAACGTGAAGGGCGGGCGCTGCGACGCCTGCTCGGGCGACGGCACGATCAAGATCGAGATGAACTTCCTCCCCGACGTGTACGTCGACTGCGAGGTCTGCCACGGCAAGCGGTACAACCGCGACACCCTGGCCGTGCACTACAAGGGCAAGAACATCGCCGAGGTCCTCGAGATGCCGATCGCCGAGGCCGCGGAGTTCTTCGAGCCGATCCAGGCGATCCACCGCTACATGAAGACGCTGGTCGACGTGGGCCTCGGATACGTGCGCCTGGGGCAGTCGGCGACCACCCTGTCGGGAGGCGAGGCGCAGCGCGTCAAGCTCGCCACCGAGCTCCAGCGACGCAGCAACGGCCGCAGCATCTACGTGCTCGACGAGCCGACCACGGGTCTGCACTTCGAAGACGTGCGCAAGCTGCTCGAGGTGCTGAACGGTCTGGTCGACAAGGGCAACACCGTGATCGTGATCGAGCACAACCTCGACGTGATCAAGTCGGCCGACTGGGTGATCGACCTCGGTCCCGAGGGCGGGTCGGGCGGCGGCGAGATCCTGGCGACGGGCACCCCCGAGCAGATCGCGCGCGTCGAGGAGAGCCACACGGGTCAATTCCTCGCCGAGATCCTGGGTGAGGGGCGCTCCGCGCGGAAGGCCAGCTGATGGCCGACGTGCTGCCGTACAAGCCGCGGACGGGCGAGATCCCGACCGACCCCGGCGTGTACCGGTTCCGCGACGCGGCCGGGCGTGTGCTCTACGTCGGCAAGGCGAAGAACCTCCGTCAGCGCCTGTCGAACTACTTCGCCCCACTGCGGACGCTCCACGAGCGCACGCGGCGCATGGTGACGACCGCGGCGTCCGTGGAGTGGACCGTCGTGCCGACCGATGTCGACTCGCTGCAGCTGGAGTACATGTGGATCAAGGAGTTCGATCCGCCCTTCAACGTGCGATACAAGGACGACAAGTCGTACCCGTTCATGGCGGTCACCCTCGGTGACGAGGCGCCGCGGGTCATCGTCACGAGGAACAGGAAGATCCCCGGAGCCCGCTACTTCGGCCCCTATCCGAAGGTCTGGGCCGTGCACGAGACGATCGACCTGATGGTCAAGGCGTTCCCGATCCGCACCTGCAGCGACTCGAGCTACAAGCGCGCTATGCAGACGGGGCGCCCCTGCTTCCCCGGGCAGATCGGCAAGTGCGGAGGCCCCTGTTCGATGACCGTCACGGTCGAGGAGCATCGGGCGATGGTCGACGACTTCGTGGCCTTCATGGCCGGAGGCGACGAGCGGTTCACGCGCGACCTCACGAGACGGATGCTCGCGGCATCGGCGGCCATGGACTACGAGGCCGCGGCCAAGTACCGCGACAAGCTCTCGGCGATCGAGGCCGTGCTCGGCAAGAGCGCGCTCGTGCTCGCCGCGGACGAGGACGCCGACCTGTTCGGCATCGCCGAGGACGAGCTGGCCGCGGCGGTGCAGCACTTCGTCATCCGGGGCGGACGCGTGCGGGGTGTGCGCGCCATGACGATCGAGAAGGAGATCGACATCTCGGCGGCGGACCTCGTCGATCAGGTGCTGCAGCGCGCCTACGGTGACGCCCAGGACGTGCCGCGTCGCATCCTCGTGCCCACGCTCCCCGACGACGCCGCGGAGCTGGAGGAGTGGCTGCGTGAGCGCCGCGGGCGCAAGGTCGAGATCGCCGTGGCGCAGCGCGGTCAGCGGGCCGACCTCATGCGCACGGCGACCATCAACGCGCAGCAGGCGCTCATCCGTCACAAGACCCGTCGCACCAGCGACTACGTCGCACGCACGCAGGCGCTCACCGATCTGCAGGAGGCTCTCGGCCTGGACGAGGCCCCGCTGCGCATCGAGTGCTTCGACATCTCCCACCTGGGCGGCACCAACGTCGTCGCCTCGATGGTGGTGTTCGAGGACGGGCTCCCGCGCAAGGACCAGTACCGCTCCTTCAACATCGCCGAGACGACCGACGACACCGACTCGATGTACCAGGTGCTGCGACGCCGGCTCGCGTACCTCGACCGGCCGGAGGAGACCGAGGTCGTCGACCCGACGACGCATGAGATCGTGGGGGAGGACGTCGGCGAGGCGACCGTCAAGCGCAAGCCGCGGTTCGCCTACCCGCCGCAGCTGCTCCTCGTCGACGGCGGCCAGCCGCAGGTCGAGGCCGCCGCCCGCGCTCTCCGCGACGCGGGCCACACGGAGATCGCGGTGTGCGGCATCGCCAAGCGCCTCGAGGAGATCTGGCTGCCCGGCGACGACTTCCCGGTGATCCTCCCGCGCACGAGCGAGGCGCTGTATCTCCTGCAGCGGCTGCGCGATGAGGCCCACCGCTTCGCCATCACGCATCAGCGCAAGCGTCGCCGCAACGACATCACGAGTGTCCTCGCCGAGGTCCCGGGACTGGGGGCCTCGCGGATCAAGGTCCTGCTCAAGCACTTCGGCTCGGTGACGGCGCTGCGCGCGGCTGCGCCCGGTCAGATCGAGGAGGTCCAGGGCATCGGCCCGGTCCTCGCGCAGAACATCCACTCCCATCTCGCCACCCGGCAGGCCGGTACTCGATAGGCTGGTCACGGCGGGGGGAGAAGGAGTAACCATGGCTGACGGGGACAAGGGCGAGTTCCTCATCGTCACGGGCATGTCGGGCGCCGGACGCACGACGGTCGCCAACGCGCTGGAAGACCTCGGCTGGTACGTGGTCGACAACCTGCCGCCGCAGATCCTGCGTCCGCTGCTCGACCTCACGGACATGGGCGGCAACGCCCTTCCGAAGGTGGCGGCAGTGGTCGACGTCCGCGGCCGCAACCTCTTCGACGACTTCCCCGGAGTCGCCCGTGCGCTCCGATCGCGCGGCTCCGTGCGGGTGCTCTTCCTCGACGCCTCCGACGACGTGCTGGTGCGCCGTTTCGAGTCCGTGCGTCGCCCGCATCCGCTGCAGGGCGACGGGACGCTGCTCGACGGCATCCGCAACGAGCGCTCCCGTCTCGCACCCATCCGCGAGGCCGCCGACATCGTGATCGACACCTCGGCGCTCAACATCCACCAGCTCGCGACGCAGGTGTCCGAGCTCTTCGCCGAGGAGGGCGCGCCGCGTCATCGCGTCACGCTCATGAGCTTCGGCTTCAAGTACGGCCTCCCGACCGACGTCGATCTCGTCGCCGACATGCGGTTCCTCCCCAACCCGTTCTGGAACGAGGAGCTCCGCGGTCTCACGGGTCAGGACGAGGAGGTCAGGGAGTACGTGCTGTCGCGGGAAGGCGCCGCCGAGTTCCTCGACGCGTACACCGCGGCTCTCACCCCCGTGCTCGAGGGCTACCAGCGCGAGAACAAGAGCCACTCCACCGTCGCCATCGGCTGCACGGGCGGCAAGCACCGCTCGGTCGCGATGGTCGAGGAGCTGGCACGGCGACTCGCGGCGGTCCCCGGCGTCGCCGTGAACGTGCGCCACCGCGACCTCGGGCGGGAATAGCAGGGGCCTCCAGCCGAGTAGGCTGGAGGTTTGCGTCGCGATCCGACGCGTGATCGTGAAGGAGTCTCGTGGCACTAACCACCGACGTCAAAGCTGAGCTCGTCAGCATCCGCAATGCACCCCCGACGGTGCGCGTCGCGGAGGTCACCTCGATCCTGCGATTCGCCGGCGGGCTGCACTCCATCGCCGGCCGCGTCGCGGTCGAGGCGGAGGTGGACGCCGAGGTCCTCGCGCAGCGCGTCGCCCGCGACCTCGCCGAGATCTACGGCGTGCGGCCCGAGATCGCCCAGGTGCAGTCGAGCACCGCGAACGACGGCGCCCGCTGGGCCGTGCGCGTGATCGCCGCGGGGGAGACTCTCGCCCGCCAGACGGGCCTGCTCGACCAGCGTCGTCGTCCCGTCCGCGGGTTGCCGAACCGGCTGACGACCGGATCGCGCGCGGAGGTCGCCGGTCTGTGGCGCGGCGCCTTCCTCGCCTCCGGGACGCTCAGCGAGCCCGGCCGCTCCGCGATGCTCGAGGTCGCCTGCCCGACGTCCGAGGCCGCCATGGCCCTGGTCGGCGCCGCACACCGGCTGGGCGTCGCCGCGAAGGCGCGCGAGGTGCGCGGGATGCCGCGGGTCGTCGTGCGCGAAGGGGAGGCCATCCGCACGATCCTCGCCGAGATGGGCGCGCAGAAGACCGCCGTCGCCTGGGAGGAGATGCGCCAGCGCCGCGAGGTGCGCGCCGGCGTGAACCGCCTCGTGAACTTCGACGATGCCAACCTCCGCCGCTCGGCGCAGGCCGCGGTCGCCGCCTGCGCGCGCGTCGAGCGCGCGCTCGAGATCCTCGCGGACGAGGTCCCCGATCACCTCAAGGTCGCGGGCGAGCTGCGGCTCGCGCACCGCGACGCGAGTCTCGACGAGCTCGGCCACCACGCCGACCCGCCCATGACGAAGGACGCCGTCGCCGGTCGCATCCGCCGCCTGCTGGCCATGGCCGACAAGCGAGCGCAGCAGGAGGGCATCCCCGGGACCGAGGCCGCCGTGCCCGCCGGACTGGACGTCTGACCGCAGGTCACTACGAAGAGAGGCGGCCCCTGTCAAGGGGCCGCCTCTCTTCGTCATACGGCGGAAGGATCGAGGACGACGACGCGTTGTCGTCACTAGGATGAGTACCGTCCGCTCCGCACCGCACTTCGGCGTCGCGGAGGACCGACAAGCGCCGCGGCGCGGCGCGGATTGGATGAAAAGCGACATGGCGACCTACACGCTCCCCGACCTTCCCTACGACTTCGCAGCCCTCGAGCCGCACATCAGCGGCAAGATCATGGAGCTGCACCACGACAAGCACCACGCCACGTATGTCGCCGGCGCGAACACCGCGCTCGAGCAGCTCGCCGAGGCCCGGGAGAGCGGCAACCTCGCGAACGTGAACAAGCTCGAGAAGGACCTCGCGTTCAACCTCGGCGGACATGTGAACCACTCCATCTTCTGGACGAACCTCTCGCCGACCGGCGGGGGTCAGCCCGAGGGCGAGCTGAAGGCCGCGATCGACGAGTTCTTCGGCTCCTTCGAGAAGTTCCAGGCGCACTTCACCGCCAACGCGCTCGGCATCCAGGGCTCCGGCTGGTCGGTGCTCAGCTGGGACTCCATCGGACAGCGCCTCATCATCCAGCAGCTGTTCGACCAGCAGTCCAACACCGCTCAGGGCACCGTCCCGCTGTTCCAGCTCGACATGTGGGAGCACGCCTTCTACCTCGACTACCTCAACGTGAAGGCCGACTACGTCAAGGCCGCGTGGAACATCGCGAACTGGGAGAACGTCGCCCAGCGCTTCGAGGTCGCCCGTCAGCAGACCAACGGCCTGCTGGTACTGTCGTAATCGGGTCGCGTCCCGACGGGCCTGGTCTCGTCGGGACGCCATCTCAGCCAAAAACCCCCGCGCATTCGCGTATGCACGATTGCTGCGCACAGCGCACGAGAAACAGGGAGACCTGAGTGTCTGTCAAGATCGGTATCAACGGCTTCGGCCGCATCGGACGCAACTACTTCCGCGCGGCTCTCGCGCAGGGCGCTGACCTCGAGATCGTCGCGGTCAACGACCTCACCGACAACAAGACCCTGGCGCACCTGCTGAAGTACGACTCGGTCGGCGGCGTCCTGGACGCCGAGATCAGCTACGACGACGACAGCATCACCGTCAACGGCAAGAAGATCAAGGCGTTCGCCGAGCGCGACCCCGCCGGTCTCCCGTGGGGCGAGCTGGGCGTCGACATCGTCATCGAGTCGACCGGCTTCTTCACCAAGGCCGAGCTCGCCAAGAAGCACATCGAGGCCGGCGCGAAGAAGGTCCTCATCTCGGCACCGGGAACGGGCGTCGACGGCACCTTCGTCATGGGCGTGAACGAGGACACGTACAACCCGGAGACCGACCACATCATCTCCAACGCGTCCTGCACCACCAACTGCCTCGCGCCGCTCGCGCAGGTCTTCAACGACGCGTTCGGCATCGACCGCGGCTTCATGATGACGGCGCACGCCTACACGGCCGACCAGAACCTGCAGGACGGCCCGCACAGCGACCTCCGTCGTGCGCGCGCTGCGGCGATCAACATCACGCCCGCGTCGACCGGTGCCGCCAAGGCCATCGGCGAGGTGCTCCCGGAGCTGCAGGGCAAGCTCAGCGGCTCGTCCTACCGCGTCCCGGTTCCCACCGGCTCGATCGTCGACCTGACCCTCATCACCGACCGTGACAACCTCACAGTCGAGGAGGTCAACGAGGCCTACAAGAAGGCTGCGGCCGACGGCCGTCTCGCAGGCTTCCTCCAGTACAACGAGGACCAGATCGTCTCGAGCGACATCGTGCACAACCCGCACTCGTCGATCTTCGACGCGACGCTGACCAACGTCAGCGGCAACCTGGTCAAGGTCTCCAGCTGGTACGACAACGAGTGGGGCTACTCCAACCGTCTCGTCGACCTGACCGAGTACGTGGCCGAGCGTCTCTGAGACACTCCTCATGACTCTGCGCACCCTGGATTCGCTGGGTTCGCTCGAGGGCAAGCGCGTCATCGTCCGTTGTGATCTCAACGTCCCCCTGCGGGACGGGATCATCACGGACGATGGCCGTGTCCGCGCCTCGTTGCCGACCCTGAACGCCCTGATCAACGCGGGAGCCCGCGTCGTGGTCTGCTCGCACCTCGGACGCCCCGACGGGGCGCCCGATCCGCAGTACAGCCTCGCTCCGGTCGCCCAGCGGCTGTCGGAGCTGCTCGGCAAGCCCGTCGCGTTCGCACGCGACACCGTGGGCGAGTCGGCTCACGAGGCCGTGGACTCCCTCGAGGACGGCGGGGTCGTCGTCATCGAGAACCTGCGGTTCAACCCGGGGGAGACGTCGAAGGACGACGCCGAGCGCGGTGCCTTCGCCGCACAGCTCGCCGAGCTCGGAGACGTCCTCGTCTCCGACGGGTTCGGCGTGGTGCATCGCAAGCAGGCGAGCGTCTACGACCTCGCCGAGCTGGTGCCGTCTGCGGCCGGTCTGCTGATCGCGGCCGAGCTCGACGTGCTCGACCGCCTGACCGAGAACCCCGAGCGCCCCTACGCGGTCGTGCTCGGCGGCTCGAAGGTCAGCGACAAGCTCGGTGTGATCTCGCACCTCCTCCCGCGCGTGGATCGCATCCTCGTCGGCGGCGGGATGCTGTTCACGTTCCTCAAGGCGCAGGGCCACCCGGTCGCGTCGAGCCTCCTCGAGGAGGACCAGCTCGACACGGTTCGCGGTTACATCGCCGAAGCGCAGGAGCGCGGCGTCCAGCTCGTGCTCCCGACCGACGTCGTCGTGGCATCGTCGTTCTCGGCCGACGCCGAGCACGAGGTGGCGGCTGCCGACGCGATCGAGGAGACCGCCTTCGGCGCCTCGGGCATCGGACTCGACATCGGACCTGCGACCGCAGCGCGGTTCGCCGAGGTCATCCGCGACTCGAAGACCGTGTTCTGGAACGGCCCGATGGGCGTGTTCGAGTTCCCGGCCTTCGCGAGCGGTACCAAGACCGTCGCGCAGGCGCTCACCGAGGTCGACGGCCTCAGCGTCGTCGGCGGCGGCGACTCCGCGGCAGCCGTGCGTCAGCTCGGCTTCGCGGATGACCGCTTCGGTCACATCTCGACCGGCGGCGGCGCCAGCCTCGAGTTCCTCGAGGGCAAGAAACTACCCGGCCTGGAGGTCCTCGGATGGCAGTGAACACCCGTACCCCGCTGATCGCGGGCAACTGGAAGATGAACCTCGACCACCTGCAGGCGGTCGCCTTCGTGCAGAAGCTGCACTGGACGCTCAAGGACGCCAAGCACGAGGACGGATCGGTCGAGGTCGCGGTGTTCCCGCCCTTCACCGACATCCGCAGCGTGCAGACGCTCATCGACGCCGACAAGATCCCCTTCGCGCTGGGCGCGCAGGACCTGTCGGCGCATGACTCCGGCGCGTACACGGGCGAGGTGTCCGGGGCATTCCTCGCGAAGCTCGACGCGAAGTACGTCATCATCGGCCACTCGGAGCGCCGCGAGTACCACGCGGAGAGCGATGAGGTCGTGGCGGCCAAGACGAAGGCGGCGCTGAAGCACGGCCTCGTGCCCGTGATCTGCGTCGGCGAGACCGCGGAGGACTTGGAGAAGTTCGGTGCCAGCGCGGTCCCGGCCGGCCAGCTCGAGACCGCGCTCCAGGGTCTCGCCAAGGACGCCGACATCGTCGTGGCCTATGAGCCCGTGTGGGCGATCGGCTCCGGCCAGGCCGCGACACCGCAGCAGGCGCAGGACGTCTGTGCGGCGCTCCGCGGTGTGATCGCGAAGGTCCTCGGCGACGACGCGGCCGCGCGCACCCGCATCCTCTACGGAGGATCGGTGAAGTCCGCGAACATCGCGAGCTTCATGCGCGAGCCGGACGTCGACGGAGCCCTCGTCGGAGGCGCGAGCCTCGTCGTCGACGAGTTCGCCGCGATCATCCGCTTCGAGAAGCACGTCGGAGTATGAGCGAGTGCGGCGGGGCTCCGGCCCCGCCGCATCGTATACTTGACCGTTACGGGGGCAGTCCTGCCCCAGCGAAAGGCTCTTCCTCGTGGAAATTCTCGAGTTCGTCCTGCAGGTCGTGCTGGGCATCACCAGCGTCCTGCTGACCCTCCTCATCCTGCTCCACAAGGGGCGCGGTGGCGGCCTGTCCGACATGTTCGGCGGCGGCATGTCGACGGCGGTCGGATCCTCCGGCCTCGCGGAGCGCAACCTCAACCGCTTCACGGTGATCCTCGCGCTCGCGTGGTTCGTCGCGATCGTCGCGCTCGGTCTCATCACGAAGTTCGAGGTGATCTGATGGCTACCGGTGGAAATGCGATCCGCGGCACCCGCGTGGGCTCCGGACCGATGGGCGAGCAGGACCACGGCTACCACGCCGACCGCATCGCCGTGTCGTACTGGGACGGCCTCGGCAACGAGACCGTCCGCTACTTCGCCGCCGGTCTGCCGGAGGAGGAGATCCCCGAGACGATCGATCACCCGCAGTCCGGGCTCCCGGCCGGTCGCGACAAGGCGAACCCGCCGGCGCTCGCCAAGACCGAGCCGTACAAGACGCACCTCGCCTACGTGAAGGAGCGTCGCACCGACGAGGAGGCCGTCCAGCTCCTCGAGGACGCTCTGACGCAGCTGCGCGAGCGCCGGGGTCAGTGACCTCGACCTGACATCACGGAAGAGGCCGTCGCGATCGGATCGCGACGGCCTCTTCCATGTCACGGCGGGATGCCGGGAGCCGGGTCAGCGGCACCCGTAGGCGGCGTCGATGTACGACTGCGGCGGATAGCCGTAGGCCCATACGCCGTTGGCGTCGTCCGTGAAGCCCATGCTGATCGCCCAGGCGGTCGCCCACTTCTCGATGCTGTCCTGGGTCGACGAGTCGTACATGTCCTCGCACTTGACGCTGATCGCGTGACCGACCTCGTGCGCCACGAGAGCCCGGCTGCGATCGGCGGGCCACTGCTCGGCCACGGAGTTCGAGAGCTCGATGACGGCGCGGTCGGGCTCGTCCCACCACCAGGTCGTGAGCCCTCCCATGCTCCCGTTCTCGCCGGCGTTGTTGACGATCGGGTTCCAGTCGAACTCCAGCAGCACCCCGGGGGCGAGCGAGCGGGCGAACGCCTCGACCTCGAGACGGGCGTTCAGCAGCGGTCCGCTCTTCTCGGCGAGCTCAGCCTGCTCCGAGGCGACGACCTGGGCGGCGGCGTCCTGGAGCGCGAGGAACGAGCCGACGCTGGAGTCGTCGAGCGCGCTCGCGAGAGACAGCGTGCTGGCGGCATCCCGCAACGCGATCACGTCGTCGTTGCGCGCCGACAGGTGGGCCGCCTCGAAGGCCGTGGCCGCCGTCGCGGCCGTGCCGAGGTAGGCGACGCCGGCGTCGTCGATGGCGGTGTCGGCGTCCACGACGGACGGGGATTCGGCGTCGACGTCGTCGGAGAGATCAGCGAGGTCCGCCGCGCGCTGCTGCAGCTGCTCGGTCGCGCCGAAGAGCTCCCAGAAGAACGTCGGCTTGTCGCCGGAGTCGGGCAGGTCTGTCGCGAGGAGGTCGCCGGCCGCGGTGGTGGTCTCGGACGCCGCGGCGACGGCGGCGTTCAGCGTCTCCTTCGCCGCCGGGTCGGCGAGCACGCCGGCGTCGCTCGCGACGAGCTGGGTCGCGACGTCGCTGGTGGCACCGAGGTGCGCAGCCGCCTGCTCGAGGGCGGCGAGAGAGGTCTCCGCGGTGTCGTGCGCGGCGTCGAAGTCCGACTCCGCATCGTCGTACCCGAGATTCGCGCCCACCTGAACCCCGCCGATGGCCCCGGCGACGACGACGGCTCCCACGATGCCGAGCACGACACCGCGGCGGGGGCGTCGACGGGCGCGGGACGGAGCGGATCCGTTCGAGGTCGCGCCGACGATGTGCGCGGGGAGCGCGTGGCCGTCGGCCGGTGGGGCGGTGACGTCTGCGGGGACGGACATGCGGGGACCTCCGATGGGAAACCTGCTCACCACGACTCTGCCAGAAGAACGTCCATCGACTGCAGAAAACCCCGAAGGCCCCCGCAGAAGCTGCAGGGGCCTTCGTGACGTGGAGGGGGTGACGGGAATCGAACCCGCGCAATCAGTTTGGAAGACTGAGACTCTACCATTGAGCTACACCCCCGGAGCGGGACCCGAGGGATCCTGCAACCGACTGTTCGATCATAGCGGACAGACGCGGGTGCTCCCGTCCGTTAGACTCGCTGGGGCTGAATCTGCGCGCGGATTCCCCGGGGCGTAGCTCAGCTTGGTAGAGCGCCCGCTTTGGGAGCGGGAGGTCGCAGGTTCAACTCCTGTCGCCCCGACACGGCTCGACAAAGCCTGACAGCCGCGATTCAGCGCGGAAACCACAAGGAGAACACACCAGCATGGCGAACAGCACCGTCGAGAAGCTGACCCCGACCCGGGTCAAGCTCACCATCACGGTCACCCCGGACGACCTCAAGCCCAGCATCGCGCACGCGTACGAGCACATCGCGCAGGACGTCCAGATCCCCGGCTTCCGTAAGGGCAAGGTCCCCGCGCCGATCATCGACCAGCGCATCGGCCGCGGCGCCGTCATCGAGCACGCGGTCAACGAGGGACTCGACAAGTTCTTCCGCGAGGCGACGAACGAGCACAAGCTCCGCGTCGTCGGCCGCCCGTCGGCCGACATCACGCAGTGGCCGAACGAGAAGGACTTCTCGGGCGACCTGCTCGTGGACGTCGAGGTCGACGTGCGCCCCGACATCGAGCTTCCCGACTACGAGGGCATCACGCTGACCGTCGACGCCGTCGAGGCGGACGACGCGGCGCTCGACGCCGAGCTCGAGAACATGCGCGCCCGTTTCGGAACGCTCATCCCCGTCGACCGTCCCGCAGCGAAGGGCGATTTCGTCGAGCTCGACCTCGTCGCCACGATCGACGGTGCCGAGATCGACCGGGCAGAGGGCGTGTCCTACGAGGTCGGCTCCGGCGAGATGCTCGAGGGCATCGACGACGCGATCGAGTCGCTCACCGCTGGCGAGGACACCACGTTCCGCTCCGCTCTCGTGGGCGGCGACCACGCCGGCTCCGAGGCCGAGGTCTCCGTCACGGTCAAGGCCGTCAAGGAGCGCGAGCTCCCCGAGGCCGACGACGACTTCGCGCAGATCGCGAGCGAGTTCGACACGATCGCCGAGCTGCGTGCGAGCCTCGCCGAGCGCGTCGCTCAGCAGGGCGTGTTCACGCAGGGCTCCGCCGCGCGCGACAAGCTCGTCGAGACGCTGCTCGAGAAGGTCGAGATCCCCGTCCCGCCGCAGCTCATCGAGGACGAGGTCCACAACCACCTCGAGGGTGAGGGCCGCCTGGAGGACGACGTCCACCGCGCCGAGGTCACCGAGGCGAGCGAGAAGCAGTTCCGCACGCAGGTGCTGCTCGACACGATCGCCGAGCAGGCCGAGGTGCAGGTCTCGCAGGAGGAGCTGTCGCAGTACCTCATCCAGTCCGCCGCGCAGTACGGCATGGCTCCGCAGGAGTTCGTCGAGGCGCTGCAGTCCTCGAACCAGCTCCCGGCTCTGGTCGGCGAGGTCGCCCGCAACAAGGCGCTCGCGATCGCGCTCGGCAAGGTCAAGGTCGTCGACAGCAACGGCAAGGCCGTCGATCTGTCGGACTTCATCGTGACCGACGACGAGGCCGCTGAGGACGCTGCCGAGGCTCCGGCCGAGGAGAAGCCCGCCAAGAAGGCTCCCGCCAAGAAGGCTGCGGCGAAGAAGGCCGACGCCGAGACGGCCGACGCTGACGAGAAGCCCGCCGCCAAGAAGCCGGCAGCCAAGAAGGCTCCGGCCAAGAAGGCGGCCGACAAGGCCGAGTGATCGATCCCGATCACGTGCGAGAGGGGCGGATGCTGTGGCATCCGCCCCTTTCCCGTATCGGGCCGATCGCGGAGAAGGAGGAGACGATGACCAACTGGGACGAGCGGATCGACGAGGTCTGGGCCGACGCCTCGGGCGAGGAGGTCGGCGACGACACGATCGCGAGGATCGACGCGCTGGCCGCGGAGCGGGGGAGCGACGACGCCCGCGCCGAGTTCGAACGTGCCGGGGCCCGTGATTCCGCCGGACGCCCCGCCGAGGCGGTCGAGCTGTACCGTCGAGCGCTCGAGCTGGGGCTCGACGACGAGCATCGACCGCAGTGCGTGATCCAGCTCGCGAGCTCTCTGCGCAACCTCGGGGAGTTCGACGAGGCGCTGGCCGTCATCACGGCGGAGGAGGAGCTGTCGAGCGATGGCCCCTACCGTGACGCCGTGGCGACCGTGCACGCGCTGATCCTCGCGAGCGCCGGACGCCCGGCGACGGGGCTCTCGGTGGCGCTGCTCGCCCTCGTCCCGCACCTGCCGCGCTACCACCGGTCGATGACGGCGTACGCGCACGAGATCGCCGACCTCGACACCTGATATGCCGACGGCGAACACGGCCTGGGTGCTGCGTTGTCGCCGGTAGATTCGAATCACTGAAACACGGAATCAGGAGCTGACATGGCTGCAGAACCCCTCCTCGCGACGAGCGTCTTCGACAGGCTGTTGAAGGACCGCATCATCTGGCTGGGATCAGAGGTGCGTGACGAGAACGCCAACGAGATCTGCGCGAAGATCCTTCTTCTCGCCGCAGAGGACTCGGAGAAGGACATCTACCTGTACATCAACTCGCCCGGCGGGTCGATCACGGCGGGAATGGCGATCTACGACACGATGCAGTTCGTGCCGAACGACATCGTCACCGTGGGCATCGGCATGGCCGCGTCCATGGGCCAGCTGCTGCTGACCGCCGGCACCAAGGGCAAGCGCTACATCACGCCGAACGCCCGCGTGCTCCTGCACCAGCCGCACGGCGGCTTCGGCGGCACCTCCAGCGACATCCAGACCCAGGCTCAGCTGATCGTCTCGATGAAGAACCGTCTGGCCGAGATCACCGCGGCGCAGACCGGCAAGCCCGTCGAGCAGATCAACGAGGACGGGGACCGCGACCGCTGGTTCACCGCCGAGGAGGCCCTCGAGTACGGCTTCGTCGACCACATCCGCGAGTCCGCCACCGACGTCATCGGCGGCGGCGGAACCGACGCGAACTAAGAGAGCGAGAGGATTCTCATGTACACACCCACCTTCCGCTCTGCCGGTGACCTGCCCTCCAGCCGCTACGTGCTCCCGCAGTTCGAGGAGCGCACGGCCTACGGCTTCAAGCGCCAGGACCCGTACAACAAGCTGTTCGAAGACCGTGTGATCTTCCTCGGCGTGCAGGTCGACGACGCGTCGGCCGACGACGTGATGGCGCAGCTCCTCGTCCTGGAGAGCCAGGACTCCGAGCGCGACATCACGATGTACATCAACTCGCCCGGTGGTTCGTTCACCGCCATGACGGCGATCTACGACACGATGCAGTACGTCGCGCCGCAGATCCAGACCGTCGTGCTGGGCCAGGCCGCGTCCGCGGCGTCGGTGCTGCTCGCCGCGGGTCACCCCGGCAAGCGCCTCGCGCTCCCGAACGCCCGGGTGCTCATGCACCAGCCGGCGATGGGAGAGGCCGGTCACGGGCAGGCCTCCGACATCGAGATCCAGGCGGCGGAGATCCTCCGCATGCGCACCTGGCTCGAGGAGACCATGGCCCGCCACACCGGCAAGCCGGTCGAGCAGGTCAACCGCGACATCGACCGCGACAAGATCCTCTCGGCCACCGAGGCTCACGAGTACGGGATCGTCGACCAGGTGCTGAGCTCGCGCAAGCGCGCCTGACACTCGTCGCAGCACGCAAGAGGACGTCGACCTTCGGGTCGGCGTCCTCTTCGTCGTCTCCGGCGGATGCGCGACGCGTCCGCGCCGGACTGCTCATATGAGCAACGGGATGCGCGAACGGTGATCACGGCGTACTCTGGACGAGGAAGGAGGATGCCGTGGAAGACGAACTCACCATGGTCCGCGTCGCCGAGCTGTACTACGACGAGGACAAGACGCAGGACGAGATCGGCGCCCTCCTCAAGCTGTCGCGCTGGAAGGTGGGTCGCCTGCTGACTCAGGCCCGCGAGCGCGGCATCGTCCGCATCGAGATCATCCATCCGCGCGCACGCCGCCTCGGACTCGAGCGCGAGCTCGTCGAGCGTCACGGCCTCACCGCCGCCGTGGTCGTGCCGTCTCCCGACGGAGACGACGGCACCCTCGAGCGCGTCGCGCAGGCAGCCGCCGACTACCTCAGCGCCATGCGTCCGGTACCGCGCACACTCGGTGTGAGCTGGGGACGCACGCTCCGCGCGGTCGCCGAGGCTCTTCCCGACGGGTGGGCCACCGGCGTGACGGTCGTGCAGCTCAACGGGGGAGTCAGCCTCAACCGCCGCTCCGGAGGGGCCGCCGGACTCGCCGTCACGATCGCGCAGCGCGCATCGGGTCACGTGTCGCTGCTCCCCAGTCCCGCCATCCTCGAACGCGTCGAGACCAAGCAGGCCATCGAGTCCGACCGCACCGTCGCGGCCGTGCTCGAGGAGGCCGCCCAGGCGCAGGCCTTCCTGTTCACGGCCGGACCGTGCGACGCGAGCTCGGCGCACGTCGAGAACGGCTACCTCTCGGCGTCCGACGTCGAGGAGCTGTCCCGCCGCGGCGCGGTCGGCGACGTCCTCGGCCGCTACATCGACGCGGACGGCAACATCGTCGACCCGCAACTCGACTCCCGCACGGTCGGCGTCGACCTCGCGCGCCTGCGCGCCGCGGAGCGAGCGATCTTCGTCACCGCGGGCGAGGCCAAGCACGACATCGCGCGCACGGTCGTGACGAGCGGCCTGTGCAGCGTCCTGGTGACCGACGAGACCACAGCACGAGCATTGTTGGAGGAACGATGACGACCCAAGAACTCAGTCGCAGGACGGCGGTGGACGTCCTCGGCGGTGAGCCGGACGACGCCACGCTGCGCCGCTTCCTGCACGGCCTGCCCGGAGTGGACGCCGTCGGTCTGGAGCAGCGCGCTGCCGGCCTCGGCACCCGCTCGATCAAGACCACGTCGAAGGCCTGGGCGCTCGACACCATCATCCGTCTGATCGACCTGACGACGCTCGAGGGCGCGGACACACCCGGCAAGGTGCGGTCGCTGGTGGCCAAGGCCAAGAACCCGGATGCCGCCGACCCGAGCACCCCGAAGGTCGCGGCCGTCTGCGTCTACGGCGACATGGTCCCGTACGCGACCGAGGCGCTCGGCGCGATGCACGGCGACCCCGACGACGGTCTCATCTCCGTCGCCGCCGTCGCCACGGCGTTCCCCAGCGGACGGTCGTCGCTCGCGATCAAGCTCGCCGACACGGCGGAGGCCGTCGCGGCCGGCGCCGACGAGATCGACATGGTGATCGACCGCGGGGCGTTCCTGTCCGGGCGCTACGGCCTCGTCTTCGACCAGATCGCCCAGGTCAAGGAGGCCTGCCGCCGCGAGGACGGCACGTACGCCTCGCTCAAGGTGATCCTCGAGACCGGGGAGCTGAACACGTACGACAACATCAAGCGCGCCTCCTGGCTCGGCATCCTGGCCGGCGGCGACTTCATCAAGACTTCGACGGGCAAGGTGCAGCCGGCCGCCACGCTGCCGACCACGCTGCTCATGCTCGAGACGGTGCGCGACTGGTACCGCGGCACCGGGCAGCGCATCGGCGTGAAGCCGGCCGGCGGCATCCGTGCGTCGAAGGACGCCGTGAAGTACCTCGTCACGGTCGCCGAGACCGTGGGCGAGGAGTGGCTGCAGCCGCACCTGTTCCGCTTCGGAGCCTCGAGCCTGCTGAACGACGTGCTCCTGCAGCGCCAGAAGCTCACCACCGGCCACTACTCCGGCCCCGACTACGTCACGATCGACTAGGAGCCCGCACATGTCATTCCTGGAATACGCTCCGGCACCGGAGTCGAAGGCGGTCCTGAACCTCAAGGACAGCTACGGCCTGTTCATCGACGGGGAGTTCGTCGACGGCTCGGGTTCGAGCTTCATCACGATCTCGCCCGCCGATGAGAGCCGCATCGCCGAGATCGCCTCGGCGAGCGACGAGGATGTCGACCGTGCCGTCGCCGCCGCGCGCCGCGCCTACGACAAGACCTGGTCGAGGATGAGCGGTCGTGACCGCGGCAAGTACCTCTTCCGCATCGCGCGCCTCGTGCAGGAGCGCGCTCGCGAGCTGGCGGTCGCCGAGAGCCTCGACAACGGCAAGCCGATCAAGGAGAGCCGCGACGTCGACGTGCCGCTCGTCGCCTCCTGGTTCTTCTACTACGCGGGGTGGGCCGACAAGCTCGACCACGCGGGGCTCGGCGCGAACCCGCGCGCGCTCGGTGTCGCGGGGCAGGTCATCCCGTGGAACTTCCCGCTGCTCATGCTCGCGTGGAAGCTCGCCCCCGCGCTCGCGGCCGGCAACACCGTCGTGCTCAAGCCCGCGGAGACCACGCCCCTCACGGCGCTGATCTTCGCCGAGATCCTGCAGCAGGCCGATCTGCCCGCCGGTGTCGTCAACATCGTGACCGGAGCCGGCCCGACGGGCGCCGCGCTCGTGCGCCACCCCGACGTCGACAAGGTCGCATTCACGGGCTCGACCGGAGTGGGCCGCGACATCGCCCGTGCCGTCGCCGGCACGAAGAAGAAGCTCACGCTGGAACTCGGAGGCAAGGCGGCGAACATCGTGTTCGACGACGCGCCGATCGACCAGGCGGTCGAGGGAATCGTCAACGGCATCTTCTTCAACCAGGGGCACGTGTGCTGCGCCGGCAGCCGTCTGCTCGTGCAGGAGTCGATCCACGACGAGGTCATCGACCGGCTCAAGAACCGCCTGTCGACGCTGCGCCTCGGCGACCCGCTCGACAAGAACACCGACATCGGCGCGATCAACTCGGCGGCCCAGCTCGCCCGCATCCGCGAGCTCAGCGACATCGGCGAGGCCGAGGGCGCGGAGCGCTGGACCGCGGACTGCGCGATCCCCGAAAAGGGCTTCTGGTTCGCCCCGACGATCTTCACCGGCGTCGAGGCCTCGCACCGCATCGCCCGCGACGAGGTGTTCGGCCCCGTGCTCTCGGTGCTGACGTTCCGCACGCCGGCCGAGGCGATCGCCAAGGCCAACAACACGCCGTACGGCCTGTCGGCCGGCATCTGGTCGGACAAGGGCTCGCGCATCCTCGCGGTGGCCGACCGGCTGCGCGCGGGCGTGGTCTGGGCCAACACCTTCAACCGTTTCGACCCGTCGAGCCCGTTCGGCGGCTACAAGGAGTCCGGATACGGCCGCGAGGGCGGACGTCAGGGTCTCACCGCGTACCTGAAGGGGGCCGCAGCATGAGCAAGCGACTGAGCGTTCCGAAGACGTACAAGCTCGCGATCGGCGGCGCGTTCCCGCGCAGCGAGTCCGGCCGCACCTACGAGGTGCTGTCGGCGAAGGGCGCGTTCCTCGCGAATGCGGCGAAGGGGTCCCGTAAGGACGCGCGGGATGCGGTCGTCGCAGCCCGCGCCGCCGTCAAGGGCTGGTCGGGAGCGACCGCGTACAACCGCGGCCAGGTGCTCTACCGTGTCGCCGAGGTGCTCGAGGGCCGCCGTGCGCAGTTCATCGACGAGATCTCCGCACAGGAGGGCGTGTCGGCCTCGGCCGCCGCTGCGCAGGTCGACGAGGCCATCGACCTGTGGGTCTGGTACGCCGGCTGGTGCGACAAGTACGCGCAGGTGGCGGGCAACGCGAACCCGGTGTCCGGTCCGTACTTCAACATCTCGGTCCCGGAGCCCACGGGCGTCGTCGCGATCGTCGCGCCGCAGGACTCCGCGCTGCTCGGCCTCGTGTCGGTCGTCGCGCCGGCGCTCGTCGCGGGCAACACGGTGGTCGTGGTGGCCAGTGAACGGCATCCGCTGTCCGCCATCAGCCTCGCGGAGGTGCTCGCGACGAGCGACGTGCCCGGGGGAGTCGTGAACGTGCTGACCGGCTCTCCGGCCGAGATCGCCCCGTGGCTCGCCTCGCACCAGGACGTGAACGCCCTCGACCTCGCGGGAGCGGGCGACCTGGACTGGGTCGACCTGCAGATCGCCGCCGCCGAGACGCTGAAGCGCGTGCTCGCTCCGGGTGAGGTCATCGCCTCGCCCGAGCGCATCGCCGCCTTCACCGAGGTCAAGACCGTCTGGCACACGAAGAGCATGGTCTGACCGCACGCTCGTCGCGCCGGCATCCGTGCCCGCATCCGCCGACGCCCCATCCGAGTGTCCACGCCCCCTCGGGCTGACGTCTCTCCGATGGGGCGTCGGCGCGCAGGGGGGGCGTCGGCGCGCAGGTGGGGCGCCGGCGCGCAGGTGGGGCGCCGGCGATGCGGGGCGGACATCGGATGACGCGTGGCGGACGGGTATCGCGGGAGACCGCGCCAATGCGCCCCGGTGTCCGACGCACCGGTTAGGCTCAGTAGACGATCTCAGGATCCCCGAGGAGGACGCGCATGGCCCGTATCGGTGAAAGCGCTGACCTGTTCAAGTGCTCGTTCTGCGGAAAGAGCCAGAAGCAGGTGCAGCAGCTCATCGCTGGCCCCGGTGTGTACATCTGCGACGAGTGCGTCGAGCTGTGCAACGAGATCATCGAAGAGCGGATGGCCGAGTCCTCCGCCGAGGGCACGGCGGACTTCGAACTCCCCAAGCCCCGTGAGATCTTCACGTTCCTCGAGGAGTACGTCGTCGGGCAGGAACCCGCCAAGCGCGCCCTCGCCGTCGCGGTGTACAACCACTACAAGCGCATCCGCGCGCACGGCACGCTGCAGCCGGCCGAGCAGAAGGCCGAGAGCGTCGAGATCGCCAAGAGCAACATCCTGCTGATCGGCCCGACGGGCTGCGGCAAGACGTATCTCGCGCAGACGCTCGCCAAGCGGCTGAACGTCCCGTTCGCCGTCGCCGACGCCACGGCGCTCACCGAGGCCGGGTACGTCGGCGAGGACGTCGAGAACATCCTCCTCAAGCTCATCCAGGCCGCCGACTACGACGTCAAGCGCGCGGAGCAGGGCATCATCTACATCGACGAGGTCGACAAGATCGCCCGCAAGGCCGAGAACCCGTCTATCACGCGCGACGTGTCCGGCGAGGGCGTACAGCAGGCGCTGCTGAAGATCATCGAGGGAACGGTCGCGTCGGTGCCGCCGCAGGGCGGTCGCAAGCACCCGCACCAGGAGTTCCTGCAGATCGACACCTCGAACGTGCTGTTCATCGTGGCTGGCGCGTTCGCCGGTCTCGAGGACATCGTGTCGGCCCGCGTCGGCAAGCACGGCATCGGCTTCGGCGCCCCGCTGCACGACAAGGGCAAGGATCTCGACCTGTTCAGCGAGGTGCTCCCGGAGGACCTGCACAAGTTCGGTCTGATCCCGGAGTTCATCGGTCGTCTCCCCGTCGTGACGAACGTCTCGCCGCTCGACCAGGACGCGCTGATCGACATCCTCACGGGTCCGCGCAACGCGCTGGTGAAGCAGTACCAGCGGATGTTCGAGCTCGACGGCGTGGAGCTCGAATTCGAAGACGAGGCGCTCCGCTCGATCGCCGACCTCGCGGTCGAGCGCAAGACCGGTGCTCGCGGCCTCCGCGCGATCCTCGAGGACGTTCTCGGCCCGATCATGTTCGAGATCCCCTCGGCCGAGGACGTCGCGAAGGTCATCGTGACCCGCGCCGCCGTCGACGAGGGCGCGCCGCCCACCATCGTGATGGAGCGCAAGCGCAAGAGCGCCTGACCGTGCGTCCGGAGCCCTGGGAGGTCCTCTCCCGTCGCGTGCTCGTGGACGATGCGTGGATCCACCTCCGCGCGGACGACTGTCGCACCACCGACGGGCGTTCGATCGCGCCGTACTACGTGCTCGAGTACGGCGACTGGGTGTCGGTGCTGGCGCTCGACGAGGACGGTCGCGCGATCGTGGTCGACGAGTACCGCCACGGTGCCGGCGTCATCGCTCTCGGCACGATCGGCGGTGGTGTCGCCGTGGGCGAAGACCCGGACCACGCGGCTGCGCGGGAGCTGCGCGAGGAGACCGGCTACGTCGCCGGGGAGCTCATCGATCTCGGCGCCACCTGGGCCAACTTCGGCACCCATACCAACCGGGTGCACCACTTCCTCGCTCGCGGATGCCGACATCTCGGCGACCCGTCACCGGATGAGACGGAGACGATCGAGGTGACGGTGCTGCCCCTCGAGACGCTGGGGGAGCACCTCCGCCAGAGCTACCACCTGCTCACCTGGTACAAGGCCCGGGAGCATCTGCGCGGCTGAGGGCCGAGAGTTCGTCGTCAGATGCGGTGGAAGCCGGCGATGAGCACGGTATCGACGCCGTCGCTCCACTCGCCCTGGTCGTCGAGGTCGAAGCCCGCAGGTGCGAACCGCTGCGCGATCGCGTCGATGCTGGCATACGGCTGATGGTCGCGCGGGTAGGGCTGCGACGCCGACGGATCGGGAACGCCGCTCAGATGAGGCGAGCAGAACGTCGCCGTGACGAGGCGACCGCCGGGGCGGAGGATCCGTCGCCACTCGTGCAGCGCGGCCGGCACGTCGGGGATGATGTGGAGAGCCGTGACGCACAGCACTGCATCGGCCGACATATCCGCGAGCGGCAGGCGTGCCGCGTCGGCCTCGATCCATTCCGCGCCCGGAAGCTCGCGCCGTGCCACCTCCAGCATCCCGGAGGACACGTCCACGCCGATGAGGCGAGCATCGACCTCCGCGGCGCGGTCTGCGAGGGCGCGTAGTACGAGACCGGTACCGGTGGCGATGTCGACGACCGTCGACGCGCCGTCGAGGGGGAGTGTCGCTGCCAGGGCTTCGGCGAGACTCCGGTGCATCTCGCTGTCGTCGTACGACCCCGCGCGTGCGTCGAAGGCCTGACGGATGCGATCGATGCGGTCACCCATCGAGACCGCGGCGCTTCAGCAACGGGGCGATCTCGGCGTCCCGACCGCGGAAGTCGCGGTAGGCCTCGAGCGGGTCCTTCGAACCGCCCACACCGAGCAGGCGCTCGCGGAACCGGTCGCCGTTCTCTCGGGTGAGACCGCCGTTCTCGCGGAACCATTCCACGGTGTCGGCGTCGAGCACCTCGCTCCAGATGTAGGAGTAGTACCCGGCGCTGTAGCCTCCCGAGAAGACGTGGGCGAAGTACGTCGAGGAGTACCGTGTCGGCACCGCGGGGTCGTCGAGCCCGATGTCCGCGAGCGCCGCCGCCTCGAAGGACGCGACGTCACCGGTGTCCGCATCGGGGCCCAGCGTGTGCCACGCCTGATCGAGCCAGGCGGCCGCGAGGTACTCGCTCGTCGCGTGGCCCTGGTCGAACGTCTCCGCCGCACGCAGCCGCTCGACGATCGCCGGGTTCAGGGGCTCGTCCGTCTCGTGATGACGCGCGTAGTCCGCGAGCACCTCGGGCCACAGGATCCACATCTCGTTGACCTGGCTGGGGAACTCGACGAAGTCGCGGAACACGTTCGTCCCGGAGAAGTGCGGGTAGGTCACGACGGCGAACAGCCCGTGCAGCGCATGCCCGAACTCGTGGAACAGCGTCGTGACCTCGTCGAGCGTGAGGAGGGTCGGCTCTCCTGCGCCCGGCTGAACGACGTTGAGGTTGTTCACGACGACCGGCGCCGTGCCGCGGAGCCGCGACTGGCTGACGATCGGGTTCATCCACGCGCCGCCGCGCTTCGAGTCACGCGTGTAGAGGTCGAGCACGTAGAGTCCCAGCGTCGATCCGTCCTCGTTGCTCACCTCGAAGACCCGCGCGCCGGGGTGATATGCGACGAGATCGTGACGTTCCGCGAAGGTGACCCCGTACAGCCGGGTCGCTGCGGCGAAGACACCGTCCCGCAGCACGCGCTCCGCCTCGAACCACGGACGCAGCGCGGCGGTGTCGATGTCGTAGCGGGCGGCGCGGACTTTCTCGGTGTAGAACGCCCAGTCGTGCGCCTCGACGGTGAACGGCTCGGACTCCTCGCTGTCGACGATCTCCTGCAGGGCCGCGAGCTCGGCCCGGGCATTCCGGGCAGCGGGTGCGGCCAGCTGGCGCAGCATCCGCTCGACCGCCTCGGGCGTCCCCGCGGTCTCGTCGGCCGTGACGTACGCAGCGTGCGAGGGATACCCGAGCAGAGCGGCGCGCTCGGCGCGGAGTCGCACGATCTCGGTGAGCACCGGCCGGTTGTCGTTCGCGTCGTCGCGGGAGGCCCGACTGCGCGACGCCTCCATGATGCGGCGACGGGACTCGCGGTCGCGCAGCTGCGCGAGATACGGGTGACCGGTGAACAGCGGCAGCGAGACGAGGAACCGCCCGTCCAGACCACGTTCCTGAGCGGCACGCGCCGCGGCCGACAGCTCTCCGCTGCCGAGCCCCGCGAGCTCCTCGGCGGAGTCGAACACCACGGCGAGATCGTTCGTGTCGTTCAGGAGGTTGCGCTCGAACGTGGTGCTCAGCGTCGACAGCTGCTGGTTCAGCAGGGTGAGGCGCGCTTTGGCCTCGTCGTCGAGACCCGCGCCCGCATGCGTCATCTCGCGGTGGTGCCGCTCCACGAGGTAGCGCTGCTCGGCGTCGAGATCGAGGTCGGCGAGTTGCGCGTGCACCTGCTGCACCCGCCAGTAGAGCGCTCCGTCGAGCGTCACGGCGTCGTGATGCGCGGCCATGAGAGGCGCGAGCTCCTCGTCGACCGCCTGGATCTCCGGTGTCGCGTCCGCTGAGCTGACGGTGTAGAACGCGTGGGAGACCCGGTCGAGCAGTTCGCCGGAGCGCTCGAGCGCCTCGATCGTGTTCTCGAAGGTCGGCATCGACCGCACCATCGTGATGCGGGAGATCTCCGCTCGGTGCTCCTCGAACGCGGCGCGGAATGCGGGCAGGTAATGCTCGGGACGGATGCGTGCGTAGTCGGGGAGTCCGTAGGGGAGGGTCGACGGCTGGAGCAGCGGATTCGTCTCGTCGGTCATCCCTTGAGCCTAGCCATGACGCGTCCGAGGGCGTCGACGACGAGGCGCACGGAGCGGCGGCGCAGGTTCTCGGGGCGGGCGAGCACGTCGATCACCCGGTGCGTCGACACACCGCGCAGCGGGAGCCGCACGATCTCGCGGTCGTCGACCGTGCGCGACGTGTATCGCGGCAGCATCCCGATGACCCCGCCGGCAGCGACCACCGCGGCGACCGCTCCGTAGTCGTTGATACGGTGCCGGATCTCGACCGGGCGCCCGGCGACCGCGGCCACGGCGCCCAGCACGTCGTCGGGGGAGTAGCCGGCGCGGCTCGTGACCCACGGGCCGGCGACGACGTCTGCCGGAGTCACCCGCGATCGCGCGGCGAGCGGATGACTCCGGGCGACCGCGACGTCGAGCGGCTCCTTGGCGAGCGTGAGGCTCCGCACACCCTGCGTCGGCCACGGAGCGGAGTGCTCCATCCGATGCGCGAGCACCAGGTCGTAGCGCGCCGTGAGCGCAGGGAACTCGCTCTGCGCGACATCCTCGTCCGTCAGCTGCACGGTGGGGGCCTCGTCGCCTGTGTCGGAGAGCTCGCGGACGAGTTCGCCGAACAGTGCCTGTCCGACACTGTGGAAGCCGCTGACCGTGACGACGCCGGCCGCGTCGCCTTCGAAATCGTCGACGGCGTTGCGCGCTGCCGCGATCGCGTCGATCGCCTCGGCGCCGGCAGCGGCGAGCGCCTCACCCGCGGAGGTGAGCGCGAGGCGCCGTCCGTCCTTGCGCGTCAACGGCGTGCGAAAACCGCGTTGGAGAGCCGCCAGGTGCTGCGACACCGCCGACGGGGTCACGTTCAGGGCTTCCGCGACAGCCGCCATACTGCCGAGCGCTCCGAGCTCGCGCAGGATCTGCAACTGGTGGATCTCCATCCGCATAGTTTAGCTACCACTACATCAATCGTCCAGGAGCCGGGTCTTGTTCTACATCGTCGAGTGCGGTGTGATCGAGGCATGAGGGCACTGTTCAAAGCCGAACGCGGCGCGGGACTCGAACTCGTCGATCGTCCCGATCCTGTCGCCGCCGCCGACGAGGTCGTGATCAGGGTGCTCCGCACCGGCATCTGCGGCACCGATCTGCACATCCACCGTTGGGACGACTGGGCTGCATCGGCGATCGATGCGCCGCTGATCCCTGGTCACGAGTTCTACGGCGAGGTCGTCGAGGTCGGACCCCTCGTGCACGACATCGCCGTGGGTGACCGCGTCTCGGGCGAGGGTCACATCGTGTGCGGCACGTGTCGCAACTGCCGCGCCGGACGTCGACAGATGTGCATCCGCACGATCGGCCTCGGCCTGCAGCGGGACGGCTCCTTCGCCGAGTACCTCGCGCTGCCCGCCGCCAACGTCTGGGTCCACCATGCCGAGGTCAGCCCCGAGCTCGGCGCGATCTTCGACCCGCTCGGCAATGCCGTGCACACCGCGCTGACCTACCCCCTCGTGGGGGAGGACGTGCTCGTCACCGGATGCGGTCCGATCGGCCTCATGGCGATCGCGGTCGCCCGGCACGCCGGCGCGCGTTTCATCGCCGCGACGGACGTGAGTGCTCCCCGTCTGCAGATGGCGACACTCATGGGCGCCGATCACGTCGTCGACGTTTCGCAGGACGACATCCGCGAGGCGCAACAGGCGCTCAGGATGCGTGAGGGCTTCGACATCGGCTTCGAGATGAGCGGCGCCCCGTCGGCGCTCCCCGCCATGATCGACAACATGAACCACGGCGGACGCATCGCCATGCTCGGGCTCCCGAGCGCGGGCTTCGAGATCGACTGGGGCAAGCTCGTCACGCACATGCTCACGATCAAGGGCATCTACGGGCGCGAGATGTTCGAGACGTGGAACGCGATGGGTGCGATGCTGCAGACGAGCGCGACCCTGCGCGAGTCGATCGGCCGCGTGATCGCCGAGGTACTCCCCGCCCGGGAGTGGGAGCGCGGATTCGCGGCGGCGGAGTCGGCCGGCACGGGAAAGATCATCCTCGATTGGACGGAGCTGTGATGTACGGGACCTTTCAGACGCATGTGGCCGCGGAGCTCGCCGGGATCGAGGAGGCCGGGCTGACCAAGCACGAACGCGGCATCCGCGGGCCGCAGAGCGCTGAGATCACGGCGGACGGCGCCGAGGTGCTGAACTTCTGCGCGAACAACTACCTCGGGCTCGCCGACGACGAGCGCATCCGCGACGCGGCGAAGAGCGCGCTCGACGAGTGGGGCTACGGGCTCGCCAGCGTCCGGTTCATCTGCGGTACGCAGGAGCAGCACCTCGAACTGGAGCGCCGGCTCGCCGGCTTCCTCGGCACGGACGACGCGATCCTGTACTCCTCATGCTTCGACGCGAACGGCGGTGTCTTCGAGACGCTGTTCGGCGCGGAGGACGCGATCATCTCCGACGAACTCAACCACGCATCGATCATCGACGGCATCCGGCTCTCGAAGGCGCGGCGCCTGCGCTATCGCAACCGCGACATGGCCGACCTCGAGGGGCAGCTGCGCGCGGCATCCGATGCCCGCTTCCGGGTGGTGGTGACCGACGGCGTCTTCTCGATGGACGGGTACATCGCGCCGCTCGCAGACATCTGCGACCTGGCCGAACGCTACGACGCCCTCGTGTTCGTCGACGACTCGCACGCCGTGGGGTTCGTCGGCGAGAACGGCCGCGGCACGCCGGAGCTGTGCGGCGTCGCCGACCGCGTCGACATCTACACGGGAACGTTCGGCAAGGCGCTCGGCGGGGCGTCGGGCGGATATGTGGCGTCGCACGCCGACATCGTCGCGCTGCTGCGTCAGCGCTCGCGTCCGTACCTGTTCTCCAACACGCTCGCGCCGTCGATCGTCGCGGGCACGCTCACGGCCCTCGACCTCGTGGAGGGCTCGGCCGACCTCCGCGCGCGGCTGCGCGACAACGCGACCCTGTTCCGGGAGCGCATGACGGCGGAGGGGTTCGACCTGCTTCCCGGCGAGCACCCCATCGTGCCGGTGATGTTCGGCGACGCCGCCGTCACCGCGCGGATCGCGAGCGAGATGCAGAAGCACGGCGTCTATGTCACCGCCTTCAGCTTCCCGGTCGTGCCGCGTGGCCGTGCGCGCATTCGCGTGCAGCTGTCGGCGGCGCACACGCCGGAGCAGGTCGAGCGCTGCGTCGCCGCCTTCGTCGCCGCGCGCGCGTCGGTCGTCTGACCGGAAGGGTGCAAAGAAGTCATTGCAAAGAAATACTTGCAAAGAAACATTTGCAAGCGTATCTTTGCATGCATGACGAACACACGGGAGTCCCGCAGTCTGGATGCCGGAGCGCTCAAGGCGCTCGCGCACCCGCTGCGTGTGCGCATCTTCGACCTGCTCAGTGAGCGCGGTCCGCAGACGGCGAGCACGCTGGCCGCCCTCGTGGGGGAGACCTCCGGATCGATGAGCTACCACCTCCGCGCCCTCGCGGCGCACGACCTCATCCGTGAGGTCGAGGGGCGGGGCACGGCACGGGAGCGCTGGTGGGAGCGACCCAAGGGGCGCATCGACCTACCAGGCCCCGACGACAGCATGACCCCGTCGAATCGCGCCTCGGCGCAGATCGTCACCGCCGAGTTCTTCCGCCTCCGTCACGAGACGCTCATGGCCTACCTGAACCGCAACGAGGCGGAGGTCCCCGAGGAGTGGCGCGATGCCGGCATCGTCATGACGACATACCTCGACCTCACCGTCGAGCAGATGGCCGAACTCAAGGCCGAGCTGACCGAGGTCGTCGACCGCGTGGTCGAGCGATACCAGGGGGAGTCGTCCCCCGGTTCCCGACGCGTATCCCTGCGCGCCGAGCTCTTCGATCTGCCCATCGACGCACGTACGGAGGAATCATGACCAGCGCCGCTCTCCACCTGACGGCTCCGACGCTCGTCGAGCGTCGTATCCTGACCGTCGCCTCGCACCTGACGGCGTTCGTCGAAAACCGCATCGCCGCCCGTGCCGAGCGGCGCGAGGTCGCCCGGGACCTGCTCCGCGAGCAGCAGTCCCGCCGGCAGGACCCTCGGGCCGTCGAGCACCTGCTCGCCCAGATGGGCGTGCCGCGGCGCTAGTCCTCGAAGGGCCGCGCGACGACGTCACCGCTGGCGGTCTGCACGACCTCCCAGCCGGCGTCGAGCTCGGCGATCGCGCGCCCCTCGAGCCACGTGAGGGTCCAGTGACCGACCAGCCCGCGGGCCTCGACCCCGGCGATCGCCGGTCGAAGCGCCGCGGGGACGGATGCCGGGGCTGCCGATCCGGTGGCCCACCGCGTACCCAGCTGCATCATGCCCCCTCGACCGGCGCGAGCACGATCTCGGTGACGGCGAACTCCGCGGCCTCGACGATCTCCAGTTCGGCGATGCGCCCCACCGCGCGGAGGTCGTCCGCCGCGGCGCGCAGTGCCTCGAGCTTCGCAGCGGGCGCGGCGATCGTGGCGTGCGAGACCGGCGTCTTCTGCGAGGCCTTGGCCTCGGTCTTCGCGCGGCGGATGCCGATCAGCGCCTCGCTGGCCACGGCGAGCACAGAGGTGTCGCCCTCGATGCGCAGGGGCTCCGGCCAGGATGCCGTGTGCACGGATCCCTCCTCGAACCACGACCACACCTCTTCCGTCGCGAACGAGATGACCGGGGCGAGCAGGCGCAGCAGCGTCGACAGCGCGAGGCGCAGCGCGAGAGCGGCGGATGCCTGGCCCACGTTCGTCTGGTCGTAGGCGCGCTCCTTGACGAGCTCGAGGTAGTCGTCGCAGAACGTCCAGAAGAAAGCCTCGGTGACCTCGAGCGCCTTGGCCTGGTCGTAGTTCTCGAACGCCTTCGTCGCGTCGACGACCACGGCGTCGAGCGCGGTGAGCATCGACGCGTCGAGGGCGTGCGTCACCTGCGCGCCCTCGGGCACGGGGAACGACAGCACGAACTTCGCGGCGTTCAGGACCTTGATCGCCAGACGACGGCCGATCTTCACCTGGGTGGGGTTCTGCGGGTCGAACGCGGCGTCCATGCCGAGGCGGCTGGATGCGGCCCAGTAGCGCACGGCGTCCGATCCGTGGGCGTCGAGGATGTCGGCCGGCGTCACCACGTTGCCCTTGGACTTCGACATCTTCTTGCGGTCGGGGTCGACGATGAAGCCGGAGATCGCGGCGTTGCGCCACGGGGCCCGGCCGTCTTCGAGCGTGGAACGCAGCATGGTCGAGAACAGCCAGGTGCGGATGATGTCCTGGCCCTGCGGGCGCAGGTCGAACGGCGCCGTGAGGTCCCACAGCTCCTCGTCGCGCTGCCACCCGCCCGCGAGCTGCGGGGTGAGCGACGACGTCGCCCAGGTGTCGAGGATGTCGGCCTCGGCGTCGAACCCACCGGGAACGCCGCGCTGGTCCTCGGTGTAGCCCGCCGGCACGTCGGTCGTCGGGTCGATAGGCAGCGACGCGTGGTCGGGGGCGAGCACACGGTCGTAGTCGCGCTCGCCGTTCTCGTCGAGGCCGTACCAGAGGGGGATCGGCACGCCGAAGAACCGCTGCCGCGACACGAGCCAGTCGCCGGTCAGACCGCCGACCCAGTTCTCGTAGCGCACCCGCATGAAGTCGGGGTGGAAGGCCACCTCGGTGCCGTGGGTGAGCAGCTCGTCGCGGAGCTCGCCGTCGCGGGCGCCGTTGCGGATGTACCACTGGCGGGTCGACACGATCTCGAGGGGGCGGTCGCCCTTCTCGAAGAACTTCACGGCGTGGTTGAAGGGCTTGCCGACGGCGGTCATGTCGCCGGTCTCCTGCAGCTTCTCGACGATCGCCTTGCGGGCCGAGAACACGGTCTTGCCCGCGAGCTCCGCGGTATACCAGTCGGCGGCCGCGGCGTTCTCGACGATCGACGGAGCGGTCGGCAGGAAGCGCCCGTCGAGGCCGATCGTCGTCATGTTCGGCAGATCGCGACCCTCGGTCGTGCGGAGCTCGCGCCACCAGATGATGTCGGTCACGTCGCCGAACGTGCAGACCATGGCCGCGCCCGTGCCCTTGTCGGGCTGCGCGAGGTGGTGTCCGTGGATCTCGATCTCGGCTCCGAAGAACGGCGTGCGCACCTTCGTGCCGATCAGGTGCTTGTGCGGCCCCTCGGGGTGCGTCACGATCGCGATGCACGCGGGGAGCAGTTCCGGGCGGGTGGTCTCGATCGTGATGGAGCCGGAGCCGTCCGCGAACGGGAAGTCGATCGTGTGGTACGCGGCCTGCTGGTCGCGGTCCTCGAGCTCGGCCTGGGCGATCGCCGAGCGGAAGTCGATGTCCCACAGCGTCGGCGCGAGCGACTGGTAGGCCTCGCCGCGCTCGAGGTTGCGCAGGAACGCGAGCTGGCTCTGGCGGATCGTGTCGTCGGAGATGGTCCGATACGTCTGGGTCCAGTCGACCGAGAGGCCGAGCTGGCGGAACAGCGCCTCGAACTGCTTCTCGTCCTCGACGGTCAGGCGCTCGCACAGCTCGATGAAGTTGCGGCGGCTGATCGGCTTCTGGTCGGCGGCGCGGCTGGACTTGTTGTCGCCGCCTTCGAACGGGGGAGTGAAATCGGCCTCGTAGGGGAGCGAGGGGTCGCACCGCACGCCGTAGTAGTTCTGCACGCGACGCTCGGTGGGCAGGCCGTTGTCGTCCCAGCCCATCGGGTAGAACACGGTCTTGCCGCGCATGCGCTCGAACCGCGCCTTGACATCGGTGTGCGTGTACGAGAACACGTGGCCGATGTGCAGGCTGCCGGATGCCGTGGGCGGAGGCGTGTCGATCGAGTAGACGCCGTCGCGGCCGGACTGCGCGGCACGGATGCGGTCGAACAGATAGGTGCCCTGCGCGGACCAGGACTCACCCCACTTCGCTTCGAGACCTTCGAGTGCGGGCTTGTCAGGGATCTGCGAGTGTGCGGACGCGGCCATGAGGTCTCCTCGAGCGATGTATGCGGCACTGTGTGAGCGTGCCTGAGTGTGGGTTGTGGCTCCAGTGTACCGAGGGAGAGCACTGGCGGATCCGACCGCAGATCGACCGAGTCCAAGAATCGGCCCTAGAATCGAGACATCCCGACCCGTTCTTCCGAGGAATAGCCATGCCCGCACACCCCGCACGCCGCGTCCTCCCTCTCGTGGCGCTCGCCGCCGTCTCCGCGCTCGCGCTCAGCGCCTGCACCGCCGCCTCCTCCGACGCCGAGGGCGGCGAGCTCGTGTGGTCGATCGAGGGCGCGAACCTCGCCGCCGGGCACATGGATCCGCAGGTGAGCCAGCTCGACGTGTCGGGCATGGTGCAGCGCGCGGTGCTCGACTCCCTCGTGTTCCAGGAGGAGGACGGCTCCTTCAGCCCCTGGCTGGCCACGAAGTGGGACGTCTCGCCCGACAGCACGCAGTACACCTTCACTCTGCGCGACGACGTCACGTTCACCGACGGCGAGCCCTTCGACGCCGAGGCCGTGAAGGCGAACTTCGACCGGATCGTCGACCCCGAGACGGAGTCCGCGCAGGCCGCGAGCATGCTGGGCGCCGACTTCTACGCGGGCACCGAGGTGATCGACGACCACACCGTGACCGTCTCGTTCACACAGCCGTACGCGCCCTTCCTGCAGGCGGCCAGCACCCCGCAGCTCGGCTTCTACTCGCCGAAGGTGCTCGCCGAGTCGGCCGATCAGCTCAAGGCCGGGGGACCGGGCATCACCGTCGGCACCGGCCCGTACGAGCTCACCGAGTACACGCCCGACCAGGAGATCGTGTACACGCGCAACGACGACTACGCCTGGGGTCCGCACGACGAGAAGGCGCCGAAGGTCGAGACGCTGCGCGTCGAGATCCAGCCCGAGGCCTCGGTGCGCGCCGGCGTCGTCGAGAGCGGCGAGGCGGACATCGCGAGCAACATCCCGCCGAACCTCGCCGGCGACCTCGGCGCCGACGTCACGGTCGACTCGGTCGAGTATCCGGGCCTCCCGTACTCGCTGTACCTGAACGAGAAGTACGGCGTGTTCGCCGACGAGAAGGTGCGCCAGGCGTTCGCCCGCGGCATCGACGTCGACGCCGCGGTGGAGGAGATCTTCTTCGGCCAGTTCCCGCGCGCCTGGAGCATCCTCGGGCCGACCACACCCGGCTACGACGCCTCCCTCGAGGACAGCTGGCCCTATGACCCGGACGCCGCGGACGCACTGCTGGACGAGGCCGGATGGACCGAGCGCAACGCCGACGGCATCCGCATGAAGGACGGCGCGCCGCTCTCGGTGCGCTGGATCGCCTACACGCCCGTGCCCGACGACCGTGCCGCCCTCGCGAACGCGATCCAGTCGGACCTCAAGGCGATCGGCATCGACGTGGTCCGCGAGGTCCTCGAGCCCGGTGCCTACAACGAGCAGTACGGGCCCAAGACGTTCGACCTCACGGACTGGGGCTTCTCGGGGGTCGATCCCGACCTGCTGCGCAACCACCTGCACACCGACGGTTTCCAGAACGCCTCGCAGGTGTCCGATCCGGCGGTCGACACGCTGCTCGAGCAGGCCGTCGCGACGAGCGACCAGGCCCAGCGAGACGACCTGTACACGCAGTTGCAGGAGTGGAACGCGACGCATCAGGCGATCGTGCCGCTCTACGTCCCCTCTGCGATCACCGCGGTCGGCGGTCGCGTGAGCGGTCTGGACTACGACCTCTACGGCCGGCCGCTATTCTACGATGTGAGCGTCGACTGATCACCCAGAGTCGTTGAACGAGCGGAGCGGGACGTGAAGGCTGCGCTCATCCGGATCGCGGGCCTCGCGGCATCCGTCGTGATCGTGCTGTGGGGTGCGGCGACCCTCGCGTTCCTCGCGTTCCGCGTGATCCCGGGCGACCCGGTGTCGGTCATGCTCGGTCCTCAGGCGCAGGTGAGCGAGGCCGTGAAAGACGGCATCCGCGCCGAGCTCGGACTGGACCGACCGCCGTTCGAGCAGTACGTGACATTCATCGGGCAGCTCGCACGCGGCGACCTCGGGGAGTCGTACCAACTGAGGATGCCGGTGACAGAGGTCATCGGACGCCAGCTCGGCCCCACGCTGCAGCTCTCCGCACTCGCCCTGCTGATCGCGGCCGTGCTGGCGCTCGCGGTGGCGGTGCTCGTGCGCGGGCAGGTGGGGCGTGCCGTCGCCTCCGGAGTGGAACTCGTCATCCTGTCGTCGCCCGTGTTCTGGATCGGGTTGATCCTGCTCAGCGTGTTCGCGTTCGGACTCGGCTGGTTCCCCGTCTCCGGCGCCCGCAATCCCGCGACCATCGTGCTGCCCGCGATCACGCTCGCGCTGCCGGTGGCCGCGCTGCTCAGTCAGGTGCTCCGCGACGGCCTCACGCAGGCGGAGCGGATGCCGTTCGCCGAGACGGTCCGCGCCCGCGGCGCCAGCCCCTCGTGGTTCACGCTGCGCCACGGCCTGCGTCACGGCGCGTCCGGCGCGCTCACACTCGCCGCGTACCTCACGGGCTCGGTGCTCGGCGGCGCCGTGCTCGTGGAGACCGTGTTCGCCCGTGCGGGTCTCGGCCGTGTCACGCTCGCGGCGATCAGCAACCGCGACCTCCCGGTCATCACGGGCGTCATCCTGCTGAGCGCGGTCGTGTTCGTCGTCGTGAACCTCGTGGTGGAGCTGCTGCATCCGCTTCTCGATCCGCGGCTCCGCGCGGCGCGGGTCGGTGTCCGATGAGGCGGGGGCAGAGCGTGCTGCTGTGGGCGGCCATCGGCGTGCTCGCGCTCCTCGCGCTGATCGCGGCGTTCCCCGGCCTGCTCGCCACGCACGATCCGCTGCAGACGGACGTGCGCTCGGCGCTGCTGCCGCCCAGCGGGGAGCATCTGTTCGGCACGGACCAGAGCGGTCGCGACGTGTACTCCCGGGTGGTCTTCGGCGCCGGGAGGTCGATCGGCATCGGGCTGCTCGCGACGGCGATCGCGCTCGTCGCCGGGCTCATCGTGGGCGCGCTGGCCGGACTCGCGCCGCGCGGGGTCGACGTGACGCTCATGCGGGTGAACGACGTGCTCATGGCGTTCCCGGAGTTCCTCGTCGCGCTCGTCGTCGTCGCGGTGCTCGGCCCCGGACCCGTGAACATCGCGATCGCCGTGACGCTCGCCGCCGCCCCCGTCTACGTGCGGCTCGCCCGCGTGCAGACGCGCACGCTGCGCGGGGCGGAGCACGTCGAGGCCGCGCGCATCCTCGGCGTACCGCCGACGCAGGCGTTCCTGCGACACGTCGTGCCGGGGGTGCTCGGCTCGCTCAGCGTGCTCGCGACGATCGGCATCGGCTCCAGCATCCTCGCGGCCGCCGGTCTGAGCTTCCTGGGTCTCGGACCGTCGGAGCCGACTCCGGAATGGGGCCTCATGCTCGCCGGCGGACGGAACGTGCTCGGTCAGGCCTGGTGGATCGCGGTGTTCCCCGGCATCGCGATCACCGTGACCGTCATCGCGGCGACGATCGTCGGGCGCGTGCTGCGTGCGCGGGCAGAGGGACGCCGGGCATGAGCGCCGCGATCGAGCTCGAGGGCCTCCGGATCGACTTCGGCGGCGCACCCGTCGTGGACGGCGTCTCGCTGCAGGTCGAGCGCGGGAAGTGCGTCGCGATCGTGGGGGAGTCGGGTGCCGGGAAGACCCTCACCGCTCGCGCGCTGCTCGGCCTCACCCCCGAGGGGGCACGCGTGCGGCTGGACCGGCTGGTCGTCGACGGGACGGATGCCCGAGGCCTGAGCGAGCGGCGATGGCGTGCCCTGCGCGGACGCCGGGTGGCTCTCGTGTCGCAGGACGCGCTCGTCTCCCTCGACCCGCTGCAGCGCGTGGGTGCCGCGATCGCCGAACCGCTGCGGCTGCACGACCTGGTGACGGGACGCGACGCTCTGCGTGAGCGGGTGCGTGGGCTGCTGCGACGTGTGTGGATGCCCGACGTCGAGCGCCGGGAACGGCAGTACCCGCATGAGCTCTCCGGCGGGCTCCGGCAGCGCGCGCTCATCGCCTCGGCGCTCGCCGCCGACCCGGCCGTGCTCGTGGCGGACGAGCCGACGACCGCGCTCGACGCCACCGTGCAGGCGCGCATCCTCACCCTGCTGCGCGACATCGCGGATGCCGGCACGGCAGTGGTCTTCATCAGCCACGACTTCGCGGCCGTGCGTCGGATCGCCGACCGCGTGGTCGTGATGCGCGACGGCGTCGTGGTGGAGTCCGGCCCGGTGGCCGAGGTGCTCGAGGCGCCGCAGCACGACTACACGCGGCAGCTCATCGCGGCCACGATCCACGAGCCGCGCGCACCTCAGGGCGAGGCGGCGGATCCGGTGCTGGTCGTGACCGGGGCCACGCGGCGTTACGGAGATCTCGTCGCGGTGTCGGACGCCTCGTTCACCGTTCCCGAGGGGCGGACTCTCGGCGTGGTCGGGGAGTCCGGATCCGGCAAGACCACCCTCGCGCGCCTGATCGTCGGGGTGGAGACGCCCGACGAGGGCGCGGTGCGCTGGACGGGCGGTCGGCGGCGGGTGCAGCTCGTGCATCAGAACCCCCTCGGTGCGTTCGACCCGCGGTGGACCATCGGGCGCTCGCTGCGGGAGGCGCTCGCCGCCGGGGGAGTGCCTCGCGCCCAGCGCGCCGCCCGCGTGCACGACCTGCTGCGCGAAGTGGACCTCGACCCGGAGCTCGCGTCGCGTCGACCCCTCGCGCTCTCGGGCGGACAGCGTCAGCGCGCGGCGATCGCGCGGGCTCTCGCCGCGGAGCCGGAAGTGCTCGTGCTCGACGAGCCGGTCTCGGCGCTCGACCCCTCGGTGCGCGAGAAGGTGCTGCGCCTGCTGCTCCGGTTGCAGCGGGACCGCGACCTCACGATGGTGTTCGTGTCGCACGACCTCGACGTGGTCGGCGCCGTCGCCGACGAGGTCATCGTGATGCAGGACGGCGTGATCGTCGAGAAGGGTGCGACGGATGCGGTGTTCGCCGCGCCGCAGCATCCGTTCACGCGGGAGTTGCTCGAGGCGAACGGCTCCCCGCGGCGCTGATCCGCTCCGGGCTCAGTCGAGGACGCGGATGCCGATGCCCGCGGCGAGCACGGGGGCGAGCTGCTGCACCTGGAACGACGACAGGGTCGTGCCGCGCAGGCTGTTCGCGTCGAGGAACGCCCCGGCGTCGAGCCCGCGGAGGTCGACGTGCACGGCGCGCAGACCGCGCGGATCGACCTCGTCCGTGCGGGTGCCGGTGAACCGCACTCGCGTCAGCTCCGCCTGCGGGATGTCGAGCGTGCGGATGCCGCAGTCCGTGATCTCGGCATCCTTCGCCTTCGCGCCGCCGAGGTTCAGGTAATCGATCCGCACGCCGCGCAGTTCGAGCTCGTCGATGCGCGCACCGCTCAGGTCCAGGGTGCCGAGGCGCCCACCGGTGACGCGGACGCGTCGGAGGTTCGCGTCGCGCAGGCGCAGCGAGGCGATGCGCGCGTCGGTGATCTCGACGTCGATCAGGGTCGCTCCCGTGAGGTCGACCGCGTCGGCATCCGCCGAGATCGTGCACTGCTCGAGGGAGGAGTGCGCCAGATCGACCGTGCCGTCGAGGTCGAGACGCGCCGCGAGAAGGTCGGCGCCGCGGGCGGGGTGAGCGGATTCGAGCCGCGGTGGCAGGTCAGGAGCGGAGACACGGGGAGCGACGAGGGAGTCGGATGCGCGGGCCATGCCTCGAGCGTAGGCCGCGGGTCCGACGTCGAGCCGTCGCAGGCCGGGCGTCCGCGGGCGATGCGCACGTTTCAGGAGGCATTGTGCACGTAACAAGGTCCGATCCGCGTCACGCCACCGTCGGGGGTGCACATCGCCTGCTCGGGTGATCGCTCGCTCCCTCCTCCGCAGACGTGATGCTCGGCGGATTCTCCACAGCCTCTGCGTTGCGCGCGTCGCGTCGGTGATCGACGGGCCGACGGCGAGGATGCTCGGCGGATGCGGAAAGCCGAAGAACTGATCGAGGTGCTGGCTCGTCAAGGCGGTGTCGTCCGAACGCAGTGGGTCGCGGAACGAGGCTTCTCACGTCGATGCGTCGACGAGGCGCTGCGCCGCGGTCTCATCATCCGCCCTCGCCGCGGCTGGCTCGCTGACCCCGGCGCGGAGCGCACGCTCATCGCGGCCGCGCGCTTCGGGGTGGTCCTCACCTGTCGCACGCAGGCGGGCCTGTTGGGGCTCTGGATCCACGACCCGACGGGACCGCCGCACTTCGCCGTCCCGCCTCATTCGACGGGGCGGATTCCGATCGCTGCGCGATTGCACTGGGGCCGCCCGGTCGTGTCGCGTGATCCGGACGCCCTCGTCGACCCGATCGAGAACGTGCTCGCCCACATCGCCGAGTGCGAACCGTTCGAGCAGGCTCTCGCGACGTGGGAGTCGGCGCTCAACAAATCGCTGGTCTCACTCGACGCGTTACGGAACTACTCCTGGAAGCCCGCCGCGCGAGACGTGCTCGCGCAGGCGATTCCCTTCGCGGATGCCGGGCTCGAGACCTACCTGCGCCAGCGGCTGCGCTGGTTGCGCGAACCCGTCCGCGTGCAGATCTGGATCGCGGGGCACCGGGTGGACACGCTCATCGGCGACCGCCTGGTCGTCCAGATCGACGGCGCACATCACGTCGGGGCGCAGCGCAGCGACGACATCCGGCACGACGCCGAACTCCGGCTCATGGGGTATCACGTCATCCGACTGTCGTACGCGCAGATCATGTTCGACTGGCCCGCCGTGCAGGATCTGATCATGCGCGCGGTCGCCCAGGGGCTCCATCGCGCGAGGTAGACGGGCAGCGACGAAGGAGATGCGCGCTCACGAAGGACGGATGCCGCGCGATTGACCTTCTGGAGTGCACATCGCCTTCGGGGGCGTACGGCGCACGGGGCCCGGGCGACGCGTACACTGGAGGGACGAGCATCGATCCGGCCATCACCGGGGAGCTCTCGGAAGAACGGCTCCGCCCGTAGGGGAGGGGCTCAGTAGAACCGAGCGGGGCAGGCCCGTCACAGCCGCAGTGAGAGTGGCCCCGCCGTGAGGCGCGGCACGCGAGGTGGTACCGCGGTCACCCGGGAATCCGGAGGATCGTCCTCGCAGCAGCATCCGCCACGACTCCTGCGAGACGACATGACCTACCCGCGTTCCTCCTTCGGCCCCGCCGCCGACCAGGCTGCCTCCGTCGCCCCGAGCCCGCGCTTCCCCGAGATCGAGCGCGAGGTGCTCGACTTCTGGGAGCAGGACGACACGTTCCGCGCCTCGATCGCGCAGCGCGACGGCGCTGACGAGTGGGTGTTCTACGACGGCCCGCCGTTCGCCAACGGCCTGCCGCACTACGGGCACCTGCTGACCGGGTACGCGAAGGACGTCTTCCCGCGCTTCCAGACCATGGTCGGCAAGAAGGTCGATCGCGTGTTCGGCTGGGACACGCACGGTCTGCCCGCCGAGCTCGAGGCCATGAAGCAGCTCGGCATCACCGAGAAGAGCGAGATCGAGGCCATGGGCATCGACGTCTTCAACGAGAAGGCGCGCTCCTCGGTGCTGAAGTACACGCACGAGTGGCAGGACTACGTCACGCGTCAGGCCCGCTGGGTCGACTTCGAGCGCGGCTACAAGACGCTCGACCTCGGCTACATGGAGAGCGTTCTGTGGGCGTTCAAGACCCTGTACGACAAGGGCCTCGCGTACGAGGGCTACCGCGTGCTCCCGTACTGCTGGCGTGACGAGACACCGCTCAGCGCGCACGAGCTGCGCATGGACGACGACGTGTACCAGAACCGCCAGGACCCGTCCGTTACGGTGACCTTCCCGCTCACGGGCGCGAAGGCCGAGGCGCTCGGCCTCACCGCGGTGCGCGCCCTCGCGTGGACGACCACCCCGTGGACCCTCCCGACCAATCTCGCGCTCGCCGTGGGGCCCGACATCGAGTACGTCGTGCTGCCGGCGGGCCCGAACGGCGCGGCCGACGTGCACGCCGCCGCCGGGACCACGGATGCCGTCGTCGAGGCCTCCGCGCATCGGTACCTCCTGGCGCGCGCGCTGCTCGCCGGTTACGCGAAGGACCTCGGCTACGAGAGCCCCGAGGACGCGCTCGCCGCGGTCGACCGGACCGTGCGCGGATCCGAGCTGCAGGACGTCACCTACGACCGCCTGTTCGACTACTACGCGGATGCCGAGACGTACGGCACCGAAAACGCCTGGCGCATCCTCGTCGACGACTACGTCACGGTCAGCGACGGCACCGGCATCGTGCACCAGGCTCCCGCGTACGGCGAGGACGACCAGCGGGTCGCGGGCGGGGCCGGCATCCCGACGATCCTGTCGCTCGACGACGGCGGCAAGTTCCTGCCGAACGTGACGGATGTCGCGGGGATGCTGTGGATGGACGCCAACACGCCGCTCATCCGCCTCCTGCGCGGCGAGGGCCGACTGGTGCGCGAGCAGAGCTACGTGCACTCCTACCCGCACTGCTGGCGGTGCCGGAACCCCCTGATCTACAAGGCCGTGTCGAGCTGGTTCATCCGCGTCACGGACATCAAGGACGACCTGCTCGCGAACAACGAGCAGATCACCTGGGTGCCGGAGAACGTGAAGCACGGCCAGTTCGGCAAGTGGCTCGAGGGCGCCCGCGACTGGTCGATCAGCCGGAACCGCTACTGGGGATCGCCGATCCCGGTGTGGAAGAGCGACGACCCCGAGTACCCGCGCGTCGACACCTACGGCTCGCTCGAGGAGCTGGAACGCGACTTCGGCACGCTGCCACGCAACCCCGAGGGCGAGGTCGACCTGCACCGTCCGTACATCGACGACCTCACCCGACCGAACCCCGACGACCCCACGGGGAAAAGCACGATGCGCCGGATCGACGACGTCTTCGACGTGTGGTTCGACTCGGGGTCGATGCCGTACGCACAGGTGCACTACCCGTTCGAGAACCAGGAGTGGTTCGACTCGCACGCACCGGCCGACTTCATCGTCGAGTACATCGGGCAGACCCGCGGCTGGTTCTACGTCATGCACGTGCTGTCGACCGCGCTGTTCGATCGACCCGCGTTCACGGGCGTGAGCTGTCACGGCATCGTGCTGGGCAGCGACGGCTACAAGATGTCGAAGTCGCTGCGCAACTACCCCGACGTGTCGGAGGTGCTCGACCGTGACGGCTCCGACGCGATGCGCTGGTTCCTCATGTCGAGCTCGGTGCTGCGAGGCGGCAACCTCGCGGTCACCGAGGAGGGCATCCGCTCGGGCGTGCGCGAGTTCCTGCTGCCGCTGTGGAACTCGTGGTACTTCTTCGCGACGTACGCGAACGCGGCGAAGGCCGGTGGCTACGAGGCGACGTGGCGCACGGATTCCACGGACGTCCTCGACCGGTACATCCTGGCCCGGCTCGGCGACCTGGTCCGCGAGGTGCGTGCGGACCTCGAGGGACTCGACTCCACGACCGCGTCGGCGCGTCTGCGCGATTTCGCCGAGGTGCTCACGAACTGGTACATCCGCCGCTCGCGCGATCGCTTCTGGGAGGGGTCGTCGACCGAGGCGTTCGACACCCTGTACACGGTGCTCGAGACGCTCTGCCGCGTGGCCGCGCCCCTCGTGCCGCTCGTGAGCGAGCGCGTCTGGCAGGGGCTCACCGGCGGGCGCAGCGTGCACCTGCAGGACTGGCCCGACGCCGACGCGTTCCCCGCGGCGGACGAGATCCGCGACGCGATGGATGCCGTCCGCGAGCTGTCCAGCGTCGGCAACGCGCTGCGCAAGAAGGAGAAGCTGCGCGTGCGGCTGCCGCTGGCGCGCCTCACGGTCGTGTCGCCGCTCGCCGACACGCTCGGCCAGTTCGAGGACATCCTCCGCGAGGAGCTCAACGTCAAGGCCGTGGAGCTCGTCGCGCAGTCCGAGACGACAGCGGTCGACTACGGCATCAGCCACCGCCTGAGCGTCAACGCCCGCGCGGCGGGTCCGCGCCTCGGCAAGAACGTCCAGACCGTGATCAAGGCCGCGAAGGCGGGGGACTGGTCGGAGGTCGACGGCGTCGTGACCGCGGGCGGCGTCGCCCTGGAGCCGTCGGAGTACGACCTCGTGCTGGAGACCGCCGGACGCCCGGAGGGCGAGGCCCTCGCCCTCGTCCCCGGAGGCGGCTTCATGCTGCTCGACACCACGACCACGCCCGAGCTCGAGGCCGAGGGTCTCGCGCGCGACGTGATCCGCGCCGTGCAGGAGACCCGCAAGAACGCCGACTTCGATGTGAGCGACCGCATCGCGCTGCGGCTGTGGTTCACATCGGGCGACGACCTCCTCGCGGTCCGCAGCGCCTTCGATATCGCGGACATCGCGGGGGAGACCCTGTCGACCGCGTTCGCGCTCGGAGCGAAGGACGAGGTGCTGCTCGAGCAGGGTGCGGTGCCCGCCGAGCCCGAGTTCTCCGCGACGATCGCTCAGGGCACGTACGCCAACAGAGGCGACTTCACGGTCGCCGTCAGCAGGACAGGAGCCCTCGCATGAGCGCACGCGACAGAGCGGATGCCGTCTACGAGACGCTCCTCGGCCGTGCCGGCGAGCGCTGGGTGCAGCCCCGCAAGGAGCGGACGGCGCGCATCCTCGAACTGCTCGACGACCCGCAGCGCACGTACCGCGTCGTGCACATCACGGGCACGAACGGCAAGACCTCGACCGCGCGGATGATCGAGAGCCTGCTGCGGGCGCACGGCCTGCGCACGGGCCTCTTCACGAGCCCGCATCTGGAGCGTTTCACCGAGCGGATCATGATCGACGGCGAGCCGATCGCCGACGCGGCCGTCGCCGACGCCTGGGACGAGATCGAGCCCTTCGTCGGCATCGTCGACGCCGAGTTGGAGTCGTCGGGTGAGGAGCCGCTGACCTTCTTCGAACTGCTCACCGTGCTCGCGTTCGTCGCGGTGGCCGACGCTCCCGTCGACGTGCTGGTGCTCGAGGTCGGTATGGGCGGCGAGTGGGACTCCACGAACACCGCTGACGGCGACGTCGCGGTCTTCGCGCCGATCGACATCGACCACGCCGACCGTCTGGGGAACACGATCGCCGAGATCGCCCAGGTCAAGGCGGGAATCATCAAGGAGGGCGCGGCCGTCGTGTCGGCCCAGCAGCCCGAGGCCGCCGCGGAGGTGCTTCGGCGCGTCGCCAGCGAGCGGAACGCCACGATCGCGTTCGAGGGCGCCGACTTCGGCCTCGCCGACCAGAAGCTCGCGGTCGGCGGGCAGCTCCTCACGATCCGCGGGCTCGCGGGCGAGTACGTCGAGGAGTACCTGCCCCAGTACGGCGCGCACCAGGGGCACAACGCCGCGCTCGCGATCGCGGCCGTCGAGTCGCTGATCGGGGGAGCGCAGCAGCGCATCGCCGACGACATCGTGTCGGAGGGCCTTCAGGGTGCGACCTCTCCGGGCCGCCTGCAGCTGCTCGGCGTCGCCCCGACCGTGATCGTCGACGCCGCGCACAACCCGCACGGCGCCGCGGCGCTCGTGCAGGCCATGGACGACAGCTTCGACTTCGACGAGTGGGGTGTGGTGCTGGGCATCCTCGCCGACAAGGACGCCGCCGGCATCGTCGCGCGTCTGGCTCCCGCTGCGGCGCACGTGTTCGCGACAGCGCCGGACTCCGACCGGGCCAGCGACGCCGACGCGATCGCCGACCTCGTGGAGGCCACGGGGAACCGCGTCTCGGTGCACCCGACCCTGGCGGAGGCCGCGGACGCCGCGCGCGAGTGGGCAGCGTCGTCCGACCGTCGGGCCGTCGTGATCGCGGGCTCGGTGGTCCTCGCGGGCGAGGCCATCACGCTCGCCGAGGAGGAGGACTGGAAGTCGGGGTGGCGCGCATGAGCGCCGACTCCGCTCCGGCACCTCGCCCCCGACCGCCGAGGACGCTCGTGCAGAAGCTCGCCCCGATCGTGCTGGGCTTCGAGTCGATCGTGGTGTTCCTCGCGGGGCTGACGATCTTCGGCCTCAAGACGCTCCCCGCCGGCATCCCCCAGTGGTGGGGCATCGTCGCCGGCGGCGTCGTGGGACTCGCGTGCATCGCCGTCGCGGGCATGATCACGAAGCCGTGGGCGATCACGGCGGGCTGGGTGATCCAGGTCGTGATCGCGCTGTCGGCGATCCTCGTCCCGGCGATCCTGCTCGTGGTCGTGATTTTCGGCGGCATGTGGGCGTATGCGACGATCATGGGGGCTCGTCTGGACGCACGACGTCCGGATGCGCCCGCGACCGGGACTCAGACTCCGACAGAGACTCAGACAGAGAGTGAATGACATGGCCACCGAAGAAACCCTCGTCCTCGTCAAGCCCGACGGCGTCGCCCGCGGCCTCACCGGCGCGATCCTCGCACGCATCGAGTCGAAGGGGTACGCCCTCGTCGACATCCGTCTCGTGGAGCCGGACCGCGACCGTCTCGCCGCCCACTACGCCGAGCACGAGGGCAAGCCGTTCTACGAGCCGCTGCTCGAGTTCATGCTCTCGGGTCCGTCCGTGGCGATCCGCCTCGCCGGCAACCGCGTGATCGAGGGCTTCCGCTCGCTCGCCGGCACCACCGACCCGACCACCGCCGCCCCCGGCACGATCCGCGGCGACTTCGGCCGCGACTGGGGCCTCAAGGTGCAGCAGAACCTCGTGCATGGCTCCGACAGCCCCGAGTCCGCCGCTCGCGAGCTCGGCATCTGGTTCGACTGAGCCGACTCAGGACGAAGCCCGCTGCACGTGCTGTGCGGCGGGCTTCGTCGTGTCCGGGTGGATACCGGTGGATCAGAAGAGGATGCGGGCGATCTCGCCGAGGAAGTCGAGGCCCTGCAGCTGCGCGAGCAGGATGATCACGGCGTATGCGAGGACGGTCGCGAGCGGCACCCACGCCATCAGGCTGTTCGCGCGGTCCTTGATCTTCTCGTTGCCGGTGAACGTGCCGTTGCGCGTGAGGTGCAGCATCGTGGCGAAGAACGTGGGGATCGTGACGGCCCACGTGATCATGCACCAGGGGCACAGGACGAAGAGGTCGTAGAGGCTCTGGCCGATCAGCCAGCACACGAAGCCGAACGCGAAGGTGATGCCGGCGCCGAACACGGCCCAGAACCAGCGCGGGAAGCGGGCACCGGCGAGGACCGCGACGCCCACGATCAGCGGAGCCATCCATCCCATGAGGCCGAGGAGGGGGTTCGGGAACCCGAACACCTCGCCCTGGGGGGAGTTCAGGTTCTTGCTGCACTGAATGAAGGGGCTGATGTCGCACGACAGCGCGTCCGACGGGTTCTCGAGAAGCACGAACTTCTCCACCGTGAGGGCGAACGCGGCCGTGAGGCCGATGACGCTCGCGATGATCAACCAGACCGCGTAGACGGTGGGGCGGGTGCGCTGCTCGCTCATATGTGGATTATCACAGCGATCGCTATGGATGGGGCGTGAGGCGGGCCAGAGATAACGGGGCACGCGGCTCGCGAGACGGTCGGATGCCGCGAACTCGCGCACTTGGTGCGATAATGGCCTGTGATGCACCGCTCGACCCGGTCGCAGCACGCATCGTCGAAGACTTCGGGGCCGTATGCCCCTCGTGACCAGAGCCATGAGCCGGTCGCACACCGAATGAGTTCGCGGCACCTGCGGGAGCTGCATGAGAATTCGCGGAGCACCTGGTGCACCGCGCGAGGAGTACGCCAGAGATGGCCGATGACAACAATGACTACGACGCCCCTACCCTCGACCTCACTGCGGATGCCGACGCGCCCGCAGAGGTGACCGCGGAGGCTCCCGAGGAGCCCGCCGCCGAGGAGACCCCCGCCGAGGACACGGTCGTGGAGGTCGACGAGGCTCCGACCGCCGAGGAGCCCGCAGCCGAGGCTCCTGCTCAGGTCGAGGCTCCCGCGGAGGCGGAGGCATCCGCCGAGCCCGAGGCCGAGGCTGATGCCCCGGCCGCTGAGCCCGCCGAGGCCGAGACTCCGGACTCCGAGACGGAGAAGAAGCCCGCGGCGCCGGCGAAGCCCGAGCCCGTGACGGCGGTGTCGCTGGGCCTTCTGCCCGAGGTCTTCGTGTCGCAGGTGTCGACGCGTCTCGCGTTCTACGCGCCCGAGATCGTTCCGCTTCCCGCCCGCCCCGGTCGTGACCGCGGAGCCGACCGCGACCTGGACCGCGACGCCGACGAGCCCACCGGCGGCCGCCGCGGGCGCCGTCGTCGCGGCGGATCCGACGACGGCGACCAGCGCGACGAGCCCCGTCAGCCGCGTCAACGCGTGGTCGAGTACATCACCGAGCCGAAGGCGATCAAGGGATCGACCCGTCTCGAGGCGAAGAAGCAGCGTCGCCGTGACGGACGGGACGCCGGTCGCCGCCGCCCCGTCGTGACCGAGGCCGAGTTCCTCGCGCGTCGCGAGTCCGTCGACCGCAAGATGGTCGTCCGCGCCAAGAACGGCCGCACGCAGATCGGTGTGCTCGAGGACGGCGTGCTCGTGGAGCACTACGTCGCCCGCAACCAGGACGCCTCGCTCATCGGCAACGTGTACCTCGGTCGCGTGCAGAACGTGCTGCCCAGCATGGAGGCCGCGTTCGTCGACATCGGCCGCGGCCGCAACGCCGTGCTGTACTCCGGCGAGGTCGACTGGGACGGTGTCGAGCTCGGCAACCAGCCGCGTCGTATCGAACTGGCTCTCAAGGCCGGAGATCGCGTCCTGGTGCAGGTCACCAAGGACCCCGTGGGGCACAAGGGCGCCCGACTGACGAGCCAGATCTCGCTTCCCGGTCGCTACCTCGTGTACGTGCCCGGCGGATCGATGAACGGCATCAGCCGCAAGCTCCCCGACAACGAGCGCGCGCGTCTCAAGCGCATCCTCAAGGAGGTCCTCCCGGAGTCCTCCGGTGTGATCGTCCGCACGGCCGCCGAGGGCGCGACCGAGGAGCAGCTCACGCGGGACGTGCAGCGCCTCACCACGCAGTGGGAGCACATCCGCAAGACCGTCGAGAACCAGCAGGCGCCGGCACTCCTGCACGCCGAGCCCGATCTCCTGGTGAAGATCGTCCGTGACGTCTTCAACGAGGACTTCACGAAGATGCTCATCCAGGGCGAGGACGCGCAGCGCACGATCCGCGCCTACCTCGAGAGCGTCGCACCCGACCTGCTCGAGCGCGTCGAGTCGTACGAGGACGAGGTCGACCCGTTCGACGCGTTCCGCATCACGGAGCAGATCGAGAAGGCGCTCGACCGCAAGGTCTGGCTGCCCTCGGGCGGTTCGCTCGTGATCGACCGCACCGAGGCCATGACGGTCGTCGACGTCAACACCGGCAAGTTCGTCGGCTCGGGCGGAAACCTCGAGGAGACCGTCACGAAGAACAACCTCGAGGCCGCGGAGGAGATCGTCCGTCAGCTGCGCCTGCGCGACATCGGCGGCATCATCGTCGTCGACTTCATCGACATGGTGCTCGAGTCGAACCGTGACCTCGTGCTGCGTCGACTCATCGAGTGCCTCAGCCGCGACCGCACGAAGCACCAGGTCGCCGAGGTCACCTCGCTCGGCCTCGTGCAGATGACGCGCAAGAAGCTCGGCCTCGGCCTGCTCGAGACCTTCAGCGAGGCGTGCGAGGTCTGCGCCGGCCGCGGTGTCATCGTGCACCACGACCCCGTGGTCAAGCACCGCTCGAACGGCGGCAACGGCGGGGGCAACGGGAACGGCGGCTCCTCGAACCGTCGTCAGCGCGGAGGCGGCGGCGGGAACGGCCAGAACCAGAGCCAGGCGCCCGCGACCGGTACGACGCACAGCATCCCCGAAGGAGCCAAGACGGCGCTCGCGCAGATCGCGGCGTCCTCGCGGCCGGCGGCCTCGGAGGGAGCCGCGGATGCCGCGGCGCCCGTCGCCGAGCAGCCCGATGCGTCTGCGTCCCCGGAGCGCGCGAAGAAGCCCCGCAAGAAGCGCAGCGGTGACCGCAAGGGCCCGAAGTCGCCGGCCGAGCAGCTGCTCGACTCGGTGCTCGACGCCCTCCCGGAGCCCAAGGCCCCGGGGCAGGGGAGGGGGCGCCGTCGCGTGACCACCGCCGCGCTCACCGGCACCCCGGTCTCCGTGAACTCGGAGTCAGCGGCGCCGGTCGCGACCCCGGACGCGGAGTCCTGAGGCGATCAGCCGACGCACCAGCTCCTTGCCCTCGACGTGCACCGCGCCGGCGGCGATGAGCCGTGGCACGGCGTCCTCCGGGACGTCGTAGTGGTCGAGGTCGAAGGCGCGAGCCGGGAGGTCCTGCGCGCGGGCGAACGCGTGCAGCTCGTCGAGGCTCTCGTCGCTGACGAGGTGCGCCCAGAGCCGTCCGTGCGCGGGCCAGAGCGGGTCGTCGACGAGAACGGTCATCCCGCCAGCCTACGACCGGGACACACCCCGGGCGCGTTTTGCGACACCGCATCCCATCCGGTAAAGTAGTCCCTTGGTGCGCATGCCGCGTCGTCCCCGACGGTCGAAGCGGAGAGTCTTGCGTTCGCACCCGTCGCCCTGCGACGCATGCAAGCAACAGTCTTCCCGTGAGATTCTCGGAGCCTCGCGCTCCCCAACGAAACAGGTATGAAGTGGTTTACGCAGTAGTGCGCGCCGGTGGGCGGCAGGAGAAGGTCGAGGTCGGCACGATCGTTCAGCTCGACCGTGTTCAGGCTGCTCAGGGCGAGAAGATCGAGCTCGCCGCGGTGCTGCTCGTCGACGGCGCCACGGTGACCACCGACGCTGACAAGCTGGCGAAGGTCAAGGTCACGGCAGAGGTTCTCGGCAACCTCCGCGGCCCGAAGATCGTCATCCAGAAGTACAAGAACAAGACCGGCTACAAGAAGCGTCAGGGCCACCGCCAGGAGCTCACGCGCGTCAAGATCACCGGCATCAAGTAAGACCGAGGAGACCAGGACATGGCACACAAAAAGGGCGCAAGCTCCACCCGCAACGGTCGTGACTCCAACGCACAGCGACTGGGCGTCAAGCGCTTCGGTGGACAGCAGGTCCTCGCCGGCGAGATCATCGTCCGCCAGCGCGGCACGCACTTCCACCCCGGCGTGAACGTCGGCCGTGGTGGCGACGACACGCTGTTCGCCCTCGCCGCCGGTGCGGTCGAGTTCGGCGCGAAGGGCGGCCGCAAGGTCGTCAACATCGTCGCCGCTGCCGAGTGATCACAGCGCGACGCTAGACATCCGAATCGGGGCGGGCTTCGGCCCGCCCCGATTCTCTTTTGCAGGGAGAGAGACATGGTCACCTTCGTCGACACCGTGACGCTGCATCTGCGCGCCGGCAAGGGCGGCAACGGCTGTGTCTCGGTCCACCGCGAGAAGTTCAAGCCTCTCGGCGGTCCCGACGGCGGCAACGGCGGCGACGGCGGCGACATCGTGCTCGTCGCGGACGCCCAGACCGGCACGCTGCTGTCGTACCACCACTCGCCGCACCGCACCTCCGGCAACGGCGGACCCGGGATGGGCGACCACCGCGCCGGCTTCATGGGCGAGGATCTCGTGCTGCCCGTGCCGGTCGGCACCGTGGTCAAGAACCCCGCGGGTGACGTGCTGATCGACATGATCGAGCCGGGGGAGCGATTCGTCGTCGCCCAGGGCGGTCAGGGCGGACTCGGCAACGCCGCGCTCGCGACTCCGAAGCGCAAGGCGCCCGGTTTCGCGCTGCTCGGGACGCCCGGCGCCGAGGGCGACGTCGTGCTCGAGCTCAAGACCGTCGCCGATGTGGCACTCGTCGGATACCCCTCCGCGGGCAAGTCCAGCCTGATCGGCGCGATCTCCGCCGCTCGGCCCAAGATCGCCGACTATCCGTTCACGACGCTCCACCCGAACCTCGGCGTCGTGCAGCAGGGCGACTTCCGGTACACGGTCGCCGACGTGCCGGGGCTCATCGAGGGCGCGAGCGAGGGACGCGGCCTCGGCCTCGAGTTCCTCCGCCACGTCGAGCGATGCTCTGCGCTGCTCCACGTGCTCGATTGCGCGACCCTCGAGCCCGGTCGCGATCCGATCTCCGACCTCGACGTGATCCTCGCCGAGCTCGCCGCCTACGAGGTGCCCGAGGGGCAGACGCCCCTGCTGGAGCGCCCGCAGCTCGTGGCCCTCAACAAGATCGACGTTCCCGAGGCGCGCGACCTCGCGGATCTCGTGCGCCCGGATCTCGAAGCGCGCGGTTTCCGTGTGTTCGACATCTCGACGGTGTCGCACGAGGGACTCCGTCCGCTCACCTTCGCGCTCGGCGAGATCGTCGAGCAGCACCGGGCCGAGCAGGCTGCGGCCGAGCCGGTGCGCGAGCGCGTGGTGATCCGCCCGAAGGGGTCGAAGAAGGACTTCGCGATCCGCGTCGAGGGCGGCACCTACGGCAACGTCTACCGCATCCTCGGCGAGAAGCCGGTGCGCTGGGTGCAGCAGACAGACTTCCAGAACGAGGAGGCCGTCGGCTTCCTCGCCGACCGTCTCGAGAAGCTCGGCGTCGAGGACGAGCTCTTCCGCCTCGGCGCGGTGCAGGGATCGACCGTCGTCATCGGCGAGGGCGACAGCATCGTGTTCGACTGGGAGCCGACCATGTCGTCGGCCGCCGAGCTCATGACCGCACCGCGCGGCACCGACCCGCGTCTCGCTCCGAACTCGCGCCGCACCACGTCAGAGCGTCGCGAGCAGTACTACGAGCGCATGGACGCCAAGGCCGAGGCGCGCGCCGCCGCCGAGGAGCGTCGTCTGGCGACCCGCGACGAGGGCGGGGAGTGACCGCGCGTACGCGCGCGGACCTCGCGACCGCGTCGCGCATCGTCGTCAAGGTGGGCTCGTCGTCGATCAGCGGCGAGTCGTCGTGGCGGATCCCGGTCATCGTCGAGGCCCTCGCCGCGGCGCACGGCCGCGGCACCGAGGTGATCCTCGTCTCGTCGGGCGCGATCGCGTCGGGCATCCCGTTCCTCCGCCTCGACGCGCGACCGACGGATCTCGCCACGCAGCAGGCCGCGGCCGCCGTCGGGCAGAACATCCTCGTGTACCGCTATCAGGAAGCGCTCCGCCCCTTCGACATCATCGCCGGACAGGTGCTCCTCACGACGGGCGATCTGGAGAACCCGACGTCGCGCAGCAACGCCCGCCGTGCGATGGAGCGTCTGCTCGGCCTGCGGGTGCTGCCCATCGTGAACGAGAACGACACCGTGGCCACGCAGGAGATCCGTTTCGGCGACAACGATCGGCTCGGTGCTCTCGTCGCGCAGCTCACCAACGCGGACGCCCTCGTGCTGCTCAGCGACATCGAGTCGCTGTACACCAGGCCGCCGTCCGATCCCGCGGCCGAGCCGCTCGACGTGATCGAGCCGGACGCCGACCTCTCCGGCCTCGAGTTCGGATCGACCGTCGTGAACAGCGTCGGCACCGGGGGAGCGGCGACCAAGGTCTCGGCCGCCCGCCTCGCGGCCGCCTCCGGCATCGGCGTGCTCGTGACGAGCGCCGACCTCGTCGGTCCGGCGCTGTCCGGTGCCGAAATAGGCACCTGGTTCGCTCCGGCGCTCTCCTAGACTGGGCGGATGACCGATCAGACCCCGCAGGTGCGCCTGGAGCGCGCCAAGGAGGCCTCCCGTGCCACCGCCGCGCTCACGAGCGACGACAAGGCGCGTGCGCTCGAGGCCATCGCCGTGGCCCTCGAGCACAACGCCGCCCGGATCATCGAGGCCAACGCCCTCGACATCGAGCGCGGTCGCGCCGACGGCATCGGGGACTCGCTGGTCGACCGTCTGCGCCTCGACGAGAGGCGCGTCGCAGCGCTCGCCTCGGCCGTGCGCGAGGTCGCCGCACTGCCCGACCCGGTGGGGCGCGTGGTCGGCGGCCATCGGATGCCGAACGGAGTCTCCCTCGAGCAGGTCCGCGTGCCGTTCGGGGTGGTCGGAGCGATCTACGAGGCCCGTCCGAACGTCACGGTCGACATCGCTGCGCTCGCCCTGCGCTCCGGCAACGCCGCGGTGCTGCGCGGCGGCAGCGCGGCGCGCGACTCGAACACCGTGCTCGTGGAGGTCATGCGCGACGCCCTGGGCGAGGTCGGCATCACGCCGGAGGCGATCCAGACGGTCGACGACTTCGGGCGTGAGGGCGCCAAGGCTCTCATGCACGGTCGCGGCTTCATCGACGTGCTCGTCCCGCGAGGCAGTGCCGGTCTGATCGAGACCGTCGTGACGGAGTCGACCGTGCCGGTGATCGAGACCGGCGCCGGGAACGTGCACATCGTGCTCGACGAGAGCGCGCCCGACGACTGGGCCCGCGACATCGTCGTGAATGCGAAGGTGCAGCGGCCGAGCGTGTGCAACGCGGTCGAGACCGTGCTCGTGCTGCGTCAGGCGGCACCGCGCCTCATCCCTCTCGTCGCGAGCGCCCTGCAGAGCGAGGGCGTCGCGATCCACGGCGACGACATCACCGCCGGGCTGGTCTCGAACGTGATCCCGGCCACGGAGGAGGACTGGGCCACAGAGTACCTGAGCCTCGACATCGCGATGAAGGTCGTCGACAGCCTCGACGACGCGCTCGACCACATCCGCCGCTACAGCACCGGCCACACCGAGTCGATCGTGACGACCGACTCGCGCAACGCCGAGCGGTTCCTGGCCGAGGTCGACTCCGCCGTCGTCATGGCCAACACGTCGACGCGCTTCACCGACGGCGGCGAGTTCGGCTTCGGCGCGGAGGTCGGCATCTCGACCCAGAAACTCCACACCCGCGGCCCGATGGGGCTTTCCGAGCTGACCAGCACCAAGTGGCTCGCGCGTGGAGCGGGGCAGACCCGCGGCTGAGGGCTAGACTAGGGGGCGCTGAGGCGCCAGGAGCGCCACGCCCGCCAGCCACGAACGGAGCAAGGATGAATCTCGTCGCACAGATCGCGATGGCAGCAGCCGAGACGGAGCACCACGGCAACGTGGCGCTCGAGACGGTGATCTTCGGCGTCATCGCGGCGATCGTGTTCGCCTTCCTCGCTCTCGTGACGCTGTCGTACAAGAACGTCGCGAACCGTCACTCCGCGAAGGCCGAGGCGTGGGCCGAGAAGCACGGCAAGCACGGACACGAGGCGGGGCACGGCCACTAGACCGTATGAACGACACGACCTCGCGCCCCGCGCGCATCGGTGTGATGGGCGGCACGTTCGACCCCATCCACCACGGCCACCTGGTCGCCGCGAGCGAGGTCGCTCACTCCTTCGGCCTCGATGAGGTCGTCTTCGTCCCCACCGGTCACCCCTGGCAGAAGTCAGGGGTCACGCCCAGCGAGCATCGCTATCTGATGACCGTGATCGCGACGGCATCCAATCCGCAGTTCACGGTGAGTCGGGTCGACATCGATCGGGAGGGTCCCACCTACACGATCGACACACTCCGCGATCTGAAGCGCGATCGTCCGGATGCCGAGCTCTTCTTCATCACCGGTGCCGACGCCGTGGCGCAAATTCTCAGTTGGAGGGACCATGATGAGTTGTGGGAGTTGGCCCACTTCGTCGCGGTCTCACGTCCAGGGCATGTCCTGAGCACTGACGGCCTCCCGAGCGACAACGTCAGCCAGCTGGAAGTGCCTGCGCTGTCGATCTCGTCGACGGCCTGCCGTGAGCGGGTCCGTGACGACCAGCCGGTGTGGTACCTCGTCCCCGACGGAGTCGTTCAATACATCGCGAAGCATCATCTGTATCGGAGCAAGGCATGAGTACATCGGATCAGAACGAGCAGGGTCCGCTGACACGCAAGCAGCTGCGGGAGATCCGACTGACCGGATCGACGCCGGTCATCACGCCCGACGAGGCCGCAGAGGCGGCTGCCGCCGCGGCGACCCCGCCCGCACCGCCCGTTCCGCGCCCGGCTGCTCCGGCCGAGGAACCGTCCGAGGAGCCGTCCGCAGACGGCCGCCTCACTCGTCGTCAGATCCGCGAGCGTGAGCGCGCTGCCACCGCGTCGGTCCCGGTCGTCGGCGAGGAGGACGTCCCCGCCGAGGAGACCCTCCCCGTCGAGGACTCCGCGCCCTCTGACGAGGCGCCGGCCGCGCAGTCGCCTCTCGTGACCGCCGTCCCCGCGTTCTCCGCTCCCGTCGAGGAAGCCCCTCCCGTCGTGGAAGAGGCTCCCGCCCCGGTCGAGCAGGCCCCGACCGTCGAGGACGACGCCGAGGCCGACGAGGAGATCGTCATCGCCCCGGTCAGCGCCGCAGCGAGCGTCGACTCCGTCGGCGAGGTCCCGATCGCGCCGTTCACCCCCGAGACCGCCGTCGAGAGCCGGGACGAGTCGTCCGACGACGACGAGGACCCGGTCGCCGCGGTCGCCGCGCTGGGCATCGAGGTCGAGACCCCGGTCGAGCCCGAGCCCGACGAGGACGACGTGCTCTCCGACGTCGCGGACTCCGAGGACGTCGACGTCAGCACGGGAGAGCGACCGACGGTGAACTCCGCGTTCGGGCAGGGCGTGCTCGCGGATGCCGCCCCGGAGCCGCAGAAACCCTTCGCTCCCTCCTTCGACGAACTTCTCACGGTCGGCGACACGACCGGCTCGCACCGTGCGGGCAACACGCTGATCTTCACGCCGGGCCCCGGCGAGGGGTCGCTGTCGGGTCCCGTGGCCTCGACCGGCGAGATCCTCGTCACCGGATCGTACGAACTGCCGAAGGGGCTGGGCTCTCGCGGTCACGCCGACGGCACGACCGACGGCAAGGAGGTGGACGCCGTGCTCATCGACGGCGAGCTGCCCCCCGCGTCGTCGCCCACTCCGATCGCCGCCAGTTCGGCGATCAGCACCATCAAGCCGGCCGGCGAGGTCATCCGTCCTCCCGCCCCTGAGAAGGGCAACCGGCTCATGCTCATCCTCGCGATCGTGGCGGGTGGTCTGGCACTCGCTGTCGGCGTCGCCGTCATCATCGCCTTCACCACGAATGTGTTCTGATGCAGTCACCTGACACCGCCGTAGAGATGCTGCAGCTCGCAGCGGACGCCGCCGTCTCCAAGGGCGGCGAGGATCTCGTCGCGCTCAACGTCTCCGAGCCCCTTCCGCTCGTGGACATCTTCCTCCTCGTCACCGGGAACAGCGAGCGCAACGTCGCCGCGATCGCCGACGAGGTCGAGGACCGGCTCATCGAGGCCGGACACAAGCGCGTGCGCCGCGAGGGCCGCGCGGAGGCCCGCTGGGTCCTCCTGGACTTCGGCGATCTGATCGTGCACGTCTTCCACCAGGAGGAGCGGGTCTACTACGGCCTCGAGCGCCTGTGGAAGGACTGCCCCGTCGTGCCGTTCGAGCTCGCCGAGCCCACCGCCGACCGCGCCTGACATGCGCACGCATCTGGTCACGGGCGCGGGCTCGGGGATCGGCGCCGTCGTGACGCACCGTCTGCTCGAGCGCGGCGATCAGGTCGTGCTGCTCGCCCGCGATGCGGGCCGCGCGCGGGAGATCGCGTCGCAGCATCCCGGTTCCACGACCCTCGTCGGAGACCTCGCGCAGCCGGGACGCCTGTCCTGGGCGCTGTCGAAGCAGGCTCTGCCCGAGCGCATCGACTCGATCGTGCACGTGGCCGGCGTCGTCGACCTCGGCCCGGTCGCCGATCTGCCCGCAGGGCTGTGGGAGCAGCAGCTCGCGGTGAACCTCGTCGGCCCCGCGGAGCTCACCCGGCTCCTGCTGCCGCTCCTGCGCGTCGCCCGCGGTCGAGTCGTGTTCGTCAACTCGGGCGCCGGCCTGCACGCGCACGCCGGATGGGCGGCGTACGCCGCATCGAAGCACGGTCTGCGCGCACTGGCCGACTCGCTGCGGGCCGAGGAGTCCGAGCACGGGGTGCGCGTCACCTCGGTGTACCCCGGGCGCACCGCGACCCCCATGCAGGAGCGCGTGCACCAGCAGGAGGGGCGCGAGTACGACCCTTCGCGGTTCATCACGGCGGAGTCCGTCGCGACGACGATCCTCACCGCGCTGGACCTCCCGGACGACGCCGCGCTGACCGATCTGACGATCCGTCCCGCGCGCTGACACCGGGCCGCACAGCGCGCCCGGAGTGTCAAGGGGCTGTGCCTCGGGCTCGGATCCGGAGAGGATCTCTCCCAAGGGGAGAGAGTCTTGGAGGACCGACACATGGCCGGAGATCCGGAGCCGCGATACGTGCTCAACCGCATCACTCCGACGGAGTGGGTGATCAACGACCAGAGGTATCCCGAGAACGACCCGCGGCATCTCGTCGCCTGCGTGTACGAGTACGCGGAGACCGAGGTGGAGGTCGTGTGGCTGCGGGATCTGCCGTTGGCGATCCGCTACTCGGACGCCTACCAGGTGCTGGAGGACGTCTCACGCATGCAGGACTCGACGCGCGCGACGCGTCCGATTGCCATCCCGCACCTCCCGCCGCTGCTCGCGACCTGACGGGGTCTCCGCTCAGGCGCTGAGGCGCGTGCGCCGCGAGAGCATGCCCCGATCGGCACGCGTCTGCGGAGGGATCGCCGACAGCAGCGACTTCGTGTAGGGATGCTCAGGCGTGCGGTAGACCGTCTCGGTGTCGCCCACCTCGACCATGTCCCCGAGGTACATGACCGCGACGCGGTCGGCGATGTGACGGACGAGGGACAGGTCGTGCGCGATGAACACGATCGACATCCCGAGCCGTTCGCGCAGGTCGCACAGCAGGTCGATGATCTGCGCGCGGATCGAGACGTCGAGCGCCGAGACCGGCTCGTCGCACACGAGCACGTCGGGGTCGAGGGCGAGAGCCCGCGCGATGCCGATGCGCTGACGCTGACCGCCGGAGAACTGGTGGGGGAAGCGCGAGGCCATCTCGGGTGCGAGGCCGACGAGCTCCAGCAGCTCCGCGACCCGCTCACGTCGGCTCGCGGGCGAGCCGGTACGCGTGGCGGCGAGGGGCTCGGAGACGATCTGCTGCACGGTCATGCGCGGGTTCAGCGACATATAGGGGTCCTGGAACACCATCTGCACCCCGCGACGCAGGGTCTTGCGATCCGCGAGGCGGCCGCGCGTGACGTCCTGGTCCCGGTACACGAGCGACCCGGCGTCGGGGGAGTCGAGGCCCACCAGCATCCGGGCGAGCGTCGACTTGCCGCTGCCGGACTCGCCGACGATCGCGAGGATCTCTCCCGGCCGCAGGCTGAGGTCGACCCCGGCCACCGCGGCGACCCGGTGCGCCCGACGCCCACTGCCCGAGCGGAACGTGCGCTCGACGCCCGTCGCCCGGAGGATCGGGGCGGCACCGTCGTCTTCGGCTGCCGCGCTCACGTCCTTCGGCATCGAGTGCAGGAGCTGCTGCGTGTACGGATGCTGCGGGGAGGTCAGCACCTCGTCGGCGCTGCCGGCCTCGACGATGCGTCCCGTGCGCATCACGGCCACCTGGTCGGCGACCTCCATCACGACGCCGAGGTCGTGGGTGATCAGGAGGATGCCCATGCCCAGACGGTCGCGGAGCGACAGGAGCAGGTCGAGGATCTGCGCCTGGACCGTGACGTCGAGCGCGGTGGTGGGCTCGTCGGCGATGATGAGGTCGGGGTCGAGCGCGATCGCCATCGCGATGAGGATGCGCTGCCGCTGACCGCCCGAGAACTGATGCGGGTAGTCGTGCACGCGCTTCTCGGGGGACGGGATGCCGACGAGCGTGAGCAACTCCACGGCGCGGACGCGGGCGTCGCGACGGCTGATCCGCCGGTGCGCACGGAGCAGGTCGATGATCTGGTCGCCGATGCTGAGCACGGGGTTGAGCGCCGACAGGGCGTCCTGCATCACGAGGCTCACGGTGACGCCGCGCAGGCGACGGTGCTGCTCGGGGGAGAGGGAGAGGAGGTCGGCGTCGCCGAGGCGCAGCGTGGTCGCGCCGACCTCGCCGTCCTCGATGAGCCCCATGATCGCGCGGGCGGTCATGGACTTGCCCGATCCGGACTCGCCGAGCAGGGCGAAGACCTCGCCGCGGCGCACAGACAGGTCGATGTCGTCGACGACACGCGCGCTGCGTCCGTCTCCGTGCAGGGTGACGGTGAGGCCGCGGACTTCGAGGACGGGGCCGTTTTCCGATCCGGACGTGTTCTCCATGGAGCCATCATGCCAGGACTTCGGCTCTGAAATGTTTCGATCAGGAAACATCTGTGCCGAATTTTCGCAAACTAGTTGACACAGACGCCGAAATCGTCGAGATTCGAGGAAATCTCCCGACGATGGATCGGGGAGGCACCCGCACACCGAACCGAAGGAGCGCATCCGTGCTCGAACCAGCAGACCGCTACACCGGCTACACCGCGTACGACTACCTCGAAGCGGGCAAGGACTACCGGGAGTTCCGCTACGCGGCACAGATCGGCCGTGTCCCCGCGTACGAGGGCCTCGAGCTCAGCGACGGGCAGAAGGAGCGCACCGAGCGCCTCCTGCGCGAGGAGACCGTGATCTCCCTGCACGAGCATGTCCAGGTCTTCCCCGAGGACATGGGCGAGCTCCGCGACCACATCCGCCAGGGCCGCGAACCCACCGGCTACCAGGGCCTCGCTCGTTCGGGTCTCACCGCCGTCTTCGACAACGGCATGGACGGCACCTGCTGCATCTCGAGCGACGCGGGCTGGAAGTATCAGGATGTGCTCTTCGACCTCGGCGTGCGCATGGCCGACCTCGCCCATCAGGACTTCGTCATCAAGGCGGAGTCCATCAAGGACATCCGCCACGCGGCCGAGACGGGCCGCGTCGCCCACATCTTCGCGCTCGAGGCCTCGACCATGATCGAGAACGAGGTCGATCGGCTCGACGTGCTGTACGGCTTCGGCGTGCGTCAGATGGGGATCGCGTACTCCGAGGCGAACATGCTCGGCGGCGGTCTCAAGGAGCGCGGCGACGGCGGTCTCACCTACTTCGGCGAGCGCGCGGTCGAGCGCATGAACAAGCTCGGCATCGCGATCGACATCTCGCACTCGGGCGACCAGACCTGTCTCGACGTGATCGCGCACTCGAAGGTCCCGGTGTTCATCACGCACGCCGGCGCCCGGGGCCTGTGGCCGACCAACCGCATGAAGACGGACGAGACCATCATCCAGTGCGCGAAGCGCGGCGGCGTCATCGGCATCGAGGCCGCCCCGCACACCACGATCTCGCCCCAGCATCCGAAGCACTCGCTGGACTCGGTCATGGACCACTTCCAGTACTGCGTCGACCTGGTCGGGCTCGAGCACGTGAGCTTCGGCCCCGACACCCTGTTCGGTGACCACGTGGGCCTGCACGACGCGTTCTCGTCCAACCTGTCGCTCGGCCAGGCGCACGCCAACGTCGAGTACGAGAAGCAGCCGTACGTCGACGGGATCGAGAACCCCGCCGAGGCGTTCTACAACATCATCGGCTGGCTCGTGAAGCACGACTACTCCGACGACGAGATCCGCGCGGTCGTCGGCGGGAACACCATGCGCGTCCTCGAGGAGGTTTGGGTCTGATGAAGCACAGCAAGTTCCTCGCGCTCGGCGCGGCCGCGGCACTCGCCGTCGGCCTCGCCGCGTGCGCACCGACGGCGCCGGAGCCGGGGGAGTCCTCCGGGGCCACCGGCCCGAGCGACGAGACTCTCAGCATCGGCACGACGACCGACGTCGTGAACTTCAACCCGGTGCTCGGCAACAGCCGTACGGACTCCTGGGTCACCAACCTCATGTACCCGCACCTGCTGAGCATCAGCGACGACGGGACGAAGGAGGAGCACGTCGCCACCGACTGGGGCTACGTCGACGACACCACGGGGTTCTACGAGATCCGGGACGACCTGACCTGGAGCGACGGCGAGCCGCTGACGGCCGAAGACGTCGCGTGGACGCTCAACGCGGTCAAGCGCGACCAGGCGCCCGGCACGTTCTACGGACAGCTCGGCAGTCTCGACACCGCGACCGCCGTCTCGGACACCCGGGTCGAGCTCACGCTCACGCAGCCGGACTCCTCGATCATCGACGAGATCGGCTTCTGGGGCGTCGTCGTGCCGAAGCACATCTTCGAGCCGCAGGGATCGATCGCGGAGTTCGCGAACGACGGGAGCACCGGCGGATGGGTCGGCATGGGGCCGTTCATCCTCGACGACTTCCAGGTCGGGCAGCACTACACGCTGAAGCGCGTCGAGGACTACCCCCTCGTCGAGGGTGGCGTCCCCGGCCCCGCCGAGGTCGTGTACCGCGTGTACCCCGACGTGAACACCGAGATCCTCGCCCTGCAGAGCGGCGAGATCGACGTGATCGCGAACGCCCTGCCACCCGCGCAGGTCGATCAGCTCAGCAGCACCGACGGCCTCCAGGTCATCGAGGCGCCCGGACTCGGCTACGCCCACCTCGTGTACAACATGGAGAAGCCCGACCTCGCGAAGACCGAGGTGCGCCAGGCGCTCGCCCACGCGGTGGACTACGACGCCATCCGCACGGTCGTGCTGCAGGGGCAGGCGGTCTCGACCGGGTCGAGCGCGCTCATGCCGGTCTTGGCCAAGTACTACGACGACTCCGTCACGGAGTACGAGTTCGACACCGACAAGGCGCGCTCGCTCATGGAGGACGCCGGTTACACCGCCGGCGCCGACGGCACCTTCCCGATCTCGTTCCGTCTGATCTACTCGCTGCAGGACAGCGTCACGAGCCAGTGGGCGCAGATGGTGAAGGACAGCGCGGCCGAGGCCGGCATCACGATCGAGCTGCAGGGCACCGAGCGGAACACGTACCTCTCGATGACCAACGAGGGCGACTACGACATCTACGCCGGCAACTTCGCGATCATGGACGACCCCGTGACGAACTTCGCGCTGTCGTACCTCCCCGGTGGAGCGATCAACTACACCCACGTCGACGACCCGGAGCTCAACGCCCTGATCCAGGAGGGCATGGTCACGTTCGACGAGGACGACAAGATCTCGATCATGCGCGAGGCCAACAAGATCGTGCACGAGCAGGTCTACGACAACATCATGTACACGCAGAACCTGTTCTTCGCGGCCAGCGATGAATGGGCCGGCTTCATCTCGAAGCCGAGTGAGCTGCTCTCGATCGTGAACCCGCTCTCGCTCGCGAGCGCGCACCCGGTCGAGTAAACACCGCACATCTCGAGGAAGGTCGCCCGGGTGTCCCGAGCATCGTTCATTCTCCGTCGCGCAGGGCGAGGCCTGCTCACGATCTGGTTCGCCGTGACCGTGACGTTCCTGCTGCTCCGCCTGCTCCCCGGAGACCCCGCACTCGCCCTGGCGAGTCCGAACATGACCGACGCCATCCGGGCGACCATCCTCGAGCAGTACGGGCTCGACCAGCCCCTGATCGTCCAGTACGGGCTGTACATGTGGCAGCTCGTGCAGGGCAATCTGGGGATCTCGTTCACGCAGTCGATCCCCGTGCTGGACGTGCTGCTGCAGCGGCTTCCCTGGACGCTGCTGCTCACGATCACGGCGCTCGTGCTGACCATCCTGATCGGCATCCCGCTCGGTGTGGCCGCCGCCTCGCACAAGGGGCGCTTCATCGACCGCGCCGTCCAGATCCTCGGCGTCACCGGACAGTCGCTGTTCGTGCCGAGCGTCGCGATCCTCCTGCTGTTCGTGTTCGGACTCAACCTCGGGTGGTTCCCGATCGGCGGGGCGTACACCAACAACACCTACGGCATGGAGTGGTACCTCAGCGTCGCGCAGCACCTCGTGCTCCCGGCCGTGTCGCTCATGCTCATCCAGGTCGGGTCGTACGTGCTGACGATGCGGTCGACCCTCATCGAGACGCTCAGTGAGGACTACATCCTCCTCGCCAAGGCCAACGGACTCCGCGGCCGTCGCATCCTCTGGAAGCACGCGCTGCGCAACGCGCTCCTCCCCACGACGACCCTGATCGGCCTGCAGCTGGGCTTCCTCGTCGGCGGAGCCGTGCTCACCGAGACCGTGTTCGCCTACCCGGGGATCGGGCGCGGCATCTACGAGGCCGTCACGCAGCTCGACTTCCCGGTGCTGCAGGGCGCCTTCCTCATGCTCGCCGCGACGGTCGTCGTCGCGAACACCGCCACCGACATCGTCTACGGCTACCTCGACCCGAGAGTGAAGACGTCATGACCGCTCCGCTTCTGCCCTCCGCCGAGGGCGCGCCCCTCACCGAGCCGGCCGCGGTCGGCAGCGAGCGCGCGAGCGCGCACACGTGGCGCGCGTTCCGCCGAGACCCGCTCGGCATGATCTCCCTGGGACTGCTGATCCTGCTCGTGGTCGTCGCGCTCGCCGCGCCGCTCATCGCGCCGTACCCCGCCAGCTACGGGCCCGACGTCCTGCGCCCTCCGGGCGGCGAGCACTGGTTCGGGACCGACGCCCTCGGGCGGGATGTGTTCTCCGAGGTGATCTGGGGCACGCAGCAGAGCGTGCTGGTCGCGGTCGCCGCCTCCGTCATCGCGATCGTGTTCGGCACGATCATCGCGGTGGTCGGCGCCTACTTCCGACGCCTCGACAGCATCATCAGTGTGATCGTCGACATGACGCTGTCGCTGCCGGTGCTGCCCCTCATGATCCTCATCGCCGCCCTCGTCGGCCCGAGCACCAGCACGATCATCTTCGTGGTCGCCGCGTTCTCGTGGCCCGAGGTCACGCGTCTCGTGCGCTCGCAGGCGCTCACGGTCGTCGGCCTGCCCTACGTCGACGCCTCGCGCCTCATGACGACCTCCCCGTTCTGGATCATCACGCGCCATGTGCTTCCGGCCGTCACGCCCGTCGTGGTCGTCTCGGTCGTCGTGACGGCGTCCCGCGCGGTGCTCTCGGCCGCCGGACTCGCGTTCCTCGGACTCGGCGATCCCACGACGTGGTCCTGGGGACGCATCCTCTACGAAGCGCAGCAGGCCGGCGCCATGGTGAGCGCGTGGTGGCTCACCCTGTTCCCGTCGATCGCCATCCTCATCCTCGTGCTGTCGGCGACACTGCTCTCGATCGCCTACAACGACGCTCGCAATCCCCGCCACCTCAAGCGATGAACGGAGCAGAACACATGGAACGGTTCGACCAGCGGCTCGCTCCCGAGTTCTTCGACCGCACCCAGGCGCGGGTGCGGGAGATGATGGCGGAGGAGGGCTTCGATGCGCTCCTCACCGAGAGTCCCGAGGACATCGCGTATCTCACGGCGTTCTTCCACCACCCGTCCGAGCGCCCCGTCGCGGTGTGGCTGGAGGCCTCGGGTCGCGTCGTCCTGCTGCTGCCCGAGCTCGAGCGGGAGTACGCGCAATCGCAGTCCGCACGCGGCGAGCTCGTCGCGTTCTTCGAGTACCCCGGGGTCGTCCCGCCGTTCGCGGTGCTCGCCGATGCCGTGCGACCGCGCGGCCGGGTCGGCTTCGCCTCGACCATGCCCTACGACCGCCTCTCCGCGGCGCGTGCGGCGATGGGCGCCGCCGACCTCGTCGGCACCGATCTGATCACGCGCGCCCGCTTCGTGAAGCACCCGGAGGAGGTGGCGCTGCACCGTGAGGCGGCGCGGATCACCGATCGGATGCTGGACGCCGGCGTGCAGCTCGTCGTCGACGCCGTCGCGGCCGGGGGAGACCTGCCGACCGAGGCCGAGCTGGAGAGGCACGTCACCGCGACCGGCGCGGGCCTCATGTACGCCGAGCACCGCAACGTCGTCGTCGCGTCGCTGCTCGCCGGCGGACTCGTGTACTCGGGAGCGAACTCCGCCTTCCCGCACGGCCTGCCCTCGGTGAACCGGCTGCGCGCCGGCGACACGTTCATGCTGTCGCTGGGGTGCGCCGTCGGCGGGCGCTTCATCGAGGGGGAGCGCACCTTCGTGCTCGGCGAGCCCACGACCGAGCAGCGCCGCTATCACGACACGATCCATGCCGCGCAGCAGCTCGGCCGCGAGACCATCCGCGAGGGACTGGAGTGCCGCGAGGCGAACCGGCTGTGCCTCGACGTGATCCGCGACGCGGGGCTGGGGGAGTTCATCCGGCACCGCCAGGGCCACGGCATCGGCCTCGGGATGCACGAGGCGCCGTGGCTCGAGGACGGCGACGACACGGTGCTCCGGGCGGGGATGGTGGTGTCGAACGAACCCGGCATCTACGTGCCGGGGCACGCCGGGTACCGGATCAGCGACAGCATGCTCGTGACCGTCGACGGTGCGGAGGCGCTCACGACGTTCCCCCGCGCGCTCGACGACTGCACGATCCCGATCTGACCCCAGTGCGCCGTCGAGCACGCCACACTCCAGAGATCACGACAGGAAGAGGAAGACGATGACCAGCACACCGGAGGTCTCCCCGGAGTTCGCCGCAGCGACCAGCGACCACGAGTGGGTCGAGATCAACGGCAACCATCTGGCGGTGGAGGTGCTCGGCCCCGAGGACGCACCCGTCATCATCACTCATCACGGGGCACCCGGCCTGGGGTCCCGGGCCGAGCCGCGCGCGAGCTTCGGCCGCCTGGCCGACGAGTATCGCGTGGTCGTCTTCGACGCTCGCGGCAGCGGTCAGAGCGAGGGCGAGGGCGTGTACAGCCACGAGCAGTGGGCGGCCGACATCGACGGCCTGCGCGAGTGGATCGGCGCCGAGCGCATCGTCATGGCCGGCGGCTCCTACGGCGGGTTCATGGCGATGGAGTACGCGCTGCGCTATCCCGACCGGGTCGCGGCGATCGTGCTGCGCGACACGTCGCCGGACAACTCCAACGCGCACCTCGCGCGCGAGAACGCCCTCGCCTCCGACCGCGTCACGATCGACATGGAGAAGTTCGACCGCATCGACGTCGGACAGGTGCGCGACGACGAGGATCTCAAGGACTGCTGGCGCGAGATCCTGCCGCTCTACGACTTCGTGTACGACCCGGAGGCCGTCGAACGCAAGGTCCAGGCCACGCCGTACCGCTACCGTGCGCACAACTACGCGTTCTCGGTGAACCTGCCGAACTACGACCTCAAGCCGCGGCTGCCCGAGATCGCGGTGCCGACACTCATCACCGTGGGCCGGACCGACTGGATCACGCCAGTATCGTGTAGCCAGACGATCGCCGATCTCATCCCGGACTCCGAGATGGTGGTGTTCGAGAAGTCGGGGCACTCCCCGCAGATCGAGGAGGCAGAGGCGTGGACCGAGACCGTGCGCACGTTCCTGCACCGGGTGCACCCGCCGACGGCATGAGCTCGGCGCCCCTGGTGAGGGACGTCACCGATCTGGACCGACGCATCGTCGTCGCACTGCAGCAGGACGGCCGCGCGAGCTGGACGTCGATCGCCGAGTTCGCCGGCGCCTCCGTGTCCACCGTGACCCGACGCGGCCAGCAGCTCCTCGCGGAGGGGATCGTTCGCGTCGGCATCGTGCCGACGCTCGGCAGCGAAGGGCACGTCGAGACGTTCTTCGTGCGCATCAACTGCACGCCCGGTTCGCAGCTCGGCGTGGCGGAGGCGCTCATCGGATCGCCGTACGTGCGGTTCGTGACGCTCGTGACCGGCAAGTTCGACGTGTTCGCCGAGGTCGTGATCCCCGGAGACTCCGCGAACTACGCGCACGTGCTCACCGATCTGCAGGCCATCCCCGGGGTGGAGCGATGGCGCAGCGATCTCGTCGTGCACACGTACAAGGTGAGCTTCGACTGGGGGCGACAGCTCTACGACTCGCACGCCGAAGCCGCGAGCGACCCCACGTCGTACATGCCGGCGCCCAACACCTGTGACCCCTCGCACTTCGACGACGCCGATCACGCGATCGTCCGCGAGCTCAGCGACAACGGGAGGGCATCGTTCCTGTCGATCGCCGCGAAGCTCGACATGAACGAGAGCAGCGTGCGACGCCGCTACGAGCGGATGCGTTCGGCGGGGTGCCTCACGACGGTCACCATGGTGCCGGCCTCCGCTCTCGGCATGAGCGCCGAGACGCTCCTGATGCTGCGCGTCGAGCCGTCGCGGCTCGCGTCGGTGGCGCAGACGCTGTCGCAGCACGTGTCCGTGCGGTTCCTGGCGGCCGCGCTGGAGGAGAACTCGCTCTACTGCGAGATCATCCTGCCGAGCACGGAGACCCTGCACGACTTCCTCACCGGCACGATCGCCCAGCTCAAGGGCGTCAAGGGGTGGAACGCCGCCATGGAGCTCGTGTTCATGAAGCGCGGCTTCATCGAGACGCCGTGGTGGCGCGCACAGGTCGCCTCCGCGGGCGGGAGCTGATCAGGCGTCGCCCTCCGCGGCCAGTCGATCGGCGTCGGCGCTGTCAATGCGGTCCGGGTTCGCATCCGGGTCGAGTTCGCGTTCCCCGTCGACCTCGCGGATCGCGGGATCCAGGTCGTCGTCGTCTCCGTCCAGCGGCGGGATCGGGGGAATGGGGGGATTGCTCATGACGTGCTCCTCTCGTGGCTGGTGAAGCCACGCTACGAGCGACCCGCGGTGCGCAGGAGTCCGTTGACGTGCGGGCCGACGAGGAGTACGCCTAGACCGTCTCGTCGCGCTTCCTGCGGAAGGGGCGGGCGGGGGTGTGCGGGCCGTCCCACACCGTGATGATTCCCCAGGCGACCGCCGCGAGCGGGACCGAGAGGACCGCCCCGACGATGCCGCCGAGGATCGTCCCCGCGGTGAGGGCGAGGAGGATGACGAGAGCGTGCAGCTTGAGCGAGCGCGCCATCACGACCGGCTGCAGGAAGTTGCCCTCCAACTGGTTCACGAGCACGACGATGCCGACGACGATCAGCGCCGCGAGCGGGCCGTGCGTCACGAGCGCGACGAGGGCTGCGAGGATGCCGGCTGCCGTCGCGCCCACCAGCGGGATGAACGCGGTGAGGAACACGATCACGGCGAGCGGCACGGCCAGCGGGATCTGCAGGATCGCGAGGCCGATCCCGATGCCGACGGCATCCACGGCGGCGACGATCGAGGTGCCCCGGATGTAGCCTCCGAACACGTCGACCGTCTTGTCGCCGATGCGGCGAGCGCGCTCGTAGCTCGCTCCGGTGAACGGCCGCAGCAGGAACTCCCAGATGCGCGGACCGTCCTTGAGGAAGAAGAACAGCACGACGATCATCAGCGCGAGGCCGGTGAAGAAGCTCGCGGTGGCGGAGACGCCGGCCAGCGCCCCGCGGCCGAAGGAGGCGCTCGTGAGGAAGTCTCCCGCGCTCGCCCAGACGTCGTCGAGATCGATCGACGCGATGTCGAAGGGCAGCGTGTCGAGCCACGCGGTCACCTGCGTGATGCCGTCGGTCGCGGAGTCGACCAGGTCGTCCCACTGCGAACGCACCGTGAGCACGATGACCCAGACGATGCCGCCGAGGACCGCGAGGATCCCGATCAGCGCGATCCAGGTCGCGAGGATCGACGGCACGCCCTTCCGGCGCATGAGGGCGACGAGCGGGTGGATCGCGCAGGCGAGGATCAGCGCGATGGTGACGGGGATGAACACGAGGGAGAGCTGGGTGATGACGAGGACGCCCACTGCGACGAGCGCGAGAACCGCAAGGGTCTGGAGGCTGCGTGTGGCGGCGAGGCCCCAGCCGCGCGACCACAGACGACCGGTCTCGCCCGTCAGGCGCGCGGCCGCCTCGTCGCTCATCGGCTCCGGTCGCCGGAACAGTCCCATCACGTGTGCCTCCCACTGCTCGCTGATCGGTGCCTGGTCTTTCTATCAGACCATCGCAGGAGGACAAGACCCTGGCTATCCGGCGCGAGCCGTGCCATCGGTGATGGCTCGGGAGCTCAGGCGTGGGCTTCCGCGACCGTGCGCCAGCGCGCGGAGAACTCCTCGGCACGGTCGTCCGACCACTGCGGCTCGTAGGTCTGCACGGGCGTCCACGGGATGATCGCGTCCTCGAGGGCGAGCCCCGGGGTGACGGCGCATCGTGCGAGGGCGGCGGCGCCGAGCGGGGTCGCGTGCGACGAGGGGTACACGTCGACGCGGATGCGCATGAGATCGGCCACTGCCTGCATGAGCACCCGGCTCCGGGTGAGCCCTCCGTCGACGCGCAGACGCTGCAGCGGGCGCTCCAGGTCGCCCGCCATGGCCCGCGCGAGTTCGGCGACCTGCGCCGCGATCCCTTCGAGGACGGCGCGGACGAGGTGCTCGCTACCGGTCGACAGCGTCATGCCGGAGAAGGTCGCGGTCGCGTCCGGGCGCCACCAGGGCGCGGCGAGGCCCGCGAGCGCCGGCACGCAGAGCACGCCGTGCGAGTCGTCGGCGGCGACACGGTCGAGGTCGGCGGCGGTGTCGATGAACGTGAGACGCTCGAGCCACTGCACGGCGGAGGCGGCCGTGTAGACCTGGCCGTCGAGGCAGTACGTCGTGCGTCCACCCTGCTGCCACGCCACGGACGATGCCAGTCCGGCCGTGGAGCGCACGGCCTCACGACCGGTGTTCGCGAGCAGGAAGGCCCCGGTGCCGAACGTGCACTTCGCCTCGCCCGGCCGCAGACACGCCTGGGCGACGAGCGCGGCCTGCTGATCGACCACGAGCCCGCCGACCGCTGCGGACGCTCCGAACGCCGTGGTGGAGCCTGCCACGTCGTCGCACGCGAGGATGCTCGGCATCCGCTCGTCGGCGAGGCCGAACAGAGCGAGGAGCCCGGGGTCCCACGACACCTCGTCCAGGTCGACCACGAGGGATCGGCTGGCGGTGGAGGCGTCCGTCACGAACTCCCCGGTGAGCCGGTGCAGCAACCAGCTGTCCGAGGTCGTGACGACGCCCTCGGTCGTGATCTCGCGCCGCAGCCACGCCTGCTTCGGAGCGGAGAAGTACGGGTCGAGCACGAGTCCGGTGCGCGCGGCGATGTCGTCGGCGTGCTCCCGGAGCTCCGCGCAGATCGACTCCGACCGCCGGTCCTGCCAGACGATCATGTTCGAGAGGGGACGCCCGGTGTCGGGATCCCACGCGAGCACCGTCTCGCCCTGGTTCGCGAGGGTGACGACGTCGACGTCGACGTTCGCGGTGTTCACGGCGACCCGGCCCGCGCGGAGGACCGAGTCGAGAACGGCATCCGGGTCGTGCTCGACGCCGCCGCCGGGGAGATAGGTCGGGCGGACCGTCACCTCGCTGAGCGCGAGGACCTCGCCGTCGGCGCCCACGACGACGGCCTTGGTGCCGGAGGTGCCCTGATCGATCGCGAGGACGGTGGTCATGACGCCTCGCTCTCGCGGTGCGCGGCCGTGCGGCGCCACCAGGGCCCGTCGGCGACGATCGGGGCGGTCGGCGTCGGCGGGCGGAGCTCACCCACCGGGATGCCGAGGTCGGGGAGCATCCCGACGACGTGATCGGCGATGCCGAGCGACGCGGTGAGGCCGGTCGAGCGGATCGCGGCGACGTTGATCAGTCGAGCGTCGACCGTCGATGGGCCGACCACGTAGTTGCTGTCGCGCCCGGCCGGTCGCAGACCCGCGTAGCTGAAGACCGGCTCGAGGCCCGCGAGCGTCGGGAACTGCTCGACCGCCTTCGCGAGGATCTCGTCTCGCGCCTCGGGGCGGACGCTCCAGTCCTCCTTGTCGTCGAGGTCGACCGCGGTGGGGCCGGCGACGACCTTCCCGTCGAGCGTCGGGAACACCAGCACGCCCTTGGTGCGCTTGGTCGGCACGGGCAGGATGATCCGGTCGAGCGTCTCCCCGTCCGGCAGCTCGAACACGAAGAACTCGCCCTTGCGCGGATAGATCTCGAAGGAGTCGTCGCCGATCAGTCGGGCGATCTCGTCGACGTAGAGGCCGGCCGCGTTGATCGCGACTGCGACCTCGTGACGTCCGCCGTCCGCCGTGTCGAGGACGAGTCCCTGGTCCGTGGGGGTGATCGCGGTGACTCGGGCACCCGTCTCGATCCGCGCACCGGCGGCGACCGCGGACGCGGCCAGCGCCCTCGTGAACGCCACGGGGTCCGTGACGGACTCGCCGGGGACGAGCAGCGCTCCGTCGGAGGCGCGGATGCTCGCCTCGACGCCGTTCGCGGCGGCGTTCGCCGCGAGAGCGCGGACGGTCTCGTGGTCTTCCGGTGTGCGCGGGACGAGCTCTGCGCCCGCGGGGATCGTCGGGACGCCGAGCGCGTCGAGGATCGCGGGGCGGATGTGCGCGGCTCGCAGGATGAGGGTGGTCTCGAGCTGCCCTGGCGTCGAGTCGAACCCGGTGTGCAGCACACCGGAGTTGGTCCCGCTCGCGGAGAGCGCGAGGTCGGACTGGGCTTCCAGGAGCAGGGCATCGACGCCGCGGTGGGCGAGGACGTGGAGCAGGGCCGATCCCACGACGCCTCCGCCGATGACGGCGACGACGGGGGGAGGGGTGGAGGCGTTCACGGGCGGATCTTCCTTCGGGGTGGGGATCAGGAGGTGGGGACGGTGTCGTCGTCGAACGTGCGGTCGACATCGGCCATGTCGGGCATCGTGAGGCCGCGTCGTCCGCGGGTGACGAGGAGGTACACGAGGTAGACGATGCCGATCACCAGCATGATGCCGACGTAGAGGCGGGGCTGCTCGAACGAGACGTCGCGGAAGATCAGCAGCTCGTACACGAGCCAGACGCTCGCCAGCACGAGCACCGGCACCTCCCAGCGCCCGAGGGTGAACCCGGTGCTGGTGGGCAGCGACCGGCGCTTCACGATGTACAGGAGCACCGTCCCCGCGTAGATGATGGCCGGCAGCAGCGTGGCTGCCGAGAACAGGATGAACAGAGCATCGCTGGTGCCGCTGAAGATCGCAAGGATCGCCTGGGTGATGACGAGGTAGCCGAGCGTCGCCGCGACCGGGGTGTGCCGGGTGCGGTTGACGCGCCGCAGCATCTGCCAGGCGGGGAACCGCTCGTCGCGGGACATGGCCCAGATGAGGCGTGTCCCGCTCAGGGTGATGACGAGACCGCAGGAGAAGATCGAGATCACGACGAGCACCAGCAGGATCTTGCCCACGACGGGACCGAGGACCGAGGTGATCACGGTCGCGACGGGCGTCGCGGACTGCGCGAGGGCCGCCGTGTCACCGGCGAGGGCCGTGACCGCGATGAGGAACAGCATTCCGAGCACGCCGAGGGCGATCACGGCCTGCACCATGGCACGAGGGATGACGCGCTCAGGGTTCTTCGTCTCCTCGGCGAGGTTGGCCGCCGACTCGAATCCGACGATCGTGAACGCGCCGAGCAGGAAGGCGAGGGGGAAGGGTCCGGCGTCGGTGAGACCGCCGAAGTCCCAGTAACCGGCCTCCGCGACGGGGGCGGTCGCGAAGAGCGTCGTGAAGTCGAGACGTCCGATCGCGGCGCCGACCACGAAGAGCAGCACCGTGATGCCGATCATGCCGATGATCTGCACGGTCACGGCGACCTCGTTGACGCGGTTGGTGACCTTGGTGCTCAGCGCGACGAGGATCGCCTGCAGCAGCATCACGAGGGCCGTGATGACCCAGCAGTTCGCCGGGCTGGGGGTGTAGCCGAACAGCTCGGGGAGGATGGTCGCCGCGATCGTGTAGTCGACGGCGACCACCACGACCACGAGGAAGGCGAAGGACACCCAGCCGGTCAGCCAGCCGAGGATCGCGTTCGCGAGACGCGACACCCATTGGTAGGCGTAGCCGCTGATGGGGATCCGGGCGGCGAGCGCTCCGAAGATCAGGGCGACCATGGTCTGGCCGACCACCGCGATGGGCCAGGCCCAGATGCCGCGAGGTCCGCTGCTGTTGAGCACGGCCCCGTAGGTCGTGAAGATGCCCGTGGCGATCGACACGAAGCCGAAGGCGACCGCGAAGGAGGCGTACAGGCCCAGTTCGCGTTTCATGCGCGCGCCCGCAGGCGCTGCCGATCCCGGAGAGGGGGAAGTGGTGTCCATCGCTCGACGTCCTTTGTTCGAGTATTGGTATATACCAACGCTGGTCTATACCAACGTACGATAGAGACATGACCGGTAGCGTGTCAAGGGTGAGCATCGAGTCGCCCGAGGAGGTCCCTGCCGTCGGCGGGGGAGAGCCGGCCTACGTCCGCATCGCCGCGGAGCTGCGCTCGCGCATCCGCGCCGGCGATCCCGGCGTCGGGGACCCGCTGCCCCCGGAGCGCGAGCTGTGCGTCGAGTTCGGCGTGAGCCGCATGACGGTGCGCCGTGCCCTCGGAGTGCTCGAACGCGAGGGCCGGGTGCACCGGGAGGCGACCCGCGGGACGTTCGTGTCCGAGCCGCGCGTGCAGCTTCGGCTGGGGTCCTTCTCCCAGGAGGTGGCCCGCGCCGGTCGGCAGCCCGGCGCCGAGCTGTTCTGGGCCGAGGAGCGTGCCGCCGACGACGCGGTGGCCGACGGCCTCGGAGTCGCGGCGGGCGCAATGGTGTACGCGCTCCAGCGTCTGCGCCGCTCGGACGACGAGCCGCTCGCGCTCGAGACCACCTACTACCGGGCCGACCTCGTGCCCGGGCTTCTCGACGGCGACCTGACCGGATCGCTGTGGGAGGAGGTGCGGCGCCGCTTCGGTCTGACGCTCGCCCGCACGTCCGCGGCTCTCGAAGTCGTGGTGCTCGACGGGGAGGCCAGCGCCCACCTCGGCGGTCGCCTGGCGTCCGGAGGGCTTCAGCTCACCCGACGCACCTACCTCGACACGGGGGAGTGCCTCGAGTTCGCGATCGACGTGTACCGCGCGGACCGTGTGTCCCTCGTCATCGAGCGGGCGGTCGACGACGCGTGATCTCCGTCTACGACCTCGACGGCGTGCTCAGCCGCTCGGACACCATGGCCGCCCTCGTCTTCGCGCGGCTCCGGCGCCGCCCGTGGCTCGCGGGATCCGTGGCCCTGCTCGCGCTCGCCGCAGCTCTCGCCGGGCCCGAAGGGCGTCTGCGTCCCCGGTGCAACCGCGCGATCGTGCACCTCGCGCTCGCCGGAGTCTCCGAGGAGGAGTACCTGCAGTTGGCGGATGTCGTCGCTCGGCGTCTCGCGGCACGCAGCGGGAACGCGCCGGCGCCGGTCCTGGCGGCGTTGCGCGCCTCGGCCGCCGAGGGAGTCGTCGTCGTCAGCACCGCGACCGAACGATGGCTCGCGCAGCGCTACCTCGCCGAGGTCGGCGTCTCCGGCGTGCAGGTGCATGCCTCGCAGCTGCGCTTCCTCGCGGACGGCGCCCGGTTCGCGGCGCACAACGTCGGCGAGGCCAAGGCCGCATCGTTCCGGGCGGCGTTCCCGGAAGGGGAGATCGCTGTGCTGCACACGGATTCGGCGAGCGACCTCCCCCTCGCACGGCTGAGCGCGGAGACCGTGCTGGTGCGCCCGTCGCGCCGCACGCAGCGTGCGTTCGCCCGCGCCGGCGTCCCCTCCCGCGTCGCCGAGCACTGAGCCTCCTCTGGTCAGGCGTACGACTCGATAGATGGAAGACGTCGCGGCAGAGCATCCGTCAGCAGCGTCTTCCATCTGTCAGTGAGCGGGCTCAGCCCTGGCGGCCCTTGAAGCGCGGATTGAGCTTGTTGATCACGAAGACGCGCCCACGTCGGCGCACCACCTGCGCGCCGGGCTGGTTCTTCAGGGACTTGAGGGATGCGCGGACTTTCATGTCACGACTCCTTAATGAGAATGGTTATCATCTACAGAGTAGAGCATGACCTGATCAGAACGGAGCGCCGTGAGCACCGAGACCGTCATCGTCTGCGGGCACCGCCCAGGACCCCGTGCCCACATCGCCCGCCGCCTGGCCGAGGACCGCCGCTGTGTCGTCTCCAGCGGGGTGAGGACGGATGCCGCGCACGACTTCTCGTCCGATGCGTTGCACATCGTGCGCAACGGCCGCCCGGACCGGCTGGTCGCCGAGATCCCCTCCGAGGCGTCGCTGCTCGACACCCTCGGATCGTTCCTCGGGGACGAGGACGCGACCGTCTGCGAGGTGGTGTGCGTGGTGGCGGCTCCGCGCTTCTTCGAGGACCTGCTCGATGACGAGTACTACGCGGTGCCCGGCACCCGACCGCGTCGCCACGTCGCCCGGGCGTTGCGAATGGTGCAGCAGATCGAGCTCGCGAGCGCCCTGATCGTGACCGGTTGGGAGGAGGTGCCGACCCGCGATCTCGCGGTGCTTCTCGCTCTCCTCAGCCATCTCGCGCCGGCCGCGCAGATCGGTCTCACCCGCGCCGAGCGGGTCGGACCGGAATCGCGGTTCGACGACCACGTGCACCAGCCGGGGTGGGTGCACGCGCTCAACGACGAGCACGATCCGTTCATGCGCGACCTCCGCGTGCGGACGTTCCGCTATCAGCAGGTGCGGCCGTTCCATCCCGGTCGTCTCCACCGCGTGCTCGACGAACAGGTCGGCTCCGGCCTGTTCGGGGCTGTGCTGCGGTCCGCGGGGATGTGTCGTATCGCGACGCGGCCGGGGCTCACCGGCTCCTGGGAGCACGTCGGCCAGATGATCTCCCTCGATCCGCTCGCCCGAGACCACGGCGACGACGAGCCGCTCACGCTCGGACAGGACATCTCGTTCACCGGCATCGACATGGACGAGATCGCACTCAGCCGTGCGCTCGACGCGGCGACTCTCACGGACGAGGAGCTGCTCGCGGGCCCGGCGGCGTGGCTGACGTACGCGGACCCGTTCCCGTCGTGGGAGAGCGCCGTGCACTGAAGGGCGCAGTCCTCACGCGTCGTGTCTGCGCCCGAACCGCCCCGCGTTCTCGCTACGCTGGCGTCCGTGCGCGCACTCTCCGAGCCGGACTTCGGCGACAGCCGGGTGTTCTTCCCCGGCGACGTGTCGCGATGGAGCTCGGCTCGGCTGGCGCGACTGCTCACGGGGCGCAGCATCGAGCCGGACATCTCCGCACTGCTGGGCGCGCTCGTCGGACGGCCAGGGGAATGCGTCATCGACTTCATGATGGCGGCGGCGGGCCTCGGCGCCAGGGACGAGGGATACGACTATCACCTGCTCGACGGCTACTGGATCGTCGAGAACCGCCGTGTCGACGCCCACACCGCACGCCTCACGCGAAGGGAGCCGGACTTCCTGATCACGCGGATCCCGTACGGCGGCGATCGTCATGAACTGGTCGTCGCGGTGGAGGTGAAGGGCAGAGGCGCGGTCAACTACATCCGATGCCCGGCTGACATCCCGGAGCACCGAGGATACTCGAATCAACTCATCTGCTACGCGGCGTCCTGCTGGCTCGCGGACGACGCCGTGGGACGGGATACCCTGCGCTATGTCTGGCTGGGGCTGCGCGCAGACATGGCGCCCGGAGTGTTCCCGAGACGCGCGCTCACCGGTGATGTCAGACACGACGCGATCTGGGCGTTGAACGACGTCGATGCCATCGCCGGGTGGTGCGCTCAAGAAGCGAGCATCCCGCTGTGGCATCTCGCGTCCCTCGAGGATCTCGCCGTCGAGCTGAGTGCGGTGGATGCGTCCGTGGGGGCGATTCTCCTCGACTGGATCGAGCGACTGTGACGAGGACGCGCGTCGTGTCCGCGTGAGCCGGCTCAGCCCTGCGGATCGCGGTCCCGACGCCGTCTGAGGATCAGATCGCCGATCGTCGCGATCGACGCGCCGACCGCGTACGCGACGAGGTCGAGGGGGTCGAAGCCCGCGCCGAGGACGAGTCGAACGGGCCAGAACTCGGCGGCCCACGCCGCAGGGAGGCCGGTCAGCTGGAAGAGCTCGATCATCGTGCACAGGGCCAGCGCGCACGTGCCCAGCAGCAGGGCGGATGCTCGGGGGCGCACGAACGCGAGCAGGAGGTACACCATGACGGCGTAGAGGGCATCGCCGGCCAGGTCGGCGAGAGCCCCGCGGCCGAGAAGGTGCGTCATCAGACCGGCGGCGATGACGCCGCCCGCGACGGCGAGGAGGCGGACTCGGCGCGCTCGGGTCTTCGACGGCATCCCCTCAGCCTAGGAGGGGGCGTCAGCTCTCCGCGTGCACGTCCGAAGCGGGAACAAGAAATCCCGCGATCTCTCGCGGGATTTCATCGGTGGACCTGAGGGGACTCGAACCCCTGACCCCCTGCATGCCATGCAGGTGCGCTACCAGCTGCGCCACAGGCCCAGAACTGCTTCCGATCTCTCGGAGCAACTCAGTCAGCGTACTACACGGATCACGCGCAGCACCAATCGACGGATGCCGTCCGGGCGCGTCGCTCTCGGCGGAACAACGTCGGCCTTCACGACGTTGTGGAGAAGCGTGAGCATCCTCGACAGCGTCGTGATCGGCGCGGGGCAAGCCGGACTCTCGACGTCGTACCATCTGAGCCGGCTCGGCATCCGGCATGTCGTGCTCGATGCGGATGCCGCCCCGGGCGGCGCCTGGCAGCACCGGTGGGATGCACTGACCATGCGGGACGTGCACGGCGTCGCCGAGCTCCCGGACGACGTGCGACCGCCGCGCGACGACGAACGCGCGAACATCGCGGTGCCGCGGACATTCGCCGCCTACGAGGAAGCGCACGACCTCCCGATCGTCCGCCCGGTGCACGTCGACCGCGTGGACGATGAGGACGGCATCCTCGTGGTGCGTGCGGGCGACCGTGAATGGCGCACACGCACGCTCGTGAACGCGACCGGAACGTGGACGCATCCGTTCCTGCCGCACTATCCGGGCATGGAGACCTTCCTCGGCGAGCAGTTCCACACGGTCGAGTACCCCGGTCCCGAGCACTTCCGCGGTGAGCGCGTGCTCGTGGTCGGCGGTGGGGCATCCGCGGTGCAGTTCCTCGGAGCCCTCGCGCCGATCACCGGCACGCTGTGGGTCACGCGTGCGGAGCCCGTCTGGCGCACCGACGACTTCACTCCCGAGGCGGGCGCCGCGGCGGTCGCGCTCGTCGAGCAGCGCGTCGCGCGCGGGCTGCCGCCGCAGAGCGTCGTGAGCGTGACAGGGCTCATGCTCCGCGAGCAGGAGCGCGAAGCCGAGCGCCTCGGAGCGTACGCCGACCGCCGCCCCATGTTCGCGCGCATCGAACCCGACGGCGTGCGCTGGGCCGACGGCTCGTTCGAACGCGTCGACGCGATCCTCTGGGCCACCGGATTCCGTCCCGCGATCGGCCACCTGGCGCCGCTGCACCTGCGCAGCGCCGCGGGCGGAATCCAGCTCGACCGCGGTGGGCGCGGTACGACCGCCGTCGCGGATCCGCGCATCCAGCTCGTCGGCTACGGGCCGTCGGCCAGCACGATCGGCGCGAACCGTGCAGGGCGCTCGGCGGCGACCGGGGTCAGACGCGCCCTCGCGGCCGCCGCACTGACCGGCGCCTGACGCGTTTCCCTCCCGGCCATCGGACATCGCTACGCTGAGCGCATGTTCCGCATCGTGCTCTGGGTGATCTGGCTGCTCCTCACCGCCTGGCTCGTAATCTGGACGGGGGAGGGTCTGTTCGGCGTCGATCAGCGCACCTCGATCCTGCCGTTCGCGGGGGAGGACACGCTGATCGCACCGATCCTCATCGGCGTCGCCTGGGGCATCATCCTCACGTTCGGCATGACCTTCACCGGGCTCGGCATCCGCTCCAAGAAGATCGCGGGGGAGACGCAGATCGGCGTGGGACGGATCGTCGAGCTCGCGCCCACCGGCATGTCGATCAACGACGTTCCGCAGTACGACCTGTTCATCCGCGTGACGCCGCGCATCGGCGGCGACTTCATCGGTCAGCTGCGGGGCCTCATCCCGCCCACCGACCTCGCGATGCTGCAGATCGGCAGCCCGATCCCCGTGCGCTACAGCCCGACCGATCCGGACACGGTCGAGCTCGCCGACTTCGACCGGCCCGAGGTCCGGGAGGCGATGCTGCAGTGGCGCATCGAGAAGGGCCTCATTGACCCCAGCCGGGTGCGCGCGCGGACCACCGGCATCCAGGTCCCTGCGTCCGTGCTCGAGGTGCGCCCCACGGGTCGCCGCCTCGAAGGGCAGAGCGAGCTGACGCTGAAAGTGCTCATGGCCCCGGAGGGCGCGGCGACCTGGGAGGCGGAGACGGCGGTGTTCGCGTATCCCGACGCGATCTCGCGCTTCCAGGTCGGCTCGCCGATCTGGGCGTTCTACCGGCGGGAGGATCCCCACACCGTGGCCGTGACGATCGAGAAGGAGCCCGGTCGATGAACCCCCTGGACACGTTCTTCTGGCTGCTGAACTTCCCGGCGGCGCACGGCTACGCGATGGTGTTCATCGCGGGGTTCTCGATCCTCGGTCTCTTCGCGATGTCGACGAGCGGCGGGGTGGTGCGGAGGACGACTTCGCTGCGGAGCGTCCGCGAGCGGGAGGGGCTCGCCGTCGCCGAGGCCGCTCCGCGCGGGGAGGTCGGCGGTCGCATCCTCCGCATCGTCTTCCGCGTGCTGGCGTTCGTCATGCTCGCGAACCTCGTGATCGGCATCCTCAGCTTGACCGGGGTGCCGCTCACCCGTGCGTACATCTACGAGAACGGCCAGCCGACGACCGGCACGAAGGACGGCGACTGGATCACGTTCACGACCGCCGACGGCGTCGAGTACACGATCGAGAGCAACTTCTTCACCCCGGCCGTGTATCCGGACAGGGACGCGTACATCTCCGGCGAGCAGGTCGTCGTGCGCTATCTCCCCGGGCACCCGCAGGCGTTCGTGATCGACAGCTCGCAGGGGCCGCGCTGAGTCGTCCCCCCGGTGCCCGAGTCGGCGATCGCGCGTAGGGTGAAGGCATGTCGCGCATCATCGTCTTCGGCGGCCACGGCCGCATCGCCCTGCTGCTCGCCCCGCTTCTCGTCGCCCGCGGCGACGAGGTGACCGCGGTCATCCGCAACCCCGATCACGTCGCCGAGGTCGAACAGACCGGCGCCCATGCGCTGGTCGCCGACATCGAGAACCTCGACACGCCCGGCCTGGCAGAGATCATCGAAGGCCACGACGCCGTCGTCTGGTCGGCCGGTGCCGGCGGAGGCTCGCCCGAGCGCACCTACGCGGTCGATCGCGATGCCGCGATCCGCAGCATGGACGCCGCGGCGGATGCCGGGGTGCGCCGCTACGTCATGGTGTCGTGGCTCGGGTCCACCGCCGACCACGGCGTGCCCGAGGGCGATTCGTTCTTCCCCTACGCCGACGCGAAGTGGGCGGCCGACGAGCATCTCCGCTCGACCGACCTCGACGGCACGATCCTCGGTCCGGGCACGCTCACCTTCGACGAGCCCACAGGGCGCATCCTCGTCGACCCCGAGGGGCGCGGCGAGGTGTCGCGCGCCGACGTGGCCCACGTGATCGCCGAGACCCTCGGAAACCCGTCCACGTACGGGCGGACGATCCGTTTCGGGAACGGCACCGCCGAGACGTCGACGCCGATCGCCGACGCACTCGACGCCTGAGCCATGCGCGCAGGCCGGGTCGGAGCGCTCCTGACGGCGGCCGTCGTCGGTGTCGGGGTGCTGCTGATCGGAGCGGCTGCCGGGGGTGGCGCATCCGCTGCCCCGGCGCCTTCGCCGGCCTCGGACGCAGGCTCCGCGGGAGCGCACGCCGCCGCACTGGTCGCCGACATGTCGACCGAGCAGCAGGCCGCGTCGGTCGTGATGGGTCACATCCCGACCACGGACGTGACGGAGCTCGGCGCCTACATGCAGCAGGGACTGGGCGGCTTCCTGCTCATGGGGGCGAACGTCCCCGAGGACGAGTCGCAGCTCGTCGCTCTCACCGCCGCGCTCACGATCGATCCGGCGCTCCCGCCCCTCGTCGCGATCGACCAGGAGGGCGGGATCGTCTCGCGCCTCGGAAGCGACGAGTACCCGGCGTCCACGACGCTCAAGTCCCTGCCTGCCGCCGCGACCTCGGCGGCGTTCTCGGCGCGTGCCGCGCTCGTGGTGCGCTCCGGGATCGACGTGAACTTCGGCACGGTCGCCGACGTTCCGGCGGATCCCGACTCGTTCATCTTCGGACGTGCCCTGGGGGCGGATCCCGCGTCTTCCGCCGAGCGGGTCGTGGCGGCCACGACAGCTCAGGAACCGGTGCTCGCATCGACTCTGAAGCATTTTCCGGGGCACGGCGCGGCACCGGGGGACTCCCATCACGCGATCCCGACGACCGACGAGACGCTCGACGAGTGGCGTGCGAGCGATGCGGTCCCCTTCATCGCCGGCATCGACGCCGGGGCGTCGCTGCTCATGTTCGGCCATCTCGCGTACACCGCGGTGGACCCCGCGCCGGCATCGCTCTCGCCGGCCTGGCACGCGATCGCGCGCGATGAACTGGGGTTCGACGGGGTCATCGTGACCGACGACCTGGGGATGCTCCAGTCCTCGGGCATCCCGGAGTACGCCGATCCGGTGGCGAACGCCGTGGCCGCCCTGGCCGCCGGCAGCGACCTGCTCCTGATGGTCGCGGGCTCGACCCCCGACACAGCGGGCGACATGGTCGCGGGCATCACGGCCGCGGTCGAGGCGGGCGCGCTCCCGGCCGATCGGCTGGCGGACGCGGCGACGCGCGTGATGACCCTGCGACTCCAGAACGCGGCGGCACCCGCGCAGTGGTCCGTGTGCGCGGACTGCGAGCCGGCGACCTGAGCGCGGATCAGGCCGCCGCGGTCGACGCCCCGAGCCAGGCCTCGAGCAGTCGGGCCCGGAGCACGGCGCCCCGATCCGCGAACAGCCGCTGCCGGCGCACGTACTCGGCTTTCCCCTCCGGCGTCTCGATCGCGACCGGGACGACCTCCCAGGCGGCGAGGTCGTAGGGCGCGGCCTGCATGTCGAGCAGCCGGATGTCGCGGGCCAGCTCGAACGCGTCGAGCAGAAGCTCACCCGGGATGAGCGGGCCGAGCTTCAGCGCCCACTTGTACAGGTCCATGCCCGCGTGCAGACATCCCGGCTGCTCGAACAGCGGCTGGTCGTCGCGAGTCAACGCGGTGCGGTTGCGCGGCACGGCCTCGGGAGTGAAGAAGCGGAACGCGTCGAAATGCGTGCAGCGCAGCTCGTGACCCTCGACGACACGATCGGTGCCCTCCTGGCCGAGGCGCAGCGGAACGGGATGCCGATGCTCCTCGGCCCGGTACACCATGGCCCATTCGTGCAGGCCGAAGCAGCCGAACTGTCCGGGCCGGGAGGCGGTGCGTCGCAGCATCCGCTCGATGAGATCCGCGAGCTCGGTCTTCTCCTGTGCGAAGGCTCGCGCGTCGGGCACGGCGCCGTCCGCGCTCTCGCCGGGGGCGTACCACCGCCAGGCGCGTCGCTCGACCGCATCCTCCAGCTCGACACCCGCGCCCGGGTGCCAACGCCGCAGCTGGGCCGGCTTGTAGGAGTAGTAGGTGAACAGGAAGTCCCAGACCGGATGCTTCTCGCCGCGGCTCGCGCGGTCGCGGTGCTCCGCGGTGAGCGCGTCCGCCCGGTCGTGGTGAGCCCGCTCCCGCTCCTGCCATTCGGTGCGCGAGAGGGACATGTCAGTCGAGGATGCCGGCTTCGCCGAGCAGGTCGCGAAGCCCGGCGCCGTCCTCCGCGCTCACCCAGGGGGCGACGTCGACGGAGTGCGGCTCACGTCCGGCCCGACCACCCGCGAGCACGGCCTCCGCGGGGAGCAGGCGGCGGATCGCCACGCCGGCGACGGAGTCGGGGTGCTCCTCCATGAACTCGGAGTAGATCGCCTCGTCGTGCTGTCCGTCGTCGCCGATCAGGAGCCACTTCACGTGCGGGAACTCGGCCGCCAGGCGGCGCAGGTTCGTGAGCTTGTGCTCGCGGCCGCTGCGGAACCAGCGATCGTGGGTCGGGCCCCAGTCGGTCAGGAGCATGGACCCCGCGGGGAAGAGATGCCGTCCGAGGAACCGTCGCAGTGTCGGAGCCACGTTCCACGCGCCCGTGGAGAGGTAGACCATCGGGGCGCCGGGATGCTGACGCAGCAGCTGGTCGAGCAGGACGGCCATCCCGGGCACGGGCAGTCGTGCGTGCTCGTCGACCACGAAGGAGTTCCACGCCGCGATGAACGGACGGGGGAGGGCCGTGACCATCACGGTGTCGTCGACGTCCGAGAGGACGCCGAAGCGCGTGTCCTCCGCCACGATGAACGCCGTCGCCTCGACGGGGTCCTGGCCCTCCACGGAGAAGGTGAACGTCTGCCACCCGGACTCGAGCTCGGCGTCGACGACCGCGTCCACGACGCCGCCCCGATCCGCGACCACGTGGTGCACCGAATCCCCGATCCGCACCGTGACCTTCGCGAAGCTCACCGGGATGCCGACGAAGCTGCGCCAGCCGCGCACGCTGGCGGGCTCGCCGTCCTTCGTGCTGCGCTGCGGAGGCACGATCAGGACACGGCCGACGACCCGCACCCAACCGGGACCGCCGTATCCGGGGAAGGGCAGGATCGTGGCGCTGCGCCCGTGACGGCGCGCTCGGCCCTCCCGCCACACGTGGAAGCGGTGCTCGAGGCGCGCGAACCAGTGGATCCGGGGCGCCGGGGGTGCGGAAGCCATTGCTTCAGTCTTTCACGTCCGCACTGCTCTGCGCGTCCGCGTCGGGGGCGTCGATATGCCGGGACTCCATGCGGGTGAGGAGCTTCTTGCCCAGGAAGACGAGCAGGAGGAACGCCGCGATGACGCCGACGAAGATGTAGCCGGCGTAGTGCACCCTGTCGACGAGCTCGCGGAAGCTGCCCGCGGCGAGAGACGTGATGCTCACGTAGGCGGCCGCCCAGAGCAGGCACGCGGGAGCGGTCCAGGCGAGGAAGCGGCGATACGAGTAGTGGCTCATGCCCACGGTCAGCGGGACGAGGGAGTGCAGCACGGGGAGGAAGCGGGAGAGGAAGATCGCGATGCCCCCGCGCCGGGCCAGATAGTTCTCCGCGCGGACCCAGTTGGTCTCGCCCACGCGGCGACCCACCCAGGAGTGACGGATGTGCGGGCCGAGCCAGCGCCCGAGCCAGAACCCGATGCTCTCGCCGATCAGCGCGCCGACGACGACCGCCAGCACCATGGCGATGCCCTCGACGGGGCTCGCGACACCCATGGAGGCGATGATCACCACGGTGTCGCCGGGGACGATCAGGCCGATCAGGACGCTGGTCTCGAGCATGACCGCGACCCCCGCGATGAGCGTGCGCGTCACCGGGTCGATCGACTGGATCACGTCGAACAGCCACAGCAGGAGGTCGTCCACCCTCCGAGACTACGGGAGAGCCCGCGCCCTAGGCTGAGAACGTGTCCGAGCGTCTCCACAGCCGGCTCCTCGCCCGAGCCGTCGACCCCGAAGCGGTCTTCCTCGCGATCGAGAGGTCCGAGACCGAGGTGTTCTGGCTGGATGCCGGAGCCGCGGCGACCGAGGGGTGGAGCTATGTGGGCGCGGGGGAGCGTGCGGCTTTCCCCGCGGACGTGCGCCTCGACGGGGACGTCGACGCGAAGGGCCCGGAGACGACACCGCCGTTCCGCGGAGGCTGGGTCGGCTGGCAGGACTACGAGAGCGGCGCCTCCGCGGCCGGCGCGCCCGTCGCCGAGACCGGGTCGTCCGGTGGGGCGTGGATGCGGGTCACGCGCCTTCTCGCGGTCGAGCATGCGACCGGCTCCGCCTGGGTGCTCGCCGCCGCCGACGACCTCGCGGCATGGGAGGAGGCGGTCGTCGCCGCGCGACCATCGATCCCGGTGCCCCCGGCTCCGGCGGCGCGGGCTGCGGAGGCCCGTCACACGCCGGTCGCCTACCGGGACCTCATCGAGCGCTGCCGCCGGCTCATCCGCGCGGGTATCGCGTATCAGCTGTGCCTCACGACCAGGTTCACGGTGCCGGGCGACCACGACGCCGTCGCCGTGTACAGACGTCTCCGCACGGCCACGCCCGCTCATCACGGCGGCTTCCTCCGCATCGGCGGCCGGTCGCTGCTCAGCGCCAGTCCCGAGCAGTTCCTGCACGCCGAGGCCGGTCTGATCCGTACACGCCCCATCAAAGGGACCCGTCCGCGCGGGGACGACCCCCAGCAGGACGCCGCCCTCGCCGCCGAGCTCGCCGTCGACGAGAAGGAGCGCGCCGAGAACGTCATGATCGTCGACCTCATGCGCAACGACCTCTCGCGGGTGTGCGAGCCCGGCTCCATCCGTGTCGACGCGCTCTGGGCGGTCGAGACCTACCCGGCCGTGCACCAGCTCGTCAGCACGGTCAGCGGCACGCTCTCTCCGGGCATCGACGTCGGTGCGCTGTTCGCGGCGACGTTCCCCGCCGGCAGCATGACCGGCGCGCCCAAGCTCTCCGCGATGACGCGGCTCCACGAGCTCGAGGACGGTGCCCGCGGGGTCTACGCCGGCTGTTTCGGCTACGTCGGCGACCACGGGCAGCTCGACCTCGCGATGGTCATCCGCAGCATCCTCGTGGACGGCGACGGGGCCGTGGTCGGCGCCGGGGGCGGCATCACCTGGCGCTCGGTCGCGGCATCCGAGGTCGCCGAGGTCGCGACCAAGGCGCGCGCGCCCCTCGCGGCGCTGGGGGCGGACACGCCTGTGGCCTGGGCTTCCGATATCCTGAACTGATCCCCTTTTCCCTCCAGATTGGTCGTGCGTTCGTTGTCTGAGAACCTGTCCACCTCTCCCGTCGACGAGGAGACCTCCTCGCCGCACGCCATCCAGGCCAAGTGGCAGAAGTACTGGGCGGAGAACGGCACGTTCCTCACGGGCGGCGGCGACGACAAGCGGCCGCGCCGCTACGTCCTCGCGATGTTCCCGTACCCCTCGGGGGATCTGCACATGGGGCACGCGGAGAACTACCTCTACTCGGATATCGTCGCGCGCTTCTGGCGGCACCGCGGCCACAACGTCCTGAACCCCATCGGATGGGACTCGTTCGGTCTGCCCGCCGAGAACGCGGCGATCCGCCAGGGCGCGGACCCGCGCGAGTGGACGTACCAGAACATCGCCCAGCAGAAGGTGGGCTTCGAGCAGTACGGCGTCTCCTTCGACTGGAGCCGTGTGCTCCACACGTCCGACCCCGAGTACTACCACTGGAACCAGTGGCTGTTCCTGAAGCTGCACGAGCGCGGGCTGGCGTATCGCAAGAAGAGCCCGGTCAACTGGTGCCCCAACGACCAGACGGTGCTCGCGAACGAGCAGGTCGTCGACGGACGCTGCGACCGCTGCGGCGCCGAGGTCGTGAAGAAGAAGCTCACGCAGTGGTACTTCCGCATCACGGACTACGCCGATCGCCTGCTCGACGACCTCAACCAGCTCGAGGGACGCTGGCCGCACAAGGTGCTGCAGATGCAGCGCAACTGGATCGGCCGCTCGGTCGGCGCCGACGTGGACTTCCGCATCGAGGGACGCGACGAGCCGGTCACGGTGTTCTCGACGCGCCCCGACACCCTGCACGGAGCGACGTTCTTCGTCGTCGCGCCCGACGGCGACCTGGCGACCGAGATCGCGGCCGAGGCGCCGGATGCCGTGCGCGAGCGCTTCTCGGCGTACCTCGCCGACGTGCAGAAGACCACGGACATCGACCGCCAGTCGACCGACCGCCCGAAGACCGGCGTCTTCCTGGAGCGCTACGCGATCAACCCGGTCAACGGCGAGAAGCTGCCGATCTGGGCCGCCGACTACGTGCTGGCCGACTACGGTCACGGCGCTGTCATGGCCGTGCCCGCGCACGACCAGCGCGACCTCGACTTCGCCCGCGCCTTCGATCTGCCGGTCAAGGTGGTCGTCGACACGACGGCACCGATCACCGGAGCGATGCCCGTGATCGAGGTCGACGAGGAGGGCGTGCCGATCGACACCGCCGCCGCGCTCGACGAGCAGAACCCGGCCTCCACGGGGATCGCGCTCACCGGCGACGGCCGCATGATCAACTCCGGGCCTCTGAACGGACTCTCGAAGCGCAACGCGATCGCACGGGCGATCGAGCAGCTCGAGGCGTCCGGCACGGGCCGTGCCGCGAAGAACTACCGTCTGCGCGACTGGCTGATCTCGCGTCAGCGCTTCTGGGGCACGCCGATCCCGATGCTGCACGCCGAGGACGGATCGATCATCCCGGTCGCGGAGGACAAGCTGCCCGTCACGCTTCCGAGCGTCGAGGGGCTCGACCTGAAGCCGAAGGGCACGTCGCCGCTGGGTGGCGCCGAGAGTTGGGTGCGCACGGTCGACCCGGGCTCCGGTGAGCCGGTGCTGCGCGATCCCGACACGATGGACACGTTCGTCGACAGCTCCTGGTACTTCCTGCGCTTCCTCTCGCCGAACAGCGACACCGTGGCGTTCGACCCGGCCGAGGCCGCGCGCTGGGCGCCGGTCGACTCGTACATCGGCGGTGTCGAGCACGCGATCCTGCATCTGCTGTACGCGCGCTTCATCACGAAGGTCCTGTTCGACATGGGGCTGATCGACTTCACGGAGCCGTTCTCGAACCTGATCAACCAGGGAATGGTCCTGCTCGACGGCCAGAAGATGTCGAAGAGCAAGGGCAACCTTGTCCTGTTCCAGGAGGAGCTCGACGCGCACGGCGCGGATGCGCTGCGTGTGGGTCTGGCCTTCGCCGGCCCGGTCGAGGACGACAAGGACTGGGCCGACGTCTCGACGACCGGGGCCCAGAAGTTCCTGTCGCGGGCGATGCGCATCGCGCACGAGGTCACGAGCGATGTCGACGTGGTGTTCGACGGCGGCGACGCCGCGCTTCGCCGCGCCACGCACAAGCTCCTGGCCGAGGCCCCTGGCCTGGTCGAGCAGACGAAGTTCAACGTGCTCGTCGCACGTCTGATGGAGCTCGTCAACGTCACCCGCAAGACGATCGACGGCGCCGCCGGCGCGGGCGACCCGGCCGTGCGCGAAGCGATCGAGACGGTCGCGGTCATGCTCGACCTGATCGCTCCGCACACCGCGGAGGAGATGTGGGAGACGCTCGGCCATGAGCCCTCGGTCGGACTCGTCACCTGGCGCTCCGCCGACCCCGTGCTGCTCGTCGAGGACTCCGTCACCGCGGTCGTGCAGGTCGGCGGCAAGGTCCGGGCGCAGCTCGAGGTGCCGGCGCGGATCGGCGAGGCGGAGCTCGAGGCGCTCGCCCGGGCGGACGAGCGCGTGATCCGGTCGATCGGCGACCGGGAGATCGTCAAGGTCGTCGTGCGGGCGCCGAAGATCGTCAGCATCGTCGTCAAGTAGTCGAGAGGTGCAGGAGCGGTCGCGGACTGCTCCTGCACAGTCACCGGCCGTCGAGGCTTCTGCACCGCCGGCGCCAGCACGCTGTCTCTGACCCCGGCGTCGTCTCCACGCGCGCCTAGCGTGGCGGGATGCCCGAGGAGAACGCCCCGCCGCCGCGCCGCCTGCGTCTGAGCATCGGCGCGGCCGTCGTCGTGGCGCTCGTCGTCCTGTCCGGCGCTGTCGGGCTCGGGCTGCTGCGCGGACAGGCGGCGCCCGCCGAGTCGATCCCGTTGTCGACGCCCGGCTCCACGGTCGAGAGCTCGGGCGAGCTGTACGTCCACGTCCTCGGAGCGGTCGAGGCGCCGGGACTGTACGTCCTGTCGCCGGGTGCGCGTCTCGTCGACGCGGTCGGGGCCGCCGGCGGGACGAGGGACGACGCCGACCTCGCGGCCGTCAACCTCGCACGGGTCCTGACGGACGGCGAGCAGGTGGTCGTCCCGGTGCTCGGAGCGGCAGCGGCGATCCCAGGGGGAGCCGCGGCGGCGGACGACGGACTGATCGATCTCAACACCGCTGATCAGGCGGCGCTCGAGACGCTTCCGCGCATCGGCCCGGCTCTGGCGCAGCGGATCCTCGACTGGCGGGAGGAGAACGGCCGCTTCCGCTCCGTCGACGACCTGCTCGGCGTGCCCGGCATCGGAGAGAAGCTGCTGGCGGGGATCCGCGACGGGGTGCGCGTGTGAGACGTGACCTGCGCCTGCTGCCGATCGCCGGCGGCGCCTGGGCCGCCGCCGTGATCTGCGTGTTCGTGCCATGGGCGGGGGTGGCGAGCGTGGCCGCGGGGATGCTCGGCGCCGTCGTGTGCGGATTCGTGCTCGGGAGCCGCCGGCAGCGTCATCGCGCGGCGGTGTGGGGTGTGCTGCTCGTGGTCTGTGCGGTGGGCGCGGCGGTGTCGCTCACCGCTGCCGTCGCAGGGCCGGGGCGCGAGAGCGCGTCCTCCTGGGGCGGACGAGTCGTCGAGGCGACGGGCGAGATCACCTCGTCGGCATCGGTCGGGAGGGACGGGCGCCTGTGGATCGAGGTGCTGCTGACGGGGATCGGCCCGCCGGGGGAGATGCACCCCCTGAACGCTCCCGCGCGGATCGGCATTGATCCCGGGGACGGCTTCGACCTCGGAGCGTTCGTGCGCGTCACGGGGGAGGCCGAGACGACGGAGGCGGGTGAGCGTGCGGCACTGGTGGTGTTCGCGAGCTCTGCGTCGATCGAGCGCCCCGCGTCGGGGGTGTTCGCCGTCGCGTCAGGGCTGCGGCTCGCCTTCGTCGAGCGCTCGCTCCGGCTGCCTGCTCCCGGGGCGGCGCTGCTGCCGGGACTCGCGGTGGGTGATACGCGCGCCGTCTCGCCCGAGCTGAACGACGCGATGCGCACGAGCGGCCTGAGTCACCTGACGGCCGTCAGCGGGGCGAACTGCGCCATCGTCGTCGGCGCCGTGTTCTGGCTCGCGGCGCTGTGCGGAGCCGGCCGGGGTCTCCGGGTCGTGCTCGCGGCGCTGGCGCTCGCGGGCTTCGTGGTGCTCGTGACGCCGGAGCCCAGCGTGATCCGCGCGGCGGTCATGGCGGGAGTCGCGATGGTCGCGATCCTCCTGGGGCGCCCGAGCGTCGGCGCGGGGATGCTCGCGCTCAGCGCGACCGGGATACTCCTCGTCGATCCCTGGCTCGCCGCCACTCCGGGTTTCGCGCTCTCGGTCGTCGCCTCCGGTGCGCTCATCCTCCTCGCACCGGCGCTCGCCCGAGGTCTCACCCGCTGGATGCCTGGTCCGCTCGCGCTCGCGATCGCCGTGCCGATCGCGGCGCAGCTCGCGTGCGGGCCGATCATCGCGCTCTTCGCCGAGCAGCAGTCCCTCATCGGAGTGGCCGCCAACCTGCTCGCCGCGCCGGCAGCCCCGATCGTGACGGTGATCGGTCTCCTCGCCTGTCTCGCCGCCCCGGTTCCACCGCTCGCGGATCTTCTCGCGGCGTCGGCCTGGTTGCCCGCCGCGTGGATCGCCGCCACGGCAGAAGTCGGGGCGGGTCTGCCGTTCGCCGAGGTGCTCGTGCCGTCCGGTGCGCTCACGGCGGCGCTTGTCGCCGTGGTGAGCGCGGCGGTCGCGGTCGTGCTCGCCGGCGGACCCCGGCGTCAGCCGATCCTGCGTGCCGTGGCGGCGACGGTGCTCTCCGTGGTGATGGCGCTCGGGGCGGCGCACATCGTGCTCTCCGGCCCCCTGTCGACCATGACGACCCCTGCGAGCTGGGTCATCGCGATGTGCGACATCGGGCAGGGCGACGCGGTGGTCGTGCGTGCGGGGCAGCGGACCGCCCTGATCGACACAGGACCGGACCCCGCGCCGCTCGACGCGTGTCTGCGTGCGCTCGGCGTCCACCGCCTCGACCTGCTCGTGCTCACGCATTTCGATCTCGACCACGTGGGCGGTGTCGACGCGGTGCGCGGTCGCGTCGACGTCGTGCTGCACGGACCGACGGGAGAGCAGGCCGATCAGGAGATGCTCGCGATGTTCGCCGAGGCCGGTGCGCGGATCGAGCAGGGGGTGGCGGGAATGCGGGGCACGCTCGGAGAAACCTCCTGGCGCGTGCTCTGGCCAGCTCGGGAAGAGCGTGCCTTCGCACCGGGCAACGATCTCAGCGTGGTGGTGGAGTTCGAGGGCGGCGGCATTCCCCGATCCCTGTTCCTCGGGGACCTGTCGGCCGAGGCTCAGGCCGTGCTACTGCGCTCGGGGCGGGTCGACGGTGTGTACCCGGTCGTGAAGGTCTCGCATCATGGGAGTGGCGATCAGGATCCTGCGCTGTACGCGCAGGTCGGCGCGACGGTCGGTCTGATCGGCGTCGGCGCGGACAACGACTACGGGCATCCCCATGCCGACACTCTCGCGGTGCTTGCGGGGGCGGGCACCCACGCCCTGCGCACGGATCAGCAGGGGCGGGTGCTATTGGGTGTCCGCGACGGGCGGCTCGAGATCTGGACCGAGCGCGGGCCGCCGTGAGGTCCCCCGTTCCGTATCGGTATTCCGTTTGAGTTTCGAATGTTTGTTCTAGACTGGGGGTATGAGTTCTTCGCATCTGCTCCCGCTCTTGGAGGCCGTTCACGGCCTTGAGGTGGCGTGGGGTGATGCGGGGAACGGGGCGGAGTTGTCGCGGTCGCAGCTGGTCGCGGCGCATGACGCGGTGGGGGTGTTGCAGCGCCGGTTGGATGGTGTGCACGCGGAGATCGCGGCGGGTATCGCGCGGGAGTCGCGGCCGGAGTTGGGTGCGGGCGGGTTGGCGAAGGAGCAGGGTTTCCGGTCGCCGGCGGCGAT
>NZ_JBIVHF010000003.1:0-241839 GCF_044749125.1 Microbacterium sp. NPDC089696 | reverse complement strand
CCCGTATTCGTCACCACCACCGTGTACTCCACCGTGTCACCCACCACACCGATATCACCCACCGACAACACACCCGACTTCACCGCCGACAACGCGGCGCCGGGAGCGATCGGGACGGTGGCGGCGGCGGGGACGGGCGCGAGCGTGCCGCGCACCGGGGTGCCGGTGACGGTGACGGAGTTCGCGACCGAACCCGCGTCGACGTCGGACTGCAGCAGCGTGTACGTGGCGATCGCGGTCGCCTCCGCGCCCGGAGCGAGGATGCCGGGCGCTGCGGGGTTCGGCCAGGTGATGGTGAGGGGACTGAGCCCGGCGAGAGCGTCGTCGAACGAGACCTCGCTCACGGTGACGTCCCCGCTGTTGACGACCGAGAAGCGGAACTCCACGGTGTCGCCCGCGCGGCCCGTCGAACCGGCCGCGAGCGTTCCCCGCTTCGTCGCCGTGAGCGCGGGGCCGGCGTCCGCGAGCGGCGTCGTCGCCTGCACCTCGGGCGACGAGACCGGAGCGCCCTGCGGCCCCGTCCCCGACGCGGTCGCCGCGTTGACGACCTGACCCGCGTCGACATCGCCCTGAACGATCGTGTACCGCGCGCTCGCGGTCACCTCGTCGCCGGGGGCGAGTCGTCCCGTCTCGCCGCTCGGCCAGGCGCCGAACACGATGCCCGAGAGTCCCTCGAGCTCGTCCGCGATCGCCACTCCCGTGATCGTGGTGTTGCCGGTGTTGCGGACGGTGAAGGTGTAGCCGATCGAGTCGCCCAGGGCGCCGCTCCCCGTGAGCTCGTCGGTCTTGACGAGCTCGAGCGCCGGAGCGCGCGTCCTCGTCGCGACCGTGATCGAGTCGCTCGTGGAGACCGGCCCGTCGGCCGGCGTCAGACCGGTGACGGTTGCGGTGTTGGAGAGCCCGCCCGCGTCCACATCCGCCTGGGTGACGGTGTAGGCGGCGGTCGCGGTGACGGTGCCACGCGGAGCGAGAGTGCCCGCGGTCCCCGGCCAGGCGCCGAACGTGATCGACGACAGTCCGGGGAGCGGGTCACTCAGAGCGATGCCGTCGATGGTCGCGGTGCCCGAGTTCGTCACCGTGAACGTGTACGTGATCACGTCGCCGACCACGAGGTCGGAATCCTTCGACGCGCTCTTGTCGAGCGTCAGACCGGCCGTGGAGTCGATCGGAACGGAAGCGGGCGCGGTGGCCGTGACCACGGTGCCCGATGGCGCGGTGCCCCGGCCCGTCACGACGCTGACGATCGAGCCCGCATCCACGTCGGCCTGCGTGAGCACGGTCGTGGCCGTCGCGGTGACGGCGCCGCCGGGCGCGAGCACCCCGGCGGGTCCGGTCCACTGATAGGTCGGCGCGGTGGTCCCCGGCAGCGCATCGCTGAGCGCAGCCCCGGTGAGGGTCACGTTCCCGGTGTTCCGGAGCGTGTAGGTCCAGGTCACCGTCGAACCTGCGGCCGATCCCGGAGGCAGCGACCCGGCATCCGTGACCGCGATCGCCGGCGCCGCCTGCTCGACCGGGACCACGCTCTGCGGCGAGCTCGTCGACACCGGTCCTCGGGGACCCGTGCCCGATGCCGTGGCCGTGTTGAGCACGCGCCCCGCGTCGACATGCGCCTGCGTGATCTCGAGCGTCGCGGTGCCGGTGGCGCTCTGCCCCGGGTTCAGCACACCCGTGGCCCCCGGCCAGGCGACGGTGATCGGCGAAAGGCCCGTGAGCGGATCGGCGACCGAGATGCCGCTGACGGTGACGTTGCCGGCGTTCGTCACGACGAACGTGTAGGTGATGTCGTCACCCACGCCCGCTTCTCCCGGGAGCGTGGAGCCGGACTTCGCGAGGACGAGCTGTGCGCGCTGGGTTCCGGTCGCGACATCCACGGTGGCGGACGACTGCACCGCGGCACCGGAGGGCGGTGCTCCGGTCGCCGTGACGGAGTTCACCACCGAGCCCGTGTTCACATCGGTCTGGGTGATCGTGTACGTCGCGGTGGCGGTGGCCTGCGCGCCGGGGCTCAGCACACCGGGTGCGCCGGGGTCCGGCCACGTCACGGCCGGGATGACGCCGGGGAGCGAATCCGCCAGGTCGACGTCCGTGAGCGTGACGTTTCCGGTGTTCACGACGACGAAGTCGAAGCGGATGCTGTCGCCGGCCTCGCCGTTTCCGAGCACCGTCCCCGACTTCGTGACGCCGATCGAGGCCGCGGGCGCGACCGGCACGGTCACGTCGTCGTTCTCGGTGACGACGGCGCCCCCGGGAGCCGTGCCCGAACCGCTGACCACGTTGTCGACGCCGCCCGCATCGATGTCCGCCTGGGTGAGCGTGTACGTCGCCGACGCGGTGACGACCTGGTTCGGCGCGAGCACGCCCGCGGTGCCCGGCCAGGTGTACACCAGCGGCGAGACCGCCGGATCGAGGTCCGTCATCGTGACGCTCGTGAGCGTGACGTTGCCGGTGTTGCGCAGCGAGAAGCCGTAGGTGACGGTGTCACCGACGCGCGTCACCGCGCCGCCTGCGAGCGTGCCGGTCTTCACGACCTCGATGTCCGCGTTCTGCGCCGCGACGGGCGTGGTGACCGTGCTCGACGGCGCGGTCACGGCGGGTCCGGTCGGCGGAGTGCCCGTGGAGCTCGCGGTGTTCGCGACGGAACCCGCGTCGAGGTCTCCCTGCGTGATTCGGTGGGTCGCGGTCGCCGTGACCGACTCCCCCGGCTGCAGCGTGCCGCTCGCCCCGGGCCATGCCCCGTAGCTGAGCGGGCTGAGTCCGGGAGCGGGATCCGAGAGAGCGACCCCCGTGAGGGTCACGTTGCCCGTGTTGGTCGCCCGCAGCGTGTAGGTGATGAGGTCGCCGAGCTGTCCGGCGCCGCCCACCGACGCGGACTTCGTGGTCTGGATCGCGGGAGCCGCGGCCGCCGTGCCGAGGACCACGGACGGGGAGGTGGCCGAGACGGCCGCGCCCGTCGGCGGACGCCCCGATACGGTGGCGACGTCGGTGATGCTCCCCGCGTTCACGTCGCTCTGGCGCACCTGATACGTCGCCGTCGCGCTGACGGACTGGTTCGGCGCCAGCGTTCCCGGCGTGCCCGACGGCCATCCGGCGTAGGTGATCGCCGACAGGCCGCTGTGGGGATCGTTGACCGCGACGCCCGTCAGCGTCACGTTGCCGGCGTTGCGGACGGTGTAGGTGTAGGTGATGGTGTCGCCGACCGCGCCGGAGCCCGAGGTGTACGCGCCGGCCTTCTGGATCGTGATCGCCGGCGCCGAGCTCAGCGGCACGGTGCCGGAGCCGACGGCCGAGGTCGCCTGGCCGCGCGCGGGCGTGCCCGTCGCCGTCGCGGCGTTCGCCACGGACCCGGCGTCGACGTCGGTCTGACGGACGCTCGAGGTCGCCGTCGCGGTGACCGAGGTGCCCGGAGCCAGCACCCCGGTGGTGCCGCCGGGCCATGCGCCGTACACGAGGTCGGTGATGCCCGGCAGCGAATCGGTCGCGGAGACGCCCGAGAGCGTGACGTTGCCGGTGTTGCGGATGGTCACCGACCACGTGATCGTCTCCCCCGCGACGCCTGTCGCCCCGGCGGGGAGCGTGCCCGACTTCACGACCTGCAGACGCGGATCGCCGGCCGTCGTCGGAGTCGTCACCGTGCCGGATGCGGCGCTGACCGGGGTGCCGTTGGGCGACAGCGCGTTTCCGGTGGCGACGTTCGTGACGACACCGGCGTCGACGTCGGCCTGTGTGATCACGTGGCTCGCGCGGGCGACGACCTGGGCGCCCGGCGCGAGGATCCCCGACGCCCCCGGCCATGTGTACGTGAACGGGGTGAGCCCGGGCAGCGGGTCGCTGACGGCCACGGAGCGCAGGGTGACGTTTCCGGTGTTGGTCACGCGCACCGTGTAGTCGATCACGTCGCCGACGGCTCCGGTCCCGCTGACCGTCGCGGACTTCGTGGTGGTGAGAGCGGGGCCGGCCGCGACCGTGGCGAGCGTCACCGTCGGCGAATCGGCGCCGACGGCGGGTCCGGACGGCGGCGTTCCGACCACGCGCGCGGTGTTGCGCACCGTGCCGGCGTCCACGTCCGCCTGAGTCACGGTGTAGGTCGCCGTGCCGGAGACCTGGGCTCCCGGGGCCAGTGTCCCTTCGGCCCCCGGCCAGGTGAGCGCGATCGGGCTGAGGCCGGTGTGCGGGTCGGTGAGCGCGACGCCCGTGAGCGTGACGTTGCCGGCGTTGCGTGCCGTGAAGCTGTAGGTGATGACGCTGCCGACGCCACCCGTGCCCTGCGTGTACGCGCCCGTCTTGCCGAGCGTCAGGAGCGGCCCGGCCGTCAGCGGGAGCGTCGCGGCCGCCGTGGCCTGCACCACAGCCCCTGTCGGCGGCGTGCCGGTGGCCGTCGCGGTGTTCGCCACCGACCCGGCGTCCACGTCCGCCTGCGTCAGGGCGCGCGTCGCCGTCGCCGTGACGCTCTGCCCCGGCTGCAGCGTCCCCACGGCACCGGGCCAGCCCGTGACCGCGATGGCCGAGAGACCGGGCAGCGGGTCGGTGACGCCGACGCCCGTGAGCGTGACGTTGCCCGCGTTGCGCACCGTGAAGCTGTAGGTGACGACGTCGCCGGCGCGACCGGTGGCGCCGGGAGCCAGGCTGGCCGTCTTGTCGAGCGTCAGGCGCGGCGCGGCGGTCGCGGTGGGCGTGACGACGTCGGCGGAGGTCCCGGTCACGGCCGTGCCACCGGGGGCGGAGCCGGAGGCCGAGGCCCGGTTGCGGATCGACCCCGCGTTCACGTCGGCCTGGGTGATCACGTAGGTCGCCCGCGCTGTCGCCGCCTGCCCCGGAGCGAGTGTCCCCGTGGCACCCGGCCACGTGACGGAGAGCGTCGAGAGCCCGGGAAGCGGGTCGTTGAGGGTCACGCCGGTGAGCGTCTGGTTCCCGGTGTTCTCGGCGCGGAACGTGTAGGTCACGACATCGCCCGCACGATTGCCGGCGGCCGTGCTCGCACTCTTCGTGACCGTGAGGCCCGGAGCGGCGGTGGCCGTCGGAACGACGGCCTCGGCCGAGGTCGCGCTCACCACGGCCCCGGTGGGCGGACGCCCGCTGACGGTGGCCGTGTTGCGCACCGAGCCCGCGTCGACGTCGGCCTGACGCACCGTGTACGTCGCGGTGCCCGTCGCGGTCTGCCCCGGTGCGAGCGTGTTCGCGGCGCCGGGCCAGGTGATCGTCGGCGTGCTCAGTCCGGCGAGGTTGTCGGTCAGGGTGATGCCGTTGAGCGTGACGTTCCCGCCGTTGCGGATCGTGAACGCGAACGTCACGGTGCTGCCGACGCCACCGGAACCGCTGGTCACGGATCCGGTCTTGACGACGCTGATCGCGGGGACGGGCGCGAGTCGCACGGTGGCGGGGGCCGACCCCGTGACGGCCGCGCCGCGCGGGGGCGTGCCCGTCGCGGTCGCCGTGTTGGCGACCGACCCGGCGTCCACGTCGCTCTGCTTCACGGTGTAGGTGGCCGTCCCGGTGACGCTCTGACCGGGTTGCAGGGTCCCGGCGGTGCCCGCCCATCCGGTGAGCGGGATCGCCGTCGCACCGATCAGCGGGTCGACGAGCGACACACCGGTGAGGGTGACGTTGCCGGAGTTGCGCACCGTGAACGCGTAACTGATCGTGTCTCCGGCCGCGCCGCTCCCCGAGAGCGTCCCGACCTTCGTGACCGCGATGGACGGAGCGCTGCTCGCCGTCGACGTCGTCACGGTCCCGGACGCCGCGGTGACCCTGGTGCCTCCGCCGGTACCGTTCGCCGTCGCCGTGTTCGTGACGACGCCCGCGTTCACGTCGGCCTGCGTCACGGTGTACGCCGCCGTGGCGACGACCGTCTGCCCGGGAGCGAGCGATCCCGCGGCCCCCGGCCACTGGTACTGCAGAGCGCCGAGTCCGGCGAGCGGATCGGTGATCCCGACTCCCGTGAGCGTGACGTTTCCGGTGTTGCTGGCGCGGAACGTGTAGGTGATCGTGCTGCCGACTCCCCCGCCACCGCCCGCGGCGGTCTTCGTCACGGCGATGCCCGGTGCGGCTGCGACGGTCGCGACCGAGACCTCACCGGACGACGCCGTGATCGCGGCACCCGTCGGCGGCGTGCCGCTCACCGTGGCCGTGTTCTTCGCCGAGCCCGCATCGACGTCCGACTGCCGCACCGTGTAGGTCGCCGTCGCCGTGACCGTCTGGTTGGGCTGCAGCGTTCCGGATGCCCCCGGCCAGGTGTACGTCAGCGCCGACAGTCCCGCGTGCGGATCGGCGATGGACACTCCGGTGAGGGTCACGTTGCCGGTGTTCCGCGCCGAGAACGAGTAGGTGATGGTGCTGCCGACGGACCCGTTGCCCGAGGTCACCGCGCCCGTCTTGGTCAGCACGATGCCGGGTGCGGAGGCGAGCGACACCGTCGCGGGAGCCGTGCTGGTGACGGCCGCGCCGGTCGGCGGAGCACCGGACCCGGTCGCGGTGTTGCTCACGGCGCCGCTGTTGACGTCGGTCTGGGAGATCGTCGACGTCGCGGTCGCCGTGACGGTCTGTCCCGGCTGGAGCACTCCGGACGTCCCGCTCGGCCAGGTGCCGTACACGGGAGCGGTGATGCCCGGCAGGGAGTCCGCGACCGAGACGCCCGTGAGCGTGACGTTCCCGGAGTTGCGGAGTGTGAGCGACCACACGATCGTGTCTCCGGCCCGGCCGGAGGACCCGCTCTGCAGCGCGCCCGACTTGGTCGTGACGATGCCGGCCGACGCGGGGATGGTGTTGGTCGTGACGGTGCCGGAGGTGCTCGTGACCGGCGTCGTCCCGTAGGCCGCGGTCGACGAGGCGACGTTCCTGACCGAGCCGGAGTTCACGTCCGTCTGCTTGATCGTGTAGGTCGCGACGGCGGTGACCGACTGTCCGGGTGCGAGGCGACCCGCGGTTCCCGGCCACGTGTAGGTGAACGCCGAGAGCCCGGCGAGCGTGTCGGAGACGGCGACGTCGGTGAGGGTGACGTTGCCGGTGTTCGTCGTGCGCACGGTGTAGGTGATGACGTCGCCGACCGACGCCGTCCCCGACACCGTCGCCGCCTTGCTCGTCGTCGTCGCGGGCGCGGCTGTCGCCGTGTTCACACGGGTCGTCGGCGAGGTGCCGGTGACCGCGGCGCCGGCGGGCGTGCGGGCCGACGCCGTCGCCGTGTTCGTCACCGCGCCGGCGTCCACATCCGCCTGCCGGATCGTGTAGGTCGCGCGGCCCTGGACGGTCTGCCCCGGTGCCAGGGTCCCTGCCGTGCCCGGCCAGGTGTACGCGATGGTCGAGAGACCGGCGAGCGGATCGGCGATCGCGACCTGGCTCAGGGTGACGTTGCCGTTGTTCGTGGCGGAGAACGTGTAGGTGACCGTGCTGCCGACGCCGCCGGTGCCCGAGGTGATGGCACCCGACTTCAGCACGGTGAGCGCCCCGCTCGGAGTGACCGGCAGGGTGAACGCGCGGGTCTGGGTGAGACGTGCACCGGACGGCGGCAGCGCGGAGGCGGTCGCGGTGTTCGCGACCGAGCCCGCATCGACATCGCTCTGCTTGAGCGTGTAGGTCGCGGTCGCCGTGACGGCCTGACCGGGCGCGAGCGTCCCCGCGGTGCCGGGCCAGGTGTAGGTGAGAGCCGAGAGCCCCGAGAGCGGGTCGGTGATGGCCGCCTCGGTGAGCGTGACGTTGCCGCTGTTCGCGAGGCGGAAGCTGTAGGTCACGACGTCACCGGCCTTGCCGGTGCTCCCGGGCGCGAGTGCGCCGGTCTTGGTCAGCGTCACAGCGGGAGCGGATGCCGCGGTCGAGACGACGGACTGGCTGCTCGGGACCGTGAGTGCGGCGCCGGCAGGGGTCCTGGCCGTGCTCGTCGCGGTGTTCCTCACCGATCCGGCGTCGACGTCGGCCTGCGTGATCGTGTAGGTGGCGGTCGCGGTGACCGCCTGCGCCGGCGCGAGCGTCCCCGCGGTGCCGGGCCAGCTGTACGTCAGTGCCGAGAGACCGGGGAGAGGGTCTGCGATCGCCACCGAGGTGAGCGTGGTGTTGCCGGTGTTCCGGGCGGTGAAGGTGTAGGTGATCGTACTTCCCACCCCGCCGGTGCCCTGCGTGACGGTTCCCGACTTCGTCGTCGAGAGGCCCGGGGCGGAGGCGATCGTGGGGACGGTGACCTGGGCGGAGGAGCCGGACACCGTGGTGCCGGCGGGGGTTCGGGCTGAGGCGGAGGCCGTGTTGCGGACGCTGCCCGCATCGACGTCGGCCTGCGTGATCGTGTAGAACGCGGTGGCCGTGGCTGCCTGACCCACGGGGATCACGCCCGAGGTGGACGTGGGCCAGGTCACGACCGGAGGTGAGAGACCCGGGAGGGGGTCGACGAGGGACGCGTTCGCGAGCGTGACGTTGCCCGTGTTGCGGATCGTGAACGTGTAGTTGACGCGATCGCCGACACGGCCCGACGTTCCGCTCGCGAGAGCTCCCGTCTTCGTGACGGTCACGGCGCCGGCCGCGGCGATCGGCGTCACCCGGTTCGCCTGTCCGGTCGGACGGACTCCACCGTCGCTGTCAGCGGCGCTCACGGTCGCCGTGTTCGCCACGGACCCGGCATCCACGTCCGACTGCTTCAGCGTGTAGGTCGCGGTCGCGCTCACGGACTGTCCGGGCGTCAGCGTGCCGACCGTCCCCGGCCACGTGCCGTACGTGATCGCCGAGAGCCCGACGAGCGGGTCCGTGATGATGATGTCCGTGAGCACGGACTGCCCGGTGTTGGTGACCGTGAAGGTGTAGACGACGACGTCGCCCGCCTTGCCGGTTCCGCCCGGGGCCAGTGCGCTGGTCTTGGACAGACTGATGGCGCTCAGCAGGACCGTCGTGCTGTCGCTGTCCCGCGCGAGGAAGTCCCCCACCACGGTTCTCGCCGTGGCCTCGGCCGTCGACACGTATCCCGTGGACGATGGCGCCGTCGCGGTACAGGTGTAGGTCGTGGACTCCAGGGGCGCGAGCGTGAGAGCGCCGAGATTACGGGCGCAGTTCGCCTGGTCGTCGGTCACCACGATGTTCCGCAGGGTGCCGGCACCGGTGTTCGTGATGCGGATCGTGAACGTCGCGAGCTCGGTCGCGGTGCGCGCCTGCGTGTCGACCGTGCCGTCGTAGGTCTTGACGAGCTGCAGACCGGCGGTCGGCACGGAGAGCATGGCGTTGCGGAGCAGGTACGAGTCGCCCGACGTTCCGAGGCGGAGGTTCACGGTCGAGTCGCCCGCGACCACGTTCGTCAGCGGCACCGAGGCGACGTCGACACTCTGATTGGTGAACGCCGTGCCGGCCGTGCCCGTGTATCTGACGGAGCCCACCGCCCGGGAGATGCCGATGTTGCCGTTCGCCCCTGCCGCGTTCGGGATCTCGGTGTAGGCGGTCGACCCCCCACGCGAGTACGAGGCGGAGTCGCCGGTGATGTTGCGGTCGCCCTCGAAGAGGGTGAAGCCCGCGCGAGTGCCGGCGGCGACGGCCGTGAAGCCGTTGAACGCGACGGTGAGGTCGGCATCGTTCGCGCCCTGACGCACGTGGCCTTCATAGTAGATGATGTTGTGCGGCACCGAAGCGGGGTTGTTCGGGAGGTAGGTCCCGTAGTCGTACACCACGGCGATCGACCAGCCGGCGTAGCATCCGGCGCCCGTCGGGGTCCAGATGTTGCCCGCCGAGAGCGTGATCTCGTTGCCGGTGGGGACGGAGGCGAAAGCCGCGGTGACGTCAGCGCTCGCGGAGTAGTAGAGCGCGGTGGCCTGCGATGCCGGGTCGACGAGCACGTTGTCGGGGGCGATGTCGGCGACGGCGCCGCCCGCGACCTTGAACTGGATCGACCGGTTGGTGTAGCCGGTCGCGCTGCCCGCCGGCATGGTGGCGACGCCGCGAGCCGCCGAATACTGCGCGCAAAGGCGCCGGGTGTCGCCCGTGTACGCGCCCGTGTTGGCACTCCACGTGAGGAAGGCCTTGACGACCGTGGCGCCGGACGGGATCGTCATCGTCGCGCTGCTCGAGTTGGCGGTGAACCCTGCCACCGAGTTGTTCTGCGTCATGACGAAGTTGTCGTTGACGTTCTGGGCGTTCGTGCTGGACGCGGCGTGCAGGTCGGCACAGGTGCCGTTCGTCGTGGCGGTGGTGGCGGAGCACGCGAGCACGCCGTTGCCGGCCATGAGGAAGTCGCCGTTCACGTTGGCCTGATAGTTCGGCGCGGTGCCCGAGTTCGTGCCCCACTGCACGACGGCGGCTTCAGCGGTGGTGGGGGCTCCGAGAGTGAAGCCTGCCGCGATGACCGCGATCGCGGTCGCCATCGCGACGAATGACCGGCGCTGCCGACGCCGAGCACCTCCCCCCACCATCACGAACCCCCCTCAAGGCCCGTACACTCCCCGTCCTGGGGAGCGACGTGCCAGAAACGATAGGCGAACTCACAGGTGATGACAATGGTGCGGATGTGACGGATGTGGCTCGGGAGCGCTCCCACCGCACATCGGCATATCGCTTGACCTGGTGTTTTCCACATTCGGCGGGACTTCGCTGGCCGATGGTCCAGGGAGAAAACAGACCTTCGTCTCAAACACTGCTTTCGCCTGCCCCGACCCTTATCTGACAGACGTCCGATATCCTGACAGCATGGACGCACGGTCGCGACGCTCGCAGGAAGCCCTGCGCAGCGCCGTCCTCACACTCGCCGAAAGGATGCCGATCGGTGACGTGACCGCATCCGCCGTCTGCTCCGAAGCCGGGATCACCCGCGACACGTTCTACCGCCACACCGAGAGCCCGACGGCCCTGCTCGCCGACGCCCTGGCCGAGGAGATCGCCGAGGCCATGGAGGTCCTCCCGCGCACGGAGGCGATCGGCGACGGCGAGAGGGCGCTGATCTCGCACGTGCACCGGCGCTCCGGCGTCTATCGCGGAGCGATGCATCCGCTGCTCGCCGCCCCGCTGCGCAGCGCACTGGAACGGTCGATCCGCGAGGGCCTCGTCCTGTGGGCGCAGTTGCACCCGCGGATCGTTCCCCCGGAGTTCGCCGATCCCGCTGCGATGCGCATCGCCGTCGCCTACGCCGCTGCCGGCACGGTGGGCGCCATCGAGGAATGGCTCCGCGGAGACGACGACGACATCGACCGCGCCGTGAGGCTCATCCTCGCGGCGTCACCGGAGTGGTGGCTGCACTGACGGCCACCCGGAAAAGGAGAAGACAGATGAAGGCCGCAGTGTTCCACGCTCAGGAGGACCTCCGCGTCGAGGACGTGCCCGAGCCGACGCCCGGGCCCGGGCAGGTCAAGCTGCGGAACGCCTTCGCCGGCATCTGCGGCTCCGATCTGCACGTGTACTACAGCCCGGAGGCCGCGGGGCTCGACTTCGACCACCCGCATCCCGTGACCGGGTCGACGCTGCCGCAGATCCTCGGCCACGAGTTCTCCGGAACCGTCGTCGAGCTCGGAGACGGTGTGACCGATGTGCAGGTCGGCGATCGGGTCGCCGTCTGGCCGATCTACTACTGCGGTGAGTGCGCAGCGTGCCGCCGCGGCAAGTACAACGTCTGCCGCGAGATCGGGTTCCACGGCCTCAGCTCTCACGGCGGGGGCATGGCCGAGTTCACGACCGTCGACGCGTCGAAGCTGCACGTGCTGCCCGAGAACGTCGACCTGCGCATGGGCGCCCTCGTCGAGCCGATGTCCGTCGCCTGGCACGCGGTGGCGCGCAGCGGCGTCGAGGCGAGCGGGACCGCCCTCATCGCCGGCGCGGGCCCGATCGGGATCGGCGTCTGGTTCGCACTGAAGGCCCGCGGCGTGGAGAAGGTGCTCGTGTCCGAGCCCAGCGCCGAGCGCCGAGCGATCATCGCCGCCCTCGGTGCGACCGTGGTGGACCCCGTGAACGAGGACCTCGCCGCGGCCGTGAGCGCCCTCAGCGATGGCGACGGCGTGGACGTGGCGTTCGACGCCGCCGGCGCGGGCCCCGCCGTCACGTCGTCGCTCGCGAGCCTCGCACCCGGCGGACGCGTCGTGGTCGTCGCGATCCACGAGCGCCCCATGGACTTCCTCCCCACGCAGCTCGTGATGGGCGAGACCGAGATCGCCGGGGCGCTCGCCTATCTGCCGGAGGACTTCGACGCCGTGATCGAGGCCATGTCCCGCGGCGTGTACGACACGACCGGCTGGGTGCAGGACGCGCCGCTCGAGGGTGTCGTCGATGCGATCCACGCGCTGCGCGGCGGCGCCGGCGCGAAGATCCTCGTCCGGGCCGGCTGATCCGAGCCGCGCGTGGGGCCGGGCGGATGCGTCCGCTCGGCCCCACGCGCATTCGCGGGACCGGATCGCGGCTATACCTCGTCGAGAGGAAGCACTCCGGTGAGCGCGAGCACGGGCATGACCACGCCCATGACCATGAAGAACACGCCGCCGATGCGGTACCACACGAGGATGCGGGCGCGAGGCGCGAGACGACGTCGGAGACGGCGTACGCCGCGGATGCTGTCCGCCTGCGCGATGTACATGTCGGCAGGGATCTCGGGCCTGAACGCGAAGAGTGCACCGATCCCGAGAGCGCCGAGACTCCAGACCGAGAGGAAGATGATCACCACAGTGCTGAGCGTAGCGCCCACCGCGCCGCGGAGATGATCCGGCGAAAACGAGAAAACCCCCGGTAAGCCGGGGGTTTCTATCTGTGCGCGATACTGGGATCGAACCAGTGACCTCTTCCGTGTCAGGGAAGCGCGCTACCGCTGCGCCAATCGCGCCCGTAGGGGCTATTCAGTTTGTAGAGAGGTGGCGACGGGATTCGAACCCGTGTAAACGGCTTTGCAGGCCGGTGCCTAGCCGCTCGGCCACGCCACCGTGTGGATTGACCCCACGTGCGGAAGGCCCTCCGAAGAAGGCCCCTGCACTTGAGCGGATGACGAGACTCGAACTCGCGACCCCAACCTTGGCAAGGTTGTGCGCTACCAACTGCGCTACATCCGCGTTGTTCCCGGTTGTTGTCACGGGCACTTATGAAACATTAGCCGATGATCCGCGACTGTCCAAACCGGAACCGAATCTCGCGCGTGTCTCCCCGGATGGTCGTCGGCGGCTCTGAGCGTCCGGTAGTATCGGTTGACGTACCCCACGGGTATGGGCGATTGGCGCAGTTGGTAGCGCGCTTCCTTCACACGGAAGAGGTCATCGGTTCGAGTCCGGTATCGCCCACCGACAAGCCCCGCGTTCCGCATCGGACCGCGGGGTTTCCTGTTTCCCCGTCGAGGATGGCGGACGACTGCCGTGGTAACTTAGGGTGCCCTAACCATCACCCGAGAGGACCGGCCACGACGATGCCTCCGACGGACCCCGAGACCGACGAGTCCGTCGTGTGGCGCATCGGCACGAACTCCTTCACCCTCTCCGATCGCGTCGAATGGGACCCGCACGTCCACGACGACCGTCACGAGCTCCTCTGGGGTACGCGCGGCGTGTTGACCGCGGAGACGGACGACGGCTACTTCGCGATCCCCGGAACCCTGGGCCTCTGGATCCCGGCCGGCGTCTCGCATCGCGTGACCGCGGCCGCCGGCACGACCTTCCGCTGCACCTTCATCGACCTCGACGTCGCCGACGCGCCCTCGCGCACGACGGCGGTCGCGATGCCCGACGTCATCCGCGTGCTCCTCGAACGCCTCGAGAGCCCGCCGTATCTCCCGACGTCGCCGCGAGCCCACGCCGAGGAGCTCGTCGTGAGCCTGCTCGAGCCCGTGGAGGTGTCGACGATCGACCTTCCCCTCCCCCTCGACACCCGCACGCGGATGATCGCCGAGTCCCTGCTGGCGGACCCTGCGGACGATCGGTCCATCGAGGACTGGGGCCGCCACGTGGGGGCGAGCGCGCGCAACCTCTCACGCCTGTTCGTCGCCGAGACCGGGCTCAGCTTCTCGACGTGGCGCACCCGCGCCCGCATGCGCCGCGCCATCGAATGGCTCGCGGCCGACCACACCGTGGCGTTCGTCAGCCGTCGCTCGGGGTACGCGACGCCGAGCGCTTTCGTGCAGGCGTTCCGCCGAGAGCTGGGGCGCACGCCGGGCGAGTTCGCCTCCGCCAGGAGCGCCGCTGAGCGCAAGTCGGCCTGAGCGCGACACGGCACGTCCTCTCCGGAACACGGGACGGATCGATACTGGGTTAGCCAAGCCTTACCTTGCTGCTCGGCATCCCCGATCCAGATTCCCGGAAGACAGTCATGCGCTCCACACCCCTCTCCCTCGCTGCGCTCGCGGCGACGGCCCTCCTGCTCACCTCCTGCGCCGGTGCGTCGGCCTCGGGCTCCGCCGGCGGCGACACCGTCGAGGTGACCACGCCGACGGGCGCCGAGATCTCGATGCCCGCTGAGCCGAAGGCCGCTCTCGGCTTCTACACGACCGATCTCGACATCCTGATCACGCTCGGCTTCGACCTCGCCGACACACAGCCGATCCGCGACGACTTCACGGCGTTCCCCGACTTCTTCCCGCAGGAGGAACTCGAGGGGCTGGAGACCTTCGGGAACTTCCCCGAGTTCAACCTCGAGGCGGTCCTCGACGCCCAGCCGGACTTCATCCTCAGCGGACTCGGCTACGAGAAAGACCTCGACGGCCAGCTGCAGAAGATCGCCCCGACCTACACGTACAACGCCTTCGACGGCGGCGACTGGCGTGACGCCGTGGCCCAGACGGCGAAGGACCTCGGACGCGAGGACGAGTGGCAGGCCTGGGTCGATCAGTACGAGGCCCGCGTCGCGGACATCCGCGCTCGCCTGGACGCCGCCGACATCCACCCGGTCGTCGCCGACATGGGTTACTACGAAGGCCAGGTGACGGTGTCGTGCTACGGCGTCCCCTGCCTCGTGTTCGCCGACCTGGGCCTCGAGATGGCCCCCCTCATGAACGCGACCGACGAGGGACTGCCCGCGAGCGACGACTACGCCGAGCTGAGCCCCGAGCAGCTCGGACAGCTCGAGGGCATCGACGTCGTGTTCACCGGCGCGAACGAGGACGGCACCGTCTGGGTCGAGACCGACGACGCGCTGAAACAGAACGCCCTGTGGCAGAATCTCTCGTTCGTGAAGGACGCGCAGTACCACCCGTACAACTACGAGATGATCTACGGCTCCCCCAGCGGGCAGGACGCGTTCCTCTCCGTCGTCGAGAAGGCGCTCCTCGGATGAGCGTCAACCTCGTGCATCGCATCGTGGCCGAGCGCGTGGAGCGACTGAGCCCCGGAATGGTCCGCATCGTCTTCGGAGGCGAAGGACTCGAGGGCTTCGTGTCGACAGGCGTCGGCGACGAGTACTTCCGCGTCTTCTTCCCCGAGGACGGCCAATCGGAGCCGAACCTCCCCTATCCGACGGACGACGGGTACTGGGCGTTCCCCGACGGCGTCGAACCCGCCCCGATGCGCACCTATACGGTGCGCGAGTGGGATGCCGAGGCGAACGAGCTCACGGTCGACTTCGTCGTGCACGATGGCGGTGTCGCCGCGCGATGGGCGCTGCAGGCAAAGCCGGGCGACGTGGTCGGCGTCAACACGCCGAAGGGCCTGTACTCACCGCCGGACGGCATCCGTTGGCAGCTGCTGATCGCCGATGCGACGGGACTCCCGGCCGCGGCGCGTCTGGCCGAGACCGCCCCGGCCGGGGTGCGCACCCGGGTCGTGGTGGAGGTCGCCTCACCCGAAGACGAGCTCGAGGTCACCGTGCCCGAGGGCGTCGAGATGCACTGGGTGCATGGCGGGAACGGGCACGCGCCGACGCGCATCGAGGAGATCCTCCGATCCTCGGAGCTCCCCGACGGTCCGGGATACGTGTGGGTCGCCGGCGAGACCAAGGCCACGCGCGGCGTGCGCAAGCACCTGCGGCATGAGCTCCGCCTGGCGCCGACCGCGTACAAGGTGATCGGGTACTGGACCGAGAACGCCGAAGCATGGCGGGAGCGCTACGAGGCTCTCGACGAGGACACCCGGTCCCGACTGATGGCGATGTGGGACGACGACTCGCGCCCCTCCGAGGACATCGAGGACGACTACGAGGCCGAACTCGAGAAGCTCGGGCTGTGATTCCCCCGTCATGACAGATCTCCTTGTCGAGGAGCAGACACCCCAGGTCTCGGTATCGCGCCGGGGCCTGGTGGTCGGTCTGCTCGCTCTCGCACTGGCGCTCGCCTGCGTCGCGAGCATCGTCTTCGGCTCGCAGCGCGTCGGTCCGGCCGAGGTGTGGTCGGGCCTCCTCCACGGGGGCGGCGATGCCGGAGCCATCGTGCAGGGCATGCGCGTCCCCCGCACCGTGATCGGTCTCGCGGTGGGCGCCGCTCTCGGCATCGCCGGCGCGCTCATCCAGGGATTCACCCGCAATCCGCTCGCCGACCCCGGCATCCTCGGCGTGAACGCGGGGGCGAGTCTGGGCGTCGTCATCGGCGTGGCGTTCTTCGGCGTGAGTGCGGCGAGCGGATACATCTGGTTCTCCTTCGCCGGCGCGATCGCCGCCACGGTGCTCGTGTACCTGATCGGCTCCGCCGGCCGCACGACTCCCGATCCGCTCCGCATGACCCTCTCGGGCGTGGCGCTCGGCGCCGTCATGGGCGGTGTGGTCGCAGCGATCAGCCTGCTCAACCCCACGGTCTTCGACTCGATGCGCACCTGGAACGCGGGATCGCTGACCTCGCTCACGCCCGACGTCTACACGGTCCTCCCCTTCCTGATCATCGGCCTCGTGCTGGCGTTCTGTCTCGCGCCGTCGCTCAACGCGCTCGCGCTCGGAGACGACCTGGCGACCGCGCTGGGCTCCCGCGTGATGCTCACACGCGTGCTGTCGATCGTCGCCGTGACCCTCCTGTGCGGCGCGGCGACCGCGGCCGCCGGCCCCATCGCCTTCGTCGGACTCATGGTGCCGCACGCGGTCCGCTGGTTCGTCGGTCCCCACCAGGGATGGATCCTCCTGGGAACGCTGTTCGCCGCCCCGCTGCTCCTCCTCACCGCCGACGTCGTCGGGCGACTGGTCCTCCGCACCGGCGAGCTGCCCGTCTCGATCGTGACCGCGCTCATCGGAGCGCCCGTGCTCATCGCGCTCGTGCGCCGACGGAAGGCCAGCGGACTGTGACCGCCGTTCTCACCCCGCCCCCGCCCGTCGAGGCGGGCCGACGGGTCCTGAGTCCTCGCACGCCGCTGTTCTCCCGCCGCATCGGCGTGCGCGCGGCGAGCGTGACCGTCGCCGCGCTGCTCGCCGCCCTGATCGTGGGGGTGTTCGCACTGACGCTCGGCGATGTGGCCTTCAGCCCCGGCGAGGTCCTGGCGACCCTGGTCGGTCTCGGCGACCCCCGTGCCGAACTCGTCATCCTGGAGTGGCGGCTCCCCCGCGTGCTCGGCGCTCTCGTGTTCGGGATCGCACTCGGCATCGGCGGCGCGATCTTCCAGTCCCTCACCCGCAACCCGCTCGGAAGCCCCGATGTGATCGGCTTCGACGCCGGTGCGTACACGGGCGCCCTCCTCGTGATCACGACCTTCGGTGTGAGCGTCGCGACCACGGCGGCCGCAGCGCTGGCCGGAGGCACGGCCACCGCCCTCCTTGTGTATCTCCTCGCCTTCCGCCGTGGCTTCACGGGATTCCGGCTCATCATCGTCGGCATCGGAGTCGCGTCGATGCTCGCGTCCGTGAACACGTGGATCATCCTCAACGCCGACCTCAACGTGGCTCTGCTCGCGAGCGCCTGGGGCGCCGGTTCGCTGAACCTCATCACGGCCGAGCAGGTTCTCATCGCCTCGTGCGTGATCGTCCCCCTCGGCATCGCCGTCGCGATCCTCGCGGACCGGATGCATCTCCTCGAGATGGGCGATGACGCGGCCTCGGCGCTCGGCGTCCGCACGGGAGGGACCCGGCTCGCGCTCGTCGTGCTCGGGGTCGGACTCACCGCCGTCGTGACGGCCATGGCCGGGCCCATCGCGTTCATCTCGCTCGCCGCGCCGCAGATCGCACGGCGGCTCACCGGATCCGCGAGCGTGACGCTCACGGCATCCGCCGCGGTCGGGGCGCTCCTCCTGATCTCCAGCGACGTGCTGGCGCAGCGGCTCTTCGCCCCCACGCAGATCCCCGTCGGGATCGTGACCGTGTGTCTCGGAGGCGTCTACCTGGTGTGGCTGCTGATCCAGGAGGCGCGACGACGATGATCGGTGAGTACGACGACAGTTCCACCCAGCGGAGACGGGAGCAGAGCGGATGCAGGAGGACACGATGACGGAGGCGCTGATCGACGACGCGGAGAAGACCTCCTCCGGGCCGACGAAGGATGCGGAGTCGACGCCCCGCCTCCATGCCGAGGACGTGACGATCGGGTACGACGGACGCGTGGTGTCCGAGCACCTCGACGTCGAGATCCCGCCGGGCTCGTTCACCGTGGTGGTCGGTCCGAACGCGTGCGGCAAGTCGACGCTGCTGCGCGCCTTCGCGCGGCTCCTCAAGCCGCGCGCGGGTCGGGTGCTGCTCGACGGCCGCGCGATCGCGGAGCTGCCCACGAAGGACGTCGCCCGCCGGCTCGGACTCCTGCCGCAGACGTCGATCGCGCCGGACGGCATTCGCGTCTCCGACCTGGTGGCCCGGGGGCGGCACCCGCATCAGACGATCCTGCGCCAGTGGTCGCACGAGGATCAGACGGCGGTCGCCGCGGCACTCGACGCGACGGGGACGACCGAACTCGCGGGCCGTCTGGTCGACGAGCTGTCGGGCGGGCAGAGACAGCGCGTGTGGGTCGCCATGCTCCTGGCCCAGGAGTCTCCGACCATGCTGCTCGACGAGCCGACGACGTTCCTCGACATCGCACACCAGTACGACCTGCTGCGTCTCTTCCATCGACTGCACCGGGAGGGGCGGACGGTCGTCGCCGTACTGCACGACCTCAACCAGGCGGCGCGGTTCGCGGATCACATGGTGATGATGCGAGACGGGCGGGTCGTGGCTTCGGGTGCCCCCGCATCGATCGTCACGGCCGAGCGGGTGCACGAGGTCTTCGGTCTCGACTGCACCGTGATCGCCGATCCGCACTCCGGCACGCCGCTCGTCGTGCCGCGCTGAGCGCTGGCGTGGCCGGATGCCGACGCTCATCGAGGACTTCGAGTCCCGGGATCCCCGGCGAGTGCTGCACGCCGTGTGGCAGACGATCGGATGCCGGGACCCGGAGCTCCTCAGGCCGCCCGTGACCGCTCGCCCCCGGCTGAGATCGCGCACTGTGCCGCGCGGCGTCAAGAGACGGCGGAGCGCCCCGACGGATGTCGGAGGCGACGCCTAGAGTCCGAGTGTGACGACCTCCCGGCTTCCCGATCCCTGCGCTCTGTGCGGCAGATCCGAGGCCGTCCGCGTCTCTGCCGGGCTCGAGTGCGCGTGGTGCGGGTGGCTCTTCGGCACGGCGCCGGATGCCGATGTCCCGCGGCCCGTCGTGGAGGTCGTCTACTACCTGCGCTTCGACCGACGTGTGAAGATCGGAACGAGCCGTCGGCCTCGGCAGAGACTCGCGAGCATCCGCCACGAGGAGCTCCTGGCCTTCGAGCCCGGCGGTCGTGCCGTCGAGCAGGCACGGCACCGCGAGTTCGCATCCATCCGTGAGGGCGGTGAGTGGTTCACCTTCGACGCGGAGCTCGAGGCGCACATCGCGACGCTGCGCACGACCGCCGATCCGTGGCAGCTGTACGCGCGATGGGTGAGCGCGGCGCTGCGCCCCTGAGTGCGGACGGCCGGGCAGCACTGAGGCCCCGCACGGGACCGATACCGTACGGGGCCTCAGGCGGTCATCAGGCGGTGGCGGTCTTCACCCGCGCCGGCTGCGGCTGCGAGAAGATCACGACGACGATCACGGCGATGCCGACGACGACGTGCGGCAGCCACACGTTCGGAGCCTGGTTCGCGAAGCCGAAGATCCACGGCGACAGCGCCAGGAAGAGGCTCGCGACGATGTCGAACACCAGGTGGACGGGCATCGGGATGAAACCGAAGGGACCCCACTCGTACTTGGTGAAGAGGCTGTAGACGATCAGTCCGACCCCGAGGACGATCGGGATGATGACGGCGGCGCCGCCCATGCTCGCGAAGCCGAACAGCCACGGTGCTGCGATCAGCGCCACTCCGACGATGTAGTCGAGGATGCCGTGGACCTTGGTGGGGATGAAACGCATGATTCCTCCTAGTGGCGCCGCTCCGTGCGGCTCACAGATGGTTCGCGGCGGCTCCTCGATCGGATTGGATGCGGATGCACGTACTCTGAGCGGATGAGCGTCCTCCCGCCCCCGTCGCGCGCCGTCGCGGTGTCGAGGCTCTCGCTCGGCATCGGGATGCTCGTGCTGCTGGCGTGGACGTACGTGATCGGCATCCCGCGATCGGGCGCCAACCCCTTCGACTACTTCGGGTACTTCACGAATCTCACGAGCCTCGCGACGGCTGTCCTCCTCATCGCGGTGGCCGCCCTCGCCCTCGGTGGCCGCCGCGTTCCGCTGTGGCTCACGGCCGCCCGCGGCATCGCGGTCGCGTGCCTGATCATCGTCGGGCTCGTCTACAACCTCCTCGTGCCCGGCACCGGCACGGCGCCCGCCTGGGTGAGCGCGATCCTGCACACGGTCGTCCCTCTGCTGGCACTGCTCGACTGGACCCTGGTGTCCGACCGTGCGCCGTTGCCCTGGCGCCGGCTGTGGATCGTTCTGCCCTATCCGCTGCTGTGGCTCGCGGTGGTGCTCGTGCGCGGCGTCACCGACGGATGGGTGCCCTACGGCTTCCTGCTCCCGGAGCGCGGGGTCGCGTCGCTGGTCATGCACATCGTCGGGCTGCTCGCAGCGCTCCTCGGCGCCGGCGCGCTCGTGTGGGCGCTCAGCCGCGTGCGGATCGACCGTGCGATGATCAGCCGCGCGTCCAGCCGTAACGCCGCGTGAGCGCCTCGGCGACGCGTCCGTAGCGAGCCCTGTCGAGCACGGCCGCCTCGCGGCGCAGCCCCGTCTCGTGCACGCTGTAGAGCTGTTCGATGTCGACCCAGGACTCGCGCCCCTGCGAATCCCATCCGCCGGAGCCGATCGAGAGGTAGTCGCGGTCCCGCTCATGCGGTTTGCTCGTCATGCGCACCGCGTACACGCGGCTCGCGGAGTGCCGGCCGATCACGAGAACGGGACGGTCCTTGCCCCGGCCGTCGTCCTCCTCGTACGGGACCCAGGTCCAGATGATCTCCCCCGCATCGGGCGCGCCGTCGCGGTCCGGCGCGTAGTCGATGCGCACGTCGTCGACGTGCTCGGCGTCGATGCGCACCGTCGCGGTGCCTCCCGGCTCCTCCCGCACGCTCCGCGCCGCCGGGCCGGTGACCTCGTCGGAGCGCCGCACACGTGCGACAGGACGTCCCGGACGATTCTTCGTCCGGGGCGTCCTGTCGACTCGTACAGCCTTGAGCACGGAGTCCCCGAGAGCTACCAGGATGTCGATCGCGTTGGCCACACGATCACCCTAACCGCCGCTCAGGCGTCTGCGAGCGCGTAGCCCTCCTCGCCGTGCACGACCTGGTCGACGCCGGCGATCTCGTCCTCGTTCGTGACGCGGAAGCCGATCGTCTTCTGGATGGCGAAGCCGATGATGTACGCGACGACGAAGGAGTAGATCAGCACACCGGCGGCGGCGATGACCTGCACCGCGAGCTGACGGGCGTCGCCGCCGACGAACAGGCCGGTGCCGGTGGCGAAGAAGCCGAGGTACACGGTGCCGATCAGGCCGCCGACGAGGTGGATGCCGACGACGTCGAGCGAGTCGTCGAACCCGAGGCGGAACTTGAGCTCGATCGCGAGAGCGCAGACGATACCGGCGACGGCGCCGAGGAGCAGGGCCCAGCCCGGGGTCAGGTTGGCGCAGGCGGGGGTGATCGCGACGAGACCCGCGACCGCACCGGAGGCGGCGCCGACCGAGGTGGGCTTGCCGTCCTTGATCTTCTCGATGAGGATCCAGCCGAGGATCGCGGCCGCCGTGGCACCGAGGGTGTTGATGCCGATGAGGCCGACGCCGCCCATGTCCTCCGCGAGCCACTCGGCGCCCGCGTTGAACCCGAACCAGCCGAACCACAGGAGAGCGGCGCCGAGCAGGGTCAGCGGCACGTTGTGCGGCTTGAGGATGCCCTTCTGGAATCCGATGCGCTTGCCGAGGACCAGCGCGAGGGCCAGAGCCGCCGCACCCGCGTTGATGTGCACCGCGGTGCCGCCGGCGTAGTCGATCACGCCGATGCCGCTGTCCTCGCCGAAGAGCGTGGTGCCGAGGTTCATGATCCAGCCGCCGCCCCAGACCCAGGCCGCGACCGGGAAGTAGCCGACCGTCGCGAAGACTCCCGCGAAGATCAGCCAGCTGCCGAACTTCGCGCGGTCCGCGATGGCGCCCGAGATCAGGGCGACCGTGATGATCGCGAAGGTCGCGCCGTAGGCGACGCCCAGGAGCGCGACGTTGGACCCCTCACCCGAGGCGAGGCTCGAGAGGCCGAAGTCCGCGAACGGGTTGCCGGCGAAGGCGGTGGGGCTGTCGACCGCGCTCATGGAGAACCCGAAGAGGATCCAGAGCACCGCGACGAGTCCGATCGAGCCGAAGCTCATCATCATCATGCTGACGACGCTCTTCGCCTTCACGAGGCCGCCGTAGAAGAAGGCGACGCCGGGCGTCATGAGCAGGACGAGGGCGGTCGCGGTGATCGCCCAGGAGATGTTGCCGGGAGCATCCATGGTGAACCTCACATTCGGGTGTCTGAGAGCTTCAGTGTGCCGAGGCCCGATTTCCGGAATGCGCGAGGTGTGTTGCGGACGTGTTACAGGAACACGCGGCGTGTGAACTCTGCGTTACGCGGCGCTGCGATCCGCATGTGTGAGCGCATTGAGCCGCGAGATGGCCCGCAGATACTTCTTGCGGTAGCCGCCGCCGAGCATCTCCTCCGAGAACACCTGGTCGAGGCTGGTCCCGGTCGCGACGATCGGGATCTGCGCGTCGTACACGCGGTCCACGAACGCGACGAAGCGGAGCGCCTCGGACTGGTCGGTGAGCGTCCGCACGTCGCGCAACCCGACGAGTCCGACGCCCGTGATCAGGCGGAGGTAGCGCGACGGGTGCACGCGGGCGAGGTGGCGGATGACCTCGTCGAAGGCGTCGTCGGATGCCGTGGCGTCGGCCGCCCCGGCATCGACCGCAGCACGGTACTGCGCCTCGTCGCTCACGACCGCGTGCCCGTCGAGGGCGCGCTGACGGAAGTCGACGCCGTCGATGCGCAGCGTCTGGAAGCTGTCGGACATCGCGTGGATCTCGCGGAGGAAGTCCTGGGCTGCGAAGCGCCCCTCTCCGAGTGCGTTGGGCGGGGTGTTCGACGTCGCGGCGAGACGCGTGCCCGTGGGGACGAGTTCGCCGAGCAGACGCGTCATGACCATGGTGTCGCCCGGGTCGTCGAGCTCGAACTCGTCGATGCAGAGGAGGTCGGCGCCCTTGAGCAGGTCGACCGTGTTCTTGTAGCCGAGCGCGCCCACGAGCGCGGTGTACTCGATGAACGACCCGAAGTATTTCCGACGGGCGGGCATCGCGTGGAAGATCGACGCCAGCAGGTGCGTCTTGCCGACGCCGAAGCCGCCGTCCAGGTAGACGCCCGGCTTCATCTCGGGCTCCTTCTTCGCGCGGCTGAACAACCCGCCGCGCTTGACAGGGCTCCCGCCGCGTCCCGCGAAGCGCTGCAGCGTCTCCTTGGCCTCCTCCTGGGAGGGGTACGCGGCGTCGGCGCGGTAGCTCTCGAAGGTGGCGCCGTCGAACTGCGGCGGCGGAACGAGACTCGCGAGCATCTCGGGACCGGAGACGGTCGGTTCGCGATCGGTGAGGTGCACGAGGCCCGTGCGGGTGGGCGTGTCGGTCATCACGGTCCTGGATCGGGTGCGCACCTGTGTCGAAGTCTTACGAATCGGGTCCGGAGTGCACGGCGGGGATCTATCGTCGAAGTGTCGGCTCCACATTACGCCGTCACCACCCGCCCCATCGCCGCTCACCGACTGAGGAGATCCCTGTGGCCATCGAGTTCGACACGTCTTCGTCCAAGTTCGCCGAGTACGCCGAGCCCGGCCGCCTCGTGACGACCGAATGGCTCGCCGAACGCCTCGGCACCCCCGGTCTCGTGGTGGTGGAGTCCGACGAGGACGTGCTCCTCTACGAAACGGGGCACATCCCCGGCGCCGTGAAGGTCGACTGGCACACCGAGCTCAACGACCCCGTCGTGCGCGACTACGTCGACGGCGAGGGCTTCGCGGAGCTCCTGAGCCGCAAGGGCATCGCGCGCGACGACACGGTCGTGATCTACGGCGACAAGAACAACTGGTGGGCCGCGTACGCGCTGTGGGTGTTCTCGCTCTTCGGTCATGAAGACGTGCGTCTGCTCGACGGCGGCCGCGACCGCTGGATCTCGGAGGGTCGGGAGATCACCCGCGAGGCCCCGTCCGTCACGCCGACCGAGTACCCCGTCGTCGAACGCGACGACTCCGTCATCCGCGCCTACAAGGAGGACGTGCTCGCGCACATCGGCAGCCCGCTGATCGACGTGCGCTCGCCCGAGGAGTACAGCGGTGAGCGCACCACGGCACCCGCGTACCCCGAGGAGGGCACGCTGCGCGCCGGCCACATCCCCACGGCCCAGAGCGTGCCCTGGGCGAAGGCGGTCGCCGAGGACGGCGGCTTCAAGTCCCGCGCCGAGCTCGACGCGATCTACCGCGAGGGCGCCGGACTGGCCGGCGGCGACGAGGTCGTCGCCTACTGCCGCATCGGCGAACGGTCGAGCCACACCTGGTTCGTCCTGAAGCACCTGCTCGGCTTCGAGAACGTCCGCAACTACGACGGATCGTGGACCGAGTGGGGCAGCGCCGTGCGTGTCCCGATCGTGACGGGGACGGAGCCCGGCTCTCTCTGACGTGTGACAATGACAGGGATGAGCACCACGCACGTTCCTGACGTCCTCGCCGAGATCCGCGACGGCTTCCTCGAGACCCCCGAGGCGGACCGTCTGCTCCTTCTGCTGGAGTACGCCGACGAGCTGCCCGAGGTGTCCGAGGAGTTCGCGAACCATCCCGAGATGTGCGAGCGCGTCGCGGAGTGCCAGTCGCCTGTCTACATCTACGTCGAGGTGCACGACGACGTCGTCACCATGCACGCCACGGCACCGCCGGAGGCGCCGACCACCCGCGGCTTCGCGAGCATCCTCGTGCAGGGCATCACGGGCCTCACGGCCGACGAGGTGCTCGCGATCCCCGACGACTACCCCCAGTCGATCGGCCTCACCAAGGCCGTGTCACCGTTGCGGATCGGCGGTATGACCGGGATGCTGATGCGCGCCAAGAAGCAGGTCACGCAGAAGCGCTGAACCCCTGGGTGCGGAGCCAGCCGGTGATCGCATCCGACCAGCCCGCCTGGTCGTAGTTCCACAGCTTGGTGTGCCGCGCGACCGAGAACCGCGGCATCGTGACGATGTCCGGGCGCGCCTCCTGCAGAGCGTGCGAGGCGTCGGCCGGCACGAAGCCGTCGTCGTCGCTGTGCAGGATGAGGATGGGGACGGAGAGCTCCTCGGCGCGCGCGACCATGTCGAGGCGATCGAACGGGATCGCGTCCTCCGCGCCGCTCAGCCGTGCGGTGATCGGCACGGACAGCGCGCTCATCGCCAGATCCGGCAGCGGCGCGTGCATCCCCGCCTCGCGAGCCTGGAACCGGAGCACCGTGCGCCAGTCGATGACCGGCGACTCGAGGATCAGGCCGGCGATGCGGTCGCGGTTGCCGGAGTTGACCGCGGTCTGCAACGCCACGGCGCCGCCCATCGACCAGCCCATGAGGATCACACGCTCGGCGCCGTGACGGAGCGCGTAGGCCACCGCGGCGTCGACATCGCGCCACTCGCTCGCCCCCAGGGCGTACGCGCCGTTGCGGCTGCGCGGGGCCTCGCCGTCGTTGCGGTACGAGACCACGAGGTTCGGGAAGCCCTCGCCGTGCAGCACGGGCACCGCGCGGAGGCACTCGGCTCGTGTGACGCCGCGACCGTGCACCTGCACGACCCAGGTGGTCGAGTCACCGGGGAAGAACCAGGCGGGGCAGGGGCCCGCGGGAGAGCCGATCAGGACGTTCTCCCAGCGCAGGTGCAGCTCGCTCGGTGTGGCGTAGTACCAGCCGCTGAAGGCCGCGTGCCGGTCGAGCCGCGCCCCGGGCTCGATCTGCGTGAGCAGCTTGCGCCGCACGCTCGTCGCGTCGGCGCTCAGCACGGCGCCGAGCTTGACGTAGCCGTGGGTGCCCGAGGTGAACAGCCCGTAGCGACCGGGCAGCTCGGTGTCGGGGGTGCGCGACAGCTCGATCGTCTGCGCACCGGTGTCGACCGCGATGATCTCCGCGTCGGCGGCGCGTTTCGCGGGCACGACGACGCGGCGCGCCACGCTGAACACGAGCAGCGCGAGGGCCGCCCCGAGAGCGAGCAGTGCAGGGACAAGGAGCGCAACGGCGTGCCTGAGACTCTTCATCGCCTCCTGACTCTAGCCTGTCACCGTGACCGCACACCCCGATGCCGGGACGATCTTCGACGCCGCCGTGGCCGAGCTGCACGAGACCGCGTTCCGCGCGGACATCACCGTCCGCGAGATCGCCACCCCCCAGGGCCTCGCCCCGTACGCGATCGCGCTCGCCGCCGACGTGCGTCCGGGCGAGGACGGCGACTCCGTCTACGGCACCGGCCGCTTCGTCCTCCTGCACGATCCGGAGGCGCCGGCCGCGTGGGGCGGCGCCTGGCGTATCGTCCTGTTCGCGCAGGCACCGCTCGAGACCGAGATCGGCACCGACCCGCTTCTGGCCGATGTCACCTGGTCGTGGCTCGTCGACGCGCTCGACTCGCGTGGAGCCGTCTACCACTCGGCCTCCGGCACGTCCACGAAGACCCTGTCGAAGGGGTTCGGCGGACTCGCCGTCGAAGGCGACGGCGCGCAGATAGAATTGAGAGCGTCCTGGACTCCCGAGGGCCCGTTCCGACCGCACGTCGAAGCATGGGCCGAGCTGGTCGGGATGCTGGCGGGTCTACCGCCCGGTTCAGAGGGCATCGCCGTGATCGGCGCGCGAAAGGCAGCACGTGACTGAATACTCTGTGATCTCCGACTCCTCGGAGTTCCAGGCGGCGTGCGCCGCGCTCGCGGCCGGAACCGGCCCCGTCGCGGTCGACGTCGAACGGGCGTCCGGCTTCCGGTACTCCCAGCGCGCCTACCTCGTGCAGGTCTTCCGCCGCGACGCCGGCGTCTTCCTCTTCGACCCGCCGGCGGTCGGGGACTTCTCGGCACTGCAGGCCGCGATCGGTGATGTCCGCTGGGTGTTCCACGCCGCGAGCCAGGACCTCCCGTCGCTGCGGGAGCTCGACCTCGTGCCTCCCACGATCTTCGACACCGAGCTCGCGTCCCGACTGCTCGGACACGAACGGGTCGGGCTCGCCGCGGTCGTCGAGAGCACTCTGGGCATCACGCTCAAGAAGGAGCACTCCGCCGCCGACTGGTCGACGCGACCGCTCCCCGCGGCGTGGCTCGAATATGCGGCGCTGGACGTGCTGCACCTGATCGACGTCGAAGAGGCGCTCCAGGCGCAGTTGGAGGAGCAGGGCAAGACGGAGTTCGCCGAGGAGGAGTTCGCTGCGACGATCACGCGCCTGCCCAAGCCGCCGCGCGAGGACCCGTGGCGTCGGCTGAGCGGGCTGCACCAGGTGCGCGGGGCTCGCAACCTCGCGGTCGCCCGATCCCTCTGGCAGGCGCGCGAGGCCTACGCGCAGGAGCAGGACGTCTCGCCCGGCCGCCTCGTCCCCGACCGATCACTCGTCGCCGCCGTGCTCGCCAACCCGCAGAGCAAGCAGGCGCTCGCGGGCACCAAGGACTTCCAGGGGCGTGCGAGCCGCACGCAGTTGGACAGGTGGTGGCAGGCCATGGTCGACGGCCGCACCACCGAGGAGCTGCCGCGCGAGCGCGTGCCGAGCGACGCCCTTCCGCCGCCCCGCGCCTGGGCGGACCGCAACCCCGAGGCCGACCGGCGGCTCAAGGCCGCCCGCCCCGTCGTCGAGGCCACCGCGGAGGAGCTCGGGATGCCGACCGAGAACCTGCTGACCCCCGACTACCTGCGCCGCATCGCCTGGGACGTCCCGGGCACGACGCCCGAAGCGATCGGTGACGCCCTCGCCGCGCTCGGCGCACGTCCATGGCAGATTGAACAGACCGCACAGAAGATCGCCGCCGCCTTTGTAGAGGCTGCGCAAACCCCCGACGAGGCCTCCACTCCCGCTTCGTAGGTTCGATCCAACCGATTCCTCCCGGTTTCCGGCGCTTCCTAGACTGAGGGAACCGCACAAACTTGGAGGCAGAGTGGCCGAGATCTCGGACGTCTTCTTCGTCGATGGAGTGCGCACCCCCTTCGGGCGCGCCGGCGAAAAGGGCATGTACTGGAACACCCGCGCAGATGACCTCGCCGTGAAGGCGACCATCGGCCTGATGGAACGCAACGCCGCCGTGCCGGCCGACCGCATCGACGACGTCGCGATCGCCGCGACGAGCCAGACCGGGGACCAGGGACTGACCCTCGGCCGCTCGGTCGCGATCCTCGCGGGACTCCCCCAGACCGTGCCCGGCCTCGCGGTCGAGCGCATGTGCGCCGGCGCGATGACGAGCGTGACGACCATGGGCGCGTCGATCGGCGTCGGCATGTACGACCTCGCCCTCGCCGGCGGCGTCGAGCACATGGGCCACCACCCGATCGGCGGCAACGCCGACCCGAACCCGCGGTTCGTCGCGGAGCGCATGGTCGACCCCGGCGCCCTCAACATGGGCGTGACCGCCGAGCGCATCTTCGATCGCTTCCCGCACCTCACGAAGGAGCGCTCCGACCGCTTCGGCATGCTCAGCCAGCACAAGGTGCAGGCGGCGTACGACGCGGGCAAGATCCAGCCCGACCTCGTGTCGGTCGCGATCAAGGATGCCGAGGGAGCCTGGGGCCTGGCGACCGAAGACGAGGGACGCCGCCCGCAGACGACGATGGAGGACCTGGCCGCGCTCAAGACGCCGTTCCGCCCGCACGGTCGTGTGACGGCCGGTACCTCCTCCCCGCTCACGGACGGCGCGACCATGTCGCTCCTCGCGGGCGGCGGCGCGGTCAAGGAGCTCGGCCTCGCGCCCAAGATGCGCATGGTCTCCTTCGCCTTCGCCGGTGTGCAGCCGGAGATCATGGGCATCGGCCCGATCCCCTCGACCGAGAAGGCCCTCAAGAAGGCCGGTCTCACGATCGCCGACATCGGCCTCTTCGAGCTCAACGAGGCGTTCGCGATCCAGGTGATCTCGCTGCTCGACCACTTCGGCATCGCCGACGACGACCCCCGCGTCAACCAGTGGGGCGGCGCGATCGCCCTCGGTCACCCGCTCGCCGCGTCCGGCGTTCGTCTCATGATCCAGCTCGCGGCCCAGTTCGCCGAGCGACCGGACGTCCGCTACGGCCTGACCGCCATGTGCGTCGGTCTCGGGCAGGGCGGCTCCGTGATCTGGGAGAACCCGCACTTCGACGGCAAGAAGAGGAAGTAAGCGCAGATGGCCACCTCGGTATCCGACCAGTACGCGAACATCGACTTCTCGCCGATCCAGGCGCTGACCGAGGGCGAGGTGATCACGCACTCCCCCGTGCGCGACGTCCGCCTCCCCTCCGGCAAGGTCCTGGCCCTCGTCACCCTCGACAACGGTCGCGACCACACGCGTCCGAACACCCTCGGTCCCGCGACCCTCACCGCGCTCGGCGAGACTCTCGACGGACTCGCCGCCCGCGCCGCGGCCGGCGAGATCCAGGCCGTCGGCATCACGGGCAAGCAGTACATCCTCGCCGCCGGCGCCGACCTGTCCGACATCAGCCGCGTGGGCTCGCGCGACAACGCCCGGATGATCGCGCAGCTCGGGCACAAGGTGCTGGGCAAGCTCGGCGAGCTCGGCGTGCCGTCCTTCGCCTTCGTCAACGGACTCGCGCTCGGCGGCGGTCTGGAGATCGCGCTGAACTCGACCTACCGCACGGTCGACGCCTCGGCCGCGGCGATCGCGCTGCCCGAGGTCTTCCTCGGCATCATCCCCGGGTGGGGCGGGGCGTACCTGCTGCCGAACCTCATCGGCATCGAGAACGCCCTCGAGGTCGTGATCTCGAACCCGCTCAAGCAGAACCGCATGCTCAAGCCCCAGCAGGCGTTCGACCTGGGTGTCGTCGACGCGATCTTCCCCGCTGCGAACTACCTCGAGAACTCGCTGATCTGGGCCGACGCGGTCCTGGGCGGCAAGAAGGTCGAGCGCAAGAACGAGCCGGGGAAGATCGAGCGTCTGACCAAGTGGCCCATCGCGATCAAGATGGCTCGCGGCATGCTCGAGTCGAAGATCGGCACCGTGCCGAAGTCGCCCTACGCCGCCCTCGACCTGCTCGACAAGGCGAAGAGCGGCACGAAGGCCGAAGGGTTCGCGCGCGAGGACGAGGCGCTCGCCGATCTCGTCACGGGCGACCAGTTCGCGGCATCCATGTACGCGTTCGACCTCGTGCAGAAGCGCGCGAAGCGCCCGGTCGGAGCTCCCGACAAGGAGCTCGCCAAGAAGGTCACGAAGGTCGGCATCATCGGCGCCGGCCTCATGGCGAGCCAGTTCGCGCTGCTCTTCGTGCGCAAGCTGCAGGTGCCGGTGCTCATCACCGACCTCGACCAGGCGCGCGTCGACAAGGGCGTCGCCTACATCCACGAGGAGATCGGCAAGCTCGAGGGCAAGGGTCGGCTCGACGCCGACACGGCGAACAAGCTGCGCGCGCTCGTCACCGGCACGACCGACAAGAGCCTCTACGCCGACTGCGACTTCGTGATCGAGGCGGTGTTCGAGGAGGTCGGGGTCAAGCAGCAGGTGTTCGGCGAGATCGAGCAGATCATCGCCGAGGACGCGATCCTCGCGACCAACACCTCGTCGCTGTCGGTCGAGGAGATCGGCGCGAAGCTCGCGCATCCCGAGCGCCTCGTCGGATTCCACTTCTTCAACCCGGTCGCGGTCATGCCGCTGATCGAGATCGTGAAGACGCCCGTCACCTCCGAGGCCGCCCTGTCGACCGCGTTCGTGGTCGCCAAGAACCTCGGCAAGAACGCGGTCCTCACCGCCGACGCCCCCGGGTTCGTCGTGAACCGCCTGCTGGCGAAGGTCATGGGAGAGGCCGCGCGCGCGGTCTACGAGGGCACGCCGCTCACCGACGTCGAGAAGGCGTTCGCGCCCCTCGGTCTGCCGATGGGGCCGTTCCAGCTCATCGACCTCGTCGGCTGGAAGGTCGCGGCGCACGTGCAGGACACCATGGCGCATGCCTTCCCCGATCGTTTCTACGCGAACGAGAACTTCCACGCTCTCGCCGAACTGGATGCGGTCGTCGAGAAGGACAAGGGCGGTCGCGTGACCGGCTGGACGAAGCAGGCGGAGAAGATCCTCAAGCCCGCTGTCGGCAGCAGCCCCGCGGCGGCCGCGACGATCCTCCAGCGTGTGCAGGACGGACTCGCGAGCGAGATCAAGCTCATGCTCGACGAGGGGGTCGTGCCCGAGGTGGAGGACATCGACCTGTGCCTGATCCTCGGCGCCGGCTGGCCCTTCATCGACGGTGGCGCCTCGCCGTACCTCGACCGAGAAGGCGCCTCGGAACGCGTCTTCGGAGGCTCCTTCCACACGCCGCAGATCCGCGGCATCGAGAGCCGCTGATCGAGTGACCGGAACGCCCCGCCCGACAGACCGGGTGGGGCGTTCCGTCTCGGCCGGCGGGCGAAGACCTCGGTCGTCGAGCGAGCGCAGCGAGACGAAACGCGTCTCACCCCTCGGAACGCTGCTCCGGCCGCGCATCCGCCTCACCATTCCGCGGCCAGAAGGACAGCGCCCGCTCGGCGAGGGCCGTGATCGTGAGCGACGGATTGACCCCGGGGTTCGCCGGCACCGCCGCGCCGTCGACCACGTGAACACCGGGATGCCCCCAGACGCGGTGGTACGCGTCGATCACGCCGTCGATCGGGGACCCCGAGATCACCGCGCCCCCGAGGAAGTGCGCCGTGAGCGGGATGCCGAACACCTCCGGCCAGGAACCCCGCGCCTCGGTCGGGACGCCGCCCTCCCGTTCCACACCGCGCGCGATGGCCTCCGACGCCCGATGAGCCTGCGGCAGGTGGCTGGGGTTCGGCTCGCCGTGACCCTGGGCGCTCGTGAGCACCGAGCGTCCGAACCGGCGGCGCAACGACAGCGTCAGCGAGTTGTCGGCCGTCTGCATGACGAGAGCGATGATGCCGCGCTCACTCCATCGTCTCAGTGAGCCGAGCCGCAGCTGGCGTACGGGGGTCCGGAGCGCCCGTCCGACGAGGATCCCGATGCGCCGCGGGAACGAGACGTCCCCGGGGACCATGATCGTCGCGAGCGCGCCCATGAGGTTCGACCCGGGGCCGTAGCGGACGTTCTCGACGTGAGTGCGCTCATCGACGTGGAACGACGTCGTGATCGCGACCCCGCGCGCGAGTTCGAGGCCCTCGGGCACACGGGTGGACACCGCCCCGTCCAGGGCCTCCGAGTTGGTGCGGGTCAGGCGTCCGACGGCCGCCGAGACGTTCGGCAGCGCCCCGTCGGCCCTCATCCGGTGCAGCAGCTGCTGCGTGCCCCAGGTCCCGGCCGCGAGGACCACCTGACGGGCCCGCACCGTGCGTCGGCCGCGCCGCAGCCAGGCACCGCTGCGCTGGGTGGTGACGGCGAAGCCGCCCGTGTGGAGCGCTCGGACCTCGACGACCGTCCGGAGCGGCTCGATCGTGACGCCGCGGCGCTCGGCCAGCGCGAGGTAGTTCTTCATCAGCGTGTTCTTGGCGCCGACCCGGCATCCGACCATGCAGTTCCCGCACAGCGTGCAGCCCGTGCGCTCCGGCCCCTCTCCCCCGAAGAACGGATCGGAGACGCGTTCGCCCGGCGTCCCGAACCAGACGCCCACCGGGGCGCGACGGAACGTGTCGGCGACACCGAGGTCCTCGGCGGCGCCGGCCATGATGCGCTCGACGGGACCCGTGTGCGGATACTGCTCGACGACCCCGAGCATCCGCTTCGCCGTGGCGTAGTGCGGGCCGAGCTCCGACTCCCAGTCGGCGAGCCCCCGCCACTGCGGATCCGCGAAGAACGCCGCACCGGGCTGATAGAGCGTGTTCGCGTAGTTGAGCGATCCGCCGCCCACACCCGCCCCGGCGAGGATCATGACGTGCGGCAGGCGGTGGATGCGCTGCACCCCGAAGCATCCGAGAGTCGGGGCCCACAGGTAGCGGCGGACGTCCCAGCTCGTGCGGGCGAAGTCCTCGTCCTCGAAGCGTCGTCCGGCCTCGTACACGCGGACGCGATACCCCTTCTCGGCCAGTCGCAGCGCCGCCACGGAACCGCCGAAGCCGGAGCCGACGATCACCACGTCCTCGTCGAAGCGCGTCTCGTCGCCCGCTGCGGGATGCTCAGCCACGGTCACCGTCCCCGCTCGTGAGCGCGCCGGGTGGCGTGAGGATCGTCAGGGCGCTCGGGTGCACGCTGATCGTGCACGCGTCTTCGCCGAGCCGCTCCCCGTCGGCGTAGACCACCAGTCCCGGGGCGCTCACGGTCACGGTGCGGGCTCGTCGGTGAGCGACCTCCCGGCGCGCGAGGTGAGTGCCGCGGAGCAGGAGGGGGAAGAGGCGGAGGAGTCGCAGCCGGCCGATCGGAGCGACCTCGACGAGGTCCAGCATCCCGTCGGTCGCGTCCGCGCCGGCACAGACCGGCATCCCTCCGCCGTAGCTGGGCGTGTTGCCCACCGCGATCAGGGTTCCGGGTCTCACCCGGACCTCTCCCCCGTCGACGGCCACCGCGAACGGCAGCGGCCGCAGACGCACCAGCTCGATGAGGAGAGCGAGGTAGTAGCGCAGCGCGCCGTGGGGCCAGCGCAGACGATTCGTGCGCTCGCTGACCTTGGCGTCGAACCCGAGCGCGGCGATCGTCAGGAACCCGGCGACGCCTGTCGGTGTGCGGATCTCGCCCACGTCGATCCGGCGGGCGGTGCCGTCGAGGGCGAGATCCGCCGCCGCCGCGGGATCGTGCCGGGGCAGGTCGAGCGCACGAGCGAGATCGTTACCGGTGCCCGCCGGCACGAGGGCCACCGGCAGCTCCGCGGCGACGAGGTCGCTGAGGATGCCGGAGAGAGTCCCGTCGCCGCCGACCACGACGATGGCGACCGGCCGTGCGGCGATCGCCTCGCGGGCGAGCGCCTTCGTGTCGGCCGGCGTGTCCCCCGCGTACACGCGCACCTCGGCGCCGCGTTCCCGAAGACGCTGGAGCGCCGTCTCCGCGGCCGCCCGACCGCGCCCTTTGCCCGCGAAGGGATTCGCCAGCACCGCGATGTGGCGCGCCATGTCAGGAAGTCCGGTCCGCCGGGATCAGGGCCCCGGGGTTCAGGATGCCGGCCGGATCGAGCTCGCGCTTGATCGCCCGGAGGATCCGCACGCCGGTGATGCCGATCTCGCTCTCGAGCCAGGGGGCGTGATCGCGGCCGACCGCGTGATGGTGGCTGATCGTCCCGCCGGCGGCGATGATCGCGTCGTTGGTCCGCGCCTTGACGCCCGACCAGGTCGCGAGCGGCTCGGCGCGGATACCGGCGAGCACCGTGAAGTAGAGCGATGCTCCGGTCGGGTAGATGTGCGAGACGTGGCACATGATGTACGAGCGGGCACCCGTCTCCGCGAAGCCGTCGCGCAGGGCGCCCTCCACGGCGCTCTTCAGCGACGCGAGGTTCGACCACGTCGTCGCGGTCTCCAGGGTCTCGCAGAACACCCCGGCGTCGAGCAGCGAGTCCCGCAGGTACGGGCCGTCGAAGCGCCCGGCGAGCCACTCCTCCGCGGCGCCCTCGCCCGACGACACGCCGCCGGCCGCGCGCAGCAGAGCGGCCGTGCGCTCCCGCCTCGTGGCTATCCCCTCGCCCTCGTACACGGTGACCGCGCTCGCGCCCCTCGCGAGCGCCTTGCCGATCCGCCCGACCTGCGCGAGACTCACGGCCGTCTCCGCCTCATCGGAGAGACGGATCACGGTGGGGCCCCCTCCCTCCTGGGCGACGTGGCGCAGCGCGTCGACACCTCTCGCGAAGTCGGGGAAGGCCCACGACTCGAACACCCGATCACGGGGAATCGGGTGCACGCGCACACGGACCTCCGTGATCACGCCGAATGCGCCTTCGGAGCCGAGGAACACGCGGATGAGGTCGGGCCCGGCGGCGGACCCGGGCGACCTGCCCAGCTCGATGTCTCCGGTCGGCGTGGCGACGCGGATGCCGGTGACCATGGTGTCGAACCGCCCGTTGCCGGCGGAGTTCTGGCCCGAGGACCGTGCCGCGGCGAAACCGCCGATCGTCGCGTACCGGAAGCTCTGCGGATAGTGGCCCAGCTCGTAGCCGTGCGCGGCCAACTGCGCCTCGGCATCCGGCCCGGTCGTGCCGGCGGCGATCAGCGCCTCGCCACTGACCTCGTCGACGCGTAGCAGCCCGGTCAGCCGACGGAGGTCGAGGCTCACGACCACGCGGTGCGGACCGCGCTCGGGGTCGAGGGCGCCGACGACGCTCGTGCCTCCGCCGAAGGGGATGACCGCGACGCCGAGTTCGACGGCGACACGCAGGCACGCGGCGACCTCGTCGTGGGTGCGGGGCCGCACGACGGCGTCGGGTGCTGCCTGACGGACCTCGCGGAGACGCAGCAGGTCGGGGGTCGAGCGACCGCCGGAGTGCCGGACACGTGCGTCATGCCCCGTCGACACGTGCTCCGCCCCGACGACCGCCGCGAACGCCGCGACGTCGGAGGCGTCGAGTGCGGACGGCGGGAGCTCGACCGCTGCGAGTCCGACGGCATCGACCGGTCGGCGGATCCTGCCGAGGAGCAGCGGCAGGAGCGTGCGCACGGCGAGCGGGAGGTCTTTCGCCCGGGCCGGGTCACCCCAGCCGTTCCAGCGCATCTCCGTCTCCGCGGCCACTCTGCCGTGTTCCTGCGTCATGCGTTACAGTGTGACACATCATGGAAGAACGTCAAGCCGCGATCACCGCCACCGCCGCCAACCCGCCGAGCGCGGACGCCACGCAGACGCGCATCCTCGACGCCGCCGACGAGCTCATCCTGCGGCGCGGCGTGCACGGCGTCACGATCGCCGAGCTGGCTCGCCGCGCCGGCCACAGCCGCCCGACGATCTACCGCAGCTGGAGCGACGCCGACGACGTCGTCCGGGCGGCGCTGCTCCGCCGGGTCGCCGGGATCGTCGCCCAGTTCCCCCGCCCGTCGCGCTCGCGCGCGGAACTCGTCGACGACGTGCTGCGCTTCTCCACCCTGTTCCGCTCCGACCCCGTCTACGGTCGGCTCCTCGAGGAGGAGCCCGAGGCGTTCACCCGCTACACGCTGCAGCGGGTCGGATCGAGTCAGCGCCTCATCCTCGCCTGGCTGGCCGACGCGATCGCCGTCGCCCAGGGATACGGCGACGTCCGCCGGGACGACCCGGCGGAGATGGCCGTCATGCTGCTCCTCCTCGCCCAGTCCGCCGTGCTCTCGCACGGCACCGTCTCCGATCTCGTCTCGGAGAGCGCGTGGGAGCGCGAGCTGCGCGCCGCGCTGGACGGGCTGCTCCGCGCATGATCACCGGCTCCCCCGACCTCAACGCCGCGCGTCGGGCAGCGGAGCTCGAGCGCGCCGGGAACGACACGACGGACGTGCTCGTGATCGGAGGCGGGATCACGGGCGTCGGAGTCGCGCTGGACGCCGCCGCTCGCGGACTCTCGGTCACCCTGGTCGAGGCGGAGGACCTCGCCTTCGGCACCAGTCGCTTCAGCTCCAAGCTGGTGCACGGCGGGCTGCGCTACCTCGCCACCGGTGATGTCCCGACCGCCCGGGAGAGCGCGATGGAGCGCCACCTGCTCATGACCGTGATCGCCCCCCACCTCATCCGCCCGCTCGGTCAGCTGCTGCCCTTCGCGCCCGGCATCAGCATCCGTCAGCGCACGGCGGGAGCCGTCGGCATGGCGCTCGGCGATCTCCTCCGGATGCGGGCGGGAACCCCTCGTCGCACACTCCCCGCGCCTCGACCCGTCACCGCGCGGACGGCGCGCGCGCTGGTGCCCGCCCTCTCGCCCCGGGAGCTCCGCGGCGGCATGCTCTCGTTCGACGGGCAGCTCGTCGACGACGCGGCACTGGTCGCGACCGTCGCGCGCACCGCCGCCGCGCACGGCGCCCGCATCCTCACGCGGGTGCGCGCCCTCGCGCTCCACGATGCGGGGGCGACGGCGGAGGACGCTCTCACCGGACGTCGCCTCGAGCTCCGGGCGCGCAGCGTGATCAACGCGACCGGCGCATGGGCCGGGACGCTCGACGACGACATCACGATCCGCCCGAGCCGCGGCACGCACATCGTGCTCGACGCCTCCGACCTCGGCCGGGCCTCCGCCGCACTGACCATCCCGCACGAGGGGTCGATCAGCCGGTTCGTCTTCGCCCTGCCGCAGCGCGACGGACGCGTGATCGTGGGACTCACGGACGAGGACGCCCCGGGTCCCGTGCCGGACGTCGCGACGCCCACCGAGCCCGAGATCGCATTCCTGCTCGACAACCTCAATCGCGTCGTCGACGTCCCGATCACGCGCGAGCGGGTGCTCGGAGCGTTCGCCGGCCTGCGCCCCCTGGTCGACACCGGCGCTGACGCGACCGCGGACATCTCCCGACGGCACCTCGTCACGACCTCCGCCGGCGGGTTCGTCGACGTGCTCGGAGGCAAGCTCACGACGTATCGGCGCATGGCCGAGGACGCGGTCGACCTCGCGGTCGCGACGCGCCGGCTGGACGCGCCGCCCAGTCGCACGGCGGGACTCCGCCTCGTCGACCGCCGCACTCCGGACGGCGTCGCGCGCACGGCATCCGTCCCCCTCGTCGACGGTGTGGCGCTGACGCGCGCCGACGTGGAGTACGCCGTCCGTGCGGAGGGGGCGATGACCACGGCGGACGTGCTGGACCGACGCACGCGAGTGGGGCTCGTCGACGACGACCGGGCCCGCTGCGAGAGCGCAGTCGACGAGATCGTCACCGCGACGCTCGCCGACCTCGTCTGAGCACGCCGGCCGCATCGCGTTTCCAGCGCGCGGCGCAGCGACGAACACCCACGGAACAGCGTGTGAACTCCGCGCTCCGCGCCCCGCGGGCGGCCGTGCCCCGGCTCGCGAGCATGCACAGTGGACTCATGGACATGATCCTCTCGATGCTCGGAGGCAAGGGGATGTCGGGTCTGTTCAAGACCGGCACGGCGATCCTCACCATCCTGCTCGTGGTCCCGGCCCTGCTGAAGATCTTCGTGGTGACGGTCGACGAGGGCTGGGCGGCCATCCGCACCCGCAACGGCAAGCCGATCATCCGCAACCGCCCGCCGCGCCGTCCGCATCGCGGAGGAGCCGTCGGCGAGGTGGTGGTGCTCGACCCCGGCTCGCACGGGGCCTTCCCCCTCTTCTACTGGTACAAGCTCATCGACGTCCGGTGCCGCGCGACCGACCTGCCGGCGCGCGAGATGACGGGAGCGAGCGGTCATCAGCACCGCGTGCATGCGTCGTTCGAGTGGCGTCCGATACCGAACGGCCGAGATCTCCGGGTGTTCGAGCTCGACGTGGTCAACGTGACCGAGCGCGCGTCGAACATCGTCGGCGCGTCACTGCGTGACGTGATCCGTGGCCTCGACGGGGCGGAGCTCCCGCACAACGACGAGATCAACACCCGGGTCATCGCCGCCAGCGCCGAGGAGGTGCGCCGGGCCTGCGGTGTCGAGCTCGTGCGGGTCATGGTCACGGGCGACGCCCTGACCGACGGCTACCTGCTGTCCACCGCGCTCCGCGACAACACCGATCGCGGCGCCGAGGCCGTCGCCGCGCTGCACGCGTTGAACTGACGACGTTTGCCTTCTCGGTTCCGCGCCCGGAGAATCGAGACATGACCGGAGAAGGGCGCGCACGCGGCGACCTGAGGGTCGATGCGGTGCGCACCGCCGAGCACCCGATGGCGTTCACCCGCGACGATCTCTGGCGAGGCGGACTGACCACCTGGGCACTGTTCGCCGGTCTCCTCCCCGTGTGCATCGGGGTGAACATGCTCGTCTACATCCGTGGGTCGGTGGTCCCGATCAGCGACACCGCGCTGCAGTTCCTCTTCCTGCTGTTCGTCGTCACCCTCTTCGCCGCTCTGATCGCACTCCTGCTCGTGCCGTTAGGGGTGCTGCTGGCGTGGCCCGTCGGACTCGCTCTGCGCGGCGTCCGCTCCCAGGCCGTGCACCTCGTCGCGTTCACACTGCTGGGAACGGCCGTCGCCGCGGTCTACCTCGCGTTCGCCGGGGCGTTCTCGGGGCTCACCGCCTTCGGCCCCGGGGAGCTGTTCCTGGTGACACCGGCGATCGCCGTCGCGGTCGCGACCCCGCTCGGGTGGTGGATCACGGCGCGGAACGCCGTCCGCCGCGACGCCCGATCCGTCCCTGATCAGCCGCGCTCGTGCAGCGGGAACTCGATCGCGCCGGTCTCACCGGACTGACGCGCCATCGGGATGCGGGTGCCGAGCACCTGCGCGACGACGTCCTGGGCGATCTTCGACGCCGTGAGACCGGCGTCCGCGAGGATCTGGTCACGCGATGCGTGGTCGATGAACTCGTCCGGCAGTCCCAGCTCGTCCACGGCGGTGTCGATCCCCGCTTCGCGGAGCACCTGACGCACGCGCGTGCCGACACCGCCGACACGGATGCCGTCCTCCAGCGTGATCACGAGACGGTGACGCGCCGCCAGCTCGACGATCGAGGGCTGCACGGGGATCGCCCAGCGCGGATCGATCACCGTCGCGCCGATGCCCTGTGCGCGAAGGCGTTCGGCGACGTCCACCGCGAGAGCCGCGAACGGACCGATGCCGACGATCAGGACGTCCTCGGTCTCACCGCGGGCCAGCACGTCCACGCCGTCGTGGAGGCGGTCGATCGCGGGCAGCTCCGGCGCGACGTCTCCCTTCGGGAAGCGGATCACCGTCGGAGCATCCTCAACGAGCACGGCCTCGTCGAGGGCCTCCTGCAGCCGCACGGCATCACGAGGGGCCGCGATCCGGATGTGCGGGACGATCTGCAGCATCGCGAGGTCCCACATGCCGTGGTGGCTCGGTCCGTCCGGACCGGTCACGCCGGCGCGGTCGAGCACGAAGGTGACTCCGGCGCGATGCAGCGCCACGTCCATGAGCACCTGATCGAACGCACGGTTCATGAACGTCGCGTACAGCGCGACCACGGGGTGCAGTCCGCCGAACGCGAGGCCGGCCGCCGAGGCCACCGCGTGCTGCTCGGCGATGCCGACGTCGTACACGCGGTCGGGGAAGCGCTCGGCGAAGGGGGCGAGGCCTGTGGGCCGGAGCATCGCCGCGGTCATGGCGATCACGTCGGAGCGACGCTCCCCCACCGAGACGAGCGCGTCGGAGAACACGTCGGTCCAGCCGCGGCCGCCCGACGACAGCGTCTCGCCGGTCGTGGGGTCGATGCGTCCGACGGCATGGAACTGATCGGCCTCGTCGTCGCGGGCGGGCTGGTATCCGCGCCCCTTCTCGGTGATCGCGTGCACGATCACCGGGGCGCCGAACGACTTCGCGAGTTCGAGCGTCTCGATCAGGGCGGGGAGATCGTGCCCGTCGACCGGACCGAGGTACTTGATGTCGAGATTGGAATACAGCGCCTCGTTGTTGGTGAAGCGCGACAGGAACCCGTGCGTGCCACCGCGCACCCCGCGGAACACGGCGCGCCCGACGGGGCCGAAGGCGCGGAAGAAGCGATCCGACTTCTGGTGCAGATCCTTGTACGCCGCGGCCGTGCGCACCCGGTTCAGGTAGCGCGACATGCCGCCGATGGTCGGCGCGTAGGAGCGCCCGTTGTCGTTGACGACGATGACGAGGTTGCGGTCGTTGTCGTCGGAGATGTTGTTGAGCGCCTCCCACGTCATGCCGCCGGTGAGGGCGCCGTCACCCACGACGGCGACGACGTGCCGGTCGGCGCGTCCCGTGGCGGTGAGGGCCCGGGACACGCCGTCGGCCCAGCTCAGCGAGCTCGACGCGTGCGAGGACTCGACGACGTCGTGCGCGCTCTCGCCGCGCTGCGGGTAGCCGGCCAGCCCGCCGCGCAGACGCAGCGACGAGAAGTCCTGACGCCCCGTGAGGAGCTTGTGCACGTACGACTGGTGTCCGGTGTCGAAGATGAACGGGTCATCGGGCGAGGAGAACACGCGGTGCAGAGCGATCGTGAGCTCGACGACGCCGAGGTTCGGGCCCAGGTGCCCGCCGGTGCGGGACACGTTCTCCACGAGGAATTCCCGGATCTCCCCGGCGAGCTCGACGAGCTGATCCTCAGACAGGGAGTCGAGGTCACGCGGTCCTGAGATGCTCCGAAGAATGGGCATCTGCACCTCCTGTGGGGCGTCGTCGGGTGCATCCGTCTCATGTCCGGATGCGTGATCGATCCTACCTCGCACAGGTGAGGAAGGGCCGGAGGGCGGATGCCCCTTGACACGCGGAGAGGGACCCGGTTCGGGAGAACCGGGTCCCTCTCGTCAGTGGATTCAGACCAGCGAACGCAGCACGTACTGCAGGATGCCGCCGTTGCGGTAGTAGTCCGCCTCACCGGGGGTGTCGATGCGCACGACCGCGTCGAACTCGACGGCCTGCTTGCCCTCCGGCGAGTTCTCGCTCGGGGTCGCGGTGACGTGCACGGTCTTCGGGGTCACGCCCTCGTTGAGCTCCTCGAGACCCGTGATCGAGACGACCTCGGCGCCGTCGAGACCCAGCGACTCCCAGCTCTCGCCCGCGGGGAACTGCAGCGGGACGACGCCCATGCCGATGAGGTTGGAGCGGTGGATGCGCTCGAAGCTCTCGGTGATGACCGCCTTGACGCCCAGCAGGCTCGTGCCCTTGGCCGCCCAGTCGCGCGACGAGCCGGAGCCGTACTCCTTGCCGCCGAAGATCACGAGCGGGGTGCCCTGCGCCTGGTAGTTCATGCTCGCGTCGTAGATGTACGACTGCGGGCCGCCGGGCTGCGTGAAGTCGCGCGTGTAGCCGCCCTCCACGACCTGGCCGTCGTTGACGGCCGAGACCATGACGTTCTTCAGACGGATGTTCGCGAACGTGCCGCGGATCATGACTTCGTGGTTGCCGCGGCGCGAGCCGAAGGAGTTGAAGTCCTTGCGGTCGACGCCGTGCTCCGTGAGGTACTGCGCGGCCGGCGTGCCGGGCTTGATGTTGCCGGCGGGCGAGATGTGGTCGGTGGTGACCGAGTCGCCGAGCGTCGCCATGACGCGCGCACCCTCGATGTCCTTCACCGGGGTGAGCTCCATCTTCATGCCGTCGAAGTAGGGCGCCTTGCGCACGTACGTCGAGTGCTCGTCCCACTGGAAGGTGTCGTCCTCCGGCGTGGGCAGGCTGCGCCAGCGCTCGTCGCCGTCGAAGACGGTCGCGTACTGCTTGATGAACTGCTCGCGAGAGATCGACGAGTCGACGATCTCCTGCACCTCGTCGGGCGTCGGCCAGATGTCCTTGAGGAACACGTCCTGACCGTCGGACCCCTGACCGAGCGCGTCGTTCTCGAAGTCGAAATGCATCGACCCGGCCAGCGCGTACGCGATCACGAGGGGCGGGCTCGCGAGGTAGTTCATCTTCACGTCGGGGCTGATGCGGCCCTCGAAGTTGCGGTTGCCCGAGAGCACCGCTGTGACGGCGAGGTCGTGCGAGTTGATCGCCTCGGAGACCTCTTCGATCAGCGGTCCGGAGTTTCCGATGCAGATCGTGCAGCCGTAGCCGACCGTGTAGAAGCCGAGGCCCTCGAGGTCCTTGTCGAGGCCGGACTTCTCGTAGTAGTCCGTGACGACCTTCGAGCCCGGGCCGAGCGTGGTCTTGACCCACGGCTTCTGCTTCAGGCCCTTCTCGAGCGCCTTGCGGGCCACGAGGCCGGCCGCGATCATGACCGAGGGGTTCGACGTGTTGGTGCACGACGTGATGGCCGCGAGCGTGACCGCGCCGTTGTCGAGGATGTACTTCTCCCCCGCGGGCGTGGTGACGGGCACCGGGTTCGAGGCGTTGACCGGCGCTCCGCTGTTGATGTGCACGGGGCGCGTGGTGCGCGGCTCCTCCTCGCCCGGGACGTTGCCGGGGTCGGACGCAGGGAACGAGTGCTTCGACTCGAGGTCGACGACGTCGTCCGAGGTCGAGGCGGTGGCGTAGTTCAGGATGTCCTGCTCGAACTGCGACTTGGCCTCGGAGAGGAGGATGCGGTCCTGCGGACGCTTCGGGCCGGCGATCGACGGCACGACCGTGCCGAGGTCGAGCTCGAGGTACTCGCTGAACACGGGCTCCTTCGAGGCGTCGTGCCAGAGCGTCTGCTCCTTGGCGTAGGCCTCGACGAGCGCGACGGCCTCCTCGCTGCGGCCGGTGAGGCGCAGGTAGTCGAGCGTGACGTCGTCGATGGGGAACATCGCGGCCGTGGAGCCGAACTCCGGCGACATGTTGCCGATGGTCGCGCGGTTCGCGAGCGGCACCGAGGCGACGCCCTCGCCGTAGAACTCGACGAACTTGCCGACCACGCCGTGCTGGCGCAGCATGTCGGTGATCGTGAGCACGACGTCGGTCGCGGTGACGCCGGCGGGGATCTCACCCGACAGCTTGAAGCCGACGACGCGCGGGATGAGCATCGACACGGGCTGGCCGAGCATCGCGGCCTCAGCCTCGATGCCGCCGACGCCCCAGCCGAGCACACCGAGGCCGTTGACCATGGTGGTGTGCGAGTCGGTGCCGACGCAGGTGTCGGGGTACGCGCGGAGCACGCCGTCGACGTTCCGGTCGTAGATGACCTTGGCCAGGTGCTCGATGTTCACCTGGTGCACGATGCCGGTCCCCGGCGGGACGACCTTGAAGTCGCTGAACGCCGTCTGGCCCCAGCGGAGGAACTGGTACCGCTCGCCGTTGCGCTCGTACTCGATCTCGACGTTGCGCTCGAGGGCGTTCTCGGAGCCGAAGAGGTCGGCGATGACCGAGTGGTCGATGACCATCTCGGCGGGAGAGAGCGGGTTGATCTTGTTCGCGTCGCCGCCGAGGGCCGTGACGGCCTCGCGCATGGTGGCGAGGTCGACGATGCAGGGCACGCCGGTGAAGTCCTGCATGACCACGCGCGCGGGCGTGAACTGGATCTCGGTGTTGGGCTCGGCTGCGGCATCCCACGATCCGAGGGCCTCGATCTGCGCCTTGGTGACGTTCGCGCCGTCCTCGGTGCGCAGCAGGTTCTCGAGGAGGACCTTGAGGCTGAAGGGGAGCTTGTCGAAACCGGGCACCGTGTCGATGCGGAAGATCTCGTAGTCGGTGCTGCCGACCGTCAGGGTGCTCTGGGCACCGAAGCTGTTCACCGTGGACACGAATCCGTCTCCTTCTATTCGGATGGGAGCGACAGGCGCCTCCATCTTGCTCGCCAGCGAGCCTCTGCGGCTAGCAAGGCAGACCTAACCAGTCTGCTCCGCTCGACCGCCGGGCGGAAGCCTGCAATTTATCTTGATGTCAAGATAAATCTATCACGACTTCGCGGGTGCTCCGGCATCCGGCGTGCGCGGATAGAGCGCGCGGACGACCAGCCAGGTGACGGCGATGAGCGGGGCGAAGAGCGGCAGCCCCATGATGAGCTTGAGCGTGCCGAGCACCGCGACCTCGTTCGCGAGATAGAGCGGGAGCTGCACGGCGAGTCGGGCGAAGAAGAGCGCGGCCCACGCGATCCCGAGCCACAGGAAGGCCCGGCGCTTGCGGCGATCCTGACGCCAGGCCGTGCCGTCCCCCATGAGGAAGCCGACGGCCAGGCCGATCAGCGACCAGCCGATCAGCGCCGAGACGAGCATGGCGGTGCCGTAGGCGGCGTTCGTGATGAGCCCGGGGACGAAGTTGTCGGCACCCCGGCCGGTGAACAGCGCGAGGGCCGCCGCGGCGGCAGCCGCGACGAGACCGCCGATCGCCGCGGACGGCGGAGACTTCTGGACGAGGCGCACGATCGTGAAGATCGCCGCGATGCCGACGGACACGCCGAGCGAGAGGATCAGCGGCTCCGGGCTGATCGTGAACAGGATCACGAACGCGAGACTCGGGAGCACCGATTCGAGGATGCCGCGCCATCCGCCCATGGCGGACCAGACGACCCTGTGGGTCGCGCCGCTCTCGGACGGGTCGAGCCCGGCGCGCCGGGCTGCTCCGCCGAGCGCAGCCCCCAGGATCTCGGAGGTGCTCTGCTCGCGCCCCGGCTCGGGCGACGGCGGCGTCAACGGGGTGCTCACGGCGTGGCGGGCATCTTGAGCGGGATGAGGTCGCGCGGAGGCATCGGGGCCCCACCGCGCACCACGACGATCGAGCGGAAGAGATCCTCCACCTTCGCGGCGGCGTCGAGGTCGGATGCCGCAGCCCCGCCGATCACGCCGCGCAGGAACCACCGCGGACCGTCGATGCCGATGAAGCGGGCGAGCCGCAGCTCGGAGCCCTCGCTCGCCGGCGCCGGCACCTCGGCGAGGAGCTCCTTGCCGAGAGGACCGTCGCGCTCCTCGACGCGGCCGCCCTGGGAGCGCACCTGGTCGCGCAGCTGCACGCGCGTCTCGTCCCACAGACCACCGGAGCGCGGCGCCGCGAACGGCTGCACCTGCAACGAGGAGTCCGCGTAGTCGAGGCCGACGGCGACGATGCGCTTGGTCTGCTCCTCGACCTCGAGGCGCAGGTTGAGACCCTCGCGCGGGAGGATCTTGATGCCGCCGAGGTCGATGTACGGCCGGACGGGGTTCGCCTCGGAGTCGTCGAACGGGCCGTCGGTGGCGCGGTTCTCGGGCGCGGCCTTGGAGGGGATCTCGCTGTTGTCAGTCATTGCTCTGTCCTGCCGGGTTCGTGTGGTGTCCTGCCTGGTAGCCGGTCGAACCGAAGCCACCCTCGCCGCGCACGCTCTCCGGCAGCTCCTCGACCGGGATGAACGTGGCACGCGTCACGGGCATGACGATCAGCTGCGCGATGCGGTCGCCGACGGCCACATCGTACGCGTTGCGGATGTCGGTGTTGATCAGACTCACCTTGATCTCGCCGCGGTAGCCGGCGTCGACCGTGCCGGGCGAGTTCACGATCGAGATGCCGTGCTTCGCCGCGAGACCGCTGCGCGGCACCACGAAGGCGGCGTAGCCGTCGGGCAGCGCGATGCGCACACCGGTCGCGACCAGAGCACGCTCCCCCGGGCCGAGATGCACGGCCTCCGCGGCGACCAGATCGGCACCGGCGTCGCCCGGGTGGGCGTATCCGGGAACGACAGACGCGATAATGGGGACATCAACGGAATCAGTCACCCCATGAGGCTAATGCAGAACACCGCACCCGAGACACGTGCCCGCTACCGCGAGCGGCTCTCGCCGAGCCTCTGGCTCCTCGTGACCGTCGCCCTCGCCGGCCCCATGGTCGCGCTGATCTTCGTCCCCGTCGGCTCGACCGTCGCCCTCGTCGTCGGCGCCGCCGTGTCGGCGCTGCTGGTGGTCGCCGCGATCGCACTGACGCCCGTGGTGTCCGTCGACGACGGCGAGCTCCGCGCGGGCCGCGCCCACATCGACGTCCGTCACCTCGGCGAACCGGTCGCACTCACGGGCGAGGACGCGCGCCAGGCACGAGGCCCCGGCCTGCCGGCGCGCGGCTGGCACCTGATCCGCGGCGGGATCGACGGCGTGGTGGTCGTGCCGAACACCGACCAGGACGACCCCGTCGACACGTGGACGATCTCGTCCCGCACGCCCGAGCGCCTCGCCGCCGCGATCCGTCACGCCCGGCGCTGACGGGAGGGACCGCGCCGCGGCATCCGGATACGACAACGCGCCCCTGACCGTGGTCCGGGGCGCGTACGTCTCGTTCGGGATGCGCTCAGGCAGCGCACTCCTTGCAGATGGGGCCGGAAGCCCCCTCGTGGTCGAGCTGCGAGCGGTGCTTCACCAGGAAGCAGCTCATGCACGTGAACTCGTCCTGCTGCGCGGGCAGCACGACGACATCGAGCTCGAGGTCGGACAGGTCGGCTCCGGGGAGGTCGAAGCTGGACGGGTTGTCCGCGTCCTCGTCTCCCGTGGAGCCGGAGTTCTTGTCCGGCACACGCTCCTTGAGGGCTTCGATCGACTCGGAGTCGTCTTCACTCTTGCGGGGAGCGTCGTAGTCGGTTGCCATATGGAGAATCTCCACTTTCATGCGAGTGGGTGGTGCGCCGTCGGGGTAATCGGCGGCCATAGTTTGCACGACCTCGGGTGAATAAGCAAATGCCCGTGGGCGCGACAGACCAAACTCACGGCGCGCCCAGAGTATTCCCGGTTCTGGAGGGTGCCGCGTGACACCATGAACGCACACCCATCAGAGGGGCATTCGCATGGAAAACGTCACCATCGTCGGCACAGAATCAGGAGTCCTCGTACTCGCGACCGAGTCGGGCGAGCGCTTCTCGCTGCCCATCGACGACGTGCTGCACCGTGAGATCCGTCGGGCGACGCGCCAGAGCGAGCCCTCCGCGCAACGACTCGCCGCGAGTCCCCGCGACATCCAGGCCCAGATCCGCGCCGGGCTCACCGCCGCGGAGGTCGCCGAGCTGCTCGGCATCGACGTCGACGACGTCATCCGCTTCGAAGGTCCCGTCCTCGCCGAGCGTGAGCACGTGATCGGACAGGCCCTCGCGGTCCCCGTGCTCATCGGCAGCGAGGTCGAGCCCGACGCGCAGCCCACCTTCGGCACCGCGATCCGCGCCAAGCTCGCCGACGTCCAGGCGACGGACGAGCGCTGGGCGAGCTGGAAGGAGGACCGCAGCTGGATCATCAAGCTCGAGTTCTCGGCGAACGAGGTCGACCACGATGCGCGCTGGAGCTTCGATCCTCGCCGCAGCGCGCTCTCCCCCCTCAACGCGGACGCGACGCAGCTCTCCCGCCAAGGCGCCCTCCCCGAAGGTCTGATCCCCCGACTGCGCGCCGTCGAGTCGGAGCGCACGACCTCGCCGTACAAGGACGACAGCCGCTTCGACTCCGGGGCCTTCGGTCCTCGCCTCGTCCCGTCACCGGAGGTCGAGACCGAGGAGATGGCGACCCCCGAGCGCTCCGGACCCGCGGTGCAGGACGCCGCGATCAAGCGCGCCCCCGAGTCGTCGAGCACGAGTCCGGAGACCGCCGACCTCCTCGAGGCGCTGCGCCGTCGCCGTGGTCAGCGGGAGACAGCCCCCCTGCTCGAGGAGACCGCGGACGACGTCGACAACGACCCGATCGCGCTGTTCGACGCCTTCGAGTCGCAGGAGCCCGAGGACGACGAGCCGGACGAGCAGCCGAGCGCGCCCGAGCCCGCGAACGACACCGGCACCCGTCGTCGCCGACGCAACGCCATGCCCTCGTGGGATGAGATCGTCTTCGGGGCACGCACCGACGAGTGACCGCGGAGCCCTGACCGCGATCAGCGCCCGAACGCGCCGAGGCGGATGAGGGGCACCTGACGCTCCTCGGGCGTGAGTCCTCCGTGCTGGCCGATCATGCCGCGGCCGCGCTGATCCGCTGCCGTCCCATCGTAGATCGCGCCGTTGCCGCGGGCCACGACGAGCACGTCGCCGATGCGCGCGGCCGCGGACTCGGTCACCGTCGGCCCGAACAGCCCCGCCGTGACCGCCTCGGCCCTCGTGCCGACGTCGGCGAGACCCTCTAGATCGCGACGCCAGCGGTCGGTGATCGTCGCGGCGTCGGCGTCGGGCTCCACGTACACGTGCAGCATGCGCGGCTCTCCGCCGACGTGGCGCACGCCCTCGAGGTGCTCGGCCTCCAGCACGACCTGACGATGGACGGGCACGTCGAGCATGCCGTGGTCCGAGGTGACGAGCACGCCGACCCCCGGCGGGACACGGAGGGCGAGTGCGGCGTCGATCTCCTCCAGCGCCGCGATCCACTGCGGGGAGTCGACACCGTGCTTGTGGCCGGCCTTGTCGACCTCGGGCAGGTAGCAGTAGACGAAGGCCCCGGGGTGTCGTGCGGCGAGGTCGTAGGCGGCCTCGACCCGCTCCGCCGGCGTCCGGGCGGCGACGAAGTCCGCGCCGCGCAGCGTCGCCCGCGTGAAGCCGCTGTGCGCGTAGGCGGCGACGCCCATCGCGAACGACGGGCGTCCGTCGGCACGCGCGCGTTCGAAGACGGTGGGCGCCGCCTGCCAGGTGAGCGGGTCGAGGCCATCCGACTCCCACCCCGTGAGCTGGTTCACCAGCACGTCCCGGGAGCGGTCCAGCACCCGGTATCCGACGAGGCCGTGCTCCCCTGGCCACGCGCCGGTGAGCAGACTCGTCAGGGCGGCTGCCGTCGTGGTCGGGAACACGGAATGCGCGACGTCCTTCTTCGCCATCGCGGCGGTCAGTGTGCGAGCGTGACCCGCGTGACCGCGCAGCGCGATCGCGCCGAGCCCGTCGACGAGTACGAGCACGACCGATTCCGCGGGCGGCAGCACGGCCGATTCGCCGCGCAGCGCGGCGAACAGGTCGTCCGCCACCCCGACGACGCTCCGAGCTGCGGGAGACTCGGGCGGTAGCATGAGGGACATCCGAGCCAGTCTGACACAGGCGTCGGTCCCCCCTCTGCCTCGCACCATCCAGGATGCCCATGCCGAAGACCCCGCCGCCCGAGCTCGTACCGGAGAGAATCCAGGACATCGACCTCGAGAGCGAGATGCAGGGCTCGTTCCTCGAGTACGCGTACTCCGTGATCTACTCCCGGGCCCTCCCCGACGCCCGCGACGGGCTCAAGCCCGTGCAGCGACGCATCCTCTTCCAGATGGCCGAGATGGGCCTGCGCCCCGACCGCGGACACGTGAAGAGCGCGCGCGTGGTCGGCGAGGTCATGGGAAAGCTCCACCCGCACGGCGACTCGGCGATCTACGACGCACTCGTGCGTCTGGCCCAGGACTGGGCGCTCCGCGTGCCGCTCGTCGACGGCCACGGCAACTTCGGCTCGCTCGACGACGGCCCCGCCGCCGCCCGCTACACCGAGGCGCGGCTCGCCTCACCGGCGATGGCGCTCACGGAGAACCTCGACGAGGACGTCGTCGACTTCATCCCCAACTACGACGGGCAGTTCCAGCAGCCCGCCGTGCTCCCGGCCGCGTTCCCGAACCTCCTGGTCAACGGCGCGAGCGGCATCGCCGTCGGCATGGCGACCAACATGGCGCCGCACAATCTGATCGAGGTGGTCGCGGCGGCGACCCACCTGCTCGAGAACCCGGACGCCACGACCGAGGACCTCATGGAGTACGTGCCCGGCCCGGACTTCCCGTCCGGCGGCATCCTGATGGGTCTCGACGGAGTCAAGGACGCCTACACCAACGGGCGCGGAGCGCTCAAGGTGCGGGGCAAGGTCTCGGTGGAGCCCCTGGGACCGCGGCGTACCGGCATCATCGTGTCCGAACTGCCGTACATGGTCGGGCCCGAGAGGCTGATCGAGAAGATCCGCGACGCCGTGCAGTCGAAGAAGCTGCAGGGCATCAGCGACGTCACCGACCTCACCGACCGCAATCACGGCCTGCGTGTGGCGATCGGCATCAAGACGGGCTTCGACCCCAACGCGGTGCTCGACCAGCTCTATCGGCTCACGCCGCTCGAGGACTCCTTCAGCATCAACAACGTCGCCCTCGTCGACGGACAGCCGCGCACGCTCGGCCTCAAGGAGATGCTCCGCGTCTACGTCGGTCACCGCCTCGAGGTCATCACCCGCCGGAGCCGGTACCGCCTCGCTCGACGCGAAGAGCGCCTGCACCTCGTGGAGGGCCTGCTCATCGCGATCCTCGACATCGACGAGGTCATCCAGGTCATCCGTTCGTCCGACGACTCCGAGGCGGCGCGCACCCGGCTGCGAGCGGTGTTCGACCTCAGCGAGCCGCAGGCCGAGTACATCCTCGAGCTCCGTCTGCGTCGCCTCACCAAGTTCTCGCGGCTCGAGCTCGAGACCGAGCGTGACGCCCTGCGGGCCGAGATCGCGGCGCTGCAGGAGATGCTCGGCAGCGAGGCCCTCCTGCGTGCGGCCGTCGCGAAGGAGCTGGACGCCGCGGCCGACGCGTACGGGACGCCCCGGCGCACGCTGCTCATGAACGCCGCACCGCCGAAGCCCCGTGCCACCAAGGGCGCCGTGGATCTGCAGATCGCCGACGCCCCGACCGTTCTCGCGCTGTCCACGACGGGCCGCACCGTGCGCGTCGACCTCGGCGAGGGGCAGGAGCTCACGACGCCTGCGCGCCGCAGCAAGCACGACGCGATCCTGGCCACGGTCGAGACGACGGTCCGCGCCGAGCTCGGTGCCCTGACGTCGGAGGGGCGCGTGCTGCGCTTCTCCCCCGTCGACCTGCCGTCCGTGCCGTCGTCCTCCGTGCAGCTCGCCGCCGGCACCCCGCTGCGCGACTACCTCGGCGTCACCGCCAAGGGCGAGCGGATCCTCGGCTTCGTGCGCTTCGACAGTGACGTCCCGATCGCTCTCGGCACGGCTCAGGGCACGGTCAAGCGCTTCGTGCCGTCGGCTCTCCCCGTGCGCCCGGACATCGAGGTCATCGGCATGAAGCCCGGCGACCGCGTCGTCGGCGCCGCCGAGGCCGCGGACGACGCCGAGCTCGTGTTCCTCACGACGGATGCGCAGCTGTTGCACTTCTCGGCGTCGACGGTGCGACCGCAGGGCGCGGCGGCGGGCGGTATGGCCGGTATCAAGCTCGGCTCCGGCGCCTCCGTGCTGTTCTTCGGAGCGGTCGCCCCGGGCGCGGACGCCGTGGTCGCCACGGTCTCCGGCGCCGAGAGCGTGCTCCCCGGCACCGATCCGGGCCGTGCCAAGGTCTCCTCGTTCGCCGAGTACCCCGGAAAGGGCCGCGCGACCGGTGGAGTGCGCGCGCACTCCTTCCTGAAGGGCGAGGACCGGCTCACGGTCGCCTGGGTCGGCCAGGGCCCGGCACAGGCCGTGGATCCGACGGGCGCAGTCCGCAAGCTCCCCGACGCGGGCGCTCGCCGCGACGCCTCGGGTCAGCCCGTCGACGGCGTGATCGGCAGCATCGGGCGCACGCTCGCCTGATGTCCCCCGTGACCACGATCGTGTCCGGCCTGCCGGGCGTCGGCAAGACCACGGTGGCTCGCGCGCTGGCCGGCTCGGTGCCCCGGGGCGTCCTGCTCGATTCGGATGCCGTGGGTGAGGGCTTCATTGTCTCGGGCCTCGTCCTGCCCGGCGGAACACCCGCACCGGAATCCGAGCGTCAACTGTCACTTCGGCGCCGGAACCTGTGCGTGCTCGCCGCCAACTTCGCCGCTGAGGGCTTCGAGGTGTTCATCTCCGACGTGGTCCTCTGGCCCGCGCTGCTCGCGTCGTACCGCGCCGCGATCCCGGGCGAGCTGCGATTCGTGCTGTTGACCGCCGGCGAATCGACGATCGCTGCCAGGGACTCCGCGCGCGACAAGCAGGTCGCCGATGCCTGGTCGCATCTGCGCGCAGATCAGGATGCGTGGAACTCGCCGGGTCTGAGACTGGACACAAGCGAACTCACGGTTGACGCGACGATCGATGCGGTGCAACGCGGCAAATCCGACTCACGGTTGCCGTCGTCCTTGGTCTGACGCCGGGCCTCAGCGTGCGTACTCGACTCCGAGGTGTCGCAGACCGGTCGCGATGATCTCGGAGACGGTACGTGCGTGCGTTCCTGTGGGGTCGAGGTCGGGATCGAACACCGTGACGGAGGCGCCCCACGCGCGCGGCGCGAGCTCGCTCAACAGCCGGGTGAGCTCGACCGGCGAGAGCCCGCCGGGATCGGGACTGTCGACCGCGGGCATGTGCTCGGGGTCGAGCACATCGACGTCGACCTGCAACCAGAACCCGCGCTCCAGTCCCGGCGTCGAGAGTACATCGGCGGCGGCGCGCGCTGCCCCGTGCAGCACGATCCGATCGGCCGGGATCGTGAGCGCGACGGTCTCGGTGACCTCGTCGAGGTGCTCGTCGTCGCGTCGGCATCCGATGTGCGCCGTGGCCGTGGCGTCGAAGTACGGGCCGAGACCGTCGATGTCGCTGACCTCGGGCAAGTGCCGTCCGAGCGCCACCGCGAGGTCCTCTCCCGCGAGTGCGCCGATCGAGGAGCTGTTGCCCGGATGCCGGAAGTCGGTGTGCCCGTCGACGTGGACCAGGCCGCCGCGCTCGGTGACGCGCGAGGCGAGGCCCGCGGCGATCACGAGGCTGCAGTCCCCGCCCAGCACGAGGGGCGCCTCACCGCGGCGTCGGATGTCGACGAGCCGTGCGGCGAGCCGTCGCGCATGATCCACGACCGCGTCCTGGTTCCGCACGGTCAGCGGTCCGCGCGAGGGATTATCGACGTATCGGCCGGGCAGCACGACTCCGGCGTCCCGCGCGCCATCCGACTGGAGCGCCGCGTGCAGACCGGCCTCGCGGAGCGCCTCCGGCGCCTTGGCCGTGCCGGGAACGGAGCCGGGTTCCGGCGGACGCAACCCGAGATTGGTCGGCGCCGAGACGATCGCGATCATCGCCCCATCCTCGCAGTGCGCCTCCGGGGCCGTGGGATCACAGGCGGAGCGCGAGGACATTGGCCGTGAGACCCGCGGCCGTCCCGCACAGGATCACGGTGTCACCCCGCCCGACTCGGCCGGCGTCCAGCGCCCGCGCGAGCATGAAGGGCACCGACGCGGAGACCATGTTGCCGAAGTCCCGCACCTCGTCGATACGGCGGTCCGCGGGCACTCCGAGGCGGTCGAGCATCGGCCCGAGCGCGGCGGACGCCTGATGCGGCACCCAGAGGGCGACGTCGTCGGGTGAGACGCCCGAGGACTCGTGGAACGCGTCGAAGAACTCCGGGAGCACGCGCATCATCCCGAGCAATGCGCGCCGACCGTCCATGTCGAACAGGTAGTCGGCCGGGTCGGCCTCGGCGTACGCCTGCGCGGGTGAGCCGGACAGCCCACCGCGGATCTCGGTGTCGTGCGCGTAGGCCGGCCAGGTGCGCTGCGCGCTCGCGATCACGCCGCGCTCAGGATCGGTGGTGCGGCGCAGCACAACCGCGGCACCCGCGTCGCTGAACAGCTCGAAGCTCTCGCGCTGCGCGGGGTTCAGGAATCGCGAGCCGACGTCGCCCGACACCACGAGGATCGTGTCGTGATCGCCGGCGTCGAGGTACCGGGACGCGACGTCCAGAGCCGTGATGAAGCTCGTGCACGTCGAGTTCACGTCGAAGGCCGCTGCGTGCCCGCGCAGGGTCAGACGTTCGAGCACGAGGGCCGCGGTGCACGGGATCGGCTGGATGCCGGCGGCCGAGGCACCCAGCACGAGGTCGAGCTCCTCCGGGACGACGCCGGCGTGTGCGAGCGCCCGCTCTGCGGCATCCACCAGCATGTCCAGGTGGGAGACATCGTCGGCGATCCGGTGCCGCGTCTCCGCGCCGAAGCGCACGGTGCGCTCGGGCAGAGACGTGCCCCATCCCGCGATCTCGCAGTTCCTCATGACTGTCCGTCCCCCCAGGCGCGCACCACACGGCGCAGTTTCACCGATCCGTCGTGAGCGTACGGCACGAACACGACCTCGGGGCGCTCGCACGACAGCCTGTCGGCGAGACGGTGCAGCTCCGCCTCGACGCTGAGCGTCGATCGATCGTCGATGACGTCGAGCGCGACCTCGATCCGCGATTCCCCCGTCTGGGCGACGCGGTACTCGTCGAAGCCCTCCGCGAACAGCAGGGCCCGCGACACGAGGTCGGCGAACACCGGGATGCTGCGCCCGTCGTGTCCCCGGAGATGAAGAGTGTCGCCCTCGCGCCCCTCGATCCGGTCGAGAGCCGTGAGCGCGCTGCCGCACTCGCACGGTTCGGCGCGCAGCCGCAGCACATCGCCGAGGCGGTAGCGGATGATCGGCTGAGCTCGCCGCCGCAGGTCGGTCACGATGGGCACGAACCTGCGTGCGTCGAGCATCTCCCGCTCGATCAGGACGGAATCCTCGTTGAGGTGCAGCACACCGCGCTCGCAGGTGTGCCCGAGGAACCCCTCGGTGCACTGATAGAGCTGGTGCAGCACGGACTGTCCGAGAGACGCAGCGATGCGCTGTTCGTCGGCCACCTCCAGCACCTCCGCCACGGAGTACACCTTCTGCGGCACGACGTCGAAGGCGCCGGAATCCGCTGCCCTCGCGATAGGCCGCAGGACCGAGGGCGGGGCGACGAGAATCGTCGGCGCGTAGTCGCGCAGCCGGGCGATGTTCTCGTCCATGTCGGCGTACACGTCGAAGTAGCGGAACGACACGGCTCGGGACCCCACCGACTCGTACAGGCTGTTGTCAGCCCGCAGGAACAGCGCGATCCGGTGACCGAGCGCACGCCCGCGAGGCAGCGTGCGCGCCAGGACCGCGCCGACCCAGGCATCCCGCTCGGCACCGCCCACGACGAAGAGGCCGCGGTGTCCGCTCGTACCGCTCGAGAGCCCGACGGAGAGGTCGCCGAGGTCGGCGTCGAACTCGCGTGCGCGCTCGTTCGCCATCGCGAGCGCGAGAGCGTCGTCACGCCGCACCCCTGCGGTGTTCATCTCGTCGAAGTGGGCCATCATCGCGGTCTTGTCCATGAGCGGAAGGTCGTCGAACGATGTGGAGGCGAGCAGAGCGCGGAAGTACGGGGATCGACGCCGCAGGAAGCGCAGATGCGCCTGGAGCAACCGTCGTTGGCGTCGCTCGACAGCGGGTCGCGTGCGCAGCGGGCGCAGCCACCGCACAGCGGCGAACTCGCGAAGGATGCGGAGCGTCGACATCAAGTCAGCAGCTCCTTCGCGCCGAGCGGATCATGGCTGCACACCACGCGGATGCCGGCATCGGCGATCGCGCGAAGGGTGCGCGCCGTGTCGGCGTAGGCCTCGGCGTCGAACTGCACTGCGCGCGGTATCGCGCGCAGCCGTGGGGCGGCGTCGAGCAGGTCGCTCCCCCATGCGGCGTCGCCCGCGAGCAGGACGCGACCATCGACGAGCGCGCCGATGTGACCGTCGGCGTGCCCGGGCAGAGCGAGGATCACGTAGGAGCCGTCTCCGAAGAGATCGACCGCGGGTAGGGAGACACCGGCGATCTCACGGGGCTGGAACTCGGCATCCCCGAGCACTCGGCGCCGCGCCTGCGGGAACCAGTCCGGCAGCAGACCGGGCAGCACGCCGTCGCGCAGACGCGAACCGACCAGCGTGCGCTCGACTCCGTCCGTCAGCACGAACGTCGCATTCGAGAACCGACTCACCCCGCCGATATGGTCGGGATGCAGGTGCGAGAGCACCACCTGCGTCACCGACTCGGGCCCGACGCCGTCGTCGCGCAGCTGACGGGCGATGTCGTCGGCATCCTCGACCGTGGGCGGCAGCAGTCGCCGGTACACCGCTCCTCGCCATCCGGTGCGCCACTCCCCCGTCGCATACCCGGTGTCGAAGAGCACCCGGCGGTCGCCGTCACCGTCGTACAGGAACACCCCGGAGGGGAACGACCGCACCTCGCGCGATCCGCCGTGGAACAGCGCGCCGACGTCGTGGGTCGTGCTGCCGCACACGTAGTGGCGCAGCCGCCCGGTCATGATCGAGCCTTCAAGTCGGCGGCGACATCTGCGAGCGCCTCGTCGAGCGAGACTTCAGGGCCATAACCGAGCTCATCCTTCGCCCGTGTGATGTCGAGCGTCTGCGAGAACGCGATCGTGCTGAGCGTGTACCGCGTGAACGACGGCTCCGGCCGCCCCGGCAGCACCCGGTGGACGCCTTCGAGCGTCGCTGCGGCCGCCCACGCCAGGCGGCGGTTCAGAGGGCGGAGGCGCGGCGTCTCGCCCAGGAGGCCGAGCAGTTGCACGAGCAGGTCGCGGAACTCGCGGGGATCGTCGTTCGTGATGTTGTACACGCCGCCGCGCGCGTCGCCCCGGGTGAGGGAGAGCCGCAGCGCGCTCGCGACGTTCTGCACCGCCGTGACATCGATGAGAGTGCGACCTCCGTCGAAGACGGGCACCCCGAGTCGAGCGTGCACGTCGAGGAGGCGCGGCACGAGGCTCGGGTCGCCGACGCCGATGAGCCCGCGCGGCCGCACGATCACCAGTTCGTCCACGTCCCCCGCGCGGTGAGCATCCTGCAGCAGGGCCTCCGCCGCGATCTTCGAGCGGATGTAACCGTTGAGCCTGTTCCGTGGATCGACCTCGTTCTCACGGATCTGCTCGTGGTCGCGTGCGGCCGCGTACACGCTCGGCGACGAGACGTGGACGAGGCGTCGCACCCGGTTGCGACGCACGAACTCCACCACGTCGGCCGTGCCCTGCACATTCGCCTCGTGGAACGCCCGCCAGGGGCCCCACGGCGTCGACAGCGCGGCGCAGTGGATCACGGCGTCGACCTCGAGGTCGCGAGGCCGCAGCGAGGCCAGGTCGCCAGGGATGCGATGGGCCGCGTCGGCGACGGACGCGAGGGCGTCGACGCGCCGCCCCGCAGCGAAGACCTCGTGCCCGTGCTCCTGCAGGTCGCGCGCGACGTGGCCGCCGAGGAATCCGCTCGCCCCCGTCACCAGTACACGGGCTCCGGACATGGTCATCACCCTAGCCGCCCTATGGTGGTCGGGTGCGCATCGCGATGGTCACCGACTACTACCTGCCGACGCTCGGCGGCGTGCAGACCGTCGTCAAAGCCCACCGAGAGATGCTGGAGGCCGCAGGGCACGAGGTCGTGGTGTGCACGCCGCTGGCGGCACCGAGCACGGACCCGCAGATCATACGTCTGCCCACGGCTCGCGGCTTCGCCCCGGACGACTACCCGTTCACCTGGACGCCCGGAGCCGCCGCCCGCGCGCTCACGGCGGCACTCGCCGGCCTGCGCGTCGACGTCGTGCACGTGCACACCGAGATGTTCGCCGCGCTCGCCGGGTACGAGGCCGCGCAGGCGCTGGACCTCCCCGTCGTGCAGACCATGCACGGCCGCATCGACGTGTACACGCGCGCGGTCCTGCCGGTGCCGTCGATCACGACCGTGCTCCTCGCGGCGCTGCACCGACGCCGGATGCCGCATGACCGCGCGAGGCTCGATGCCTCGACGCCGTACACGCGGACCCGCACCGCTCGACGGATGTGGCGACTCATGGTGAGCCAGGCCAATCACGCCGACCACGTGATCGTTCCCTCGTCGCACTTCGCGCAGAAGCTCCTCGCACAGGGCGTCACCACTCCGCTCACGGTGCTGTCGAACGGGATCGAGGCGTCGGTGCTCGACGCCGTGGGCTCCCCGGCGGCGCGACGCGTCGAGTCGGGCGACGAGCTGCGGGTGTTGTGGTGCGGCCGGCTCTCGCCCGAGAAGCGTCCCGAGGTCTTCGCCGAAGCCGTGCGCCGCACTCCCGGCATCCGGGCTGACATGGTCGGCGACGGAGTGTCGAGGGCTGTGGTGGCTCGACACGCGCGCCGCGTCGGCGATGGGCGTCTCGTCGTGCACGGAGGCGTCTCGCAGTGGCAGGTCCTGGAGGCCATGCGAGAGGCGCACGTGCTCGTATCGAGCTCTCTCGACTTCGACAACCAGCCCATGGTGATCCTCGAGGCGATCGCGAGCGGGCTCCCGGTCATCGTGACCGACCCCGACCTCGCCGAGACCGTCCCGCACGGGGCGGGTTGCGTGACGGGCTCACCGGATGCCGAGGGCCTCGCCAGCGCACTCGCCGCCCTGCGCGATGACCCCGAGCGCGTGACACGGATGAGCGCGGCGGCGATCGCCGGACGCGACCGCATCGCGCAGTCCACGCACGGTGAGGCGCTGCTCGACGTCTATCGGGCGGCGATCACGCGTCGATCGACTCGCGGGACAGCCGGTCCGACGAGTCGATGATGAACTCGCGGCGCGGAGCGACCTCGTTGCCCATCAGCAGCTCGAACACGCGCCCGGCTGCCTCGGCATCCTCCATGCGCACGCGCCGCAGCAATCGCCCGCCGCGATCCATGGTCGTCGAGGCCAGCTGCTCGGCGTCCATCTCGCCGAGACCCTTGTACCGCTGGATCGGCTCGTGCCACCTCTTGCCGGCCTTGCGGAGCTTGGCGAGCAGCGCGTGCATCTCCTGCTCGCTGTAGGTGTAGATCGTCTCGTTGGGCTTCGAGCCCGGATTGATCACGATCACGCGGTGCAGCGGCGGCACGGCCGCGAAGACGCGCCCGTGCTCGATGAGCGGCCGCATGTAGCGGTAGAAGAGCGTGAGCAGCAGCGTGCGGATGTGCGCGCCGTCGACGTCGGCGTCGCTCATGAGGATGATCTTGCCGTAGCGCGCGGCGTCGATGTCGAAGCTGCGGCCCGATCCCGCACCGATCACCTGGATGATCGAGGCGCATTCGGTGTTGGAGAGCATGTCTCCCACCGAGGCCTTCTGCACGTTGAGGATCTTGCCGCGGATCGGGAGCAGTGCCTGGAACTCGCTGTTGCGCGCGTTCTTGGCCGTGCCGAGCGCCGAATCGCCCTCGACGATGAACAGTTCGCTGCGCTCGACCTCGTTCGTGCGACAGTCGACGAGCTTGGTCGGGAGCGTCGAGGACTCGAGCGCGTTCTTGCGGCGCTGGGTCTCCTTGTGCGCGCGAGCCGAGACGCGAGCCTTCATCTCGGCGACGATCTTGTCGAGCAGCTGGGTCGCCTGGCTCTTGTCGTCGCGCTTGGTCGAGGAGAAGCGGGCGGCGAGGTCCTTGCGGATCACCTGCGCCACGATCTGGCGCACGGCCGGGGTGCCGAGCACCTCCTTCGTCTGCCCTTCGAACTGCGGCTCCGGCACGTTCACGGTGAGCACCGCGGTGAGCCCGGCGAGCACGTCGTCCTTCTCCAGCTTGTCGTTCGCCCCGACCTTGAGGCGGCGGGCGTTCTGCTCCACCTGCGCGCGCAGTACCTTGAGCAGCTCCTGCTCGAAGCCCTGCTGGTGCGTGCCGCCCTTGGGGGTCGAGATGATGTTGACGAACGAGCGGCTGATCGTGTCGTATCCGGTACCCCAGCGCATCGCGATGTCGACGGCGCACACGCGCTCGACCTCGGTCGCGACCATGTGCCCGTCGGCCTGCAGCACGGGGACGGTCTCCTTGAAGGTGCCTTCTCCCTGGATGCGCCAGGTGTCGGTCACCGGGGCGTCTGTCGCCAGGAACTCGACGAACTCCGAGATGCCCCCCTCATACAGGTACGAGGTCTCGTTCACCGCCGTCTCGGCGACGCCCTCGCCGTCGGGCGCAGCGGCGGCTCGCGCGTCGCGGACGACGATCTCGAGTCCGGGGACGAGGAACGCGGTCTGGCGAGCTCGTGTCTCGAGCTCGCCGAGCTGGAACGCGGCGTCCTTCGTGAAGATCTGGCGGTCGGCCCAATAGCGCACCCGGGTCCCGGTGACACCGCGCGCCGTCTTGCCGATGACACGGAGCTCGCTCTTCTGCTCGAACGGCGTGAACGGGGCGTCGGGGCGCTTCTCGCCCGTGTCCGCGAAGACGCCGGGCTCGCCGCGGTGGAACGACATCGCGTAGGTCTTGCCCCCGCGGTCCACCTCGACGTCGAGACGCTCCGACAGAGCGTTCACGACCGAGGCGCCGACGCCGTGCAGACCGCCGGAGGCCGCGTAGGAGCCGCCGCCGAACTTCCCGCCGGCGTGGAGCTTGGTGTAGACGACCTCGACGCCGGTGAGCCCCGTGCGCGGTTCGACGTCGACGGGGATGCCGCGACCCTTGTCGTGCACCTCGACGCTGCCGTCGTCGTGCAGGATCACGTCGATCTTGGATCCGTTGCCGGCGACGGCCTCGTCCACGGCGTTGTCGATGATCTCCCAGAGGCAGTGCATCAGGCCCGGGGAGCCGTTCGACCCGATGTACATGCCAGGGCGCTTGCGGACGGCTTCGAGGCCTTCGAGCACCTGGAGATGATGGGCGGAATACTCGGCGGTCACAATCTCCGATTCTATTCTCGGCGGGCTCGAGGAGTCCGCCGACACTCCCCACGACCACCGACCCCGGGCCCGCCGCGTACGCTCCGAGCGAAACACGCCGTCAACCGGGCATGCATACAGGTGGGGCGTGGTTGTATTGAACACGCCCAGCAGCGAACCCGACACCATAGGAGGCACCGAGATGAACGCAACGACAGAACGTGAGACCTCCGCCGTCGAGTTCCGCCTGACCGCGATGGATCGATGCGATTCGTGCGGCGCTCAGGCCTACATCGCGGCCGAGGTCAACGGCTCCGAACTTCTCTTCTGCGCCCACCACGGCCGCAAGTACGAGGAGAAGCTGCGCAGCATCGCCACGAGCTGGCACGATGAGACCGCTCGTCTGATCGACGCCGTCTGATCCACGCGATCTGATCCGCTCCGGAGCCCGTCATCCGACGGGCTCCTTCTGTATCCGCTCCCGGTCGTCAGTCCACGATCACGCGGCGCACGAACGGGGTGAGGCGGGTGAGGATCTCTTCGCCCACCGTGTCGATGCGCTCGGCCAGGGTGGTCGCGCTGCTCTCGCCGCTCTCTCCGGCGCCGAAGACCCGCACCTCGTCGCCGACGGCCATCCCGTCCCACCCCTCGACCGCTGTGGACGCCTCGCCGACGCGCCGGATCCCGCGGGGGCCGGCCGGGGTCCCCACCGACGCTCCGGCGAGCGAGGAGGGCAGCCCGTCGAACGACCCGATCCCGATCAGCGCCTCTCCACCGGCGACGTCGACGACCGGCGCGATGAGCTCCGCGATCGGCAGGATGCCGTCGAGGTCGGGGCCGTCCGCCGAGCGGATGCCGTAGCAGAACGCCCCGATGCGCGAGACGCTGCCGCGCAGCTCGGGCCGCCACCAGGATGCCGCCGACGCCGTGAGGTGCAACGCCTCGGGGGTCGGCCCCGACTGCTCCGCGATGCGGATCGCCGAGAGGAACACCGCGCGGGCGTCGTCGTCCTCGGCGTCGCTGGCCTCGGCGAGATGGCTCCAGATCCCGATCAGGGCGGCGTGCCCCGCGGCCTCGGCCGCCCGCACGCGCCTGATCGTGTCCGGCCACTCCGAGGGGAGGAGGCCGTTGCGATGCAACCCCGTGTCGATCTTCAGGTGGATCCGGGCGAGGATCCCCCGCTCCGCCGCGCGGGCGAGCACACGGTCCAGGTACTCGGCCGTCCCGACACCCAGGTCGATCCGGTGCTCCAGCGCCGCGTCGATCTCCTCGTCCGTCGAGGTCGCCCACGCGAAGATCCGCACCTCCTCGTGCGCCGTGTCGCCGAGAAGAGTCCTGATCTCGACACCGCTGCGGATGTCGTAGGACCCGAACGAGGTCACGCCCGCCCGCACGGCGGCGTCCACGGCCCATGCGAGCCCATGCCCGTAGGACTGGTCCTTCACGACGATCATGAGGTCGGAAGGGGCGATGCGCGCGCGCACCGCGGCGATGTTCGCGAGGAACCTGTCGGTGCGGATCCGCAGCACAGGGCGGGTCATGCCTCCCACCCCCGATCGGCGTGCGCTGCGGCGACCGCGAGGAGCTCGGCGTCGCCGAGCCCGGTCGCCTCGCTCCAGTGGGCGAGCGACTCCGCGGCGGGACCACGCCCCCCGAAGAACGTCGCTTCCGCGCCCACGTCGATCGCACTGGCAGCCCCCAGATCGACGACGCACACGTCCATCGCCACACGGCCGACGATGGGGCGCATCCGTCCTCCGATCTCGACGTCGGCGCGGTTGCCCAGCGAACGCATGATGCCCTGCGCGTAGCCGCCGGTCACGAGGGCGACGGTCGTCGGCGCCCCGGCCCGGAACGTGTATCCGTACGACACCGCATCCCCGGCCTCGAGAGGCTTGGTGGAGAGGACGCGTCCGACGAGCCGCAGGACCGGGACGACATCGGACGCCGCGGAGAGCCCGTACAGGAGGCGGGCGTCGATGTCCGGTTCGCCCGCGGTGACGGCGGGCACGCCGTGCTCCGCGAGAGCATCGACCTCGGCGACGGAATCCACACGCACGGCAGAGGCTCCTGCGGCGATCACGGCCGGTGCGACGGCTCGGACGCCATGACCCCAGGCGTCGCGCCGCAGGTCGGCCAGATGCCCTCCGGCGGCGACCGCCGCGGACGCCGCGGCGGTGAGAGCGGACCGGGAGATCAGCGCACGCGGGCGGGAACTGGAAGACGTCTCACACACCCGACCAGCCTAACTCCGCCCTCCCAGGATGCCCGGCGGCCCCACCGTAGACTGGACGGGACCCCCGAACTTGGAGATCCATGTCACGCTTTTCCCTCGCGCCCCGCGTCCGCTACCTGATGGATCGCGCCCGGCGCATCGACGTCGGCTCCGTGATCGAGCGCGCCAAGGAGGCGTCGGCCCAGCACGGCAAGCCCGTGCCGCTGGTCGTTGTCGACATGCTGTGGTCGGCCGGTCGGCACAACGTCGGCTTCCAGGACTACATCGACTACGACTTCGCGATCCTGTCCAAGGCCGAGCGCAACACGTACATGACGCACCCCGTGTCGAATCAGATCTCGCAGCAGTACGACCACCCGGATTACCGGCACCTGTTCCATGACAAGGCCGAGTTCAACGTCAGGTTCGACGCTCTGCTGAAGCGCGAGTGGATGCTGATCACGGCCGACAACGCCGAGGAGCTGCGCGCGTTCACCGAGCGCCAGGGCACGATCGTCGTGAAGGAGACGCACGGTCAGGCCGGCACCGGCGTGCACCGCTATCACGCGAAGGACGTCACGGACTGGACCGCGTTCCACGCGGAGCTGCTGTCGAAGAAGCAGGTCCTCGTCGAGGAGGTCATCCGCCAGCACGCCGACCTCGCCGCCGTCTGCCCCGGCACCGTGAACACGACGCGCGTCACCGCCTTCTTCGACGGCGAGAAGACGCACATCCTCGCGATCGCGCAGAAGTTCGGCCGCGGCGCGGTGAGCGACCAGATGAGCTTCGGCGGCTTCTACACGATGCTCGACGACGACGGCCACGCCGTCGGCCCCGGCTACGACTCGCACGGCCACGTGCACGTCACCCACCCGGACTCCGGGTTCACGATCGCCGACTTCCAGCTGCCGCTGATGGACCAGGTGCGGGAGTTCGTCGACCAGGCGGCCCGCGTCGTCCCGCAGGTCCAGTACGTCGGCTGGGACGTCGTGGTGACGCCCGACGGCCCCGTGCTCGTCGAGGGCAACTGGGGCGCGGGCGTCTACGAGAACAAGCCCAGCGTCACCGGCATCCGGACCGGTCACAAGCCGCGCTATCAGGCCGCGATCGGCTTCTGAGCGCAGACACCCCCGTCTATTTCTGCCGAACGGCACCAAAAGACCCTCTGTTTCTGCCGAACGGCAGAAACAGAGGGTCTTTGTGCGACTCAGACCGCGCGGACGATGCCCACCGGCGTGGACTGTCCGCCCTGGCCGAGCGGATTGTCGCCGAGGATCTGCACCAGCCGGCGCTCCCCCGCCTTGTCGAGCGTCGAACCCAGGATGTTGCCGCCGATATCGTTGATGTCGACCACGGCCACATCCACCTGGGCGCCGACGAGCTTCTGCACGCGCTGCGCGACCTCGCGCGGGTTCTTCGGACCGAGCACGACCGCCTCGTTGTAGGGCGGGATCGTGTTCTTGGTAGGGCCGTCGATCGCGCGCGCCTTGTCGCCGGCGATGCGGTAGAAGTCCCCGCGACGGCCGAACGCCTTCGTGATCACCGAGACACCCGCGGCGAAGAGGATCCGCAGGGTGCCGCACTCGCGCAGCGCCATCTCCATCGTCTCGGGCATGCCCAGGCCGATGCCGTACGAGGTGCGCACGACGTACCGGGAGAGGAAGCGGGCGAGCGGGCGCGGCGTGATCTCGTCGAGACGGTATGAGCGACCCTGCGTGATCGCGACGATCTTCTCGGTCACGAACAGCAGGTCGCCCGGCTGCACGGCGTCCTTCGCGTACTCCGTGATGACGGAGTCGAGGTCGTCGTTCGGCATCACGACGCGCGTCTTCAGCGGAATCCGCGCGTAGCTCGTCCCCTCGACGCTCGCCTCGAGCGCCTTGCCCTCGTTCGCCTGCATCACTCGAGGTAGTCCCGCAGCGACTGCGAGCGGCTCGGGTGGCGCAGCTTGGCCATGGTCTTCGACTCGATCTGACGGATCCGCTCACGGGTCACGCCGAACGTGTCGCCGATCTGGTCGAGCGTCTTCGGCTGACCGTCGCCCAGGCCGAAGCGCATCCGGATCACTCCGGCCTCGCGCTCCGACAGCGAGTCGAGCAGCTGCTCGAGCTGACGCTGCAGCATCGTGAAGCCCACGGCGTCCGCCGGCACGACGGCCTCGGTGTCCTCGATCAGGTCGCCGAACTCGCTGTCGCCGTCCTCGCCGAGCGGGGTGTGCAGGGAGATGGGCTCGCGGCCGTACTTCTGCACCTCCACGACCTTCTCGGGCGTCATGTCGAGCTCGCGGCTGAGCTCCTCGGGCGTGGGCTCGCGGCCCAGGTCCTGCAGCATCTGCCGCTGGACGCGGGCGAGCTTGTTGATGACCTCCACCATGTGCACCGGGATGCGGATGGTGCGGGCCTGGTCGGCCATGGCGCGCGTGATCGCCTGACGGATCCACCAGGTCGCGTAGGTCGAGAACTTGAAGCCCTTGGTGTAGTCGAACTTCTCGACCGCGCGGATGAGACCGAGGTTGCCCTCCTGGATCAGATCCAGGAACTGCATGCCGCGGCCGGTGTAGCGCTTCGCGAGCGAGACGACGAGTCGCAGGTTGGCACCGAGGAGGTGGCTCTTCGCGCGCTGGCCGTCGCGGGCGACCCACTGGAGGTCGAGACCGAGCTGGCCGGTCTTCTCGGCCGCCGACATCGCGGAGAGCTTCTCCTCGGCGAACAGACCCGCCTCGATGCGCATCGCGAGCTCGACCTCTTCGGCCGCGTTCAGCAGCGCGACCTTTCCGATCTGCTTCAGGTAGTCCTTGACCGGGTCGGCCGTCGCGCCCGTGATCTGCGTCGAGTAGACCGGCACGTCCTCGTCGTCGTTCGACGAGATGACGATCGCACCCGTGGGCAGCGGCTCGGTGAAGGCCGGCTTCTTGTCGTCCTCGTCCTCGTCGGCCTCCTCGGCCGCGGGGGCCGTGGACTCGTCATCTTCGACGATGTCGTCCGACTTCTTCTTCTTCGCGGGAGCGCGCTTGGCGGCCGCACGCTGCGCGGCGGTCTTGGGCGCGGGCTTCTCGGCCGTCTCCTCCGCCTGGGGCTCGACCTCGGGAGCCTCGGCGGTCTTCTTCGTCCGGGTTTTCTTCGTCGTGGCAGGAGTCACGTTTCGCCTTTCACGGGGCCGCAGGCGGCCTCGGGACATTTCGGACACTAGTAAGACCCTTGTCAAGCCCGATCTCCGGGGAGATCGATTGACAACGGGTCGGACTCCTAGTATACCCACACGTGCGGGTGTGCAGGTGCATCCCGGCGAACTCGCCGCCCGTCGGGCTCAGCCGCGACCGGGCTTGTCCTCGTCGCCGGTGCGCCGCGAGGCGAGGTAGCGCTCCAGCTCCGCCGCCAACTCGTCGGCGCTCGGCAGGTCGCGCTCGTTGAACCCGCCCTCGTCGTACGACGCGTCCTCCGGATCACGGCCCGCCATGTAGGCGTCGTACCGGCGCTCGAGACCGTGCACCATCTGCTGCAGCTCGTCGTTCCCCAGAACCTGCTCGTCGACGCGGGACAGGTAGTCCTCGCGGCGCTCCTGCACCTCGTCGAGCATCAGCACCAGACCGGTCGCCGCCATGAGCCGCTCGGCGGCCGCGATCACGGCATCCGGGTTCTCGGTCTCGGCGAGGTAGTGCGGGACGAGCAGCACGAAGCCGACGACGCGGTCGCCGCGCTCCGCGAAGCGGAACTCGAGGAGATGACCGGCCGTGGCCGGGACCTGGGTGCGCGGGCGCCAGACCGAGTGCGCGACCGTGAGCTCACGGCGATTGCCGCTCACCGTCGTGCCGATCGGCCGCGTGTGCGGCACCGGCATCGCGATGGAATGCACCCAGTTGAGACCGGACACCTCGAACTCGGAAGCGAGGTCGAGCACGGTGCGCGCGAACTCGTTCCAGGCGAAGTCCGGCTCGTAGCCCGCGAGGAGGAGGAACTGCTGCCCGAGGGCATCGGTGGCGAGCGAGAGCTCGAGCCGAGCCGGACGGAACTCGGTGAGGTGGTCCTGATCGAAGGCGATCACCGGTCGACGCGCCCGGTAGTCGAGCAGCACGTCGTTGTCGAAGATCTCGATCGGCTGCGGGGACGTGGTCTCGCGCAGGTGCTCGATGAGACCGGAGACCGCGTTCCCCGCGTCCGTGAAGCCCGTGAGGAGCAGGACCAGGGGCAGCCCGCGCGGCACCGCCGGCGCGTTCGCGACACGTTCGTGGATGTCTCCGGAGAAGGGCATGACTCCATGCTACGAGCAGGGGCGGACGGGAGGGCGGCGGCCGTCATGCTCACAGCGAACACGTCGCGCGACGACCGCAGGCATCGTGGTCCCTAGGATGGAGGCATGACGCTTCCCGCGCTCTCGCGCACCACCGATCAGTTCCCCGGAAGCGCTGCAGACGCCGCAGTGCTCGTCATCCCCGAGATCAGCGACTCGGTCGAACCGCTCTCCGGCTACCCCGGACTCGCCGAGGCGCTGAAGGGCGTCGGGTACACGGGTTCCGCGTCGGCGTTCACGCGCGTGCACGCCCCCGAGACGACGACCCTGCCCTTCGCGGTCGTCGGGGTCGGGACGGATCCGGACGCCGCCGCGGTGCGAAACGCCGTCGGCGCCGCGCTGCGCGGCCTCACCGGGTTCGAGACGGTCTCCCTCGCCCTGGCACCGGGGCTCGAGAGCTTCGCGGATGCCGCGGCCGAGGGCGCCGTGCTCGGCGGATATCGCTTCGACGGCTACCGCCGTGAGAAGGGGAAGGCCCGCGCGACGTCGGTCATCCTGCACGCCGATGTCGACGACGCTGCCGTCGCGAAGGCGACCGCGGTGGGTGATGCCGTTTCGCTCATCAAGGACCTCGTCTTCACCCCCGCCGAATGGCAGAGCCCCGCGCAGCTCGCGCAGAGCGCTGCGGACAGCGTGGCCGACCTCGACGTCACCGTCGAGATCCTCGACGAGGAGGCCCTCGCAGCACAGGGCTTCGGCGGCATCCTCGGCGTCGCGCAGGGCTCCGACCGCCCGCCGCGCCTCGTCCGACTGGACTACGCGCCCGCCGACGCCACACGGCACATCGCCCTCGTCGGCAAGGGCATCACGTTCGACACCGGCGGACTCTCGCTCAAGCCCGCGGCCTCCATGGTCGGCATGAAGTTCGACATGGCAGGAGCCGCCACGAGCCTCGCCGCGCTGCGGGCGATCGCGACGCTCGGCCTCCCCGTGCATGTCACCGCCTGGCTCTGCATCACCGACAACATGCCCTCCGGTCGTGCTCTGCGCCCGGGAGACGTGCTGCGCATCCTCGACGGTACGACCGTCGAGGTCCCGAACACCGACGCCGAGGGCCGGCTCGTGCTCGCCGACGGCCTCGTCGCCGCGAGCCGCGAGCACCCGGACGTGATCATCGACGTCGCGACCCTGACTGGCGCGATCGTGATGGCGCTGGGACACCGTCACACCGGTGTGTTCGGCGACGACGACACCGTCGCCGAACTGTTGGCCGCCGCGAAGTCCGTCGACGAGCTGGCGTGGCACATGCCGCTGCCGGACTACATGGAGGATTCGCTCGACTCCCCCATCGCCGACATGCAGAACGCGAACATGGGCGACAGGATGGGCGGCGCCTCCTACGCGGGCCTCTTCCTCCGCCGCTTCATCGGCCGCACGTCCGACGCGGACGACGCGCCGCGCATCCCCTGGGTGCACCTCGACATCGCCGGATCCGGCGAGCACAACGGAGCCCCCTACGGCTTCACGGACAAGGGTCCAACGGGGGCGATGGTCCGATCGATCATCGCCTTCGCCGACGCATCCCACACGGAGGCATGACCACATGACAACCCACACCTTCGACATCGTCGTCCTGGGCGGAGGCAGCGGCGGGTACGCCGCGGCGCTGCGAGCCAGCGAGCTCGGCAAGAGCGTGGCCCTCATCGAGAAGGACAAGGTCGGCGGCACCTGCCTGCACCGCGGCTGCATCCCGACCAAGGCTCTGCTCCATGCGGCCGAGGTCGCCGAGCACGTGCGCGACGCCGCGCACGTCGGCATCACCGCGACGCTCGAGAGCATCGACCCGGCCGGCGTCCGCGCCTACCGCGAGGGCATCGTCGCGAAGAAGTTCAAGGGGCTCGAGGGGCTTGTCAAGGCGCGCGGCATCACGACCGTCGCCGGCACCGGCCGCCTCAACGCCGACCGCTCGGTGAGCGTGGGCGACGACGTGTACGTCGGGGCCGACGTGATCCTCGCGACCGGGTCGTACAGCCGCACGCTGCCGGGCCTCGAGATCGGCGGGCGCGTCCTCACGAGCGAGCAGGCCCTGTCGCTCGATGTGATCCCCGACCGAGTGCTGATCCTCGGCGGCGGTGTCATCGGCGTGGAGTTCGCGAGCGTCTGGCGCTCCTTCGGCGCCGAGGTCACGATCATCGAGGCGCTGCCGCACCTGGTGCCCAACGAGGACATCGCACTCAGCAAGGGCCTCGAGCGCGCGTTCCGTCGTCGCGGGATCCAATACTCGCTGGGTGTGCGCTTCCAGACCGCGACGCAGGACGACTCCTCGGTCACCGTCACGCTCGAGGACGGCAAGGAGTTCACGGCGGACTACCTGCTCGTCGCGGTCGGCCGCGGTCCCGTGACCGCCGACCTCGGCTTCGAGGAGGCCGGAGTCGCGCTCGACCGTGGATTCGTCACCGTCGACCAGGACCTGCGCACCGGTGCCCCGGGCGTCTGGGCCGTCGGCGACATCGTGCCCGGACTGCAGCTCGCGCACCGCGGATTCCAGCAGGGAATCGCCGTCGCCGAGAGGATCGCTGGTCTGTCGCCCGTGACCATCCCGGACTCGCAGATCCCGAAGGTGACGTACTCCAGCCCCGAGGTGGCGTCGGTGGGCGTGACCGAGGAGGCCGCTGTCGCGGCGCACGGAGCTGACGCCGTGGCGGCGTACGAGTACAACCTCGCCGGCAACGGCAAGAGCGAGATCATCGGGACCGGCGGACTCGTCAAGGTCGTGCGCCTCAAGGACGGTCCGGTGCTCGGCGTGCACCTGCTCGGCGACCGCGTGGGCGAACTCATCACCGAAGGCCAGCTCGCCGTGGCGTGGGAAGCCCACCCGGAGGACATCGCCCCGCTGATCCACGCCCACCCGACTCAGAGCGAGGCTCTCGGCGAGGCCTTCCTGGCCCTCGCCGGCAAGCCGCTGCACGCTCTCTGAACCACCCAGACCCCCGGACCAGCGGGGCGGAACACCAACCGCCGCGCAGGTCACTAAGCTAGACAAGCGTCATACAACTTCCTGAAGGAGACTCCGTCATGAGCACATCCGTGGTCCTCCCCGCTCTCGGTGAGAGCGTCACAGAGGGTACGGTCACCCGCTGGCTCAAGCAGGTGGGAGACACCGTGCAGGCGGATGAGGGCCTGCTCGAGATCTCGACCGACAAGGTCGACACCGAGATCCCCTCCCCCGTCAGCGGTGTGATCGAGGAGATCCTCGTCGCCGAGGACGAGACCGTCGAGGTCGGCGCGCTGCTCGCGCGGATCGGCGACGGCAGCGGTGCGGCACCGGCCGCCGACGCTCCCGAGGCCGCAGCCCCGGCCGCTGAAGCCGCACCCGCCGAGGCCGCACCCGCTGCCGAGGCACCTGCCGCCGAGGCGCCCGCTGCCGAGGCACCTGCCGCCGAGGCGCCCGCTGCCGAGGCACCTGCCGCCGAGGCACCCGCCGCCGCTCCGGCAGGCGACGCCAAGGACATCGTGCTCCCCGAACTCGGCGAGAGCGTGACCGAGGGCACCGTGACGCGCTGGCTGAAGCAGGTCGGCGACTCGGTCGAGGTCGACGAGGCTCTCCTCGAGATCTCGACGGACAAGGTCGACACCGAGATCCCGTCGCCGGTCGCCGGTGTGCTCCAGGAGATCGTGGCCGGCGAGGACGAGACCGTCGCCGTCGGCGCTGTCCTGGCCCGCGTCGGTTCGGGCGCCGTCCCCGCACCTGCCGCTGCCCCGAGCGCCGCTCCTGAGGCCGCCGCTCCGGAGGCCGCTGCTCCGGCACCCGCCGCCGCCCCGGCACCCGCCGCCGCCCCGGCACCCGCCGCCGCCCCGGCACCCGCCGCCGCTGCTGCTCCGAAGCTGTCGCTCCCGACCGAGAACGACAACCTCTACGTGACGCCGCTCGTCCGTCGCCTCGCCTCGCAGCAGGGTGTCGATCTCGCGACCGTCACGGGCACCGGCGTCGGTGGACGCATCCGCAAGGAGGACGTCCTCAAGGCAGCCGAGTCGGCCTCGGCCGCTCCGGCCGCCGCCGCGGCTCCCGCCGCTCCGGCGCTCGAGGTCTCGCCGCTCCGCGGCACGACGCAGCCGATGTCCCGTCTGCGCAAGGTTCTGGCCCAGCGCGCCGTCGAGTCGATGCAGCAGACGGCTCAGCTCACGACGGTCGTCGAGGTCGACGTGACGGCTCTGGCGGAGTACCGCGACAGCGTCAAGGGCTCGTTCCTCGAGAAGACCGGTGACAAGCTGTCGTTCCTCCCGTTCTTCGCCCTCGCCGCCGCGGAGGCACTCCAGGCCTTCCCGATCGTGAACTCCACGGTCGACGGAGACCAGATCGTGTACCCGGCCACCGAGAACCTCTCGATCGCGGTCGACACCGAGCGCGGCCTGCTCACCCCGGTGCTGCGCGACGCGGCGTCGAAGAACATCGCTGAGATCGCGCACGAGATCGCCGACCTCGCGGCCCGCACCCGCGACAACAAGCTGAAGCCGGACGAGCTCGCAGGCGGCACGTTCACGCTGACCAACACCGGTTCGCGTGGCGCGCTGTTCGACACCCCCGTGGTCTTCCTGCCGCAGTCGGCGATCCTCGGGACCGGAACGGTCGTCAAGCGGCCCGGCCTCGTCAAGGTCGGCGGCACCGACGCGATCGCGGTGCGCTCGTACGTGTACCTCGCGCTCTCGTACGACCACCGCATCATCGACGGAGCAGACGCAGCCCGCTTCCTCGGGGCGGTCAAGGCCCGCCTCGAGTCGGCGCAGTTCGCCGCTCAGCTCGGAGCCTGATCTCCTCGCAGTGTCACCCTGGCTGGTCCGCGACGTCGTAGGCGTCGCGGACCAGCCATTTCTCGTCCACCTGAACGAGCACGAGCATGCGGGCGTACGCCCCGGAACCCGCCTCCGCGCCCTTCCCGGCCTCGGCGCCCGTCGACAGCCGCAGGACCGCGGCGCCGCCGTACTCGTCGACGACCTGGATGCTCTCGTCGCCCTCGTCCCGCTGCGACGCGGCCTCGAACAGGTCGACGACATGGCCGGCGCCGGGAACCACGGCCGCCGCACAGGTGTCGTCGCGGGCGGCGACGCATGCACGGACGGCCGCGACCACGCGCGCCCCGATGACCTCCAGATCTCCTCCACTCCTCGCGCCGGGCTCCGGTGCGGGGTCGAGCGGAACGCCCGTCTGCTCCTCCGCGCCGCCCGACGACGGCTCGGTCGGCACGTCCGCCGCGGCCGGGTTCTCGACGTGCCTCGCGCCTCCCGCGGCCGAGTCGCCACCGGCCGGACCATCCGAACCTCCGCCCGGCCACAGCAGGCCCGCCGCGATCACCGCGCCGGCGGCGACCGCTCCGACCAGGAGCTTCGGCACCCGTCGACGAGCCGGTCCCGTCCCGCCGGGGCGCCCTCCTCGCTCCTCGTCCATGGACGCGACGCCGCGCCGAGGCCGCCGCACCGCTACGGCCGACGCAGCGACCGTCCGCACCGACACGAGGACGGTGCGCACGAGCATCGCGACACGCGCCCGCACCGGTGGTGCCGACACGTCACGCATCCGTGCCTCCGACGATGGGCCGGCGAGATCCGCCGACGCTCCGCCCGGCGGTGCACGAACGGCTCCGCGGCGACGATCCTGTGCACCGCACCCGCAGCGGACGTGTCCGGGGCGGTGTCCTCTGCGACGCTCAGAGGACGGGGAGCAGCGACGGACAACAGCTCCGTCTCCCAGATGTCGAGCTGGCGCCGCGGGACCTCCGGTCGGTCCGCGAACCGGCGGAGCCCCTCGGCTATGACGTCGAGCAGTCGCCTCTGCGCTCGATCCGTCGTCTCGGCCGCGACCGCCTCGACGAGCCTCGCTCCGGTCACACGCGCGTCGTCGTCCTCCCCGATGACGACGACCGGACATCCCTCGTCGGTCAGCCACCACTCCCCGCGGCGTGCTCCGGGAGGGCCGGCGTCGAGTTCACCGACCCCCCGGAGCACGCTGACCACCAGCGTGCTGATCTCCCCAGCCGTCAGCACGTTCCCCTGACGCGCGCGGCGCCCCAGGAACACGGTGATCCTCTCGGTGCACCAGGGCAGCAGCACGTCGTGCCCGTCGGCACGTCGCACCACGTCCATCGGCGCCGCGACATGCTGCGCGCCCGCGTACGGCCATCCGCCCCAGCCGGACAGCCCCTCCGCGTCCCGCAGCACGGCTTTCTCCTCCCCGTCAGACACGAGCGCCCCGGCGAAAGGCCCCTCCTCCGCTGCCAGACGACGGACGACGCGGTACGCGCCGGGGAGCAGGGCGCTCGCCCGTCGCGTGGTCGTCTCGCTCGATGTCATGGCCTCCATCAGAGCGCATCCGCCGATGAGGCGGGACAGATCGGGGTGCCTGTGGAGAGAATCGGCCTTGCGCCCTGGATGTGGAGGAGGAGCCGACGGGGAATCCGCCCCACGCGAACGGCGTCATGACCGCATCCGGGAGTCGGTATCCTGGGAGCATGGCAAACCGTTCGTCCGCACCCGAGAAGCGCCCGGGGTTCTTCTCCCAGATCAAGTCGCTCTTCCGGTTCACCCGTGAGGTGTACCCCTGGCTCCCCTGGGCCCAGATCGCGATCCTGATCGCCGGTGTGCTCATCGGACTCATCGTCGGCTTCCTGATCCAGCAGTCGCAGATCTGGACGCTCGTCCTCTGGGGCATCTCCGGTCTCATGCTCGGCGTGCTCGGGTCGATGTTCCTCATGACCCGCCTGTCGACCTCGGCGATGTATCAGAAGATCGACGGCATGCCCGGTGCCACCGGCCATGTGCTGAGCACGAGCCTCGGACGCAGCTGGCAGGCGTCCGAGACGCCCGTCGGCATCAACCCCAAGACGCAGGACGCCGTGTACCGCACGGTCGGCCGCGGCGGCGTCGTGGTCGTCGGCGAAGGCTCGCGCGGTCGCCTGACGCGCCTCGTCAACGACGAGCGCAGCAAGGCCGCTCGCGTCGCTCACGGCGTGCCCGTCACGGTGCTCTACGTCGGACACGGCGACGACGACGTCGCCATCGCCGACCTCTCGAAGACCATCAAGAAGCTTCCGAAGGCGATCGACAAGGCCACCATGGCCGCCGTCATCAAGCGCATCGAGTCGGTGTCGCAGTCGATCTCCTCGCTGCCCATCCCGAAGGGCATCGACCCCACGAAGGTCCGTGCTCAGCGTCCGCGCTGATCCGGATCCCGCACAGACGACGAAGCGCGGCCGCTCCTCTCGCGAGGGCGGCCGCGCTTCGTCGTCACCGGCTACTCGGACAGCGGCTGTCGCGGCAGCCGGCGCACCTTCGCGCGGCGTCGGCGGCGCTCGGGAACCATCGAGCGCATCTCGTCGAGCTTGCCGAAGCAGAACAACCGGTCATCGGCCTCGAGCACCACGTGCTTGCGCGGGTTGGGGATCACGGTCACACCGCGGTGCAGGGTGAGCACGGTGATGTCGCGCTCCCAGAGCCCGGCCTCGCCGAGAGTCTTGCCGACGAGGTCGACCGCGCCGTGCACCATGAGCTCGGCGACGCCGTATCCCGTCGAGACCGTGAGACGCTGACGCACGTCGATCTCCGGGAACGCCACCTGACCGGCGATGTAGTCGATGATCGCGCCGGCGACGTCGAGCTTCGTGGCGGTCTCGATCCCCTGCAGCCCGGGCGAGGAGTTGACCTCCATGACCAGCGGCCCGTCGTCGCCCTCGAGCATGTCGACGCCCGCGACGCGGAGTCCCATGATCTGCGCCGAACGCACGGCGGCGCGCTCGTACACGGGATCGAGCTCGATCGCCTCGACCGAACCCCCGCGGTGCACGTTGGAGCGGAATTCATCGCCCGCGGCGGAGCGTCGCATCGCGGCGACGACCCGGTCGCCCACCACGAGCGCACGGATGTCCTTGCCCCGACTCTCGGAGATGAACTTCTGGATCAGCACGTTCTGCTTCGTGGAGTGCAGCGTCTCGATGATCGCCTCGGCGACCTTGACCTGGGGCGCGAGGATCACGCCGATGCCCTGGGTGCCCTCGAGCAGCTTGATGACGACAGGGGCACCGCCGACGCGCTCGATCGCCGGGCGCACGTCGGCGCGATTGCGCACGAACGCGGTCGGCGGCATCGCGATGTTGTGCCTCGACAGGATCTGATTCGCCCGGAGCTTGTCGCGCGCGCTCGAGATCCCGTTCGCGGTGTTCGGCGTGTACACGTCCATCTGCTCGAACTGGCGCACGACGGCCGTGCCGAAGTACGTGATCGAGTTGCCGATGCGCGGCAGGATCGCGTCGTAGTCGCTCAGCTGCCGTCCGCGGTAGTGCAGGTCGGGTTCGTCCGCGGTGAGGTCGATCGCGAACCGCAGGGTGTTCAGCACCTTGACGTTGTGACCGCGCTGGAGGGCGGCCGCACGAAGTCGTTGGGTGGAGTACGCCTGCGGCGCACGGGAGAGCACTGCGATCTTCACGAGGGATTTCCTGCCAGGATGGTCGGGTGAGTAAGTCATCCCATTCAAACACTCTTATCGGGTGGCGAGAATGGGTGAGCCTGCCCGATCTCGGCGTCGACTGGCTCAAGGCCAAGATCGACACCGGTGCCCGCACGTCCTCGCTGCATGCGTTCGACATCCATGAGTTCGAGCGCGACGGCGTGTCGTGGGTCCGCTTCCGGGTGAAGCCCTGGCAGGACAGCCAGGAGGATGCCGTCGACGTGGAGTCGCCCGTGCACGACCGCCGTGCCGTGCGCAGCTCCTCGGGTCACGCGCAGGAGCGTTTCGTCGTCGAGCTGCTCATCCGTCTCTACGACCGCGAGGTCCTCGCGGAGGTCACGCTGAGCAACCGGGACGAGATGGGCTTCCGCATGCTGATCGGGCGCGAGGCGCTCAAGCAGGGGTACGTCGTCGACCCGTCGCGCTCCTTCGTCGGGGGTCGTGCGCCGCGCGAGGCCCGGCGCCGCAACCGCGGCCGGGAATGAGTCCGCTCACGCGCGGATGAGCACCAGGCCGGTCGCCTTGTCGTGCAGGCCGCGCTGATCGGCATCCCAGATCACGGCGGGGATCACGACGACCAGCAGCAGCGTCCGGACGATCGGACGCCAGATCCCGACCCAGCCGCCGCCGAGACGCACGACGCGCATGCCGAGGATGCGGTGGCCGGGGCTGCCGCCCGCCGTGGGGATGAAGAGGATCTGCAGCACCGCGAACACCGCCATGGGCGCGAACTGCGTGAGACCGGCCTCCGTGGGCAGTGCGAACTGGTCGAAGCCGAGGAAACCGGTGGCGATGATCGTGGCTGCGACGTAGTCGATCAACAGTGCCCCGATCCGGCGCCCGGGACGGGCGATGCTGCCGGTCCCGGTCTGCGGCATTCCGAGTCTCTCGCCGGGGTACGTGTTCACAGCATCCGTCACACATCAACCCTACCGGCGCGTAACACGCTGGAAACAAAGCGGATACCGTGGAGTAACGCCCCGGCCGTACTGTGCAGAATGGCCGTGAAGCCACCGATCCGATCCAGGAGCTGTTCATGTTCAAAGATTCGTCCGAGGTGCTCGCCTACATCAAGGAGAACGACGTCAAGTTCCTTGACATCCGCTTCACCGACCTGCCGGGTGTGCAGCAGCACTTCAACATCCCCGCAGCGACCGTCGACGAGGACTTCTTCACGGACGGCCAGCTGTTCGACGGCTCCTCGATCCGCGGCTTCGCGAGCATCCACGAGTCGGACATGCAGCTGATCCCCGACGTCACCACGGCGTACATGGACCCGTTCCGCGAGGCGAGCACCCTCGTGATGGTCTTCGACATCTACAACCCGCGCACCGGCGAGATCTACTCGAAGGACCCGCGTCAGGTCGCCAAGAAGGCCGAGAAGTACCTCGCCTCCACCGGCATCGCCGACACCGCGTTCTTCGCCCCCGAGGCGGAGTTCTACATCTTCGACGACGTCCGCTACTCGGTCACGTCGGGCGAGAGCTTCTACAAGGTCGACTCCGAGGAGGCCGCGTGGAACACCGGTCGCGAGGAGGAGGGCGGCAACCTCGCCAACAAGACCCCGTACAAGGGCGGCTACTTCCCCGTCAGCCCGGTCGACAAGACGGCCGATCTGCGCGACGACATCACGCTGAAGCTCATCGAGGCCGGCTTCATCCTGGAGCGCTCGCACCACGAGGTCGGCACCGCCGGTCAGCAGGAGATCAACTACCGCTTCGACACCATGGTGCACTCGGCGGACGACATCCTGAAGTTCAAGTACATCGTCAAGAACACCGCCGAGGAGTGGGGCAAGGTCGCCACCTTCATGCCGAAGCCGCTGTACGGCGACAACGGCTCGGGCATGCACACCCACCAGTCGCTGTGGAACGACGGCAAGCCGCTGTTCTACGACGAGGCCGGCTACGGCCAGCTCAGCGACATCGCGCGCTGGTACATCGGCGGCATCCTGGCGCACGCGCCGGCCCTGCTCGCCTTCACGAACCCGACGCTGAACAGCTACCACCGTCTGGTCAAGGGCTTCGAGGCGCCGGTCAACCTGGTCTACTCGGCCGGCAACCGCTCCGCGGCGATCCGCATCCCGATCACGGGCTCCAACCCCAAGGCCAAGCGCATCGAGTTCCGCGCGCCGGATGCCTCGGGCAACCCGTACCTCGCCTTCGCGGCGCAGCTCATGGCCGGCCTCGACGGCATCAAGAACCGCATCGAGCCGCACGAGCCCGTCGACAAGGACCTCTACGAGCTCCCGCCCGAGGAGGCCAAGAACATCCCGCAGGTGCCGAACTCGCTGCTGGACTCGCTCGAGGCCCTGCGCGAGGACCACGCCTTCCTCCTCGAGGGCGGCGTGTTCACCGAGGAGCTCATCGAGACCTGGATCTCCTACAAGTACGAGAACGAGATCCTGCCGATGGCCCAGCGCCCGCACCCGTTCGAGTACGAGCTGTACTTCGGCGTGTAGCTAGATGACGCGGAATCCCCGGGTCTAGTCCGCAGGGAGTCCGCAGAATTTTAGAAAGGCCCCGTCGTGAGTCTCACGACGGGGCCTTTCTGCATCGGACCTAGAAGTTGAAGAGGACCGCGAGCAGTGCGATGGCGGCGGCGACGGCCGCGCAGCCTTTGCCCACGAAGTCCCAGGCCCTCCACCACTCTGACCGCGGGTTGAGGTGTGCGATAAGCCGTAGGAGGGCACCGAACAATGCAATGCTCGCCGCGCGGGAGAAACCAGCCTGTGGCAACGACTACGGCCAGCCCAAACCATTGGATGACGGACGGCGTCCAGAACTTCGCCGAGGACTTCGCCTTTTTACCCATCAAGTGCCTTCTCTCCTTCGCGAATCGTGCGCATCATCGCCGCCGATACCGCTGTTCGTGACGACTCGTCGCGGTCTGGCCACATGTGACCGTAGGTGTCGAGCGTCGTCTTCGCAGAAGCATGACGCAGCCGGGCCTGCACGGTCTTGACATCCAGTCCCGCGGCGATCAGCAACGAAGCGAAATAGTGTCTCAAATCGTGAATTCGGAAGCCTGCGGGCAGACCGCCCACGGTCACCCTGGCTGCTTTGAAGGCCGTCTCGATCGTGTACGGAGCGACGGCCCTACCGAAGGCGCCCACTACGATCGTCGCGCTCCCCCACCGCACCGGGTTGGCGTTGAGGAGCACCGCCAACTCGGCAGGTATCGGGATCGGGGTCTTACTCATCTCCGTCTTGAGATCCTGACCCGGATACTGGATGGCCGGCGTGATGACGCCCCGCATAAAGTCGACGTCTTCGGCGCGGAGCGCTGCGATCTCGGCGACGCGTAGGCCGGCGAAGGCGCCGAGCAGTACCACGGGCCGGAAATGTTCTGGCAGGGCATCGTGGAGTGCCCAAACCTGCTCTGTCGTTGCGACGTAGGGACGCTGCTTAGCTGCCGCGGGTGATGTGCGCCTCGAGCATGGGTTCTTCGCGACCAGACCATCGTGCTGCGCATCGGCGAATAGCTGCGACAGGCGTCGGTGTAGTGCGTAGACGTAGCTCGGTGCGTACCCTCGACCCGCAAGCTGGACAACCCACCGCTGTACCTCAGAGGGTCGCAGGTCTCGCAAAGGTCGCACACCCAGATCCTGAACGATCACACGGACGTGCACGCGTGCCTGGCGCACGGTCGACGCCCGATGACGCTCGTACCCCTTGAGCCACGTCTCTGCCCACTCTCCGATCGTGATTCGGGACTTGCTCGGAGAGAGATGTGTTCCCGCCACGAGCTCGGCTGTCCGCTCATCTAGCCATGCCTTCGCCTCACGCTTCGTCTTACGGTGCGCCGAGTACTCGCGTCCCGTCTCATCGCGGTAGCGCGCTCTCCATACCCCGTCAGGCCGTTGCTTCAGGCTTGCCATAGTCCCCTGCCAATCGCTTCAGTCGCTGCACGTCACTATGGAGCAGTTCCCTATCGGTCAGATCTCGGCCAGCTGCAACCATCTCAGCCGCCCACAGCGCGACTGCTGAAACGGGGAATCTCAGTTCCTCAAGGGTCTCAAGAGCACGCCGCGAGTCACTCTCTGTCTCGCGGTCGAATGTTGACAGCGCGAGACGGAGGTGGTCGATGTCAGACGTGAGATCCGCGTAGTCCCAGAGCGCGAAGGCCGCGTCGAACATCTTGGTGCTGATCGCGGCCTGAGTCTTCTCGACCGCGCCCAGAAACTCCTCTTCGTGCGTGCCCCGCATCATCAACTCAAGGCTGGAGCCAAGCACTTCGGCGAGCACGCGCGCTTCGCCGAGACGTATGGGCCGCTCCCCTTTCTCGGTGCGGCTCACGGTCATCTGAGAGTAGTTGTCGAAGCCGCGCTCCACCATCTTGCGCGCGACCTCGCTCTGACTCATCTCCCAGCGCTCGCGCAGCTCGATCATCTTGCGCGCAAAGTTCGCCTCGTCATCTCGTTCCATACGAGACATGATTCCACATTTACGTGGGTGGTTGAACATTAGAGTGGAATGCATTACTGTGGAGGCATCCACCTTTTCGATGGGAGACTCAAGGATGACCATTTCCACAGGGCTCGCGCCCACCGTCGACAAGATCATCTTCGTCGATGACGTCGCCGAGCGCCTCGGTCGCTCGCCGGCTCAGATCCGTTGGATGATCCAGAAGGGAACCGCACCTAAGCACGCGAAGATCGCGGGCCGGGTCTGCTTCAAGACATCCGATGTCGAGGCGTTCGTTGAAGAAGCCTTCCAGGAGGCGAGCTGACGGAACCCCCTTTACCTCACAGCCCGAAGCCATGAGCCGGGTTCCCGCCGAAGATTCCGGCGAACTCACCTACGCCGACCCCACGGGAGACACCACCGTTCGGTTGGTACTGGGAAGGGATCTAGTCGTCTACGACCGAGATCATCCGGTGTTCGTCATCAACTCCGCGCTTCTCATCGACCTAATCGGCAAACGGGTGGACTTCGTTCCATCACGCCGAGGTCGAATGCTGCGCGCACACAAGAAAAAGCCCCGGTTGCACCCGGGGCTGAACCAGAACAACCCTGACAAAGGAAAGAACTGATATGGCCACTGTACAGCCTCGCGGGAAGTACTCCAACTACGGATTCGAGGTCGGCGGCGACATCGACAAGGAGGGGTGGTATGAGCCGCGCGACGGAGGGCGCGTGCTCAAGATCCACTATCGCGCCTTTCGCGTCCCGAGCGAGAAGAAGTTCATCGTCCGTAACTACGCACCCTCCACGGAGACAGAGAGGGCGGAGGCAGAGCGGATGCTGCACCTCCTCCCCCGGATCTACGGACACTGGGAGCAGGATGGCAGAGCGAAGAGGTGCCGGCACTCCACCACAGGAACGTACTTCTGGTCGGCGCCCTGCGGATCATTCCTCGACGACCCGCTCATGCAGCTTGAGCTCGAGATGATGATCGACAGGGGCAGCAGGACGGTCGTCGACGAGCTGCTTCTAAACGGCCTGGACGCCTTCAAGGGATTGTCAGCATGAGCCGGGAGGAGCCGGACGCCCGCAGCACCCGTCCTGACCTTTTCGCTCTCGCTGACGACCTCCTCGAGGCCGAGATGATCCGTTTGGGTCTGCTGAACTTCACGCCCGTGAGCGAGGCAGCATGACCGCGCTGACGATCATCTCTGGCGATCTCGCCGCGACCTCACACGAGGAAGCGGTCATGTTCTGTCGGAGTCACCCGGCCATCGAAACGAGCGCCCCCAGGTGGGCGCGCGTCATCGAGTTCATCGAGATCCTCGACAACGGCGAGGCGACGTTCCGGTACTACTTCGACGATGAGAAGTTCACCATCAGCGACTGGTGGTTTGTCGACCCAGACGGGACGCTCACATACGGAGATCAGCCCATCGACGACGAGCCCGAGATCACCTGCAAAGACGACTCACTGCTCGAGATGGTGACGGCCTACGTCGAATCTCTCCCAGATCCACCACGAGCACTCAAGCGAGACCCCTCAGTCGACGAACGGCTGCGCGCGCTTGACGAGTAAGACCCAGATGCCCCGCCCCGGCCGGCGGGGCATCTGCATTTCAACTGAACACGAAAGGGGGTGACCGTTTGGGCGCCAATCTTGTCGGACGCGCGATCGCCTTTGCGGTTGACGTCCCACTACAACCGAATGAATATCGGCTGCTTGTCGGCATGTGCTTGACCGCCATGGACGAGGGGAAGCCACCACGCTACTACGACTCACGCGAGGCCATGGCTCTGACTCTCGGCAGACGCGTGCCTGACCATTCAGCCGGGGTGATCGACCCGGAGCGAGAAGCAGCGTTCAAGGCCGTGAAGGTGGCCGCGAAGGGGCTCACGGACCTGCAGGCCATCGTTCGAACGAAGACGGGCGGAAACGGTCGCAGAGCAGAGTTCGCCATCACGCTCGACGTCGAGAAGGCGCGGTCGTCAGACGAGTTCAAGAGGAGGAGTCGGAATTTCCGCATGTCTACCGCAGAAGCCCGCCGCCGCCGATCTAGCGGTACTGCGGCAGTACCCGTTGCAGGACTGCGGCAGTCCCTGTTGGGGGACTACGGCAGTACCGATGGGGGACTACGGCAGTCCCCCTCAGGAACAACAGGAGAACAGGAACAACGTCAGGAGATACAAGTCGCCTAACGCTCGCATCTCACCAGGGGCTGTGGATAACTTCCCGCCTCATTTCAGATGACCCATCAGGAGGGACCGCATGAGCGCACCAATGCCTCTGAACTTCGCCACGCTGTCTGCCACCTGGGATGACCCCGAGGCATACGCGGCAGCGCTGAACACCTACTACGTCCAACTTCGGGAGCAGGGCTATAACGTCCCTCCCGTCGACATCACAGAACCATCAACCGAAGGAGAACAATCATGACCCTCGAGTACCGCAACAGCAGCGGCATCACCATCCACGAGACCGACAGCCCCGAACTCGTCGAGGTCGCGACCAAGGTCCAAGAGCTCCGAACGGCCGCCACTCAGGCGAGCAACGCCCACGGCCGCCACATCGACGCCATCAACCGCGACGAGGGACTCAGCGACCAGGGCAAGAAGGACCGCATCGCCGACCTCGAAGCCAACCGCAAGGTCGCGCGACTCGACGCAATCAACCGAGAGAAGAAGGTCATCACCGACAAGATCACCGCACTCGAACGCCGCCTCGACGGGTACGTCGGCTACTCCAGCGACAACATCATGGCCTTCCGAGACGCCCAAGACCGAGCCGAAGCGATCGACGACGCCGACCGGGCCGCAACCGTCATGGCACGCGCACTCCGCACAGGCGACAAGACACTCGCTCACGCGCTCTACCGACGAGCCGTCGACAACCGATGGAAGGAAGCACGAGGCGCGTTCGCACAGGAGAACCCAACAGTTGCGGGCCTCGTCAACGACGTGCACATGCTGCAGAAGCTCCACGACGACGGATTCAACCGAACCGTCGCATACATGTGAACGAAGCACCGTGAACACGACGCTGAGGACTCGAGGTGACCAGGGGGACTACACCCCTGGTCACCTCCTGAAAGGGTCTCCGGGCATTGGGATCGTCTCTCCCTGGTCTTTTTTTTCCACAGGGTTGGCGGTCTGACGTGGCGCGCTCAGCTCGCAGTGACGCGCTTCGGAAGCGGCACCGTGCGCGCTTTGCGAAGACGAAGCCTGCCTGTCACCTCTGCGGGCGACCGATTGATTACGACCTTCGCTGGCCTGACCCAATGTGCTTCGTCGTCGACCACATCGTGGCGATTGCGAATGGCGGTTCGGATGACTTCGCGAACAAGGCGGCGAGCCATGCGACATGTAATGCCGCAAAAAAGGACAAGCAGTACGAGTCGCTCGTGAAGCGCTCGGGAACTCTCGAATAGGAGATGGATTCGATGGACACAGAACAGACGGACGCACCGGATGTGGCCGTGCCTACGCCGGCTACGGTGGCGGCACAGGTTGCTCCACGCAGGTTGACGCAGGCCGACATCGATCGCGAGGTCGCGCGAGCATTGCTGGACGCGGAGAAGGGTCTGAAACCTGCGGACTACGACGAGATCAAGGCTCAGGCCGAGCGTGCGTCAGAGCTCGAGGGGCGGATCGCGAGTCTGCAGGGTGAGATCTCTCAGGCGCAGCTCGAGTCTCTGCGGATTTCGGTGGCTGCGAGGTTCGGGATCTCGGATGAGGACCGCGAGCTGCTGATGACGGGCACGGACGAGGCAGCACTGATCGCGCAAGCGGAGCGGCTCGCCCTGCCGGCGCGTCCGATGGGGAACGTCGCACGGATGGAAGGCGCCACGGTGCAGACCGGGCCGCGGAGAGATCCCGAGGTCAGCGAGTTCGTCGACCAGCTCTTCGGCAACTATTCGATCTGGGACTGAGGGGAAACGACATGACGAAGAACAAGACCACGACCGAGGCCAAGACCGAGAAGAAGGGTATTGACCTCAATGAGCTGCTGCGCCTGGCGGACGAGGAGCGGAAGATGAAGCACCCGCCCGTGGATGTGGAGGTGCTGCTGTCGGGGAGGATCATGACCGTCCGCATGCCTCATCTCAGCGCGAACGAGTTCGATGAGTTCACGCTGCCCTACTGCCCCCATCCTGCGTACCGGGACCAGCTTGGGTGTTGGTTCGAGTTGGAGAATGTGACGCGCAACCATCCCGGTGTTGTGTTGGTCGACGGCGACGTTGAGGACGACTTGTACGTCATCGGAGGGACGAGACGCGAGAAGGAAGCGGTCTACCGGTGGGGCGAAATCTATGACTCCCTGCGCCACGAGGACAAGCAGAACCTGCAGGCCGCTGTGTGGGGCGTCTATGTGCACGAGGCCCAGAAGAAGATGGCCGCTGCGAAGGCCGCCGCTGCGAAGGCGGCGAAGTGAACGCCTACGAGGAACGTGGCCCGCGCATCGAGGGGTTCGCTGACCGGCTCATCGAGGTGTATGTACACCGCGCCGGATCTGAGGACACGTCACTGATCCTGGGAGAGCTCGAGGACTCGTCAGAGAACCTGATGCGCGACCTCGGAGAACTCGTTGTCACGCTGGCGTTCCGGGCTGCGAACGCGATGACGGTGTACGACCTCACCGACCCTCAGCGTCGGTTGGTGCCCGAGAAGATCGACCGGCTGCGGGAGCAGCTCGAGGATGCGACGCGTCGATGGACGCGAGAACTGAAGGAGGCCGCAAATGGCTGAACGCGTGGTGCGGGTCCGCTTAAGTGCGGCCGTCGACAGTTACAAGCAGGCAATGAAGGAGGCCGCTGAGGAGACGAAGAAGACGGGCAAAGAGGTCGAGACGGCGACCGATCGTGCGAAGGCCTATTCGGACGCGTTCAATGCCGTTGGGGTGGCCGCCGTGGCGGTGGGGACCGTTCTGGCAGCGGGCTTTACGATGGCCGTGAAATCGTCCATGGATTTCGATGCGGCGATGAGCAACGTGCAGGCTGCGACCCACGAGTCACAGAGCGGTATGGCCGATCTGCGACAGGCGGCACTCGACGCCGGCGAGTCGACGGTGTTCTCGGCGACGGAGTCGGCGGCGGCGATCGAGGAGCTCGCGAAGGCGGGCGTCTCGACGGCGGATATCCTTGGCGGCGGCCTGACGGGTGCTCTCGATCTTGCTGCCGCTGGCGGTCTCGACGTAGCGACGGCGGCGGGGATCGCGGCGACAGCTCTGCAGCAGTTCAATCTCAACGGTGCGCAGATGTCCCACGTCGCCGATCTTCTCGCTGCGGGTGCAGGAAAAGCGATGGGAGATGTCACGGATCTCGCACAGGCGCTCAACCAGTCCGCTCTCGTGGCAAAGCAGACGGGTCTGTCGATCGAGGAGACGACGGCCGGTCTGTCGGCGTTCGCGGCGGCGGGTCTGCTCGGTTCGGATGCCGGGACGAGCTTCAAGACCCTCTTGCAATCGCTCACGCCTACGTCGGCGGCGGCGGCTCAGGCGATGAAGGACTACAACATCGAGGCCTACGACGCTCAGGGCAATTTCGTCGGGCTGTCGGAGTACGCCGGCAAGCTGAAGGCGGGCCTCTCGGGACTCTCGACCGAGCAGCAGAACGCCACGCTCAAGACCGTGTTTGGCGCCGATGCGGTGCGCGCGGCGACCGTGCTGTACCAGCAGGGCGCGGAGGGAATCAGCGAGTGGACGGACGCTGTCGACGACCAGGGCTATGCGGCCGAGACTGCGGCTCTCCGACTCGACAACCTCAAGGGCGACCTGGAGGCGCTCGGAGGCGCTATGGAGACCGCTCTGATCGACACCGGGTCGACGGCGAATGACACGCTCCGCACGATGGCACAGGCGCTCACAGGGCTTGTGGGGCTGTACAACGACATGCCGTCCGGAGTGCAAGCGGCAGTGATGGCGGTCGGCGGCGCCACGGCCGCGGTAACGCTTTCGGGCGGCGCGGCCCTGCTCGCCGTTCCCAAGTACCTCGAGCTGAAAAACACCGTCCAGCAGGCGGGGCTGTCCATGAAGGGCATCTCGCTGACAGCCGGCGCTGCGGGGCTCGCTCTCGGAGGCCTGTTCATGATCGTCGGCGAGCTTGCGGCCGAGCATCAGCGGGCACAGCAGAAGGCGCAGTCGTACGCGGCCACGCTCGCGGATGGGACGCACGAGATCACCGACGCGACCCGGGATCTGATCGCCGAGAACCTCACGATGAAGCAAAACGGGTTCCTGTGGCTCGAGGGCAACGCCGCATCCGATGCCGCCAAGGATCTCGGGATCTCGCTCGACGTCGTCCGCAAGGCGATCGAGGGCAACGCGGACGCGCTCGACGAGGTGAATGCAAAGACACAGGATGCGATCGACGCGTACAACTTCTGGGACTCCGAGTCGATCAAGCTCCAGTCGTCGGCGCAGTACCTCCGCGGGGAGATCGAGAAGGAGACCGGAGCCATCGACCAGGCCGCTCAGGCGGCCCGCGACAAGGCCGCGGCGACCAGCGAGAGCTCCGATGCCGCAGACACTGCTGCAGAGGCGTACACGGCCGAAGCAGACGCCGTGTCGGACCTGAACACGAAGCTCTCCGACCTGATCCAGCGGATCAACGATGCCAACGGCGTCGCAGTCGATGCGATCACGGCCAACGCGAACTACCTATCCGCGCTCGACGGACTCAGCGCGCAGGCCGAGAAGGCGGGAGTCTCCCTCGATGAAAGCACTGTCGCCGGGTCCGCGAACGCCGCGGCGATGGGTGACCTCGCTGAGAAGGCCCGTGACGCTGCCGAAGCGCAGTTCGAGCAGGATCTGGCGACGATGTCGGCGGACGACGCCGCGAAGAAGTGGAACGGCACTCTCGCGGCTCAGAAGCAGGCGTTTATCGACAGCGCCACGGCGGCGGGCTACAACGCCGGCGAGGTGCAGGCTCTCGCTGACAGGATCTTCCAGATGCCCTCCGAGAAGGAGATCGCGATGCTGGTGGAGACGGCGGCGGCACAGTCGCAGGTCGACAAGTTCGTGATGCTCAACAACGGCCGGCGCGTGAAGGTGTTCGTCGATGCCGAGACCGGAAACCAGTCATTCCAGGTGGGCTCCAAGACCGTCTCTGCGTTCGCGGGTGGTGGTCGAGTGATCGGCCCCGGATCGGGAACGTCCGATGACGTCAATGCGAAGCTGTCGAATGGCGAGCACGTCATCGCCGCCGCCGAGGTGCGGGCCGCGGGTGGTCATGAAGCAGTCGAAGCATGGCGCTCGAGCCTCATGTTCGCCAAGCCCGAGGCACAGCCGGTCTACGTGCGCGGCGTGGACCTCGGCGGCGGTGGGGGTGGATATGCCGTCCCTCAGCAGCCCATCTCACTCGACGGCCTCTCGATCACAGGCCAGCTCGAGATCGGCGGCGACGGACTCGCTCGCATCATCAACGGTCACATCGCCCAGTACGACGAACGCAACATGCAGATCACCAGGCGCGGGGTTCGCTCTGTGCCCGGTGTGCGCTGAGCGACATACTGAGTGCGGGGATCGGAGCCACTTGCCTTGGTTCCGATCCCCACCGATATGCTCTGCGCATGAGCGAGCCTGCAGGAGAACCGGCCCCGTCGCTGATCCAACAGCGTCACGAGCTCGGAAGGTCTCGCATCGCCGCGCTGATCTGGATGATCGGATGGGGCGCGTTGTCGGCGGTGCGGATCGTCGTTCTCGATATCACCGATATCTGGGACTGGATTCTACTTGCCGGCACGGTCGCCCTCGCGCTCTACGGAGTGAAGCAGTGGTTCGACTACCGCCGCAAGCTCCGTACGTTTGAGGCCAAGCATGGCGTTGGCGCCGGCAAACAGAACTAGCGCTCAACTGTCGCGACTAATCCTCACTCAGGTTCGCTGCGGCGTGAGCTTCAACATCCGCGGGATCCGTGCTTTCTAACTCACCCAGGTGTTCTGCGAAATGTTGCACTGACGCCACTCCGCTGAAGATCATGGCGTGAGTGTCGCACGCCCGACATGCTCGCGTCGATAGGAGCAGGCAGTCCCGGCCGCTAGTGGGCGGCTCTCCACGCTTTGCGTGCTGCGTCCCGGTCTTGTTCTCGCTGCAGCTCCCGAACTGCTTTCCGGGCTTTGCCGTATTCCTCTAGAGCGGCGTCGAGCTTGCGAGTGGCCGTAGCGGCTTCCGAGCCGATCCGGGGGATGCGGGTGATGCTGTACTTGACGCCGGACCGCAAGGAGGAAAAAGCGCTCGTGGAGTACCCAGCCCCAGCGAGGAGTTCGCCGGTCGGTTCCAGGAGCGGCGACAGGATCCGGTCGTAGTCAATGAAGCTCTCACCACTGACGCCCGGTTCTGCTTTTTCAGAGAGCGCCGCGAGATCGAGTATCCCAATTCGATCGTCAACGTGATCGATCGCATCTTGCCGAGCGCCTGTGATCTGGAGTCTGAGGAACTTGAGTTCGATCGGATCCTTGCTGATCGTGCGGTCGTACTGCTCGATCACGGTGAGCTCGATGAGCTGCTCGAGAGCGTCGCTCACAAACCGCCTGTACTCGTCGGCGACTTCGTGCACGATGGCGTCGAGCCGCTCACGGCTTTCGTCGACGGCCGCACGTGCAGTTGCTTCATCTGTCATCGGTCAGTGCTTCCTGGGTTGGGGCGGAATGGCCCTCGTATCCCTGGGACCGGTGGTGGTGGATGAGAGATTCGAGACTCGTGCGAGACGACCATGAAAGCCAACTCGTTCATCAAGCGCAAGTCAATCCCCAGCAAACGCGACCGCTCTGGTCTTAGGATCCGAGAGGCGGAGTCGTGGCCCTCACCACTCTCTGCTGCGGCAGCCCGGTCGATCTCCCTCGAAAGGCCGGGTTGTCGGCTCTCAGGCCCAGGAAGGCCACCCTTCCTCTTTCCTAGGCAGCCTAGTAATGTTGTGCTCAATCAACCCGATCCCCAGTCGGGTGAGGTCAGGGTCCCTCAGAGATGACAGTTCCCCAGACTGAACCTCGAAACGATCCCACGCAGTAGTGATCCGGCCCCTCCATCCCCAGAGCGAGGGGCCGGATCACTTGTCCGGACGAGCAGCTTGGACACGTCCCCCAGAGACGCTCGCGGATCCCCCTACCCGGCTGAATCGACCGTCGTCGCGCTCGACCTGAACGAGTCCCGGCCCTGCGCGTTCCTGAATGGTACGTCCGATCACCCACAACCCCAAGCATCATCGCCTAGCCAAGCGAGCCATCGAAGACAGCCACATCCGAACACCCACCGCACACGAACTACCTAACGTAGTTAGACAACGTCCAGAATGCGGCTACTGTTAGCCCATGGCGACTCTTCACTACGGGATATCAGACGACCCCGTACACATCGAGGACAGGGCACTCGCCCACCTCAAGATTGTCATTGCGACGAAACTCCGCCGGAACGAGAGCTTCACCCTCTCCTGGACTCATCCAGAGGGCGACGCTCGAGGACGATCCACGATCTGGATCCACCCTTCGATACCTCTCCGCTTCACCTTTGACGACCCGGTGCAGCCAGAGCTGAACATGAAGTGGGTTGAAGAGCTCATGCAGTCGGCGAACTCCACCGGCGGCATTCAGCTCGTGGACGAGGTTCTCGAACTTCCCGGGTCCGCTGCGGCCTAGACGGCGACCAGCACAGCGCGTCAAGAGTCACGTCCCGTCACGATGAGGCCCGGACCTTCGCGACGCACCAACCAACTCTTCGCGGCGATCACAGTGCCGGCGAGAGTGACGTACTCCTCGAGGCGAAGCGCCATCTCTCCGTTCGCAAGTTCCTCGACTCGACCGCCGGTCGGATTCGTCCCACCGAAGACGACAACGACGTCGACCGGAGCGATCAACTTCTCCGCGGCCGAGAGGTGCGCGCCCGGGTACAGGTGCGTCGCCGCCGTCGTCAAAGCCATCATCCCGGCAGAGTACGCGCCATGGCGCTGCGACTCCACACCAAGTGAGCGAGGAATCCAGCGCTAGCTTGATCGATGATCCCGAGAAGCGCGATGGCTGTGGGCTGGTCATTCATCCTCGTTGCTGCTCACACCGCAGGTGTTGCTGTATTTGCGTAGAGCTGAGTTTGGGTCACCCTCGTCCCACGGTGAGCGTCAGTGCACCCAGCGGATTGCGTCGATGAGCTCTGGTGTGTTGGCGATCGCGATCCACGTATCGGTGACGAGCACGGCTGGTTCGAGTGGAGGGGTAACGTCGTGGTCTGATTCGAGCCAACGTCCGCGCTCGTCCTGCGTGACCTTGTACCCGTTCGCTTCGGCCAAGGAGATGAACTCGTCGCTTTCTCCTTCCGATAGCGCGGACCACGCAAAGTATTCAGCGGACTCCACCGAACCCGAGATGCCCCAGGGGCATTCCAGCGCAGCCCCTGACGGCTCAAAATTGAACTGCGTCCATGGTTTTGGGGACGGTAGAAGATCTCTCGAGCGGAGCTCCTCGTCCACCACCGGATCGAGCATCGAATCGCAGCTGATGGTATCGGCTGTGGGAAGATCCACCGCCGGTTCTGTGAGCTCAGGCGTTGGCGAGGTCGGCGACGCAGTTGGCGATGATGCAACCGGAGTGCTGCTTGACTCCGAGGCGGGAGCGCACCCAACGAGAACTAGCAAGGTCACTATCGAGGCCGCGGGAATCGCAGTCTTCTTGGTCAGCATGTCCATCAGCCTATGCCCACGCTTCAGGCACCGCGTCCGCTCGTCCCCATGCCGGCATCCTTCCTCCGGCCGAGAACTCAGAATAGCAAGGATCGAACATGTGTTCTAATCGGGGTCAGCACATGCTGACACGATTTCTGAGTATCGTGCGCTGCATGGAAACGAAGGATGCAATCGCGGGCGCCGTCAGGGCAGAGATGGCGCGAGCGCGGAAGAAGTCGAGCGATCTGGCCGTTGCGCTGGGACTGAGCAGAGTCACGGTCGGGGGACGCCTGTCCGGGGCTTATCCGTTCACCATTCCCGAGCTCGACAAGGTAGCTGAGTTCCTGGGGCTCACCACTCAGGACATCATGTTGTCTGCCGCGCTCACCGAACGCTTTGGGACCGACAGGACTGACGAGATCGCCCCGCTCAAGCACCCGAAGCCAGACGCGTGGGCTCAGCCACCGAGCGCGCTTGCGAAGCGAACCCGCTGACCGCGGACACCATTCTCGTGACCCCACGAAAATGATCTGAGGGGGTACGCAGATTGTGCGGACCCCCACTCCATACTGTGGAGACCCTTCGAGGGTGTGCAGATCTCGCACCCCCTATGCCCTAACCAGTGCTTAGCCTTTTGACCAGTGACCATCTTGTCGGAGCCGCCAGCATGGTCGGCCAGATCATCTTGTCGGGTCCGCCGAGATGATCCGTCGACCCCGACAAATCATCTTTCCGCCGATGTCGACGGGCTACCTGTCAGCATCGACAGGCGGGCGCGAGAGCCCCTATGCATCGGGGCTTCAGGTGGCCTAGCCTTCCGATCATGTTAGCCAGGGACACCGCCGAGCAGATCGAGACGATGGTTCGTCGAGTCGTCCGGGAAGAGCTCGACGTGCTTCGCCTCGAAGGAACCCACCCGCTGGTTTTGTCGCTCTCGTTTCGAGATGCGGCCAAGGTGACCGGGTACAGCGTCGACTCAATCCAGAAAGCCGTGAAACGCCTCGAGCTGATGCCGTCCTACGCGAACACGAAGCCGGTCATCATGGTGGAGGAACTCATTAGATGGTTGCGAGAACGACCGATCGACGTCACCGAGCTCTAGCGTTGACATCTAAGTGTTGTGCTGTGTACATTTACCGCAGCACAACACTTAGGAGCGAGCATGTCCCGTGGACCCGGCATCTGGCAGCGTGCGATCTTGGAGCGAACCGATCAAGGGAAGGCGCTCGTACTCACAGGCCCCGACCAGACCCACGCCGACCAGAACGCAATCAGGCGGGCGGCACACAAGCTTGCCGGTGCTGGCAGAATCAAGCTCATCTCGCGCCGGTTCGACGGCGCCAATCGCCTCGTTGCGATTCCTGCCGACATGCCGGCTCCCGAGCCGCTGCGCGTGACGGGCCTCGACGGCAAGACCTACCTGCAGCCGCCAAGATATTCGGCATGACTGATTCACAGTGGCTGTCACCGGCGCAGGTCTGCTCTCTCCTCCCGGGGATGACAGAGGAGATCTTGAGCGAACGCCGCAAGCAGCGCCTCGACCCTCCCTACTTCAAGCCGACTGGCGATCGAGGGAAGGTCGTTCTCTACAATCTCGCCGAAGTGACCGCATGGGTGCACGACAGCCGCGTCACTACCCGACCCGGACTGTAGACACCATGGCAGAGGCCGGAAAGATCACGCTCAGTCCGCAGAAAGTCCGCAGAACCATCGTTGCAGCACACCCCTAGCCATTACTTCCCATCACCCAGAAGGCCGGAAAGACGCGGATCTCGGTGGTCCCCGTCATCGGCCAACCACCCGTGCAGAGTACGAGCTGTACTTCGGCGTCTGATCGATCGTCGGGAAGCGCCCCCGGAGCATCCGCTCCGGGGGCGCTTCTGCGTGCCGTGCGTGAGCCCCTCTAGAATCGCGGTGACAGCGACGCGCCGGACGAGAGCACGCGCAGACGGGAGGGCTCGAGATGTTCGGTTCGAAGAAAAAAGCCAGGCTCGACGCGATGATGGAGCAGCTGCGTCCCGATCTGAGCCGGGAGGCCCTCGGCGTCGGTCCCGACTTCCCGGGCATCGCACCGAACCCGCTCCTGAGCCGTGCTGCCCGCGCGCGCATCGAAGAACTGTACGGCGGCGTACTCGCGATCGGCACACTCGTCGACTGGCGGGAGATCAACGACAATCCGCGTCTGGCGCTGATGCTCGATGTGGAGACGGCGGAGGGCCCGTCGTTCCGAGGCATCGCCGACGAGGCCTTCACGATCACCGAGCTCACCCGGCTGTCCGCCGGTCAGACGCTGCCGGTGCGCTATCGCCCCGGCGTCATGGACCACTACGTCGCTCTCGCCCGCGACGCGGACCCCGCAGAAGTGCAGCGCCTCACCGATCTGATCGCGAGTCGTCAGCGTCCGTGACGCGGACCGATCACGGCTCGCGGTTCAGGCGTACCAGCCGTCCAGGTCCAGGGCCCACTCGTTGACGGCGAGATCGGCACCGCGGAACTGCTCCTCGAACGAGCCGACGAGGGAGAAGCCGTTGCGGCGACACACGCCGTTGGACGCCGCGTTGTCGACGCCGGGAAAGGCCACGAGGTGTCGGCGATCGCCCCGATGGACGCGAGCGACCTCGATCAGCAGCGTCAGGGCCGCGGACGCCACTCCCCTGCCCTGCGCCTCGGGAAGCACGAACCAGCCCGTCTCGAAGGCGGGCTCGCCTCGCCACTCGACGGACCAGTAGCCGATCGCCCCGAGAGCCCGGCCGTCGGCATCGTCGATCACGAGCATCCGGGCCTCTGCGGGGTCGGTCAGCCCCAGGTATCTCGCGTGTCGCTCGTCGACCTGCTGCCCGCTCTCGGGTCCGTTCAGGTGAGCGGTCATGGCTGCGCTGTTCGCGATGCGGAGCATCGGCAGATCGTCATCCGACCACGGGCGAAGCGTGAGCGTCTCCATGCGCAGAGCTTCGCACACGCCGCCGACATCGCCGGAACCGGCGCCTACCACTCGGGAGCCGGTCGACGCCAGCCCGGCGCGCCTCGCTTGACCGGGTCCCTTCGCGGTGATCAACTGAGAGGTCGGAAAGATCCAGAGGGGGCATCATGCGTCGCAAGATGATCAAGGCGCGGGTGGCGGCGGCGGAGACGCAGCAGAACCAGCCGAAGACCGCGGCGGCGGCGATCGCCCGTATCAACCCGTTCACGTTCGGACTCCTCGGAGCGCTCGGCGTTCTCGTCGCGCTGCTGCTGGGCGCGGTCGTCAACCAGCTCGCCACCGTGCTCGTCTACATCGGCGTCGCGCTCTTCCTCGCACTCGGGCTCGATCCGATCGTCACCTGGATCGAGAAGAAGCTCCCGCGCGGTGCCGCGGTGGCGATCGTCGTCGCCGTCGTCGTGCTCGCGTTCGCCGGGATTCTGCTCGCGATCGTCCCGATCCTCGTCGAGCAGATCACGAACCTCGTGAAGGACGGGCCCAAGATGGTCCAGGACTTCATGAACAGCGCCTGGTTCACGGACGTGAGCGAGCAGTTCGGCTCGACGTTCGACGACGCGGCGCAGGGCGTGCTCAGCTTCATCCAGGACCCGGGCAACATCCTCAACATCAGCGGCGGCGTCTTCGCCGTGGGCGCGGGCATCGCCGGCGGGTTCACCGGAGTCACGATCGTCCTGATCCTCACGCTGTACTTCATGGCGTCCCTGCGCAGCATGAAGAAGGTCGCGACGCGATTCGTCCCCGCGTACCAGCGCGAGACCTTCGGCGGTCTCCTGGAGGACGTCTCGGGCGCCGTGGGCCGCTACGTCATGGGGCAGGCGAGCCTTGCGGCGATCAACGGCATCCTGAGCCTGATCATGCTGACGATCATCGGCGCCCCGGTTCCCGCGCTCCTCGCGCTCATCGCGTTCATCGGCTCGATGATCCCTCTCGTGGGAACCCTGAGCGCCTCGATCATCAACTCGCTGATCTGCCTGATCGTGAGCCCGATCACCGCGCTCATCGCGTTCATCTACTACCTCGTGTACATGCAGATCGAGGCATACGTGCTCTCGCCGCGCATCATGAACAAGGCGGTCGCCGTACCGGGTGCCCTCGTGGTGATCGCGGCGGTCGCCGGCGGCGCGCTCGGAGGAATCCTCGGCGCGCTCGTCGCGATCCCCGTCGCGGCGAGCATCATCATCATCGTGCAGAAGGTCGTGTTCCCGAGTCAGGACAGCAAGCTCGTCCCGCCCGGCACCCTCAGCGGACGGTGAGCGCGGCGGGCTGGACCCGCACGCCGAACTCGGACACCTCTCCGACCTCTTCGCCGTCGATCTCGAACATCTGGGGCGAGGACAGCGTGACCGCGATGCGCTCGGCGGCGACGTGCGTCGTGGAATCGGTGCTCACGGCCTGGTCCACACCGCCGAAGATCCGACGGATGCCGTTCTCCCAGACGACCGAGCGCACGGTGTCGAGCCATTGCAGCGGACCGTCGGCGCTCACGAGGAGCATGTCGAGCTGACCGTCGTCGAGCACGGCGTCGGGGAGGAGCCGGATGCCGCCCTGCACCATGCCGCAGTTGCCGATCAGCATGGTGTGGCCGTGCAGCTCCTGTGGCTCGCCGTCGTCGAGTGTCACGGTGATGTCGGTCATCTCGGTGCCGGCGAGGGCACGTCCCATGGCCTCGACGTAGGCGAGCCAGCCGGCCTTGCTCTTGAGGTCGTCGTCGGTCTCGACGAGCATCTGCGCGTCGATCCCGAACCCGACCATGACGACGAAGGCGTGCTCCTCGCCGTCGCGGTCGACCCAGCCGATGTCGATCGTGCGGGGTTCCCCGTCTCGCACACGGCGCAACGCGGCGGGCACATCGTTGAGAGGCACCTCGAGGTTGCGCGCGAGAAGGTTGCCCGTGCCCTTCGGGACGATGCCGAGAGCGGCGTCCGTTCCGGCCAGCGCCTCCGCGACCGCGCGCACCGTGCCGTCTCCCCCGACCGCCACGACCACGTCGCAGCCGGCGGCCACGGCCTTCTCGGCCATGCCGCGACCGGGGTCCTCAGGGCTGGTCTCCCACCACTCGACCCCGATGCCGCCCTCGTCCGCGCCGAAGACGTCGGCGACGTGGGAGCGGAGCTGCTCCCCGTCGGACTTCGAGGGGTTCCAGATCACACCGAGCTTCGAGATCGTCATGAGGTCAGCCTGTTCCAAACCCGGCCGCTTGGCAACTCGACACGGCTCGACCGTCGTCGCACGCCCGCTCAGCCGTAGAAGAGCTGCTCGAAGGCGCGCCGCGCGCGACGGGTGACGCCGAGGTAGTCGTCCTCGAGCACGCTCGCCGACCGGTCGGGGTAGCCGAGGAGCCGACCGATCGCGTCGAGGTCGCGCGGATCCGTCGGCAGCGCGTCGCTCGTTCGTCCGGTGTACAGCGTGATCGCCGAACGCAGACGGCTCGACAGCAGCCACGCGTCGCGCAGCAGCTCGGCGGCGTCGGCCGGCACGAGATCGGCGCCGACGGCGGCGTCGAGCGCGGCGATCGTCGACGTGGTGCGCAGCGCCGGCACGCGGTGCGCGTGCTGCAGCTGGATGAGCTGGACGAGCCATTCGACGTCGCTGAGCGTGCCCGGGCCGAGCTTCAGGTGCCGCCGCGGATCCACGCCCTGCGGAAGGCGCTCCCCTTCGACCCGCGCCTTGATGCGCTTGATCTCCCGCGTGCCCTGCAGATCGATCGACGCCGGGTAGCGGATGCTGTCCGCGAGCTCCGTGAACGCCGTGATGAGCTTGGCGCTGCCCGCGACCCCGCGTGCGCGGAGAAGAGCCTGAGCCTCCCAGGAGAGCGACCACCGACGGTAGTACTCGGCATACGCCTGGAGGGTCCGCACGAGCGGGCCGTTGCGTCCCTCCGGCCGCAGGTCCGCGTCGAGGTCGAGCGGCACGCGGTGATCCGTGAGGTGCTCGCGCAGGCCCGCCACGATCTTCGTCGCGAGCGTCTGCGCGCGCTGCGGGTCGACGCCGTTCGCGTCGTACACGTACAGGACGTCGGCGTCGGAGCCGAATCCGAGCTCCGCCCCGCCGTAGCGCCCCATGCCGATCACGGCGAAGTCGAGAGCGTCGTCCTCCTCCGGCACGATCTCCCGGCGCACCGCCCGGAGCGCCGCCTGGATCGACGCATCCGTGATCTCGGTGAGCGAGGTCGCGACCTGTTCGATCGTGAGCACGTCGAGCACGCCGCCCATCGCGGTGCGCAGCAGTTCGCGTCGACGCAGAGCGCGCACGGCCTGCAGCGCGTCGGACACGCTGGCGTGCCGGGTCTGGATCGCCCGCGCCTCCTCGTCGAGCGCGGCACCGCTCCGAGGGCGCAGCAGGTCGCTGCTGTCGAGCCACGCCACGGACTCGGGGATCCACTCCATGAGCTCGCCGACGTAGCGCGACGAGGACAGCAGCCGGGTCAGGCTCTCCGCCGCCCCGGACGAGTCACGCAGCATCCGCAGGAACCACGGAGTGTCGCCGAGACGCTCGCTGATCCGACGGAACGCGAGCAGCGCGTAATCGGGGTCGCTGCCGTCGGAGAACCACTTGACCATCACCGGCATGAGGTGCCGCTGGATCGTCGCCTTGCGGCTCAGCCCGGTCGTGAGCGCGCCGATGTGACGCAGCGCCCCGGCGGGATCCCGGAACCCGATCGCCATGAGGCGGTCGTGCGCCTGCTCGGTCGAGAGGGTGCGCTCGTCCTCGGGCAGCGCCGCGACCGCGCTGAGCAGCGGCCGGTAGAACAGGCGCGTGTGGATGTCGCGCACCTCGCGTCGCACGGACTCCCACCGCGCCCAGATGATCTCCGCCGAGTCCGCGAGCCCCGTGCTGCGCGCCAGCACGCGACGACCGGCGGGGGTGCGCGGCATGAGGTGCGTACGGCTCAGCTCGCGCAGCTGCAGACGGTGCTCCATGAGCCGCAGGATGCGGTAGTCGTCGGCGAACGTGCCGGCCTCCGCCCGTCCGATGTAGCCGCCCTCGACGAGGGCGTCGATGCTCTCGAGCGTGCCTCGGGTGCGCAGACGCTCGTCCGTGAGCCCGTGCACGAGCTGCAGCAGTTGCACCGTGAACTCGATGTCGCGCAGGCCGCCGGCGCCGAGCTTCAGCTGGTAGGGCGCGTCCTCCGGGTCGATGTACTCCATGACCCGCTCGCGCATGCGCTGCACGCTGTCGACGAAGTTCTCCCGCGCCGCGCTGGAGAACACCTTGGGCTGCAAGGCCGCGATGTACTCGGCCCCGAGTCCGGCGTCGCCGGCGAGGGGCCGGGCCTTGAGCAGAGCCTGGAACTCCCAGCTCTTCGCCCACCGGTCGTAATAGGCCACGTGCGACGCCAGGGAGCGCACGAGGGCACCCTGCTTGCCCTCGGGTCGGAGAGCCGCATCCACCTCCCACAGCGGAGGCTCGGCCTCGATACCGCCGAGCCCACGCATGGTCTCGCGCGCGAGTCGCGTCGCGATGTCGATCGCCCGCGGCTCGTCGACCACGTCGTCGTCGAGCGTTCCGCCCACGAAGATCACGTCGACGTCGCTCACGTAGTTGAGCTCGCGGGCGCCGGACTTGCCCATGCCGATGATCGCGAGTCGGGTGGCGGCCACCTGCTCCTCGCGGAGCGTCTGCGCGAGCCGACGCCGCGCGACGGCCAGCGACGCCTCGAGAGCGGCACCCGCGATGTCCGCGAGAGCCGCAGCGACATCGCCCACGACCATGACGGGGTTGTGCGCGCTGAGGTCGAACGCCGCGATCGCCGCGAGACCGCGACGATAGGCGACCCGCAGCGCCACGACGGCGTCGTCGTCGCCCGACGCCGCGAAGCCGTCACGGGCGTCCACCGCACCGAGCAGCAGATCGTGCAGTTCTCCGGCGGTCGGCAGGGAGTCCCGCTGCTCCCCCAGGACGGAGAGCTCCTCGGGATGCCGGAGGAAGAAGTCCGCCAGACCCTCCGACGCCCCGAACACGCGCCAGGTGCGCCGTCGCGACTCGTGGTCGTGGAAAAGCTCCCGGAGCGGAGCGGGGTCGCGACGCGCCACACGCAGCATCCCCTCCACCGCCGCGTCAGGATCGGCGGCAGAGGCCTCGGCGACCAGAGCGGCCCGGTCCCTCCCGAGGATATCCGCGAGCTCGGTCAGGTTCGCCGAGGCCTCACTGAGCTCGGCGAACCCGAGCCTGGCCAGCGCGGAGAGGGAGACGGAATCGTCCGAACGGGCCATGCGCGGCGCTCAGAGCAGCTCGAGGTTGTTCTTCAGCTCCAGCGGCGTGACCTGGCCGCGGTAGGCCTCCCACTCCTTGCGCTTGTTCAGCAGCACGTAGTTGAAGACCGATTCGCCCAGGGTCTCGGCGACGAGCTCCGACCCCTCCATGTACTCGAGCGCGTGGTCGAGGCTCGCGGGCAGCGCGGCGTAGCCCAGCGCACGGCGCTCGGCGTCGCTCAGCGACCACACGTTGTCCTCGGCCTCGGGCGGGAGCTCGTACTCCTCTTCGATGCCCTTGAGCCCGGCGGCGAGCATGAGCGCGTACGCGAGGTACGGGTTCGCCGCCGAGTCGAGCGCACGGTACTCCACTCGCGAGGACCCGCCCTTGTTGGGCTTGTACATCGGCACGCGCACCAGCGCGGAGCGGTTGTTGTGACCCCAGGTCACAAAGCTCGGCGCCTCGTCGCCGCCCCAGAGGCGCTTGTACGAGTTGACGAACTGGTTCGTGACCGCCGCGATCTCGTTCGCGTGCTTCAGGAGGCCGGCGATGAAGTGCCGTCCGGTCTTGGAGAGCTGGTACTTCGCCCCCTCCTCGTAGAAGGCGTTGCGCTCTCCCTCGAACAGGGACATGTGCGTGTGCATGCCGCTGCCGGGCTGACCGCTGAGGGGCTTCGGCATGAACGTCGCGTAGACGCCCTGCTCGATCGCGACCTCCTTGATGACCGTGCGGAACGTCATGACGTTGTCGGCCATCGTGAGGGCGTCGGCGTAGCGCAGGTCAATCTCGTTCTGTCCGGGCCCGCCCTCGTGGTGGCTGAACTCCACGGAGATGCCGAGGTCCTCCAGCATCCGCACCGAGCGACGCCGGAAGTCGTGCGCCGTGCCGCCGGGCACGTTGTCGAAGTAGCCGGCGGAGTCCACCGGGACGGGTCCTTCCGGCCCGAACGACGAGGACTTCAGCAGGTAGAACTCGATCTCGGGATGCGTGTAGAACGTGAACCCGGCGTCGGCGGCCTTCGCGAGGGTGCGCTTGAGCACATGCCGCGGGTCGGAGACGGCAGGACGTCCGTCCGGCGTCGTGATGTCGCAGAACATGCGCGCCGTCGGGTCGATCTCGCCGCGCCACGGCAGCGTCTGGAAGGTGGTGGGGTCGGGCTGTGCGAGCAGATCCGACTCGTAGCTGCGCGTGAGCCCCTCGATCGCCGAGCCGTCGAAGCCGATGCCCTCGGCGAAGGCCCCCTCGACCTCGGCCGGTGCGATCGCGACCGACTTGAGCGTGCCGATCACATCGGTGAACCACAGACGCACGAACTTGACGCCGCGCTCCTCGATCGTCCGGAGGACGAAATCCCGCTGCTTGTCCATCGGTTATTCGGCGTCCTTGCTGCTGGGGGCGTCCCAGCCGTCCTCGGCGGCGTCCTCGTCGGCCCAGGCACGCGCTCGCTCCTGCAGCTTCTCGGGGGCGTGAGCCGCCTCGGCCTCGGTGTCGAACGGCCCGACGCGATCCGCCGACGGCGAGAGCATGCCGAACTCGACCTGCTTGGTATTCAGGTTGTACCAGTACTTCTCGTCGCCGTTCGACATGGCCGACCCCCTTCATCACGTGGTGTCATCGATCCTATCGGCGCGAAGCTCGGTCGCTAAGCTATCGACCATGGCAAAAGCGATCGGCGTCGACATCGGCGGCACGGGAATCAAGGCAGGCATCGTCGACCTCGAGCACGGCACCATGGCATCCGACAGGGTGCGCGTGCCCACGCCGGAGGGCGCCTCGCCGCAGGACGTGCTGCAGGCCGTGAAGACCGTGCTCAAGACCCTCGACGTGCACGAGTCGACCCTCCCGCTCGGCGTCGCGTTCCCCGCGATCGTCAAGCGCGGCAAGACCCTCTCCGCGGCCAACGTGTCGAAGGAATGGATCGGCTTCGACGCCGAGCGCTTCTTCCGCGACGGACTGGGGCGCAACATCGTCTTCGTGAACGACGCGGATGCCGCGGGAGTCGCCGAGGCCCGCCACGGCGCGGCGCGCGACGTGCTCGGCTTCACGCTGCTCACGACGCTGGGCACCGGCATCGGCTCGGCGTTCCTGTACGACGGCGTCCTGGTGCCGAACACCGAGCTCGGCCACCTCAACTTCCGCGAGTACGAGTCCGTCGAGACCTACGCCGCGACCTCGGCACGCGAGCGCGAGAACCTCAGCTGGGCCGAATGGGCGGAGCGTCTGCAGGAGTTCTATTCGCACATCGAGTTCCTGTTCAGCCCGGATCTGTTCGTGGTCGGCGGCGGCGTCTCGAAGAACGCGGGCGACTTCCTCCCGCTCCTCGACCTCAAGACCCCGATCGTCCCGGCGATCCACCGCAACAACTCCGGCATCATCGGCGCGGCGTCCCTCGCGGGCGACTGAACGCCCTCACGACAGCACGAAGGCCCCGCCGGATCCGGCGGGGCCTTCGTCGTCCAGGGGCTCAGGCCGAGCGCGCGGTGCGCACCCGGAACCACAGCGTGAGCTCGGACAGCGCACGCCTCGTGGTCATGCGGTCGGCATCGGCGTCGAGATCGGCGAAGGAGTCGCGGTAGCCGGCGGGTGCGAGACCCGGGTCGCCGCGGAACGCGCGGTAGCCCATGGTCCAGTCCGGGAAGCGCCGCTCGTCGATGGACTCCTCGATGAGCACCCTCATGTCGTGGTGACGGCCGTCGTTCCGGATGCGCTCCGCGAGGGCGCGGACGATCTCGGGTTCGCCCTCGAGCACCTGGATGAAACGCCCCGACCGGTGAAGCAGCATCCCGGTCACATCGCGCTCCGCGTTGAGGCGACGGCACTCCTCGAGGAGCTGCTCGAGAGCTGTCTCCCGGAACGGGTGGGACGCCGTGCTGGTGTAGACGAGCGAGAGCAGCCGTCCGGATGCGTTCATCGGAGGGTCCCCTGCAGATCCTCAGCCGACGGAGCGTCGTCACCCGGAGAGGCCGCCGACACGGCCGCCGTCGCCTCCGCGAGGACTGCGAAGTCGCCGATCACGGCCGATCGGGCGTCGAAGGCGCGGTACTCGCCGTTCGGCTGACGGTCCACGTAGCCGAGGAAGTCCCCGCCGCGGCTCCCGACGTGGAAGCCCTCTTCGACGCAGGCCCACAGCACGTGCGGGGCGTCAGGTCTGTCGGTGTTCTCCACGGCTGCTCCGGTCGGGAAGGGAAGATGTTCCGGTCCCTCGAACCCGATTTCGAGGGACCGGACAGTCGGGAGGGGAACCGTGGACGGTGCCCGTCGCTGCCGAGCAGGGACCACGGAACCGAGAGAATCCGTGCGCCGCCGGGCCGACTGACGTAGGGCGGCACAGGAGCGGCCCGTTGTGTTCCCAGCCTAGGTTCCGCGCGCGATGCGCCGCCTCCCATTGACGGGCGCCCGCACGCACTGCTAGGCGGTCGGTCGGTGCTGCCTGTGCCGGCAGGAGGCGAATGGGCCGACCTGTACGCCGGGTTCTGTTCCGGGGTTCTTCGCCCCTTCGACGGTCATCTCTCTCGGCGACACGTTGCCGTGGCACTCTAGCGGTCTACCCGAGGACTCGGCGAGCCGCGTCGTCATCCTCTGTCTGACCTTGCTCCGGACGAGGTTTACCTGGCGGGCCATGTCACCATGGCCCCCGGTGGTCTCTTACACCACCCTTTCACCCTTACCCCTTGCGGGGCGGTCTGCTCTCTGTGGCACTTTCTCGCGGATTGCTCCGGGTGGGCGTTACCCACCGTCCTGCCCTGTGGAGCCCGGACGTTCCTCGGTGCGGTCTCCCGCCACGCGACCGTCCAGTCGACCCATTCGCACCACCAGTCTACGGGGGCGGCGCTACTTCTCCGCCGACTCGGCGATGCGCAGATCCAACGGCACCTCGATCGGGAAGTCCCCGAACAGACGACGGGTCGCGACCGCCGCGGCCTCGCGCACGGCATCGGCGGCCGCCTCGGCCTGATCCGCCGGCGCGTGCAGCACGACCTCGTCGTGGAGGAAGAACGCGAGATGCGCGCGCGCCGCGAAGGGTCCGGATGCCGGTGCAGGATGCGCGGACGCGGGCAGCTGCTGCAGCCGATGGCGGATCTCGGCGAGCCAGATCAGCGACCACTCGGCCGCGGTGCCCTGCACGACGAAGTTCCGGGTGAAGCGCCCCCAGTCCCGCGCGCGCCGACGCGCCACGGCGACGTCTGCGGGATCCGCGTCGGCGTCCGTGGCGCGCGCCTGCATGCTCTCCCACTCGATCGACGGTCGGGGTGACGAGCGTCCCAGCCACGTGGACACGACGCCGCCGTCCTCGCCGACCCGCGCGGCTTGGTCGACGAGCGCCATGGCCCGCGGATACACCTTGCGCAACCGAGGCACGAGGCGTCCGCTGTCGCCCGTGGTCGCTCCGTACATGGCGCCGAGCACCGCGTACTTCGCCTCCTCGCGCGTGGCGACGGCTCCGGACTCGACCACGCCCGCGTAGAGATCGGCGCCCTGGGCCGCGCGAGCCATCGCCCGGTCGCCGGCCATCGCGGCGAGCATGCGCGGCTCGAGCTGCGCGACGTCGGCGACGACGAGCCGCCACCCCTCGTCCGCGCGCACGGCCGCACGGAGATTCCGCGGGATCTGCAGCGCGCCGCCGCCCGCCGATGCCCAGCGGCCCGTGACCACGCCACCCGGGATGTACACCGGGCGGAAGCGCCCGTCGTGCACCCACTCCGCGAGCCAGGCCCAGCCGTTCGCGCTGAGGAGACGCGCGAGCTTCTTGTACGACGTGAGCGGCGCGATGACGGGGTGGTCGTGCTGAGCGAGCTCCCAGCGGCCGGTCGACTCGACCTGCACGCCCACCCGATGCAGCGCCCGCAGCAGCTTGGGCTGACTGTCCAGGTTGAGGGTCGGATCTCCGAGGATCGAGCGCACCCGATCGGCCTCCGCGACCATGCGGCTCGGCGTCCCGCCCGCGATCGGACGCGCGCCGAGGATCTCGGTGAGGATCGCGTCATGGATGCCCGCGTCCCAGGGCAGCCCGGCCGCACGCATCTCCTCTGCGACGAGGCCGCCCGCGGATTCCGCCGAGGTGAGCAGAGCGAGGCGACCGTCGGCGCCGTCGCCGATCACACGGCGCTGAAGCCGGAACTGCGTGAGCACCTCGTCGACGGGGTCGGCGGCGTCCTCCTCATCGAACGCATCGAACAGGGACGGGGCCTCGTCCACCGCGTCGCGGCGCACCCAGTCAGCGGAGGGAGCGAGCGGACGGGCGACGGCGTCCGTATCGCGGAGGATCGCGTGGCACAGCAGCAGGTCGTGCGTGCGGCCCAGTCGCACGCCGGCGGAGAGCAGTCGCGGATACACCTCACGGGCGCTGCGGATGACCCAGCGGGGCGCTCCCTCGCCCTCACGACCGGAGACCCACGCGGGGAGGTCCGCGTCGGCCACCTGGTGACGAGAGGTCTCGACGCCGGTCGGGTCGATCTCGACGGCTGTCCAGCCCCCGACGCCGACTCGCACCAGAGCGATCCAGCGCTCCGGAGTGCGCCGCGAGCTCACCGTCGGCGCGCTCGCGGCGCGGAGCTCACAGCCCGGATTCCTCGGTGCGGACGAGGATGCAACCGCACTCGGGGCACGAGACGACGGCGTCCTCGGCGGCACGGCGGATCTCGGCGATGTCCGTTCCGGGCAGCAGGATGCGGCACCCTTCGCAGGTGCCCCGGGTGAGGAGGGCGGCGCCCGCGCTGTTGGCCGCACGGCGCGTGTACTCGGCGAGGAGCGGAGCGGGGAGAGTCGCGGTGACGGCCTCGCGATCGCGGCCGAGCTGCGCCCCCAGCTCGGTGGCGGCGGCGACGTCGGCCTTGGCCTGCGCGGTGAGGGCGCTGCCCTCGGCGGTGGTGGTGTCGAGGAGCGCCTGCTGCGCGGCGACCGCGGCGTCGGCGTCCTCCACTCGGCCCATGACGTCGAGCTGTGCGTCCTCGAGGTCGCTCTGTCGACGCGTCAGGCTGGCGATCTCGTGCTCGAGCGCCTGCGCCTCCTTGGAGTTGGTGGCCGCGGCGAGCCGGTCGGCGTCGCGCGCGCGGCGCTGCTCGACGAGGACGACGTCGGATTCGAGTCGCGTGAGCTCGGTGCGCACGTCGTCGCGAGCGCCCGTGAGACTCGTGAGCTCGCGCAGCTGGTCCTGCCGGATCGCGACGAGCTCGGTGATGCGGGCGGCCTGTGCAGGCTTGGTGCGTGCACGCTCCGCCTGCGCGATGCGGCGGTCCAGGTCGGCGACGTCGAGGAGGATGCGCTGGTGTTCTGGGCTGGCGTTCACGCTCTCAAATCTACCCGCTCAGGCGACATCGCCGTCGACGTACAGCCAACGGCGCCCATCGCGGACGAACCGGCTCCGCTCCCGGAGCACCCCGCGGTCGCCCCGCTGCTCCCAGGCGGCGGCGAACTCCACCACGCCCTGACGGTCGAACGGACCTCCGGCGACGCGGTCGACGATCGCGAGGCGGCGCCAATGCAGATCCGCGTCGAGGTCGAGGGACGACGGGCGCGTCGACGGATGCCAGGTCGCGAGCAGGTGATCCGTGTCACCGAGCACGAACGCCGTGTAGCGCGAGCGCATGAGACGCTCCGCGGTCGGCGCGGGCGCCCCGGCGAGCACGGGACCGCAGCAGTTCGCGAGCACGTCTCCCGAACCGCACGGGCACCGGAGCGCGTCCTGCCTCGTCGCGTCATCCTGCGCCATTCTCTCCGCTCCCGTCACCGCTCCAGCGTACGCTGGCGACATGACCGCACTCCCCCGCTTCACCGCCCACAACGGCTTCGAACTCCCCGCACTCGGACTCGGCACCTACGCTCTGAACGGCGATGCGGGAGCGGATGCCGTGACCACCGCGATCGGCGCCGGGTACCGCCTCCTGGACTCGGCGTTCAACTACGAGAACGAGGGCTCGGTGGGTCGCGGCGTCCGGCAGTCCGACGTCGACCGCTCCGAGATCATCGTGACGACGAAGCTCCCCGGGCGCCATCACCCGCGGGCGAAGGCGACGACGAGCATCGAGGAGAGCCGCTCGCGCCTCGGCGTCGACGTGACGGACGTGCACCTGATCCACTGGCCGAATCCGAGCCAGGACGAGTACCTGCAGGCGTGGGAGGCCCTGGTCGACGCGCAGCAGCGCGGCGTCGTACGCCAGATCGGCGTCTCGAACTTCCTCCCGGAGCACCTCGAGCGCATCGAACGCGAGACCGGTGTGCGCCCCGTCGTGAACCAGATCGAGGTGCACCCGTACTTCCCGCAGACCGAGCAGCTCGCCTATCACCGCGAGCACGGCATCCTCACCGAGGCGTGGAGCCCTCTCGGCCGCGCCAAAGAGCTGATCGACGAGCCCGTGATCCACGAGGTCGCCGCGGCGCACGGCATCTCCCCCGCGCAGACGGTCCTCGCATGGCATGTGGCGCGCGAGACGGTCGCGATCCCCAAGGCCTCGTCCCGGGAGCACCAGGTCGCGAACCTCGAGGCCGGGTCCGTGCGCCTCGCCGACGACGAGGTCGAGGCGATCACCGGGCTGGGTCGTGCCGACGGACGCCTGTTCGGGGCGGACCCGCGCACGCACGAGGAGTCCTGACCCGGTCGTCGCATCCGGAGCGCGCGCTCAGACCCGTTGCGTCCCGAGCACCCTGACCAGTTCGAGCTTGCTCGCCGCCTCGCTGCCGGGGGCGGCCGTGAGCACCACGAGCGCCTGTGATTCGTCCTCGGTGAGCAGTGCCTGGCAGTCGACCTCGATCTCTCCGACGGCCGGGTGGATCAGCACCTTGTGGTCGTCGAACCGGCGCCGCACCTCGTGCACGGGCCACAGCTCGGCGAACTCCGTCGAACGGCCGGTCAGGTCGCGCACGATGTCGCCCGCGCGAGAGCGCTCGCCGAGGACGCCGTAGGCGGCGCGGAGCGAGGCGACGAGCACGCGGCTGCGCTGCGGGTGGTCCGCCTCCGGATAGTGGTGGCGCTCCCCCTCCGGGTCGGCGAACCACCGGTAGATTCCGCTGCGATCCAGTCCTTCGAAACCACTGGCGTCGCCGAGCAGGGCCTTGGCCGCGTCGTTCTGGACGAGCACCTCGTCGAGCACGGACACGATGAACGCGGGGGTGTCGTCGAGCCGGTCGAGCACGCGGAGCATGCCGGGATGCACGTAGTCCGTGAACGCCGTGCGATCGGGCGCGCTGTGCCCGCTGACGCGATGCAGATAGTCGCGCTCATCGGGCGTGAGCCGGAGGGCGCGGGCGAGAGAGGCGAGGATCTGGACGCTCGGCTGCGGGCCGCGGCGCTGCTCGAGTCGGGCGTAGTAGTCCGTCGACATCGCGGCGAGCTGGGCGACCTCCTCACGTCGGAGACCGGGCGTACGACGACGGACGCCGGCCCCGAGCCCCACGTCGGCGGGCCGCAGCTGCTCCCGTCGGCTCACGAGGAACTCTGCCAGTGCTTCTCTGTCCACCTCAGCAGTATCCCCCGCACGCGAGCGTCGATCCAGGGACCGCGGATCCCTGGATGAGGCGTCCCTGGAGAACGGTCCCGGGACGACGGAGAGTGGACGCATGAACATCAGCGGAAACACCATCTTCATCCCCGGGGCGACGAGCGGCATCGGGCTCGCCCTCGCTCAGCGCTTCGCCGAGCGCGGCAACACCGTGATCGTCGGCGGACGCCGCACCGAGCTCCTGGAGCGCATCACGGCGGAGAACCCCGGCATCCACGCCGTGCGCATCGACACCGCCGACGCCGGGAGCATCCAGGAGGCGGCACGGGAGGTCATCACCGCTCACCCCGACCTCAACGTCGTCGTCGCGATGGCGGGCATCATGCGCGCCGAGGACTGGACCACGCCCTCGGGCTTCCTCGAGACGGCTGAGGCGACCGTGACGACCAACCTGCTCGGGCCGATCCGCCTCATCGCCGCGTTCATCGAGCACCTGCAGACGAAGGACGATGCGACGATCATGACCGTGTCCTCGGGCCTGGCGTTCGCTCCCCTGCGCGTCACGCCCACCTACAACGCCACCAAGGCGGCGATCCACATGCTCAGCGAGTCGCTGCGCCTGCAGCTCGCCGGGACGAGCGTGGCCGTGCAGGAGCTCGAGCCTCCGGCCGTGCGGACCGCGCTGATGCCCGGACACGAGACGAGCGACAACGCCATGCCTCTGGACGACTTCGTATCCGAGGTGATCGGTCTCATCGAGTCGCAGCCCGAGGCGACCGAGATCCAGGTCGAGCGCGTGAAGTTCCTGCGCTACGGCGAGGCCCGCGGCGACTATCCGCAGGTTGTGGCGGCGCTCAACGCGGCGGATCCGCACAACGGCTGACCCTCGGCGTCGAGGCGGTCGGCGCGGGCCCTCAGAGCGCCGCGTCGACCGCCTGCTGAACGGTGGTGCGGGAGAACGTGAAGCCGGAGGCGAGGAGCGCGTCGGGCCGCACGTCGGCATCCGAGAGCAGCAGCGACTCCGCCGCGTCACCGAGCGCCAGCCGCAGGGCCCATGCCGGGGCCGGCACCCAGAACGGACGTCGCATGCGATCGGCGACGGCGCGTCCGAGATCGTCGGCGGTCGCCGGACTCGGTCCCGAGAGATTCACCGGGCCGTCGAGGCCGGCGTCGATCACCTGACGGATGCCCCGGACCTCGTCCTCCAGCGAGATCCACGGCCAGAGCTGGGTGCCCGGCCCGAGCGGACCGGCGAGACCGAACCGCGTCGACTGGATGAGCGGCTTCAGCACGCCGCTCCGGTGCACGATCGGCGCCGTGCGCAGCAGCGCGACGCGTGCGTGGTCGCCGGCGCGCCTGGCCTCGTCCTCCCAGCGGACGCAGAGCCGCGCGAGGAAGGTGTCGCCGGCCGGAGCGCTCTCGGTGAGCACCTCACCGGGCGCCGAGCCGTAGTAGCCGACCGCGGAGGCCGACACGAACGCCGGAGCGTCGGCAGCGAGAGCCCGCACCGCCGTGGCGATCGTCCGGGTCGTGATGAGGCGCGACTCGACGAGGGTCCGGCGGTACCCGCGGGTCCACGGCAGCCGTCCGACGCTGGCGCCGCCCAGTGCGACGACGGCATCCGCACCGGCGAGCACTGCCGGATCGAGGTCGCGCTCCCCCGGCCGCCACTGCACCTCGTCAGAGCTCGACGGAGGCCTCCTGACGAGTCGGGTGACGGCGACGCCCTCCGCGCGGAGCGCGCTGACGAGGGCCGTCCCGACGAGTCCCGATGCGCCGCTGACCACGATCCGCTGTGCCATGTCCGCTCCCGCCCGACCACGTCCGGGGGATGCTCCCCCGACCCGAGTCTTTCACGTCGGGGCGACGCAGGAGGAGACTTCCGCGAGTCGCCTTACGGCATCCCCTGCACGGCCGATATACAGGTCGGGGTAGAAAGAGGACGAGGATCCGTGACGACAACGTACATCGAGACCGGTGGCCACGTACGGGTGTACGACGACGCCGTGCGCACGCACGAGGTGTTCCCGCTGGGCACCTACCGGGTGCACTTCACGTCGAAGGAGGGCTTCAGCCTCGTGAAGGTCGACGACCTCTCGGTCGGCGCCGAACGGGTGTATGGCGGCCTCGAGCGCAAGGTCGACAAGATCTTCCGCTCCTACGCGCTCTCGGACCGCAGTCTCGGGGTGATGCTCTCCGGCGACAAGGGCATAGGCAAGACCCTGTTCCTGCGCATGGTCGCCGAGGAGGCGCGGGAGCAGGCGCTGCCGGTCGTGATCGTGTCCGAGGACAACGACGGCATCGTCGAGTTCCTCGACAGCCTCGATGAGTGCCTCATCGTCTTCGACGAGTTCGAGAAGACCTTTCCCGTCACCCGTCGCGGCGGCGTCGACGGCGCCAACCGGCAGAACCAGTTCCTGTCGCTGTTCGACGGCCTCTCGTCGGTCAAGCGCATCTACTGCCTCACCGTCAACGACATCAACGACGTGAGCGCATACATCGTCAACCGTCCGGGGCGGTTCCACTACCACATGCGTTTCGAGTACCCCGGGCCGGATGAGGTGCGTCAGTACCTCGTCGACCAGGCACCGAACGCCGACCCGATCGAGATCGAGAACGTCGCGCTGTTCTCACGACGAGCCCGGCTCAACTACGACCACCTCCGCGCGATCGCGTTCGAGCTCGCGCAGCCCGACACCCTGTTCTCAGAGATCGTCGAGGACCTCAACATCAAGGCGATCGAGCCGAGCACCTATCGGATCGACGCGCGCTTCCCCGATGGCAGGACCTGGTCGGAGGAGGCGGAGATGAACCTGTTCGAGCGCGGTGACACGGTCCGCACCTACGAGCTCCGCCACTCCACCCGCTCGATCTTCGCGTCGTTCCGGCCACGCGACCTCGTGTTCGAGACCGACGGCACCATTTTCGTGCCGGTCGATCGCCTCGACCTCGTGGACGACGACGACGAGGAGCCGGAGGTCTATCCGACGAGCGTCAGCCTGACCCTGGTCGGCCAGGCGAGCTACGGGTTCGGCCTCTGAGGCCGAGGGCTCACACGCCGATGGTCCGGCGGAGGAACGATCGCGCGTAGCGGTGCCCGCTGGAGACGGCGAGGCGGTCGAAATAGGCGTCGAGAGCCGATGCAGAGGACTTCGACGCCGGAGTCACGGCGCTTTCGGCGTAGTGCCTGTCGAGCGCGTCGCGCAGCATGCGCACGGCCTCCGAGCGCTGCTGCGAGATCGCCGCATGCGAGACGCCGAGCTCCTCGGCCAGGTCCTTGACCGTGCGGTCCTCGAAGTAGATCGCGCGCACGATGCGACGTTTGCGCTCGGGGAGCGCCTCGACCGCATGATGCAGCAGCTCCTCCCGCTCGGCGGCTATCGCCATCTCCTCCGGGAGGTACCCCGACCAGACGACGTCATACGGATCCAGGACGTCGAGGCTCGAGACCGTGCGCTCTGCATCCGCCAGCCGCTCACGCACGAGGCCGGCGTCCACCCCCATCGCGTCCGCGACCTCGCGGTGCGTCGGCGTGCGCCCGAGGACACCGGCGAGGGTGTCGCGGACCCGGGTGGTCTCCTTCGCACGGGCGCGCACGTCACGCGGCGCCCAGTCCATCGACCGGAGCTCGTCCATGAGCGCCCAGTTGATGCGCTCGCGCGCGTACGCGCCGAACGGCACCCCCAGGCTCGCGTCGAACCTGTCGGCGGCGCGCACCAGCGCGAAGGCGCCGGCAGAGGCGAGCTCCTCCCGCGAGACCTGCGTCAGCCGGGCGGCGACGTTCGCGGTTGCCGCGCCCACGATGTGCAGGTGGTCGACGACGAGCTTGTTCCGCGCGCGCATCGGCATGAGGCCGCCCTCTTTCACTGTCAGTGCAAGCCCCCCAGCGACCCACAGCACACGTCATCCGATGATGACGGGGACTTCCGTCCGACTACATGCTAGGGCCGCTGGGCAGGTGAGTGTGCACCGAGAGGCGAAACCTCCGGAAATTCTCGTTTACGTTTAGATCACGATTGCTAGTCGTTCACCTTGACACGCTTGTTGACCTCGCGCGTCGCAGAGAACTTCAACACGGTGTAGTCGTCGACCTCGCCCGCGCCCTCGTCCTTCGAGAACTGCACCCGGTGCCCCTTGTGGGTCTGCGGGTAGAACTTCCCGAAGTTCGTCAGGGTCACGGTGTTGCCGCGGCTCACCAGATCGACGAGTTCGTCGATCATCGCGTTGTAGGCGGTCTGCGCGGCGCCGACGGAGATCCCGCCGCGTCGTGCGAACCGCTGCACGAACTCCCTCTTGCTCACCCGATTCGTGTCGAGCGTCCTGGATGTGCTCATCTTCTTTTCCGTCCAATGGAAAATCGCTCGTCACCGAGCGTCTTGCGCTGTACCCCACCAGCGGCATCCGCGGCGCGCCCGCAGGTCCCAATCTCCTGCGCCTACGCCGGAATCTGCCAGTACCCCAGCCTGTGCATTTCAGAGGATACTCGTTCTTCCTTGGTATATGCGGTGAATATCGGAATCCTCTGATTCCCGAAATCCGCGCCTCGGGCGGAGCGGACTCAGCCGTCCAATCGCACCCGGATCGGGTACGACTCGTCGTCGAGGATCACCTGCGCGGCTCGCGCGGTGACGGGGTGCAGCACGATCGGTGCACGCAGATTGATGTAGACGCCGTCCTCCGCCGGGTTCGCGACCACCAGGACCCTCAGCTCGGTGCCGTCGTCCGCGCCGAGTTCCGCGCGGACCTCCGCCGGGATCCGCGGCTCGTAGCCGTAGTCGCTGAAATCCGGATCGAGCAGGAACAGCCGCACGTCCGCACCGACGGCCCGCAGCGCGTACAAGCCCTCGGCGCCCGGGATCGGGTCGAGGGAGAACGCGGTGTACGGACTCAGCCCCGGCATCGGGAAGGCGAACTCGACCGCGGTGTCGGGCGTGTCAGCGGTGATCGTGGTCATCGCAGGAACTCCATGAGGTTGGTCTGCAGCGAACGGGCGGTCACCTGCAGGGCGGACTGAAAGACGAGCTCGGCGGACTGCAGCCGCACGAGCACCTCGAGGGTGTCGACGTTCTCGACCTCGACCCGGCGCGCCTCGAGGTCCGTCGAGACCGACAGGTTCTGCGACATCGCCCGTTCGATCTGCACCTGCCGGGCACCCGTGGCGCCTCGCGCGGAGACGACCTCCTTGAGCCGGTCGTCGATGTCGCCGAGGCGCGTGCCCACGTTCACGCCGGCCCGGAGGTCGGCCGCGATGTCGTTCAGCAGAGCGAACGCACTGTCGGCTCCCGAGCCGAAGGCCTGAGCCCCGTCGAAGTCGACGCGCACCGTCTCGTTGTCGCTGATCCGTCGCTGCACGCCGTCCCCCGCGGTGCCGTTGAACGTGAAGGTCCCCGAGTCGAACGCCACCGCCGCGTCGCTGGTCCCGGCGAAGACGCTGCGCCCGAGGACGGTGGTGTTCGCACGCGCGAGCAGTTCGGCGCTGATCGTCTCGAGCTCCTGCGCGATCGACTCGCGCGCGGTCGGACTCAGCGCGCCGGAGTTGGCTCCCTGCGCCGTGAGGTCCCGCGCACGGTTCAGGAGATCGGCGCTGGCGCCGAGAGCGGTGTCCACGGTCGTGACCCACGCCATCCCGTCGCTGAGGTTGCGCTTGTACTGCGCGGTACGCGACTGGTCGCCGTGCACGCCGAGCGTCGTCGCCGCCGCGGCGGGGTCCTCGCTGGGAGTGCGGAAAGCACGCTGCGAGGTCGCCTGGTTCTGCAGGCGCTCCCGGTCGACGAGCGTCGTCTGCAGGGTGCGCAGCGACTGCTGGGTCATGGTGCTGCTGGTGATGCGCCCGATCATGAGTCCTCCGAGGATCAGCGGCCCACCAGGCCGGTGCGGTTGATGAGCAGGTCGAGCGCCTCGTCGACCGCCGTGAGCACACGCGCGGCCGCCTGGTAGGCGGTCTGATAGGTCAGCAGATTGATGGTCTCCTCGTCGCCGTCGACCGAGGCGTTCGACTGCTGGGCCGTCACGGCGGCCACGGCCCCCATGTCGGCGATGTCGGCGCGCTGCCGGTCGCCCGCGACGGTGACCGCGAATCCGGTCACGAAACTCGACCACACCTTGCTGGGCCCGCCGGCCGAGGTGCCGAGCGCGCTGATGCGATCGGCGATCGTCGTGTCCTTCGCACCCGCGCCCGGCGCCGCGAGAGCGAGGTCGGCGAGTCCGGTGGGGATCACCCGGAGGCCGAGAGCCGCTGGGCCGCTCGGGTCGAGGGCGAAGAAGTCGCCGCCCGCCGCACCCGTCGGCGTCTGACCGGTGCGGTGCACGTCGTTCACCGCGGTCGCGAGCGCGACGGCCGTCTCGTTGTACGCGGCGGCCACGGCCGCGAGCGTGCCGCCGTCGGAGGCCGGTGCGAGCGTGCTGATCGTGCCGCCGATGGTTCCGCCGGTGACCGCGATGGGCGCCGCGGGGCGATCCGCCCACGCGACCGTGATGCGCCCGGCATCGGCGATGGTGCGCGGGCCGCTCACGTCGAGCGACCGGCTCGCGTCACCCGAGACGAGCGCGTTGCCGTCGACGCGCAGCGTGAGCGTGCCGTCCGCCTCGACGACACCGGTCGCGCCCACCGAGGACGCCAGCTGCTGCGTGAGCACCCCGCGCTGATCGATGAGCTCGTTCGCGTTGCGCCCCGAGAGCAGCGCGTCCCGGATCTGTCCGTTGAGCGACGCGACCTGGCCGGCGACCGCGTTGACGTCGGCGACCTGCCGGTCGACCTGGCCGCGAAGGTCCGACCACTGACCGGCGACGGACTGGTAGCCCGCGGCCACCTGCCCGATGAGCACCTGCGCGTTCGTGAGCACGACCTGCGCCGCCGCGGCGTCCGGCGTGTTCGCGAGATCGGACCATCCGGCCCAGAAGCGATTGAGGTTGGCGGCGAGCCCGTCCGCGGTGGGTTCGGCCATGGCCGCTTCGACCTGACCGGCGGCAGTGGCCCGCGCGACCCAGAAGCCCGAGGCTCCGAGCGCGTCGCGCACCCGGGCGTCGAGCAGGTTGTCGCCGAGGCGGGCCACGCCCGTGACGTCCACGCCCGAACCGACGGCGAAGCGCGTAGGCCACAGCCCCGACTGTCCTGGTGCGGCCGACGGCGTCTGCTCGAGCCGCTGGCGGGTGTATCCCGCGGTCGTCTGGTTCGCGATGTTCTGGCCCGTGACGGTCATGCCTGCGCGTGCGGCCGCGAGGGCGGACTCGGCGAGCCGCAGTCCGGCGAAGGAGGACATCGACGTCACACCCTCGTGTCGAGGAGTCGGGCATCCGCGTCGCGCACGACGTCGCCCGAGGAGGCGTACTCCCCCGTCGGCGTGCCGAGCCCGGCGATGGTCTCCTGCGTCACCCGGATCGCGGCGCGCAGTCGCTGCTCGTTGACCTTCTTCATCTCGCCGATCTCGTCGGCGAGGGTCGTCATGGCATCGAGGTGACCGGTCATGACCTCGCGCCAGGCGTCGGTCGGCGCGGCGTCGATCAGCTCGCGGAGCGTCGTCGCCTCGGGGACGCCCCACTCGTCGGCGACCGCGACGACGAGCGTGTCTCGGGAGAGGGCGACGGTCGGCATGGCCGCGAGGACCCGGTCGACCTCGTTCGCGGCATGGTGGATCCAGCGGTTGCGCCCGGTGGCGAGGAGCATCTGCTGCTCGTCGAGCTTGAAGAGCAGCACCTCGAGCAGATCGCGCTCGCGCATCAGCTGCATGCTCAGATCATGAGCGGCCACGGTGGTCACCTCGTCAGTTCAGTGGTCCGTGACGGGTCCCCGCCCGTCACATTCACGACTATCGCGACAACGTGATCCGGGGTAACTCGGGCTGCATGGGGAGAACTCCCCATTGACAGCCTCAGGGAGCCGTGCTGATGCGGGCGAGCGCCCCGAGCAGGGCGGTCTCCGCGGCCTCGTCGGACGAGGTGTGGACGGCTTCCTGGTTGGCGTCGCCGACCGCCAGGACGATCTCGGCGCGGTTGATGCGCTTGTCGCGAGGGGCGTCGATCCCCACCCGCACTCCCCCGGGCGTGACCGCGAGGATCGTCACCGTGATGTCGTCGCCGATGAGGATGCTCTCGTTCGCGCGCCTCGTGAGTACCAGCATGCCGTCCGCCTTCCATGGCTGGCGCACCGTCGCACGCCCGCTCACCAAACTAGCGCACGTTCCGCTCGTAAATGAGAGGAACGCTTCAGATCCGTTCGGCCTCCGCGAGCGCTTCCGGCCGAAGGAGAGCGCTGGCAGAGAGGATCTCCATCCCGATCACGTGACCCTCCGTGTCGAAATCGAGAATGATCTCTCCGCGTCCCCCAGGCGGGTAGATCTCGGGGATCTGGGCAACCGCTTCACCATCCGCGACTCGCGGCCCGACCGCAAGATAGGCCGCATCCGCCTCAGGATCGTATCGAATCTTCATCGCCCTCCACTGCTTCCTCCGCCCCCGGAGCGGGTGACGGTGATGATGGTCCCCGTCTTGTCGTTCACGACAACTCGAATCCCGTTCGCTTCGAACACCGAGGTTCCCTTCTCATTGCCCTTGGTCCTGCGCCCCTCCTGCAAGGCAATCTTCACGAGATTCTCGGTGATGTTTCGTTCTGCGATCTGTTTGAGTGCGTGCTTCGACCACTGTGCCACAAGGCGAAGCAGGGGGATCCAGAATGGGTCTGCCACGACTGGATACGTGGCGCCCACGTGGTGCACGACCTGCACGAGAGAGGCTCCGCGAACCTCATAGTGAGTCGGCACAGCCGCACCGACCGCGTCCTTTGCCCAGGGGGCTGGCACATACGCAAGAACCGCTCCATCATGGCTTTCCACGGACACGCTGCCGTCGTGGTTGAGAATCGGCGTTGCATCCTTTGGGAGTGTCAGTTCGTACTCGTACTCGACCGGCGCGTCGGGCGAGTCGATGACCGTCAGTAACTGCAGAGCGCCGCCATCCCTCCGCAGTGGCACGGTGCTGGAGCCATCTCCATTCACGTACCCGACAACACCGTCTTCCCTCACCACAACTTGCTGCTCCCCATCGACAGACGGGAGGTCGACCGTCAGCGGACCTTCCGAAGTGTGCAGGTCGATGCCTTCAGCGGGGTTCAATGGAATCTGGACGGCCGCGACTTGCGTCCTGCTGAGAATCGCAGCGTCCACGACATCAGGAGCAATCGACTCGATATCCGCCACGGGGTGCTCATGACCGGACTCATCATCGCCTTGGGCAGCACTGATCGGGAATACGGCGAGGGAAATCGCCAGCAGGGCGGCGCCCATCTTGGTGATGAGGACGTTGCGGCGCTGCATCGTCGGTCCTGCCATTCGATGGACGGGGCGGAGAAGGATCACTCGAGATCGTCCTCTGCTCCCTCCGATATGGCGGCATGCACTCCCGATGACACGTGCGGGCGTCGAGCGACGCCGGACGGGCTCCAGCATCACTAACTCAGCGAAATGCCGAAATCAGTTTCCGATCGGGAGGGCGGACGGCGCGATGCGCACGACGCCGACGACGTCGGTCGCAAATCCGCCCGCGCCGGCCTCGTCGTACGACAGCACCGGGAGGCCGCGCACCTGGGCCGCGACCATCCGACGGACGGCCGGGCGCAACGACGGCGCGCAGACCAGCACCGGGTCGGGACCCGAGGGATCGATCTCGGTGACCGTGCGGCGGATGCTCTCGATCAGCTGCATGGTCGATTCCGGAGCGAGCACGATCTGCGGCTGACCGTCGACGACGCGCATGCCCTCGAGCATCTGCTGCTCCAGCATCGGCTCGAACATCACGACCCGCAGGCGACCGTCGTCGGCGAATCGGGCGGCGATCGCGGGACCGAGGGCCGTCCGAGCCGCCTCGATCAGACCGGGGGTGTCCGTGGCGGTCTTGGCGCGGAGCGCGAGCGCCTCGTAGATCCGGGCGAGGTCGTTGATCGCCACGCGCTCGGCGAGAAGGCCGGCCAGCACGCGCTGGATCGCCGCGAGCGACAGCATCGCGGGCGTGAGCTCCTCCACGGTCGCAGGGCTCGACTGCTTGAGGTGCTCCGTGAGCTGCCGCACGTCCTCCAGGGACAGCAGCCGGTCGGCCTGGCTCTGCACGACGTCGGAGAGGTGCGTGATGATGACGCTCGCCCGGTCGATCACCGTCGCGCCGGCCATGTCGGCCGCGTGCGACATCTCCGTGGGCACCCACTTGCCTTCGAGCCCGAAGACGGGATCCGTGACCGCCGTGCCGGGAAGCTGCTCCAGTCCCGCGCCGATCGCGAGCACGTGCCCGCGCGGGACCGTGCCCCGGCCGACCTCGACGCCCGCGATGAGCAGCGCGTAGGTCTGCGCCGGGAGCTCGATGTTGTCGCGCGTGCGCACCGGAGGCATGAGGATGCCGATGTCGAGCGCCAGCTTGCGGCGCAGCGACTTCACGCGCGTCAGCAGATCCCCCTGGCCGCCGGAGGCGAGGTCGACGATGTCCGGCGAGAGCGAGATCTCCAGGGCGTGCACGCGCATCCGGTCCATGAGCTCCTCCGGGCCCTCGGCCGCCGCCTCCGCCGCCTCCAGCTGCTGCGCGTCTGTGACGAGCGCGGCCTCGCGGGCCTCGTTGGCGCGGACACGCGAGGCCGCGAACAGCAGGAGGCATCCGATCGCGAGGAACACGACCACCGGCATCCCGGGGATGAACCCCATGGCGCACGCCGCCAGGCCGGTGATGAGGAGGGCGTTGCGCGACTGCATGAGCTGACGACCCGCCGCCTGGCCCATCTCGGCCTCGACGTTCTCGCGGGTCACGATCATGCCCGTGGACACCGCCATGAGCAGCGCCGGGATCTGCGTGACGAGACCGTCGCCGATGGTGAGGATGCTGTACGTCTCCAGCGCCTCGCCCATCTCCATGCCGCGCTGTGCCATGCCGATGATGATGCCGCCGACGAAGTTGATGACCACGATCACGATGCCCGCGATCGCGTCGCCCTTCACGAACTTCGAGGCACCGTCCATCGCGCCGTAGAAGTCCGCCTCCGCCGCGACCTCCGCTCGGCGCTTCCGCGCCTGCTCCTCGGTGATGAGCCCGGCATTGAGGTCGGCGTCGATCGCCATCTGCTTGCCGGGCATAGCGTCGAGCGTGAAGCGCGCCCCGACCTCGGCGACGCGCTCGGCGCCCTTCGTGACGACGACGAACTGGATCACGGTCAGGATGAGGAAGATCACGGCGCCGATCACGAGGGAGCCGCTGATCGTGATCTGGCCGAATGCCTGGATGACCTGCCCGGCGTGCGCCTCGCTGAGCACCAGACGCGTCGAGGCCACGTTGAGCCCCAGACGGAACAGCGTCGCCACGAGCAAGAGGCTCGGGAAGACCGAGAACTCGAGGGGCTTCTTGACGAACATCGCCGTGAGCAGGATCAACAGGGCGAACGAGATGTTGACGACGATGAGCACGTCGAGCAGCGGGGTGGGGATGGGGACGATGAGCAGCAGGATGATGCCGACGACGCCGACGGGCACCGCGCCCTTGGACAGCAGCTGACCGATCATTCTTCTCTCGTTCTCTCGTGCCTGTGCGATTCCGACCGGAGTCAGAGCCCGCGGTCTCTCGTGCTCGCGAAGGGCATGGTGTGGGTGCCGCGCGCCGAACCGCGACGCTTCAGGTGCTCGATGAAGGCCAGCACCTGGGCGACGGCGGTGTAGAGCTCCTCCGGGATCTCACGTCCGATGTCGCACGCGGCGTGCAGCGCGCGGGCGAGCGGCACGTCGCGCACCATCGGCACCCCGGTCTCCTCGGCCTTCTCCCGGATCTTCTGCGCCACGACACCCGCCCCCTTGGCGACGACGCGAGGGGCGGACTTGCCGGGCTCGTACCGCAGCGCGACCGCGACGTGGGTGGGGTTGACGAGCACGACGTCGCTGTCTCCCACGGCGGCGATCATGCGGTTGCGGCTCAGGGCGATCTGTCGCGAGCGGCGCTGGGAGCGCACGAGCGGGTCGCCCTCGGTCTTCTTGTGCTCGTCCTTCGCCTCCTTCTTCGTCATGTGCGTGTGCTTGCGGTTGCGGCGCATGACGACGGCGACGTCGATCGCCGCGAGGAGGATGCCGACCGCCACGGCCACCTGCAGGAGCGCGACCGCTCCCCCTGCAGCCTGTTCGAGGAGCCAGGTGATGTTGTGACTGCCGCTCGCCATGAGCACGGGCACGAGTCCCGACACGACGATCCACAGCGACAGGCCGATCGCGACCGTCTTCAGAAGCGCCTTGACGCCCTCCCACAGAGCCTGCTGTCCGAAGACGCGCTTGAGTCCGGCGACGACGTTGAACTGCTCCGCGCGCATGGTCACGCCGCGCAGGTGGATGCCGCCCTGTGCGACCGCGGTCGCGGTGGTCGCGAGCAGGACGACGACGAGCATCGGCAGCAGGATGCCGCCGAGGGAGGCGACGGCGGCATCGAGAGCGTCGAGCGCCGCGGCGTCCGTCGGGTGCTGCGCGACCTGGGCGACCCGCAGGAACAGCTCGGTCGTGACCTGGGTGCCGGTCGCCACGGTGGGGACCATCATGACTGCCGCGGCCGCGATGCAGATCCACGCCGTGAAGTCCTGGCTGCGACCGATCTGCCCCTTGCGCCGCGCCTCCTTGAGACGCTGCTCGGTGGCCTTCTCGGTCCGTTCCCCGGTGTCGGCGGAGCTGCTCACCGGATCACCCCCAGGACGGTGCGGACCGCATCCTCGGCGATGGCGCCGACGACCCCCGGGAGCGCCGCGTACACGAAGCCGACGAGCACGAGGGTGAGCGCGATCTTGACCGGGAAGCCCATCGCGAACGCGTTCAACGCCGGTGCGACGCGGGTGACGAGGCCGAGTCCCACGTCGGCGAGGAAGAGCACGATGAGCAGCGGACCCGCGATCTGCACCGCGCTGAGCATCATCTGGCCCGCGGCGCCGACGAGCGCCTCGGCCGGCGACGACAGGTCGATCGTGCCGGTCACCGACACGGCGTCGAACGAGCGGAAGAGACCGCCGAGGACGAGCTGGTAGCCGTCCGAGGCGAACAGCAGGAGGATCGCGGTCATCTGGAACAGCCGCGTGAACTGCGCACCGTTGATCGCCATACCCGGGTCGAACGCCTGCGCCATCTGGAAGCCGCCGAACGTGTCGACGAGATGCCCGGCCCCCTGGATCGCGCTGAAGAGGATCATCACGAGGAACCCGAGGAGTGCGCCCGTGAGCGTCTGCCCGACCAGGGCCATCAGGAACGCTCCGGTGTCGAGCCGCTCGTACCCGTCGGTCACGACCGGCGACACCGCGAGGGCGAGTCCCGCCCCCAGCATGGCCTTGATGCGCATCGGGATCGTGCCGTGGCTGAACGGCGGCGCGATCACGAGGAAAGCCGTGATGCGCACGCAGGCGAGGGACGTCGCCTCGAGCCAGGTGAAGTCGATCGGGATGTCCATCATCCGCCGTTCAGCAGGCCGGGGATCCGCGCGAACATCTCGTTCGAGAAGGCGATGAGCTCGGCGATCATCCAGTGGCCGCTCACGAGCAGGGCGATCCCGACCGCGACGAGCTTGGGGACGAAGGAGATCGTCATCTCCTGCACCTGCGTGATCGACTGCAGGAGGGAGATCGCGAAGCCGACCACGAGCGCGGTGATGAGCAGCGGGGCGCACAGCTTCGCACCGAGGATCAGCGCTGCCTGACCGATGTCGATGACCGCCTCGGGGTTCATCCGCCACCTCCGGCGTACGACTGCACGAGGGCCGTGATGACCATCCCCCACCCGTCGATCAGGAGGAACAGCAGGATCTTGAACGGCAGCGAGATCATGACCGGCGGGAGCATCATCATGCCCATCGACATCAGGGCGCTCGCGACCACGAGGTCGATGACGAGGAACGGCACGAAGATCACGAAGCCGATGAGGAAGGCCGCGCGCAGTTCGCTGAGCATGAAGGCGGGAACGAGCGTCTGCAGCCCGATCTCCGACGGATCCGTCGGGTTGTCCATCTGCGCCGCGCGGTGCATGAGCGCGATGTCCTCCTCGCGCGTGTACGCGAGCATCCATTCCCGCAACGGCTGCTGGGCGCGCTCGAACGCACGCCCGAAGTCGATGTCACCCGCCGTGAAGGGGCTGACCGCGACCGCGTTGATGTCGGTGAGGACAGGCCACATGATGAACAGCGTCAGGAAGAGACTCAGCCCGGCGAGCACCTGATTGGGCGGGATCGACGGGAGCGAGAGCGCGTTGCGGGTCAACGCGAGGACCACGAAGATCTTCGTGAAGCTCGACATCATGAGCAGCAGCGCCGGGGCGACGCTGAGGACGGTGATGCCCAGCAGCGTCATGATGCTGTCGGACGGCGTGCCGTTGATGCCGTTGATCGTCACCCCGCCGCCGGTGCCGTCGCCCGAGTCGGTCGGATCGGTGGTCGCCGCATCCGCGCCGACCGCGGTGAACAGCACCCACAGCACCGCGACGGCCAGCGCGATCGCGATCAGGACCGTCGCGCGCCGACGTCGTCGAGCGCGCGCGGGCGGCGCGGAGACGAACGCGGATGGGGGCACGGCGGCACTCCGGAGAAAAGTGTCGAGGCCGATCCGTAGCCGAGGGGGCGAGCTATCCGTGCTCGTGGCCGACTATCGCGACACGGCACGCCGCCCGTAACCGCGAGTCGCCGCGGTTCAGGCGACCGAGCGCAGCGCGCGGTCCACGATGTCGTTCGGCGGCTCCACTGCCGTCGTCTCGTCGACCGGGAGCTCGTCCTCGACCGGTGGCGCCTCCTGCGTGTCGACGACGCTCACGCCGCTCTCGGTGACACCGAGCACGTAGCGGATGCCGCCGAACTCCGCGACCACGAGCTGCGTCTTGCCGCCGAGACCTGTCCGTGCGACGACGGTGATCTTCTCGGGCCGCGGCTTCACGCGCGTGCTGTGCCGCGGCGCCGGTCGCGCGGCCGTGCGCGGCGCGGGCTTCGAGGGCCGTTTCGCCGCGAGCGCGCCGAGTCCCTTGGGCAGCAGCCCGGACAGCGGGCTCTCGCCTCGAGCCTGGCTCTTCTGCAGACGCCGGCTCAGGAAGAGCAGCAGTCCGAGGACGGCGGCCAGCGCGACCACGGCGCGCAGCGCGACGAGCAGGTCGTCCATGGCTCAGACGACCTCGGCGCCGTCGAGGATGCGCTCGACGCGGATCGCGAAATCGCCCTCGGCGACCACGACCGTGCCGTGGCCGATCAGGCGGCCGTTGAGCTTGATGTCGGCGGGCGAACCCGCGGCGCGGTCCAGCTCGACCACGCGGCCGGGTTCGAGCGACAGCACGTCGCGCACCGGCATCCGCGTCCGTCCGATCTCGACGACGAGGTCCATCTCCACGCCCGCGATCCGGCTCAGACGCTGCGGTGCGGCCGCCGCCGCGTGCGCGCCGTCGACACGCACGGCGGCGCGAGCGACGACCGTGCCCTCGGCGTCGACCATGTCGAAGACCTGGGTCCCGGCATCGGCGAACACCGACTCCGCGAGGATCTCCTCGCCGGCCGCGAGCGTACCGGCCCCGAGCACCGCGACCGCCGCCTCGAGGATCGGGTGCAGGCGGTCGGCGAGCGGCGCGGTCGAGGAGCCGTCCTCGAGCTGCGAGGGGTCGAGAACCTGGATCGCGATCCGCGCGCCGGGCGAGCCCGTGAAGGTCGCCACGATCGCGGTACCCGTGGCGCCGGGATCCGTCGACGGCGCCGGGATGACCGGGTAGCCGAACGGCAGCCTGCCGGCAATCGCCGCGGCGACGGCGGTCTCGTGGAAGGTGCTCATCAGTGGGTCTCCTCTGAGGTGGTCGTGATCAGGCAGGTCAGTCGGGAGCCGCGGCTTCCGGGCGTCGCGAGCGCGATCCGCGTGTCACCGGCGACGAGTTCGAAGGGTCGGGTCTCGGGGTGCGGCAGGCGCAGCAGATCGCCCGGCGCGAGGTCGAGCACCTCACCGGCGCCGATCGTGAGCGGCGCGAGTCGCAGCGTGACCTCGAGCGGTGTGCTGCGCACCTGTTCGACGGTATGCGCCGGGGTGTGGGCCGCGGCCGCGTCCGATCCCGTCGCGGCGAGGCGGTCGGCCACCGCCGAGGCCGGGACCATGACGGTGGCCGTGGTCTCGGCGTCGCCCAGGCGCATCGAGTAGCGGGCCACGATCACGGCGGCCGCGGCCGAGATGACCTGCATGTACTGCGGGTTGTAGTGCACCGCCGAGAACCGCGGCTCGGCGGGGAGTAGACCGTCGAGCCCCGCGTTCAGGTGCTCGAAGGTGTCCTCCATGAGGTGACGGACCAGTGCGAGCTCGATCGGCGTGAACGTCCGCGGCTCGGGCAGCGACGTGCTGCGTCCCCCCATCATCTGCACGACCCACAGCAGGGCGCTGTCGAGGCCGAACTGCACGACGCACGGCTCCTCGCGTCCGCTCAGCGTACCGACCACCATCGCGGTGGTGACCGGCAGCGTCTCGGCGTACTCCTCGTACGACACAAGCTCGACGCGCTCGAGTGCGAGGTGCGCGCGGACGCGGACCTTGGCGGTGAGCTGGGCCGACCACAGTCGGGCGAAGGCCTCGAAGCCGGCCTCGAGATGACGGACGCTCTCGCGGTCCAGCTGCGCGGGGCGGCTGAAGTCGTACTCCGGGTACGCGTCCGACCGCGCGTCGCGCGTGGTCTCGGCGGGCTCGGCGGTCTGATCGGCAGTGATGGTCACAGGTCTCTCATTTCGCAGCGGCTCCCTGGACGATGGCGGGGATCAGCGCGCGCACCTGCTCCTCCTCGTTCGACTCGACGACGATGTCGACGCGCCTGTTGCTGGCGAGGGCCTCGGGAGAGTCCCCCTGCACGAGCGGACGCGTGTCCGAGTACGCGGTGGCCTTGACCCGCGGCCCGGCGATGCCCTCGTGCTCGACGAGGAACCGCGCGACCTGGGTGGCACGACCTCCCGACAGCTCCCAGTTCGTCGGGAACGGGTAGGCCGACACCCGGTGATCGGCGTGCCCCTCGATGCTCACCTGGTTGTCGACGGTCGTGAGCACGTCGCCGATCGAGTCGAGCACCGCATCGGCCGTACCCGAGAGATCGGTGCTGTTGTCTCCGAAGAACGTCTCGGCGCCGATGAGACCCACGCTGAGGCCGCGGTCGTCGATGACGAACTCGACCGTGTTCTGGAGTCCCTGGGCGGTGAGCGCCGTCAGCATCCGCTCCTTGAGCTCCTCGAGCGACTCGTACTCCGCGGTGGCCCTGGCCGTCAGATCGACCACGCCGTCCTCGTCCTGCATCTCCGGCGGCACCACGACGCCCTCGGCGGTGTCCGCGCCGCCTGCATGCGTCTCCTCCTGCCCGAAGCCCGAGGCGAGGCTGTTGGCGAGGAGCTCGAACTTGGTCGCATCGACGTTCGAGATCGCGAACAGCACGATGAACAGGCACATGAGCACCGTCACCATGTCGGCGTACGAGACCGCCCAGCGCTCGTCGGGCTCGTCATGGGAGTCGTCGCCGTGTCCGCGGCCGCGTGCGCGGCGTGCGGTGCTCATGCCGGGTCCTCGTTCGCGGGCGCCGCCTTGGCCTTCTTCGCCTTGGGCTTGACGGTCGACAGCGCCTCCAGTCGCTCCTGCAGGAGGTGCGGGGCGCTGCCGGCCTGGATCGCGAGCATGCCCTCGGCGACGAGCGTCATGCGCTCCAGCTCGACCGCTCCGATGCGGTTCAGCCGCCCGGCGATCGGGTTCCAGATGAAGTTCGCCGACAGGAGGCCCCACAGCGTCGCGACGAACGCGGCGGCGATCATCGGGCCGAGGTGATCGGGCTCGTCGAGCTTCTCGAGCACGTGCGTGAGCGAGACGACCGTGCCGACGATGCCGATCGTCGGCGCGTATCCGCCGAGCGAGGCGAAGAACTTCGCCGCCACGCGGTTCCGAGACGACGCGGCCTCGATCTCGTCGTCCATGACCGTGCGCAGATCCTCGGCGTCGGTGCCGTCGGCCAGCGCCTGGAGCGCCTGCCTCGTGAAGTCGTCCGGTGCTCCGTCGAGCTCCTGCTCGAGGGAGAGCAGCCCCTCTCCTCGCGCCTTCTCCGCGTACCCCACGAGGAACGGGATGACGGCCTCCGGCGTCATGCGCGGCCCGCGCACCATACGGCCGAGGCTCTGCACGGCGAGGCGGGTGTCGCGCAGCGTGTGGCTCGCGATGCCGACGCCGATCGTCGAGCCGAGCACGAGGATCATCGGCGCGGGGATGAGCAGCGCCTGGAAGCTCGCGCCCTCCATCGTGATCATGGCGACGAGCGCGCCGAACGCGAGGACGACGCCGATGAGGAATGCGGGATCCACGATCAGACCTCGGACCGGGGGGTCTTCTGTCCGGACGTGAGCGCCTGCGCGGCGCCGAGCACGCGGGCACGGTAGTCGACGACGAGGGCGATCACGGCATCCATGTCCTCGCGGACCACGTAGACGTGGCCGTCGACCATGTGCAGCGTGGTGTCCGGCGACTCCTGGATGCGCTCGATCAGGTCGGGGTTGACCGCGAACCTCGTGCTGTCGAGGCGGGTGACGGTGATCATCGAGCGTTCTCCGGACTTCGGATGGAGGGAGTCTGCCCCGACTATCGCGACACGGCCCGCCCCGGGTAACCAGGGCGGGCCGTGTGCGGAGGGCGACGGATCAGCGCTTGAGCTGCGTGAGCTCCTGCAGGACCTCGTCGCTCGTCGTGATGATGCGCGCGTTCGCCTGGAAGCCGCGCTGCGCGACGATGAGGTTCGTGAACTCCTGCGACAGGTCGACGTTGCTCATCTCGAGCGCGCCCGAGACGAGGTTGCCGAAGCCGGCCTGACCGGGCTCGCCCATGCGGACTGCACCGGAGTTGACCGAGACCCGGTACGCCGTACCACCGGCCTTCTCGAGTCCCTCGGGGTTGCCGAACGTCGCCATCGCGATCTTCGCGAGGGTCTGCGTGGCGCCGTTGCTGAACGTGCCGACGATCGACCCGTCGCCCGTGATGCTGTACGACTTCAGCGTGCCTGCCGCGGCGCCGTTCTGCTCCGTGACGGCCACGGTCGAGAGGCTCGCGTAGCCGGTCACGGTCGTGAGGTCGACCGTCACCGCGCCCGCGGTCAGCGTGAGGCCCGCTCCCGTCTGCACGCCGTCCGTGAAGGCGAGAGCGCCCGTGGCGCCGCTGACCGGCTCCGTGACGTTCCAGCCGGCGGCGGTCTTCGTGAACGTGAGGCTGAGCGTCGACGGCGTGCCCTGCGCGTCGTACACGGTCACGTCGCGGACGAGCTCGTCGCCGACCGCTGCGGTCGAGGGCAGGTTTCCGGTGACGCCGGCCGTGGTGGTCGCCCGCGCCGGGGAGACGGCGTCGAGCGGGAGGACGATATTGCCGGCGGCCTGGCCCGTGTTGACGACGCCGTTCTGCGCCGACCAGCCCTGAACGATCGCGCCGTCGGTCGTGACCATCTTGCCCGTGGGGTCGAACGTGAATCCGCCGGCGCGGGTGTACAGCGTCTCGCCGCCGGAGCGCACGGCGAAGAAGCCGTCGCCGGAGATCATGAGGTCTCCTCCGCGGCCCGTGGCCTGAGCCGAGCCCTGCGCGAAGTTGGTGCGGATTCCGGCGACCTGCACGCCGAGGCCGACCTGGGCGGGGTTGCGTCCGCCGATCTGGTCGTCGGGGATGCCGGGGTTGCCGACGAGCTGCGACAGCGAGTCCTGGAACAGCACGGAGGATCCCTTGAAACCGGCCGTGTTGACGTTGGCGATGTTGTTGCCGGTCACGTCGAGCATCGTCTGGTGCGAGCGGAGCCCGGAGATCCCGGAGTAGAGCGAGCGAAGCATGAGGTTCTCTCTTCCTGTGTGGAGCGGGGGGTCAAGCGGCCGGGGAGGCCGGAGTGGTCGTGGAGGTGACACCGGTGATGGCGTCGAGGGCGATCGTCTTGTCGCCGATGCTGACCTGCGGGATCGGACCGTCGAACGACACCTTGGTGACGATCCCGGTGACGGTCTTCCCGTCGGCGTCCTTGTAGCTGGCCTCTTGGCCGATGAGCGCGGTCGCGGCCTGCCGCATGTTGAGCGCGAACGCCTCGGAACCGCTGTCGGCGAGCGATGTGAGCTGCTCCATCATCGCCAGCTGGGTGGTCTGTGAGATCATCTCGTTCGTGTCCATCGGGCTCGACGGGTCCTGATGCGTGAGCTGCGTCACGAGGAGCTTGAGGAACACCTCGCCGTCGAGCACCTGCTTGCGGGCCGCCGGATCGGTGGTGCTGCCGGTGTGGATCGAGCTCGACGCGTCGATCGGCGTGTTCGCGGTGATGGGGATGGTCATGGTTCGTCCTCTCAGGCCAGGATGTCGAGGCCGGAGCCCGGGGCGGATGCGGTAGCGGTCGTGGCGGAGCTGCGTGCAGGGTCGGAGGCGGTCGTCTCGGGGGACACCGGAGCGCCGTGGGTATCGCGGGCTGCTCCGGGATCGGAGGCGCCCTGCTCCCCCGCGCCACCGGTGAAGGCCTGACCTCCGCGATCGGCACCCGCTTCGGCACTCGCTCCCTGCGCGATGCTCAGGGTCGCGTGGGGCATCGCCGCGGCGAGGTCGCGTCGCAGGTCGGTGACGATGGCGCGGAGCGCGTCGCGTCCGGCATCCGTCGCGCCGATGAGCTCCACCCGCACGTCTCCGCCCTGGCCGATGTGCGCGCGGACGGTGACGGGTCCCAGAGAGTCGGGGTTGACGGTCATGGTCAGCTGGTGCGTGCCGGAGGGACGCTGCGCGATGCTGACGACGACGGGTGAGACCTGCGCCGCCACCGCGCGCGGGGTGTGCGCGACGGGCGCGGGGGCCTCGGCGGGGGTCGCGGAGGCCTGGGGCACGACCGGCGCGGCCGCGGAGGTCGCCGGCGACGGGAGGGCGGATGCCGGGGCCGCGTCGTCGACCGGGGCCGGGGCGGCCGTCGCGGGAGCAGGTGCGACCGGCGCGGATGCGGACGCGACTGCCACCGGTACGGGAGGCGTCGGCGACGAGGCGCGCAGATCGGTGGGTCGGGCTCCGGATTCCGGGACGGCGGCGGCGAGCGGCGTCGGCACCGGGTCCGTCGAAGCGAGGGCGGGTCCATCCGCGGGCGACGCGTCCGCTGCGACTCCGAGAGTGGGCGTGGCGGATGCCACGGCGACACGCCGACCGTCACCGACGGCTGCCGACTCCTGGCTGAGGGCTGCGGCGGTCGAGGACGGAGCGCTCACCAGCGGCGACGGGATCGACTGCACGCCCGACGACGCCGCGGGATCGTCGGGCGTCATCGGAGCGGGCTCGGCCGCAGCTTCCGAGTTTGGCTGTGCGGAGAGCGACGGTGCCGCAGCCGATGGCATCGCCTCCAGCTCCGCCGCTCCCCCGACCGACTCGCGGGTCTCCGTCAGCGCCACCGATCCGGAGGGCGCGGGTGCCGGCGTGACCGTCAGCAGCGTGGCAGCAAGGGACACGGTCGCATCGCGTTCGACCTCCGCCGGAATCGCGTCGTCTTCGCCCGGTGACGCGTGGTCGGCCGTCGTCTGCTCGGCACCGTCGAGAGCGAGCCCCGCGGCGTCGAGCACCTCGCCGAAGCGGGCTCCCGAGTCCCGTCCGCTGCGCACCGCGGCAGCGCCGGCCGTGGGCGCGGCGAGCAGCGTGCCGGCCAGCGCGACCGCGGTCACGCCGCGCTCCCCGCGGGACGGCGCCCACGCGTGGTCGCGACCTCGTCGAGGATCGCCTGCTCGGTGGCGAGCTCCTCGCGCACAGCCGCGGTGCGATGCGCCTCCGCCAGGCGCTCGAGGCCCCTGAGGTCGCGGCGCGCCTCGACGTGCGCCGCCTTGGCCTCGCCCTCCGACGCTCGGCGCATCTCGACCAACGCCTGCAGGTCCGCGAGCGTGCTCCGTCCGGCGGCGCGGGCGGCGGCCATCGCGAGCAGGGTCGCCGAGTCGTCGATGCGCTCGCTGATCTCCGCGAGGCTCGCGACGGCCGACTGCTCGGCCGCCTCGGCGTGGACGCGTGCCGAGGTCGCACGCGAGAGGTCTTCCGCCGCGACGCGCTCCTGGGCTCCGCGCACACGCAGCAGCCCGGACAGGGTGAAGGTCATGGTGTCAGTCCTCCGAACTCGTCGGTCAGGGCAGCGAGCCGCTGCCAGGAGATGTCGGGCGCGGTGAGGTCGTCCATCCGCTGCGTCAGGAACCGTGAGATGTCGGCGTCGTGCGCGATCGCGGCGTCGACCAGCGGGTTCGCACCCTGGCGATACGCACCGATGTCGATGAGGTCGTTCGCCGAACGGCGGGCGGCCAGGACGCTGCGGAGCGTCACCGCGTGGGCGCGCTGCTCGGGCGTCGTGATCTTCGAGACCACCCGCGACACCGAGCCCAGCACGTCCACGGCCGGGAAGTGCCCGCGCACGGCGAGGGCCCGGTCGAGCACGACGTGCCCGTCGAGGATGCCTCGCGCCGCATCGGCGATCGGTTCGTTGTGGTCGTCTCCGTCGACGAGCACCGTGTACAGCCCGGTGATCGAGCCCTCGATCCCGGTCCCGGCGCGCTCCAGGAGACGCGCGAGCACGGAGAACGTCGACGGCGGATATCCGCGAGTGGCCGGGGGCTCCCCCGCGCTCAGCCCGATCTCGCGCTGCGCCATGGCCACGCGGGTGAGCGAGTCCATCATGAGCACGACGTCGAGTCCGTCGTCGCGGAACTGCTCGGCGATGCGGGTCGCCACGAACGCCGACCGCAGGCGCGCCATCGCCGGCTGATCCGAGGTCGCGACGACGACCACCGAGCGGGCCAGCCCCTCGGGGCCGAGGTCATCCTCGATGAACTCCCTGACCTCGCGGCCGCGCTCCCCCACGAGCGCGATGACGGTGACGTCGGCGGTCGAGCCGCGGGCGATCATCGACATGAGCGAGGACTTGCCGACGCCTGACCCGGCGAACAGCCCGAGCCGCTGTCCGGAGCCGACCGGCGTCATGGTGTCGAGCACGCGGACGCCCAGTCCGAGCTGACGATCGATCCGCCGTCGGTGCAGGATGCTCGGCGGCGCCTGGTCGAGCGAGACCCTGCCCGCGCTCGCGTCGATCGGCCCCTTTCCGTCGATCGGTCGTCCGAGGCCGTCGAGCACGCGTCCGAGCAGCGCTCGCCCGGTCGGCACCTGCAACGGCGCTCCGGCGTGGCGGACCCGTGCGCGCGCTGTGATGCCGCCGAGACGTCCCAGCGGCATGCATCGGGCGCTCGCGCCGTCGACCGCGACGATCTCGGCGTCGACGGGATCGCCGTCGACCACGTCGATGCGCACCCGGTCGCCGACGGCCGCGTCGATGCCGCGCACTTCGACGCCGAGACCCATGACGGAGCGCACGGTGCCGGAGCGCTCCGGACGCGCCGCGCTCAGCGCACGTTCCCAGGAGGCGGTCGGGGCCGTCACGGTGTCGCCGCCTCGGTGTCCTCCGACGCCGTGGGGTCGTCGCCGCGCAGCGCTGCCCGCACGCGCGCGAACGCCGCACCGATCCGCGCGTCGACCGCACCGTCGTCGATCTCGACGATGGACCCGCCGTCGTCGACCGCGTCGGAGGAGAGGAGGTCGAGATCGCCGATCGCCGCCGACGACGCGGCATCCGCGCGCAGGGTGTCGGCGTCGCGGGTGCTGAACGACACGCGCGTCCAGCGGTCGACCGGCATCTGGTCGAGGGCGCGGCGCAGCGCGTGTCCGGCGGAGCGGGCGGGATCCGAGAGTTCGGCGCCGACGATGACGGTCGCGAGCTCCACGGCGAGGTCCTCGATGCGATCGGCGTCGATCCGCGCGACCGCCGCGACGCGCTGGTCGATCGCGGACTTCGCACCGCGCACGGCATCCAGGGCCGCCTGCGCGCGCTCCACGAACGCGACCTGCATCTCCTGCATCCGGAGCTCGTGCGCGGTCGTCTCGACCTGCGCCCGCTCGAGGGCGATGCGCCGCCCTTCGGCGAACCCCTCGGCGTAGCCGCGGGCGCGTGCCCGGTCGGCCTCGCCACGCAGGTCGATCGGCGTCTCACCCACGCGCGGCACCGCGAGCGGCGTGAAGGCGGAATCGAGCACGGTGCGCACCTCGGAAGTCGAAGAGAGGGCCAGTCCGTGGCCCGGAGGTCGAGCTATCCGTGCTCGCAGACCACTATCGCGACGCTGCTCCGTCGCCGTAACCGCCGACCTCTCACTCGACGAGCTCATCCTCGTCCTCACGGGAGATCGTGATCTCCTCGGCTGCTTCGAGTTCGCGGATGATGCGCACGATCTCCGCGCGCGCCTCGTCGACCTGGCGCATCCGCACGGGTCCGAGCACCTTCGTCTCCTCGGCGAGGTTCTCCTTGTTGCGCTCGGTCATGTTCGTGCTGACCTTGTCGACGATCTGCTCGTCGGCGCCCTTGAGGGCGAGCGCGAGGACTCGCAGATCGAGGCCTCGGAGCACCCGCTGGGTGTCGCGGTCCTCGAGGCGCGCGATGTCGGCGAACGTCACCATGCGACTGCGGATGTCCTCGGCGAGAGCGAGGTCGCGGCCTTCGAGGCTCGCGAGCAGCGACTTCTCGAGCGCGGTGTCGGAGCGGTTGATGATCTCGACGAGCGGCTGCACGCCGCCGATCGCCTCGTGGTTGTCGCGCATCGCGAACACCCCGGTGCGCGATCGCAGCGAGTCCGCGACGATCGAGATCGCCTCCTGGGTCGCGGTGCCCATGGTCGCGATCGCCTGCGCGACGTCGGTGCGCAGCGGATCCTGCAGCGCGGCGAGCACGGCGGCCGCGCGGTCGGCCTTCAGGTTCGCGAGCACGACGGCCACGGTCGTGGGGAGCTCCCCCTCGAGGACCGTCGCGAGCTGCGCGGGATCTGCCGCGTTCAGGAAGTCGAACGACACGGTGCCCTGCGACATCACACGGCCGACCATTCCCACGGCCTTCTCCCGACCGAACGCCGTCTCGAGCAGTCCGGTCGCGAGTTCCTGCCCGCCGCGCGACGGCACGGAACCGCCCGTCGCGATGCGTCGGAACTCCGCGAGCGCGCGGGCCGTCGACGCCACGTCCACACCGCCGAGCTGCGTGAGCTCGGCCGCGAGCATCTCGGAGCGCTCCTCGCCGAGATGGCGGAGCACCTCGGCGCTCGCCGCCCTGTCCATGTTCATCAGCACGATCGCGGCCTTGCGCAGCCCCGACATCTCGGGTGCCGGTGCCGACGTCTCGGCGGTCGACACCTCGACGGTGTCGGCCTGGGCGTCGAGCATCTCGGTCAGTCCGCTCATACGGTCGCCTCGTCCATCAGATCGGCCAGCGCGCCGGCTGTCGCCTGGGGCTCGCGCTTCGCGAGGTCGTCGATCTCGCGACGACGCCGCTCCACGAGCACCTTGTCGGGCTCGGGCTCCTCGTCGAAGTCGACGGCCGCCGAGGGCAGCAGCCTGGTCGGCCCGGGCAGCGGGATGGCATCGGGATCCTTGAGGTCTCGCAGCGAGCGCAGCTTCTGCTCCTCGTCCTCCGTCACGGTCGCGAAGTACTCGATCGGCCCGTCGTCCGTGTACATGACACGACGCTTCATGCGACGGCGCACGGCGAGGAACACGACGAGGATGATCACCGCGAGCAGGATGGATCCGCCGATGATCGCCGAACGGATGAGCTCCTGCTGCATCTCCGCCGCGCGTTCCGCCTCGGCGGCCTGCAAGGCGGTCGCCGCGGCTGTCGCCCCCGAGGTCGCGAAGTCCACGAACTCGACCGCGATCTCGTCGCCCCGTTCGACGTCGATGCCCGCCGCGGAGGCGACGAGCGCCTCGATCTGGTTGGCGGTCACGCCGGTGACCTCGCCCCGGTTCACGGCGATGCTCACGGTCTGTCGCGTGACCTCTCCGGCCGGAGTGATCGTCTTCTCGGTCGTCTTGTTGACGGCGTTGCTGCGCGAGGTCTCCTCGAACTCGTACTCGCCGTCGCCGTTCGTGCCGTTCGGCACCGCGATGTTGTCGGGACCGAGCACGCCCGTCCCGGCGCCGGGACCGCCGCCGCCCGTGTAGGTCTCGGTCTTGGTCTGCTCCGAGGGGCTGAGCGCATCGTCCGGCGCGGTGTAGGTCTCGTCGAGACGCTCGGAGGTCGAGTTCGCCACGTCGGCCGACACCGTCACCGTGGCGTTGCCCGGACCGACGATCGTGTCGAGCATGCTGCTCACGGATGCCGCGACCTTGGCCTCGTGCTCGGTGGCCTGCTTCGACGAGTTTCCGCTGATGCCCGCGCCCACGGCCGACAGCACGCGGCCGTTCTGGTCGGTGACCGCGACGTCCTCGGGGGTCATCCCCGGCACGGCCGCGCTCGTGAGGTGCACGATGGCCTCGATCTTCTCGTCGCTCAGCGTGGAGCCGTTGCGGGTCTTCACGAACACCGACGCGGTGGGGTTCTTGGTCTCCGAGACGAAGACGCTCTCCTCGGGGATGGCGAGCTGCACCGAGGCCGTGGAGATGCCGTCCATCGCGCTGATCGTGCCGGCGAGCTCGCCCTCGATCGCGCGCTTGTACGTCACGGACTGCTGGAACTCGCTCGCCGTCACGCCCATCTTGTCGAGCAGCGTGTAGCCCTCGCTCGTGTCACCGGGGAGACCGGCCGAGGCCGCAGCGAGGCGCTGCGCGTAGACCTGGTCGTCCGGCACGAGGATGGTCGCGCCGCCTTCGGTGAGCTCGTAGCCGACGCCCGCCGACTTGAGCTGCTCGACGACCGCCGAGGCGTCGCCGGCGCTGAGCCCGGTGAACAGCGGGCTCATCTGCGGACGGGTGAGCCACGCCCCCAGCGCGACCGCCCCCATCACGAGCAGCGCCACGCCGATCACGGCGATCGTGCGCTGCGCGACGGTGAAGCCCGACACGACCTGCTTGGCGCGGCCGTAGTAGTTGGTGAGCACGGTGGGCATCGTCAGGCCTGCATCCTCATGATGTCGTTGAACGCGGCGACGCTGCGGTCACGCACCGCCACGACCAGGTCGAGGGTCACGGAGGCTCGCGCCGAGGCGATCATCGCCTGATGGATGTCCTGCAGGTCGCCCGTGACGGCCTGCACCGCGAGTTCGTTCGAGGTGGACTGCAGCTGCTGGAGGTTCTCGACGGCCCCGGTGAGCGAGGTCGCGAAGGACCCGGCGGCGGCCGGCGACGCGGCGTCCGCTCCCCCGGGCTCGAAGCTGAGCGCCGCGAGGGGGTTGACGCCCACAGGCGGGACGGCGCCGATCGGCGTGCTCATCAGCTGCGCCCGATCTGCAGAGCGGCCTCGTACGTGGTCTTCGCACGGTCGACCACGGCGGCGTTCGCCTCGTAGCCGCGCTGGGCGATGATGAGCATGCTCATCTGGTCGCCGAGGTCGACGTTCGGGTACTGCACGTAGCCGTCCTCGTTCGCGTACGGGTGCTCGGGGTCGTACACGAGCTTCGGGGTGGCCTCGGATTCGACGACGCCCGCGACGTACACCCCGGGGCTCTGCGTGCCGGCCTGCACCGTGACGAGCTTCTCGCGGAATGCCTCCTGTCCGGGCGGCGTGGCGGTGTTGACGTTGGCGATGTTGTCGCTGAGCGCATCCAGCCACTTGCGGTGCGCGGTGAGCCCGGTGCCGGCGATGCCGATCGCGTCGAAGGTCATGCGGACGCCTGACCGATCGACTTCGAGATCGACGCGGCCTGACCGCCGATCGCCTGGCTCGCGAACTGGAACCGCAGGACCGTGTCGATGTTCGACAGCGTCTCGGTGTCGAGGTTGACGTTGTTGCCGTTCAGCCGCGTGGGCTCGAGGGACCGCTGCACGGTCGGCGAGACCGTGCCGGAGCCGTCGGCCACGGCTGCGCGCAGCTCATCCTCGAAGCGGACGCGCTTGGCGTGGTAGTCGGGGGTGTTGACGTTCGCGATGTTCTCGGCGATCGATCGCTGGCGCAGGGCCAGACCGTCGAGAGCGCTGATGAGCGCGGAGGAGGTGACGGATTCGAGCACGGGGGCACTCCGGGACGTGGTGGGAGAGGCCGATCCCTGGCCAATCGTCGAGCTATCCGTGCTCGAGGCCCACTATCGCGACAGCGCGACCGCCGCGTAACCGCGTCATCCCTGCACGTCGAGATAGGCCGGCGAATCGGACGCCGACGTCGGCACGCGCCGCAACGCGGCCAGCTCGCGCGCGACGTGGGCTCGCGACATCGCGAGGCTGTCGACCATCATCTTCTGTCGAGCGAGCACGGCCTCCGCGCGCTCACGGAGCTCATCGGGCACGGGCCCGTCCGGTGCGTCGAAGCCCTCCTCGAGCTGCTCGTCGGCCGCGTCGAGGGCGCGCTCGAACCGGTCGAGGACGGTGAGCCACGCGGCGAGGTTGTCGCTCATGGCCGTTCAGGCGATCGCGGAGACCGCCGCCGGCGGCGTGGAGGCCACGGAGGCGGCGGCCTGGTGCCACGCGTCACGCAGCGGCGCGACGATCTCCCGGCACTCCGCCGTCACGTCGCGGTCGTGCGAGAGGTTCGCCGCGATGAGCTGCGACGTCAGGTAGGTGTAGACGGCGCGGAGCTGCTCGGCGCCGTCCCACGCGTCGGTGAGGGTGGCGCTGAGCTCCGACACGATCCACTGCGCGTGCGTGAGGTGCGTTCCCGCGGCGGGCCAGTCGGCGGAGTCCTGGGCCACGGCGGCGCGGTCGATGTCGACGAGCAGTCGGTCGTACAGGAGCACGAGGAGACGCTCGGGCGACGCCGAGGCGACCTGCTGCTCGAGGTACTGCTGCTTCGCGCGGGCGAGGGAGGTGGTCGTGGACATGCGTCGGATCTCCGCGGGGTCAAGAGGACTTGGGGGTGAGGCCGGCGAGCTGCGACTCGAGCCAGGACGACTGCGACTGCATCTTGGAGAGTTGCACCTCGAGCTGCGCGTAGGTGCGTTCCAGGGTGGCGCGGCGCTGCTCGAGCCGGACGTCCCAGCGTTCGACCTGCGTCTTCAGCGTCTTGACCTCGGTCTCCTGGCCGGTGATGCGCTGGGTGAGGAGCCCGTCGTACTTGTCCGAGTACTGGTCGGTGACGCTCTCGAGTCGGGTGCCGATCGCCGAGAACACCTTCTGCGTCGCCTGCGGATCGTCCGCCAGCGCCTTCGCGAACTTGTCGGCGTCGAAGGCGAGGACGCCCTTCTCGTCGATCGAGATGCCGATCGTCGACGGGGACACCCCGTCGACGGGACTCTGCACGGCGTTGGCGAGAGCGGTGCGCAGCGTCCGGACGGTGCTGTCGCCCGTGAAGACCCCGAGGGTCGTCGTCTCCCCCACCTTGCCGACCGTGGCCTTGGACCCGTTGTCGATGCGCGTGATGAGGGTCGCCACCTCCTTGATGAACGCGGCGGCGGTCGTGGACTGGGCTTTGGCGTCGAGTGCGACCGACACCGTCACGGGGTCGGCGCTGACCTTCGACACCGTGACCGAGATGTCCTCGCCGACGGAGATCGTGTTGCTCGCGCTCGTGAGGCTCTGCTCGGCGGCGGTGCCGGCGAAGAGACGGATGCGGGCATCGCTGCCCTGGCTGATGATCGCCGCGCCGGTCTGCGTCGCGAGATCCGTCGAAGTGCCGGCATCCACGTCCGCGGCCGAACCGCGGTGCAGCGTGAATCGCGCCTCCTCGCCGGTCTCGGTGGACGTGAGCTGGATGCGCGACAGAGGCTTGCCGTCGCCGTCGACGCCCGCCGGGACCACGGTGGCCGAGACCCCGGCGTTCGCCGCGTTGATGGCCTTGGCGAGCTCCTGCGGACCGGTGCCCACCGGCGTGACCTCCGTCTGCGTCCCGTCTGCCGCGACGAGCGTGAACGTCCCGCCCCAGGCGGTCGCTCCCCCGGTGGCGGTCACGAGCGAGTGGGACTGGGCGACGGCGTCGACGACGACGCCGGTCGAGAACGCGCTGGCCTTCGGGCCGGCGGTGACCGTGATGCTCTCTGCGGAGGAGGTCGCGGTGAACGCGGCGAGCGACGACGCCCCGCCCGCGGTCTTCGCCTTCTCCATGAGCTCCTGCAGCGACTTGTTGAGCGACTGCAGGTTGGTGATGATCGAGTTGCGGTCGGTGATCTTCGCGGTGATCTGCGTCTTCGGGATCGCCGACACGTTCATGAGAGCGTCGATGAGCTCTCCGGTCTTGAGACCGGAGACCAGGCCGTCCAGCTTCATCCTCGTGCGCCTTCCGTGCGTGCGGTGGTCGGGGTCCTACGGGCAGGCGCCCGAGCGGAGGGATGTCCGCTCGGGCGCCCGATGCTCGATCAGTGCGTGCGCGAATCGCGCCGCGACTCAGCGGAGCAGCTGCAGGACGCCCTGGCCCGACTGGTTCGCCTGCGCGAGCATGGCGGTGCCGGCCTGCTGCAGGATGTTCGAGGCGGTGTACTTGACCATCTCGGCAGCCATGTCGGTATCCGCGATGCGGCTCTTCGCGGCGGCGAGGTTCTCGGCCGAGACCTGCAGCGAGTTGATCGTCGACTCGAAGCGGTTCTGCACCGCACCGAAGCCGGCGCGGGCGGTCGACACGTTGACGATCTCGGCGTCGATCGCGGCGATCGAGGTGAGGGCGTTGGCAGCGGTGTCGACCGTGAGGGCCTTGATGTCCGCACCCAGACCCGAGAAGTCGGTCAGGGTGACGCCGATCTGGTCCTCGGCGGCCGTCGAGCCCGCGCCCACCTGGAACGTCAGCGTGTCGCCGCTGTTCAGCAGCTTGATGCCGTTGAAGTTCGTGCTGGCGGCCACACGGGTGAGCTCGTCGCCCAGGGCGTCGATCTCGGTCTTGATGGCCGTGCGGGAGTCGGCGTTGTTCGAGTCGCTACCGGCCTGCACCGCGAGGTCGCGGACGCGCTGCAGGATGGAGTGGACCTCGGTCAGGGCGCCTTCCGCGGTCTGGATGACCGAGATGCCGTCCTGGGCGTTGCGGGCAGCGACATTCAGGCCGTTGACCTGCGAGCGCAGGCCCTCGGAGATGGCGAGGCCTGCGGCGTCGTCAGCAGCACGGTTGATGCGCAGACCGCTCGAGAGCTTCTCGAGCGACTTCGACACGTCGTTCTGGTTGACCGACAGGTTGCGGTAGGCGTTGAGTGCGCCGACGTTGGTTGCGATCTGAAGACCCATGTTGTTCCTCCGTGGTTATGGGATCGAATGCGGGTCCGTCCGTGGACCTGCACATCCCACATTCGCGACACGACGGTGTCGCGTAACCACGGATGCGGATGATTTTCGCGACGTCAGCCGGCGACGAGCAGCTCTGCCGCGCGGACGCCGGCGGCGGGGCGCACCGCATCGACCGGACGTGCGGCGCCGAACAGCGCCTCGAAGAAATCCGCCTTGGCTTTGGTCGAGCGATCCCCGGTCGCGCCGTTCTCCCAGGCCTCCATGGCCTCGCGCATGAGGGCGAGGCCGCGCGTGCGCAGCTTGGAGACGTAGGCGTGGCTGACCGCGAGCTCCTCGGCGATGTCCTTGACCATGCGGTCGTCCATGTAGATGCCGCGGATCACCTGCTGCATCGCGGTGGGAAGCGCGTCGACGACCTTCGCCAGCATGTCGCGCATCTCGTTCTGCTCGACCGCGTGCTCGGGCAGGATCAGCGAGTCGGTGAGGTCGGCCGCCTGACGTCCGGTGTCGGCGTCGAAGTGCTCCTCGAAGCTCGTGGCGCCGCGGACCATCTCGTCCAGCTGCATCATCTCCACGACGGCGTCGACGTCCAATCCGGACTCCCGCGCGACCTCGGCCACGGAGGCGGCACGACCGGTGCGTGCGAGGACGAGCTCGGATGCGGCGCGCACGCGTTCGATCTTGTCCCGTCCGCGCTCCCCGGCCGGGTCGGCGCGACGCATCTCCGACAGCATGGCCCAGTTGATCTGGCTGCTCGCGAACGCCCCGAACGGGATGCCGCGCGAGGCGTCGTACGTCATGGCGGCGCGGGCCAGGCCGAGACGGGCGGCGGAGAGGAGGTCGTCGAGATCGACGTGGGCCGCCGTCCGCGCCTTCTCGACGGCGAGGAACGTCGCCAGCGGCATGTTGTCCCGTGCGAGCTTCTCGGCGGATGCCGGCGTTTCGACGGGTACTGCGGAATCAACAGAAAGTGCAGAATGACTCAGCAATGTGACTCCGTAGCTCTATCAACTGGTTTATCAGTGAAAATAGCACGAACATCCCGTATCCAAAGAAAAAGTTTGCGCGCTGAACATTCCGCTCAGGGAGCGGGGTCGCGCGGGGTCGGGAGTCAGCCGCGCGAGTCGCGCAGCTCCGCACCGGTGAGCGCGAACGACAGCCCGCGCCGGCCGCGCGTGAACGGCACCGAGACGACGGCGATCGCGACGACCAGAGCGCTCACGATCCCGGCGGTGCCCGCGACGGTCTGCAGGGCGTCGGATGCGTGGTCCGGCAGTTGTCCGAGCGTGGAGGCGAGCGTGTACGGGAGGCCCACGACGGCGGCGCGGGCGACGCTTCTCGCGATCGGGCGACGCTCACCCTCCCAGTGCGGCGCGAGCCAGACGAGCCGCTGACCGATCGACGCCCCCGAGGACACGAGTGCGGGCACCACGACGACGAGGACGACCGCGCCGACGGCGATCACCGCGAGCTCCGTCGTGTTCTCCGGCACGCCGGGACCCGCTCCTCCGGACAGCACGAGCTTGGGCACGAGCACGACGAGCGAGACGAGCGTGATCACGACCTGCACCGCGAACGCATCGATGATCATCGCGAACCACCGACGCCACACCGTCACGGGTCGCGGCGTCCCGCGTTGGGCCCGGAGGCTCCGTGAGCTCGGCATCCAGGCCAGCAGCACCGGTGCGAGCAGCACTCCCAGTGCCGTCCCGGCGGTGTTCGCGATGAGGTCGTCGACATCGGCCACCCGGTACGCGCACTCGTAGAGACCCCAGACGCCGGTGAGCTGCGTCGCCTCGATCACGAGCGACAGCAGGGCGCCGAGCGCGATCGACACGACCGGCCCGCGGTTCCAGTACCTGCGCGCGATCACGCCGAACGGCACGAACAGAGCGACGTTCAACACCACCTGCAGCGTGGAACGGCTGGTGAGCGTGCGCAGCAGAGAGAGGCCCTCGGTCTCGCGGAGGATGTCGCCGATCGAGTGACCGGGGATGAGCTCGACGCCTCCCCCGCCCGCACCGCAGTTCGCGCGCAGATCGGGCAGCGGGAGCAGCGTGTAGGCCACGAGGGCGACCGCGTAGACGCTGACCGCGGCGGCGCCCAGCAGTCGCCGGAACGACAGGCCGCCGTAGCGCCGCGTCTGCACGAGCAGCATCGGGACGAGAATCGCCGAGAAGAGCAGGGCTCCGCCGATCAGCCCGAACCACGCCTGCCACGTCCACCCCGCCATTCGCACAATCCTATGAGAGACGAGCAGAAACGAGTTTTCGACGGGGTAGAGAAGCAGGGAAACTCCAGATCCGGGGGGGTTTTCCCCCGTCGCACAATAGACGCCGACAAGTCCGGAGTCAACGCCCCGAGCGAATTTCGCCGATCTTCGAATTAATCCAATCCGACCGGGATGTTGCGTCCGAACCCCCTGCATGACGCTTTCCCCCTCCGCGCCATTCGCCTCACTGTCCCGCATCGCCTCCGCGGTGCGGGCAGCCGTCCCGCAGCTCGCCGCCTTCGGCGGCGTCGGACTGATCGCCTTCGTCGTCGACGTGGGCGGCTACAACCTGCTCCGAGCCACCGTGATGCCCGATCAGGTGATCTGGGCGAAGGTGGTCTCGGTCGCTGTCGCCACCGGTGTCGCGTGGCTCGGTCACCGTTACGTGACCTTCCGCTCGACGCGTCGTCCCGCCGTCGCGAAGGAACTGCTGCTGTTCCTGCTCGCGAACGGAGGCGGCCTCCTCATCGCCTCGGGATGCCTCTTCGTCTCGCACTACGTGCTCGGCTTCACCTCCGCGATCGCCGACAACATCGCAGGCAATGTGATCGGCCTCGTACTCGGCACCCTCTTCCGGTACTTCACGTACCGATTCCTCGTCTTCCGTATGCCGCAGGAGGCAACGTCGTGATCCTCTCCCCCTTCTTCGCCGCACGCTCGTTCGAGTCCGATCCGGCTCCGGGCCCGCTGCTGACCCCCGCTCCCGGTCAGGCACCGGCGCCCGACGGCACCCCCAACCGCGAGGTGCTCGACCCCGGTGTCGTCGACTCCGCCCAGACGGCTGCCGGAATCGACTGGGCGGCGGTCGCCGGATACTCCGGACTGATCGCAGTCGCCCTCACCCTGACGTTGATCGCCGTGACGACGCTGTGGTGGATGCTGTACGCCTGGCGATCCAAGAGCACGTACGACAGCACGGCCTTCTCCAAGGAGCCGCTCGCGCCCCGTCACACCTTCACCCTGCTCGTCCCCGGGCGGCATGAGGAAGAGGTGATGGGTCAGACCCTCGACGCGCTCGCCGCACAGACCCATCCGGACGTGCAGATCATCGCGATCGTGGGCGACGACGACCCGGGGACCACCGCGGTCGTTCGGGCGGCAGCCGACCGGCATCCCGACCGGATCGAGGTCGTCGTCGACGACAGCGTGCCGAAGAACAAGCCGAAGGCCCTCAACCGTGCGCTCGCCTTCGCGGGCGGCGACGTCGTCGGCGTGTTCGACGCCGAGGACGAGGTCCACCCCGACCTGCTCCGCCACATCGACTCGCGATTCAGCGAGACCGGCGCGACCGTCGTGCAGGGCGGGGTACAGCTCATGAACTTCCGGACCACCTGGTGGTCGTTGCGCAACGTGCTCGAGTACTACTTCTGGTTCCGGTCGCGCCTGCATTTCCACGCCGGCGCGAAGTTCATCCCGCTCGGCGGGAACACGGTGTTCGTGAAGCGCGAGGCGCTCGAGCGGAACGACGGATGGGACGCCGAGTGCCTCGCGGAGGACTGCGAACTCGGCGTCCGACTCTCCAGTCAGGGCGAGGAGGTCGCGGTCGCCTACAGCCCGGAGTACGTCACGAAGGAGGAGACCCCCGGCACGCTGAAGTCCTTCTACAAACAGCGCACGCGCTGGAACCAGGGCTTCCTGCAGGTGCTCCGCAAGGGCGAATGGCGCTCCCTCCCCACCCGGGGACAGCGCCTGTTCGCGCGGTACATGCTCGCGATGCCGTTCCTGCAGGCGGCCACGGGACTGCTGATCCCGCTGTCGGTCTTCCTGATCCTCGTCGTCAAGGTCCCGACGGCGGTCGCGCTGCTGACCTTCATCCCTCTCGCACCCACGATCGTGACCGTCGCCGTCGAGATCGCCGGGCTCGGGGAGTTCGGTCGACTGTACCGACAGAGAGTGAGGGTGATCGACTACGTCCGCCTCGTCCTGGGGACCATCCCGTTCCAGGTTCTGCTCGCCGGTGCCGCGATCCGCGCCGTCCACCGCGAGCTCCGCGGCGAACGCGGCTGGGAGAAGACCGAGCACACCGGAGCTCATCGCGAGGAGTCGCCGTTCATCGACGTCCGTGGGAACCGCATCGCAGAGGAGGCCGCAGCATGACGACCACGCTGGAACGCCCCGACTCCGTCGACGTCGGAGAGAGCGATCAGAGTCCGACGACGCGCCGCAGGCCGATGGGCGTATTCGGCGAGGCGACCCGTCGCACCGGGCAGTGGTTCCGCGACCACGCGCGCGCACTCGTCTGGCTCGTCCCCGTGCTCCTCGTCAGCGCGGTCGTGAACTTCCTCAACGTCGGCGGATCGCCGCAGCGTATCGACGACGAGGGGACGTACACAGCCCAGGCGTGGGCCGTCACCCACCTGGGCGAGCTCGCCCACTACACGTACTGGTACGACCATCCCCCGCTCGGCTGGCTCCAGATCGCCGGGTACACGCAGCTCACCGGAGCGTTCGCGCGCTGGGACATCGCTGTTCTCGCCGGCCGGGAGGCCGTGCTGGTGGCGTCCCTGATCGCGGTCGTGCTGCTGTGGATGCTGGCGCGTCGCCTGGGCATGTCGCGTCCCGCCGCGGCGATCACAGGACTCGTCTTCGCGCTCTCCCCGCTCGCTCTCCAGTTCCATCGCACCGTCTACCTCGACAACGTCGCAGTGCCGTGGCTGCTCTTGGCGTTCTTCCTGGCGACGAACCGTCGCGGTCAGCTCGCCGCGTTCGCGGGGTCGGCCGTCGCGTTCGGCATCTCCGTGCTCACCAAGGAGACCTTCCTGCTGGCGCTCCCGATCCTGATCTGGGTCATGGTCCGCTCGGCACGACGCGAGACACGTCGCTACACGCTGTCCGTCGCCGCGAGCGTCCTGGGCCTCATCGGAGGCAGCTATCTGCTCCTCGCGGCGGTCAAGGGTGAGCTGTTCAGCGGCGCAGGCCGAGTCAGTCTGATGGACGGTGTGACGTTCCAGCTGGGTTCCCGCGAGGGCAGCGGATCGATTCTCGACCCGGATTCTCTGATCAACCGCACGCTCGGCATGTGGTGGCAGCTCGATCCGGTGTTCATCGTGCTGAGCCTGCTCGCCGCCGTCGCCGCCGTGTTCATCCCGCGCTTCCGTCCCTACGCCGTGCTGCTGCTCGCGATGACCGCGTTCATGTTCCGCCCCGGCGGGTACCTGCCCGTGCCCTACGTCATCATGCTGATCCCGTTCGGCGCGCTCCTGATCGCCGGTGTGACGGACCTGGCCGTCGCGCGGATCAGGCGCAAGGGCGCGTCGCACCGGCGCCTCGCGATCGGTGCGGTCGCCGTGACGGCCGTCGTCGCCGTGGTCGCTGTCCCTCTGTGGACGACGCAATTGCGTGGCTTCATCCTCGCCGACCTCGACGCCCCGCTGCGCGGCGCGCAGGAGTGGCTCGAGGACAACGCCTCGACCGACCAGCGCGTGATCGTCGACGACGCCATGTGGGTCGACCTGGTGAAGGCCGGATGGGATCGTGACAACGTCGTCTGGTACTACAAGCTCGACACCGACCCCGCCGTGCAGGCCCTGTCGCCGAACGGCTGGCGCGACGCGGACTACGTAGTCACCACGGATTCGATGCGCACGTTCCCGGGTGCCTTCCCCCAGGTGCAGGAGGCGATCGACAACTCCGTCGTCGTCGCGTCCTTCGGCTCGGGAACCCAGGCCGTCGAAGTGCGTCGCGTGACGATCGACGGCGCGGAGCAGGCCGCGATCACCGCCGACGACGCCGAGGAGACCCGCGCGTCGCTGGGCGCAGAGCTCGCCACGAACCCCGAGGTGGCGGTCAGCGACGCCGATCGTGACCGTCTGGTCGCAGGTCAGGTGGATGCCCGCATCATCGCGATCCTCGCGACCCTCGCCGGATCCGGCTCCGTCACGGTATCGGGCTTCCCGGTCGTCCCGGGTGAGGACGGGATGTCGTTCCGGCAGCTCGCTCTCTCGGCCATCGGCGGCACTCCGACCATCGTCGACGGTGGCCTCAGCGACGAGGCTCAGGCCTTCGTCGACTCCCTGACCGATGCCTATGCACCCTCGCGGGTCGAGATCGACGGGGACGACCTCGTCCTCCGCTACTCGGTCTCCTTGCAGCCCACGCTGCCCTGACCCCGGCACCACCCCCCTGAAAGGAGCACATCATGAACACCTCACGATTCCCGCACCTGAAAGCAGTACTGGCGACCGGCGCGACCGCGCTTCTCGTCACCGTCGCGGCCCCACTCTCGGCCGCCGCCGCCCCGAGCAGCTCGACCGCCGCGCCCGCAGCCGTGAACGAGCAGGCGGGCTGGTTGCGCCTCGGGCACCTCTCTCCGGACACGAAGTCCGTCGACGTACGCGTCTCGGCCGTGAGCGGCGGATCGACGCTGTTCGAACTGAACGGCGTCGGCTACGGCGACGTCTCGCCCTACGAGGAGCTCCCGGCGGGGACGTACACCGTCAGCATGGTGCCGGCCGGCGCCTCCGGATCCAGCGTGCCCGTCATCTCCGAGACGGTGACCGTCGACGCGGGCACAGCCACGACCGTCGCCGCCTACGGCCCGACCGCCGATCTGCAGGTGCGTTCGTTCGACGACGACCTCACCGAACCCGCCGCGGGTTCCGCGCGGATCCGCCTCATCCAGGCGTCCACGCTGACTCCCGAGGTCGATGTCACGACCGCTCAGGGCGACGCGATCGCCCGCGACGCGAAGGCGGGCTCGGCGACCGGATACGCCGAGATCCCGGCGGGCGACTGGTCGCTCGACCTCGAGGGCGAGGGCGTGTCCGACACGGCCGACGTCTCGGTCGCGCCGGGCAGCGTCACGACGCTCTTCGTGCTCGACACAGCGAATGGCGGGCTGACGATCCTGCCGATCCTCGACAGCGCGTCCGTCGGCGATGTGCCGGACGGCGGCGTCGACACCGGCGGCGGCTTCCTCGCCGCCGCAGACGACACACCGGCGGCGCCGGCCAAGCTCCTGGGAGGGATCCTCTGATGCGCCGCGCCGCACTGCTCGGGATCGCAGCGGGAGCGGTCGTGGTGACCGCGGGAGCAGCCGTCCTGGCCGTCGGAGCACTCTCGTCCGACCACGGTCCGCCCGAAACGGCTCCGGACACGACCTCGACCCCGCTTCCCGCCTCGGACGCCGAGGCGCCGAAGCTCGACGCCGCGGAGCTCGCGACCTCGTTCCTCGACGACTGGGTCGACGACGGGCGAGTCGTACGCCACGACGAGGGAGGCGACACCGTGAGCGAAGGACAGGCGTACGGGCTCTTCGCCGCCGTGATCGCAGACGACGAGAAGCGGTTCGACGAGATCTGGACGTGGACCGAGGACGAATTGGTGCGCTCCGACGGGCTGATGGCGTGGCGGTGGGAGGACGGCAAGGTCGTCGACGACGAGCCTGCGTCCGACGCCGACCTCGACGCCGCGCGGGCGCTCGTCCTCGCCGGGGACCGCTTCGGACGCGACGACCTGCGTCAGGCGGGCGTGGACCTCGCGACCGTGATCGCGGATCGTATGACCGTCGTCACCGAGCGCGGACGCATCCTGTTGCCGGGGCTCTGGGCTGCGGACCGCGAGCCGTACGCCTACAACCCCAGCTACGCGTCACCCGTCGCCTACGAGATCCTCGGCGGGGCGACCGGTGACCCGCGCTGGGCGGAGCTGCAGGCGGGAAGCGCCGCCGTGACCACCGAGATCCTCGGCGCCACCGACCTCCCACCGGACTGGGCCCAGATCCACAGCGACGGTCTGATCGAGCCGATGCCCGGTCCGCTCGGCGAAGGCGACCCCGTGCAGTACGCGTTCGACGCACCGCGGCTGATGCTCCGGTACGCCGAGTCATGCACCCCGAGCGATGTCTCGCTCGCCGCGATGCCCTTGGAGACGTTGGATCGCGAGAAGGAGCTCTCCTCGCGTCTCGACCTCGGTGGAGGCCCGCTGGTGTCGGAGCAGTCGGCATTCGGATACACCGCACGTGCGGCATCCGCGCAGGCGGCCGGCGACGACGACGCAGCGACCGCAGACCTCGAGCGCGCCGCGCAGCTTTCGGCCGAGTACCCGACGTACTACGGCGCCGCATGGGTGATGCTCTCGACCGCGATGCTCACGGACGACACCCTGGGCGGCTGCGGGACGAGCGCGTCATGAGCGCCCGGATCGGCGCCGCACGCGCGCTGGGGGCGGGGGGAGCGCTGACTGTCGCCCTGCTCCTGGCCGCGTGCGGTTCCGGTGCCGCCTCCTCACCGATCGTGACGGCCGCGCCCGACGGCTTCTCGGCCGGAGGACTCCAGGACCCGAGCGCGTCGACGGCTCCGGCGACGGAGGCGGTCCCGACTCGCGTGCAGATACCGGCGATCGGAGTCGACTCCGCGCTCGAGGACCTCGCGCTCGGCGCCGACGGACGCCTCGGCGCACCCGTCGACTACGACCTCGCGGGCTGGTACGCGGGCGGAGTCGTGCCCGGCGAGGTGGGTCCCGCGATCATCGCCGGACACGTCGACTCCCCCACCGCGCCCGCTGTCTTCGCCGCGATCGGCACCCTGGCGGCAGGTGACGAGATCGTCGTCACTCTGTCCGACGGGTCGGCGGCCACGTTCGTGGTGAGCGGGACCGCGCAGTCCGCGAAGGCGGAGTTCCCCACCGCATCCGTCTACAGCAACGTCCCGACCCCTGAGCTGCGGCTGATCACCTGCGGCGGCGTGTTCGACTCCTCCACCGGCCACTACCTCGACAACCTCATCGTCTTCGCGGAACTCCGCGCCTGACCCCTCGAAAGGACACACCGTGAACGAGACGCTCGTCATCATCCCCACGTACAACGAGATCGAGAACCTCGAGTCGATCGTGGGGCGGGTGCTGGCCTCGGTCGACGCCGACATCCTCGTCGTCGACGACTCCTCGCCCGACGGCACGGGCCGGCTCGCCGACGACCTCGCTGCGCGGCATCCCGAGGTCCATGTGCTCCATCGGGAGGAGAAGAACGGGCTCGGCGGCGCGTATCTGGCCGGGTTCGCCTGGGGATTGGAGCGGGACTACTGGGCCCTCGTCGAGATGGACGCCGACGGCTCGCACCGCCCGGAGGAGCTGCCCCGCCTCGTCGAGCAGCTGATCGACCACGACCTGGTCCTCGGCTCCCGCTGGGTGCCCGGCGGCACGGTCGTGAACTGGTCCCGCCACCGCGAGATCCTGAGCCGCGGCGGGAACCTGTACGCCCGACTGGCGCTAGGGATCGACGTGCGCGACTCCACCGGCGGATACCGCGTGTTCAGCGCTGCCGCGCTGCGACGGATCGACCTGCTCCACGTCGCGTCCCAGGGCTACTGCTTCCAGGTCGACCTGCTCTGGCGCGCTCTCGAGCGCGGGCTGCGTGTCGTCGAGGTGCCGATCACGTTCGTGGAGCGCGAGCACGGCGAATCGAAGATGAGCGGCGCGATCGTGACCGAGTCCCTGTCGCTCGTGACCTGGTGGGGTCTGCGTCGCCGCCTGTCGGCGATCGCGCTGTTCCTCCGGCACGGACAGCGGCTGCGGTCGGTGCGCGCGCTCTCGCATCGGATGCTGCCGCCGGTGCGCCCCTGAGCCTCTCCACGACTCACGGTGGGCCCTGCCGGGATCGAACCGACGACATCCACGGTGTAAACGTGGCGCTCTACCAGCTGAGCTAAAGGCCCTGGTGGGTTCAGTCTACAGACGACCCGATGCGCACCCATGTCGTGGAAGAGGGATAGGCTGAGGGGGGCACGCGTTGTGCACAGCCGACAAGGCTGCCCGCGTCGCTTCCCGTTTCCTTGGCATGACCTGCCAGCATGACGAAAGGCTCCCCCGTGACTGTGCACGACCAGGATCCGTACTCCCAGGGCAACCTCGACAGCGATCCGGAAGAGACGGGCGAGTGGCAGCAGTCGCTCGACGAGCTCGTCGAGGCGAAGGGGCATGGCCGCGGACGCGAGATCATGCTGAGCCTGCTCAAGCGCTCCAAGGAGCTGCACCTGAGCGTGCCGATGGTCCCGACCACGGACTACATCAACACGATCGCCGTCGAGAACGAGCCCGAGTTCCCCGGTGACGAGGAGATCGAGCGCCGCTACCGCGCCTGGATCCGCTGGAACGCGGCCGTCACGGTGCACCGCGCGCAGCGCCCCGGCATCGGCGTCGGCGGGCACATCTCCACCTACGCGTCCTCCGCGGCGCTGTACGAGGTCGGCTTCAACCACTTCTTCCGCGGTGCCGACAACCCCGGAGGCGCCGACCAGATCTTCATCCAGGGCCACGCCTCCCCCGGCATCTACGCCCGATCGTTCCTTGAGGGCCGTCTGACCGAGCAGCACCTCGACGGCTTCCGCCAGGAGCAGTCGCAGGCGCCCTTCGGCATCCCCTCGTACCCGCACCCGCGCCAGATGCAGGACTACTGGCAGTTCCCGACCGTGTCGATGGGTCTCGGCCCGATCAACGCGATCTACCAGGCCATGTCGAACAAGTACCTCGAGAACCGCGGCATCAAGGACACCTCGTCCTCGCAGGTGTGGGCGTTCCTCGGCGACGGCGAGATGGACGAGATCGAGAGCCGCGGCCAGCTGCAGGTCGCCGCGAACGAGGGCCTCGACAACCTCAACTTCGTGATCAACTGCAACCTGCAGCGCCTCGACGGCCCCGTCCGCGGCAACGGCAAGATCATCCAGGAGCTGGAGTCGTACTTCCGCGGCGCCGGCTGGAACGTCATCAAGGTCGTCTGGGGCCGCGAGTGGGACGACCTGCTCGCCCGTGACACCGAGGGCGCACTGCTCAACATCATGAACCAGACGCCGGACGGCGACTACCAGACGTACAAGGCCGAGTCCGGCGCGTACGTCCGCGAGCACTTCTTCGGCAAGGACGAGCGCGCCGCCGCCCTGGTCTCGGACTACACCGACGACCAGGTGTGGCACCTCAAGCGCGGCGGCCACGACTACCGCAAGGTCTACGCGGCCTTCAAGGCGGCGGCCGAGCACAAGGGGCAGCCGACGGTCATCCTGGCGAAGACGGTCAAGGGCTACGGCCTCGGCCCGCACTTCGAGGGACGCAACGCGACCCACCAGATGAAGAAGATGACGCTGGACAACCTCAAGACGTTCCGCGACACGATGCACATCCCGATCACGGACGCGCAGCTCGAGGAGAACCCGTACCTTCCCCCGTACTACAACCCGGGCCCCCAGGACGAGACGATCCAGTACATGCTCGAGCGCCGCAAGGCTCTCGGCGGCTTCCTGCCCGAGCGCCGCTCGACGCACGTCGGACTGTCGCTGCCGGACGACGCGGCGTACGCGCTGCCCAAGAAGGGCTCCGGCACGCAGGAGATCGCCACGACCATGGCGTTCGTCCGCCTGCTCAAGGACCTGCTGCGCACGAAGGAGTTCGGCCACCGCATCGTGCCGATCATCCCGGACGAGGCGCGCACGTTCGGCATGGACGCGTACTTCCCGACCGCGAAGATCTACAACCCGAACGGCCAGCACTACACGTCGGTCGACCGCGAGCTGCTCCTGGCCTACAAGGAGAGCCCGCAGGGCCAGATCGTCCACGTCGGCATCAACGAGGCCGGCGCTCTCGCGGCTTTCACCGCGGCGGGCACCTCGTACGCCACGCACGGCGAGCCGCTGATCCCGATCTACATCTTCTACTCGATGTTCGGCTTCCAGCGCACCGGCGACGCCCAGTGGGCCGCCGGTGACCAGATGGCGCGCGGCTTCATCATCGGCGCGACCGCGGGCCGCACCACCCTCACGGGTGAGGGCCTGCAGCACGCCGACGGGCACTCGCACCTACTCGCGTCGACCAACCCGGCGACGATCTCCTACGACCCGGCCTACGGCTACGAGATCGCGCACATCGTGCGGTCCGGTCTCGAGCGGATGTACGGCGGGAAGCACGAGGACCCGAATGTCATGTACTACATGACGGTCTACAACGAGCCGCTCGTGCAGCCCGCCGAGCCCGAGGATGTGGACGTCGACGGCATCGTCCGCGGCATCCACCGCGTCTCGGTCGGCGACGGCGACGGCCCCCGTGCTCAGCTGTTCGCGTCGGGCGTGGGCCTGCCGTGGGCTCTCGAGGCGCAGGAGCTGCTCAAGAACGACTGGAACGTCTCGGCCGACGTCTGGTCGGTCACGTCCTGGACCGAGCTGCGCCGCGACGGCCTCGCGGCCGACGAGCACAACTTCCTGTACCCGGAGGAGGAGCCCCAGACGGCGTACCTCACCCAGAAGCTGCAGGGCGCCGAGGGTCCGGTCGTCGCGGTGAGCGACTTCATGCACGCCGTGCAGGACCAGATCCGTCCGTGGGTCCCGAACCGCTACGCCACGCTCGGTGCCGACGACTTCGGGTTCTCGGACACGCGCGCCGCCGCCCGCCGGTACTTCAAGATCGACGGTCCGTCGCTCGTCGTGCGCACGCTGCAGGCGCTCGCCGAGGAGGGCACCGTCGACCGGTCGCTGGCCGCGCGGGCCATCGAGAAGTACCGCCTCCACGATGTGAACGCGGGCACGAGCGGTAACGCGGGCGGCGAAAGCTGAGCCATCGGTGACAGCATCGTCTCCACGCGGAATGGACAAGGCCGCGACGCTCACCTGGCTGCGCCGGATCTCCGGTGACATCGCCTCGGTGACGATCAAGCGCCTGGAGGACACGCTCCCCTGGTACGCCGACATGCCACCGGCCCGCCGCTCTGCGGTCGGGCTGGTGGCTCAGGCCGGCATCACCTCGTTCATCCAGTGGTACGACGACCCGACCTCGACCCCGTGGATCGCGGCCGACATCTTCGCCGCGGCTCCCCGGGAGCTGCTTCGCAGCGTCAGCCTTCAGCAGACACTGCAGCTGATCCGCGTCACGGTCGAGGTCACCGAGGAGCGTGTCGCCGGGCGCGGCGAGGATCTCCGCGAGGCGATCCTCCTGTACTCGCGCGATCTCGCCTTCGCAGCCGCCGACGTGTACGCCCGGGCCGCCGAGGCCCGCGGTCTGTGGGATGCGCGACTCGAGGCGCTCGTGGTGGACTCGATCCTCACGGGCGAGGCCGACGAGGAGCTTCCCAGCCGCATCGCGGCGCTCGGCTGGCACGGACACGGAGAGGTCGCCGTCCTCGTGGGCACCACGCCCCCGCAGTTCGATGTCGACCTGGTGCGTCGCACGGCGCGCAAGCTCTCGATCGACGTGCTGATCGGCGTGCAGGGCTCGCGCCTCGTGCTGGTCATCGGCCGCGCCCGCGTGCCCGGGCAGGACGACGACGAGCCGGAGCTCGGCTTCGACGAGATCGCCGCGCGGCTCGAGCCGTCGTTCGGACCGGGGTACGTCGTGCTGGGTCCGGCTGTCGCCGCGCTCGTCGACGCGAGCCAGAGCGCGCGTGCAGCGCTCGCCGGTTTCGCGGTCGCCCGCGCCTGGCGCAGCGCTCCCCGCCCCGTCGACGCCGACGATCTGCTGCCCGAGCGCGCGCTGGCCGGCGACCCGCTCGCCAAGCAGACCCTGATCGAGCGCATCTACCGTCCCCTGCAGGCGCATTCGACGGACCTCGTCACGACGCTGTGGAGCTATCTCGACAACGGTCGGTCGCTCGAGGCGACCGCACGAGAGCTGTTCGTGCATCCGAACACGGTGCGGTATCGCCTCAAGCGCGTGAGCGAGGTCATCGGCTGGGACGCGACGGGGCCGCGCGAGGCGCTGATCCTGCAGACCGCGCTCATCCTCGGGTCGATCGGTGCGGCGGATCAGGTTCGACGGCGCGTTCCGACGCGTCGTCCGCCGCGCTGAACACACACGACACGCCGTATCTGTGCGTCACTCACAAGGGTTCTTCCGAAACTTGTGATGAATCATCCACCGCTTCCGCTCGATCGTTGGCAGACTTGGGGATGTGATTGTCGTCGTATGCCCAGGACAGGGCTCGCAGACCCCCGGTTTCCTCTCCCCCTGGCTCGAGCTGGACGGTGCGGCTGAGAGCATCGCCGCCTACTCGGACGCCGCGCAGGTCGATCTCCGCCAGCACGGCACCGAGTCGGATGCCGACACGATCCGCGACACGCGCATCGCGCAGCCGCTGATCGTGGCCGCGTCCCTCGTCGCCGCCACCGCGCTGGAGGCCCGTGCAGGGCGCCGCGCCGACGGCGTCGCCGGGCACTCGGTCGGCGAGATCGCCGCGCTCGTGAACAGCGGCGTGATCGATGCCGAGACGGGCATGCGTCTCGTCGGCATCCGCGGTCGCGCGATGGCGGATGCCGCTGCGCAGACCCCGACCGGCATGAGCGCGGTACTGGGAGGCGACGAGGAGACCCTGCTCACCCGACTCACCGAACTCGGGCTCTCCCCCGCGAACTTCAACGGCGGCGGCCAGATCGTCGTCGCCGGCGAGCTCGCCGGGCTCGACGCCCTCGCGAGCGAGCCCGTGAAGGGCACCCGCGTCGTACCGCTGCAGGTCGCCGGCGCCTTCCACACCTCGTACATGTCGTCCGCCGTCGACGCGCTGCGTGAGGCCGTGTCGGCCGTCACGCCCGCCGACCCGACGATCACGCTGTGGACCAACCGCGACGGTTCCGTCGTGTCCGACGGCTCGACCGCCCTGACGTACCTCGTGGACCAGGTCTCCTCGCCCGTGCGCTGGGACCTGTGCATGGCGTCGTTCGCCGACCAGGGCATCACGGGCCTGATCGAGCTGGCTCCGGCCGGCGCGCTGACCGGCCTCGCGAAGCGCGGTCTGCGCGGTGTCCCCACCGTCGCCGTGAAGACTCCCGACGATCTCGACGCGGCCGTCGCGCTGCTGAACGGAGAAGCAGCATGAGCGTCACCCTGACCCAGGTCTCGGGCCCCGCGTACACCCGCATCTACTCGTACGGTGCCGCACGCGGCGAGAACGCCGTGCCGAACGACGACCTCGTCGGGCCGATCGACTCGAGCGACGAGTGGATCCGTCAGCGCACCGGCATCGTGACCCGCACTCGCGCCGACAAGGGCACGGACGCGATCGACCTGGCCACCACGGCCGCGGCCGAGGCCATCGAGAAGTCAGGAGTCCCGGCGGATCAGGTCGACCTCGTGATCGTCGCTACGATCAGCAACCCCAAGCAGACGCCGTCCGTCTCGGCGATCGTCGCCGACCGCGTGGGTGCCAACCCCGCCGCCGCCTACGACATCAACGCCGCGTGCGCCGGTTACGCGTACGCGGTCACGCAGGCCGACGCGCTCATCCGGGCCGGCGCCGCACGCTACGCGCTCGTGATCGGCACGGAGAAGCTCTCCGACATCGTCGACCCGACCGACCGCAGCATCTCCTTCCTGCTGGGCGACGGCGCCGGCGCGGCGCTGATCGGCCCGAGCGACACCCCCGGGATCGCCCCGGCCGTGTGGGGCTCCGACGGGTCCAAGGCCGATGCCGTGGGCATGAACAGCACGCTCACCGAGTTCCGCGACGGCGAGGTGCCGTGGCCGACGCTGCGCCAGGAGGGCCAGACGGTCTTCCGCTGGGCCGTCTGGGAGATGGCGAAGGTCGCTCGCGAGGCGCTGGACAGGGCGGGCGTGGAGCCGGCCGACATCGCGGCGTTCATCCCGCATCAGGCCAACATGCGGATCATCGACGAGTTCGCCAAACAGCTCGGCCTGCCGGAGTCGACCGTGATCGCTCGAGACATCGAGACCACGGGCAACACCTCTGCCGCATCGATCCCGCTCGCGAGCCACCGTCTGATGGCCGAGAACCCCGAGCTCTCCGGGGGGCTGGCCCTGCAGATCGGCTTCGGCGCCGGGCTCGTCTTCGCCGCACAGGTCGTCGTCCTCCCCTGAGAACGCCCGGACTTTCCCTAGACTGTTCCACGGTTCCGAAATCAACCCCGTAAGAAAAGGAAGACCACAATGGCTTTCACCAAGGATGAGGTCCTCTCCGGCCTCGCAGAGCTGATCACCGACGAGACCGGCATCAACGCCTCCGAGGTCGCCCTCGAGAAGTCGTTCACGGACGACCTCGACATCGACTCGATCTCGATGATGACGATCGTCGTCAACGCCGAGGAGAAGTTCGGCGTGACCATCCCGGACGACGAGGTCAAGAACCTCAAGACGGTCGGCGACGCCGTCGACTTCATCGTCGCAGGCCAGGAGTAATCCCGCCAGGATGCCACCCCCGCATCCGCGGGGCGTGGCATCCTCTGCCTTGCCCGTCTTCCGTTCGACCCGCCTGACAAGGAACCACTCATGACCAAGCGCATCGTCGTCACCGGCATCGGCGCCACGTCCGCCATCGGCGGGACCGCCCCCGAGAACTGGACGAACCTCCTCGCCGGGAAGTCCGGCGCCCGCACTCTCGAGCACGACTGGGTGGAGCAGTACCAGCTGCCCGTGACCTTCGCCGCCGAGGCGATCGTCCGTCCCGAGGAGGTCCTCCCCCGTCACGAGGCAAAGCGTCTCGACCCGTCCTCGCAGTTCGCGCTGATCGCGGCGCGCGAGGCCTGGGCGGATGCCGGCTCGCCCGACGTCGCCCCCGAGCGCCTCGGCGTCGACTTCGCCACCGGCATCGGCGGCCTCTGGACGCTCCTCGACGCGTGGGACACGCTGCGTGAGAAGGGCCCGCGTCGTGTGATGCCCCTCACCGTGCCGATGCTCATGCCGAACGCGGCGGCCGGCAACCTCTCGCTGCAGTTCGAGGCCCGCGCTTACGCCCAGACCGTGGTGAGCGCCTGCGCCTCGAGCACCGAGTCGATCATCCACGCCTACGACCACCTGCAGGAGGGCGTCGCGGACGTCGTGATCGCCGGTGGCACCGAGTCTGCCATCCACCCGATCACGATGGCGTCCTTCGCCTCCGCCCAGGCGCTGTCCCGTCGCAACGACGACCCCGCTTCGGCTTCTCGTCCGGGCGCGATCGACCGCGACGGCTTCGTGATGGGCGAGGGCGCGGCCGCCCTGATCCTCGAGACCGAGGAGCACGCGAAGGCCCGCGGCGCGAAGATCTACGGCTACGTGCTCGGCGGCTCCGTCACGGCGGACGCGTACCACATCACCGGCAACGACCCCGAGGGCAACGGCGCCGCGCGCGCTGTGACGCAGGCTCTGGAGGGTGCGGGCATCACGGCCGACCAGGTCACGCACATCAATGCGCACGCCACGTCGACGCCCGTGGGCGACCCCAACGAGTACGTCGCCCTGCGCAAGGTCTTCGGCGACCGGATCGACGAGATCCCCGTGTCGGCGACCAAGGCGTCGACGGGTCACCTCCTCGGCGGCACCGGTGCGCTCGAGGCGATCTTCTCCCTGCTGGCGCTGCGCGACCGCGTCGCGCCGCCCACGATCAACATGACCGAGCCCGACCCCGCGGTGCCGTTCAAGCTCTCGGGCGAGGCGCAGCCGCTGGGAGACGGCCCGCAGATCGCGATCAGCAACTCCTTCGGGTTCGGCGGGCACAACGCCGTCGCGGTCTTCGCGAACGAGCTCTGACCCGCACGACGAGCGAGGCGGCCCCGGGAACCTTCCCGGGCCGCCTCTTCTGTACGCGCGGCGCTAGGCGGACGCGGGGCGCGCGAGCTGCCCCGACCTCGCCGCGCGCACGCGCGTGGCCCACGGCAGGAACACACCGACGAGCGGACCGACCCCGAACGCGAACAGCACGGTGCCGACTCCGACGGGGCCGCCGAGCAGGAATCCGATCACGAGCACGCTCCCCTCGATGAGAGTGCGGACGATCCACACCCGCCATCCGGTGCGCGCCACGAGCCCGGTCATGAGTCCGTCCCGCGGGCCGGGACCGAAGTCGGCCGCGATGTACAGACCGGTCGCGAAGGCGAGGAGCACGAGACCGCCGACGAACATCGGAGCGCCGATCCACACGGACGGCGGCGCGGGCACGATCGCGAGCGTGAGGTCGGCGCTCGGGCCGATCAGGAGCGCATTGAGGACGGTGCCGACGCCGACGCGCTGTCGGAGCGGGATCCACAGGAGCAGCACGACGATCGACACCAGCACCGTGACGAATCCGTAGCCGAGCCCGAACTGCTCGGAGACCCCGAGAGCCAGCACGTCCCAGGGAGCGACGCCGATGCCTCCGCGCACCATGAATCCGAGCGCGACACCGTAGAGGAACAGGCCGATCACGAGCTGCGCGAGACGCTCGACGAGGTCGCGCCGGCTCGTCGCGGTGATCGGGAGGAACGGGGAACGGAGCTGCATCCCTCCATCGTGGATCGGGTGCACCCCGTCCGTCCGAGGCCAGTGCTCAGAAAGTGGCCTGATGATCTCAGTCCACTTTGCGGCATGCTGGAGACATGACCTCCCGACTCGTCGAGCACCTCGGCCCGCAGAACGTCGCCGGTGCCACCGCTGTCGAGCTCGCCGACCGCATCCGTGCGCTCATCCTCGACGGGCGCCTGACCGTCGGCGAACGGCTCCCGAGCGAACGCGCGCTCGCGCTCGAACTCCACCGTTCGCGCTCCACGACGACTCGGGTGTACGACCTGCTGGACCAGGACGGCTACGTGTCGCGCGTGCACGGCGGCAGCACCAGGGTCGCGCTCCCGCACACCACCTCCGCCTCGATCGATGCGGACGACGAGTCCATGATCGATCTCTCGATCGCCTCCATGGACTCGACGCCGGGGCTGTACGACGCCACGGTGCGCTCGCTGCCGCGTCTCGCCGCGCTCCGCGGGACGAGCGGGTACTCGCTGCGAGGCCTGCCTGAGCTTCGTGACGCCGTCGCGCGCCGCTTCGCCGAACGCGGCGCCCCCACCGACGCGGACCAGATCATCATCACGTCGGGTGCGCTCAACGCCCTCAACCTCGTGCTCGCGACACTGGGGCGCCGCGGAGAGCGCGCCCTGGTGGAACAGCCCACGTTCCCCCACGCACGCGAGGCGCTGCATCACCACGGATATCGCATGCTCCCGACCCCCGTCGACATCGACGGCTGGGACGAACGGCACCTCACCGACACGCTGCTGCGCGGACGACCGCATGTGGCGTACCTGATCCCCGACTTCCACAACCCCACCGGCGCGACGCTTCCGGACTCGTCACGCGCACGTGTCGCCACGACGGCCCGCAACGTCGGCACTCACGTGATCGCGGACGAGACGACCTCGGAGCTCGACATCGACCGCGGATGGTCGCCCCACCCTCTCGCCGCGTTCAGCCCCGAGGTCATCACGGTCGGATCCATGTCGAAGATCGCCTGGGGCGGCCTCCGCATCGGGTGGATCAGAGCCGACCGGGAGCTCGTCGCGCGGCTGCTCGCCGCACGTCCCACCTTCGAACTGGGCACGGCACTCCTGGAACAGTGCATCGCGATCGAGCTCCTGCAGGACATGCCCGCGCTCACGACTCACGTCACCTCCCGATTGCACCAGGGACGGGATGCGGTCGCTGCGGGGCTCGCCCGGATCGGCGGACTGGAGATGCCGACGACGCCCGGCGGACTCTCCACCTGGCTCGACCTCGGCTCCCCGATCTCGACCGCGGTGTCGCTCGCGGCGCGCGACCACGGACTCGTGCTCCCGCCCGGGCCGCGGTTCGCCACCGGAGGCGTGCTGGAGCGGCGGGTCCGCATCCCCATCACGCTGTCCCCCGAGCGGACCGCTCAGGCGATGGAGCGACTGCGCCTCGCCTGGGACGACGTCCACGCGGGTGACACTCCGCGCACGGAGGCGATCCCGCACGCGGCGGTCATCTGACGCAGACGAGGACCCCGCCCCGTCCCCGGGGCGGGGTCCTCGTCATCTGGAGGGGGATACGTTTTCTCAGCGTCCGGGATCCGTCACCGGCATCCGATACTCGCGCCTCCCCGCTCCACGTCTCATCGGCGGTGTTCAGCCCACCTTGTGGAGCCACACGACCCTGGCGTCGTCGCTGGCGTGGCGGAAGGGCTCGAGCTCCTCATCCCACGCCGAGCCGAGGGCGACGTCGAGCTCGCGCTGCAGCTCGATCGCGCTTCCTGCGGCGATCTCCATCGCGTAGCGGATGCGGTCCTCGCCGATCACGATGTTGCCGGCGGCGTCCGTCTGCGCGTAATGGATGCCGAGGTCGGGGGTGTGCAGCCAACGGCCGCCGTCACTGCGCGGCGTCGGGTCCTCCGTGACCTCGAAGCGGAGGTGCTCCCATCCGCGGATCGCGGTCGCGAGAGCTGCTCCGGTGCCGACCGGGCCATCCCAGTAGAACTCGGCACGACGGGCGCCGTCGAGCACGGGCTGGTCGCTCCAGTCGAAGCTGACGGCGCGACCGATGGCGCGTCCGACCGCCCATTCCAGGTGCGGGCAGAGCGCGCGGGGTGCGGAGTGGATGAACACCACTCCGCGTGCGTGAGCCGTCGCCATGATCTCTCCGTTTCATCAGGTGCGTCTTCCCCAACGACCTGAACCACGGGATCCGGCGAGATATGCGGTTATGCGCCCATTCTCGCCCAGGGACGAGGAAATCACAAGCGTGTGATTCGCGAACGCGAAGAGCCCCGGTCGCGCACGACCGGGGCTCTTCGTGAGAGGGGCGCTTACGCCTCGCTCATGGCCTGCTTGACCTGCTGGCCCTTGGCGGCGTAGTACGCGGCGCGGGCGGCGTCGCGACGGGCCTGCTCGGCGTATCCGGCCTCGAGCACGTCCTGCGGGACCTCGACGTTCGGGACGTCCTGCGTGCCGTTGTACTTCTCGATGTAGGCGTCGAGCTCGGGGCCCGACGTCCACGAGGTGATGAGGCAGTAGCGCGGCTCGGTGCCGACGTGCGTGGCGGCGTGCCACAGACGCTGCGTGTCGACGATGAGCTGAGCACCCGCGGGCAGCGCGATGCGGTACTCGATGCTCGGGTCGGTGCGGTTCTCGCGCAGGACGAAGAAGCTGTCTTTATCGTCCGTGAGGTTGAAGAATCCGCGGACCACCCAACCGGTGCCGTCGGGGTTCAGACGGTTGTTGTCGTCCTGGTGGAGGTTGTAGAGGCACTCGCCGTACGGGGTCGGCTGCAGCTCGATGACGCGGCAGCGGCCGACATTCGCGCCCGGCTCCTGCGCGCGGCGCGTGAGGTTCGGAGCCTTGGAGGTCTGCTCGTCGATCCAGACGCCGTCCTTGTCGGTGCGCGGCGGCTTGTGGTTCCAGAAGCCGTTGCACTCGATCTCGCCCTTCGCACTCGCCAGCGGCGCGAAGCGCGTGTCGCCCGAGGACTTCCAGTCGTTGTACTCGATGTCCAGCCACTCTTTGGGGTCGAGTTCCTGGTTGTAGCTGTCGAGGACGACGAAGCCCTTGTCTTCGAGCGCCTTGGAGGTGATGTATCCCATGATCGAGGTCATGTCCTTTCATCGGGGGCCAGCACGTTTTAACAGGCCCTGATAAGGCAAGCCTAACAGCGAGCGTCGGGAGCGCCGCCGAGGGTGGCCGTGAATAAGCGAATAGACTGAACCGGGCGCCAGGGCGACTCCTCGGCGCGCCGCGGTACGGGAGGACGAGACACCAGTATGAGCACTGCGACCAACGTCGAGGCGACAGCCGTCAACACGATCGATTGGCTCGCAGCGGACTCCACGACCATCGTCGTGCCGGTGTATCAGCGGCAGTACCGCTGGGACATCGGCGGCTGCGAGCAGCTCCTCGCCGATGTGCGCGCCGTGGCCCGGGAGGACTCGTCGCACCGCCACTTCATCGGTTCGATCCTCTCCGCCGCCGACGACTCCGATGCCGACACCGACCTCGTCCTGATCGACGGGCAGCAGCGGATCACGACGCTCATGCTGCTCGTCGCCGCCCTCCAGCACGCCGTGCGCGACAGCGACCCCGCGCTCGCGACCGAGCTCGCCCGCGTGCTCGTGCGCCCGGACGACACCACCCGCACGAAGCTGCGCCCCCACGACGCCTGGGCCGAGCTGTACGAGTCGGTCGTCCTGGACCGCGGCGACCACGCCGACCGCGAGTCGCGCTTCGACGACAACTACGCGTTCTTCCGCAGCCAGGTGCACGCCGACGAGGCGGCGTCGATCTGGCGCGGCCTGCGACGGCTCGAGCACGTGTCGATCACGCTCGGCGCCGGGGCCAACGCGCAGCAGATCTTCGAGAGTCTGAACTCCACGGGCGAGCCGCTGCGCGACCACGAGCTCATCCACAACTACATCCTCATGGGGCTCACGCACTCCGAGCAGCTCGACGTCGAGGCGCGCTTCTGGCTGCCCATCGAACGGCACACGGGCGAGACGATCGGCGCGTTCTGGCGGCACTACCTCGTCATGACGACGGGCCGCGAGGTCGCGGCGAACGGCGAGCACGGCGTGTACAGCGCGTTCCGGCACTCCTTCCCCCGCGTCGACGTCGAGCATCTGCAGGCGGATGCCGAGGTCTGGCGCCACTACGCCGAGATCTACGGCATCCTGCTCGATCCCTCGCTCGAGCCCGATCCGGAGATTGCCCGCCAGTTGCGGGGCGTGAACACCTTCGGCCGTGCCGCGTACCCGCTCGTGCTGAGCGTGTACAGCGACCATTCGCGCGGCCTGATCCCCCGCGCGGAGCTGATGCAGACGCTCGAGTGGATCCAGGCGATGTACCTGCGCCGCACGCTCGTGAACCTCCCGAACGAGCGGCTCGTCGCGCGACTGTGCCGTGCCCGTGCGAACGGACGCGACGCCCTCGCCCGGGCGTTCGCGCGCATCACGCCGTCCGACGAGCGGGTCAGCGCGGTGCTGAAGTACAGCGAGCTCCCCCACCCCGCCTACGTGCTCGGTCGCATCGAGGGCGTGGACGACATCGCGGAGTACGACGTCGAGCACATCGTGCCGACCGTGCCGAGCGACAGCTGGTCGGGTGACGGCGAACGACCGTGGATCGACTACTCCGACGACGAGCGCAACGCCCACCGTGCGCTCGCGCCGACGCTCGGCAACCTCACGCTTCTCGAGCAGGACCTCGCGGAGCGGTGGTTCGGGGAGTCCTACGACGTCAAGCGCGCCTCGGCCTACGAGCGCAGCTCCGTCGCCGAGACGGCACTGCTCGCGAACACCCCGACCTGGGGCACCGCCGCGATCTCCGCGCGCACGATCCGGCTCACCGCCGATCTGCTGCGCATCTGGGCACGACCCGCTCTGCCCGAGATCGACGACGACGGCCTCACTCCCGTGCTGGACGCCGTGCGCCGCCGCGGGTGGCCGGCCGGGTGGGAACGGGAGTTCGAGTACGTCGAGTACCGGGGCGAGCGCTGGGAGGTGTACGACGTCAGGCACCTGTTCAACCGCGTGTTCCGGCGCGCGTGGACCGACACCCGCGAGGCCGCCGTCTCCTATTGCGCCGCGCACGGCGGTCCGATCTACGAGGAGACCGCGTGGAAGGGCCAGTGGGACCAGCTCGACGACACGCACCATCTGTACATGGGCTGGGACTCGAACTACATGATGAGCGCGGTCCAGGGCGTCCTCGATGAGGCGGGCATCGCCTCCGAGGTCTTCGTGAAGTACTCCTACATCGGGAACGTGATGTGACATGACCACCACCAGCGTCCACCGCCTCCTCGACCTCGCGATCGAGGAGCACACCCTGACTCTCCCGCTCGTGTGGGACGACCCGGCCGATACGCGCACGATCGACGTGTTCGCCCGTGTCGTGACCCGCGACGGCGGCGAGCACCTCCCCTACCTGGTGTACCTCCAGGGAGGGCCGGGGCACGAGGCACCGCGACCGTTCCACTCGTCGACCGCTCCCGCGTGGCTCGACGAGGCGCTCGCCCACTACCGCGTCGTGATGCTGGATCAGCGCGGCACCGGCCTGTCGACCCCCGTCGGCGACGACGACCTGGCGCGCGGCTCGTCCGCCGTCGCCGAGTACCTCACGCACCTCCGCGCCGACGCGATCGTCCGCGACTGCGAGGCGTTCCGCGAGCACCTCGGGGCGATCACCTGGAGCGTGCTCGGTCAGTCCTTCGGCGGATTCACGACGCTCGCGTACCTGTCGACGAACGCGGGCTCGCTCGCCGACGTGTTCATCACCGGCGGGCTGAGCGCCGTCGGACGCCACCCCGACGACGTCTACGCCCTCTGCTACGACAAGATGCGAGACGCCTCGGAGCGCTACTACCGTCGGTTCCCCGAGCATCGCGATCGCATGCGCCGGCTCGTCGACCACGCGGATGCCGGCGACATCGTCCTCCCCGACGGCGAGGTCGTCTCCCGGTCACGGCTCCGCTCGATGGGATCCGCTCTCGGCATGAACGAGGGGTGGCAGACCCTGTGGTCCCTGCTCGAGCGCGACCACCGCTCCAACGCCTTCCGCCACGACCTCATGAACGCGATGCCGTACGGCGGGCGCAATCCGCTCTACTTCGCGTTCCACGAGTCGAGCTACGCCGACGGCCACGCGACGCGCTGGTCGGCCGAGCGCACCGAGCCCGACGACTTCCGCGACGACGTCACCCTGTTCACGGGAGAGCACATCCGCCGCGAGTGGACCGAGACGGTGCCCGCGTTCCAGCCGTGGCGCGAGGTGGCGCTGGAGCTCGCCGAGTTCGAGTGGCCCCGCCTCTACGACCGCGTCGCGCTCGAGACCTCCGGCGCTACCGGCGCGGCCGCGGTCTACGCGAACGACGTCTACGTGCCCCTCGAGTTCTCGCTCGAGACGGCCCGTCTGCTGCCCGGTGTCACACCGTGGATCACGAGTGAGCACGAGCACAACGGCCTCCGGTCCGGCCCTGTCCTCACCCACCTGATCGATCTCGCGCACGGTCGCCGGATCCGCTGAACATCGTCCCGTGGGGGGACGCGGACGAACGCACGCCGCCGTAGCCTGGGTGTCATGGCCGAGACCGTGGGGATGCTCCTGACGATCGCGATCGTGCTGGTGGTGGTGATCGCGGTCGTGATCGTGATCGTCGCGCTGTACTCGCGCATGCCGCTGGAGCGCAAGTACGAGGGCCCGGGCGGAGGACTCGGCGGCTCGTTCGAGGCCGTGTGGATGCCCTCTGCGCACGGCGCCGGCATGGAGCGCGACCGCCAGACGAAGCGCACGGCACCGGCTCCCGTCGCCGGCGACCCGCCGAACGGCATCCGCGGCGACCGGATCACGCTCGACCTCTGAGCGGTCCTGATCCTCGGGAGCCCCCGCGCACGACGAAGGCCCCGGTTCCGAGGAACCGGGGCCTTCGTGGTGCGGAGGTCCTTACTTGGAGGAACCGCCGAAGCCCTTGAAGCGCTGGTTGAACTTCTCGACGCGACCGGCCGAGTCCATGATGCGCTGCTTGCCCGTGTAGAACGGGTGCGAGGCCGAGGAGATCTCGACGTCGATCACCGGGTACTCCACGCCGTCCAGCTCGATGGTCTTGTCACCGGTGACGGTCGAACGGGTGAGGAAGGTCTCGCCCGAACCGAGGTCGCGGAACACGACGGCCTTGTACTCGGGGTGGATGTCAGTCTTCATGGGATTCCTTAGCTACTGCCCTGGATTGTGCCAGGGACGAGGGAAGTCTGCGGTGCTGAGTGCACCAAGGATCGATTCTATCAGATCGGTCGACCCGGTCCGCGCCGGGACTCAGGACGCGGCGCGAGCGGCGTACCGGCCGCCCTCGCTCGTCAGCGAGATCGTCATGCCGAAGGTCTCGCCGAGCGCCTCGGCGGTCAGGGCCTCGGAGATCGGCCCGGCCGCGACGATGCCGCCGTCGCGGATGAGGAGCACGTGCGTGAAGCCGACCGGGATCTCCTCGACGTGGTGCGTGACCATGAGCATCGCGGGAGTCGTGGGCGCCGAGGCGTATCCGCTCAACAGCGCGAGGAGCTCCTCGCGGGAGCCGAGGTCGAGCGAGGCGGTCGGCTCGTCGAGCAGCAGCAGTTCGGGGTCGGTCATGACCGCGCGGGCGATCTGCACCCGCTTCTGCTCGCCGTCGCTGAGAGTGCCGAACGTGCGGTCGGCGAGGTGCTCGAGACGCCAGTCGCCGAGGACGCGCAGCGCGCGGCGCTCGTCGATGTCCTCGTAGCTCTCGTTCCAGCGGCCGAGCACCGAGTACGCCGCGGTGAGCACGGTGTTGAGCACCGTCTCGTCGCGCGGGATGCGCTTGGCCATGGCCGACGACGCGAAGCCGATGCGCGGACGCACCTCGAACACGTCGGTACGGCCCAGGGTCTCCCCCAGCACGGTCAGGGTGCCCGCGGTCGGGTGCATCAGGGTGTCGGCGAGCTGCAGCAGCGTCGTCTTCCCCGCGCCGTTCGGGCCGAGGATCACCCAGCGCTGATCGTCGTCGACCTGCCAGGTCACGTGATCGATGATGTTGCGGCCCTCACGGCGCACGACGACGTCGGTGAATTCCAGAGCGCTCGACATGCTCTCCAGCCTATCGGCTCAGGCGGTCAGCTCCGCGTACAGCGCGCGCGTGGTGTCGGCGATCGCCGCCCAGCTGAAGTCGGCGCGCGCACGTTCCCGTCCGGCGTCGCCGTACTCGCGGGCGCGCGTCGGATCCGCGGCGACCTCGGTGAGCACCGCAGCCAGATCCGACACGAACCGCTCCGGGTCGACGGGCGTCCCCGTGCCGTCCTGCACCTGCTCGATCGGCACGAGCCTCCCGGTGACCCCGTCGGCCACGACCTCGGGGATGCCCCCGGTCGCAGTGCCGACGACCGCGGCGCCGCAGGCCATGGCCTCGAGGTTCACGATCCCCAGCGGCTCGTACACCGAGGGGCACACGAACGTCGTCGCGGCGGTGAGGATCGCCGAGAGCTCGTCGCGCGGGAGCATCCGCTCGATCCAGACGACCCCGTCGCGCGTCTGCTGCAGCAGACGCACCCCGTCCTGCACCTCGGTCATGATCTCGGGGGTGTCCGGCGCGCCGGCGCAGAGGATCAACTGCACCTCCGGCGGGAGCAGACGGGCGGCGCGGAGCAGGTACGGCAGGCCCTTCTGGCGCGTGATGCGCCCGACGAACACGACGGAGGGTCGGGTCGGATCCATGCCGATCGACCGCAGGAACGCCTCGTCGCGCACGGGGCGCCACTTCTCGACGTCGATCCCGTTGTGGATGACCCGCACGCGGGTGGGGTCGACGGCGGGGTAGCTGCGCAGGATGTCCGCGCGCATCCCCGCGCTGACCGCGATGACGGCGGCGGCGTTCTCGTAGGCGAGCTTCTCGATGCCGCTCGACACCGCATAGCCGCCGCCGAGCTGCTCGGCCTTCCACGGACGCAGGGGCTCGAGGCTGTGCGCCGTGAGGACGTGCGGGATCCCGAGCAGCTGCGACGCGATGTGTCCGGCGAAGTTCGCGTACCAGGTGTGGCTGTGCACGAGATCGGCGTCGGAGATCGCGGCGACGATCTCGAGGTCGGTGCCGAGCGTCTGCAGTGCGGGGTTCGCCGAGGCGAGTCCGGACGGCGTGCGGTACGCGAACGTCCCCCGCTCGTCACGGTCCGCGCCGAACGCCCGGACGGTCACCTCCACTCTCTCGCGGAGCGCGGAGACGAGCTCGGCGACGTGCACTCCGGCACCCCCGTAGATCTCCGGCGGGTATTCCTTCGTGAGCATCTCGACGCGCATTCTTAGACGCTAGTGACTCGCTTGTCCAGATGCTAGTGACGCGAGCCCCGTGGCATCTAAGGTGGGGTCATGTCAGCCCCAAAGAAGGTCTTCGGTATCATCCTCGCCGGCGGTGAGGGCAAGCGGCTCATGCCACTGACCGCTGACCGGGCCAAACCCGCCGTGCCGTTCGGCGGTCAGTACCGATTGATCGACTTCGCGATCTCGAACCTCATCAACTCGGGCCTGCGCCAGATCGTCGTGCTGACCCAGTACAAGTCCCACAGCCTCGACCGGCACATCTCGCAGACCTGGCGGATGTCCGCGCTGCTCGACTCCTACGTCGCCTCCGTGCCCGCGCAGCAGCGGCTGGGCAAGCGCTGGTTCTCCGGCTCCGCCGACGCGATCCTGCAGAGCATGAACCTCCTCAACGACGAGAAGCCCGACATCGTCGTCGTCATCGGCGCCGACCACGTGTACCGCATGGACTTCCGGCAGATGCTCGAGGCGCACATCGAGTCCGGAGCCAAGGCCACGGTCGCCGGCATCCGGCAGCCCCTCGCCCTGGCCTCGCAGTTCGGCGTGATCGACGCCGACACCGAGACGGGCCGCATCAAGCAGTTCCTCGAGAAGCCGACGGACGCCGAGGGCCTCTCCGACTCGCCCCACGAGGTCCTCGCCTCGATGGGCAACTACATCTTCGACGCCGACGCACTGATCGCCGCCGTCGAGGCGGACGGCGAGTCCCCCACGTCGGGCCACGACATGGGCGGCGACATCGTGCCGTACTTCGTCGACCGCGGCGAGGCCGGCTACTACGACATGAAGCAGAACGACGTGCCGGGTTCCTCTCCGCGTGATCGCTCGTACTGGCGGGACGTGGGGACGATCGACTCGTTCTTCGACGCGCACCGCGACCTGATCTCGACACTCCCGATCTTCAACCTCTACAACATGGAGTGGCCGATCCACTCGCAGGCGGTGAACTCCCCTCCCGCGAAGTTCGTGCGCGACTCGGTCGGCCGCATCGGCAACGCGATCGACTCGATCGTCTCGCTCGGGTCGGTGCTGTCGGGGACGCATCTCGAACGCAGCGTGGTGGGTCCGTGGACGCTCGCGGGCGGCGGGTCGACCATCACCGACTCCGTGCTCTTCGACCACGTGCAGGTCGGCGCGGGATCCCGGGTGCATCGGGCGATCCTCGACAAGAACGTCGTGCTCGCCGACGGCGCCACGGTGGGAGTGGATCGCGAGCGCGACCTGGCTCGCGGCTTCACGGTGACGGAGTCCGGCATCACGGTCGTGGGCAAGGGCGTCTTCATCGAGCCGTGACGGTCGCCGTCATCGCGCACGGCGTCGCTCCCGGTGCTCGCTAGGCTCGGAGCGTGACCTCCGTGCGCTTCCTCGTCGTCCTCGATGCCGATTCCACCCTCATCCGCAACGAGGTGATCGAGCTGATCGCCGACGAGGCGGGACGTCGCGCGGAGGTGCAGGCGGCGACCGAGGCCGCCATGCGCGGCGAGGTCGACTTCGCGACCAGCCTGCGCTCGCGGGTCGCCGCTCTCGCGGGCGTCCCCCTGGAGGGACTGGATCGCGTGCGCGCCCGCGTCGAGCCCACACCCGGCGTGCTCGAGCTCACGGCCGCCGTGCATGCGCGCGGCGGCGTGGTCGGGGTGGTCTCCGGCGGGTTCCACGAGGTCCTCGACGACATCGCTCCCCGGCTCGGCGTGGACCGCTGGCGCGCCAACCGCCTCGACGTCGTGGACGGCGCCCTCTCGGGTCGCGTCGACGGTGAGATCGTGGACGCCGCGGCCAAGGCGGCCTCTCTGCAGGAGTGGGCGGACGAGCTCGGCGTCCCCCGCCATGCGACGATCGCGATCGGCGACGGCGCGAACGACCTGCTCATGATGGGCGTCGCCGGCCTCGGCCTCGCGTTCAACGCCAAGCCCGCCGTGCGGGCCGCCGCGAGTCTCGTCGTCGGGCCGCAGGACCTCTCCGCGGTCGTGCCGCTGCTGCCCTAGCGGATGTCGGAGGCCCCGTCTATCGTCGGGCCATGGACATCATCCTCATCCCCGGACTGTGGCTCGACGCCGACAGTTGGACCGACGTGACCGCCGACCTGGAGCGCGCGGGGCACACCGTGCACGCCCTCACGATGCCCGGCGTCGGCGCGGCCGTCGAGGAGTCCGCGGACATCGGCATCGCGGACTGGGTGACGTCGGGGGTCTCCGCCGTCGACGCGGTCGGCGGACCGGTCGTGGTCGTCGGCCACAGCGGCGGCGGCAATGTGGCCTGGGGCGTCGCGGACGCCCGACCCGATGCGGTCTCGCGCGTGGTCTTCGTCGACACGGTGCCGCCGCCCTCGGGTTTCGGCATCAGCGAGTTCGCGGTCGTCGACGGGGTGATCCCTTTCCCCGGCTGGGACTTCTTCCCCATGGAGGACGTCGACGATCTGGACGAGGAGACCAGGGCGCGCACGGCGCCGCTCACGCAGAGCGTTCCCGCGAAGGTGCCGACCGACCCGATCGCGCTCGACGGCGGACGCCACCGCGTGCCGGTGACCCTGCTGATGGGCGGCCTCGACGAAGACACCCTGCGCTCGGAGCTCGAGCAGTGGGGACCCTACGGTGCGGAGTTCACGGCCATCGCCGACGCGGAGGTCGTGCGGATCGGCTCCGGCCACTGGCCGCAGTTCTCCGTCCCGAACCGTCTCGCCGAGCTCATCGACGCCGCCGTCACGCGACGCTCCTGACCGACCGAGCCGGTCGGCCTGTGACGAGGCGAGGGCGTGAGGGTCAGTGCCCCATGCCGAGACCGCCGTCGACCGGGATCACGGCGCCGGAGATGTAGCCGGAGTCGTCGCTCGCGAGCCACGTCACGACGCCCGCGACCTCGTCGGCCGTCGCGAAACGGCCGGCGGGGATGCTGGCCTTGTACTGCGCCTGAGTCTCCTCGGGGAGCTCGGCGGTCATGTCGGTCTCGATGAATCCGGGGGCCACGACGTTCGCCGTGATCCCGCGACTGCCGAGCTCGCGGGTGATCGATCGCGCGAAGCCGACCAGGGCGCTCTTGGACGCCGCGTAGTTGACTTGTCCCGCCGAGCCGAGGAGTCCGACCACACTGGAGATGAGGATGATGCGACCGAAGCGTGCGCGGAGCATGCCCTTCGACGCGCGCTTGACGACGCGGAAGCTGCCACCGAGGTTCGTCGCGACCACGCTGTCGAAATCGTCTTCGCTCATGCGCAGGAGCAGCGTGTCCTTCGTGATGCCCGCGTTCGCGACGAGGATCTCCACCGGGCCGAGCTGCTGCTCCACCTCGGTGAACGCGGCGTCGAGGGACGCGGAGTCGGTCACGTCGGCGCGCACGGTCAGGGTCCCTTCGGGGCCCTCGCCGCTGCGGGCGGTGACCGCGACGCGGTAGCCGTCACGGACGAAACGCTCGGCGATGGCACGGCCGATGCCGCGGTTGCCGCCGGTGACGAGGACGACGCGCTCAGAACTCATTTCCACTCCAGATCTGGCCGCACGGGTCGACGGCCGGGTCGCCATCGATCCTAGCCGTCGCATCGCGTGCGGCACCCGTGACGTGTTTGACACGGAGCCGGTCCGACTGGAACGCTGAACGCGACGAAAGGCACGAGCGTGAGCGACAACAGCATCCCCACCTCCTCCGACGGGCAGCAGCCGACTCCGCCTCCCGCCGCACCCCCGGCCCCGCCGTACGCGGCGTCTCCCGCCGCGGCACCGGCGCCGACGTACCCGGGGATCCCCTCCGCGCCGCCCGCTGCACCGACCCAGGCGTACCCCGGTGCCGCACCCGCCTACGGCACCTCCCCCGCGTACGGCAGCGCGCCCGCCTACGGCAGCGCCCCCGCGCAGCCGGTCTACCCCGCCGCGGCACCCGTGCAGCAGCCCGGCTCCTACCAGGCCTACCCGGCGACGATCTACCCCGCGCCCCGTCCGACGAGCGGTCTTGCCATCACGTCGCTCATCTGCGGTATCGCGGGCGTGGTCCTGTTCTGGGCGCTGGTCCCCCTGATCGCTTCCGTGGTCGCGGTGATCACCGGGCACATGGCACTGCGCCAGACCAAGGCGAATCCGGCGATCGGCGGACGGGGCATGGCGTTCGCCGGTCTCATCATGGGCTACGTCATGGTCGGATTCCTCGTGGTCGGACTCGTCATGACGGTTCTGAGCTTCCTGTTCCTGGGCGCGTTCTCACTGCCGTTCGTCTTCGCCACCTGAGCACCTCCGTCGGGTCGGATCCGGCGGGAGCCCACCCTCGGATCGGCATGCCGTACGCCCCGCAGCGGCGTAGGCTGGACTCATCGTGAAGAGCAAGCGCCTGGTCCCCGCTGTCACCTCCCTGCCGCAGTCGCCGCAGGCCGAGAGTGACCACCGCGTGCGCCGGTACGCCCTCACGATGACGATCCGCATCGTGTGCTTCGGCCTCATGATGTTCGTGCAGCCCTACGGCTGGTACACGTGGGTCTTCGCGATCGCCGCCGCTGTCCTTCCCTACATCGCCGTCGTGTTCGCGAACGCCGGCAGCGACAGCACCGAGACGACCGCCGAGTCCCCCGTGCAGGAGATCGAGGCGCCGCGGCCGCCGGAGCCGGAGGCGGCACCCGAAGCCGCGAACGACGACCCGTGGATCATCACCATCCGCGAGAGCGACCAGGATCGCGCGTGAGTGGACTCGAATGCTCGCGTGCCGGATGCCGGGACGCGGCCGTCTCCCAGGTCGTCTGGCGCAACCCGCGCATCCACGCCGAGGATCGCGAGAAGATCTGGCTCGCGTGCCCCGAGCATGTGGCCTTCCTGCGTGACTACCTCGCCGCGCGCGACTTCCCCGTGACCGTCCGGGAGCTCCCGGCGGCGACGAGAGACGGAGCCGCCTCATGAGCGCGCGTATGACCCGGTGGACCGTGTACGTCCTGATCGCGATCGGCTTCGCCGTCGCATGTGCGTTCCTGTCCCACTGGCAGTTCGACCGCAACGAGTCCCGCGCCGAGCAGATCGCTCTGGTCGAGAAGAACTACGACGCGGCGCCCGTGCCGCTCGCCGACCTCATCGGCGTCGACGGCGAGCTCGACCCCGGCGACGTGTGGCACCCCGTCCTGCTGGAGGGCGAGTATCTCGCCGACGAACAGCTCCTGGTGCGCAACCGTCCGCACGGCGGCACGAGCGCCTTCGAGGTGCTCGTGCCGTTCCGCGACGTCGACGGACGAGTGTTCATCGTCGACCGCGGCTGGGTGCCGCCCGGCGACGGCGACTCCCCGGACGCGGTGCCTGCGCCGCCCTCCGGAGAGGTCGAAGTGGTCGTGCGCCTGCGGCCGAGCGAACAGCTCCCCGCCTCGGGGCGAGGCGCCCCCGAAGGACAGGTCCCCACGATCCACGTGCCGTCGATCGCCGACCGCGTGGGCGGCGACGTCGTCACGAGCGCCTACGGCCAGATCGTCAGCGAGGATCCCGCCGGTGAAGGTGCGCTCGGTGGGTTCGACTCCCCCACCGACGACCCCGGGCCCCACCTGTCGTACGCGATCCAGTGGATCCTGTTCGCCGCGATGGGCTTCATCTTCATCGGCTACATCATCCGCACCGAGATCGTGAAGCACCGCGAAGAGGTCGAGGGGCGCCCGGTACCGGAGAAGAAGCCCCGGCGCCGCGACGCCGACGCGGACGTGGAGGACGAGCTGCTCGACGCGCGCTGAGCACCCTGCGGGTCTGCCCGCTCACTCGACGGAGACGGTGTGCGACCAGCCGGACCCGACGGGCACGTAGACGACGCGGGTGTGGCGGCGATCATGTGAGCCCTGCCAGAACTCGATGCGATCGGGAACGATGCGCCAGAGCACCCAGTCCCCCTCGGAGACGCGCGCGCGGGCGGACGGGGACCGGGCTGCGAGATCGGCGGCGCTCTCCTCGGCCGTCGCCTCTTCCACTCGACCGCGTACACGCACGGCGCGGACCTGCGGCTGCCACCAGAAGTTCAGCGCTGCGGCCGGGACGGCGCCGAGCTGCGCCCCCTTCCGCGAGGACCGCGTGCTCGCGATCGCCCACCCGCGAGCGTCGACACGCTTGAGGATGAGGGTCCGCGCATCCGGCACGCCCTCGGCATCCACCGTCGCGAGCGTGGCGGTGTGCGGCTCCGGGACCGCTGCAGCGTCGGCTTCCTCCATCCATTCGGCGAACAGCACTGCGGGGTCGTCGGGAAGCGCCTCGAGATCCCAGACGGGCGCATCGCCGGTGAGGGCATGCCTGCCCCGCAACCCGTCGTTGAGGCGGGAGTCGAGCATCGAATCGCGGTGCGTCACGGTTCGAGCCTAGGCCACGCGCGGTGACGGGGACCGGGCCGGTCAGGCGAGCTCGATCAGCTCCTGGTACTCCTGGTTCCAGATGTCCTCGACGCCGTCGGGCAGGATGAGCACGCGCTCCGGGTTGAGCGACTGCACGGCGCCGGGGTCGTGCGAGACGAGGACCACAGCGCCCTCGTAGTGCGCGAGCGCGCCGAGGATCTCCTCGCGCGAGGCGGGGTCGAGGTTGTTGGTCGGCTCGTCGAGGAGCAGCAGGTTGGCCGACGAGACCACGAGCGTCGCGAGCGACAGACGCGTCTTCTCCCCGCCCGACAGCACGCCGGCGGGCTTGAGGACGTCGTCTCCCGTGAACAGGAACGATCCGAGCACCTTGCGGGCCTCGGTCTCGGTGATGTGCGGGGCGGCCGAGACCATGTTCTCGAGCACCGACCTGTTCACGTCGAGGTTCTCGTGCTCCTGCGCGTAGTAGCCGACCTTGAGGCCGTGCCCCGGCTCGAGCTGCCCGGTGTCGGGCGCGTCGACGCCGGCGAGCATCCGCAGCAGCGTGGTCTTGCCCGCACCGTTGAGTCCGAGCACCACGACCTTGGAGCCGCGGTCGATCGCGAGGTCGACGTCGGTGAAGATCTCGAGCGAGCCGTACGACTTCGACAGGCCGGACGCCATGAGCGGCGTCTTGCCGCATGCGGCCGGCTTCGGGAACCGCAGCTTCGCGACGCGATCCTCCTGCCGGACGTCGTCGAGCCCGGCGAGCAGCTTCTCGGCGCGGGCGATCATCTGGTGCGCGGCGGCGGCCTTCGACGCCTTGGCGCCGAAGCGGGCGGCCTGCTGCTGCAGCGTGGTCGCCTTCTTCTCGGCGTTCGCGCGCTCCTTCTTGCGGCGCTCCTCGTCGGCGGCGCGCTGACGGAGGTAGTTCTTCCAGTTCATGTTGTACGCGTCGATGACCTGGCGGTTCGCGTCGAGGTAGAACACGCGGTTGACGGTCTCGCCCACGAGCTCGACGTCGTGGCTGATGACGATCAGGCCGCCCTTGTAGTTCTTGAGGAACTCGCGCAACCACACGACGCTGTCGGCGTCGAGGTGGTTGGTGGGCTCGTCGAGGATCATGGTGTCCGCGTCGGAGAACAGGATGCGGGCGAGCTCGATGCGCCGGCGCTGTCCACCCGAGAGCGTCTTGAGCGGCTGATCGAGGATGCGGTCGGGCAGCGACAGGTTGTTCGCGATCGATGCGGCCTCGGCCTCCGCGGCATATCCGCCCTGACCCTCGAACTGCTCGGTGAGACGTGCATAGCGCTTCATCGCCTTGTCGGCGACGGCCGGGTCGTCGGATCCCATCGCGACGGTCGCCTCGGCCATGCCGAGGGCCAGACTGCCCAGCCCGCGGGCGTCCAGGATGCGGGTGCGCGCGAGCATCTCCGGGTCGCCGGACCGGGGGTCCTGCGGGAGGTAGCCGAGCTCTCCCGATCGTGTGACGCTGCCGCCGGAGGGCAGCACGTCGCCCGCGAGCACCTTCGTGAGGGTCGTCTTGCCCGCGCCGTTGCGCCCGACGAGTCCGATCTTGTCGCCGTCGTTGACGCGGAACGACACGTTCTCCATGAGGAGGCGTGCGCCCACGCGGATCTCGAGTTCGTGCACGGCGAGCACAGCGGATGTCCGTTCGTCAGGGGGGGGAGGCGGTCGAGCGACCAGCCTCCCAGTATAGATCCCGCGACTGGGTGCTCAGTCGAAGTACAGACGGTGGTGCAGCCGGCATCCGGGATTGAAGCCGGCACGACAGCTCGGACACCGCTCGATGTCGAGGTAGTCGTCGATCCGCAGGCGCGTCCCGCACTCCCCGCAGAGGACCGCCGCCTCGCGGCGCTCCTCGATCGACCACTGCGAGGCAGGGTGGTCGGCGACCGCGGTGTGGCACTCGTGACACGGATACCATTCGCGGCAGCAGGCGAAGCGCAGAGCGATGACGTCGAGGGGGCCGTGATAGTGCTCGCACCTCGTGCGGTCGTCGACCAGGAGGCCTCGCACGAGAGTGTCGCCGATCAGCATCGACTCCGGCGATGTCACTCTCCGGAGGGATGCGGTCGATACTCCAGGGTGATGTCCCACGGGCCTCCTGCTTCCTAGCCTTCTCGGGTGGATGTTATCAACGAGCTCATTCTGCAGACCGTCGCGTCGCCGTGGCTGTATCTCGTGCTGTTCGCTGTGACCGTGATCGACGGCTTCTTCCCGCCGGTGCCCAGCGAGACGGTGCTCGTGGCCGCGGCCGCCGTGGCGGCGTCGACCGGGGCGCTGTGGATGCTGGTTCCGCTCGGTCTCATCGCCGCGGTCGCCGCGGCCCTCGGGGACAACATCGCCTTCGCGATCGGTCGCCGGGTCGGGACCACCCGATGGGGATGGATGCGACGTCCACGCGTCGCTGCCGCGTTCGCGCACGCGAGCCGTGCTCTCGACCATCGCAGTGCCGCGCTCATCCTCGGCGCCCGGTACATCCCCGTCGGAAGGGTGGCGGTGAACATGTCGGCGGGAGCGCTCGGGTTCTCGTGGCGTCGCTTCGTCCCGCTCAGCCTCATCGGAGGCGCGAGCTGGAGCATCCTGAGCCTCGCGATCGGCCTCCTCGCGGGGAGCTGGATCAAGGATCAGCCGCTCATCAGCGCGGCGATCGGGATCGCGGTCGCGCTGGCTCTCGGAATCGTGATCGACCGCATCGCGGCGGCTCGGCGTCGTCGGGAGCGCGTGCCGCAGCTGGCAGGATGACTCTCATGGCACGATCACGGCAGCAGACCGACCGTGCGCCCCGCATCCGTCGGCGCACCGTGGCGCTCGCACTGCTGGGCGCGGCCGTCGTGGTGCTGTACTCGACCCTGGTGCCGCTGCTCGCGGCGCTCTACGGGGTCGCGCTCCCCCTCGCCTTCATCCTCGCGGCTGCGGTGTGCGGCGCCCCGCTGCTCGCCGTGGCGCGACCGCGCTGGTCCGTCCTGTTGTTCTGCGTCTCCGCGTTCACGGTGCCTCTGCTCGTCCCTGCCCGTCTCGCGACCGAGGCGCCGTGGCCGTGGTCCGTGCCGGCCCTGCTGTCCTTCGTGCTGCTCGTCGGCGTGGTCACGTTCCGACACGGCGCCCGCCTCGGCGCGTTCCCGCTCACGATCGGCGCCCTGGGATCCCTGGCCGCTCCCCTGCTGCACCCCGAGGTCGTGGCGACGAGCGGCGCCGCCGCGAACGTCACGGCGAACCTCATCGTCACGGCCTCGGTCGCACTCGCCACCTATCTCATCTCGGCGCTCGTCGCCGGCCGCCTCCGCGTATCCGAAGAGCTCACCAAGGAGCGCGAGCATTCGGCGCTCGAGGAGTCGCGTCGCGCACTCGTCGAGGAGCGCACGCGCATCGCCCGTGAGCTGCACGACGTCATCGCGCACAGCATGTCGGTGATCCAGGTGCAGGCGTCGACCGCGCGCTACCGCCTCCCCGAGCTCGACGAGACGGCCGCGACGGAGTTCGACAGCATCGCGGCGACCGCCCGCTCCTCTCTGACGGAGATGCGGCGGATGCTCGGGGTCCTCCGCACCGAGGACCAGTCCGCGGAGCTCGCGCCGCAGCAGGGCATCGACGACATCCCCGCACTCGTCGACACGATCCGCCGTGCGGGGGTGACCGTCGGCCTGGAGATCACCGGGGCGATCGGCGACGCCTCGACCGCCGTGCAGATCGCCGCCTACCGCATCACGCAGGAGGCGCTGAGCAACGCCGTGCGGCACGCCCGCGGAACACCCGTGACGGTGCGCGTGCAGGCGGATGCGGCGAGCGTGACCGTCCGGGTCCGCAACGGCCGCCCCGAGAGCGTCGACGAAACGAGGAGCGGCGGGCACGGGCTGCGCGGCATGCGCGAGCGCGTCGAGCTCCTCGGCGGGACGTTCACGGCGGCGCCGACGAGCGACGGAGGCTGGGAGGTCTCCGCCGCGCTCCCGGCGACCGCATCCGACCCGTCCGGCACCTCGTCGGCGGGCACCGAGGGGAACCCATGACGATCTCCGTGCTCATCGCCGACGACCAGGCCATGGTGCGAGCGGGTTTCGCCGCGCTGCTCGACGCCCACGACGGCATCCGCGTCGCCGGGCAGGCCGCCACCGGCGCCGAGGCCGTGACGCTCGCGGCACGCCTCGATCCCGACGTGATCCTCATGGACGTGCGGATGCCCGAGCTCGACGGCATCGAGGCGACGAGGCGCATCCTCGGGCCGGGATACCCGGCGGCGCACGTGCCCCGCATCCTCATGCTCACGACGTTCGACATCGATGACTACGTCTACGACGCGCTCGAGGCCGGAGCCAGCGGGTTCCTCCTGAAAGACGCGCTGCCGGAGGAGCTCGTGCACGCGGTGCGGGTGGTCGCCGCCGGCGACGCGCTGCTCGCCCCCAGCGTGACTCGACGCATGATCGAGCAGTTCGCGGGCCGCCGTCCTCCGGCGCCGCGCTCCCAGACGGTGCTCGCCGACCTGACGGAGCGCGAGCGCGAGGTGCTGGTGCAGATCGGCCGCGGACGCTCGAACAGCGAGATCGCCGCAGAGCTGTTCATCGCCGAGCAGACCGTGAAGACGCACGTCGGCAAGGTGCTGTCGAAGCTCGGGCTCCGCGATCGCGTGCACGCCGTGATCCTCGCCTACGACACCGGCCTCGTCGAACCGGCGTCCTGAATCATCCCGCGGTAGGGGGTGGAACAGCCCCGCAGGGTGATCCGCCGCCGCACACCCGCTTCCTACGCTCCTCGGACACCCCAACCGAGGAGGACACATGGCCATCGTCGAGGCACCGCCGGCATCGAGCCCGCACGCATCCGCGCCCCGGGGTCGCGACACCGCGATCGACTTCCTCCGAGCGCTCTGCGTGACCGGTGTGGTGCTGCTGCACGCCATCATGGTGGGCGTCACCGTGACCGACGCGGGGCCCGTGTTCGAGAACGCGAGCGACGGCACGTGGTGGATCCTGCCGGTCAGCTGGGCGTTGCAGGTCATGCCGCTCTTCTTCGTGATCGGCGGTTTCGCGGGCTTCCTCGCCCACGGCCGAGGGCGTGAGCGAGGGCACACGGATGCCGCGTTCGTGGCCGCCCGCATCCACCGCCTGCTGCGACCGGCGGTGCTCGTGATCGGCGTGGCCGGTGTCCTGCTCGCCGCTCTGCTCGTCGCCGGAGTCCCCGGGCATCTCGTGGCGATCGCGGGCTTCCGCTTCGCGCAGCCTCTGTGGTTCCTCGGCGTCTTCCTCCTCTGCCAGGCGCTGCTCCCGTCGCTCGCCGCCGCGCATCGTCGTGCGCCGGTCGCGGCTCTCGGGCTGCTCGCCGGCGCGGCCGTCCTCGTCGACGTCGTCCGCGCTCACACGGGAGCGGACGGACTCGGCTTCCTGAATCTCGCGTTCGTGTGGCTGACGCTGCAGCAACTGGGGTTCTTCCTCGCGGACGGCACGATCGACGCCCTGAGCCGCCGCGCTCGCGTCGCGGCCGCGACGACCGCCCTCGCGGCCCTGATCGGCGCGTTCGTCACGGGGATCTACTCCCCCGATCTGGTCGCGAACATCAATCCGCCCACCGGCGCTCTGCTGCTCGTGGGCATCGTGCACCTCACGCTCGTGTCGCTGTTCCGCGCTCGGATCGCGCGATTCAGTCGCCGTCCGATCGCGGCGCGGTTCTCCGACTTCGTCAACCGCCGCACCATGACGATCTACCTGTGGCACATGCCGATGCTGCTCGCGATGGCCGGTGCGGTGGCGCTGCACGCGCTCGCCACCGGTACCGTCCTCCCCGAACCGAGCAGCGCCGCGTGGTGGGCGGGTCGCCCGGTGTGGCTCCTCGCGGCGCTGGTGCTGAGCGCACTGGTCGCCGTGGCGCTGACACGCTTCGAGAACCGGCCGGCACCCGCCGCGACGGGCTCCCACCGGCGTCTCGCGCTCGCGACGGGGACCGGCGTCGGCGTCGTCGCCCTGCTGCTCGTCGTCGGCACGACTCCGGTCACCGCCGGAGTCGCGGTGCTCGGACTGCTGGCGGCGCTGCGCCTCGCGCGACGTTCACGCCAGCCCGCGCGCGGCGAGGGCGTCCCCGACATCGTCCGCGTGGCGTAGCGTGCGCACCAGGAGCGGGACGACCGTCCGGATGCCGAGCCGCACACCGCGGGCGCGCTGCGCCTCCGTGATGGCCGTCGCGAACCCTGCCACCACGGGGATCATCGCGATCGTGAGCGACAGCGTCATGGCGACGGCATCCGCATCCACGCCGCGACGCCACGGCCTCAGCAGTCGGCGCAGCACCGCCAGGAGATCACCCATGCGCGTCGTGATCGTGAGCAGGCTCGCCAGCAGGATCAGCGCGACCATGCGTCCCGTGTTGATCGCCGCGACCTCCGGGGACATGAAGATCCACAGTGCGATGCCGAGCACGAGCACGAGCCACCGCAGGCGCCACACCTCGACTGCGAGCACACGGAGCGGAAGGCGGGCGATCAGGAACAGGATCGCCACGGCGAGCAGGACCAGCGCGATGCTGAGCGGACTGTGCGGGACCGCCGAGAGCACGACCGCGATCACCGCGAGGGCTGCGAGCTTGGTTGCCGCCGGCAGACGGTGCAGCACGCTCGATCCCGGCCGGTAGAGCTGGATCACGCGCACGTCCTCCGATAGGCGTCGATGACATCCCCGGGTTCACCGGACGCGGCGATCCGGCCCTCGTCGAACAGCACCGCCTGATCGCAGCGACCGGCGAGCTCGAGATCATGGGTGACGATCACGACCTGCGCGTCCTGTGCGAGCAGAAGGTCGCCGATCCGCCGCGCGTTGCGCAGATCGAGCAGCGTCGTCGGCTCGTCGGCCACGATCACCGACGGGCGCGCGATGAGCACCGACGCGAGAGCGAGCATCTGCTTCTGACCGCCGGACAGGGCGGACGCGGGCGTGTCGGCGTGGGCCGCCAGCCCGTGCTCCGCGAGTGCCTCCCGCACCCGGCGCTGCGTCTCGTCGCGGGAGAGCCCGCGCACCGACAGGGCGAGGTCCTCGGCCGGCGTCGGCATGAGGATCTGCGCCTGCGGATCCGTGAAGACGAAGCCCACACGTCGGCGGATCTCGCGGACCTCCCGCTGCGCGTCGAGGCCGTGCACCGTGACCCGACCGGTCGTCGGAGCCACGAGTCCGTTGAGCAACCGCGCGAACGTCGACTTGCCCGACCCGTTGGCCCCGACGACCGCGATGCGCGGGGCGTCGAGCTCGATGCTCACCTCGTGCAGGATGTCGCGCCCGTCACGCTGCACGCTCACCGCGTCGACGGAGATGGCCCCGACGCGCGTCTCAGGCCGCACGCGCGGGGGCCACCACGACCGGGCGTTTCCCGAACGCCGGCGGGTAGGCGCGCACCAGCGCCAGGGTGAGCACGGTCGCCGCCGCGGCCTTGAGGAGGTCGCCGGGGAGGAACACGAGGCTCGACAGCGCGGTCGGCGCGAGGTCGACGCCCAGCACCAGCGCCTGCACCGGGATGCCGAACGCGTAGACGACGAGGATGCCGCCGACCACGGCGCCGAGAGCGGTGCGCCACCACGTGATGCGCGCGCGGTGAACGATGAGCCCGATCACGATGGTTCCCGCCACCCAGCCGAGCAGGTATCCGGCGGTCGGACCGACGAAGACTCCGAGCCCGCCGCGTCCGCCGGCGAGCACGGGGAGCCCGATCGCGGCGAGCACGAGGACGAGGAGCACGGCGAGGGGCGCGCGCCGCGGTCCCAGCACCGTGCCCGCGAGCATCACACCCAGCGTCTGCGCGGTGATGGGCACACCGCCCGGCAGCGGAACGGTCACAGTGCCGAGCACGACGATGAGGGCGGCGAAGACCGCCACACGGGCGAGGTCCCGACCGATGTCGCTACGGGGAGTGGTCATGTCTCCTTCTTCCTGAACAGTGTTCACCTGAACGGTGTTCACTATACTCAGAGCATGAGCCCCGAGCACAACTCGATCAGGCACGACCGTGACAGCGTGGCGCGCACCGCCCTCGCCCTCCTCGACGAGGTGGGCCTCGCCGATCTGTCGATGCGTCGGATCGCCGCCCGCCTCGATGTGCAGCCCAGCGCGCTCTACTGGCACTTCGCCAGCAAGCAGGACCTCCTGGCCGACCTCAGCGACCGCATCACCGCGGCGATCGGCTCGTCGGAGACCGACGTGCTCGCGACAGCGCGGGCGATCCGCGACGCCCTGTTCGCCCACCGCGACGGCGCCGAGCTCGTGCTCAGCACCTACGCGCTGCGACGGGGGTCCTTCCTCGCGCAGACCGCGCTCATCGCAGCACTGCGTCGGTCAGACGTCGACGACGCCGAGGATCGCGCGGCCGCGCTCCTGCACTTCGTCCTCGGTCACGCCACGCTCGTGCAGCAGCGCATGCACGCCGACAGCTACGGCGCCCTGCCCGCCGACGGACCGCTCGACGTGACCGCCGGGCTCGATCGGGTGTTCGACCTCGGAGTCACTGCGCTCTCCGGCGTCGAGCGCTCCCCCGCCGCGCGGGCCTGAGAGCCGGTCAGTCCGTCGCGGACTCCGCCGCGTGCCCCAGGCGCAGCCCCGGCAGGAACCCGACCAGCGCGAGGGCGATGCAGAACGCGAACACCACGGCGAACGCATCCGCCCCTCCCCCGAGAGTCGCGACACCCAGACCGGCGAGAGCGATCACGACGGCCGCTCCCGTGGAGTCCGAGATCGACAGCGCCGACGAGTTGAAGCCCTGGTTGCCCGGAGTCGAGTACGCGAGCGTGAGGACCGTGAGCCGCGGGTAGAGCAGACCCATGCCGCCGCCGGCGAACGCCCAGCCCACGATGACGAGCGCGGGAGACACCGTCCCGAGGGCCGCGACGAGCACCGCGAGCATCGCGACGAGCAGGCAGGACAGGCTGATCAGCGTGATCCGCGTGTTCCCCAGTCGATCACCGAAGCGACCCTGCAGCTGCGACGCCCCCGCCCACGCGAACGCGGCGAGCATGAGTGCGATGCCCGCCCACGTCGCGCTGAACCCGTAGCGCTCGATCAGCAGGTACGGGATGTACGCCTCGGCGGCGAAGAACGCGCCGGCCGCGATACCGCGCATCAGCACGACGCTCGGAAGACCACGTCCGGCCCGCAGCGTGCGCCGAGGAAGCAGAGGCAGCACGGCGACGGCGATCACCACGATCGCGCCGAGCGCCACCGGCCAGCCGACCGGCACGGGCATGTCGGCGCTGAAACCGACCAGCACCGCGAAGACCGCGACCACGACGGCCAGGACGAGCCGCACCAGGAGAGCCCGACGGTCCTGAGGTTCGCCGTGCCCCAGGTCGAGCGCGCGCAGACGCACCGCGATGACGGCGAACGCGACAGCCGTGAGCACCGCCACTCCGAGGAACGCCCAGCGCCAGTCGAGGTACTCCGCGACGGCGCCCGCGAGGAACGGCCCCACCATCGACGGCACGACCCACGCCGCGGCGAACGCCGCGAACACACGGCCGTGCAGATGCGCGGGATACAGTCGCGCGACCACCACGTACAGCGCCACGGTCTGCCCGCCGGCTCCGAGTCCCTGGACGAGCCGGCCGATGAGGAACTGGTGCATCGTGACGGCGAATCCCGACAGCAGCAGTCCGACGATGAAGAGCGAGACGGCGACGTAGAGCGCGCCACGAGGCCCGCGGGCGTCCGACCAGGCTCCGGCCGCGACCATGCCGATCACGCTCGTCGCGAGCGTCCCGGCGAACGCCACGGCGTACAGCGCCTGCCCGTCGAGCGCCTCGCTGACGATCGGCATGACCGTCGTGACGGCGAGAGCCTCGATCGCGGCGAGGAAGATCAGTGCGACGGACCCGGCCGTGACCCAGAGCCGTTCCCGGTCCCAGATCGACGCGGGCGCGGCCGAGTCGCTCATCGGCCGGCGAGCGACGCGATGCGCTCGACGGCCTCGGTGAGGATCTCCGGACTCGTGCCGAAGTTCAGGCGCACGTGCCCCGCCCCTTCGGCGCCGAAGGTCGGGCCGGAGCTCAGGGCGACCCGTGCGTCCTTGAGGATGCGCCTCGCCGGGGCGTCTCCCCAGCCGAGCTCGGACAGGTCGATCCACGCCAGGTATCCGGCATCCGGGATGCGGTATCTCGCCTGCGGCAGTCGCGAGGCGAGGAGATCCTCGACCAGCACGCGGTTCGCGTCGAGCGTGTTCAGCAGTCCATCGAGCCAGGTATCGCTCGCCTCGGAGAACGCGGCGACGGCGGCGAGGAGACCGAACTGTCCCGTGCGCCACTCCACCTCCACCGGCAGCCCGCGCACGACGGAGCTCGTCTCGTCGACGGCAGTGACCATGAGCGCGCACTTGAGACCGGCGAGGTTGAACGCCTTGCTGGCGCTCACGAGGGCGTAGCCGACGCGGCGCGCGGCGTCACCCGCGTCGAGGAAGGGAGTGAAGCCCGTGCCCGGCTGCGCGAGCGGGGCGTGGATCTCGTCGGAGACGACGGCGACGCCGAACTCCGCGGCGAGTTCCGCGAGCGCCGTGAGGGTGTCGCGCCGGTGCACCGTCCCCGTCGGGTTGTGCGGGTTGCAGAGAAGGATCGCGCTCGCACCGTCCTCGAGAGCGGCGCGGACGCCGTCGAGGTCGATCTCCCACACGGTCCCGGTATCGCGCAACGGCACACGGACGACCTCCGCCCCGGCCTCGTCCACGAGGTCGAAGAACGGCGGATAGATCGGCGGCATCACGACGACGCGCTCCCCCGGCTGCGTGACGCGTCGCAGGATCTCGACGATCCCCATGCTCACGTCGGCGGTCGTGCGCACCCGCGCCGGGTCGACCTCCCACCCGAACCGTCGCCGCGCGAAGGCCGCGTACGTCTCGGCGAGCGGGCTGCGCGAGGCCACATAGCCGGTGTCCCCCGTCTCGAGGGCGCGCTGCAGGGCCTTCGTGATCTCGGGGGCGAGAGGGAAGTCCGTCTCCGCGACGAAGAGCGGCAGCACGTCGTCCGGGTACTCGCGCCACTTCTCGCTGCTGCGCTCCCGCAGTTCTGCGAGCGGGAGCGCGGTGACCTCGAGCATCCTCAGATCGCGAAGCCGAGCGCGCGCATCATGTCGCGCCCGTCGTCCGTGATCCGCTCGGGGCCCCACGGCGGCATCCACACCCAGTTGATGCGGAACCGGTCGACGACCTTGTCCAGCGCCTGGGCGGTCTGATCCTCGAGCACGTCCGTGAGGGGGCAGCCGGCGCTCGTGAGCGTCATGTGGATGACGAGAGCATCGTTCTCGTCATCCCAGGCGAGATCGTAGATGAGGCCGAGGTCGACGACGTTGATCCCGAGTTCGGGATCCATGACGTCCTTGAGAGCCTCGGTGACCTCGTCGTACTTCGCGTCGGTGAGGGTGGCTGTCATGCGATCAGCCTACGCCTCGATGGGCGCCGCGGGGTCGAGGAAACGGTCGTATCCCTCGTCCTCGAGACGGTCGGCGAGCTCGGGGCCGCCTTCTTCGACGATCTTGCCCGCGACGACCACGTGCACGAAGTCGGGACGGATGTACCGGAGGATGCGGGTGTAGTGCGTGATGAGCAGCACGCCGAGGCCGGTGGCCTCCTTGGCGCGGTTGACGCCCTCGGAGACGATCTTCAGCGCGTCGACGTCGAGACCGGAGTCGGTCTCGTCGAGCACGGCGAACTTCGGCTGCAGCACCTCGAGCTGGAGGATCTCGTGGCGCTTCTTCTCGCCGCCCGAGAAGCCCTCGTTGACGTTGCGCTGGGCGAACTTCGGATCCATCCGCAGGTTCGCCATCGACGCCTTGACGTCCTTGGTCCACTGACGGATCGAGGGGGCCTCGCCGTCGAGCGCGGTCTTCGCCGTGCGGAGGAAGTTCGTCACGGTCACGCCGGGGATCTCCACCGGGTACTGCATCGCGAGGAACAGACCGGCACGGGCACGCTCGTCGACGCTCATCTCGAGGACGTCCTCGCCGTCGAACGTGATGGAGCCGGAGGTCACGGTGTACTTGGGGTGACCCGCGATCGTGTAGGCCAGCGTCGACTTGCCCGAGCCGTTGGGGCCCATGATCGCGTGGGTCTCGCCCGTCTTCATGGTGAGGGTGATTCCGTTGAGGATCGGGGTGGTCCCGGCCTCGGTCTCGACCGTCACGTGCAGGTCGCGGATTTCGAGAACAGACATTCAGACTTCCTTCGTCACAGTCGGGTCGATGAGCACGTCGTCGCCGTCGATCTCGACGACGTAGACCGGAACGGGCTCATAAGCGGGGAGGTTCTGGGGCTTGCCGGTGAGCAGGGAGAACGCGGACCCGTGGGCCCAGCACTCCACCGTGTCACCCTCGACGAAGCCCTCGGAGAGGGAGATGTCACCGTGCGTGCAGGTGTCGCCGATGGCGTGGATGACGCCCTCGGAGTCCTTGATCACGGTGATCGGCACGCCGTTCGGCTCGACGCGGATGGGCGTGTCGAGCTCGAGCTCGTCGACGCCGCACACGCGCTGAGCGCTCACGCCTGGACCTCGGCGAGCTCGGTCTCGATGGCGGAGAGCAGCTCCTGCTCCAGCGCGGGGATGCCGAGGCGCTGCACGATGTCGCTGAGGAAGCCGAGCACGACCAGACGGCGCGCCTCCTCCTCGGTGATGCCGCGAGCCTGCAGGTAGAAGAGCTGCTCGTCGTCGAAACGACCGGTGGCACTGGCGTGACCGGCGCCGACGATGTCGCCGGTCTCGATCTCGAGGTTCGGGATCGAGTCGGCGCGTGCGCCCTCGGTGAGGACGAGGTTGCGGTTCGCCTCGTAGGAGTCGGTACCGGTGGCGTCCGGGCCGATCAGCACGTCGCCGATCCACACCGAGTGGGCGCTCTCGCCCTGCAGGGCGCCCTTGTAGAGCACGTCGCCCTTGGTGTGCGCACCCTTGTGGTGCAGGTAGACCTGGCTCTCGAGGTGCTGCCCGGCATCCGCGTAGGAGAGGCCGTACATGTACCCCTCGGAACCGGCACCCGTGAGCTCCAGGCTCGGGTTGACGCGCACCACGCCGCCGCCGAAGCTGATCACGAAGTGCTTGAGCGTCGCGTCGGCGCCGACCGTGGCCTGGTGGGCGGCCGCGTGCACGGCGTCGTCATCCCAGCGCTGCAGGCTGATGACGGTGAGCGAAGCGCCGTCGCGGACGATGATCTCGACGTTCTGGGCGTACTGCGCCGAGCCGGAGTGGTCGAGGACCACGGTCGCCCGCGAGTGCGGCTGGGCCTCGATGAGGATCTGTCCGAATCCGCGCTTGTCGGCGCCCGTGCCCTGGATCGGGACGAGGACCGGCTCAGCGAGCTCAGCCTCAGCCGGAACCCGGATGTGCAGACCGCGGGGGCCGTGCTTCCAGGCGAGAGCGCTGGGGAGGTCCTCCGGACGGAAGAACTCGCCGTACGTGTCGGCGTTCCCGTCTGCGGGCTCGAGGAGCGCCTCGACGGCGTCGAGGCCGTAGGTCACGGCATCCGTGTCCCCGGGCTCGTCCACGAGGAGAGCGGCGAGCTTCGCGACCGGGGTGTGCTTCCAGTTGACCTCGCGCCCGGTGGGGGCATCGAAGTCGGCGGGCTCGAACGAGTGCGGGCGCTCGGACCGGGTCTGCACCGGCACGAAGCCGGCGTCGGCCACCTGGGCGGCGGGGTCCACGTGCGCGCTCGAATAGTGCGACGCGGTCGGCGTCGTCGTCTGGGCCGTCATCTCAGCCGACCGATCCTTCCATGCCCATCTCGATGAGCTTGTTCAGTTCCATCGCGTACTCCATGGGCAGTTCCCGCGCGATCGGCTCGATGAAGCCGCGCACGATCATCGCCATCGCCTCGTCCTCGGGCATGCCACGGGACTGCAGGTAGAAGAGCTGCTCCTCGCTGACCTTCGAGACCGTGGCCTCATGGCCGAGCTGGACATCGTCCACACGGATGTCGATCGCGGGGTAGGTGTCCGACCTCGACTTGGTGTCGACGAGCAGCGCGTCGCAGCGCACCGTGTTCGCCGAGTGGTGGGCGTTCGCGTCGACGCGGACCTCGCCGCGGTATCCGGCACGACCGCCGCCGCGGGCGATCGACTTCGAGACGATCGACGACTGCGTGTAGGGCGCCATGTGGATCATCTTCGCGCCGGCGTCCTGGTGCTGACCGGGACCGGCGAAGGCCACCGAGAGCGTCTCGCCCTTGGCGTGCTCGCCCATCAGGTAGATCGACGGGTACTTCATCGTGACCTTGGATCCGATGTTGCCGTCGACCCACTCCATGGTGGCGCCCTCGTGGGCGACCGCGCGCTTGGTCACGAGGTTGTAGACGTTGTTCGACCAGTTCTGGATCGTCGTGTACCGCACGCGGGCGTTCTTCTTCACGATGATCTCGACCACGGCCGAGTGCAGCGAGTCCGACTTGTAGATCGGAGCCGTGCAGCCCTCGATGTAGTGGACGTAGCTGTCCTCGTCGGCGATGATCAGGGTCCGCTCGAACTGGCCCATGTTCTCGGTGTTGATGCGGAAGTACGCCTGCAGCGGGATCTCGACGTGCACGCCCTTGGGGACGTAGACGAACGAGCCGCCCGACCAGACGGCGGTGTTCAGCGCGGCGAACTTGTTGTCGCCCGCGGGGATCACGGTGCCGAAGTACTCCTCGAAGAACTCGGGGTGCTCGCGGAGGGCCGTATCGGTGTCCATGAAGATGACGCCCTGCTCCTCCAGGTCCTCGCGGATCTGGTGGTACACGACCTCGGACTCGTACTGCGCCGCGACACCGGCGACCAGACGCTGACGCTCGGCCTCGGGGATGCCCAGGCGCTCGTACGTCTCACGGATCTCGGCGGGGAGGTCCTCCCATGACTGCGCCTGCTTCTCGGTCGAGCGCACGAAGTACTTGATGTTGTCGAAGTCGATCTCGCTGAGGTCGGCGCCCCAGGTCGGCATCGGCTTGCGTCCGAAGAGCTGGTATCCCTTGAGACGGGTCTTCAGCATCCATTCGGGTTCGTTCTTGAGCGCCGAGATCCCTCGGACGACCTCCTCGGAGATCCCTCGCTGCGCGACGGCGCCTGCGGCGTCCTCATCGTGCCAGCCGAATTCGTACACCCCCAGGCCGTCGAGCTCCGGGCGGTCGATCAGCACATCCGACATCACACACTCTCCTCACAGGTCCCAAAACGGTGTCATCCGCCCCGACACACCTGATCCCCGTCGAGTCTGCGGGAGCGGGTGCCGTTGGTGGGCCCTCATCACCGGCGCTTCCATCGCGCCTAAACTGTTGACGATGCTTCAGCGCGGTCAGCGCTCATCGCAACAATCCGATTCTACAGGTTCCGCCTGACGACAGGGCCGCCCGCCGTGTCCGCTGCGGTTCGGAGACACCAATGCCCGAGACCTCCATCGCGTCCTCCTCCCCCGCCCTCGCACCGGCGTCCGCGCGCGCCGACGTCTGGGGGCGGATGCTGCGGATCTTCGCGTGGCTCTCGTTCCTCACCGAGACGATCATCATCGGCACGGGTGGCGCCGTCCGCCTCACGGGATCCGGACTCGGATGCTCCGAGTGGCCGCTGTGCACGCCCGAGTCGCTCGTGCCGATCTATGCCGATCAGGGCATCCACGGTCTCATCGAGTTCGGCAACCGCCTGATGACCGGCGTGGTGGGCGTGATCGCACTCGTCGTCGTCCTGCTGGTGCTGTTCACGATCGGCGGGGCTCGGACTCTGGTGCGCACGCTCTGGTTCGCGGTCGGCGGCATCGTCGCGGCGGCCGTGGCCTACCTGATCGTCTCGCAGTTCTTCGAGCACGCGTTCCCCGTCGCGACGGGCGTGCTGCTGCTCGCGGTGATCGCCGCCGCGGTGCACTCCACGCGCACCGCACCGGATCGACGCGACCTCTACACCCTCGCCTGGATCGTGCTCGTGGGCGTCGTCGCGCAGGCCCTGGTCGGCGGCATCACCGTGCTCACCGGCCTCAACCCGTTCATCGTCGGGTTCCACTACACGTCGTCGCTGCTCCTCGTCTGCGTGACCGCCGCGTTCCTGTCGCGCCTGCACGCCGTCCCCGGACCGCGTGAGCGGGTCGTTCCGCAGTGGTTCGCGATCCTCAGCCACGTCACGGGCCTCGCGCTCGCGGTGACGATCGTGTTCGGAGTGCTGACCACGGGCTCCGGTCCGCACTCGGGCGACGCCGACGTGCTGCGTCACGGCTTCGACGCGACCGTCCTCGCACACGTGCACTCGTGGCCCGGTTACATCCTCGCGGCACTCGTGCTCGCCCTCACGGTGTCGGCCTGGGTGCTCAAGCTCGAACCGCGGAAGTGGCTGCTGGTGCTCGTGATCGCGATCGCCGTGCAGGTCGGCGTGGGCGTGTGGCAGGCCCGCGAGGGACTCCCGCCGCTGCTCGTCGGCATCCACATGGTGCTCGCCTCGCTGTCGGCCGCGACCTACACGATCGTCGTGCTGCACCTGAAGAAGTCCACGGCCGCGATCGACCGCGTCTGACGCGTCCGCGAGCTCTGCGCACAGTGCACGCATAGCTGGCACATCAGCGCCTCATCACTCGCTCCTGCATCGTGGCGGGCATGAACAAGTCACTCACACGCAGCATCGGCTTCTGGCTCCTCCTCGTGCTCTCGCTCGCCACGGCGGGCGTCGGCGGCTGGCTCGTCACCGGCCAGGTGGGGTCGATGACCAGCACGCTGCTCGACAACACCGCGACGGGCGTCGATGTCTACGTGGGTCAGTCGCTCATCGTCGTCGGCTCGGTGCTCCTGGGCGCCGGGATCATCGGCATCCTTCTCTCGGTCGCGCTCACCGCCGTGCAGGCGATGCTCCCCGCTCCGACTCCGGTCGTCGTCGAGCCCATCGACTGGACCGCCGAGGAGCCCGCCCCCGAGGCGCCCGCTGAGACGACCGTCGCCGAGACGGTCGACACCACCGCGGCAGACGGGTCAGCGGATGCGGTCGTCGAGACGACCGACGACGAGGACGAGTCTCAGAAGGGCAGCAGCGGGTCGACCGCGACCGCGACGAAGATCAGCGTCAAGTAGGTGATCGAGGCGTGGAACACCCGCATGGGCCGCGCCTCGTTCCCCCGCACGGCCTGGTTGTACAGGCGGTGCGACTCGTAGATGAACCATCCGCCGAACACCAGGGCGGAGACGGTGTAGACGAGGCCCATGTTCGCGATCGGGATCAGCAGCAGCGAACAGGCGATGGTCGCCCAGGCGTACAGGATGACCTGGAGACCGACCTGCGAGGCGTTGCGCGTCACGCCGAGCATGGGCACGTCGACATCGTCGTAGTCGTCCTTGTACTTCATCGACAGCGGCCAGTAGTGCGGCGGCGTCCACAGGAAGATCAGGGCGAAGAGGATGAACGCCGGCCAGTCGAGCGACCCCGTCACGGCCGACCAGCCGATCAGCACGGGGAAGCACCCGGCGATGCCACCCCAGATGATGTTCTGCTCGGTGCGGCGCTTGAGGATCATCGTGTAGATCACGACGTAGAAGAAGATCGCGAAGGCGGAGAGAGAGGCGGCCAGCCAGTTCGTCGTCGCGAGGAGCCAGACGGTCGACAGGATCGCGAGCGTCCACGAGAAGATCAGTGCTCCGCGCGGCGTGATCTCGCCCGTCACGAGGGGGCGGCTCGACGTGCGGTGCATGTGCGCGTCGATGTCGCGGTCGAGGTACATGTTGAACGCCGCAGCGGACCCGGCGCTCATGGCGCCGCCGATGACGGTCGCGAGCACGAGCCACATGTTCGGGAGCCCGCCCTGGGCCAGGAACATGACGGGAACGGTCGACACGAGCAGCAGCTCGAGGACGCGCGGCTTGGTGAGGGCGACGTACGCCTTCACGGTACGACCGAAGGTCTTCTTCACAACGGTCTGATCAGACATCGTCGAGATCTCGATCGCCTCCTCCGCACACGTCACGACAGCATTTCCCAGTCTACGACACGCGCGAGGGCGTCCCGGGCACGACCACTCCCGCTGGTCGAGGATCCGACCTGTGGATAACGCGGACGCGGGCCCGGCCGATCCGACTACCGTGACCGGATGCTTCTCCGCCGCCGCCTCTCGCTCATCGCCATCGGCGCACTCGCGGTCGGCGGGATGCTGTCCGGGTGCGCCCCGTCCCCCGCACCGACACCGACCCCCACGCCCGCATTCGCGAGCGACGAAGAGGCCTTCGCTGCCGCCGAGGAGGTGTACCGGGCGTACATCGCGGCACTGAACGCTCGAGCCGCCGGGAGGTCCATTCCAAACCCGCGCAACTACCTCATCGGACGGGCGCTCGAAAGCGACATTGATGGACAGGAGTATCTCGACGGCAACGGACTGAGCCTGCAGGGAACTGTGGCGGTCACGGACCTAATCCTTGGTCACGTTGAACACATGACGACCGGCGTCCAAGTGTCCGCAACGGCATGCATCGACCTTTCAGAGTCCGAAACGCTCGACCAGGACGGTGACATCGTGACACCGATCGATCGACCATCCGTGATCGCGCAAGCGGTCAGATTTGTCTACGTCGATACGTCATTCCTGATCACAGAAGAGACTGAAGCCGAGGCGACTTCGTGCGCCTCATAACCACCGCCTCTATAGCGGCGAGCCTCGTGATGGCCGCGTCCGCCGCAGTCCCCGCTTCTGCTGCATGCTCGACGGGCGAGCGAGCAGCCCTCGGAACTTGCGCCTCGACCGACGGCACGGCGCTCACGATCTCGGGCACGAAGCAGCAGCCCGGCGGGCCGCCCGCGTCGGGGCGTCCTCGGAACGGCGACCGCCCGACGGACCCCGCACCCACTGACCCGCGGTCCGACCTCGAGCGATGCCTCGACGACTGGGAGTTCGCGACCTGCTTCGAGCGCGTGCGCAATCAGCCGAATACACCTGCCCCTCCCCCGGGCGTCCCGGCCGTGACGATCGCCGATCTCGCCCGATTCGCACCGCCGCCCCTCGCCGCGTCGACGGAGCCCGGTGACGTCGCGATCGTGGGGATGCCCGCGAACTTCGTCGGCGCCGCGTCCATGCAGACCGTCTCCGGCACGCTGTTCGGCCTGCCGATCACGGTGCGCTTCACCCCCGTGGGGTACGACTACACGTACGGCGACGGCGCCTCGGCATCGCTGAGCGAGCCCGGTCGCACATGGGCCGCGCTCGGTCAGGCGCAGTTCACCGCGACGCCGACGAGCCACGTCTATAGCGAGCGCGGCACGTATCGCGCCGACGTCGACGTGCGGTACTCGGCGGAGGTCGATCTCAGCGCCGGATGGTTCCCGGTCGCCGGGGAGATCCGCACGGACGGACCGGCGCGCGACATCCGCGTTCTCGAGGCGAGAACCGCCCTCGTGGCGCACACGTGCGCGGAGAATCCGGGCGCACCCGGCTGCTGAGACATCGCGTCCCGCCGGCCGTGGGACGCGATCCCACGGCATCCCGGATCACCCAGCCCAAGAGGGAATTACCCGACTCTCCCGACGTTGTAAAGGGAGGAAACGGCGTCCACCCCCGGCGCTATGCTGGGGGGACTCGCGCGCCCGGCGCACATCCACCTTCTCCGTGACGAAGCGGACCGCGATGCGGTGATCCGGGCGCTATCGAACTGTTGAAGAAGGGCTTCACCGTGTCGGAATTGCAGTGGGATGAGATCGATCGGCGCGCGGTGGACACCGCTCGCGTGCTGGCTGCGGACGCCGTGGAGAAGGTGGGCAACGGCCACCCCGGCACCGCGATGAGCCTGGCTCCCGCCGCGTACCTGCTGTACCAGCGCGTGCTCCGTCACGACCCGACCGACGTCGATTGGCTCGGCCGCGACCGCTTCATCCTCTCCGCGGGTCACTCCTCACTCACCCAGTACGTGCAGCTCTATCTCGGCGGCTTCGGTCTCGAGCTGAGCGACCTGGAGGCGCTGCGCACGTGGGGCTCGCTCACGCCGGGCCACCCCGAGTACGGCCACACCAAGGGCGTCGAGATCACGACCGGCCCGCTCGGACAGGGGCTCGCCTCGGCCGTCGGCTTCGCGTACGCCGCCCGCTACGAGCGCGGCCTGTTCGACCCCGAGGCCGCCGAGGGCACGAGCCCCTTCGACCACCACATCTACGTGATCGCCGGCGACGGCGACCTGCAGGAGGGTGTGACCAGCGAGGCCGGTTCGCTCGCGGGTCACCAGCAGCTCGGCAACCTCATCGCGATCTACGACTCCAACCAGATCTCCATCGAGGACGACACGAACGTCGCCTTCACCGAGGACGTCGCGAAGCGCTACGAGGCCTACGGCTGGCAGGTGCAGACGGTCGACTGGAAGAAGACCGGCGAGTACGTCGAGGACGTCGCCGAGCTCCACGCCGCCATCGAGGCCGCCAAGGGCGAGACCTCGAAGCCGTCGCTCATCATCCTTAAGACCATCATCGGCTGGCCGTCGCCCGGCAAGCAGAACTCCGGCAAGATCCACGGCTCCGCCCTCGGCGCCGACGAGCTAGCCGCCACGAAGAAGGTCCTCGGCTTCGACCCCGAGAAGAGCTTCGTGGTCGCGGACGACGTCATCGAGCACACGCGTGGCCTCGCCGCCCGTGCCGCCGAGGAGCGCGCCGCCTGGCAGGAGTCGTTCGACGCCTGGGCCGCTGCGAACCCCGAGCGCAAGCAGCTCCTCGACCGCCTCGAGGCCGGCGAGCTCCCCGAGGGCATCGGCTCCGCCCTCCCCGTGTTCGAGAGCGGCAAGGACGTCTCCACGCGCGCCGCTTCCGGCCAGGTCATCAACGCCCTCGCCGCGGAGCTCCCCGAGCTCTGGGGCGGATCCGCCGACCTCGCCGAGTCGAACCTCACCACCATCAAGGGCGCCAGGTCGTTCATCCCGGCCGAGTGGTCGACGCACGAGTGGTCGGGAAGCCCTTATGGCCGGGTGCTGCACTTCGGTATCCGCGAGCACGCCATGGGCGCCATCGTCAACGGCATCGTCCTGCACGGCAAGACGCGCGCCTTCGGCGGCACGTTCCTCATCTTCAGCGACTACATGCGCCCGCCGGTGCGTCTCGCCGCCCTGATGAACGTCCCCAGCATCTTCGTCTGGACGCACGACTCCGTCGCCCTCGGCGAAGACGGCCCCACGCACCAGCCGGTCGAGCAGCTCGCGACGCTCCGTGCGATCCCGAACTTCACCGTCGTGCGCCCCGCCGACGCGAACGAGACCTCGGCCGCGTGGCTCGAGATCCTCCGCCGCACCGAGGGTCCCGCCGGCATCGCGCTGACCCGTCAGAACATCCCGGTGTTCGAGCGCGGCGAGGGCGCGGCATCCGGTGATGTCTTCGCGTCGGCCGACAACGTCTCGAAGGGCGCGTACGTGCTCGCCGAGGCCCCGAACGGCACGCCCGACGCGATCATCGTCGCCACCGGCTCCGAGGTGCAGCTCGCGGTGAACGCGCGCGCCGAGCTCGCGAAGGAGGGCGTCAACGTCCGCGTCGTCTCCGCTCCCTCGCTCGAGTGGTTCGACGAGCAGGACGCCGCCTACCGCGAGTCCGTGCTGCCGAAGAGCGTCACCGCGCGCGTCTCCGTCGAGGCGGGCTCCGTGCTGAGCTGGCGCGGCATCGTGGGCGACCGCGGCCGCTCGGTCGGCATCGACCACTTCGGCGCGTCCGCCGACTACAAGACCCTTTTCGAGAAGTTCGGGATCACCACGGAGGCCGTCGTCGCGGCCACGCGCGAGACCCTGGCCGAGAACGCCCACTGATCAAGGAGAACTCATGAGCACCCCCACCGCAGACCTCGCAGCAGCCGGCGTCAGCATCTGGCTCGACGACCTGTCGCGCACGCGCATCTCCTCCGGCAACCTGCAGAGCCTCATCGACACGAAGAACGTCGTGGGCGTCACCACGAACCCGACGATCTTCGCGAACGCGATCACCGACAAGAACGACACCTCGTACGACGCTCAGGTGACCGAGCTCGCCGCGTCCGGCGCGAGCGCCGAGGAGGCCGTCTTCGCGGCCACGACGCAGGACGTCGCTGCCGCTCTCGACGTCTTCCGCCCCGTGTGGGAGGCCTCGGACCACGTCGACGGCCGCGTGTCGATCGAGGTCTCCCCCGACCTCGCGCACGACACCGCGGGAACCGTCGCGTCGGCCAAGGAGCTGTGGGCCAAGATCGACCGCCCCAACCTGCTCGTCAAGATCCCCGCGACCAAGGCGGGCCTCCCGGCCATCGCCGAGGCGATCGGCGCCGGCATCAGCGTCAACGTCACGCTGATCTTCAGCCTCGAGCGCTACGCCGAGGTCATCGAGGCGTACCTCACGGGCCTCGAGACCGCGAAGGCCGCCGGCATCGACCTGTCGACGATCCACTCCGTGGCGTCGTTCTTCGTGTCGCGTGTCGACACCGAGACCGACAAGCGCCTCGCGGCGATCGGCACCGACGCGGCCGAGGCCCTCAAGAGCAAGGCCGGCCTCGCGAACGCCCGTCTCGCGTACGAGCTGTTCGAGCAGAAGTTCGCCGAGGAGCGCGCACAGTCCCTCGTCGCCGCCGGCGCCAACCCGCAGCGCCCGCTGTGGGCGTCGACCGGCGTCAAGGACCCGGCGCTCCCCGACACGCTCTACGTGACCGAGCTCGTCGCACCCGGCGTCGTCAACACGATGCCCGAGAAGACCCTCGACGCGACCTTCGACCACGCGGTCGTCACCGGTGACACGATCACGGGCGGCTACGACGAGGCCCGCGAGGTCTTCGCCGGTCTCGCCGAGGCGGGCATCGACTTCGACGACGTCACGCAGGTGCTCGAGGACGAGGGCGTCGCCAAGTTCATCGACTCGTGGCACGACCTCCTCGGTCAGGTGACCGAGGCGCTGGAGGCGCAGCGATGACATTCGCGATCCACGCGTCGGGAGCGGCGCGTGTCGCGATCGACGAGGCCGTTCCGGCGCTCGTCCGCGATCTGGTCGCTTCGCGCCTCACCGGCGGCGACTCCACCCTGTGGGGTCCCGCCGCGGAGGCCGAGGCGGCGATCCGGCTCGGATGGGTCGAGGCGGTCTCCGTCTCGCGTCCGCTTGTGTCCGAGATCATCGCTCTGCGCGACGAGCTGCGGGGCCACGGCGTCACCCGGGTCGTGCTCGCGGGCATGGGCGGCTCCTCGCTCGCTCCCGAGGTCATCGCGCAGACGGCGGGTGTGCCCCTGACGATCCTCGACTCCACGGCCCCCGGCCAGGTGCTCTCGGCACTCGACGACGGTCTGCAGGAGACGGTCCTCGTCGTGTCCTCCAAGTCCGGGTCCACCGTCGAGACCGACTCGCAGCGCCGCACGTTCGAGGCCGCCTTCCGCGATCTCGGCATCGACCCCGCCACGAGGATCGTCGTCGTCACCGACCCGGGCTCTCCGCTGGAGGCCTCGGCCCGCGAGGCCGGCTACCGCGTCTTCACCGCCGACCCGAACGTGGGCGGCCGCTACTCGGCGCTCACCGCGTTCGGTCTCGTCCCCTCGGGGCTGGCCGGCGTCGACATCGACGAGCTCCTGAACGAGGCCGAGGCATCGCTGCTGGAGGTCGCGGTCGACTCCGCCGAGAACCCCGCGCTGCGTCTGGCCGCCGCGATCGCCGCGACCTCGCCGCGGCGCGACAAGCTCGGGCTGATCACCGACGGCACGCACATCAAGGGCCTGCCCGACTGGATCGAGCAGTTGATCGCCGAGTCGACCGGCAAGGACGCCACCGGCATCCTGCCCGTCGTTCTGCTGCCCGTCTCCCCCGAGCTCGACGCACAGCCCGCCGACCTGCAGATCGTGCGCCTGGTCGACGACGCCGACGAGTTCCACCTGCGTGAGCGTCACCAGGGCGAGATCCTCGTGAGCGGCACGCTGGGCGCGCAGTTCATCGTGTGGGAGTACGCGACGGCGATCGCCGGGCACCTGCTCGGCATCGACCCGTTCGACCAGCCCGACGTCGAGTCCGCGAAGGTCGCCGCACGCGGCCTCCTCGACGCGCGGCCAGAGCCCACGGCTCCGGCGTTCGTCGAGAACGGCGTCGAGGTGCGCGTGTCGGATCCCGCGCTGGCGTCGTCCGGCACGATCGAGGGCACGATGGATGCGCTCTGGGCGCGCCTCGCCGACGACGGCTACGTCTCGATCCAGGCGTATGTCAATCGTCTCGACCTGCCCCAGCTGCAGGGACTCCGCGAACTCGTCGCGGCCGACTCCGGTCGCCCGACGACGTTCGGCTGGGGCCCTCGGTTCCTCCACTCGACCGGCCAGTATCACAAGGGCGGTCCCGCGCAGGGCGTGTACCTCCAGATCCTGGAGCGCACCGATGTGGATCTCGAGATCCCCGAGCGTCCGTTCACCTTCGGACAGCTCATCGAGGCGCAGGCAGCCGGCGACGCCGCTGTCCTCGCCGAGCACGGTCGTCCGGTCGTCTCCCTGACGATCACCGACTCGTCGGCCGACGTGCTCACCCTCTTCGAAGCAGCTCAGAAGTAACTCAGGAGAATCCCCCGCTGATGTCCGTTCCCATCTCGCGCGCGCACAACCCGCTGCGCGACCCCGATGATCGCCGTCTCAACCGGATCGCGGGGCCCAGCGCCCTCGTGATCTTCGGTGTGACCGGAGATCTCTCCCGCAAGAAGCTCATGCCGGCCGTGTACGACCTGGCCAACCGCGGTCTGCTGCCGCCCGGGTTCGCGCTCGTGGGCTTCGCTCGTCGCGATTGGGAGGACCAGGACTTCGCGCAGGTCGTGTACGACGCCGTGAAGCAGCACGCTCGCACCCCGTTCCGCGAGGAGACGTGGGCGCAGCTGCTGCAGGGCATCCGCTTCGTGTCGGGCGAGTTCGACAACCCCGAGTCGTTCCGCAAGCTGCGCGAGACGGTCGATCAGCTGGACGTCGAACGCGGCACGATGGGCAACCACGCGTTCTACCTGTCGATCCCGCCGAAGGACTTCCCGCTCGTCGCGAAGCAGCTCAAGGAGTCGGGCCTCGTCGGTGGCGAGGATGACGACGACGAGTGCTGGCGCCGCGTCGTGATCGAGAAGCCGTTCGGACACGACCTCGAGTCGGCTCGCGAGCTGAACGCCGCGCTCGAGGTGGCGTTCGCGCCGGACTCGATCTTCCGCATCGACCACTACCTCGGCAAGGAGACGGTCCAGAACATCCTGGCTCTGCGCTTCGCGAACGAGCTGTACGAGCCGATCTGGAACCGCAACTACGTCGATCACGTGCAGATCACGATGGCCGAGGACATCGGCGTCGGCGGCCGTGCCGGCTACTACGACGGTGTCGGCGCCGCGCGCGACGTCATCCAGAACCACCTCTTGCAGCTTCTCGCGCTCACCGCCATGGAGGAGCCCATCAGCCTGTCGGCCGCGCACCTGCGCGCCGAGAAGGAGAAGGTCCTCGCGGCGGTGCACGTGCCGGACGACCTGTCCCTCGCGACCGCCCGCGGGCAGTACGCCGGCGGTTGGCAGGGCGGCGAGCAGGTCACCGGGTTCCTCGACGAGGACGGCATGAACCCGCAGTCCGCGACCGAGACCTACGCGGCCATCAAGCTCGAGATCGACACCCGCCGCTGGGCCGGAGTGCCGTTCTACCTGCGCACCGGCAAGCGCCTGGGTCGTCGTGTGACCGAGGTCGCCGTGGTGTTCAAGCGCGCTCCCGAGCACCTGTTCGGCCGCTCCAACGCGTCCGAGCTGGGGCAGAACGCTCTCGTGATCCGCGTGCAGCCCGACGAGGGCGTGACGATCCGCTTCGGGTCGAAGGTCCCCGGCAACGGCACCAACGTCCGCGACGTGACCATGGACTTCGGCTACGGCCACGCGTTCACCGAGGCGAGCCCCGAGGCGTACGAGCGACTGATCCTCGACGTGCTCCTGGGTGACCCGCCCCTGTTCCCGCGTCACGAGGAGGTCGAGCTCTCCTGGAAGATCCTCGACCCCGTGGAGAAGTTCTGGGCCGCCGAGGGCGGCCCCGTGGATCAGTACGCACCCGGTTCGTGGGGTCCGGCATCCGCCGACGACCTCTTGGCCCGCGACGGACGAGTCTGGAGACGACCGTGATCATCGACCTTCCCGACACGACCGTCAGCCAGGTCGCCAAGCAGCTCGTCAAGGTGCGCGAGGAGGGCGGCGCCGTCGCCCTCGGACGCGTCCTCACCCTCGTGATCTCGGCGCGCAACGGCGTGGCCGAAGCTGCCATCGACGCCGCGAACGACGCCTCGCGCGAGCACCCGATGCGCGTCATCGTGCTCACCACGGGCGACGGCGAGGCACACCTCGACGCGCAGATCCGGGTCGGCGGCGACGCCGGAGCGAGCGAGGTCGTCGTGCTGCGCGCATACGGCGCCGCCGCGAGCAACGAGGAGAGCCTCGTCACCGGTCTGCTGCTGCCCGACGCCCCCGTGGTGGCGTGGTGGCCCGAAGAGGCCCCGACCTCGCCGGCGACCTCGCCGCTCGGCAGGATCGCGCAGCGTCGCATCACGGACGCCGCGACCTCGCCGGACGTGCGCGACCGTCTCGCCCTCCTCGGACGTACGCATGCTCCGGGAGACACCGACCTCGCGTGGACGCGTCTGACGCACTGGCGCGAGCAGCTCGCCGCGGTGCTCGACCAGCCGCCGTACGAGGAGGTCACCGGTGTCGAGGTGCGCGGCGCGTCCGCCTCGCCGTCGACCGCCCTCCTGGCCGCATGGCTGCAGATGGCGCTCGAGGTCCCGGTCACGTGGTCGTACGAGAACCCGAAGGACTGGGAGGAGGGCATCAAGTCGGTGCGCCTCACCCGCGCGTCCGGCGACATCCTGCTCGAGCGTCCCGCGCCGGGCGACGCCGTGCTCACCCAGCCCGGTCAGCCCGACCACGACCTGCACCTGCCGCGGCGCACGCTGCGCGAGTGCCTCGCCGAGGAGCTGCGTCGCCTCGACCCCGATGTCCTGTACGGTCGAGTGATCACCGAGGGCTGGGAGAAGCTGGGTCCGCCCGAGACAGGAGCATGATGTCGTCGCAGTCAGCGCCCGCAGAGAAGCGGGTCGTGGTCGAGGCCACTCCCGCCGCCGTCGCCGAGCGGGTCGCTGACCGGTTCCTGACACGTCTTCGCGCTCGCACGCGCAACGGCCGCATCGCCCACGTCGCCCTCACGGGCGGTTCGATGGGCGGTGCGGTCCTGCGCGCCGCGCTCGAGCATCCGCGGACCGCATCGATCGACTGGTCGCTCGTGCACTTCTGGTGGGGGGACGAGCGCTTCGTGCCCCGGGGGGACGCGGATCGCAACGCGGTCCAGTCCCGTGCGGCACTGCTCGACCACATCGACGTGCCCGCCGAGAACATCCATGAGGTGGCTCCCTCCGACGAGGGCATGACCCTCGACGAGGCCGCAGCGGCCTATGCGGCGGAGCTCGCACGCTTCGGCACCGACGAGCACCCGTGGCCCTCCTTCGCGGTGTGCTTCCTCGGAGTGGGGCCGGACGGACACATCGCGTCGCTCTTCCCCGACCGCCCGGAGGTCACCGTCACCGATGCCGCCGCGCTCCCGGTGCGGAACTCGCCGAAGCCGCCGCCGGAGCGTGTGACGCTCACCCGCCCGGTGCTGAACGCCTCCAAGCGCGTGTGGCTCGTGCTCACGGGCACCGACAAGGCGTCGGCGCTCGGCCTCGCACTCGCGGGAGCCAGCTACTCCAGCGTCCCCGCTGCGGGCGCCAAGGGCCGCAAGCGCACGGTGTTCTTCGTCGACGAGGCTGCCGCGTCCGAGGTCTCCCCCGACCTCATCGATCAGTCCTACTGACCGCAGACGATCAGGGCCGGTCGTCGGTCGATGCCGGCTGTTCCGGCGTGCCCGTGCCGTCGCTCCCCCGGACGATCGGGAGCTCCTGGCTCTCGCTGAGCACCTGTGGGTGATAGCGCGCGAGTCCGACGACACCCCAGACCGCGATCGCGCCGGCGACACCGAAGATGACGAGCACCCACGGCGGTGCGGCCGCAGCCTCGCCGAGCACGACCATGCCGATGAGCACGGCGATCAGCGGGTCCACGACCGTGAGGCCGGCGATCACGAGGTCGGGCGGACCCGAACTGTACGCGGTCTGCACGAAGTACGCGCCGACCGCGCCGGCCGCGACCAGAGCGATCACGCAGACGAGCGTGATCCACTCGAAGTTGCCCGCCTCGATGCGGTTGATCACGGCCTTGGCGAGCGTGGCGACGAAACCGTAGAGGATGCCGGCGCCGATCACGTAGAACAGCGCGCGCATGCGGTGGCGCAGGACGAGCCAGCAGGCGCCCAGCACGATGATGACGACCAGGAGGATGGCGAGGATCGTGAAGAGCTCGCTGTCGCCGATCTTCTTCTCGGTCGCGAAGAGCGCCGCGAAGGAGACGAAGAGGAAGATGCCGCCGACGCAGCACACGATCGCGGTGATCGACTGCCGGGTCGGGGAGTGACCGGAGATCCGCGCATTGAGCAGGGTCGTGATGACGAGGGCGATCGCGCCGAGCGGCTGCACGACGATCAGCGGCGCCTGGGAGAGCGCGGCGAGCTGGCAGACGATAGCGAGACCGAGCATCAGGGTCCCGACCAGCCACGACGGGCGGGTGAGGAGCGCCTTGAGCTGTCCGCCGCTGAGGCCGCTCGTGCCCTCGGCGCCGCTGAGCCGCTCGACCTTCTCCACACCGCGGTGCTGATACTGCGCGCCCAGAGACATGAACACGGCCCCGGCGAGGGCGAGCGGGATGCCGAGGAGCAGTTTGGGGTTCTGGAAGACACCGACCAGCTGGTCGGTGATGTCCTCAGCCCCAGTCATCCACACCGCAATGCTCACATCACGACCCTACCCGCCGATCCGCGCCGAGTAGGGTTATGGCGTGGCTGTACTTCCGATTCGCATCATGGGCGACCCCGTCCTGCACTCCCCCGCCTCGCCCGTCGAGGAGATCACCGAGGAGATCCGCATCCTCGTCGCGGACATGTTCGAGACGATGGACACGGCACCGGGCGTCGGCCTCGCGGCACCGCAGGTCGGCGTCCCGCTGCGCATCTACACGTACACCTACGTCGACGACGACGAGCAGCCGTGGCGCGGCGTGCTCATCAACCCCGAGCTGTGGATGGTGCCGCTCGAGCCCGGCGCCCCCGACGACGACCTCGAGTCCGAGGGATGCCTCTCCTTCCCCGGTGAACGGTTCGCGCTGCGCCGTTCCGAACGCGTGCGCGTGACCGGCACGGATCTGGACGGACGGCCGGTGGAGATCGCGGTCGACGGCTGGCGGGCGCGCATCATGCAGCACGAGTTCGATCACCTCGACGGCATCCTCTACGTCGACCGCCTCTCGGACGGCGACTGGAAGACCGTGCAGAAGATCGCGAGGAAGCGTGGGTGGGGACGCCCGGGCGCGAGCTGGATGCCCGGCGTCGACGACCTCGAGGGCTGACCTCATTCCCAGCTGGAGCACAGGCTCCTTGGAGTTGCATCACAGACTCCGACCCGGATAGCGTCTTCCGGGGGGATATATCGATATCTCCCACCAAGACGTTCTGGGAGGGAAAATCATGATGAAACTGCGCACGCGACGCGCACTCGCGCTCACCGGCACCGCCGTGGCGTTCTCGGTCGCTCTGACCGGTTGCAGCGCGCTGAACGGCATCCTGGGCGGGGGCTCGGGCGATGCGGACCGCGACGAAGAGACCGGCCAGGTCACCGAGAGCGCGAACATCGACATCTTCTCGCTCAAGGTCGGCGACTGCACGATGGACAGCCCCACGGGTCTGCTCGAGGACATCGACGTCGTGCCGTGCGGCGAGCCGCACGACCAGGAGGTCTACTACGAGATCACGATGCCCGACGGCGAGTTCTCGGAGACCGACATCGACGCCGCATCGCAGGAGTGCATCGGCGACGCCTACACGAGCTTCGTCGGCATCGGCTACCAGGACTCCGCTCTGGACGTGACGACCATCACGCCGACGAAGGACACCTGGGACCAGTACAACGACCGCGTCATCCAGTGCATCATCTTCGACTCGGCCGGTCAGACCACGGGTTCGCTCGCGGGCACCGCGCGCTGATCCCACGGTCGACGCAGCGAGGGCCACGCCGATCGGCGTGGCCCTCTCTGCGTCGATGGGCATCTGCGCGAAAACGCCCTGAGAAAGGGAAAACCCCTGACTCTCCAGGAGAATCAGGGGTATTGGCTCCCCGGCTTGGACTCGAACCAAGAACCTGCCGGTTAACAGCCGGCTGCTCTGCCAATTGAGCTACCGAGGAATGTGCTCCGCTGCGCGGGCAACTCGTCAATCCTAGCAAACTCCGGAGCGTGCTCGTGACACGGGCCGCACATCGGGCGTGTCGACGTCGCACGCGTCAGCGCTGAGAATCCGCCTCGGCGTTCGGCGCCCACAGCAGGTCCTTGCCCACACCGCGGGCGACCACGTGCCCGCCGCGGAGCATGAGCGTCTCGGCGTTCAGCTCGCGGATGAAGTCGGCGTCGTTCGTGACCAGGAGGGCGCCCATCCCCTGCTCCTTGCGGCGACGGGTGATCGCGTCGAACACGACGGGGCGCACCTCGAGGTCGAGGTTCGCGAGGATCTCGTCGGCGATCAGCACGCGGGGCTCGAGCACGAAAGACCGGGCGATCGCGACACGCTGCCGCATGCCCGCGCTGAGCTCGTAGGGGAACTTGGCCGCCGTGCCGAGCGGGAGGTGCAGCTCGTCGAGCAGCGTCGCCACGCGGATCGACAGCGCCTTCGAGTTGACGCGCTTCTCGCGGATGAGGATCGGCTCGGCGATGACCTCGTTGACAGTGAGCTGTGGCGGCAGGTCGGCGCCCGCCCCCTGCGGCACGAACCCCGTGCGATACGTCAGAAGACGGTGACGGCGGCCCGGGCGACGGATGTCGACACCGCACACCTGGGCGTTTCCTCCGACGACGCGCACGGACGGGTCGGTCGATCCGGCCAGAGCGGCCACGAGCGTCGACTTTCCCGATCCGGTGGGGCCGGCCACGCAGATCAGGTCTCCCGGCGGGAGCGCGAACGTCACGCCGTCGATCGCGCGCGTGGGTCCGCTGTGGCCGATGCGATCGATCACCAGGTCGGAGCATTCGATCGCATGGGTCGATTCGGGCCGAGAGGACATGTCTCCATCCTGCCCTGCGGGCAGGGACCCGGGCCGTTACGACTCGGCGAACCGCTGCCGTTCCACGTCGATGTCACGCAGTCGCATGCGGAGCGCGCGTCCGCCGTCGGAGTCGGCGGGCACGCGCTGCACGGCTCCCAGGAGCTCCTGCTTCTCGTGCTCGAGGCCGCGCATGATCAGCCGCCGGGAGAGGTCCGTGGCCGAGACGACCGCGCCCTCCTCGTCCCTCGCGGGGAACGGGGTCATCAGCAACTCCCCCGCGAGGGAGCGGTACGGCTCGCGCACGGAGTTGACGGCGTCGGTGACCCAGCCGGCCCTCGTGCGGTCCGGTGCCGCCGCGACGGCCTCGCGCACCGCGTCGAGACCCGGCGTGCGGAACGGCGCACCGAGCGCGCGAGAGACGAGGGCTTGATCCAGCCGGTGTCCGTACTGCATCACGCCCATCAGCGCATCTCGCTCGACGCCGACGTCCGGATTGCGGGGAAGGCTCGCGAGCGTGACGGGTGCGAAGCCCGATCCGCCCTGCACCGACTCGACGGCGACCGGCTCGTGCCGGTTCGTCTCCGTCCTGGTCGACGACGATGCGCTGCGCGCCGCACGCTCGACCTCGCCGTGCACCTCGGTGGGATCCATGCCGAGTCGACGAGCGAGGACGCGCTCGTATCCGGGGCGCAGCAGGCGGTCGCGGATCTCGGCGACGATCGGGGCTGCGGCGCGCAGGGCGCCCACCCGTCCCTCGACCGTGGAGAGGTCGAAGCCGCCGAGCTTGCGGTCGATCGCGAACTCGAACATGGGCTGCTTGGAGTCCATGAGCGAACGGACCGCGGCGTCGCCGCGCTGCAGCCGCAGGTCGCACGGGTCGAGTCCGTCCGGTGCCACGGCCACGAACGTCTGGGCGTTGAACCGGTCGTCCTCGGTGAAGGCACGCAGCGCGGCCTTCTGCCCCGCCTCATCGCCGTCGAACGTGAACACGACCTCGCCCGAGGCGTTGTCGTCGCCCATCACGCGGCGCAGGACCTTGATGTGGTCGGTGCCGAACGCCGTGCCGCACGTCGCGATCGCGGTGGTGAGTCCTGCGAGGTGACAGGCCATGACGTCGGTGTACCCCTCGACCACGACCACGCGACGAGGATCGCCGCGCGAGATGTCGCGCTTGGCGAGGTCGAGCCCGTACAGGACCTGGGCCTTCTTGTAGATCGGCGTCTCGGGGGTGTTGAGGTACTTCGGCCCCTGGTCGTCGTCGAAGAGCTTTCGGGCGCCGAAGCCGATCGTCTGGCCGGAGACGTCGCGGATCGGCCACACCAGGCGTCCGCGGAAACGGTCGTACACGCCGCGCTGCCCCTGCGACACGAGCCCCGACGTCAGAAGCTCCTCACGGGTGAACCCCTGCGCGGTCAGCGCCTTGAGCATCCCGTCCCATCCGCGCGGGGCGAACCCCACACCGAAGTGCGCGGCGGCTCCGGCGTCGAAACCCCGTTCGCCGAGGAACCGGCGTCCCGCCTCGGCATCCGGCGTCAGCAGCTGCGCGCGGAAGAACTCCGCCGCCGCGGTGTTGGCCGCGTACAGGCGGCTGCGCCCGCTGGTCTCCGGAGCCGCCCCTCCGTCTTCGTAGTGCAAGGTGTAGCCGATGCGGCCGGCGAGTCGTTCCACCGCCTCCGTGAAGCTCACGTGGTCCATCTCGCGGAGGAACGAGTACACGTCGCCGGACTCCCCGCAGCCGAAGCAGTGGTAGTACCCGACCTGCGGGCGCACGTGGAAGCTCGGGCTCTTCTCGTCGTGGAACGGACAGAGGCCCTTGAGCGACCCCACTCCCGCGGACTTCAGCGCGACGCGCTCCCCCACGATGTCGGCGATGTTGGTGCGGGCCTTCACCTCGTCGACGTCGGCCTGCCGGATGCGGGGCATCAGCGTGCGCCTTCGATGACTGCCGCGGGAGGCGTGTGCACGCGGGCGCCGGGGCGTGCGTGACGCGGCGTCCAGATGCCCACCTCGGCGGGGTCGATCTCTCCCACGAGACGGTTGTGCCAGTCGATCGCGCTCTGGTCGGTGAGACTCGCGATCTGGTCGACGATCACACGGGCGCGTTCGGCGTCCGACGTCGCGGCGAGGAAGTCTGCGGAGAACGCCGGCTCGAGGACGTCGACTCCTGCCGACCACAGCGCGTCAGTGGACCACAGCGCGTCGGCGAGCCGCGTGAGCACTCGGCGCTGCTCCTTGTAGACGCCCTTGCGCGCTTCGATCGTCACGATCGCCTGGCCCATGATGCCCTTGAGCACGGCGATCTCGGCTTCGACCACGCGCGGCACCACGACGTGCGCGTTGTAGCGGGTGAGCACCGCCCCGGGGTACGCGTCGCGCGTCGCGGACACTGCGGCGCGGGCGAAACGGCCGATCAGGTCGCTCGTGAGGTTCTTGAGATTCGCGAGGTCACGACGGGAGCGGTCGAACGAGGTGAGCCACATCGGCTGCGACGACAGCCGGTACAGGGCGTCGGCGAGCTCGTCGCGGGTGAAGTCGTAGCCGACCCACTGCTGGATGCGGTCGATCAGGGCCTCGTGAGCGCGGGGATCGGAGAGCTGGGCGACGTCGACGTACCCGTTGACGATCGCATCCTCGAAGTCGTGCACCGAGTACCCGATGTCGTCGGACAGGTCCATGATCTCGGCCTCGATGCACCGCAGGCGCTTGGTCGCCCCTTCGCGCATCCAGCGGAAGACCGCCTCGTCGTCGGGGTACACGCCGAACTTGAGACGTCCGCCCGGATCGGGGACGGGGCTGTCCACGGTCCAGGGGTACTTGCAGGTGGCGTCGAGACTCGCGCGCGTGAGGTTGAGTCCTACCGAGTGGCCGTCGTCGTCGATCGCCTTGGCCTCGAGTCGGGTGAGGATGCGCAGCGACTGCGCGTTGCCCTCGAACCCGCCGATGGGCTCGGCCCATTCGTTGAGCGCCCGCTCGCCGTTGTGTCCGAAGGGCGGGTGACCGAGGTCGTGGCTCAGACAGGCCGTGTCGACCACGTCCGCGGAGACGCCGAGCGCCGTCGCCAGTTCACGGCCGACCTGGGCGACCTCGAGCGAGTGCGTCAGTCGATTGCGGGCGAAGTCCGCCGTGCTCGCCGGGCTCAGCACCTGCGTCTTGGCGGCGAGGCGGCGCAGCGCCGCGGAATGCAGGACCCGAGCACGGTCGCGTGCGAAGTCGTCGCGCTCGGATCGGTGGGTCTCCGCGAAGAAGCGCTCCGCGTCCCGCTGGTCGTAGCCGTCGGACCGTACCGATCCCCGGCCCTCAACCGCCACTGTTCTCGATCTCCGCACCTCGCATCATCTCGGATGCCGACGCCGCGAGCTCGCGCGACTCCAGCCACTTGTCCGGCAGCGCAGGACGCTTGGGTCGACCGGAGCGGCCGCGCTGTCCTTCGGCATCCGCACCAGGATAGGGGGCCGAGTGGTCGAGCTGTCCGAGCAGGTCGTCGATCTCCTGCAGGCTGGACGCCGTCGCGAGGCCGGTGCGGATGTCGCCGCCGACCGGATAGCCCTTGAAGTACCAGGCGACGTGCTTGCGGACGTCGCGGCAGCCGCGATCCTCGTCCTCGAAGAACTCGACGAGCAGCTCGGCGTGGCGCTTGAACGCGGCCGCGACGAACCCGAGAGTGGCGTCGACGGTCTTGCCCTCCCCGCCGAACGCGTTCGCGAGCTCGCCGAACAGCCAGGGGCGTCCGAGGCAGCCGCGCCCGACGACCACGCCGTCGCAGTCGGTCTGCGCCATCATGCGCACGGCGTCGTCCGCCGACCAGATGTCGCCGTTGCCGAGCACGGGGATGCTGGTCACGGCCTGCTTGAGCTCGCCGATCGCGTTCCAGTCCGCGAAGCCCGAGTAGAACTCGCTCGCGGTGCGGGCGTGCAGTGCGACGGCTGCGGCTCCGGCGTCCTCGGCCGCGCGACCGGCGTCGAGGAACGTCAGGTGGTCGGGGTCGATGCCCTTGCGCATCTTGACCGTGAGCGGGATGTCGCCCGCGGCCTTCACGGCCTGCGTGACGATGTCGGCGAAGAGCGACGACTTCCACGGCAGGGCCGCGCCGCCGCCCTTGCGCGTGACCTTGGGAACGGGGCAGCCGAAGTTGAGGTCGATGTGGTCGGCGTGGTCCTCGGCGACGATGATGCGCACGGCATCCGCGATCGTCTTCGGGTCGACGCCGTACAACTGGATCGACCGTGGGGTCTCCGACTCGTGATGGCGGATCAGGCGCATGGTGGTCTCGTTGCGTTCGACGAGCGCCCGCGACGTGATCATCTCGCTCACGTACAGCCCGGCACCGTACTCGCGACAGAGTCGACGGAAGGCCGTGTTCGTGATCCCCGCCATGGGCGCGAGGACGACGGGGACGTCGAGCGCGATCGGGCCGATGCGGAGAGTGGGAACGGGGGCGGTTGCGACAGTCATGACCCCTCCATTCTCCCAGACACGGAGCCCGGAGTGGCGCATCGACCTAAGCTGTGAACATGACCGATCCCGCAGTGCGTTCCATCCCCTTCCTCGACGCCGACGGCAACGAGAAGACGCTCGATGATCTGGGCGAGGTCGTGCTCGTCGTGAACGTCGCGTCGAAGTGCGGACTCACCCCGCAGTACGAGCAGCTCGAGGAGCTGCAGCGCCTGTACGGCGACCGCGGGTTCAGCGTGGTCGGCTTCCCCTGCAACCAGTTCTTCGGCCAGGAGCCGGGGTCGATGGAGCAGATCCTCGACTTCTGCTCGACCACCTACGGCGTGACGTTCCCGATCAACGACAAGGTCAAGGTGAACGGGCGGAGCGCCGCCGACCTCTACAAGGCGCTCAAGAAGACCGAGGACGCCGGCGGCAAGGCCGGCCGCGTCGAGTGGAACTTCGAGAAGTTCCTCGTGCTGCCGGACGGCGACGTGATCCGCTTCCGCCCGAAGCAGAAGCCTGACGCCCCCGAGATCGTCGGGGCGATCGAAGCCGCTCTCACGCGCTGAGCATCCGCCGTACGGAGCGCGTGCACGACGACGAGGAGCTCTCCGGCGGCAACGCCGGCGGCGAAGTGCGCCGAGTCGGCGGGACCGTCCGCAAGGCGTGGAGCGACTCGACGCCGAGCGTGCACGCCTTCGTCCGCGCACTGCGCGACCGCGGCATCGACGCCCCGGAGCCGCTCGGGCGCGACGATCAGGGGCGCCAGATCCTCGAGTTCGTCCCCGGTGTCCTCGCGCTCGACGCCCAGCGCCTGACGTCCGCCGAGCTGCATCGCGCAGGTGCGCTGGTGCGCGCGATCCACGACACCGCCTCGCAGTTCACCCCGGCAGCGGATGCCGTGTGGGAGACGGCGATCCCGGCACCGGGAGCGGACCTGATCTGCCACAACGATCTCGCCCCGTGGAACCTCCTCACGGGCGAGCGATGGGTGTTCATCGACTGGGACGCCGCGGCACCGAGCACACGCCTGTGGGACCTCGCGTATGCCGCGCAGGCTTTCACGCTGTCGCGGGTGCACGACGCCCCGGCCGTCGCCGCCGCCGACTTGCGCGCCTTCGTCGACGGATACGCTGCGGACGACGAGCTGCGTTCACAGCTCCCCGATGCCATGCGGGACCGCGCCACAGCGATGCTCGACCTGCTGCGCTCCTCGCACGAGATCGGGCGCGAGCCCTGGTCATCGATGTACGTCGACGGCCATGGCGCACACTGGTCGGCCGCCGTCGACTACGTCGCGGCCCACCGTGATGTCTGGCTTGACGCCCTCACGGCGCAGTGGTCGGAGAGCACTCGGTGAGGAGGCCATCGAAGTCCCGCTTCGTCGCACGGGCACCGATTCGATCCGTGTAGTCCTCGACGTTCAGCACCGCCACGGCGAGCTGAGTCTGTTCTCCGCACGATGCGACGATGATCCACCGATCGTTCGTGCCGCCGCCCGCAGTCCCGTAGCGGGGCTCCTTGTCGACCACGGGCAGACTCACGTCATAGACGACATAGGCCGTGTCCGCGGGTAGCGACTCTTCGAGCTGTTGGATCGTCGATCCCACCCATGAGCCGATCGGTGTCGCGTCCTCGACATCGCTCGAACACCCCGCCAGGCACCCGGCGAGCACCACTAGCGCGATGGACGCGCGGGTCGATCTCATGCCAGCCCTCGCTCCGCCCGTCCACGGGATGGAGGATCACACCCCGCAGGACGCTAACACCGCGCGCAGATGAAGGCGACGTGCGACCGATATAGATCAGTCGTGCGATCGGTGCGGCCAGCAGTCAGGCGGAGGCGACCTCGGGCTCGACGTCGCCGCGCTTGGCCCACAGGTCGCGCAGAACGTTCTCGAACGCCGCGGGCGGCTGGGCGCCGCTGATGCCGTACTGACCGTCGATCACGAAGAACGGGACGCCCTGGATGCCGTAGGCCTGAGCCTGCGCCTGGTCCTGGCGGACGTCCTGCAGGTGACGCGAGGACTCGAGCGCCTCACGCGCCTCCTCCGCATCCAATCCCACCTCGACCGCGAGCTCGACGAGGTCGTCGACGCGGCCGACGTGCTTGCCCTCGGTGAAGTACGCGGACATGAGCCGCTCCTCCATCTCGTGCTGCAGGTCGTTCGCCTTCGCGAAGTGCAGGAGCTCGTGCGCCTTGACCGTGTTGGTGTGCTGCAGGAGGTCGAAGCGGTACTGCAGGCCGGCGTTCTCGGCCACGCCGGTGACGTGCGACAGCATCTGCTCGACCTGCTCGCGGGGCATGCCCTTGTGGCCGGCGAGGAAGTCGATCTCGTCGCCGTCGAAGTCGACGGGGGTGTCAGGTGAGAGCTCGAACGAGTGGAAGGTGATGTTCACCTGAGGCACATCGTCATCGCCGGCGACGGCTTCCAGGCCCTTCTCGAGGTTGCGCTTGCCGATGTAGCACCACGGGCAGGCGATGTCGGACCAGATGTCGATGGAGATGGCGTCAGTCACACTGTCATCCAACCCCATCCTCGTCCGGCCTATTCCGCTCGGTAGGATTCTCGGATGCTCTCCGCCGACGACCCGCTCCCCCGCGTGCCCGAACGCGTGCTGGTCGCGGGCGTCACCGGCTCAGGCAAGACGACGCTCTCGCGTCGCATCGCCGCGCTCTGGAACCTGCGCCACACCGAGATCGACGGACTGTTCCACGGCGAGAACTGGACACCGCGGCCGACGTTCCTCGACGATGTACGCGCGTTCGCCGCCGAAGACCGCTGGGTCACCGAATGGCAGTACACGAGCAAGGGCACCGACCTCATCCTCACGCCGCGGGCACATCTGGTGATCTGGCTCGACTATCCGTTCCGCGTCGTGCGCTCACGCCTGCTGCGACGAACCGTGAGCCGAAGCATCCTGCGTACGAAGATGTGGAACGGCAACGTCGAGAAGCCGATCTGGCGCATGTTCCAGGGCGACCCCGAGGAGAACATCCTCGCCTGGCAGACGAAGACGATCCACAAGTGGACCGAGCGGATGCCGGTGGCCGAGGTCGAGTTCCCGCACCTGACGATCGTGCGGCTGCGGCATCCGCGCGAGACCGAGCGGTGGCTGCGGGCTCAGGCCGAGGCGTCGGGCGTGTCGATCGCTCCGCCGAAGCGTCGGTCGCGCGACAGGTAGATGCCGATCGCGCGCCACAGCTCCTCACGGGAGAAGTCCGGCCACAGGGTGTCGAGGAACACCATCTCGGCGTACGCCGACTCCCACAGCAGGAAGTTCGAGGTGCGCTGCTCCCCCGAGCTCCGCAGGAACAGGTCGACGTCCGGCATGTCGGGCACGTAGAGGTGCCGGCGGATCATCTTCTCGGTGATCGCGTTCGGCTTGATGCGTCCGGCGGCGACCTCGGAGGCGATCGAGCGCATGGCGTCGACGAGCTCGACGCGTCCGCCGTAGTTCACGCACATCGTGAGCGTCAGTCCGGTGTTCTTCTTCGTGAGCTCTTCCGCCCGCTGCAGCTCGGTGATCACGCTGCCCCAGAGACGCGGCTTGCGACCGGCCCACCGGATGCGCACGTTCCACTCGTTGAGCTGGTCGCGGCGACGGTGCAGCACGTCGCGGTTGTAGCCCATGAGGAAGCGGACCTCCTCGGGCGAGCGCGCCCAGTTCTCGGTCGAGAACGCGTACACCGACAGGTGCTTCACACCCGCCTGGATCGCTCCGGCGACGACGTCGAGGAGCACCTCCTCGCCCGCTTTGTGGCCCTCGATGCGGTTGAGTCCGCGCCGGTTGGCCCAGCGGCCGTTGCCGTCCATCACGATCGCGACGTGCTCGGGCACGGCCGGGAAGGCCGGCGGATGCACGCCGGTCCAGTCGAGCGGGCGGTAGGCCACGGCATCCTTGTGCGTGTACGGCTTGGGACTCACCGTGCTCCTTCTCGGGGGTCGTGCTGCACGTGCGCGAGCGAGCGGATGCCGCGCTCGAGGTGCCACTGGACGTAGGCCGCGATCAGGCCGGAGGCCGCAGAGGTGTCGGCGACGGATGCCGCGTCGATCACGTCCCACTCTCCCGCCATGAGCGAGCGCAGCAGTTGAAGCGTGCGGTCGGCGATACGGGGGCTTCCCGCGGGGGCGTCGTCACCGCAGACGAGTCCTCCCAGCTGCGCGACGAAGGTCGTGTGCGGGCCCGGCGCCGCGCAGCGGGCGCAGTCGCCGAGCGAGGGCGCCCAGCCCGACAGCGCCATCACGCGCAGGAGGTAGGAGTCGAGGATGCTGCGCGGCTCGTGCTCTCCGCGCGACAGCGCTCGCAGCCCGCCCACGAGAAGGAGGTACTGCTCGGGCGTGGCCTCCGAGTCGCTGAGGCGGTCGGCCGTCTCGACCATCGCGCTCGCGGAGGTGAAGCGGTCGTAGTGCGAGGCGATGTCGGCGCCGTACGCGCCGAGAGACTCGGCCTGCTGCACGATGTCGAGCGACCGACCCTGATACAGCTGCACGTCGGCGACCATGAAGGGCTCGAGCCGCGAGCCGAACTTCGACGACGTGCGACGCACACCCTTCGCGACCGCTCGCACCTTGCCGTGACGCCTCGACAGCATCGTGACGATGCGATCGGCCTCACCCAGCTTGTGGGTGCGCAGGATCACTGCTTCGTCTCGATAGGTGGGCACCCCTCGATTATCCTCCGTGCGCGACAATGGACGGGTGACCGAACCGCTCTTCATCATTCCGTTCTGGGCGGATCTCCTCGGCGTGGGACTCGGCGGAGTCCAGGGAGCGCTGTTCGCCTCGGGCTTCCAGGGCCAGCGTCGACTCGACTGGCTGGGCGTGGCGATCATCGGGATCATGATCGGGATGGGCGGCGGTCTCATCCGCGACATCCTGCTCGGCCAGACCCCCGCGACCCTGCAGAACCAGTGGTATCTCGTCACCGCGACCGGTGCAGCGCTGTTCGGGATGCTGCTCGCCGGGCTCTTCACCCGGCTGAACAAGGTCATCGTCGGGCTGGACGCCATCGTGATCGGGATGTTCGGCGCCTTCGGGACGAGCAAGGCCCTCGCGCTCGGCATCCCCGAGGTGCCCGCGGTGTTCATCGGCGTCTGCGCGGCCGTCGGCGGCAGCGTGCTGCGCGACATGCTCATGGGCCTCCCGACCGCCATCATGCACGTCGGGTCGCTCTACGCGGTGGCGGCCGGCGGAGGATCGGCGTTCATCGTGATCGCACACGCCCTCGGGATGGGAATCCCCCTCGCCGCCGTGATCGGCATCGCCGTGACCGCCGTGATCCGCGTGCTCGCCGTGAGCTTCGACGTGTCACTGCCGGAACAGCGCCGCCTCTACCGTCGCAAGGTGGCCGCCGAGACCGGCGTCATCCCGATCGTCAAGCCCGGTCTCGACTGAGCGCCGCGGCGCGTTTCGTCTCGTCGTTGCGCTCCTCGCTCAACGACCGAAGGAGAACCCTCCGGTCGTTGAGCGAGCGAAGCGAGACGAAACGCGCTGCGACCCGTCGGACGTCAGACCGCGGCGAGCTCGTTCTGGCGCGTGCGGATCGAGCGGTTCACACCCGAGACGATCGCCTTGAGCGACGCGGTCGAGATGTCGCCGTCGATGCCGACGCCCCACAGGCGCTGGTCACCGATCTGCAGTTCGACGTAAGCCGCGGCCTGCGCGTCGCCGCCCGAGCTGAGGGCGTGCTCGACGTAGTCGTACAGCGTGATGTCGAAGCCCTGCGCACGGAGCACCTCGATGAACGCCGCGATGGGGCCGTTGCCCGAACCCGTGACCGCGAGCTGCTGCTCGTCGTCCCGCAGCGTGACATCGAGCTCCACGTCGCCGGACATGTCGCTGCGGGTCTGCGTCGCCAGCAGCTCGAAGCGTCCCCACTTGGCCTCGGAGTCGGCCGCGGGCAGGTACTCGTCGTTGAACACCGACCAGATCTGCTCGCTCGTGACCTCGCCGCCCTCGGCATCCGTCTTCGCCTGCACGACGCCGGAGAACTCGATCTGCAGCTTGCGGGGCAGGTCGATCGCGTGGTCGGCCTTGAGCAGGTAGGCGACGCCGCCCTTGCCCGACTGCGAGTTCACGCGGATCACGGCCTCGTACGAGCGGCCGAGGTCCTTCGGGTCGACCGGCAGGTACGGCACGGCCCACTCGATCTCGTCGACCGTGACGCCCTTCGCCTCGGCCGTGACGGCCATGGCCTCGAAGCCCTTTTTGATCGCGTCCTGGTGCGAGCCGCTGAACGCGGTGAAGACGAGATCGCCGGCCCAGGGGCTGCGCTCGGGCACGGGCAGCTGGTTGCAGTACTCGACGGTGCGCTTGACCTGGTCGATGTCGCTGAAGTCGATCTGCGGGTCGATGCCCTGCGTGAACATGTTGATGCCCAATGCGACGAGGTCGACGTTGCCGGTGCGCTCGCCGTTGCCGAACAGGCATCCCTCGATGCGGTCCGCTCCGGCCATGTAACCGAGCTCGGCCGCCGCGATCGCCGTGCCGCGGTCGTTGTGCGGGTGCAGCGACAGGATGACGTTCTCGCGGTGCGCGAGGTGGCGGCTCATCCACTCGATCGAGTCGGCGTAGACGTTGGGCGACGCCATCTCGACCGTCGCGGGCAGGTTGATGATGACCTTGCGGTCGGGCGTCGGCTCGAAGACCTCGATCACCTGGTTGCAGATGTCGACGGCGAACTCGAGCTCGGTGCCGGTGTAGCTCTCGGGCGAGTACTCGTAGTACACCTGCGTGTCGGGGATCGTCTTCTCGAAGGTCCGGCACAGTCGCGCGCCCTCGAGCGCGATGTCGATGATGCCCTGCTTGTCGGTGCGGAACACGACCTCGCGCTGCAGCACGCTCGTCGAGTTGTAGAGGTGCACGATCGCCTGCTTCGCGCCGGCGATCGCCTCATAGGTGCGCTTGATCAGATGCTCGCGCGCCTGCGTCAGAACCTGGATCGTGACGTCGTCCGGGATCAGGCCCTCTTCGATGAGTTGACGCACGAAGTCGAAGTCCGTCTGGCTCGCGGACGGGAAGCCGACCTCGATCTCCTTGTAGCCCATGCTGACGAGCAGCTCGAACATGACGCGCTTGCGCTCGGGCGACATGGGGTCGATCAGTGCCTGGTTGCCGTCGCGGAGGTCGACCGCGCACCAGCGGGGTGCCTCGGTGATGCGGGCATCGGGCCAGGTGCGGTCGGCCAGGTCCACCGAGATCTGCTCGTGGAACGGCCGGTACTTGTGGACCGGCATCGCCGACGGGCGCTGAGTGTTCTTCATGAGGGGCTTCTTCTCTCGTCAGGAATGTGTTCGGGCCAACACGAGCGCCGCGACGAGGGAGGCCCTAGCTCTCAGGACTCGTCGCGGCAGCTAAGAAGAAGCAGACCGCCGAAAGGCATGCGGCCATGGTAGCAGGATGCTCGAAGCGGTACGACCGGGGTCTGAGACGATCACGGGTCGCTCGACACTCTCTGTCATGAGCATCACGCAGCGTCGCCTGTCTCTCGCCGCCGGTCTGATGGCGGGCCTCCTCGCCCTTTCGGCGTGCGCGGCCGGTCCCGGATCGTCGCCTCCGACGAGCACGGCGTCACCCTCCGGGGAGACGACCGAGGTCGCGCCGCCCGACGGCCGGGTGATCGGCGTCGGTACCGTGATCGACAGCGCCGGGGACGTGCGGCTGTGCCTCGGCGCGATCATGGAGTCGTATCCGCCGCAGTGCCACGGCATCCCCATCGACGGGTGGACCTGGGACGGTCTCGACGGGAACGAATCGAGCGGCGAGACGACCTGGGGTGCGTATGCCGTCTACGGCACATACGACGGCGAGCGGTTCGCCGTGACCGACCCGCCGATCATGCTCGCGTTGTTCGATCCGGTCGCTCCGGAGGATCCGACGGGCGGCGTCGACGGGACGACTCCGGCGGCCGACCTCACACGGATATAGGACGAGATCGCGCGCACCAGTGGCGAGCGGTTGCTGACGGTCGGCGTCCGGGACGGCTACGTGCGCGTGGTGGTGCCGTGGGACGACGGCTCGCTGCAGACGAGCATGGACGCGGCGTACGGCGAAGGCGTCGTGATCGTCGACTCCGCACTGCGCGAGGTCGACTGAGGCGTGTCGGAGCCTGTGTCATCATTTCCTCATGCGAGACGCGACGAGTGAGTCCGGATGACGGGCGGGTTCCTCTTCGGCGGGTTCACCGTCGCGATCGGTCTCACGTTCGTCGTCTTCTCGCGCCAGCTGGCGGACATCCTCGTCGCCGGGAACTACGTGGTCAGCCCCCATCGCGGAGCGGTGGTGAATGCCTCAGCACGGCCGTGGTCGACGCGGCTTCTCGGCGCGATCTTCGTGGCGTTCGGAGTGTCCTTCGTCGTCTCCGCCGCGCTGACGCAGAAGGACGGCAACAGGGGAACCCAGACCGGGGAGTTCTTCTTACTGCTGTTCCCCGCCGCGTTCCTGGCACTGGTCGCATCGGTCATCCTCCTGGCACGGCACCGCCTCACACGGCTGGCGGCGCGGCGGCTGACAGATCACGCCGGCGAAATCTACCTGCCCTCCGAGGTCGACGGAGTCGCGCGAATGCTTGTCCTCGTGGTTTCCGGATGGTGCTTCGTGGTTGCAGCGCTCCTGTGCACGGCGGCAGTCGTGCTCACGGCGCCGCTCTGAGGCGTGTCGGCGCGGAGGGTCGGATGGCTAGGCTTCCGGCATGACCGATCATGCGGTGCCGAATCTCCCGTCCCGTGACTTCGAGGTGACGATCGCCTTCTACGGCGGTTTCGGATTCGTGCCGACGTACCGGGACGAGGGGTGGTTGATCCTCCGGCGAGGAGAGCTCGAGCTGGAGTTCTTCGAGTACCCGGACCTCGTGCCCGAGAAGAGCGACTCCATGTGCAGCATCCGGGTCGACGACGTCGACGAACTGTACCGGCAGATCAGCGCGACCGGGGTCGTGGAGAAGCCCGTGGGCCGTCCCCGACTGCATCCCGTGCGTGACCAGCCGTGGGGTCAGCGAGCGGGATTCCTCATCGACCCCGACGGGACGCAGTTGCACTTGATCGAGAACGACTCCTAGCTAGGGGATCAGCGCGACCTTGCCGCCGGGATGCCCGCCGAGCACGAGGTCGAGCGCGGCGGGCGCCTCCTCCAGCGGGAAGGTCCTGGCCACCGGGACCACGAGATGCCTCTGCGCCGCGAGATCCACCAGCTCGCCGCGGATGTCGTCGCGGAATCGCGCGCTCGCGGGCATCGACCCGGCGATCGCGATGATCCCCTCCGCCTCGGCCCGTCCGAACGCTGCGATCGTGACGGTGCGCCGGCGATCCGACACGAGCGCGAGCGACGCGTCGATCGCCTCGTCCGTGCCGACGGCATCCAGGGCCGCAGCGATCGGGGCTTCGGAGGCGGCGGTGACACGCTCGACCAGCCCCGGACCGTAGAGCACCGGGATGCCGCCGAACGAGCGCACCACGTCGGCCCGCTCCTCGCTCGCGGTGCCGATCACCCGGATGCCGCTCAACCGCGCCTGCTGGAGGACGCTCACGCCCACAGCGCCCGAGGCGCCGTGCAGAAGGATCGTCTCCCCCGCGGCAGCTCCCGTGACCGCGAGCATCTCGGCCGCGGTCGTCCCGGCGAGCAGGAGGTTGGCGGCCTCGGGGTGCGTCAACGCCGCCGGCTTGTGGAACGCCTTCTCGGCGGGGAACGTGAGCGCCGTCGCATACCCGCCCTGCACGCGGAACGCGAGCACCTCGTCGCCGATCGCGACGGCACCCGAGCCGATGCTCGTGTCCGGACCGATGGCGACGACCTCGCCGGAGACCTCATAGCCGATCGCGACGGGCAGTTCGACCCCCGGTCGCGCCGAGGCGACGTGCTTCGCGTCCGCGGGATTCACGCCGGCTGCACGGATTCGAACCGTGATCTCGCCATACCCGGGTGCCGGAACCTCGACGTCCTCGAACCGCCAGGTCTCGGGCGACCCCCACGTGGGCGCGATCCACTGCCGGGCGTGCATGTCAGAACCCGAGTCGACCGAGCTGCTTGGGATCGCGCTGCCATTCCTTCGCGACCTTGACGTGCAGTCCGAGGAACACGCGGGTCCCGAGCAGCTCCTCGATGCCCGATCGGGCCCGCGCTCCCACGTCTCGCAGACGGCTGCCCTTGTGCCCGATGATGATCGCCTTCTGGCTGTCGCGCTCGACCACGATCGAGGCGTGCACGTCGGTGAGGTCGCTGTCCTCGCGCCGGGCGATGTCGTCGACGACCACGGCGATCGAATGCGGCAGCTCGTCGCGCACGCCGTGCAGCGCCGCCTCGCGGATCATCTCGGCGATGCGGTCCTCGACGGACTCGTCGGTCTTCACGTCCTCCGGGTACAGCGCGGGACCCTTCGGCATGAGCGTGAGGATCTCGTCCGTGAGCACCTCGAGCTGGTCGCGGGTCAGTGCGGACAGCGGGATGACCGCCGCCCAGTCCTCGCGCAGCGCGTCGGCCTCCATGAGACGCTCGGTGATCTCGTCGCGCGAGGCGGCGTCCGTCTTCGTCACGATCGCGATCTTCTTCGCCCGCGGGTAGCCGTCGAGCGAGGCGGCGATCCTGCGATCGCCCGGCCCCACCTTCTCCGTCGCGGGCACGCAGAAGCCGATCACATCGACGTCGCCGAGCACCTGCTCCACGAGGTCGTTGAGTCGCTCGCCCAGGAGAGTGCGCGGCTTGTGGATGCCGGGGGTGTCGACGATCACGAGCTGACCGTCCGGGCGGTTGACGATCCCGCGGATCGCACGACGCGTGGTCTGCGGCTTCTCGCTCGTGATGGCGATCTTCTCGCCGACGAGGGCGTTGGTCAGTGTCGACTTGCCGACGTTGGGGCGCCCGACGAAGGTCACGAACCCGCTCCGCGTGTGCTCAGTCATCGTTCCGCTCCCTGTCGTGGTCTGGTGTCTGCTCGGGTGCCGCCCGTTCGACGAACACGGTCGCGATGCCGCGCCCCCGGCCGCGCGAGGCGCCTCCCGTGAGCGCGAGACCGTGCACCGCGGCGGTGGATCCCGGTTGCGGCACCTGTCCGAGGGTCTTGCCGAGGAGTCCGCCGATGGAGTCGACGTCCTCGTCCTCGAGCTCGAGGCCGAACAGGTCGCCCACGTCCTCCAAGGACAGCCGCGAGCTGACGCGGTACTTGCCCTCGCCGAGCTCGACGACCTCCGCCGACACCTGATCGTACTCGTCCGCGATCTCGCCGACGAGCTCCTCGATGAGGTCCTCCAGCGTGACGAGGCCGGAGATGCCGCCGTGCTCGTCGATCACCAGGCACACGTGCACCGCGTCGCGCTTCATCTGCTGCAGCAGCGTCTCGGCGCGCATCGACTCCGGGACGAACGTGGCCGGACGCGAGATCGGACGGATGGATGCCGCGCGCCAGGCGTTCTCGTCGCGATACGCGAACTGCACGAGATCCTTGAGGTAAAGCACTCCCACGACGTCGTCGGCCTCGTCGTCGACCACCGGCATGCGCGAGACGCCGCGCTGCAGGAACAACGTCATGGCCTCGTCCGTCGTCGCCGTCGCGTCGACCGTGACCATCTCGGTGCGCGGCACCATCACGGCGCGCACGAACTGATCGGTGAAGTCGAACACCGAATGGATGAGGTCGCGGTCGTCGGCCTCGATGAGGTCGTTCGAGGCGGCTTCGTCGACCATGCTCAGCAGCTGCTCCTCCGAGGTGAAGGAGCTGCGGCCGCCGCCCGGAGTGACCTTGTTGCCGAGCAGCACGAGCCCCTGCGCGAGCGGCCCGAGGATGATGCGGAGGCCGCGGACGATGGGGGCGTTGGCCCGCAGCATCCCATCGGCGTGGTGGCGGCCGAAGGAGCGGGGGCTCGCTCCGACGAGCACGAAGGTGATGCCGGTCATGAGCACCGCCGCCGCGAGCATCGCGAGCCAGTTGTTCTCGATGAGGATCGTGAACGCGACGGTGACGAGCACGGCCGCGGTCACCTCGGCGAGCACGCGGATGAACGCGACGGAGTTGACGTGGGCGTCCGGATCGGCGGCGATGCGCGCGAGCTGGCGTGCGTTGCGTCCTTCGGCCGCCATCTCCTCGATGTCGGAACGCGAGGTGACTCCGAACGCCGCGTCGATCGCCGCCATGAGGCCGCCGAAGGCGACGAGCAGGACGGCTCCCGCCAGCAGGAGGGCCGCGGTCATCGTCGACGTTCAGCTGCGGCGAAGCCCTGGATGAGCTCCTTCTGCAGTCCGAACATCTCACGCTCCTCGTCGGGCTCGGCGTGGTCGAAGCCCAGGAGGTGCAGCAGACCGTGCGTCGTCAGCAGGATCAGCTCGTCCATGAGGGTGTGGCCTGCTGCCTGCGCCTGCGTCTCGGCGACCTGGGGGCACAGCACGATGTCGCCGAGGAGCCCCGGGGCCGTCGGACGGTCCTCCGTGCCGGGTCGGAGCTCGTCCATGGGGAAGCTCAGGACGTCTGTGGGTCCCGGCTCGTCCATCCACTGCACGTGCAGCGCCTCCATCGCGCCTTCGTCGACGAGGACGATGGCGACCTCGGCGTCGGGGCTCACGTGGAGCTGGGCGAGGTTGAAGTCGGTGAGGCGCTGCAGCACGGTCTCGTCGACGTCGATGGCCGACTCGTTGTTGATCTCGATCATGACTGTGCTCGTTTCCTCAGGGGCAGTGCTCGTGTCATCAGGAGATGCCTCGTTTCGGCATCCGGTCTCGGGGTCCCGGCCGCTGCGCACCGCGACGCTCGGCGCGGTTGGCGAACTCCGCCGCCTGCTCGCGCTCGTGCCTCTGCGCCGTGCGACGCTCGTCGTACTCGCTGTACGCATCGACGATGCGGCCGACGAGCGAGTGGCGCACGACGTCGTCGCTCGTGAGCCGGGAGAAGTGGATGTCGTCGATGCCGTCGAGCACCCGCGTGACCAGTCGGAGGCCCGAGGCACCCTGCGGCAGGTCCACCTGGGTGATGTCGCCCGTCACGACCATGCGCGTGCCGAAGCCGAGTCGCGTGAGGAACATCTTCATCTGTTCGGGCGTCGTGTTCTGCGCCTCGTCCAGCACCACGAACGAGTCGTTGAGCGTGCGTCCGCGCATGTAGGCGAGCGGGGCGACCTCGATCGTGCCCGTGGCCATGAGGCGCGGCACGATCTCGGGGTCCATCATCTCGTTGAGCGCGTCGTAGAGCGGTCGCAGATACGGGTCGATCTTGTCGGTCAGGGTGCCGGGCAGGAACCCGAGCCGCTCCCCCGCCTCCACGGCTGGACGCGTCAGGATGATCCGCGTGACCTCCTTGCGCTGCAGCGCCTGCACGGCCTTGGCCATCGCGAGGTAGGTCTTCCCGGTGCCGGCGGGACCGATGCCGAACACGATCGTGTTCTCCTCGATCGCGTCGACGTACTCCTTCTGCCCGAGCGTCTTCGGGCGGATGACCTTGCCGCGCGTCGACAGGATCGCCTCACCCAGCACCTCGCTGGGACGGGGGCCCCCGTCGGAGCGGAGCATGCGCGCCGAATTGGAGACGTCGCTGGGGGCGAGGTCGTGTCCGGCTCTCGTCATGGTGAGCAGTTCGTCGACGAGGGTCTTGGCCCGTGCCACCGCGTCCGCCGCGCCGCTGAGCGTGATCTCGTTGCCGCGCACCAGCACCTGGACGTCCGGGTGCTCCTTCTCGAGCATGCGGAGCAGACGGTCCTGCGGGCCGAGCAGCTGCACCATCGCGACGCCGTCGGCGTAGAACCGCTCGGTGACGTCGCCGTCGGTGGGGGTGTTGTCGTGGTCAGAAGCCAACGAGCTTGTTCTCCTCGATGTTGCCGAGCACATGGGCGTGCACGTGGAAGACGGATTGGGCGGCGCTCGCGCCGTTGTTGAAGATGAGGCGGTACTCGCCGTTCGCGTGCTCGGTCGCGAGCTGCTTCGCCGCGGCGACCATCTCGGCGAGCAGACCGGGGTCTCCGGCGGCGAGCTCCGTGACGTCGCGGTACTCCGCGGTCTTGGGGATCACGAGCGCGTGCAGCGGAGCCTGCGGGTCGATGTCCCGGATCGCGAACACCCGGCCGGTGTCCAGCAGGATCTCACCCGGGATGTCGCCGTCGAGGATGCGCGTGAAGATCGAGGGTTCGGACATGATCCCAGTCTACCGACCGTGCACGCACCAGGACGGGTGCGCCGTCACCAGCGTCCGAGTGCGACGGAGAGCACCGCCACGGCCGCCGGTCCTGCCGTCGACGTGCGCAGAACTGTGTCTCCGAGAAGCACGCGCTCGGCCCCCGCCTCGACCAGGGTCTCGATCTCGGGGTCGGAGATCCCACCCTCGGGGCCGACGACCAGCACGATGTCTCGACCGTCGGGCTCGATCTCGGAGAGCCGCACCGGAGCCGTCGGGTCGAGCAGCAGCACCCGCTGCGTGGCCGCGCGGGCGGCGAGGTCCTTCGTGGACACCGGCGATGCGACCTCGGGCACCCAGGACCGGTGCGCCTGCTTCGCGGCCTCGCGGACGATGGTCGCCCAGCGCTCACGCCCCCTGACGGCCTTGGGGCCTTCCCAGCGCGAGACGCTGCGACTCGCCTGCCAGGGCACGATCTCGTCGATGCCGAGCTCGCACGCTGCCTGCACCGCGAGCTCGTCGCGGTCGCCCTTCGCGAGCGCCTGCACGAGCACGAGCCGGGGGTGCGGCGCCGGATCGACCCGTCGGGCGGACACACGGACGTCCACCAGCGACGGCGACACCTGCTCGGCCGTGCCGGTCAGCCAGACGCCCGCGCCGTCGCCCACCGTGACGTCCTCGCCGACGCGGAGGCGTCGTACGACGGCGGCGTGCTTCGCCTCGGCGCCGGTGAGCGACACGACGTCGCCCACGACAGCGTCCGAGGAGCTCTCGACGAGGAAGTGCAGGGCCATGGCGTCCTCCGGGTCAGTGCGAGCGGAAGCGGTCGCGGAGCTTCGAGAAGAGGCCTTGCTGGAACTGGGCCAGCTGCGGCGCCGGCGCCTTGGTCTTCTTCGCGAAATCCTCGATCAGCGCGCGCTGAGCGGAGTCGATCTTGGTCGGGGTGAGCACCTGCACGCCGACGCGCAGGTCTCCGCGCTGGGTCCCGCGGAGCGGGGTGATCCCGCGTCCCTTGATCGTGAGGACGTCGCCGGACTGCACACCGGCGCGGATCTCGAGATCGACCTCGCCGTCCAGCCCCTGGATGGTGGTCTCCGTGCCGAGGATCGCGTCGGTCATCGCGACCTCGAGCGTCGCGAGCAGGTCGTCGCCGTCACGGCTGAACGCGGGGTGCGGGTTCACGGTCACCTCGACGTACAGGTCGCCGTTCGGGCCGCCGGCCTTCCCGACCTCGCCCGAGCCGGGGAGCTGCAGGCGCAGTCCTGTCTCGACGCCCGCCGGGATGTCGAGCGAGACCGTGCGCCGCGAGCGGACGCGTCCCTGTCCGCCGCAGGTGCCGCAGGGATAGGGGATGGTCGTGCCGTAGCCCTCGCACGTGCCGCAGGGCTGCGAGGTGACGACGTTGCCGAGAAGGCTGCGCACCTGGCGCTGGACGTGACCCGAGCCGCCGCAGATGTCGCAGGTGACGGGCGAGGTGCCCTCCTGACAGCACGAGCCGTTGCAGGTCTCGCACAGCACCGCGGTGTCGACCTCGATGTCGCGGTGGGCGCCGAACACGACGTCTCCGAGGTCGAGCGTGACGCGGACGAGCGCGTCCTGTCCGCGTTCGCGCCGAGACCGGGGGCGTGCCCCGCGTCCGCCCCCCTGCGCCGCACCGAAGAACGTCTCGAAGATGTCGCCGAACCCGCCGAAGCCCTGGAAGTTGCCCGACGCGCCGTCACCGCCGCCCATGTCGTAGCGGCGTCGCGAGTCGTCGTCGCTCAGCACGTCGTACGCGTGCGTGACGAGCTTGAACTTCTCCGCGGCCTCCTCCCCCGGATTCACGTCCGGGTGCAGCTGGCGCGCCAGTCGCCGGTACGCCTTCTTGATCTCGTCGGTGGAAGCGTCGCGCGAGACGCCCAGTACCTCGTAGTGGTCCGCCACAATGGCCCTTCTGCGTGTGTTCTCCGGCGCCCGCGTCAGCGGGACGCCTCGTCCTCGTCGAGCATCCGCGACAGGTAGCGGGCCACGGCCCGCGCCGCCGCGAGGTTGCTCGGATAGTCCATGCGCGTGGGGCCCATGACCCCGACGCGTGCCGTGCCGCTGCGCGCGGCGTAGTTGCTCGCGACGATCGACGCCTCGTCGAGCCCGAACGACGCGTTCTCCGCGCCGATGCTCGCCGCGAGGCCGTGCGCGTCCGCTTCCATCTCGCTCATCAGGCGGATGAGCGTCACCTGCTCCTCGATCGCCTCCAGGAGCGGATGGATGCTGCCGCGGAAGTCGTGCTCCCGTCGCGCGAGCGTGGCGGCGCCCGCCATCACGAGGCGCTCCTGCCGGAACGTCCCGAGCTCTTCGACGATCACGGTCGCCAGCGCGCGCAGCACGGCGTCGTGCGCATGCTCGTCGCCGTCCCTCAGCAGCCGGATCCGCTCGGCCGCATCGCTGACCGCCCGCCCGGTGAGGAGCGCCGACAGCCGAGCGCGGAGCAGACCCATGTCGGCCTCGTCGATGTCGGACGGCAGCTGTGCCATGCGCTGCGACACGCCGCCGGCGTCCGTCACGAGGACGATCAGCACACGGTTCGGGGCGAGGGCGACGAGCTCGATGTGCGTGAGCTGCGCGCGTGCGAAGGACGGGTACTGCGCGAGAGCGACCTGTCCCGTGAGCTGGGTGAGCACACGGACGGTGCGCGCCATGAGGTCGTCGAGGTCCGCGGGGTCCGTGAGGAAGGACTCGATCGCGGTGCGCTGCGCGACGGAGAGCGGTCGCAACTGTGCGAGGTGGTCGACGAACACGCGATAGCCCTTGTCGGTGGGCACGCGCCCCGACGAGGTGTGCGGCGCCGCGATGAGCTCTTCGTCCTCGAGCAGGGCCATGTCGTTGCGGATCGTCGCGGCCGACACGCCGAAGGAGTAGCGGTCGACGATGGATCGGCTGCCGACGGGCTCATGGGTCTCGACGTAGTCCTGCACGATCGCGCGGAGCACTTGGAGGCCTCGTTCGCTGACCATCGCATCTCCCCTCGCCTGGCACTCACCGACTTCGAGTGCCAATTCTACCCGCCGCAGCGGACGATGCGCGGAACGCCTCTACGATGACGATCATGAGCGACGCCACGGATGCCACTCTCACGACCGGGATCGTCCGCGGCGAGATCGTCGGCGACGTCCGCCGATTCCTCGGCATCCCGTACGCCGCACCTCCCTTCGGGGATCTCCGGTTCCGTGCTCCGCAGCCCGCCGAGCCCTGGTCCGGCGTGCGGCAGACGACCTCGTTCGGGCCGACCGCTCCGCAGAGCCGGTACCCGGGAGCGATCGGCGAGCTGCTGGGGTCGGTCCAGATCCCGGGTGACGACATCCTCACCGTCAACGTGTGGGCGCCGCGCGACGCGGCGGGAGCGCCGGTCGTGCTCTGGATCCACGGCGGCGCGCTCGAACGCGGGACCGCGGCGCTCTCCCTCTACGACGGCACGGCGTTCGCGCGCGCCGGGATCGTGTTCGTCTCGATCAACTACCGCCTCGGCTCCGAGGGCTTCTCGGTGCTCGACGGCGCTCCGCGCAACCTCGGGCTTCGCGACGCCGCCGCGGGTCTGGCCTGGGCGCACCGCGAGGGCGCAGCCTTCGGCGGCGATCCTGCACGCATCACGGTCATGGGCGAATCCGCGGGAGGGGCGATCGTCGCCGGTCTGCTCGCCCGGGACGAATCCCGCGCACTGATCGCCCGCGCGATCATCGAGTCCGCCCCTCTGGAGGCGCAGCCTGTGGCCAAGGCCGGCCGCGTCACGGCGCAGCTCGCGAAGCGGCTCGGCATCGCACGCGACCGCGACGCGTTCCTCGGCGTGAGCCCCGAGCAGCTGCTCGACGCCCGGCGCGAGCAGTCCGCCGGCTCGTCCCCGCTCGGTGGGGCGCCGGGCTTCCAGTTCGCGCTCGACGAGGAGTCCCTTCCCCGATCTCCGCACGAGGTGATCCCCGACATCGACGTGCCCGTGCTGATCGGCACCAACACCGATGAGTACAGGCTGTGGTTCACACCGGAGGCGCTCGGCAAGATCAGCGGGCTTCAACTCCTGATCGCGCGTCTCGCGATGCGGATCCCGCGCCGCGCCGTCGCCGCCTACCGCTCCGCCTTCCCCGGGGCCTCGACGGGCGAGATCTTCGGGCAGCTCGCGACCGACCTCCTGTTGCGCGCGCCCCTCACCCGGGTCGCCCGTGCGCGGCGCGCACCGACCTACGTGTACGAGTTCGCGTGGCGCAGTCCGGTGCGCGACCTCCGCGCCGCACATGCCCTCGAACTCGGCTTCGTGTTCGACCGGCTCGACGATCCGGAGACCCGGCGGCTGGCGGGCGATGCGCCTCCGCAGGAGCTGGCCGACGAGATGCACCGCGCGTGGATCTCGTTCATCACGACGGGCGATCCGGGATGGCCCGCCTATGGAGCGGAGCGGACGACGCGGCTCTTCGACGCCCGGAGCGCGACGGTGCCGCAGCGACGCACCGACGGCATGGATCTGTTGCCCTGACGCCCGGACACGCCCTCAGTCCGTGAGCTCGCGCACCACGGCATCGGCCAGCAGACGGCCCCGCAGAGTGAGCTGCACGCGCCCGCGCACCGCGGCCGGACCGTCCACGAGGCCGTCGGCGATGAGACCCGCGACGCGGCTGCGCTTGTCGGCCTGCACGTCGTCGAGGGCTATCCCCTCTCGGATGCGGCTGAGCAGCAGGATGCGCTCCAGCATGCGCGACTCCGCGTCGGGACGCTCGGTGCCCGCGGCCGGGGACTCGGCCGCGGCGAGGCGCTGCGCGTACGCGGCGGGGTGCTTGACGTTCCACCACCGGAGGCCGGCGACGTGGCTGTGCGCACCCGGGCCGAAGCCCCACCAGTCGCTCCCCCGCCAGTACGCGAGATTGTGCCGCGACCGCTGGTCGAGAGTCCGCGACCAGTTGCTCACCTCGTACCACTCGAACCCCGCTTCCGCGAGACGCGCGTCGGCGAGCTCGTACATGTCGGCCTGCAGGTCGTCGTCGGGGGTGGGCGCCTCGCCGCGGCGGATCTGCCTCGCGAGCTTCGTGCCGTCCTCGATGATGAGCGCGTACGCGGAGATGTGATCGGACTCCAAGGCGAGAGCCGCGTCGAGCGACGCCTCCCAGTCGGCGAGGGACTCCCCCGGTGCACCGTAGATCAGGTCGACGCTCACCGCGAGTCCGGCGTCCTTCGCGGCCGCGACCGCGGTGCGCACGTTCTCCGGACGGTGGGTGCGATCCAGCGCGGCGAGCACATGGGGCACAGCCGACTGCATCCCGACCGACAGCCTCGTCACTCCCGCATCTGCGAGTGTGCGGGCGACCTCGGGCGTGACGGTGTCGGGGTTGGCCTCCACCGTCACCTCGGCGCCGTCGGCCAGTCCGAACGCCTCGGTCGCCGCGCCCAGCATCCGCGCGAGGTCGCCGGCGGGCAGCAGCGTCGGTGTGCCGCCCCCGAAGAACACGGTGTCCATGGGTCGCAGCGCCCCGGCATCCGTCAGGACCCGACGCGCCAGGTCGATCTCGGTGATCAGCGTCGAGGCGTAGTCCTCCTGCTTCGCGCCGCGCAGCTCGCTCGAGGTGTACGTGTTGAAGTCGCAGTACCCGCAGCGCACACTGCAGAACGGGATGTGCAGGTACGCGGAGAACGGCACGTTCGCGTCGATCGGCAGATCGGCGGGGAGCCGTCCGTCGGCCGGGGCCGGGTCGCCGAGGGGAAGAGGACCCGCCATCTCAGACGGGAGTCGCGTACATCGGGGAGATCGCGCGGAGGTACCGCGCGAACAGCTCCCGCCGCCGACGCTTCAGGAGCGCGGGGATCGTGCGATAGAGCACGGAGTTCGGGGCGTCGAAGGCGCGCACCGTGAACCACACCTCGTCGTTGTCCTCGCGCCACTCGATGTCGAAGAGCTCCTCGCCGCGCACGACGGAGCCGCCTACTGTGCCGAGCACGAGACCCACTCGCCGCTTCTCCTCGGTCACGGAGATCACGCGCAGTTCGGCGTCGGCGCTCATGTTGGCGACGCGGCCGCGCAGGCGCAGCGTCATGCCGGGGCCGGCGAACGGCGTGCCCTCGGCGTCGAACCGCTGCTCGACCTCGTTCTTGCTCGGCGCGATCGGTGTTCCCTCGGCGTCGAAGCTCACGCCCGCGTACGCCGGGCCGGGCGCAGGACGCACGTCCTCGACGGTCAGCCCGGCAGCGCGCTGCGCCGTCCAGGTCAGCAACGACTCGCCCGCGGTCTGAAAGCGCTCTTCGCCGCTGCCGATCCGCCAGGAGTTCTCCGCAGGGATGCTGCGCTCCGGCGGATACTGCATGAGATCGGGCGCATGGGTCGCACCCACAGCCGCATAGTCAACCGTGTCGTCTCGGAAAGTCCCGCGCCGCATGCCGTCCAGCCTACCCGGGGTCGCCTGGACGGTGACCCGACCGATGTCCAAGCGGCCCCGGACGCGAGTCGCGGATCCGGGCCACCTCGTCGGAGACGACACGGATGTATCGGGCATGGGTCGAGCGCTGCAGGAGCCGCAGCGCCGGCGCGAGAAGGCGCCAGCCGAGGGTGGCCGGCATCGAGATCGACCTGGCCGTGAAGACTCCTCCGTCGAGCACGAAGGACTCCTCACCGTAGAGAGGGTGCCCGGGCATCGTCTCGTACCCGAACCCGTTCTCGGCGGCCCAGACCACCCGGACCGGCTCGCGGAACAGCACGCCGAGCACGCGCTTCGACAGGAGCCCTTCGCGCCCCGCGGCCGGCGACCCCTCGGGCGTGCCGAAACCCACTCGGCGCTTGAACTCCCAGGAGCGGATCAGTGCGGCGACGTCGTCCTGCGCGTCGGACGGGACCGGGAGCGATCGTTCATCCACCCGCATCCCCGCCGGCACCCTGACGAGCGGATGCCGTGTCGCTCCCCGCTCGTACCGCGGGAACGCCATCTACTTCTTGTCCTTGCCCTCGACGTCGCCGGAGAGCGCGGCGATGAACGCCTCCTGGGGGACCTCGACGCGACCCACCATCTTCATGCGCTTCTTGCCCTCCTTCTGCTTCTCGAGGAGCTTGCGCTTGCGGGTGATGTCACCGCCGTAGCACTTCGCGAGGACGTCCTTGCGGATCGCCCTGATCGTCTCGCGGGCGATGATCCGGGCGCCGATGGCCGCCTGGATCGGCACCTCGAACTGCTGCCGAGGGATGAGCTTGCGCAGACGCTCGGCCATCATCGTGCCGTAGGCGTAGGCCTTGTCCCGGTGCACGATCGAGCTGAACGCGTCGACCTTCTCGCCCTGGAGGAGGATGTCGACCTTCACGAGGTCGGCCTCCTGCTGGCCCGCGGGCTCGTAGTCCAGAGAGGCGTAGCCCTGCGTCTTGGACTTCAGCTGGTCGAAGAAGTCGAACACGATCTCGCCGAGCGGCATCATGTAGCGCAGCTCGACGCGCTCCTCGGAGAAGTACTCCATGCCGAGCAGCGAGCCGCGACGCGACTGGCACAGCTCCATGACCGTGCCGACGTAGTCCTTCGGCAGCAGGATCGCGGTCTTCACCATGGGCTCGGCGACCGAGCCGATCCGCCCGTCGGGGTACTCGCTCGGGTTGGTGACCGTGACCGTCTCACCGGTGTCCGACGTCAGTACCTCGTAGATGACGCTGGGCGCGGTCGTGATGAGGTCGAGGCCGAACTCGCGCGACAGGCGCTCGGTGATGATCTCCAGGTGCAGCAGGCCGAGGAAGCCGCAGCGGAAGCCGAAACCGAGGGCCACCGAGGTCTCGGGCTCGTACTGGAGCGACGCGTCGGAGAGCTTGAGCTTGTCGAGCGCCTCACGGAGCTCGGCGTAGTCGCTGCCGTCGATCGGGTAGATGCCCGAGAAGACCATCGGCTTGGGGTCGGTGTACCCCGCCAGCGCGTCGGTCGCGGGCTTGCGCGCCGCCGTGACCGTGTCACCGACCTTCGACAGGCGCACGTCCTTCACACCCGTGATGAGGTAACCCACCTCGCCCACACCCAACCCCTTGGTGGGGATCGGCTCGGGACTCGACACGCCGACCTCGAGGGCGTCGTGGTTCGCACCGGTCGACATCATCTGGATGCGCTCGCGCGGCGACAGGCTGCCGTCGACCATGCGCACGTAGGTGACGACGCCGCGGTACGCGTCGTACACGGAATCGAAGATCATGGCGCGAGCCGGAGCATCCGCATCGCCCACCGGGGCCGGGATCTCCTGCACGAGGCGGTCGAGCAGGTCCTCGACGCCGACGCCGGTCTTGCCCGAGACCCGCAGCACGTCCTCCGGCTTCCCGCCGATCAGGGAGGCGAGCTCCTTGGCGTACTTGTCGGGGTCCGCGGCCGGGAGGTCGATCTTGTTGAGCACCGGGATGATGTGCAGATCGTTCTCGAGCGCGAGGTAGAGGTTCGCGAGCGTCTGGGCCTCGATGCCCTGCGCCGCGTCGACGAGCAGGATCGCGCCCTCGCACGCGGCGAGCGAGCGGGACACCTCGTACGTGAAGTCCACGTGCCCCGGGGTGTCGATCATGTTCAGCGCGAACGTCTCGCCGTCGAGCTCCCACGGCATGCGCACGGCCTGGCTCTTGATCGTGATGCCGCGCTCGCGCTCGATGTCCATGCGGTCCAGGTACTGCGCCCTCATGTCGCGGTCGGAGACCACGCCGGTGATCTGGAGCATGCGGTCGGCGAGGGTCGACTTGCCGTGATCGATGTGCGCGATGATGCAGAAGTTGCGGATCTGCGTCGCAGGCGTCGCGGCAGGCTGAAGCGGGGTGAGAGCGCGTGGTGACATGTCCCGACGATTCTACGGTGAGGGGAGGCTAATGCCCGATTCGGCCGATGCGGTGATATTCTCGCGAAGTTGCCCGGGAGCAATCCGTGACACCGGATCCCGTGAGCGATAAGACTCCGTCACAGACCAGGTGCAGGCGTCGTGTCGCGCAGATCGGCAGATGGTGATTGACTGTCTTTCCGGCTCAGCGTTGCGTCGGCAGATCCCGCGCGCGTCTGTAAAAGAGAAAGAATCAACACCTTGATCAAGTATCTCGTGCGCCGCCTGCTGGGGTGGTTGATGATGATCGTCATCGCGACGAACATCACCTACTTCCTCGCCTGGCTGTATCTCGATCCGGAGAACAACTACGTCGGCCGGCGTCCCCCGCTCTCCGCCGACCAGATCGACAATCTCCTCCGCCCGCGCAACCTCAGCGAGTCCGTCCCGCTCATCGAGCGCTGGTGGACGTGGTTCTCCGGGATCATCCTCCGCTGGGACTGGGGCCTGGGCCCGACCGGCGAGTCGGTGAACGAGCAGGTCGCGTACCGCGTCTGGGTCAGCGCCGAACTGGTCCTCGGTGCCACGATCCTCACGACAGTTCTCGGCATCGCGCTCGGCGTGTACACGGCCTCCCGCCAGTACAAGCTCGCCGACCGCATCGGCCAGGGCACGAGCATCATCACGATGAACATCCCGACCGTCGTCGCGGGCTTCGCGCTCGTCCTGCTCGCGATCGGCTTCAACAACGCCGTCGGCACCACGGTCTTCTACGTCACCGGGTCGTCCAGTCCGGGGGTGCAGGGCTTCTTCCCGGTTCTCCTCGACGCGTTGCAGCACCTGGCGTTGCCGACTCTCGGTCTGGTGATCACGGGCTACGCCCAGATCCACTTCCTGCAGCGGTCCCTCCTGCTCGACAACATCAAGGCCGACTACGTGCGCACCGCGCGCGCCAAGGGCCTGACGAAGCAGCAGGCCATCCGCAAGCACGCGCTGCGCACGTCGCTCATCCCCGTGACGACGCAGGTCGCCTTCACCATCCCGGCCGTGTTCACCGGCGCGGTCCTGACGGAGACGATCTTCAACTGGAACGGCATGGGTCGGTACTTCATCACGACCCTCAACAACAACGACATTCACGGCGTCGTCGCAGTCGCGGCCTTCGGCGCCCTGATGACGGCGATCGGAGCCATCCTCGCCGACGTCGCCGTCGTCGTCCTCGATCCGAGAGTGCGGGTGAGCTGATGTCCCTGGAAGCCATCGGGGTGTCCCCCGAGATCACCGAGAAGCCCGAGAAGCCGAGGAACCGCAAGCGCACCACGATGCTGTCGCTCTACACGCGACGCTTCATGCGCAACCGCGGCGCGGTCATCGGCATCGTCATCCTCGCGCTGCTCGTGGTGTTCGCGGTCGTCGGACCGCTCATCGCGCCCTACAGCCACACGGATCTCGACTTCCTCGCACTGCGCAAGGGCCCGTCGCCCGACCACTGGTTCGGCACGAACGGCTCGGGCAACGACAACTTCGCCCAGGTCGCCGTGGGTCTGCAGCGCTCCATGATGATCGCCGCGCTCGTCGCGGTCGGCACCACCGTCGTGTCCGCGATCGTCGGAACGACGGCCGCCTACTTCGGCGGATCCTACGAGCGGATCATGCTCGCGATCATCCACTTCATGATGGTGGTCCCGAACTTCCTGATCCTGGCGATGATCTCGAACGACGCCGGCGGTAACTGGCTCGTGATCTCGCTCGTGATGATCTTCATCGTCGGCTGGTTCTTCCCCGCCCGCATCATCTGGACGCTGTCGCTGTCGATCCGCGAGCGTGAGTACGTGCACGCGGCCCGGTATGCCGGTCTGTCCGGCATGCGCGTCGTGATCCGGCACATGCTGCCGAACATCGGTTCGCTGCTCGTCATCAACTTCACGCTCGGCGTCGTGTCGGCCGTGCTGACCGAGACCGCCCTGTCGTTCCTCGGATTCGGTGTGAAGCTGCCCGACGTGTCGCTCGGCGCCCTGATCGGGTACGGCTCCAGCACCCTTGTGAGCGCCCCCTGGCTGTTCTACTTCCCGGCTGCGGCGCTCACGCTGCTCACCGTGTCGATGGCTCTCATCGCCGACGGTCTGCGCGACGCCCTCGACCCGACCTCCGCGGCTGGAGGTCGCGCATGAGCACGAATCCTGCATCCACGGTCCTCTCCGTCCGCGACCTCAAGGTCAGCTTCCCGTCCGAGGCCGGTCGGGTGGATGCCGTCCGCGGCGTCTCCTTCGACCTCGAGGCCGGCAAGACGCTCGGCATCGTCGGCGAGTCCGGATCCGGCAAGTCCGTCACCTCGCTCGCGATCATGGGCCTGCTCGACGAGAACGCCAAGGTCACCGGCTCGATCGTCTACGACGGCCAGGAGCTCATCGGCAAGTCCGACAAGCATCTCTCGGTGATCCGCGGCAACGGCATGGCGATGGTGTTCCAGGACCCGCTGACCTCGCTGACCCCGGTGTTCACGGTCGGCGACCAGCTCATCGAGGCGTTGACGGTGCACCGTCGACTCTCGAAGAAGGACGCGTGGGACCGGTCCGTCGAGCTGCTCAAGCTCGTCGGCATCCCCGAGGCCGAGCGCCGCATGAAGGCCTTCCCGCACGAGTTCTCCGGCGGCATGCGCCAGCGCGTGGTGATCGCCATCGCCATGGCGAACGATCCCAAGCTGATCATCGCCGACGAGCCGACCACGGCCCTCGACGTGACGATCCAGGCGCAGATCCTCGAGCTCATGGACACGGCGCAGGAGGAGACCGGCGCCGCGATGATCATGATCACGCACGACATGGGCGTGGTCGCGAAGACCGCCGACGACGTGCTCGTGATGTACGCAGGCAAGCCGGTCGAGCACGCACCCGTGCGCGAGCTGTTCTACCGGACGCGGATGCCGTACTCGATCGGCCTGCTGGGCGCGATCCCCCGCGTCGACAAGACCGAGAAGGTGCCGCTGATCCCGATCAAGGGCAACCCGCCGCTGCTGATCGACCTCCCGGACGCGTGCCCGTTCGCGGCACGGTGCCCGATCGCGATCGACGCGTGCCGTCAGGGCGAGCCCGAGCTGCTCCCCGTCTCGACCGACGGGCACGCGAGCCACACCGTGGCCTGCATCCGCGCCGAGGACATCTCCGACGACGGCACGATCGGCGGGCTTCCGGTGTTCCCCGCACCGGTAGTCCCGGAGAGCAGCCTTACCAAGGTGCCGCGCGAGGAGCGCCCCATCACGCTGCAGGCGATCAACCTGAACAAGACCTTCCCGCTCATGAAGGGCGCGCTGTTCAAGCGCAAGGTCGGCGAGGTCCACGCGGTCAAGGGCATCAGCTTCGACGTGCGTCAGGGCGAGACCCTCGCCATCGTGGGCGAGTCCGGCAGCGGCAAGACCACGACGCTCCTGCAGATCATGGACCTCGTGAAGCAGGAGGACGGCGACATCCGGATCGGCGGCACGAGCGTCGCCGACATCAAGAACCGAGCCGAGGAGCGCAAGCTCCGCCGGGACCTGCAGATCGTCTTCCAGGACCCGATGGGCGCCCTCGACCCGCGCATGACCGTGTGGGACATCATCGCCGAGCCGATGTTCGCGATCGGGATGAGCCGCGACGACGTGTTCGACCGCGTCGAGGAGCTCATGAGCCTGGTCGGCCTCGACCCGGCTCACAGCGACCGATTCCCCCAGGCGTTCTCGGGTGGTCAGCGTCAGCGCATCGGCATCGCCCGCGCGCTGTCGACGAACCCGAAGGTCGTCGTCCTCGACGAGCCCGTCTCGGCGCTCGACGTGTCGATCCAGGCGGGCGTGATCAACCTGCTCGACGAGCTCAAGGCGAAGATGGGCCTGTCGTACCTGTTCGTCGCGCACGACCTCGCCGTGGTGCGGCACATCGCCGACCGCGTCGCCGTCATGTACAAGGGCGAGTTCGTGGAGCACGGCGACGTGGACCAGGTCTTCGACGCTCCGCAGCACCCCTACACCAAGGCGCTGCTCTCGGCGATCCCGATCCCCGACCCCGACGTCGAGCGCACCCGCGAGCGGATCATCCTGCCCGTGGAGGGCTTCGACGCCGAGGCCGTGGCTGCGAGTTAACGAGGAATCACTTATGCACAGTCCGGTAACGAATCGGTGCACAAGTGCTCTCGCCCGCGAGGCGCGGAGTTATTCTGCCCTCATCCCCAAGTAAGGCCGACAGGCACTAAGGAGTACCATGAAACGGCATCAGAAGCTGATGGGCATCGCTGCCCTCGGCGCCGCCTTCGCACTCGTCATGAGCGGTTGTGCGCCGGCAGGCAACGGCGGCGGCACCGGCGATCAGGGCGAGGCCCAGACCGTCGAGGGCGCGGACTACAACCCGCAGCCCCGCGAGAACCTGGCGGAGGGCGGAGAGCTCCGCATCCCCGTCTCGAACATCGCCGAGCAGCTGAACTACTTCCACAGCGACGGCGACGCGCGTGTCACGCAGATCGGCACGTGGTTCCGCCCGCAGATCCTGCTCATGGATCCGGACGGCACGGTCAAGAAGAACGACGCGTACCTCGACGACTACTCCTTCGGTGTCGAGGACGGCAAGACCGTCCTGCACTTCAAGGTCAACGAGAAGGCTGTCTGGAACGACGGCACGCCGATCGACGTGACCGCGTTCAAGGCGACCTGGGAAGCCAACAACGGCACCAACGAGGAGTACCAGCCGAACGCGACCGACGGCTGGAAGGAGATCGAGTCCGTCGAGGCCGGCGAGAACGACCGCGACGTCATCGTCACCTTCAAGGGCGAGTTCGCCTGGCCCGAGATGGTCTACTCGCAGCTCCTGCACCCGGCCGTCAACACCCCGGAGCTCTTCAACACCGCGTTCCTCGGTGACTGGCACCCGGAGTGGGCCGCCGGCCCGTACACCGTCGAGGACTACGACAAGACGGGTGGCGTCGTCACCCTCGTCCCGAACGAGAAGTGGTGGGGCAACGCTCCGCTCCTCGACAAGGTGACCTTCATCCAGATGGAGCCGACCGCCGCGGTGAACGCTCTGCGCAACGGCGAGGTCGACATGGCCGAGACCGGCAGCGCCGAGCTCCTCGCACAGGTGGAGGGTCTCGACGGCGTCAAGACCTACAAGGGTCAGGCGACCGCGAACGCGATCTTCACGCTGAACTCGTCGAACCCCGCTCTGTCGGAGCTCGAGGTCCGCAAGGCCGTCTTCGAGGCGATCAGCATCGAGCAGGTCAAGGAGATCGTCTTCAACGGCCTGAACTACACCGAGGAGCCCGCCGGCTCCCTCACGCTGTTCTCGTTCCAGCCGAACTACGTGAACGCTCTGGAAGAGGCCGGTCGCAAGGACGGCGACACCGAGGGCGCCAACAAGCTCCTCGACGACGCCGGCTGGGTCCCGGGTGCTGACGGCATCCGTGAGAAGGACGGCGTGCGCCTGTCGCTCGTCTTCCCGGTCCACTCCGACACGGAGACCGCTCGCGCCCGCTCGCTGGCCGTGCAGGCGCAGCTCAAGGAGGTCGGCGTGGAGGTCACGATCGACACCCGTCCGTCCGCGGACTTCGCCGAGGACTACACCACGCAGAACGGTGACATCTTCTTCCTCAACTTCACGTCGTCCGACCCGTTCGGTGCTGCCTGGTTCTGCCAGCTGTACTGCTCGGACAGCGGCCTGAACCTGTCGGGCACCGGCACCGAGGAGATCGACAAGATGATCCACGAGGAGCTGGAGACCATCTCCGACCCGGTGGAGCAGACCAAGAAGGCCATGGAGATGGAGTCCGAGATCTTCGCGAAGACCTGGGGCATCATCCCGGTCCTCAACGGCCCGGAGATCTGGACCGTCAAGGAAGGCCTCGCCAACCTCACGCCCGAGCCCTACGTGGGTCTCGACCTCTTCGGCATCACGCCGGTGGAGAACGTGGGCTACGAGAAGTAAGCACTCTCTCTGAGCACGAGGGCGGGGTCGGTGGGCAACCACCGGCCCCGCTTTCGTATGCTGAACACGTGACCGTTCAGATCGTCCTCGTGCACGGCATCCGCACGTCTGCGACGATGTGGCGGTCTCAGGTCGCGTTCCTGGAGGCCGCGGGGATCCCCGTTGTCGCGGTCGATCTGCCCGGTCACGGCACCCGCATGACGGAGGACTTCACGCTGCACGAGGCGCTGCACACGATCGATGCGGCGGTGCGCGATGCGGCCTCTCGGGGCCCCGTGCTGCTGGTCGGGCACTCGATGGGTGGGCTCCTGACGCTCGCGTACACGGGAGGCGCGCAGAAGCCCCCGGTGGCCGCGCTGATCGCCGCGTCGTGCACCGCACTCCCCCACGGCGCCGGTCTGCGCGCGTACCGGATGATCGCGCGGGCGGTCGACCGGCTGCCCGATCGCGGGCTGTGGCTCACGGAGCGCATCCTCGAGGCGACGATACCCCTCGAGACCCGACCCGACTTCGCCGCCGGCGGCTACGCCCTCGACACCCAGGACGTCGCCCTCGCCGCGCTGTCGGCGCTCGACCTCGCGACCGCGGTGGCACGGATCGAGATCCCGCTGTGGTTCGTGAACGGGCAGTACGACCAGCTGCGCATCAATGAGGCGCTGTTCCAGCGGCTCGCGCCGCACGCAGAGCTCATCGTCGTCCCGCGCACTACGCACCTCGTGACGGCCATGCGTCCGGACGTGTTCAACGCCGTGCTGCGCCTCGGGATCGCCACGATCGAGGCTGCCGAGATCAGCGACGACGGCGCGCCCGCGACGTGAGGACGCCGCCGACCAGTGACAGCACGGCCGCTGCCACGAACACGAGCCAGAAGCCGCCGGCGAGGGCCACGAGCCCGGCGCCGAGGACGGGACCGATCAGCTGACCCAGGGCTGCCGTCACGGTGACGACTCCGAGGTCGCGGGCGTGGTCCTTCTCGTCCGGCAGCAGATCGGCGGCGAACGCGAGTCCCACGGTCGAGAAGGCGCCATAGCCGACGCCCATGAGTGCCGCGGCGATCATCGTCGCCTCGAACGACGGCACGACGGCGATGACCACGCCGGACGCTGCCTGCACGAGCGTGGCCGCCACCGTGAGAGTGCGGCGATCGCCCGTGCGATCCGACACGATCCCCGTGACGACCGCGGCGAGCACCACGAACACCGTGTAGACCACGATCAGCAGCAGGAGGTTGTCCTGCGCCGTCGCCGTGTCCTGATCCAGACCGTGCAGGAGGTAGAAGAGGAAGAGCGCAGTGCCGAGCGCGTTGCCGATGTTCACGACCAGTCGACCCGAGAGCATCCAGGCGAAATCCCGATCGCGCAGCGAGGCGAGCGGATGCCGGGACCGGCGCCCTTCGGGGATCAGACGCGCCTCCGCAGGCGGATCGGGGAGCAGCAGCGCGGCGGCGGATCCCACGAACGCGATGATCGCCGCGAGCAGCATGTATCCCTCGCGGATGCCGAGGCCGAGGAGCACGACCAGTCCGACGCCGAGGACGATCCCGACGGCCTGACTGGATCCGACCGCCGCAGAGGCCGCGCCGCGCTGGGTCACGGGGAGCTGATCCGCGATGAGCGCCGTGAACGCGGCGGAGGAGATCGCGACGCCGACGGAGACGCCGAGCCACGCCAGGCCGACTCCCCAGGGACCCTCCGCGTAGCCGGTGACGACCAGGCATGCTGCGGTCAGCAGGACCCCGCCGAGAGCCCAGGGGCGTCGACGGTGCCGTCCGGCGCCTGCGCGGTCGGACAGCGCGCCCGCGACCGGGCCGGCGATGATCCCGGCGAGCCCCCCGAGGCCGAGGACGAACCCCGAGGAGACGACGCCGCGGATCCAGTCGTCCTCCGGAGTGTCGAGCTGGAGGGGCAGGAGCAGCTGCACGGGCGTGAGCTGCACGGTCCAGATGGCGAGCCAGGCGAGGGTGAACACCGTGATCCATCGAGCTCCCACGCGGGTGGACGTGGAGGCGGGGCTCATCGCTGCAGCGGGCTCGGTCATTGCGCTCCTTGACGTCGGCGTCGTGAGAGGAGGGCCGTGCGGGCGGCACGACCTGATGCGGATAAGGCCGATTGTGCACCCGACGGCGCCCGTTTAGGGGGAACGGCTCGACTGCTGGTAGACTCGACTCTTGGCTTGCGTGTGGGTTCTTCCCTCACGACCGCCGTGCGGAAGCCCTCTTCTTCTGCCGGCATTCCGAACAATCCCTGTACAGAAAGCGTCCACACGTGGCAAACATCAAGTCGCAGATCAAGCGCAACAAGACCAACGAGAAGGCTCACGAGCGCAACAAGGCCGTCAAGAGCGAGCTCAAGACGCACGTCCGCGCCGCGCGCACCGCTGTCGCCTCGGGCGACAAGGCCGCTGCCGAGGCCGCGCTGAAGACCGCGTCCCGCAAGCTCGACAAGGCCGTCAGCAAGGGCGTCATCCACCAGAACCAGGCGGCGAACCGCAAGTCGGCCATCGCCAAGCAGGTCTCCGCTCTCTGAGCTTCGACCACAGAGGAAGGGCCCGTCTCATCGAGACGGGCCCTTCCTCTGTGTATCGGTGCGATGCGGTCAGCCGGCCGGAGTCTCGACGGGCTCTCCCGGCTCGCCGACGGGTTCGGCGGGAACGTCGAGTGCCGACGGGTCTTCGAGGTCGATGCCTCCGAGAGGCTCCTCATGCCAGGAGACCAGCCGCCAGCCGGTGACCGGGTCGCCGTCGAGCACGCACATGCCCGTGTTGTAGAGACGCCAGTGTGCGGCATCCTCCAGGTCGATGTCCTGCAGGCGCGCGGCCGCCCAGACGCGGATCGCCGCGCCGTGGCTGACGATCACGGCCGCGCCGTCTCGGTGCCCCTCGGCGATGCCTGCGACGGCCGCGTCGTAGCGGGCGAAGAACTCCGTGCCGCTCTCGCCGCCGGGGATCGTGACGTCGAGATCGCCGGTGAGCCAGCTGCGGGCGGTCTGCACGTATCCCTGGACCGCTTCGCGGTCGCTGTGCATCTCCCAGTCCCCCGCGGAGATCTCCTCGAGGCCCTCGACGACCTGGATCTCAAGGCCGCGATCTGCGGCGAGAGGAGTTGCCGTGAGCTGCGTGCGGACGAGCGGCGAGGCGTAGATCGCGTCGATGCGCTCGCCGTGGAGCACCGCGGGGATCGCGGCGGCCTGCGCGTGTCCCAGCCCGGTGAGGCCGGGACCGGGGCGGCCGGTGTCGAGCGCGCCGATCACGTTGCTCGGGGTCTGACCGTGGCGGATGAGCAGGAGCCTCATGATTCCCCTCCGAAGGGCTGGCGTGTGGCGATGACCGTGAGCATGCGCTCGAGGGCGAAGATCGGGTCGCGCGCCGCACCTTTGACCTCGGCGTCGGCGCGGGCGGTCGCCTGGATCGCGAGACCGAGGGAGCGTTCGTTCCAGCCGGCGAGGTCGCGCCGCGCCCGGTCGACCTGCCAGTCCTTCATCCCGAGCCGCTGGGCCGGCTGGCGGCTGGGTTCGCGATTGCCGGCCACACGCGCCATGGTGCGGAGCTTCATCGCGAAGGCGGCCACCATCGGCACGGGGTCGGCGCCGGATGCCAGTGCGTGGCGGAGCGCGACGAGGGCCTCTCCGTAGCGGCCGGCGATCGCGGTGTCGGCGACCACGAACGCCGACACCTCGACGCGGCCACCGTAGTACTTGGTGATGACGTCTTCCGTGACGTCGCCCTCGACGTCGCCGATGAGCTGCTGGCAGGCGGCGGCGAGCTCGGTGAGATCGTCGGCGAAGGCGGAGACGAGGGCACGAAGGGCCGGCGGCGCGATGCGCTTCTTGGCGGCCTTGAACTCGCCGGCGGCGAAGTCGACCCTGTCGCCGTCTCGTTTGATCGCCGGGCAGGCGATCTCGATGCCGTCGCCCTGTCCAGCGCGCAACGCGTCGAGGAGCTTCTTGCCGCGGACGCTCGCTCCGGTGTGCCGCAGGATGACCGTCGCGCCCTCCTGAGGGTGTTCCAGGTAGGAGACAGCCTCCTGCAGGAAAGCGTCGGAGCACTTCTCGACGCCCGAGACCCGCACGAGGCGCGGCTCCCCGAACAGCGAGGGCGAGGTGAGCGACAGCAGCGTGCCGGGGGCGTAGTCGTCGGCACGGACGTCGGTGACTTCGAGGGCCGGGTCCTCGGCGCGGAGGTAGTCGCGCACTCCCGCGATCGCCCGCTCGGCGCAGACCTCCTCGGGGCCGGACACGAGGACGAGCGGCGCGGGGCGCGGCTCCCGCCAGGAGACCTGCGGGATCTTGGACGACGCGGCTCCTCCTCGGGATGAAGAACGCGGAGCAGCCATGTCTTCAGCCTACCCGGGGCCCTCCGACATCCGATGCTCGTGCGTGACCCGGCGCGCGGTCAGGCGGCGATGTCGTAGCGGGCGCATCCGCCCAGGCGTGGGGTGCGTGCGGGGTCGATGGTGTCGGGTGGGATGAGCCAGACCCGTGCTGTTGTTCCGGTGCCGGTGGTGTGGATGTCCCACCCGTTGTCGTGGACGCGGTGGTGACAGGACGTGCACAGCAGGACCCCGTTGTCGAGATCCGTCGGTCCGGTGTCGCGGTGCCACCATTTCAGGTGGTGGGCTTTGGTCATCTGGGGTGGGAGTCCGCACATCACGCACCCGCCGTCGCGTTCCACGAGCGCGAGCCGCTGTGCTCTCGTGAACAGGCGTTTCTCCCGCCCCCAGTCCAGGATCTCCCCGGCGGTGCCCAGCACGACCGGGATCACCCCGCCGCTGGCCGCGATCCGTCGACAGGTGCTGATACTCACCGACTGATCGGTCCCGTCGATCGACGCGGCCCCGGTCCCGGTGGTGAGCTCGTCGAGCCCGACGCGGACGATCACGGTCGCCCCGGTCGTCGGCATCC
>NZ_JBIVHF010000002.1:0-1234415 GCF_044749125.1 Microbacterium sp. NPDC089696 | reverse complement strand
GGTCACATTCCGAACCCGGAAGCTAAGCCTCACAGCGCCGATGGTACTGCAGGGGGGACCCTGTGGGAGAGTAGGACACCGCCGGACTCCTTTTAGTCAGAAGAGCCACCCAGAGCTGGGTGGCTCTTCTGCGTTAACGTGCGAGCCGCATGTCGGGCCTCCGCGCGTGCGATCCGTGCTCAGCGCCGGATGGGCAGCCGCAGCGTGACGACCGTTCCCGATCCCTCGACCGAACGGATCGACACGTCGCCGTCGTGCCGTCGCATGACGGTGGCGACGAGCGTCAGGCCGATGCCCGACCCGCTCACGTCGCGAGCGTTCTGGGCCCGGGCGAGCTCGTCGAACACCGAGGGAAGCTCGCCGGCGGGGACCCCTCGTCCGGCGTCGGCGACCTCGATCACGGCCCGTCCGTCCTGTTCGCGCAGGCGGACCTCGATCGGGCCCTGCGACGAGTACTTGGCCGCGTTGCCCAGGACGTTGTCGATCGCGAGAGACAGCAGGTCGAGATCCACGGCGAGCGGCGGCACCGGCCAGGGTATGCGCGTCACCGACAGCACGGTGCGCGCTCGCGCCTGGGGGTCCTGGTGACCGAGGGCGTCGATCGCCTCGGCGAGCACATCCTCGAGGACGACGGCCTCGGTCTCGAGCGGCCGGGTCTCGAGCTCCGCCAGCTTGCGGAGATCCCGCACGAGGGAGCTCAGCTTCGTCGCCTGCGCGTCCACCGTGCGCCACGACGCGTCCCCGCCATCGGCGGAGGCCGCTCCCTGCGCGGCCGCGGCCGTCGCGCGTATGGCGGTGATCGGATTCTTGAGCTCGTGATCCAGGCGCGCGAGGAAGCGCTGATGGGTGGCGCGTTCGTGCTGCGCGGCCCCGGCGGCGGCGGCGTCGGAGGCTGCGGCCGCTCGCCGGCGCAGAGCAGCCGTACGACCTCGCCACAGCAGCACCGCGAGGGGGATGGCCGACAGTACGACCCCGCCGATCGCGATCCCGGCCGGCAGGGCCAGCTCCACGGCGAGCAGACGCTGATCGCCGGCCAGCAGCATCCCCCCGGCGATGACCGCGCACGCGCCCACCGGGACGGCGGCCAGGATGCCGAGCGCGCGGTCTCCGCCGCGAGTCATCCCGCCACCACCGAGGCCGTGAACTGGTAGCCCATCGTCGGGGCTGTCTCGATGAACCGGGTGTCCCCGGCACCGTCGCCGAGCACGCGGCGCAGCTCCGCGATGCGATGGTCGACCGCTCGACTCGTGGTCGCGAAGTCGAATCCCCACAGCGTCGAGAGCAGTCGCTCGCGGGAGTGCACCTCGTGCGGATGCAGCATCAGGTATTCGAGGAGCATGAGCGCCTTCGGCGTCAACGCGACCTCGGTCTCTCCGCGCCACACGCGTCTGGCGCTGCGGTCCAGCACGAGATCCAGCGCGCGGAGCCGGGTGGCGGACCGCAGCGCCCCGGCGCCCTGTGCGGTCCGTCGCAGCACGGCGCGGATGCGCGAGATGAGCTCGTGCGGGTCGAAGGGCTTGTTCAGATAGTCGTCCGCGCCCTCGTCGAGCGCGGCGCTGCGCTCCCAGGACTCGCCGACCTGCGTGAGGAGGATGATCGGGAGCGACAGCTGTCGTGCTCGTACGCGCCGCACGAACTCGCGTCCGTCCACGTGCGGCATCAGCACGTCGCACACCACGATGTCCGGCACCTCGAGCTCGACTGCGGCGAGGCCCGCGCGTCCGTCCTCGGCGATTCGGACGGCGAAGCCGCTGCGCTCGAGGAAGGGACCCAGGGCGCCGGTGATGGCCTCGTCGTCGTCGACGAGCAGGATGCGGGGTCGTGGCGTGTCGTGCATCGTCACCCTCTCCGCAGCGTGTTGGCGGCACCCGTGTCGTCGACGCTCGGAGTGGCCCCGGACCAGAGGATCGCGCTCGCGCTCCCGGTCACCGTGATGGTCGCGACGTTCAGCACGTACACCGTCGTCCCGCTCCCGGACAGCGTCAGATCGCGGACGTCGTCCGCGATCACGACGGCGGCGTCGGCCTGGACGTCGAGCGTGTCGCAGGCGCCCTCGATCCGGATGATCTCCCCGTCGGCGGTCACGGCGCCGCTCGGGCACGTCGCCGTGGTCGACGCGGCAGCGGTCAGGCGGTCGCGTTCGGCCCGGCCCTCGGCGCTCAGCCCTTCCGTGCCCGGAGCGTCGGACGCGGCGGACGACGTGCTCTTCGGCGTGGGCTCGGTGCGCTCGACCTCGAACGAGGACGCCGTCGGCTCCGGGGTGGGCGGGGCCGCGGACTCAGGTGCCCCCGGGTCGACGATCGAGACCGTGCATCCGCACAGCGTCGTCGTGAGCAGCACGGCGGTCAGCAGAGCGGAGGTCGCGGTCGAGCGGCGCATGGACCCATCCTCTCGTGTCGGGGCTCTCGGGGCGGTCGCGTGACGTCACAGCGTCGCGGGGATGAAGATCTCCACGCGGCGGTTCAGCTGGCGCCCCGCGGGATTGTCGGCCCCGTCGATCTCGTTCGCGGCGACCGGGCGGCTCTCGCCGAAGCCCTCGGCGGTGAGCGCGGTCGTCACGCCGCGGTCCTCGACGCCGGCGACCACGGACTGCGCGCGGTCCTCGGACAGCGTCTGGTTCTCGGAATCCGAGCCGATCGCGTCGGTGTGGCCGCTGACCTGCGCGGAGGAGATGCCGAGGCGGGTGAACACCTGGGCCACGGCGTCGAGCGTGGTGGCGGCGTCGGGACGGATGTCGCTCTTGTCGAAGTCGAACAGGACGCCGTCCGAGAACGTGAGCGTCGTGCCGCACGAGGCGACCGGCGCGAGCGCTCCGAGCGGCGGGAAGACGCCGAGCGTGGGGACCTTCGGCAGCGGATCGGCGTCGACGGTCTCGCCGTCGACGAGCGCGGTGCCGTCGCCCCAGTTCTGGATAGTGACGTCGCCGTCGCTGTAGTCGCCGGATCCGTCGCCGAAGTTCTGGATCGTGACGGTGCCGTCGCTGTAGGTGCCGGATCCGTCGCCGAAGTTCTGGATCGTCACCGACCCGCGGGAGTAGTTGCCGGAGCCGTCGCCGAACACCTGCACGGTGGTCGTCGCGTCGCTGTAGTTGCCGGATCCGTCGCCGAAGTTCTGGATGGTCACGGTGCCGTCGGAGTAGGTGCCGGAGCCGTCGCCGAAGTTCTGGATCGCGACGCCGTTGATGGTCGAGGCGCCCGAGCCGTCGCCGAAGTTCTGCACGGTGCCGTCCGGTCCCGTGAACGACCCCGACCCGTCGCCGTACAGATAGGCGGTGCCAGCGCCCGACACGACGCTGCCGCCCGCGTCGCATTGCGCGGGAGCGGCCACGACGCCCGGGATGTCGGCCAGAGCCTCGTTCACCTCGATCGTGAACGCCGACGCCGACGTGTCGAGCAGCGACAGGTCGGGCAGCACGAAGAGCGGGACGGGCGGGAACTGCCCCACGTCGTAACCGGCGACGGTCGCGACGGACGGTTCCGCGGATGTCGAAGGCGTCGGCGACGGCGTCGACGCACTGACCGCCGGTTCCGGTGCGCAACCGGCGAGCATCGCTGCGGCCGTGCAGGCGAGCGCGGTTCCGGCGGCGAGAGTGCGGCCGAGGCGACGGGCGGACGGTGCGGAGGTCGAGGTCATGGAACGAGCGTATCCAGGCGATGTCGCCGTGGCGTCGCGGGGATGTCGCAGTCCTGAGACAACCGCCCGGGGGCGCTCACCGACGCAGTCGCGACTCGAGCACCGCGGCCGTGTCGCGCACGGCACCGGCGAGCTCCGCCTCGTCGAGGTCGTCGTCGGCCCAGGTGACCGCGACGGCGGCGACGGGCCATCCTGTGTGGTCCCGCACCGCGGCGCCGACACTGCGCAGGCCGTCGGCGACCTCGCTGTCCTCGGTCGCGTGGCCGCGGGCACGGGCGACGCGCAGCACCTCGCGCAGTTCCCTCGGTGTACGCGGTCCCACGCCCGTGCGATCGGGGAACGCCGAGGCGCTCGGGTACAGGGCACGCACCTGCTCGCGGGGGAGGGCTGCGAGCATCGCGCGGCCGGACGCCGTGAGGTGCGCCGGCAGCCGCACGCCGACGTCCGTCACGAGTGCGGGACGACGGGGCGCCCGCTCCTCGACGATGTACAGCACGTCGCCGCCGCTCATCACGGCGAGGTGCGCGCTCTCGCCCAGCCGGTCGGACAGCGCCGCGACGAGGGGTCTCCCGAGCCGGGCGAGAGGCTGCTGCCGCGCATACCCGCCTGCGAGCTCGAAGGCCGAGGTGCCGAGACCCCAGCGCCGGTCCTCGCGCAGATGCAGCACGAACCCGTGCGCGGCGAGGGTCGTGAGGAGGTGGTAGACGGTCGACCGGGGCAGGTCGAGATCACGGGCGATCGCCGAAGCCGCGACCGGGGCAGGTCGTCCGGCGAGGTAGCGGAGCATCCGGAGGGTGTTGTCCGCGGCGGGGACCTGCGCGGGGGACACCGCGGACTCCGCACTGTCTGGTATCACAGACACAGGATGCCACGATCCGGTGTCGCCCGCGAGCGTGCGGGTGTGGAATCGGAGCATGAGCACTTCGTCCCCCGTCGTCGTCGGCGCCGCGCCCCTCTCGATCGCCGACGTCGTGTCCGTCGCCCGCCACGCCGCGCCCGTCATCGTCAGCTCCGAGGCGCTCGAGCGCGTCGCCGAGACCCGCCGCGTGATCGACGGCCTCGCCGCGGACCCGAACCCGCACTATGGCGTCTCGACCGGATTCGGTGCGCTCGCCACGACGTTCATCGCCCCCGACCGGCGTCTGCAGCTGCAGGCCAGCCTGATCCGCTCGCACGCCGCCGGCACGGGAGCCGAGGTCGAGCGCGAGGTCGTCCGCGGCCTCCAGCTGCTCCGTCTGCAGACCCTCGCCTCCGGGCGCACCGGCGTGCGCCCGGTCGTGGTCGAGACCTATGCCGCCCTGCTGAACGCCGGGATCACCCCGATCGTGCGCGAGTACGGCTCGCTCGGCTGCTCCGGCGACCTCGCTCCTCTCGCGCACATCGCGCTCGCGGCCATGGGCGAGGGCGACGTCCGCTCCGCCGACGGCGAGCTCGTCCCGGCATCCGACGCCCTCACGGACGCCGGGATCGAGCCGGTCACGCTCGTCGAGAAGGAGGGTCTCGCGCTCATCAACGGCACCGACGGGATGCTCGCGACCCTCGCGCTCGCCCTCCACGACCTCGAATCGCTTCTGCTCGCGGCCGACATGGCCGCCGCGATGTCGATCGAATCGCAGATGGGGACGGATGCCGTGTTCGCGGCCGACCTCATGGCGTTGCGCCCGCAGCTCGGCCAGGGCGAGTCCGCCGGGAACCTCCGCGCGTTCCTCCGGGACTCGCCGATCGTGCACAGCCACAAGGGACCGGAGGACGGCCGGGTGCAGGACGCGTACTCGCTGCGCTGCTCGCCGCAGGTGCACGGCACCGCCCGTGACACCCTGGCGCACGCGACGCTCATCGCCGGGCGGGAGCTCGCCAGCGTGATCGACAACCCCGTCATCACGGTCGACGGACGCATCGAGTCGAACGGCAACTTCCACGGGGCACCCGTCGCCGCCGTCCTGGACTTCCTCGCGATCTCCGTCGCCGACGTCGCCTCCGTCTCGGAGCGCCGCACGGACCGCGCGCTCGACCCCGCGCGCAACCACGGTCTGCCGCCGTTCCTCGCCGATGAGGTGGGCGTCGACTCGGGACTGATGATCGCGCAGTACGCCTCGGCGGGCATCGTGTCCGAGCTCAAGCGCCTCGCCGTCCCGGCATCCGTCGACTCCATCCCCTCCTCGGCCATGCAGGAGGACCATGTGTCGATGGGGTGGGCGGCGGCCCGCAAGCTGCGCCGGGCGATCGACGGGCTCGGTCGCGTCCTCGCGATCGAGATCCTCACCGGCGCCCGCGCGCTCGACCTGCGGGCGCCCCTGCAGGCGGGCCCGGCGACCGGCGCGGTCCGCGACCTCGTCCGCACCGTCGCCGCCGGCCCCGGACCCGACCGCTACCTCTCCCCCGACATGGAGGCCGTGACCGCGCTGGTGCAGTCCGGCGCCGTCACCCGCATCGCCAAGGAGCACGCGCATGACTGAGACGACCACCACCCCTGACGCCGTGGGCCCGCGCACCGTCCGCGCCCCGCGCGGCGCTCAGCGCACCGCCAAGAGCTGGGGCGCGGAAGCCGCCAAGCGGATGCTGATGAACAACCTCGACCCCGAGGTCGCCGAGCACCCGGAGGACCTCGTCGTCTACGGAGGCACCGGCCGCGCAGCCCGCAGCTGGGCGGCGTACGACGCGATCGTCCGCACGCTCGACGAGCTCGAACCCGACGAGACGCTGCTCGTGCAGTCGGGCAAGCCGGTCGGCGTGTTCCGCACGCACGAGTGGGCGCCGCGCGTGCTGATCGCGAACTCGAACCTCGTGGGCGACTGGGCCAACTGGCCCGAGTTCCGTCGCCTCGAGGAGCTCGGCCTCATCATGTACGGCCAGATGACGGCCGGGTCGTGGATCTACATCGGCACGCAGGGCATCCTGCAGGGCACGTACGAGACCTTCGCCGCCGTGGCCCGCTCGCTCGGCCGCGAGTCTCTCGCCGGCACGCTGACCCTCACGGGCGGCGCCGGCGGCATGGGCGGCGCCCAGCCCCTCGCCGTGACCATGAACGAGGGCGCCGTGCTCATCGTCGACGTCGACGAGAGCCGCCTCGCCCGCCGCGTCGACCACGGCTACCTCGACGTGTACTACACCGATCTCGACGAGGCCGTGGCGCGCGCGATCGCCGCCAAGGAGTCCGGGGAGGCCCTGTCGGTCGGCGTCGTCGGCAATGCGGCCGAGGTGTTCCCCGAGCTGCGGCGCCGCGGCGTGCCGATCGACATCGTGACCGACCAGACGAGCGCGCACGACCCGCTCGCGTACCTGCCGATCGGCATCGCGGTCGCGGACTGGAAGGCCGAGGCGGAGCGCGACCCGGAGGAGTTCACGCGCCGATCCCGGGAGTCGATGGCCGCGCACGTCGCCGCGATGGTCGCGTTCCAGGATGCCGGTGCCGCGGTGTTCGACTACGGCAACTCGATCCGCGCCGAGGCGCAGCTGGGCGGCTTCGACCGGGCGTTCGCCTTCCCCGGCTTCGTGCCGGCGTACATCCGTCCGCAGTTCGAGGAGGGGCGCGGGCCGTTCCGCTGGGCCGCGCTCTCGGGTGACCCCGAGGACATCCGCAGGACCGACCGTGCGATCGCCGAGCTCTTCCCCGAGGACGCGGCGCTGCACCGTTGGCTCGAGAAGGCGGGGGAGAAGGTGCACTTCGAAGGCCTCCCCGCCCGCATCTGCTGGCTGGGCTACAAGGAGCGCCACCTCGCCGGACTGAAGTTCAACGAGATGGTGGCCTCGGGCGAGCTGTCGGCGCCGATCGTGATCGGACGCGACCACCTCGACTCCGGGTCCGTGGCCTCGCCGTACCGCGAGACCGAGGGCATGAAGGACGGATCCGACGCGATCGCCGACTGGCCGCTGCTGAACGCCCTGCTCAACACGGCCTCCGGCGCGTCCTGGGTGTCGCTGCACCACGGCGGGGGCGTCGGCATCGGGCGCTCGATCCACGCGGGACAGGTCACGGTCGCCGACGGCTCCGCGCTCGCCGCCGAGAAGCTCGAGCGCGTGCTGACGAACGACCCCGGCACCGGTGTCATGCGTCACGTCGACGCCGGATACGAGCACGCCCGGGACATCGCCCGCGAGCGCGGCCTGACAGTGCCGATGCTGTGACCGGTGCCGATGCTGTGCGCATGCTGCTGACGAACATCGGCGAGCTGACGACCAACGTCGCCTCGCCGCTCGACCCGTGCGGCACCCTGCACGACGCGGCCGTGCTGGTCGAGGGCGGGCGGATCGCGTGGGTCGGGCCGGCTGCGGATGCCCCGACCGCCGGCGAGGTCGTGGACGCCGGGGGCCGAGCCGTCATCCCCGGCTTCGTCGACAGCCACAGCCACCTGGTGTTCGGCGGCGATCGTGCGGCGGAGTTCGAGGCGCGCATGGCCGGGCAGAAGTACGCCGCCGGCGGCATCCGCTCGACCGTGGCCGCGACGCGAGCCGCGAGCGACGAGGAGCTCCGCGCCCGCCTGCGCGGCTTCGTCGACGAACTGCTCGCGCAGGGGACGACCACGGTCGAGATCAAGAGCGGCTACGGGCTCTCGGTCGCCGACGAGGAGCGGCTCGTGCGCCTGGCCGCCGAGGTCACGCCCGAGGTCACGTTCCTCGGCGCGCACGTCGTACCGGCCGAGTACGCCGACGACCCCGAGGCCTACGTCGACCTGGTGTGCGGGGAGATGCTCGACGCGTGCGCGCCGCACTCCCGCTGGATCGACGCGTTCTGCGAGACCGGGGCGTTCACGGTCGCGCAGTCGCGGCGGATCCTCGAGGCGGGCATCGCCGCCGGACTCGTGCCGCGCCTGCACGCGAGCCAGCTCGGACCGGGCGAGGGTGTGCGGCTCGCGGTCGAGCTCGGGGCGGCCTCGGTCGACCACGGCACGTATCTGACGGATGCCGACGTCGCGGCGCTCGCCGGCTCCGACACCGTGCTCACGCTGCTGCCCGGGGTCGAGTTCTCGACGCGGCAGCCGTACCCCGATGCGCGGCGGCTCATCGACGCCGGGGTCACGGTGGCCCTCGCGTGCGACACCAATCCGGGGTCGAGCTTCACCTCGTCGATGGCGTTCTGCATCGCGGTCGCCGTGCGCGACATGGGGATGACCCCGGCCGAGGCGCTGTGGGCGGCGACCGCGGGCGGCGCGAGGGCGCTGCGCCGTGACGACGTCGGCGTCATCGCCCCCGGTGCTCGCGCCGACCTCGTGCTGCTGACGGCACCGACGCGCATCCACCTCGCCTACCGGCCGGGTGTTCCGCTCGTCGATCGCGTGTGGAAGGACGGGGTCGCCGTCCGCTGACGACGACCCCGGCATCCGTTCCCGTCGCATTTCGTGCCGTCCGCCGAGGCGGAAAGCGACACGAACTGCGACCGGAACCCGGATGCCGGATGCGTCAGCGCAGCGCCTCGGCGGTCACGACAGCGGCCGCAGCGGACCACGCCTGCGGACGGCACGCCGCCGGATACGGCACGGGGGCGCCGCCCGGGATGCGCGGCTCGCCGGAGTGCAGCTCGGGCACGCGGTACTCGAAGCCCGCCGCGAGGTCGAGGAGCTGCTCCGCGATGTCTCGTGCCGGCTCGGTGAGGCCGGCGCGCAGCATCCCGTGCACCGCGATCGCGGTGTCGTGCGCCCAGACGCTGCCACCGTGATAGCTCAGCGGCCAGTAGCCGGCCGCGCCGGTCGACATCGTGCGGATGCCGTAGCCGCTCGACATCGTGTCGCCCGTCAGGAGCGTGGCGCAGGCCTGCTCCTCGTCGGCGTCGAGCAGGCCCGTGCCGATGAGGTGGCCGATGTTGCTCGTGAGGGTGTCGACCGGGGCGCCGTGCGCGTCCAGCGCGATCGCCGGGTAGCGGCCCTCCTCGGTCGTGACCCAGTACGCCCTGCGGAAACGCGTGCGGAGGTCGTCGGCCCACGTGCGGAGGTCGTCGCCCCCGTCCTCGCCGAGCTCGTCGAGCAGCGCTGCGCCGCGCACCGCGGCCTCGTAGGCGTAACCCTGGACCTCGCTCAGCGCGATCGGTCCGTCGGCGAGGCGTCCGTCGCGCCACTGGATCGAGTCGCCGGAGTCCTTCCAGCCCTGATTGGCGAGCCCGTGCCCGGTCTCGTCGCGGTAGTCGATGAACCCGCTGCCCGAGGCGTCGCCGTGCACGACCATCCAGTCGAGGGCGGCGCGCAGCGCGGGGAGGAGGTCGCGCAGCTCCTCGGGCGACAGCCCGGCGTCGCGAGCGTCGGCGAGCAGGCACACCCACAGCGGGGTCGCATCGACCGTGCCGTAGTACAGCGGAGGGAGCAGCACGCCCTCTCCGGGCAGGGACAGCTCGCCGCTGCGCAGCTCGTGCGCGATCTTGCCCGGAGCCTGCGCGGTGGCCGGGTCGACCACGGTTCCCTGCAGCCGAGCGAGCACGCGGAGCGTCGAGGTCGCCATCGACGGATCGGCCGCCAGGGCGAGGCGCGCGGCCCAGATCGAGTCTCGGCCGAAGAGCGTGAAGAACCACGGGGCGCCCGCGGCGTAGAACGCGTCGTCCGGGTGCTCGGGAAGGGCGAGGCGGAGGGCCGCGAGGTCGGCGGCGGCGCGGTCGAGCCAGCGCGCGGCCCGGGGGTCGTCGCCGGACTCGACGTGCTGCGTCGCCGACGAGGGCTCGGGCGAGGTCACGACGAGCGTCGGGTCGTCGAGGTCCACGGACCAGCCGAGCTCGACCGCACCGCGAGGCGGGACGGTGATCCGCCACACGAGCACGATCGCGGCACCGTCGACAGCCGTCTCCGCATCCGGCGCGGAGAGCGCGAACGAGGCGTCGCCCGCCCGGCACTCGCGCCCGTCCCACGACCACTCGACGTCGGCATCCCTCCCCGCCTTCACGAGCTGCATGGGCGCGAAGTCCGGCCGGAGGCGCACCTCGATCTCGACCGGTGTCTCGGTCTCGAGGTGCGAGGACACCCGGATGCCCTCCGCGAAGCGTCCCGCGGTGACGGTGCGCTCGCGGTCGAGGCGGATCTTCGGATCGGCACCCGCGTCGTCGATCCCCCGCAGCAGGTCGGTGAACACGACGCGCTCGGGCGTCGGCGACGAGCATCCGATCGACTCCACAGCCGTGCCGCGCACCGTCAGGTCGATCGCGGCGATGTGGCGGACGTCGCCGTGGTAGATGCCGTGGATCGGGGCGGTGCCCATGCGGCCGTCGCGCGCCGACCACACCTGGGTCGGCGCGTCGAGCACGATCACCGCCTGGTCGAGCAGGGGCTGGAGGTGGGGGCGGTCGGTCATTCCTTGACGGCTCCTTCGGTGGAATTCATGATGCGGCGCTGGAAGACGAAGAACATCACGGCGACGGGGATCGTCATGATGAGCGCGGCGGCCAGCTTGAGGGGGTACTGAGTGCCCTGGCTGAGCTGTCCGCTCGCGAGGGACGCGACGCCCTTCGTGAGGGTCGTCAGGGCGGGGTCGTTGGTCGACACGATGAAGTGGCTCAGCTCGTTCCACGACCCCTGGAACGACAGGATCACGATCGTGATGAGCGCGGGCGTCGCCATCGGCAGCACGACCGACCAGAACATCCGGAACGTGCCGGCGCCGTCGATGCGGGCCTGCTCCTCGACCGAGACGGGGATCGACTCGAAGAAGTTCTTCATGATGAAGACCCCGGCGGCGTCGACGAGCAGCGGCAGGATCATGCCCGCGTACGAGTTGAAGATGCCGAGCTGGTTGATCACGAGGAACTTGGGGATCAGCAGCACGACGGTCGGCACCGACATCACCGCGACGAGCGCCGCGAACACGACGCCGCGGCCCCGGAAGCGCAACCGCGCGAGCGCGTACCCCGCGAGCGAGTTGAAGAACACCCGGCCTGCCGTGACGAAGATCGTGACGATCGCGCTGTTGACGAACCACGACGGGAAGTCGGAGTTCGCGAACAGGCGCTCGTAGGCCGCGAACGTCCACGAGTCCGGCAGCAGACCGAGGCCGGAGGCCGCGGCATCCTCATCGGTCTTGAAGCTCGTGAACACCTGGATGAGGAACGGGTAGATGTAGATGAGCGCGAGCACGATCAGCACCGCGTACAGGACGATCTGCCAGGTGAGCTGCTTGGAGGAGAGTCTCATGAGACGCCTCCCTTCGACGTGACCTCATAGGCGCGGATGCGTCGGCGCGACACGGGCCTGTCGCGCAGCACCCAGCGCTGCAGCAGCGTGAACACGACGATGATCACGAACAGGATGAACGCGATCGCGGCACCCTGGCCCCACTCCTGATCCGTGAACGCGGTCTTGTACGACTGGTAGGCGGGCGTCAGCGTGGTCTTGCTCGGCGCGCCGCGCGTGCCCGTGTAGATCTGGTCGAACACCTGCCAGCAGCCGATGAGTCCGAGCGTGAGCACCGTGAACAGCGTCGGACGCAGCTGCGGGAGCGTGACGCGCCAGAAGCGCTGCCAGCCGTTCGCGCCGTCCATCATGGCGGCCTCGTCGACGTCGGCGCCGAGGTTCTGGAGTCCGGCGAGGAAGATCAGCATGAACGTGCCCGAGGTCGTGAACACGGCCATCAGGACGTAGGCGCTCATCGCGATCGACGGCCCCGCGAGCCACTCCCACCAGGAGATGCCGAGCATGCCGCCGCCGGTGAGGGCTGCCGGCCCCGCATCGACGCCGAACGCGCCGAGCAGCAGGTGCAGCACACCGCGAGGATCGTTGAACCAGTTCGGGCCCTCGATGCCGAACCAGGAGAGCAGGCTGTTGACGGCGCCGCTCGCCGAGAACAGGAAGAGCCACAGCACGGTGATCGCGACCGAGCTCGTGACGGAGGGGAAGTAGTAGGCCGTGCGGAAGAAGCCGCGGCCGCGCAGCACGGCCCGGTTCACGAGCACGGCGAGGAACAGTGCGAGCGCGGTCTGCAGCGGCACGACGAGCAGGACGTACCAGGCGTTGTTGCGCAGGGCCGTGCCGAAGTCCTTCGTGGCGAGGCCGCCGTCGGCGAGCACGGCGGAGTAGTTCTCCGTGCCCACGAAGGAGACGGAGGGGGAGAGGGGGCTGCCGCGCCCCGCCCAGTCGGACATGCTGACCCACAGGGCCATGAGCACGGGGACCAGGAGGAAGACGCCGAGGATGATGATCACCGGGGCGGTGAAGAGCCATCCGGCTGCGGCCTCGCCGCGGCGGAGCCCGGAGGCCCCTCCGCGGCGAGGCGTGGCCTGCGTCGTCATGGTTACTCGACGATCGCGTCGAGGTTCGACTGCACGGTGCCGAGGATCTGCGCGGGGTCACCCGTCTTCAGCGACTCCAGCTGGGCGTTGAAGTCGGCGACCACGTCGGCGGCGCCGTCCTGGTTCGGCGGGAACTGCGCGTACTCGGCTCCCGCGAGGAACGGGGCGAGCGTCGGGTTGTCGGCGGTCCACTGGTCGGCGGCCGAGGCGATCGACGGCATCGGTCCGAAGGCCTTCGAGAACGCGAGCTGGCTGTCGGCGCTCGTGAGGTGCTCGACGAGGTCGAGCGCGGCCTGCTGATTGGGGCTGTCGGCCGCCATGCCCCAGCAGTTCGTGAACTGCAGGGTGCCCGGACCGCTCGGTCCCTCGGGCAGCTCGGCGACGGTGTAGTCGACGGAGCTGAAGTCGTTCTCCATGGCGCCGGTGATCCAGTTGCCCTCGATCACCATCGCGGCCAGGCCCTTGCCGAGCGCCTCGCCGCCCCATCCGGCGCCGACGTCCTTGGCGTACGCGAAGGTGCCGTCGTTCAGATGCGTCTTGACGTAGTCCAGGGCGTCGACGTTGGCCTGGTCGTCGGCGATCGCGGCGCCGTCGTCGACGAGACCGCCGCCGGCCTGCGCCATGAACGTGCCGATGCGCTGGTACTCCGCGCCGAACGCGAGGCCGACGTGCTCGGGCGTGGTGAGCTTCTGCGCCACGGTCGCGAGGTCGTCCCAGGTGGTCGGCAGGTCGGCGTCGGTGAGTCCGGCGTCCGCCCACATCTGGCTGTTGATCACGAGCGCGAGCGTCGAGAAGTCCTTGGGTGCGCAGTAGAACGTGCCGTCGAGCGTGAAGTTCTCGACGAGGGAGGGGTAGAAGTCGTCCTTGTTCGCGAGCTCATCGCCGTAGGCCTGGAGCGAGCCGTTCTTCGCGAAGCCCGCCATCTGCTCGGGTGCGAGGTAGAAGAGGTCCGCGGGCTTGCCGGCCGCGAAGCCCTGCGAGAGCTCCTGGGCGAGGTCGCTCGCGACCTGCACGCTGACCTTCGTGCCGGACTCCTCCGACCAGGCGTCGACCGCGGACTGCACGGCGGCGGTCTCGGCGTCTCCCGAGGAGCCGATGAGGATCGTGAGTGCGTCGTCGGAGGAGGTGAGCCCCTCGGAGCCGTCGCCGCTGTCGCCGCCCGAGAAGCCGGAGCCGCCGCATCCGGTGAGCACCAGCGTGCTCGTGAGCAGTACCGCTCCGGTGCCGAGGAGGGCGCGTGTGGTGTGCCGTGTCATGGTCTCTCTCCTTTGATGAGTCATTCGCGAGTGGGTGCGATCGTCGTTCCGGGTGCAATTTGAACGATCAAACTCTGCGTGGAATAGGCTAGGTGCGGTCACGCGGGCATGTCAAGCCCGCACGGAGCGAGGAGAGCGATGGCGAAGGCGCCCACGGTCGAAGACGTCGCCGCGCACGCGGGCGTCTCCCGGCAGACGGTGTCGAACGTGCTCAACACCCCCGACATCGTCCGCCCCGAGACGCGCGAACGCGTGCTCGCCGCGATCGATGCGCTCGGGTACCGGCGGCACGCGGCCGCTCGGCGCCTGCGCCTGCGACGGAGCTCGACCATCGGCATCCGCCTCGACCCCTACCTCGGCGGTGTCTCGGGCGTCGTGCTCGACCGCTTCGTGCACGCGATCACCGAGCGGGCCAGCGAGCGGGGCATGCGGATGCTCGTCTACGCGGCGCGCTCGCCGCAGGAGGAGCTGGGCCGCCTCACCGAGCTCTGGGAGGGGTCGGAGATCGACGCCGCCATCCTCACCGCCACCGAGCGCGACGACCCCCGCGTCGGGCGGCTGGACGCCGTCGGTCTGCCGTTCATCTCCTTCGGCCGCCCGTGGGGCGACGACGACATCGCCGATCCGACGCACCTGTGGGTCGACGTCGACGGCGCCGCGGGCACACGAGCGGCGACCGCGCACGCTCTCGGCTTCGGCGAGACCGTGGCGTTCCTCGGCTGGCCGAGCGGATCGGGCACCGGAGACGACCGGGAACGCGGCTGGCGCGAGGCGGTCGCGGAGACCGGCGCGCGGGGTGCGCGACTCGTCGCCGAGGAGTCCGTGGCCGGCGCGCGCGAGGCCGTGACGCGTGCGCTCGCCGACGGCGCCCGCGTCGACGCGCTCGTCTGTGCGAGCGACTCCCTCGCGGTCGGTGCCCTGCTGGCCCTCGCCGATGCCCGACTGTCCGTGCCCGTGATCGGCTTCGACAACACGCCCACGGCCGAGGCCCTGGGGTTCTCGAGCGTCGAGCAACGCCCGGAGGACGTGGCCCAGGCGATCCTCGAACTGCTCATGGGCCCGACCGGCGACGTCGTCGCGCCGCGCCGCCTCGAGCCCGGGTCCGCGCACGCGCTCATCACCCCGGAGCTCGTGATCCGCTGACCGTCGCCCGGCCTCGGATGTTCGCGTCGCAGTTCGTGCCGTCGGTTCCGGCGAGAAGCGACACGAAGTGCGACCGGAGACGCCGGGGCATCCCCCCATCTGCGCGCGGTATCGTTGCGACACGATGAGGATGACGCGTCGCACCCTGCTGATCGGCGCCGGAGCCGGCGTCCTGGGAGTCCTGCTGGCCTCCTGCACGCCCGAGCCGGCGCCGTCGCCCACGCCCACACGGACTCCGACCCCGCGTCCCACGAGCGGTGCGATCACCCCCGCCGCGTTCGCCCGCAGCGCGTGGACGACCGACCCGTTCTCGCTCGGCGCCGCGAGCTACACGCCCGTCGGCACGCAGCAGAGCGCCCGCGACGCGCTCGCCGAGTCCGTCGAGGACCGCCTGTTCCTCGCCGGAGAGGCCACCGACGCGGAGGCGCCGGGCACGATCGACGCCGCACTGCGCTCGGGTGAACGTGCAGCGCAGGACGTGCTCAGGGTCGCCGGGTCGGGGGAGCGCATCGCCGTGATCGGCGCGGGCCTCGCCGGCGCGGCCGCGGCGTCTCGGCTCGTGGGCGCCGGTGCCGAGGTCATGGTGTTCGAGGCGCGCGACCGTGTCGGCGGTCGAGTGCAGTCCGTGGTCGATGACAAGGCCTGGCCCGTGCCGGCACAGCTCGGCGGATGGCTGCTCGCCGAGGCGGACACCGAGATGCTCGCGCAGCTGACGAGCCTCGACATCCGATCCGCCGTCGTCTCGACGCCGCTGTGGCGCTCGGCGGAGGGCGACGTCGACCCCGTCTCCGCGGACCCCGTGCAGGCGGCGATCAACGCCGGGCAGCAGAAGCCCGCGGACGAGTCGCTCGCCGACGCGCTCGCCGACGCGGGAGTCGACCTCGAGGAGCCCGGCATCGCCGCGCTGCTCGCGGCCGTGTCGTCGACGTCGGGCTCCGACACGGACGAGGCGTCGACGTGGTTCCCGCCGCTCCTGCCTGCGGCCGAGCGCATCGCTCCGCTCGGCGACCTCGGCCCGGTGTTCGACGAGCTGCTCGACGGCGCGAAGGTCAGCCTGTCGTCGCCGGTGTCGCGAGTCGCCTACGACGACGCGGGCGTGAGCCTGGGAGTCGCGACCGGCGAGTCGCTCTCCTTCGACCGTGTGATCATCACGGTGCCCCTCGGCGTGCTCCAGAGCGAGGGGCTGCAGTTCGCGCCGGCCCTGCCCTTCTCGCACCGCGGTGCGATCGCCGAGCTCGGCATGGGGCGCATCGAGACCGTGTGGATGCGGTTCGAGGAGTCGCCGTTCGCGGTGGCGGCCGACCCGTCCGGGGACGCCGCCTCGGCGACGCCGGACCCGTCGGCGACGCCGAGCATCTGGCACGTGGTCGGCGGCGACGCCCTGATCCGTACGTGGATCGACCTCTCCGCGGCGACGGGCGAGAGCATCGTCGTGGGGATCGTCGGCGGCGAGGACGCGCAGACGTTCGCCGAGCTCGACGATGACGAGGTGCTGGAGGCCGCGATCGGCTCCCTCGCGCCCTTCCTCGCGACGCCCTGATCCGGGTCCGCGCCTCCGCCGTCAGACGGGCGGGCGCTCGTGGCCGCGCCGCCGCATCCGGCTGACGAGCACGATGACCGACGCGACGGCCGCGAAGATCGCGAGCGCGATCGCGCTGGTCACGAGGAACTCCGGCGGTCCGGAGACCTGTCGGGGATCGAGGAAGTAGTACGGATACCAGCCGACGAGGGGACCGCGCCACAGCGTCACGCCTCCCCAGGCCAGCGGGAACGCGAGCGCGCTCGGCACGACCCACCACGGCACGCCGCGGTGCCCGGGGGTGAGGACCCACGCGAGGGCGGTGCACGCGGGGAGGTAGAAGTGCAGCACCTGATCCGACCACGGGACGTCGACGCGGATGCCGCGCAGCCCCGCCTGCCACACGATGAGCGCGAACGCGAGGCCGGCCGTGATGGTCCACGTGAGGACGAGCGCGAGTGCGACCGTGAACCAGCGGGGATCGGCGGCCCGCGCGAACGCCAGGACCGCCCCGATCACGAGCACGACCACGAGCGCGCAGTTGGACTGCACCGTGAGGTACGCGAAGAAGTTCTCGCCGGCGATCGTCTGGGAGCTGAGGCCCCAGAACAGGCGGTGCACGAGGGCGACGACGCACACGGTCGCCGCGGCCAGGCGCAGTGCGCCGAAGACCGCTCGCGCCCTCACCGTCGTCTCGCATCCTTCCCCGGCGCTCGGGTCGCGCCATGCCGGCGCTCGGGTCGCGCCATCCGGCGAGTCTACGGAAGGCGTCTGAGGGCGCGGGCCGGATCGCCGCTGTCGCCGCGCGTGTCGACACGCTCCTGTGTATCCTGTCAACAGTTAACAGGAGGTCATCGTGACACAGACCGTCCAGCGCGGGGAGTCCCTCGGCGCGCAGGTGGCCCGAGTGCTGCGGCAGCGCATCGTGCGGGGCGAGCTCGCCGCCGGGTCCCGCATCACGGAGGAGGCCCTCGCCGAGGAGTTCTCGGTGAGCCGCGGTCCGATCCGCGACGCGCTCGTGCAGCTCAGCTTCGAGAAGCTCGTCGAGGTCCAGCGCCCGCGCGGCGTCTCCATCGTGGGCCTCGCGCCGGACGACGTCGACCAGCTCTACAGCCTGCGCGGCGCCCTCGAGCAGCTCGCCCTGGCCCGCGCCATGCGTGTCGACGACGATGAGCGCTGGGCGCCGATGGCCGCGGCGGTCGAGCGCATGGCGACGGCGGCGGACACCGGGGATCATGCGGCGTTCGTCACGGCGGACCTCGAGTTCCACTCGCAGATCTACGTGCTCGCGGACCACGCACGTCTCGAGGGAGCCTGGCACCAGTACCTGCCGACGTTCGCGGCGCTGCTGGAGGTCACCATCAACCACGACGAGGATCTGCACGAGTCCTCCGACGATCACGTGACCCTCATGAAGGTCATGCGCGAGGGGACGCCGGAGCAGGCGGCCGAGGTGCTGGCCGCGCATCTCGACGGCGCCAGGGCGCGGATGCTCAGCGAGATCTCCGGCCGCGCGTAGCGACGCGCCGTCGTCGGCATCCCGCGATGTGATCGCACCGTGACGCGTCAAGTGTTGACTGTTAACAGTCAACACTGCTACCGTCGGGATCGTCGACAACACGGTCGACCCACGTAGAGGAGCAAAGATGCCCCGCTTGCGCATCACCCGGGCGGCCGCCGCGATCGCCGCCGTCGCCGCCACCGCTCTCGTCCTGTCCGCCTGCACCAAGGTCGAGGAAGGAGAGGACGCCGCCTCGGCGTTCCCCGAGAACGACATCCGCCTCATCATCCAGGCCAACCCGGGCGGCGGATCCGACCTGTCGTCGCGCGCCCTCGCGACCGAGCTCGAGAGCATCCTCGGCGTCAGCGTGATCCCCGAGAACATGCCCGGCGCGGCCGGCGCCCTCGCCATGGAGTACGTCGGAGCGCAGGATGCCGACGGCTACGTGATCGGGTTCGCGCCGGTCGAGATCGCGATGCTCAACACCACGCAGAGCGCGAACGTGCTGCCCGAGGACTTCGACCTGCTCGGCCAGATCATGCTCGCGCCCGGCGTCATCACGGTCGGCGCGAACAGCGGCATCGAGTCGCTCGAGGACCTCGTCGCCCAGGCGAAGTCCGCCGCGGTGACGGTCGCCAACTCCGGGGCCGGCTCGATCTGGGAGGCCGCCACGATCGGCCTCGGCGACGCGACCGACGCGACCTTCACCCCCGTGCCGTACGACGGCGGAGCCACCGCGGTCGCCGCCGCCGCGTCCGGAGAGACGGTCGCCGCGGTCTCGGGCCTCGGCGAAGCCCTCGCGCAGGGCGAGGCCGTGCGCATCCTCGCGGTCATGAACGACGAGCGTCACCCCGACGCGGAGGACGTGCCGACCGTGGAGGAAGCGATCGGCGAAGACGTGCAGTTCGGCGGCTGGGGCGGGATCTACGCCCCGAAGGGCCTCCCCGACGACGTCAAGACGACCCTCGAGGCCGCCGTCAAGGAGGCCGTCGAGTCCGACACGTACACGCAGTTCCAGAAGGATGCCGGGAACCTCGTCGTGTACCGCGACTCCGCCGCGTGGACCGAGTTCGTCGACGAGCAGTTCACGCTGTTCAAGGACCTCCTGGGCTGAGAAGACTGGCGCCGCGGGATCGGCTCGACACCGGTCCCGCGGCGCCGCCCTCTTCTCCGCTCACGTTCTCCGAGCACGGAAGGACCATCATGACGAGCTCCTCCTCGGACGCCTCCGCACCCGACGCCGTCGCCACCGCGGACGCCGCCGCCGACGAGTACCAGGGCGCGCCCGCATCCCGCACGCTCGAGATCGTCTTCGGCGTCGTCGCACTCGCGTTCTCGGCGGGGTACCTCGTCCTCACCACGCAGATCCCGCTGCGGCGCGAGGCTGCTCCCGGCCAGATCGACGCGCGCTTCTGGCCCCTCGTGATCGCCGTCACGGCGGTCGTCATCTCGCTCGCGATCCTGGCCATCGCGCTGACGCGGCCGGCTCCCGGTCGCGAGGACCTCGAGCGCATCCAGCCCGGCGGTCACGTCCGTGTCATCGCCACGCTCGCGATCTCCGGCGCGTTCATCGCCCTGTGGTCGCTCGGCTCGGTCATCCTGTTCGGCTACCGCATCGAGGTCTTCCCGGTCGCGGCCGCGCTGCTGATGGCCGCCCTCATGCTCCTCTACGGCCACCGCCGCTGGCTGAGCCTCGTCATCTACTCCGCCTCCGTCACGGCGTTCGTGTACGTCGTGTTCGGGATGCTCCTGAGGATCCCCCTGTGAACGCGCTCATGGAGGGGCTGAACTCGCTCCTCGACATCTCGATCCTGCTGTACATGCTCGTCGGGCTCGTGCTCGGCTTCATGGTCGGCGCCTTCCCCGGCATCACCGCGACCATGGCGGTCGCCCTCGCCGCGGGCTTCACCATGACCCTCGAACCCGTGCAGGGACTCGCGGTACTGCTGACGATCTACGTCGCGGCGAACTTCGGCGACCGGGTGCCGTCGATCCTCATCAACACCCCGGGCACGCCCGCCTCGATCGCCACCACGCTCGACGGCTATCCCATGGCCAAACAGGGCAGAGCGGGACTCGCGCTCACGATCTCCGCGATCGTCTCGGCCGTCGGCATCCTGGCCTCGCTCGTGCTGTTCTCGGTCGCGGCCGTGCCGATCGCGAGCTTCGCGCGGGACTACTTCAAATCGCCCGAGCTGTTCGCGCTCGTCGTGTTCGGCATCTCGATCATGATCGGCATCTCGTCGAAGTCGATGCTCAAGGGCATCCTCGCCGGGCTTTTCGGCCTCATGCTCGGCACGGTCGGCACCTATGCCGCGACCGCCGACCAGCGGTTCACGTTCGGAGTGCTCGAACTCGTCGAGGGCGTCAACTTCATCGCCGTCATCATCGGCCTGTTCGGCATCGCCGAGCTGTTCGACCAGCTCCTCACGCACCGGAAGTCGAACGTGCGCCCCATCTCGAGCCTCGGCCGCTGGTGGCCGAACCGCGCGGAGCTGCGCCAGAGCGGCCGTGCCACCGCGGTGGGCGGAGCAGTCGGACTCGGCGTCGGGCTCATCCCCGCAGCAGGCGGCGACATCGCCGGACTCATCGGATGGGAGCGGGCGCGCAAGGCGTCGAAGCATCCCGAGATGTTCGGCAAGGGATCGATCGAGGGCGTCGCCGCCTCCGACACGGCCTCCAGTGCGACGCTCGGCGGATCCCTCACCACGACCATGGCGCTCGGCATCCCGGGCGACTCGGTCATGGCCGTCATGATCGGCTCGATGATCATCTGGGGCATCACGCCCGGACCGACTCTGTTCACGAACCGCCCCGATCTCGTGGTGTCGATCGTGGGCATCATGCTCGTGGCGACCGTGCTCTCGCTCGCGCTCAGCCTCGTGCGCATGAAGGGCATGGTCAAGCTCCTCGACGTCCCGCAGCCGTACCTGTGGAGCGGCATCCTGATCTTCTGCATCATCGGCACCTATGCGACGTCGAACAGCCTGTCGACCGTCGTCACGATGCTCGTGTTCGGTGTGATCGGCGTCATGCTCAAGCGGATGCAGGTGCCCGCCGGCCCCGTGGTGCTCGGCCTTCTGCTGGGGCCGCTCGCGGAGGAGAACCTCGCCCGCACGCTCGCGATCCTCCCGACCCGGCCGTTCTTCGAGGTCGTGAGCCCGATCGCGCTCGTGCTGCTCGCCCTCGCCGTGCTGTCGATCGTGATGCCGGCGATCAGGGCGGCGCGTCGGCCGCGGGGCGAGCGCGCCTCGCTCGAGGACTCGATCCTCGACGAGGAGAGCCGCGAGCAGATCGAGCGCGCGCACGACGAGCTCGCCGCGAATCCCGACCTGCTCACCTCCACCGTTCGCAACGTCGACACATCCCCCCGTGCGCTCCGCAAGGCGCGCAAGAACTCCAAGGAGACCGAGAAGTGACCCGCTACGACATCCTCACCGCCATCCCCACCGCGTTCCACCGCGACGGCAGCCTCGACCTCGAGGCGTCTCGGGCGATCTTCCGGTTCGTGGGGGAGTCCGGCAACGAGGGGGCGTTCGTGCTCGGCACGACGGGGGAGTTCCCGGCGGTCGACGTCGAGGAGTTCACGGCGCTCGTGCGCACCGCGCTCGAGGAGCTCGCCGACCGCATGCGCGTGATCGTTCACGTCGGGCGACCGAGCACCTTCGAGGCCCTCCGCCTCGTGGAGATCGCGAAGGGTCTCGGCGCGACCGAGTTCGCCGCACTGACGCCGTACTACCTGAAGTCGTCGGACGACGCGATCTTCGAGTACTTCGAGCGGGTGTCGGATGCCGTCGGCGACGGGCGCCTGTACGTGTACATCTACCCCGCACGCAGCGGCAATCCCGTGTCGGTCGACCTCCTCGTGCGGCTCGCGCAGCTGCCGAACGTCGTGGGGGCCAAGGTCAGCGAGCTGAGCCTCGACGACATCGCGGCGTATCGTGCGGCCGTGCCCGCGGACTTCGACCTGTACACGGGCGCCGACCGCGACCTCATCGCGGCCGTGAGTGCCGGAGCGCAGGGCGTCGTCTCCGGGGTCTCCTCGGTGACACCGAAGCCGTTCCGCGCACTCGCCGACGCCGGGCGCTCGGGAGACGCCGCCGCGATCGAGGCCGCGCAGGAGGCGGTCGACGACGTCGTGTCGCTCATCGGCGGCGACATGGCGCGCATGAAGGAGGCGTACCGCGTGCTCGACGTGGCGGACGCGCACTGCCGCATGGCGATCGCCGAGCCGACGGATGCCGAGCGCTCCGCCGTCGCGCAGGTCGTGGCCATGCACCGCTGATGTCGGAAGTGCCGTGATCCCAAGGATTCGCGGATCGGTGCTCTCACCGCTTGCGAAAACGAAAGACGCGTGATGGGAAAACACAAGAACGGAAAGACATTCACCAACTTTCATTGATTTCCTGGTCCTCAATACGCAAATAAACCTAAACTGACGTCGTTCGGCGCACGCCGATAACTTCTACGACGATGTAAGGGGTTTGCGAATGAAGCTCAGAAAGAGCCTGGCCGTCGCCGTCGCCGGCGCAGCAGCCGTGGGACTGACCGCCTGTGCCGGTGGGGCCGCACCCACCCAGACCGGCGGCGGGGGATCCGCCGACACCGTGACGTTCCGCTCGTGGAGCCCGATCGAGCAGACCACGCGTCAGATGATCGAGGCCTTCGAGGCCGAGAACGAGGGGTCGTCGATCGATGCGACGATCTTCAACTACCCGGAGTACCTCGTCGACCTGCAGAGCCGCGCGAGCTCGAACACGATGCCCGACATCGTGGGCCTCCAGCCCGGTGCGCTGACGCAGCAGTACCGCGACAACCTCATGCCGCTGCAGGACTGCGCCGCCGAGACCTGGGGCGACGACTGGCAGGACAAGTTCTACCCGATCGGCATCGAGCAGTCCCGCATGGGAAACCCCGACGGCGACGAGAACTTCTACTCCCTGCCGATCCTCACGCAGACCGTGAACCTCTGGGCGAACTCGAACATCTTCGACGACGCCGGCCTCGAGGTCCCGAAGACCTGGGACGACCTCGTGAGCGTCACGAAGGACCTCTCCGGCGGCGACGCCGCGCCGTTCCTCCTCCCCGCCAAGGACTCCTGGCTGCGCAACGTCGTCTTCCTGCAGATCGCCAACAACGTCTCGCCCGGCACGGTGTACGAGGCCGAGGCCGGATCCATCCCGTGGACCGACCCGGCGATCGTCGAGGCGTTCTCGTACTGGAGCAAGCTCTTCACCGAGGGCGTCGCCCAGGACGGCGCGATCGGCCTCGACGCCTATCCTTCGGCCGTGAACCAGTTCGAAGCCGGCAACGCGGCCATGATCCCGCTCGGCGCCTGGTGGATCCAGCAGTCCGACCCGACCAAGTCCGACATCCCGCCGCTCTCGGAGGGCATGTCCGGATACGAGCCGTTCCTGTTCCCGACGATCCCCGGAGGGGCTGCCGAGTCGCAGTTCGTCGGCGGCATCGACGTGAGCCTCGGCATCTCGAAGAACACCGCGAACCCCGAGCTCGCCTGCAAGGTGCTCACCGACTTCATCGCCGGCTCCGGCGCGCAGAAGCTCGTCAACACCATGAACGACGTGCCCGCCGTGACCGGCCTCTCGCCCGAGGAGTTCACGAGCCAGAAGCAGGAGGACATCTGGAACCTCTTCGTGGACGAGTGGCTGCCGAAGGTGCAGTACTCGCGCTACTTCGAGTCGCCCAAGCTCGACCAGGCCGTGGCCGACGCCCTCGCGGCGATCGCGACGGGGGACTCCACGCCCGAAGAGGCGGCCGCATCCGTGCAGGCCGTGCAGGACTCGCTGAACTGACCGACCCCGTCGTCACGGATCCGGAGCGCCCCTCGCCCCGGATCCGTGACGGCGCCCACCCGCCTCGAGGGGAGCGCGCGTGAAGATACTGACCCGCGAGCGTCTGGTCGGCCTGGCCTTCCTGGCTCCGACCCTGATCCTGTTCGCCGTCTTCGTCGTCTATCCGATCGTCTACAACGTGCAGGCCAGCACGCTGGACTGGGACGGCGTCAACGCCGGCAGCTTCGTCGGAGCCGGAAACTACGGCGAGCTGTTCCAGGACCCGACGTTCCTGATCACGCTGCGGAACTCGGCGTTCTGGATCGTGCTGACGATCATCCCGCAGGCGCTCATCGGCTTCCTGCTCGCGGTCGCGCTGAACCAGGGCCTCCGCGGCAGCACCCTGTACCGGGCGATCTTCTTCATCCCGGCCATCCTGTCGCCGGTCGTGGTCGGCATCGTGTGGCAGCGCATCCTCGATCCCTTCAACGGCGTGCTCACGAGCCTCGGCAAGGCCACGGGCCTCGAGTTCCTCGGCGGCGACTACCTCACCGATCCGCAGACGGCGATCTTCGCGGTCATCTTCGTGAACGTGTGGATGTGGACCGGGTTCTCGATGCTGTTCTACCTCGCCGGCCTCCAGCTGATCGATCCGAGCCTCGTCGAGGCCGCCCGCATCGACGGCGCCAGCGGATTCCAGACCATGGTCCGCATCACCTTCCCGCTGCTGAAGACCACGACGCTGTCGCTCGTGCTGCTCGGGATCATCGGATCTCTCAAGACCTTCGAGCTCGTCTACGTGCTCACGCAGGGCGGGCCGAACCACGCCTCGGAGATGCTGCCGACCTTCGCGTTCCTCGAGGCGTTCCAGCTGCAGAACGTCGGGTACGCCTCGACCATCAGCGTCGTGCTCCTCGTGATCGCGGTCGTCAGCTCGCTGTCGATGGTGCGCGTGTTCGGAGCCGGATTCATCACGGGAGACGAGAAATGAGCGAGACCAGGACGCTGATCGTCCCCGAGACCCGTCGCCGCGCGGCCCGCAGCCACGGCGCCCCCGGCCGTCGCGTGGGCTGGCTGCACTTCGTGCTGGCCCCGCTCGCAGTGCTGTGGCTCATCCCGATCATCATGGTGGTCGGTCTCTCGCTGATGCCGCCCAACAACCCCACCACGCAGTTCTTCGGGATGTTCCCGCAGGAGTTCAGCATCCGCAACTACCTGACGATCTGGGAGCAGAACCCGATCCTGCTGCACCTGCTCAACAGCCTGCTGATCACCGTGCCGTCGGTCGTGCTCGTGTGCCTGCTCGGCTCGATGGCGGCGTTCGCGCTCGCCCGACTCCGGGTGCCGCTCAAGGCGCTGATCTTCGGGGTGCTGATCCTCGCCCTGATCCTGCCGATGTCGAGCATCGTGGTCGCGACGTTCCGCATCCTGCAGTCCATGCAGCTGTACAACAACATCGCCGGCCTCGTGCTCGTGTACACCGCCCTGGGTCTGCCGTTCGCGGTCATCATCATCCGCACCTCCTACCTCGCGATCCCGCTCGAGACCTACGAGGCCGCGCGACTCGACGGCGCGAACGCGTGGCAGATCTTCTGGCGAATCTACCTGCCGCTCGGCAAGCCCGCCCTCGCGGTCGTGGCGGTGTGGCAGACGATGATGAGCTGGAACGACTTCCTGCTCCCGCTCGTCACGCTGGGCGACAACGAGTTGAAGCCGCTGACCCTCGTGCCGCTCGCGTACCGCGGCATGTACCTCTCGCAGCCGGGAGCGCTGTTCGCGATCCTCGTGCTGATCTCGGTGCCCGTCGTGCTGCTGTTCGTCTTCATCCAGAAGTACCTGGTGAACGGGCTCTCGGGGGCGATCAAGTGAGCGTCCTCGGACTCGACCTCGGCACGAGCGGGGTGCGTGCCGTGGCCTTCGCGGTCGACGGTCGCGAGATCGGCAGCGCCTCCGTTCCGCTCGCCCTGCAGCGTCCGGCTCCCGATCGCGTCGAGCTCGATCCGATCGCGCTGATCGAGGCCGCCGAGTCGGTCGTGCGCGCCGCCGCCGCGTCCGCCGCGGATGCCGGGGATCCGGTGGCGGCGCTCGCGTTCAGCGTGCTCGGCGAGGCCGTCGTCCCGATCGACGCGACCGGCGCTCCGGTCGCGCCGGTCGCGGTGAGCATGGACGGCCGGGGCCACGAGGCCGCCGCGGACCTCGGCGCGCGGCTCGGTGCCGAGCGCTTCGCGGCGATCACGGGTCAGCCGCTGCACGGCATGTTCTCGGTGTTCAAGATCGCCGCGGGCGACGAGCGCTGGCAGGATGCCGCGGGCTACCGCTGCATGGGAGACCTCCTGGCCGAGCGCTGGACCGGCGTCGCGGGCATCGACCTGTCGCAGGCCGCGCGCACGGGACTGCTCGACGTCGCGACCGGACGGTGGAGTCCCGAGCTGCTCGAGGCGTTCGCCGACACGGCCCCGTGGATCGCGGAGCACCGGCTGCCCGTGCCGTTCGCCGGAGGACGCGCGATCGGCACGCTCACGGACTCCGCCGCGCAGCGCCTGGGGCTCCGTGGCGACGTGGTCGTCGTCGCCGGCGCCCACGACCAGGCCGCCGCGTTCCTCGGTGCGGGCGGTGCGGCCGGCATCCGCTCGGTCATCGCGTTCGGCTCGAGCGACTGCCTCACGGTCGGCACCGACGAGCGACCGTCGGGGCTCGAGTCGACGGGATTCGCGTCGTACCGGATCGACGACGATCGCTGGATCACGCTCGCCGGGACCGCCGCCGGCGGGTGGGCGCTGCAGTGGTTCGCGGGTGTCGTGGGCTCCTCGGTCGGCGAGGTCTTCGCGCGGCTCAGCGCGCATCCGCCGGCCCTGCTCCTGCTTCCCTACCTCGCGGGCAGCGGCACCCTCGACAACGACCCGCAGGCGCGCGGCGCGCTGCACGGACTCACGCTCGAGACCACCGTCCCCGAGATCGCCCGGGCCGTGGCGGAGTCGGCGGGGTTCGAGTTCCGCACGATCGTCGACGCCTTCGCCGAGCACGACGTCGCCACAGGCGCGCTGGTCGTGACGGGCTCCGGCTCCGAGAACGCCGCAGCCCTGCAGGCCAGGGCGGATGCCGCGGGGCTCGCCCTCACGCCCGTGACCCCGGACGCCTCGGTGCGCGGGGCCGCGATGTTCGCGGCATCCGCTCTCGGTGCCGACACGACGGCGCTGCTCGCCCCGACTGCGGCGTCCGTCGCCGAACCCGCCGTGGAGCACGCCGAGTGGTACGCGCGGCAGCGGCGGGCCTACCGCGATCTCTACCGCGCCACCCGCGACATCGCCGCCCATCTCGCCTCATCCGACCATCGGAACGCACCTGCCCATCAGAAGGAGAACACGCCATGACCGACACGCTGTCCCGCACGGGATTCGACATCGACGCCGCCCGGAAGGAGATCCTCGACTACTGCCTGCGGTCGATGGAGTACGGGCTGAACTTCAACACCCAGGGCAACATCAGCATCCGCGTTCCCGGCGTCGACGACCGGTTCCTGATCACTCCGACCGACCTCGAGTACGACCGGATGGCCCCCGAGGACATCGTGCTCGTGAACGGCGACAGCGAGGTGATCGACGGACGCCTCGGACCCTCCAGCGAGGTCACCGTGCACATGGCCGTCTACAAGCGCCGCCCCGACGTGAACGCGATCGTGCACTCCGAGCCCGTCTTCTCGAACGTGTGGGGCGTCGTGGGGTCGCCGATCCTCGGGACGCTCGTCAACATGGTGATCTACACCAAGGGCGACGTGCCGATCATGCCCTTCGAGCTCAGCAACAACACCGAGTTCGGCGAGCACATGTGCGACGCGATGGGCGACCTCAACGCGGTCGTCTGGGCCAACCACGGTCTGCTCACGGTGGGCCCGAACCTGCGCGATGCGTTCAAGACCAGCGTCGCCGTCGAGTCGGCGGCCAAGGTGCAGGCGTACGCCCGCGCCCTCACCGATACGCCGATCGTGCTCGAGTACGACAAGCTCGGCATCACCGAAGCGCTCTGACGACATGGCGCTGCAGACACTCCGAGAGGCTCTCGCTCAGGCCGAAGAGGGCGAATACGCGGTGGGTGCGTTCAACGTGTCGAGCCTCGACCAGGTGCTCGCCGTCCTCGCGGCGGCCGAGGCCGAGCGCTCGCCCGTGATCGTGCAGGCGATCGCGGGCATGTCGGCCTACGACGACGAGTCCGCGTGGTGGCATCGGCTGCGGGGGCTGGCCGAGGAGTACGCCGAGCGCATCCCGGTGGTGCTGCACCTCGACCACGGCCGCACCTACGACGACTGCGTGCGGGCGATCGACCACGGCTTCACGAGCGTCATGATCGATGCGAGCCGCGACATCGATGACGACGAGCCCTCCTCCTTCGACGAGAACGTGGCGCTGACCCGCCGGGTGGTCGAGCTCGCGCATCCCGCGGGCGTGAGCGTCGAGGGCGAGCTCGGCACGATCGGCGGGGCGGAGGCAGGGATCTCGGGCACGGTCGAGGAGATCGTGTTCGCCGACCCCGACCAGGCCGCCTCGTTCGTCGCCGCGACCGACGTCGACGCGCTCGCCGTCGCCGTGGGCACGAGCCACGGCTCGGTGAAGTTCACGGATGCCGAGGGCGGTCAGCGCCTGCGGCTCGAGCTCATCGCCGAGATCAAGCGCCGACTGCCCGACACGTTCCTCGTGCTGCACGGCTCCTCGTCGGTGCCGGCCGAGGCCGTGACGACCATCAACGCGCACGGCGGCTCGGTGCGGCCCTCCTACGGCATCTCGCCGGAGCAGAAGAGCGAGGGCGTCGCCGCCGGCATCCGCAAGATCAACCAGGGCACGGATTCGCACCTCGCGTGGACCGCGGCTCTGCGGGAGTTCCTCAGCGAGCGGCCGGCGGTCGTCGAGCCGAGCGAGCAGCTGCGGGCCGGGATCGGCGGGTTCCGGCAGATCGTCGCACGGCGGATGCGGGAGTTCGGGTCGTCCGGTCGCGCGTGATCGCGGTCAGGCGATGTCGACGGTCAGTCCGGCCTCGCGCAGCGCGTCCAGCTCGTCGTCGGGAGCCTCCGACCCCGTGACGAGCAGGTCGACCTGCGACAGCGGCGCCACCTGGATCATCTGGCTCTTGCCGATCTTCGAGCTGTCGGCGACCACGATGCGTCGGGCCGCGGTCTCGAGGTAGCGGCGCTTCATGGTCACCTCGGGGAGGCTGGAGTTGGTGAAGCCCGTGGGGGACACCCCGTTGCAGCCGATGATGCAGAGATCGCTGTGCACGGACCCGAGGAACATGTCGCCCAGCGGGTCGATGAGCGAGCGCTGCTTGTAGTTCACGGTGCCTCCCGTCACCACCACCGTGATGTGGTGGGGCTCCGCGACGCCGAGCTCCAGGGCGATCGTGAGCGAGTTCGTGAAAACGACCACGCCGCGGAGGTCCTCGCGCGTGCGCAGGGCACGCGCGACGGCGAGGGTGGTCGTGCCGGCGTCCAGCATGATCGCCATCTCGCTCTCGACCAGCGCGGCTGCGGCGTGCCCGATGCGGCGCTTCTCGGTCACGGCGCGTGTGAGCGCCCGTTCGTAGTCGGGGGAGTGGGCGGTCGACTTGATGCCGGAGATGGCGCCGCCGTGCACCCGCTGGATCACGTTCTCCTCGGCGAGGAGGTCGAGGTCGGTGCGCACCGTGACCTCGGAGACGCTGAGCGCCCGACTGAGCTCCTGCACGCGGGCGAATCCCTGACGCTCGATGATCGAGACGATCTGCTCTCGCCGCACCGCCGCCGGCACGGCCTGGGACCACTCTGGCATGGCCTCAGCGTAGCGGCCCGACGCCCCGGCACAGGGGATCGAAAGGTGGCTTTCCTAGCGTCGAAGGTGGGCATCAGCCCGCTCCGCGCCTGGCGCGCGGTGTCCTGCCACGAAGGAAGGCCTCCTCATGACGAACACCACCGCCCCCGCAGCCACGACCTCGTGGGGACTCCTCGTCCTCCGCGTCGTCGTCGGCGCCGTCTTCCTCGCCCACGGGGCGCAGAAGATCTTCGAGTTCACGCTCGCCGGCACGATCGGCAGCTTCGCGGGCATGGGCGTGCCCCTGCCCGAGATCGCCGCACCCGTGGTCGCCTTCGTCGAGCTGATCGGCGGTGCGATGCTCGTGCTCGGCCTGTTCACGCGCCTCGCGGGCGTGCTCCTCGCGGTCGACATGCTCGTGGCGCTCGTGCTCGTGCACCTGCCGGCCGGCCTGTGGGTCGGCGACGGCGGCTACGAGTTCGTCGCCGTGCTCGGCGCGGTCGCCCTCGCGCTCGCGTTCACCGGAGCAGGACGCTTCTCGGTGGATCGCGGCGTGCTCCGCGGCCGCGCGCCCGCCTGGCTCGCCTGAGCCGCCCCGCCCTCTGCGCGGCTGCTCCCGTGTCGTCGGACGCGGACCGGATCCCGCTGATCTGTGAAATCGGTTCCGGCGATAGGGTGGAGCATCCGGAGCAGAGGGCGGGGACATGACCACGATCTACGACGTCGCCGAACGCGCAGGGGTCTCGCCCGCCACCGTGTCGCGTGTGTTCAACGGCACGAACGTCTCGCCCGAGAAGGTCGAGGCGGTGCGTCGGGCCGCGGCCGAGCTGGAGTTCACGCCGAACAGGGCTGCTCGTGCCCTGCGGACGCAGAGCGCTGAGGTCATCGCGCTCGTGATCCCCGACATCGAGAACCCGTACTTCACGGAGATGGCCCGCGGCGTCGAGGACGTCGCGGCCGAGGCCGGATACTCGGTGGTGCTGTGCAACTCGGACTCGCAGACCACGAAGGAAGCGGCGTACCTGCGGATCGCCGTCGCGGAGCACATGTCGGGTGTGATCATCGCGACGGCCGACGAGAGCACGAGCCTCGATGCGCTGCGCGCCGCGGGGCGCCCGGTCGTCGCCGTCGACCGCGGCACCCGCTATGACATCGACGGCGTCGTCATGGCGAACCGTGCGGCCGGGGCCGCCGCCGCGGAGGATCTGCTCGCGGCCGGCTACCGTCGCATCGCCTACATCGGCGGTCCGGAGCACATCGACACCGCGGCCGAGCGCGCGGCCGGCTGGCGATCGGCGCTCGTCGCAGCGGCGCCGGAGTCCGATCCGGACGAACTGGCCCGGTTCGCGACGTTCCGCGTCGACGGCGGCCGTGCGGCGATGGAGGAGCTGCTCGCTCTGCCCGAGCCGCCGGATGCCGTGGTCGCGGGCAACAACCTCATCGGCGTCGGCGCGATCCAGGTGCTGACGGAGCACGGGCTCACGCCGCCGGCCGTCGGCGTCGCGGTGATCGGCTCGCTCCCCTTCACGACCCTCTCGCCGAGGGCTGTCACGGTGGTGCGTCTGCCGGCGCGGCACATGGGCGTCACGGCGGCGCGGATGCTGCTCGACCGGATCGGCGGCGACGATCAGCCCGCCCGCACCGAGGTGCTCCACGGCGAGGTGCTCTCGGCGAGCGCGGGCCGCGACTGAGGTCTGTCCTCGCCGAGCGCCAGCGACACCTGCGTCGATCGGGGATCGCGTCCGGCATTCTCCTTGCATTGTGAAATCGATTTCGCGTAGCCTTCGTGAGAGCGCCGCGATCAAGGAGGACGCCATGCGATGCACCCTCGGGGTGGACGTCGGGACATCGAGCACCAAGGGCGTGCTCGTCTCCGGAGACGGTGCGATACTCGCCACGGCGACGCGCGCGCACCACGTCGACCGCCCTCGCACGGGCTGGGTGGAGATGGACGCCCGCGTCTGGTGGGAGGAGTTCGTCGCGATCACGCGGGAGCTGCTCGCCGCGCAGCCGGAGGCCGAGATCGTCGCCGTCGGCGTGAGCGGCATGGGGCCGTGCGTGCTGCTCGCCGATGCGGACGACAGGCCTGTGCGCCCGGCGATCCTGTACGGCGTCGACACTCGGGCCGGCACCCAGATCGAGGCACTGACCGCCGAGCTCGGCATCGACGAGATCACGCGCGTCGGCGGGTCTGTCCTCACCTCGCAGGCCGGCGGCCCCAAGGTCGTCTGGGTGGCGGATGAGGAGCCTGAAGCGTGGGCGCACGCCCGGCGCCTGTTCATGCCGGCCTCCTGGCTGGCCCGTGCGCTCACCGGCGCGTACGTGCTCGACCACCAGTCCGCGAGCCAGATGTCGCCGCTGTACGACATCGAGGCCGAGCGCTGGCACGACCCCTTCTGGCAGCGGTACGCCGCGACGATCGAGCAGCCGACGCTGCTGTGGGCGGGCGACATCGCGGGTCACGTCACCGAGGACGCGTCCTCCACCACCGGCATCCCCGTGGGCGTCCCGGTCATCGCCGGCACCATCGACGCCTGGACCGAGGCCGTCAGTGTCGGCGCGCACGAGGTCGGCGACCTCATGCTCATGTACGGCACGACCATGTTCCTCGTCGCGACCGGTGCGGAGACTCTGCGCACGCCGTCGATGTGGACGACGGCGGGCGCCTTCGCGGGCACCCGCAACCTCGCCGGCGGGCTGTCGACGTCCGGCGCGCTGACCGCCTGGCTGAAGGACCTCACCGCCGCCGACTATCCGCAGCTGCTCGCGGAGGCGGAGGAGTCGGGGCCGGGTGCCCGCGGACTCGTGATGCTCCCGTACTTCGCGGGCGAGCGCACGCCCATCCAGGACCCTGACGCCCGAGGCGTGATCGCCGGTCTCACGCTCGAGCACACCCGCGGCGACCTGTACCGGGCGGCGCTCGAGGCGACCGCGCTCGGCGTGCGGCACAACGTCGAGACCATGCGCGCGGCCGGCGCGGACATCCGTCGCATCGTCGCGGTCGGCGGCGGCACGCAGGGGCGGCTCTGGCTGCAGATCGTCTCGGACGTCACGGGTCTCGTGCAGGAGGTACCGGCGACGACGATCGGCGCGAGCTACGGCGCGGCGTTCCTCGCGGCGGTGGCGATCGCGGACGGCGACGGCCCGCTCATCACGGACTGGAATCCCGTGACCGACGCCGTCACGCCGGACCCCGCCCTGCGCGCGACCTACGACACTCTCTTCGACCGCTACGTGCGTCTGTACGGGGCGACGACGGAGGTCGTCCACGAACTCGCCGCGGATCAGCGCGGCGCCGGCCACCCCACCACCCCTGCAACGGAGACATCATGAGCTACACCCTCCCGGCCCCGGCCTCCCGCCCGGCCTCCGCCCCGAAGACCGCGTACCTGATCGCCTCGGGCGACCTGCGCGAGTCCGCCAATACGGCCGGCTGGCCGACCCAGGTCGAGCTCGAGGCCGGCGTGACCGGGGTGCTGAACGACCTCGGCTGGACCGTCGTGCGCGCGAACGACGTCGACCCCGAGACCGGCCACGGCTTCATCTCCAGCCAGCGCATGGGCCTCGAGGTGTTCAGGAACATCCCGACGGATGCTCCGCTCATCGTCGCCGAGGCGGTGTGGCAGTACTCGCACCACGTGCTCGCCGGTCTCCGGACGCACGAGGGGCCGATCCTCACCGTCGCGAACTTCGCGGGCGACTGGCCCGGACTCGTCGGTCTCCTCGGTCTCAACGCGGGACTGACGAAGATGGACAAGCCGTACGCGACCATCTGGTCGGTCGACTTCACCGACGACTGGTTCCGCGACGGCATCCGCGAGTGGACCGAGACCGGCTCGATCACGCACGACGCCTCGCACGTGCGCGCCCTGCCCGCGCTGCCCGACAGCCCGGAGAAGGAGCTCGGAGAGGCGCTCGCCGCCGAGCTCCGTGCCGAGAAGGCCATCATCGGCGTGTTCGACGAGGGCTGCATGGGCATGTACAACGCGATCTTCGACGACGAGCTGCTGAACACGACCGGCATCTACAAGGAGCGCCTGTCGCAGTCGGCGCTCTACGCCGAGATGCTGAACGTCACGGAGGCCGAGGCCGACGCCGCCTACGACTGGCTCATCGATCACGGCATGACGTTCGTGTACGGCGAGGACGCCGCGACCGAGCTCACCCGCGACCAGGTGCAGTGGCAGCTGAAGATGTACATCGCCGCGCTCCGCATCGCCGACGACTTCGGGCTCGACGCAGTCGGCATCCAGTACCAGCAGGGCCTCAAGGACCTCGTGCCCGCGTCGGACCTCGCCGAGGGCATCCTGAACTCGACCGAGCGTCCGCCGGTGACCTCGCGCGACGGCTCGCGGGTGCTGCACGAGGGCCGCGCGTTCCCGCACTTCAACGAGGCCGACGAGGGCGTCGCGGTCGACGCGCTCGTCACCGACCGGGTGTGGAGGGCGATGGGCCTCGTGCCCGACAACACGCTGCACGACGTGCGCTGGGGCGAGGATCACGACGGCGAGTTCGTCTGGGTGTACGAGATCTCCGGGTCGGTGCCCGCCTCCCACCTCGGCGGATGGCAGAACGCCGAGGGCTGGCGCCAGGGCCACGTCTTCTTCCCGGCGGGCGGGGCCACGATCAACGGCGTCTCGAAGCCCGGCGAGGTCGTGCTGTCACGCGTCTTCATCGCCGAGGGCATCCTGCAGGCCGACGTGTTCCGCGCCTCGGTGGTCGAGCTCCCGGCCGCCGAGACGCAGCGCCGCAAGGACGCCACGAACCCGGAGTGGCCGATCGCGCACGTCGTGCTGCACGGGATCTCGCGCGACCAGTTCATGGCCCGCCACAAGGCCAACCACGCGCAGCTCGTGTACGCCCCCGACGCCGAGACCGCCGACAAGGCACTGATCGCGAAGGCCGCGATGTTCGACGGCATGGGCATCAAGGTCAACCTCGTCGGCGACGTGAACGTCTGACGGCGCGTCCTCGACGGACGCGGGGAGGGGCGGATGCTGCGGCATCCGCCCCTCTTTCGAGCGCTGCACTTAAGCGATATAGTCGTCCGCACGTCGCATCGGTGCGACGCGAGATCGACAATGACGCCGAAGGAGAAGCTCCACCATGAGTCAGCCGAACGCCCGTCTTTCCCTGTTCCGACGATCACTCGCCGCGGCCGCAGCCCTGGCTGTGACCGCGACCGGTGCGCTCGCCGCGTCGTCGGCCGCCGCCACCGAGGCAGCGCCGGACGACACGAAGCTCGCGGTCTACGTCGAGGTGAACTCGAACGATTTAGCGAACGTCGCCGACTATCGGCTCGCCGACTCCGGGAAGCCGGCCGTCGACCTCGCGATGATCTTCGCCGCGAACATCAACTACGACGGCGAGAAGGCGTACCTGCACTTCAACGAGCGGGTCACCGAGACGCTGCAGGATGCCGAGAACCAGATCCGCCCGCTGCAGGCACAGGGCACGAAGGTGCTGCTGTCGGTGCTCGGCAACCATCAGGGTGCCGGTTTCGCCAACTTCGAGAGCTACGCCGAAGCCGACGCGTTCGCCGCCCAGCTCGCCGACGCCGTGACGACCTACGGACTCGACGGCATCGACTTCGACGACGAGTGGAGCCAGTACGGGGCGAACGGCACGCCGCAGCCGAACGCGCAGTCCTTCGGGTGGGTGGCCTCCGCGCTGCGCGACCGTCTCGGACCCGACAAGCTCATCACGCTCTACGCGATCGGGCCGTCGTACACGACGACGGACTTCGGCGCCTTCGACGTCGACGCCACGCTCGACTACGCCTGGAACCCGTACTACCCGACCTACGACGCGCCCACCGTTCCCGGTCTCGATGACCGCTCGCGCATCGGCGCCGCGGCGATCGACCTCGCGAACACGAGCGCGGCCACCGCGGCGGACTTCGCGCAGCGCACGGCCGCCGACGGGTACGGCGTCTACGTCGCGTACAACCTCACGGCGACGGACCAGTCGTCGCTGATCTCCGGCATCACCGAGGCGATCAAGGGCGAGGCGACGGAGTACGCCCCGCAGTGAGTCGCGGTCGGGCCCAGTCCAGATCGAACTCAGTCCAGATCGGACTCAGTCCAGATCGAAGAGCTCGAGCTGACGCACCGTGACCTCGGCCTCCGCCCGCACGCGGAGCGCCGAGGCCACGGTGCGTGCGGCGAAGGTGAAGGGCGTCGTGCGGTCGGCGGGCAGGTCGGACTCGGCGGTGACGGCGATCTGCTCCCAGCCGGCGGTCGTCTCCGCCTCCCACACGAGTACGGTCGAGGATGCCGTGGACACGGTCGTCACCGAGACGTCGCTGACCCCGCGCGGCTCCGTGAACCGCCATCCCACCCAGTCCCCGGGCCGCAGGACGACCCCGGCGGCGCCGGCATGGTCGCCGTCGTCGACCAGGCGATCGGCGTCGCGGAGCCCGGGAGCGGTGATGGTCTCGCCGCCGAGAGAAGTGAGGTCGGGGCTCCATGGCACGGCATCCTTCGCCGCGAGCGCAGGGAGGGACTTCTCGGGGTCGTCGCCGAAGACCAGGTCGAGCTCGACATCGCCGGAGTCGACCAGCGCATCGACCGGGAGCTCGGCGGTGCGCAGCGCGACACCGTTCACGCGCGCCTCCTGCAGCATGTGCGCGCTCGCCGAGTTCCGATGCGAGCGGATGCGGAGCGTCGACCCGTCTCCGCGGTCGACGCGGACGTCGTCGAACAGCGGCGAGCCGATCCGCAGCACGCCCGACGCGAGCTCGAGCGGGTAGAGCCCGAGGGCGGCCCACAGCCACCACGCGCTCATCTCCCCGTTGTCCTCGTCGCCGGGGAAGCCCTGGCCGATGTGCGCGCCGGCGAAGAGGCGCGCGGCGAGCTCGTGCACGACCTCGCCCGCGCGCCATGGCTGGTCCGTGAACGCGTACATGAAGGGGATGTGGTGCGCGGGCTGATTGGAGATCCCGCACATGCCCGCGCGCAGGCCTCGCGCCTCGCGCTGCTCGTGGATGACCGTGCCGTACGCACCGCCGAATCGCTCGTCGGCGGTCTCGGGTTCGGCGAACAGCGCGTCGAGGTGCCGGCGCAGGCACGCCGGACCGCCGTAGAGCTCGGCCAGTCCGGCGCCGTCGTGCACGGCTCCGACCGACATGCCCCAGGCGTTGGTCTCGACGTTGTCGCCTCCCCAGGTGCGGGGGTCGAACGGCTCGGACGAGAACGAGCCGTGCTCGTCCCGACCGCGGAAGAACCCCGTCGCCGGGTCGTGCAGCGAGCGGTACGACAGGGCGCGGTTCGCGAAGTAGCGGGCGAAGGCGCGGTAGCGCGCGGCATCCGTGTCGGGTGTCTGCGGGTCGGCGGCGAGTTGCGCGGCGAATCGACCGAGACCCGCGTCGCTGACGGCGTTCTCGATGCTCCAGCTCATGCCCTCCGGCACCGCCGACGAGATGTACCCCGTGAAGCGGCCGCGGTCGATGCCCTTCCGGCCGCGGCGGGGGTCCGGTCCCGGCTCGCAGGCATTGCGCCAGCCGCTCTCGAACGCGACCCGGTGATCGAACTCGACGCCCCAGCGCGCGGCATCCGCGAAGATCTGGTCGCTCGACGTGCCCACCATGCTGTCGACGTATCCCGGAGCGCTCCAGCGCGCCATCCAGCCGCCGCGCCGGTACTGCGCGAGCTGCCCGTCGAGCAGCTGTCCCGCGAGCGTCGGATCGAGCAGGGCGAGGCCCGGCCACTCCGTGCGGTAGGTGTCCCAGTAGCCGTTGTTGACGACGAGCTCGCCGGTCACCGTCGGAGCGCTCGTGTGCGTCTCCCCGAACGGCTCGCGCTCGGCGAACACGTCGGCGAACGCGGATGCCGGCACGTCGGCCGACCCCGTCTCCTCGGCCGCCGTGTTCGGGTAGAGATGCATGCGATGCAGGGCAGCGGCGATCCGCGCCCTGTCCTCCTCGTCGGCGAGCGCGCGATACGGTGCCTCGTCCGCGCCGAGCGGCGGGATCGTGACGCGACCGAGCAGGCGGTTCCAGGATGCCGCGGCGTCGGCGCGCAGCTGCTCGTAGCCGACCTCGGCGGGGAGCTCGAGCGCGAGAGTGCGCTCGGCCTGCTCGATGGAGAGGAAGGACACGGCCACCCGCACCTCGAGGGTGCCGCGCCCGGAGACGTACCCGGCGACGCGCTCGCGTCCGGCGTCGTCGAGACGCCCTCGCTCGGCCGCGCCCCCGCACACCCGCCCCGCGAAATAGCAGCGCGGGGCGTTGCCCCAGTCCTCGGAGCCCTCGGGGATCCAACCGGTGAAGCCCTCGGCATCCATCTCGAGGCGTCCCACGTCGGTGAGCTGATCGATCACGACGCCGACTCGGACGCCGGCGTCGGCGCCCGTCACGCGGAACGCCGCGCCGTGCACGGTCGCGGTCATCTCGGCGCGTATCCGTTCGCCGTAGCCGTCGTCGAGCTCGACCGCGTACTCGTGCGGCCTCGCGCGCTCCGATCCCGCCACGATCCAGCGCCGTCGCGCCGTGCGATCCGCGGCCGGGGCGCCGGCGAACGGCATGAGCTGCAGCACCGAGCGGTCGCCGATCCACGGACTGGGCTGGTGCGAGAACTGCAGTGCTTCGAGGCGGCGACCCTGCGGATCGTCGTGGACGAACGGACGATACGGCCACCGCGCGTCGGTCGCGTCGGTCGCCGGTGTGACGAACGTGAAGCCGTGCGGACGCGCGACGGCCGGGATGGTGTTGCCGCGCGAGAACCGCGGTCCGGAGTGGGTGCCGCGCCGGGTGTCGACGCGCTCGACGGGCGGCGTGTCCGCCGGCGGTGACATCCGCTCCTCGACCAGCACCTGCACGAATCCGCCGACTCGCGGGGGCAGCCCGACCGCGCCGACGAGCGAGTCCGCGCCGAGCACGAGTTCGACGACGCCGCGCCGACCGGCGAACGGGGCGAGCGAGACGGTGTCGGCGTTCCACTGCTCGGGCATGCTCCAGCGCGCCGCGAACTGCGCCTCCGCCGTGAGCGCGACGTCGTAGCGGTCACGCACGCCGGGGATCCCACCGAGGCGGGTGCCGTCGTCGAGGCGCACGTCGGCCGACACCGCGAGCGCCGCGTGCGGGGCCAGGGTGGCCTCGGGCCCGTCGGCGTAGAAGGCCCAGTGCAATACGGTGTCCGCGGTGATCTCGACCGCGTCGAGTCCCGGCACGTCGACGCGCTGCATCCCGTCGACGGGATCGACCTCGAACGCGAACACCGGTGCCGCGAGGACGCCGGAGTGCGGGCGCGACGACGGCGGGTCCGCGGGGCCGTCCGTGCGGGTGAGCCGGACCGGCGTCACCCCTTGACCGCGCCTTCCTGCACGCCCTTGAAGAAGAAGCGCTGCGTGAACGAGAACATGATCACGATCGGCACGAGGGCGATCATGGTGCCGGCCGCGATCAGTCGCGGGTCGACCGAGAAGCTGCTGTTGAGGTACGCCATGCCGACGGTGAGCGTGTACTTCGACGGGTCGGAGAGCACGATGAGCGGCCACAGGTAGTCGTCCCAGGCGCCGATGAACGCGAAGATCGCGACCACAGAGACCATGCCCCGGATGTTCGGCCACACGATGTGCCGGATGCGCTGCCAGGTCGTCGCACCGTCGACGGTCGCGGCATCCAGCACGTCCTTGGGGATCATGCGGCACGCCGTCGCGACGAGCAGCACGTTCATGGCGCTGATCGCTCCGGGCAGGAACACGCCCCAGAGCGTGTCGGCGAGGCCGAGCGCGCGGATCGTGAGGAAGTTGCTCGTCACCGTCACCTCGCCGGGGAAGAGCAGGGTCGAGAGCAGGATCGCCATGACGATCCACTTGCCGCGGAAGCGCATGCAGCCGAGCGCATAGCCGGCGAACGTCGCGAGCACGACGTTGCTGACGACCGTTCCGACCGAGACCAGCAGCGAGTGCCAGGCGTACAGGTAGACCGGCACGACGTCGGCGACCGTGGCGTAGTTGCCCAGCGTGGGATCGCGGGGGATGAGGTTCGGCGGAAAGGAGTAGATGTTCTCCTGCGGACCCTTGAACGACGTCGACAGCTGCCAGATGAACGGGCCGATCACGAGGAACAGCACGAGGACCAGGAGCGCGTACCGGCCGATCAGGCCGCCGAGGGTGGGCTTGCTGAAGTCTCCGGACCCACGGCGACGGAAGATCCGCTCGCGGGAGGGCGGCGCGGCGTCATCGGTCGGGCGGGCATCGTCGGTGCGCGGGCGGTCGAGGATGCTCATGCGGGGGCCTTCGCCTTCTTCTCGCGATTCATGAAGGCGATCGCGGCGAGCGGGATGAGGGTGAGGAGGAACAGCGCGACGCTGATGGCCGAGGCGTAGCCGATGTTGCCGTTGAGGCCCGAGCCGACCTGACGGATCAGCATCACGAGGGACATGTCGTAGCCGCCGGGACCTCCGGTGCTCTTGGAGAGCACGTCGAGCTCGGCGAAGACCCGCATCGCGGACACCGCGATCAGCACGGAGATCAGCAGCATCGCGCCACGGACGGACGGGATCGTGACCGAGAGGAAGCGTCGGAAAGACCCGGCGCCGTCGAGCATCGCGGCCTCGTGCAGCTCCTTGCCGACGTTCCCGAGGGCGGCGAGGTAGACGACCATGTAGTAGCCCAGCCCCTTCCACACCGTGAGGAGGATGGCACAGCCCAGGAGCAGCCAGCGGTCGACGAGGAACGCGACGGGTCGATCGACGAGTCCCATGAACTCGAGCGTCTGGTTGATGATGCCGCGGCTGTCGAACAGCCAGGTCCAGATCAGCGCCACGACGACGACCGAGGCGATCACGGGGAAGTAGAAGGTGGTGCGGAAGAACGATATGCCCGGCAGCTTCTTCTGCACGAGCAGGGCGAGCAGCAGCGGCAGGATCGTCAGCAGCGGCACGCACACGACCACGTAGATGAGACAGGTGGTGAGGGCGTTCCAGAACATCTCGTCGCCGAACATGCGCTCGTAGTTCGCGCCGCCCACGAACTCGGGCGTGCGCAGCGGCTTGGCGTCGGTGAAGCTCAGGACGACGGTGTTGAGGAACGGCCAGAGCGCGAACACCAGCACCCAGATGACGGCTGGCGCGAGGAGCAGCCAGGGGGTGAACCACCTGTGCGAGGTGATCCCGCTCATCCGCCTCCGGATGCCGGTGTCCGCGGCCATGCTTACTGGTCCACCCGGTTCGCGTTCGCGTACTCGACGATCTTGTCGAGCTGCGTCTTCGGGTCGGCCTCGCCGTTGATCGCGAGGGCGATCTGCTGGGTCATGTAGGTCGCCATGTCGGACGTCCACTGGAACGGGAGCGCCTTGGCGTCCTGCATCGCGGTGAAGACCGTGTCGATCGCGGCCAGCTGCTTCGGGTCGGTGACCGAGGCGGAGATGTTGTCGACGACGGTGTCGCCTCCCGAGGTCGTGCCGGGGGCCGTGCCCACGGCGAGCGACGAGAACGCGACCTGGTTCTCCTCGTCGGTGACGAACTCGGCGAACGCGAGAGCCGCGGCCTTGTTGTCGGAGTCGGCCGAGACGTTGACGCCCTGCACGTACAGCGGCGGGATGCCGAGACGCTGCGTCGCGACGGTGTTCTGGAGCAGCGCGGGCGCATCCTTCTGCAGATCGGTGGTGAAGCCGGTGCCGCCGGTCGTGAAGGCCACCTTCTCCTGGATGTACGCCTCCGCGTTGCCGCCGTAGTCGCCCGTGAGCGCCTCGGCCGGCATCGCCCCCGCCGCGTAGGCGTCGGCGTACGCCTGCACGATCGCCGCGGCCTCGTCGGTGTTGAAGACGAACTCGCCCTTGTCGTCGATGACCTCGATGCCCGCGGACGTGAAGGTGTCGAGACCCGGGATCGACGACAGCAGCTGGACCTTGCCACCCGATTCCGACGCGACCGTCTCCGCCAGCGTCAGCAGCTCGTCGACCGTCGTGGGGAGGTTGTCCGCGGTGACGCCGTAGGGCGCGAGCTGCGCGAGGTTCCACCAGGATGCGTCGCTCGAGAGGTACCAGGGGAGTCCGTAGGTGCCCTCGACCCCGGGGTACTCGCTGTAGGACGCCCAGGCGCCGGTGTTGTAGACGTCCTTCAGGTCGGGGTCCGCCGCGTTCACGTCGAGCAGCTTGCCGGCCGCGACGAGCGGGTAGGCGATGTCCGGCGGGAGGTTGAGGACGTCGGGGAGGGTGTTCGCGTTGGCCTGGCTGAGGATCTTGTCCTGGTAGCCGTCGCCGGGCTGGTCGAGCCACTCGACCGAGACGTCGGGATGCTCCTTCTCGAACGCGTCGATGAGGTCTTCGAAGTAGGGCGTGAACTTCTCGTTCTTGAGCGACCACGTCTGGAACTGGATCGAGCCGCTCAGCTCGCCGGACGTGTCGATGGGGCCGCTGTCGCCGCCGGCCCCGCCCCCTCCTCCGGTGCAACTCGTCAGCGCCAGGACGCCGATGCTGAAGGCTGCCACGGTGGCAATGCGTGTCGGGATTCTCATCGTGCTTCTTCCTCGAGGCGGGCGATTCGGCGTGGGTCCGCTCGGCGGACTGCAACGCTTTAGCAGATGAAACCATCCGAACTCGCGCCTGTCAAGGCTCTTCGTGGCCGGCTCGGGCCGGCACGCAGGCGGCGGTAGGCGCATTGTCGCTCAAGCGTTATAGTGATCCGATCCGTCCTCGCCGGAGGACCCCGTCCGAAAGGTCCTGACCCATGACGCAGCGCGGCGCCCTCGACGCTCCCCTGAGATTCGGGGCGAACTACACGCCGTCGAAGGACTGGATGCACTCCTGGCTGGACTTCGAGCCCGACGACGTCCGCCGCGACTTCGCCGCGCTCGCGGAGCTCGGTCTCGACCACGTGCGGGTCTTCCCGCTGTGGACCGTGCTGCAGCCCAACCGCACGTTCATCCGCGACAAGGCGGTCGACGACGTCCGCGCGGTGATCGACATCGCGGCGGAGTTCGGGATGGATGCGAGCGTCGACGTGATCCAGGGGCACCTGTCGAGCTTCGACTTCGTGCCCTCCTGGCTCGGGACCTGGCACGACAAGAACATGTTCACCGATGCGCGGGCGCTGAGCGGACAGGTCGCGCTCGTCGATCGCCTCGGACGCGCGCTGCGCGACGCCCCGAACTTCCTCGGGCTGACGCTCGGCAACGAGGTCAATCAGTTCTCCGCGCACACGCACCCGTCGCCCTGGCCGGTCACGCAGGACGAGGCCGGCGGATGGATCTCGGCGCTGCTCGATGCGGCCGAGCAGGCGGCGCCGGGACTGCCGCACGTGCACAGCGAGTACGACGCGGTCTGGTACATGGACGACCACGGCTTCACGCCCGCGCACGCCTCGCGTCTCGGCGCGATGACGACGATCCACTCCTGGATCTTCAACGGCACGGCGCAGCGCTACGGTGGCCGGTCGGTGGCCTCGGACCGGCACGCCGAGTACCTGATCGAACTCTCTCGCGCGTTCGCGACCGACGCGGACCGGCCCGTCTGGCTGCAGGAGGTCGGCGCCCCGTCGAACTGCCTCGCGGAGGACGAGATGCCCGGGTTCCTCGAGGCGACCGTGCGCTCGGCCGCGCGCACCGCGAACCTCTGGGGCGTCACCTGGTGGTGCTCGCACGACGTGAGCCGCGAGCTCGGCGACTTCCCCGAGCTGGAGTACTCCCTCGGTCTGATCGACCAGAGCGGGGCTGCGAAGCCGCTCGGTCGTCGCCTGGCCGAGCTCATCCCCGAGCTCCGTCAGCGCACGGCGGCCCCCGAGCGCGACACGGCGATCGTGGTCGAGGTCGACGAGCGGGAGGTGCCCGTCAGTCGCGCGGCGCTGAGCCCCGGCGGCGCGGTGTTCCAGGCCTGGGTCGACGCGTGCGCGGCAGGACTCGACCCCGCGCTCGTCACTTCGCGCGACGCCCTGGATGCGACGGCGCTCGACGCCCGCGGCATCCGACACCTGGTCCGTCCCGATCTCTCGGCGAGCGGGGTGGGCCGCTACGGCTCGGTCAACACCGTCGTGCAGGCCTGATCCGAGCCCCGGCGCCGGGACGGATGCCGTCAGCCGGCGTGGGCGGGCGGCGCCGTGCTCTCGCGCACGGTCAGCGTCGGAGTGGGGCCCTCGACGCTGGGCAGGTTCGCACCCGCCTCGATCTGCTGCAGCAGCAGTGTCGCGGCGCGCTCTCCGAGCTCGAAGGTGTCGCGCGTCATCGCGGTGATCGAGGGATTGATGAGTCCGGCGATCACGGAGTCGTCGAACGAGGCGAGCGACACGTCGCGCGGCACCGCCCTGCCCATCTCCTGCGCGACGCGGAGCCCGGCGACGGCCATCACGTCGTTGTCGTAGACGATCGCGGTGGGGCACGTCCGGGCCGAGAGCAGTGTGCGGGTGACGGCCGAGGCGCGCGCAGGGGAGAAGTCCGTCGTGATGACCTCGCCGTCGACGCCGTCGGACGCCATGCGCTCCAGCACCTCGGCGCGCAGCCGCGTGTGCTCGAGCTCGGCCGGCCCGGCGACGTACGCGATGCGCGAGTGGCCCAGAGCGGCGAGATACGAGAAGAGGGCCTCCGCCACGGTGTCGTCGCCGATCCAGACGCGCGGCACCGCGCCCGCGGGCGACGGCTCGGACCCGATCATCACGGCGCGGGCGTCGAGCGCCAGGATGCGCTCGCCGCGGGGGTCGTCGTCGCGCGGGTCGATGAGGATCATGCCGTCGACCTGGTTGGAGGAGCGCCATTGCCGGTGCACCTCCATCTCCTCGGCGATGCCGCTGACGAGCCGGAGCTGCAGGCTCACCTTGCTCTCGGAGAGGCGTGACTCGATGCCGGCGATGAGGTCGGTGAAGAACGCTTCGGAGCCGAGGGAGCGGGCGGGGCGGGCGAGGGCGAAGCCGACCGTGTTGGCGCGTGCGCCCACGAGGGCCCGTGCGGCCGAGCTGGGCTGCCAGCCGTTCTCCTCGACGATCGCCAGGATGCGCTGCCGGGTCTCCTCGCTGACGCCGGGACGTCCATTGAGGGCGAACGAGACGGCGCCGGGGGAGACCCCGGCCATGCGCGCGATATCGGCGATCGTGACGCGTTTCGCCGGGCTCATAGTCCCTCACCTTACTTGATCGGTTTAGCCTGCCGACAAGAGCATCCGTATCGTTTCGACGAATGTGCTAGATCGCTTTAGTAAATCGGATAGCATCGTCGGACGACACCGCATCGCGGTGTCCGCCCCCTCACCGTCGAGCCCGGAGACCACCCCCATGCATGACGACACCTCCCTCACCGTCGGCCGCGTCAAGCGCGTCCTCGACGAACGGATCCGCCCCGCCGTCCACTCGGCCTCCGTGCCCCTCGAGATCGCGGTCCATGAGCTCCCCGGCGAGCCGATCGCCCCGGCCGACGGGCTCGCGCTCGAGTTCACCGCCGCGGCCGTCCCCGCCGCCTGGGGCCCTGCCTGGAGCACGACCTGGTTCCGCCTCACCGGCGCCGTCCCCGCGGACTGGGCCGGCCGCCGCGTCGAGGCCGTGATCGACCTCGGCTTCGACATCAACATGCCCGGGTTCCAGTGCGAAGCTCTCGTCTACCGGGCGGACGGCTCGCCCGTGAAGAGCGTCAACCCGCGCAACCAGTGGGTGCCGATCGCCGATGCCGCGCACGGCGACGAACCGGTCGAACTGTACCTCGAGGCCGCCGCCAACCCCGTGCTGCTCGACTACCACCCCTTCCTCCCGACGCAGCAGGGCGACATCCGCACCTCTTCGCCGGAGCCGCTCTATCGCACCCGTCGTATCGACCTCGCGGTCTTCGAACAGGATGTCTTCGACCTCGCACTCGACCTGGAAGTGCTCTTCGAGCTGCAGGCCGAACTGCCTCCGACCTCGCCCCGCCGCATGAGCATCCTCCAGGCGATGGACGATGCGCTCGACGTGCTCGACCTCCAGCGCATCGTCGAGACGGCACCGGAGGCACGAGCACGGCTCGCGGACGTGCTCGCGGCCCCCGCCGAGGCGAGCGCGCACCGGATCTCGGCCGTCGGCCACGCCCACATCGACTCCGCCTGGCTGTGGCCGGTGCGCGAGACCATCCGCAAGGTGGCGCGCACGACGTCGTCCATGACGAGCCTCATCGACGAGCAGCCCGACTTCCTGTACGGCATGTCGAGCGCGCAGCAGTACGCCTGGATCAAGGAGCACCGCCCCGAGGTCTGGGAACGCGTCGCGGCGGCGGTCGCCGCGGGCCGGTTCCTGCCGCTCGGCGGCATGTGGGTCGAGTCCGACACCGTCATGCCCACCGGTGAGTCGCTCGTGCGGCAGTTCTCCTTCGGGCAGCGCTTCTTCGAGCGCGAGTTCGGCATCCGCTCGAAGGGCGTCTGGCTGCCGGACAGCTTCGGATACTCGCCGGCGCTGCCGCAGCTGATGCGCCGCGCCGGCTTCGAGTGGTTCTTCACGCAGAAGATCTCGTGGAACCAGCAGAACGTCTTCCCCCACCACTCCTTCCTGTGGGAGGGCATCGACGGCTCGCAGGTGTTCACGCACTTCCCGTCGATGGACACCTACAACTCGCAGCTGAGCGGCATGGAGGTCGCGAAGGCCTCCCGCCAGTTCAAGGAGAACCGTGTGTCCTCGCGATCGATCGCCCCGGTCGGCTGGGGCGACGGCGGCGGCGGCACGACCCGCGAGATGACCGGCAAGGCCGCGCGACTGCAGAATCTCGAGGGCAGCGCGCGCGTCGAGTGGGAGCATCCCGATGCGTTCTTCGAGAAGGCGCGGGCCGAGATCGCGCACCCCGCGGTGTGGGTCGGCGAGCTCTACCTCGAGCTGCACCGGGGCACGCTCACGAGCCAGCACGCCACCAAGGCGCTGCACCGGTGGGCCGAGCATGCACTCGTCGAAGCGGAGCTGTGGGCGGCGACGGATGCCGTGCGCACCGGCGCCGCCTACCCGCAGGCCGAGTTCGACCGGCTGTGGGAGGCCGTGCTGCTGCACGAGTTCCACGACATCCTGCCCGGCACGTCGATCGCCTGGGTGCACCGCGAGGCCGTCGAGGTGCTCGGCGACGTGCTGTCGGATGCTCGCGACATCGCGGATGCCGCGCGTCGGTCCCTCGCGGGCGACGGCGACCGGGAGCTGCGGTTCACGCCGACGTCTGTGGGCACCGGTCGCGCTCTCGGGGCATCGTGGGTCGAGGACTCGTCGGCCACGCCGGTCGCGCTGACCGAGGAGTCCGGCGGCTGGCGTCTCGAGAACGATCTCGTCTCGGTGCTCGTCTCCGGAGACGGGCTGATCGTGTCGGCCGTCGACAAGGGCACGGGGCGCGAGGCCGTCGCCGGGGGGCGCGCCGCCAACCTCTTCCAGCTGCACCAGGACTTCCCGAACATGTGGGATGCGTGGGACATCGACCGTTACTACCGCAACAGCGTCACCGACCTCACGAAGGCCTCGTCGATCTCGGCCTCCATCGTCGAGGGCGTCGCCAGCCTCACGGTCGTGCGGGAGTTCTCGCAGTCGACGATCACGCAGACGATCGTGCTCGCGCCCGGCTCGCGCACCGTCGTGCTGCGCAACGACGTCGACTGGAACGAGACTGAGAAGCTGCTCAAGCTCGCGTTCCCGCTCGACGTGCAGGCCGCGCACACCGAGGCCGAGACGCAGTTCGGCTACCAGGCGCGTCCCACGCACACGAACACGAGCTGGGAGGCCGCGAAGTTCGAGACCTCGATGCACCGCTTCGTGCTCGTGCGGGAGGCGGACTTCGGCGTCGCGCTCGTGAACGACTCGATCTACGGCTACGACACGACGCGCGATGTCGACGGCGACGCGGTCACGACGATCGTGCGGCTGTCGCTGCTGCGCGCACCGCGCTTCCCCGATCCCGAGACGGACCACGGACACCACGCCATCGAGGTCGGCTTCGTGATCGGCGCGGATGCCGAGGTGGCGACGACGGAGGGCATCGTGTTCAACGCCCTTCCGAGCGTCGTGCGCGGGGCTCGCGAGGTCGAGCCGCTCGTGGCGGTCGAGGGGCGCGGCATCGTCGTCTCCGGCGTCAAGCTCGCGGACGACGGCTCCGGTGACGTGATCGTGCGCCTCTACGAGGCTCTCGGGCGACGAACCACGGGCACGCTCACGGTCGGGTTCGAGCACTCCGAGATCCGTGAGGTCTCGCTCATCGAGGACGCGATCGACGATGCGCGCCTCGGCGGGGAGCTGACGCTGCGTCCGTTCGAGGTGCGCACGCTCCGCATCGTGCGCTGAGTCCGCGCGGCCCGGATCTCCCGTCGAGTGCGGGGCTCTCAGTGCGCGGCGCGGAAGGCGACGTGGTCGGCGAGCGACACCTCGGCGTAGCCGCGTGCCCAGTCGAGGATCGCCGTCGCCACCGCCCGTCCTCCGCCGATGTACCCCGCGACCTCGGTGGCCGTCACCGACTGGCTGTGCGCTCGGGCGACGGTCGCCGCGCACGCCTGCGCGTAGGTCACGAACGGTCCGTCCTCGAGCTCCTCGACGTCGACGCTGCCCTTCATGTCGTGGAACTGGCGGGCGTAGAAATCGGCGACGGAGCTGCGCAGGTACCCGAGGAACGGGTCCGACAGGGCCTGCAGGATGCGCTGCATCGCCACGACCCGCGCTCCCTCGCCGTGCGCGTCGATCAGACCCTGCAGCGCCTCCGGCTGCGCGATGCGCCCGTACTCGACGAGCACGCTCTGCGACGCCTGCTTGGGCTGCATCAGGAGCGTGTTGCCGTCGCCGTCCTGGAAGAGCACGAGGAAGCATCGGGTGCCGACGCTGCCGACCCCGACCACACGGCGGGCGACGTCGCTCACGGTGTAGTGCTCGAAGAGCAGAGCGACGTCGGGGTTCACGGTGCGGCGGTACTGGCCGACGAGCTCGTGCACCTGGGCGCGCTGCTGCTCGTCGATCGGCGTGGTCGTCGGCTCCTCGGCGAGGAAGCGGCGCCGCCCCTCGGCGTCCATCTCGGTGAGCCGCCGCACTGCGCGATCGCCCGTGCGCTTCTGCGCCTGCGTGACCGCGCTGCGGATCGCCCGTCGTGACGCCTTGTCGAGCATGCCCTTCGTGGACTCGACGTCGAAGTGCGTGAAGTAGCGGGCGGTGGGGCTGAGCGCGCTCGCCCTCCGGATGCCGCGCACGTACGCGCCGGTCGCCGCGAGAGCGGCCTCGTCGATCACGGAGTCGGGACGTCCCGTCGCCTGTCCTCCGATCACGATGCTGGCGACCAGGCGCTTGACGTCCCACTCCCACGGCGCCCACGCCGCCTCGTCGAAGTCGTTGAGGTCGAACATGAGGCTGCGCTGCGCCGACGCGTAGAACCCGAAGTTCGAGACGTGGGCGTCACCGCACGAGGCGACGAGGATGCCGCTGTGCGGCGCGTCCGCGAGATCGGCGGCCATGAGGGCCGCGCTGCCGCGGTAGAACGCGAAGGGGCTGGCCGACATGCGCTCCGCGCGCAGGGGGACGAGATCGGGGATGCGCGAACGGTTCTGAGCCTCGAGGATGCCGAGCGGATCGCGCGGTGCCGTCGAGAGCGCGGCGAGAGCGCGTCGGGGTGTGCGCTTACGGGCGTCGGCGCCGGCGGACAGCAGCTCGGACGCGGTGCGGGGAGCGGCCCACACGGTGCTCATGAGAGGTGTGTCGCGATGCTCATGCGGCCATTGTGGCAGCAGCCGTGCAGGAGGACGATAGCGGGATGGCGACCATCGAGGACGTCCGCGCGATCGCGCTCGCTCTCCCCGGCGTGACCGAGCGCATCGGGGGGCATACCGGCGAGCCCGGCTGGCGGCTCCCGAACGGTCAGATCGCGTGGGTCCGCGGGCCGACCGCCACCGATCTGCGCCAGCTCGCGGCGCTGGGGGTCACCTGGCCGGACGGACCAGTGCTGGGAGTGCGGGTCGGCAGCCTGGAGGAGAAGGAGGCGCTGCTCGCCGCCGAGCCCGACACGCTGTTCAGCATCCCGCACTTCGACGGGTACGCGGGGCTGCTCGTCATCCTCGACGTCATCGACCGCGATCGGCTCGCCGAGATCATCGCGGACGCGTGGCTCGAACGGGCGCCGGTGCTCGTCGCGAAGAAGTGGCTGGACGAGCGCGGGCTGGCGTAGCGCGGGCAGGGGCTCACGAGCCGGCGGTCAGGAACGGCCGCGCGGCGGCGAGGAAGGCTCGCGGGTCGTCCGCCCACAGTCGCACGCGGTCGACCGTGTGCACGCCGCCCTTGGGGTGGACTCCGGGCAGTCGGATGGCGATCGGATGCTCGAGCTCGATCTCGATGTTCGTCTCGTCCTGCACGCGTTCCGCGTACTCTCCGTCCGAGATGCGGCGCTGCTTGGGCTCGTCCACGCGGCGGGAGATCGCGACGGACGCGATGTCGTCCCACCCGATCGGCACCTCCGAGTCGAGTCCGCTGCGCACCTGCACGCCCTCCGGTCCGACCGTGTGCGGACGCATGAGCATGGCGCACAGCAGTCCGATCATCCAGGTCACGCCCCAGATCCCGAGGATGAGCAGGGGGATCCGCACGGCGGGCCAGCGGTGCACGATCAGGTCGACGAGGGGGATCTCCACGGCGGACAGAGCGATGAAGACGATGAGGATCGTCAGCAACGGGCGGTGGTACGCGATCCCGGTGCCGCCGGTGGGAACGGCCGGTCGCTCGGCGCGACGGCCCCCGTCAGGGAGTCGTCGAGGTCGGCGTGCTCCTGCTGCATCCGCGTCATGGTCTCGACCGCCGACGGCGTCAGCTCCACGAGGACGGCCGGCGGTCGGTGGGATGCGGCGCGCGGCGCACGTGCCCGGTCTTCTCCAGGGCGTCGACGAGACCGGTGATGTTGCGGGGGGAGACCCCGCCGTCACGATCTCTCGTCTCGATCGACGCTCGTCACGCCGGGCCGAGACGCAGCACGTCCGGCGACTCGCCGCCCGTCAGCTCGTCCGCGACGCGGATGCTGCGGGCGAGATCGTCGAGCGCGCCGTCCAGCGTCCCGAAGCGCTCGCGGTCGCTGCACACGGCCGTGAGCGTGATGAGGTGCGTGCCGGTGTCCCAGGTGTACGTCGTGAACGGCGGGGAGGCCGGCGACGGCGGCATCGCGACCACGAGCTTCTCGCCGGCGCCGAGCCAGCGCGTCCGGAACGACTCCGTGTCGTCGTAGTCCATCGGCATGGATGCGCGGGCGATGCGCACCTCGGGGGTCAGTGTCTGCACGGTCGCCATCGCGACGACGAGCTCGGGGTCGGCCCTCCACGTCCACACGAGCACGCGTCCGTCGGCGCGCTTCATGAGGAGAGGCGCGGCCTGGCTCATCGCCCAGGCGCCGAACCGCGACCCCGGGCGCTCGGTCGCACCGAGCGCGGCGTTCGCCTGGCCCAGCAGCATCCGGATCGCGGCCTTGCGGTGACGGCGCCCCTTCCATCCCAGCGAGTCGGTCACGGGGAGCCACTGCTGCGGGTCGGCGTCGGAGGTGAGTCGCATGACCCCACGCTACGGGGGAATCCTGCGGGATGCGCGAGAACCCGGTGTGGCCGGGCTCCGGTACGCCTCGGCGGGGCGATCAGGGGGCTCGGGTAGAGTGGCCAGCGCCCAGATCGGGCTCCCTGGCCGCCGTACCGATAGGCAGAATGTCTTCCTCTCCCTCCGATCCGACGAGCGCTCCCGACGCCGCAACCGCCTCCCCGACCCCGGGTGAGCGCCCGCTGCGCATCCTCATCGGCTGCGACACGTTCGCCCCCGACATCAACGGCGCCGCCCGTTTCGCCGAGCGCCTCGCCGCCGGTCTCGTGCAGCGCGGCGACGACGTGCATGTGGTCGCTCCGAACGTGGCGTACCGCCGCACCCCGGCACGAACCGAGGTCATCGAAGGCGAGCCGATGACGATGCACCGCCTTCCGTCGGTGCGCTGGGCGCCGCACGACTGGCTCCGCTTCGTCTGGCCGTGGCGGTCCAAGCACTACGCGCGCACGGTGCTCGACGCCGTGCAGCCCGACGTCGTGCACATCCAGTCGCACATCGTGATCGGCCGCGGGCTCGCTCGCATCGCGCATCAGCGCGGCATCCCGGTGATCGCGACGAACCACGTCATGGCCGAGAACATCCTCGACCACACGACCATGCCGAAGTGGGTCGACGATCTCGTCCTGCGCTTCGCGTGGGCCGACGCCAAGCGCACCTTCGGCCTCACGCGCGCCGTCACGACGCCGACCCGTCGCGCCGCGGACTTCCTCGAGCGCACGATCGACCTGCAGGGTGTCATCCCGGTGAGCTGCGGCATCGATCGCTCCCAGTACACCCCGGTCATCGGGCCCCGCGAGAAGAACCGCATGGTGTTCGTCGGTCGCCTGACCGCCGAGAAGCAGGTCGAGGTCATCCTGCAGGCGATGACGAAGCTCGACCCCGCGCTCGACGTGACGTTCGACATCGTGGGCGGCGGCGACCAGCGCAAGCAGCTCGAGAACCTCACCGCGCAGCTCGGACTCGCGGATCGCGTCACGTTCCACGGCCGCACCACCGACGAGGAGCTGAGGTCGCTGCTGTCCCGCGCCTCGGTCTTCACGATCGCGTCGATCGCCGAGCTGCAGTCCATCGCGACCATGGAGGCGATGGCCTCGGCGCTGCCGATCGTCGCGGCGGATGCCGTCGCGCTGCCGCACCTCGTGCACGACGGCGAGAACGGCTATCTCTTCGAGCCGGGCGACGCCGACGCCCTCGCCGAGCGTCTCACCCGGGTCTTCACGGCGGACGCCGCGGAGTACGAGCGCATGCAGCAGGCGTCGCTCGACGGCGTCGCGATCCACGACATCAACCGCACGCTCGACACGTTCGAGGCGCTGTACCGCGACGAACCCCTCCCGCAGTAGTCGGTCGACATGCACATCGTCTTCTTCGGCGACCAGCACCTCGACTCGCTCGGCGGGGCCCAGGTGTCGATGCGTCTGCAGCGGGAGTTCCTCGAGCGCGCGGGCCACACCGTCACGGTCGTCGCTCCGCGCATGCACGGAGCCAGGGCCGCAGCCGTCGCCGACCCCGCGAACGTCGACCTGCCGTCGATGCCCATCACGCTCGACCGCGAGTACTCGATGAGCTGGCCCGGTCGCACGACCGACCGGCACCTCGACCGCGCGATGACGCATCGTCCGCCGGTCGATCTCGTGCATGTCCAGGCCGACTTCTGGGGTGCGTTCATCGGCCACCGGTACGCCGCGCGTCACGGCATCCCGGTCGTGCACACCATGCACAACCGCGTCGACGTGGGCATCGCGGCGGTCACGCCGTTGCACCGGCCCGTCCTCGCCGCGCTCAACCTCTGGCGCCGTGCCGCTCTGCGCGGAGCGGTCCCGCCGATCGGCGGCTCGGACGGCTGGGCGTTCCTGCGCGGCATCGCTCGCGGCGCCTCGGCGGTCACCGCGCCGTCGACGCACTTCGCCCGACGGCTGGAGGAGCACGGCGTGTTCTCCCCGGTCGACGTGGTGTGGAACGGCATCGACGACGGCATCCGCGAGCAGACGCTCGCCGCCGCGCCCGCCGAGCGGGAGTCCGGGCGTCCGCGGTTCGTGTGGCTCGGACGCATGAGCCCCGAGAAGCGACTGCTGCCGTTCCTGCGCGCGTTCGTCACCGCCGACGTCGACGCCGAGCTCGAGATCATCGGGGGCGGAGCGCAGCGCGCGGCCGCGGAGAAGATCGTCGCGGGGCGACCGCACGTGCGCTTCGTCGGCAAGCTCAGCTACCCCGAGACGCTCGCGCGCATCGCCGCGGCGGATGCTCTCGTGCAGACCTCGATCGGCTTCGAGACGCAGGGGATGACCCCGTTCGAGGCCGCCACGCTCGGCACGCCGTCCGTCATCTGCGACCCCGACATCGCGGCCGAGCTCGGTGGCGGGCTGTGGGCCGTGCCCGGTGCGGCCGGCACCGAGGAGCAGCGCGCGGCCGGGCTCGTGCAGACGCTGCGTCGTGCGGCATCCGACATCGCCTCCGGGGAGTCGCCGGTGCCGATGCGCGAGGTCTCCGAGGCGTTCCGTCAGTCGTCGCGCACGGCCGCGATGGTCGACGTCTACGAGCGGGTGCTCGCCGACCGGGGATGAGTGCGGGCCGCGGTCGCGGTCAGAACCCGAACATGTAGAACACGTTCGAGATCAGGGAGACCACGCGTCCCGCGACGGATGCTCCCGCGATGCCGACCGCGATGGCGGCGAGCAGATGCGGCGCCGGGCGGCGCAGCGCGATGATCCCGAGGACGAGGGCCGCCGCCCCGCCGAGGATCAGCAGCAGGTTCATGACGCCCGCGAGCGCATCCGCGATCTCGTACAGGCCGCCCGAGTAGAGCAGCGGCGAGACGATCGTGAACAGCAGTCCGATCCCGAACACCACGACGGCGACGATGAACGCCACGCGGCCGAGTGCGTTGCCCGCCGGCCGTGCGTTCGGCTGACCGGGGTACTGCGGGGCCGGGTTGTACTGCGGGACTGGGTTGTACTGCGGGACTGCGGCGTACTGCGGGGGCTGGCCGTAGGGCTGGCCCGCGGGGGCCTGCGGGGTGTGCGGGGTGTGCGGGTACTGCTGCGGATCGCTCATGATGGCTCCCGGGCTCAGAGGTACTGCAGTGCGAGGACGGCGTTGCTCGCCCACGAGACGAGCAGTCCGATGATCTCCGACCCGGCGATGCCGATCGCGATCCCGGCGAAGATCTGCTGCTTCGGGCGCCGCACGGCCATGAGCCCGAGCACGATCGCCGCGATCGAGATCACGAACACGAGTCCGTTGCCGATGCTCGTGACGGCGCCGATCGCGGTGGTGCTGTAGCCGACGGAGCGGACGAGCAGCGGGAAGGTGAGCGTCACGAGGAGTCCGACGGCGAGCGACGCCAGTGCCACCACGAAGGCGACCCGGCCCAGTGCGCCTCCGGATGCGGGGGCTGTCGGCGAGCCCGGTGCGGCGGGGTACCCGGGCGCGGAGGGAGGCCCTGACGCGTACTGCGGTGCCCCCTGCGCGTGCGGGGCGGGGTACTGCGCCTGCCCCTGCTGCGGTTGTCCGGCGTACGGCTGCCCGGGGTACTGCTGTCCGGGGTACTGCTGCCCGGGGTACTGCTGCCCGGGGTACTGCTGTCCGGCGTACTGCTGCCCGGGGTGGGAGGGCGGCATCGGGGGCGTTCCCTGCGGCTGTCCGGGGGGCTGCTGCTCGCTCATGCTGTCGAGCGTAGTCCGGTGTTCCGGCATCCAGGGAGAACGTCGGATGAAGCGCGGGTGCGCGGAGCCGGGGCGGCGAAGGGTGGGACGCCTCACCGGTACCCGTGGCCGCTCTCCGCGGCGTCGAGTGCCTCCCGGCCGCGGACGCGGGACCAGTCGGTCGGACGTTGCCGGTACCCGTCCCGGCGGAGTTCGACGACGGTCGCGACGGCCGCCCAGGCGGCAAGAGCGAGGAGTGCGATGACGAGGATCATGGCAGAAACGCTACGGTCGCTCTTGATCGGCCACGAGTGGCAGATTAGACTCTGAACGCACGAAAACTGCCAACCCTCCGAGGAGCCCTCATGAAGACCGTCGCCTGCGTGGTGCAAGACGGGTTCGCGCCCTTCGAGTTCGGCCTCGCCTGCGAGGCCTTCGGGCTCGATCGGTCGAACGACGGCGTCCCGAACTTCGACTTCCGCGTGATCGCACCGCATCCCGGCGTCGTCCAGTCCAAGCTGGGGTTCTCCATCAACGTCGAGCACGACCTCGCCTACGCCTACGAGGCCGACCTCGTGATCTTCTGCCCCGTGCCCCGCGAGCACTGGTCGCAGATCGACCCGCTGCTCGTCGACGCCGCACGGCAGGCCGTCGCGCGCGGTGCGTGGGTCCTCACGATCTGCAGCGGATCGTTCATCCTCGCGGCGGCGGGCGTGCTCGACGGCCGCCGCGCCACGACGCACTGGATGTACTCCGACGTCATGGCGGACATGTACCCGCAGATCGACATCGACGCCGACGTCCTGTTCGTGCAGGACGGCCGCATCATCACGAGCGCCGGCACCGCGGCGGGGATCGACGCCTGCCTGCACCTGCTGCGTCAGGAGCTCGGAGCCGAGTTGACGAATCGCATCGCGCGGCGCATGGTCGTGCCCCCGCAGCGCGACGGCGGTCAGGCGCAGTTCATCGACCGGCCGATCCCCGTCGTGCCGAACGACTCGCTCGCCGCCGTGTCCGACTGGGCGGTCGCGCACCTGCGCGACGACCTCGGCGTCGATCAGCTCGCGGCCCGCGCGCTCATGTCGCCCCGCACGTTCGCACGGCGGTTCAAGGCCGAGTACGGCGCGACTCCGGCGGCGTGGCTCGCCCGCCAGCGCGTCCTGCATGCGCAGCGCCTGCTGGAGCGCAGCGACCTCCCTCTCGACCGGATCGCCGAGGAGTGCGGCTTCGGGTCGGCGGCCGTGCTGCGTCAGAACTTCGCCCGCGTGCTCGGCACGACGCCGACCGCCTACCGCGCCCGATTCTCGTGCGCCCTCGACCTCGAGGCCCAGGGGACCCCTGCGCCGACGGCGGCCTGACCGGCCTCTCGTCCCGCGGTCAGTCCCAGTGACCCGCGTGGGCGAGCGCGCGGTAGTCGAGCACGATGCCCTTCGGCGTCACGGACGCGGTGCAGTAGAGCAGGGACTGCGTCGGGTAGCCGTGCGGGCGATTGTCGCGGATGATCGCGCGGTCGTCCTCCGGGTCGAGTCGCGACGAGGATCCGAGCAGCGCCGTCCAGTCGGCGGCCCAGTCGTCGAGGTCGGCGGCCGGGCCCAGCGTGCGGAACTCGGGGAGCCAGGTCTCGATGCGCGGGGTCGCCGCGTCGTCGAGATCGTCATGAGCGATCATGTGTATGCCGGGAGCGATCGGGGTCTCGCGCAGGTCGACGCCGTCCCAGCTCAGGACGCGGGCGCCCTCCGGTCGCACCTCCAGCAGGTTGAACCCGTGCATCGGCAACGGCGCCTCGGGCGAGCGGCCCGAGACGGACTCGAGAACGAGCGATCCGCGGGACTGGGCGTGTCCGCCCGGGATCTCCGCCACGTCGGCGCGGTTGAGCAGCACGGCGAGTCGGCGCTCGGCGGGGTTCACAGCGAGCCAGGCACCGCCCGCGCGGCGGTCACGGATCCCGGAGACGCCGGGGTAGCGGTCGGGCCACCAGTCGCCGGGGGCGTCCCACTCCCGCTGCGGATCCTCGTCGCGCACCGCGAGCAGCCGGGCGTTCGCGGCATCCGCGACATCGATCACCACCGTGCACACGATTCCAGTCTAGGTCGATGCTCGAGAGCGCGCGCCGAGACGGCGTCGACGACGGACGCTCGCCGCGGGACGCCTCCCGTGGGGCAGAATCGAATCGTGAACATCGTCGTCGGAGTCACGGGTGGAATCGCCGCATACAAGACAGTGCACCTGGTGCGGCTGCTCACGAAGAGCGGACACGAGGTGACGGTCGTGCCGACCGAGGATGCGCTGCGCTTCGTCGGCACGCCCACCTGGGAGGCGCTCAGTCGGCACCCCGTGACGACGAGCGTGCACGACGACGTCGCCCGGGTGCGGCACGTCGCTCTCGGGCAGAACGCCGACCTCGTGATCGTCGCGCCGGCGACCGCGAACACGATCGCGAAGATCACGGCGGGCATCGCCGACGACCTGCTCGGCACGACCCTGCTCGCGACCGAGGCCCCGGTGCTGCTCGCGCCCGCGATGCACGCCGAGATGTGGCGCAACGCCGCCACGCAGGCGAACATCGCCACGCTCACGGCGCGCGGCATCCACCTGGTCGGTCCTGCCGACGGCGAGCTGGCTGGCGGGGACAGCGGGCCGGGGCGCATGGTCGAGCCCGAGCAGATCGCCGAGGCCGCCCACGCTCTGCTCGCGCCTCAAGACCTCGCAGGACTGCGGGTCGTCGTGTCGGCGGGTGGGACGCGTGAACCCCTCGACCCCGTGCGCTTCCTCGGCAACAGGTCCAGCGGGCGACAGGGCGCGGCGCTCGCGGCGGAGGCCGCTGCGCGCGGAGCCGCCGTCACGCTCGTCGCCGCGCACGTCTCGGCCGACGTGACCGCCGAGTGCCGGCATCCGTCGGTCGTGGTCGAGCGCGTCAGCACCGCGGCTGAGCTGGCCACCGCCATGAAGCGGCTGTCGCCTGAGGCCGACGTGATCGTCATGGCCGCCGCCGTCGCGGACTACCGGCCGGCGACCGTGTCGGAGCAGAAGCTCACGAAGGAGTCAGGTGCGCTCACGAGCATCGACCTCGTCGAGAACGAGGACGTCGTCGCGGGGCTCGCTGCGTCGCGTGCGGCCGGCGGCGCGGCACCGGGGCAGACGATCGTGGCGTTCGCGGCCGAGACGGCGGAGAGCGCCGACGCCCGGCGCGAGCGTGCGCGGCGCAAACGGGAGCGCAAGGGCGTCGACCTGCTCGCGGTGAACCTCGTCGACGCCGAGCGCGGCTTCGAGTCCGCCGACAACGCGGTCGAGGTCGTGGGGGAGGGCGGCGAGGTCGTCGCGTCGGCCGCGGGCAGCAAGCGCGAGGTCGCCCGGGTGATTCTGGACGCCGTCGTCGCCGTACGCTAAACTTGAGTCAAGTCCACTCAACTTTGCCGGGTGGATGGAATCGACGAACAGGAGTCTCCTCAGGAGGAACAGATGCCAGGCCCACAGAGCACCGCGCAGAACGACGACCAGCAGTCCGCCCTCGAGCAGTTCGGGATCAATCTCACCGACCGCGCCCGCCAGGGCAAGCTCGACCCCGTGATCGGCCGCGACAGCGAGATCCGTCGCGTCAGCCAGGTGCTGACCCGGCGCACCAAGAACAATCCCGTGCTGATCGGCGAGCCCGGCGTCGGCAAGACCGCCGTGGTCGAGGGCCTCGCGCAGCGGATCGTCGCGGGCGACGTGGCCGAGTCGCTCAAGGACAAGGAGCTCGTGTCGCTCGACATCTCCGCCCTCGTCGCCGGCGCCATGTACCGCGGGCAGTTCGAGGAGCGGCTCAAGAGCGTGCTCAAGGAGATCACCGAGTCCGATGGCCGCATCATCACCTTCATCGACGAGCTGCACGTGCTCATGGGCGCGGGCGGCGGCGAGGGGTCCGTCGCGGCCTCGAACATGCTCAAGCCCATGCTCGCTCGCGGCGAGCTGCGCCTGATCGGCGCCACGACTCTCAACGAGTACCGCGAGTTCATCGAGAAGGATGCCGCGCTCGAGCGCCGCTTCCAGCAGGTCTACGTGGGTGAGCCGACGGTCGAGGACACGATCGCGATCCTCCGCGGCCTCAAGGGCCGGTACGAAGCGCACCACGGTGTGACGATCTCCGACAGCGCGCTCGTCGCGGCGGCCGCCCTGTCCAACCGCTACCTGCCCGCGCGGCAACTGCCCGACAAGGCGATCGACCTGATCGACGAGTCGATGTCGCGTCTCAAGATGGAGATCGACTCCTCTCCCGTCGAGATAGATCAGCTCAAGCGCCAGGTCGACCGCATGAAGCTCGAGGAGCTCGCCCTCAAGCGCGAGAAGGATGCCGCCTCGAAGGAGCGTCTCGGTGCGCTGCGCGAGCAGCTGGTCGGTTTGGAGGCGCAGCTCGCCGAGCTCGAGGCCCGGTGGGCGCGCGAGCGTCAGGGCCTCAACCGCGTGGGCGAGCTCAAGAAGCAGCTCGACGACGCCGTCACCCAGCGCGACCTCGCGATGCGCGAGGCCGACTACACGCGCGCCTCGAAGCTCGAGTACGAGATCATCAAGCGCCTCGAGCGCGACATCGCCGAAGCAGAGCAGGCCGAGGCGACGGCGTCGTCCGAGCCGCGCATGGTCAACGAGCAGGTCACGGACGAGGACATCGCGGCCGTGATCGCCGCGTGGACGGGCATCCCGGTCGGCCGCCTGCTGCAGGGCGAGAGCGAGCGGCTGCTGCACCTCGAGTCCGAGCTCGGCCGCCGGCTGATCGGGCAGAAGGATGCCGTGAAGGCGGTGTCGGACGCCGTGCGCCGGTCGCGGGCGGGCATCAGCGACCCCGGTCGTCCGACCGGCTCGTTCCTGTTCCTCGGCCCGACCGGAGTCGGCAAGACCGAGCTCGCGAAGGCCCTCGCCGACTTCCTCTTCGACGACGAGCGCGCCATGGTGCGCATCGACATGTCGGAGTACGGGGAGAAGCACTCGGTGTCACGGCTCGTCGGAGCCCCTCCCGGGTACGTCGGTTACGAGCAGGGCGGACAGCTCACCGAGGCCGTGCGCCGTCGCCCCTACAGCGTGGTGCTGCTCGACGAGGTCGAGAAGGCGCACCCCGAGGTGTTCGACGTGCTGCTGCAGGTGCTCGACGACGGTCGGCTGACCGACGGCCAGGGCCGGACGGTCGACTTCTCGAACGTCATCCTCATCCTCACCTCGAACCTGGGGTCGCCGATCCTCATCGATCCGACCCTCACGCCCGACGAGAAGCGTGAGCAGGTCATGGCGCTCGTGCGGCAGGCGTTCCGTCCCGAGTTCCTCAACCGGCTCGACGACATCGTCATGTTCCAGGCGCTCAGCGAAGACGATCTCGCGCAGATCGTCGAGCTGTCGGTCGACCAGCTGCACGAGCGGCTGCGCGATCGTCGGCTGTCGCTCGCGGTCACCCCCGACGCGCGGTCGTGGCTCGCCGAGCGCGGCTACGACCCGGTGTTCGGCGCGAGGCCGCTGCGACGCCTCATCCAGACCGAGGTGCAGAACAAGCTCGCGACCGCGCTGCTGTCGGGCGGCGTGCACGACGGCGACACGGTGCGCGTCGACGTCGCGGCCGACGGTACGGCCCTCGTGCTCACCGCCACGAGCCCCGAGGAGCCGGTCCAGGTCTAGCCGCGCCGAGGTCTAGCCGCGCCGAGGTCCAGCCGCGCCGAGCGCCGACACCCCACAGGAGCGCCGAAACCCCACCGGAATCGCGTATCTCCGGTGGGGCTTCGGCGACCAGGTGGGGTGTCGACGCGATGCGGGTCAGCGGGACATCGGTGGGCGGTGGATGCCGCCGAGGGCATCCTTTTCGAGTTCCCGTCCGATCAGCGAGTGACGTCGCGAGTACGCGAAGTAGATCACGAGGCCGAGCGCCAGCCAGATCGCGAAGCGCACCCAGGTCTCGGTGCTGAGGTTCAGCATGAGCCAGAAGCACGCGATCGCCGAGACCCACGGCAGCCACGGCGACAGCGGCACCGTGAACGGGCGCTCCAGGTCGGGGCGCGTCTTGCGCAGGATCGGCACGCCGATGCTCACGAGCACGAATGCCGACAGGGTGCCGATGTTGATCATGTCGCCGAGCACCTGCACGTCGGTGAACCCCGCGATGATCGCGATGGTGACGCCCACGATGAGCTGGATGCGGATCGGGGTGCCGCGCTTGGCGTCGGTGACGCTGAGCGAGCGGGGGAGCAGGCCGTCGCGGCTCATGGCGAACACGACGCGGGCGAGGCCCATGAGCAGCACCATGACCACGGTCGTGAGGCCGATGAGGCTGCCGATCGCGATGACCTGCGCGGCCCACGTCGCGCCGACGAGCTCGAACGCGCTCGACAGCGACGGCTCGTCGAGCTTCGCGAGCTCGGTGTACGACACCATGCCCGTGATGACGATCGCGACGAGGACGTAGAGCACCGTCACGATGATGAGGCCGAGGATGATGCCGCGCGGCACCGTGCGCTTCGGGTCCTTGGTCTCCTCGGCGCTCGTCGCGACGACGTCGAATCCGATGAACGCGAAGAACACGAGTGCGGCGCCGGAGAGGATGCCGAACACGCCGTACAGCGTCGGGTCGGCGCCCGTCATGAACGAGAACAGCGACTGCGTCCAGGCGCTCTCGGTCGCGACGCCCTCCTGCGTCGGCGGGACGAACGGGGAGTAGTTGGCGCTGTTGACGAAGAAGAAGCCGACCACGATGACGAACAGCACGATCGCGACCTTGATGATCGTGAAGACGCTGTTCACACGGCTCGACAGTCGGGTGCCGAGGGCCAGGAGGGTCGTGAAGATCGCGACGATCACGACGGGACCCCAGTCGAAGCTCAGCGGTCCGAGCTGCAGGGTCATGGGGATCTGCAGGTCGAACAGCGACACGGCATCCCCGAGGTAGACGCCCCAGTATTTCGCGATCACGGCCGAGGCCATGAGCATCTCGAGGATGAGGTCCCAGCCGATGATCCAGGCGAGGAACTCGCCCAGGGTCGAGTACGTGAACGTGTAGGCGGAGCCTGCGACAGGGATCGACGAGGCGAACTCGGCGTAGCAGAGGATCGCGAGGCCGCACACGACCGCGGCGATCACGAAGGAGAGGATCACCGCGGGGCCGGCGTGCCGGGCGGAGGCCTCGGCGCCCACCGAGAAGATGCCGGCGCCGACCGCGACCGCGACGCCCATGACGGCGAGGTCCCAGACGCCGAGCGAGCGCTTGAGTGACCGCTTCTCGTCGTGCGTCTCGGCCATCGACTGCTCGACGGACTTAATCCTTCGCAGAATTGCCATGCGGACGATTCTAGGTCGGGGTGGTCGCGCAGTGTCCCTGACAAACGTCGACGCCCCACCTGCATGACGACGCCCCACCGGACAGGCGTTCGTCAGGTGGGGCGTCGGCGACGCTAGGGGGCGTCGGGGGTCTGCGTCGGGAGTATGTGCCGGGGCGATCAGGCGCTGAGGATGACCGTCTCGGCGATCGGGCGGCGCACGCGCGGGGCGACCTCGCGCTGCTGCAGCACCTCGGGCAGGGTCTCGACGTCGCCGAACTCGCCGACCGCGAAGACGGTGGCCGGCACGAAGCGCTCCTCGAGGTCGGCGAACTCGCGCACGACCTCCGGGTCGAAGCCGCTCATCTGGTGCACGACGAGGCCGTCGTGGTGGGCCTGCACCGAGAAGTGCGCGACGGCCTGGCCGAGGTCGTAGAGGGCGTGCGTGATGGGCGTGCCGTCGGCGGTCGCGGTCTCGGCGATCGCGACGACGAGCACGGCGGCGTTCGCGGCCCAGGTCTGGTTGAAGCCGACCAGTGAGTCGACGACCTGTGCGTGCAGGGCGGTGCCGCGGCGGGCGACGATGAAGCGCCAGGGCTGCGAGTTGTTGGCGGAGGGGCTCCAGCGGGCGGCCTCGAGCGCGGTGGCGAGCTTGGCCTCGTCGATCGTGTTCTGCGCGTCGTAGGCGCGGGGGCTCCAGCGTCCGGCGAGGACCTCGAGGACGGGGTGCTCGGTGGGGGCGGTGCGGTCGATGACGGGAGTGCTCACGGTGATGCCTTTCAGAAAGGAGTCGATCGGACTCCTTCGTCCGGGTACGAGGGTCTCAACGGATCCATGTGCGTGCATATTCCCGTGACGTTCTGTGACGTCGTCACATGCCCGCGGCGACCTCAGTCGAGCAGGTTGCGGGATGCCGTCGAGGCGAGCGCCCGTCGCACGGCGCGGATCGACGGGGCGGCCGCCGACACCCGACGCGCGGACGAGAAGATCTCGCGTCGGGGCTCGTCGGGGAGCGGCGTGAGGTCGACGCTGGGCGTCTCGCCCGCCCACACGAGCTCGGGCAGCAGCCCCACCGCGAGTCCCGCGCGGATCAGTCGCACGTGCGCCGTGAGGTCGGCGACCTCGAACCGCACGTCGGGCTCGAAGCCCGCGGTGCGGCACAGCTGCTCGGCCCAGGCGCGCGAGGCGGTGCCCGCGGGCTCCAGCACCCAGGGCTCGGCGCGCGTGGACCACAGCGCGGCGCCGGCATCCTCCTCGGCGGGCGCGCCCGGATGCCGGGCCAGGGTGATCGCGTCGTGCGCGAGCACCACCCGGTCGAGGTCGGCGTGGATGGGCCGCGTGCGCCCGGGGTACTGCTCGGCGAGGATCAGGTCGAAGTCGCGGCTCGACACCCCCACGAGCCCGGTCTCGGGGTCGCTCTCGGTGACCTCGACGCGGAGGGACGGATGCTCGGCGCGGAGCGCCGCCAGCGCGCCGGGGAGGAGCGAGTGGGCGGTGGACTGGAAGACGGCCAGGTGCACGGTGCCCGTCACCTCGGTGAGCGACTCCGCGACAGCGACCTCGGCCTGTTCGAGGCGGTCGAGGATGCCGACGGCCTCCGTCACGAGGACCGTGCCCTGGGGTGTGAGCTGCACGCCCCGGCCGACTCGTCGCAGCAGCGGGACGCCGACCTCGCGCTCCAGGGCGCTGAGCTGCTGCGACACCGAGGCCTTGCTGTACGACAGCGCGTCGGCGACCGCGGAGAGCGTGCCGAGACGCGAGAACTCGACCAGCATCCGGAGGCGGTTGACGTCCAGCATCCGCGTGTCTCGACCCTTCGCGATCGTTCAGTGAAACCGAACGGAAATGCTCCGAATCGGTTGATAGACGTAGCCTACTGCGGCGTCTGAGAATGATCGAGCCGTACGCGTACCCGGCGTGCGAACTCTGGAAGGTACCCCCGCTGATGACTGTCGCCGCCGACGCCACCACCCCCACCGCCCACCCTCGCACCGAGGACGTGTCCGCCCTCGTCGAGCGCTGGCTCGCGGAAAGCGAGACGCATCCCGTCGAGCCCGCCGCGCAGCGCCTGTCCGAGGTGCTCAAGGACCCGAACGGCCTCGCCTTCACGGTGGGCTTCGTCGACGGCGTCATGCGCCCCGAAGACCTCGGCGTCGCCGGGCGCACCCTCGCCGGCCTCGCCGACATCACCCCGACGCTGCTGCCCGGCTACCTGCGCCTGGCGATCAAGGCCGGCGGCTTCTGGGCGCCGAAGCTCCCCGGCGTCGTCGTGCCGATCTCGCGCCGCGTGCTGCGTGCGATGGTCGGTCACCTCGTGCTCGACGCGACGCCCTCGAAGCTCGGACCCGCGATCGCCAAGCTCCGCAAGACCGGCAACCGCCTGAACCTCAACCTGCTCGGCGAGGCCGTGCTCGGCGAGCGCGAGGCCGGGCGACGCCTGCAGGGCACCCGCGACTTCCTCGCCCGCGACGACGTGGACTACGTGTCGATCAAGGTGTCGAGCGTCGTCAGCCAGCTGTCGATGTGGTCGTTCGACGAGGCCGTCGCCGACGTCGTCGAGAAGCTCACCCCGCTCTACCGGCTCGCCGCCGACGCCGAGTCGAAGGGCAAGGCGAAGTTCATCAACCTCGACATGGAGGAGTACCGCGACCTCGACCTGACGATCGCGGCGTTCACCAGCATCCTCGACCAGCCCGGGCTCGAGCAGCTCGAGGCCGGCATCGTCCTGCAGGCGTACCTGCCCGACGCGCTCGCCGCGATGCAGCGCCTGCAGGAATGGGCTGCGGCCCGCCGCGCGAAGGGCGGCGCCCCGATCAAGGTGCGCGTCGTCAAGGGCGCGAACCTCGCCATGGAGGAGGTCGACTCGAAGATCCACGGCTGGCCCCTCGCGACCTACGGCACCAAGCAGGACTCCGATACGAACTACAAGCGCGTGCTCGACTGGGCCATGACGCCCGAGCGCCTCGACGCCGTGCGCATCGGCGTCGCCGGGCACAACCTGTTCGACATCGCCTACACGTGGCTGCTCGCGAAGGACCGCGGCGTCACGGATGCCGTCGAGTACGAGATGCTGCTCGGCATGGCGACCGGCCAGGCCGAGGCCGTGCGCAAGGACGTCGGTCGTCTGCTGCTCTACACACCGGTCGTGAACCCCGCCGAGTTCGACGTCGCGATCGCCTACCTCGTGCGTCGCCTCGAAGAGAACGCCAGCCCCGAGAACTTCATGTCGGCCGTGTTCGAGCTCGCTTCGAACCCCACGCTGCTGACCCGGGAGCGCGAGCGGTTCGAGCGCTCGCTCGCCGCGCTCGCCGCCGACCCCGAGGTGCCGGCCCCGCACCGCGTGCAGGACCGCACGACCGAGCACACGGATGCCGTCACCACGGGCTTCCACAACCAGTCCGACTCCGACCCGGCCATCGGCGCGAACCGCACCTGGGGCCGCGCGATCCTGCAGCGCTCGGTCGGCTCGACGCTCGGACTCGACGCGATCGCCCGCGCGAAGGTGGAGACCGTCGACGAGCTCGACGGCGTCTTCGCCGACGTGACGGTCGCCGCCGCGGAGTGGGCCGCGCGTCCGGCATCCGAGCGCGCCGAGATCCTGCACCGCGCGGGAGACGAGCTCGCCGCCCGCCGAGCCCAGCTCATCGAGATCATGGCGCACGAGGCGGGCAAGACCATCGCCGAGGCCGACCCCGAGGTCAGCGAGGCCATCGACTTCGCGCACTACTACGCCGAGCGCGCGCTCGACCTCGAGAACGTCGTCGGCGCGGAGTTCGTGCCCTCGAAGGTCACGGTCGTCACCCCGCCGTGGAACTTCCCGGTCGCGATCCCCGCGGGCGGCGTGCTCGCCGGTCTCGCCTCGGGCTCCGGCGTCATCATCAAGCCCGCCAAGCTCACGCAGCGCTGCGGCGCGGTGATGGTCGAGGCGCTGTGGGCGGCCGGCGTGCCCCGCGAGCTCCTCGCCCTCGTCGACCTCGCGAACCGCGACCTCGGCACGCAGCTCGTCGCGAGCGAGACGGTGGACCGGGTCATCCTCACGGGCGCCTACGAGACCGCGCAGCTGTTCCGCTCGTTCCGCTCCGACCTGCCGCTCCTGGCCGAGACGAGCGGCAAGAACGCCATCATCGTCACGCCGTCGGCCGACCTCGACCTCGCGGCCGCCGACGTCGCCCGCAGCGCCTTCGGGCACGCGGGGCAGAAGTGCTCCGCGGCATCCCTCGCGATCCTCGTCGGATCGGTCGCCGACTCCGAGCGGTTCGAGCGGCAGCTCGTCGACGCCGTCACCTCGATGCGCGTCGGCCTGCCCGACGACCCCGCCACGCAGATGGGACCGATCATCGAGCCCGCGAACGGCAAGCTCCTCACGGCGCTCACGACCCTCGACAAGGGCGAGAAGTGGCTCGTCGAGCCGAAGAAGCTCGACGACGAGGGTCGGCAGTGGACGCCCGGCGTGAAGATCGGCGTCCGCCCCGGATCGACCACGCACCTCACCGAGTTCTTCGGACCCGTGCTCGGCATCATGCACGCGAAGGACCTCGACGAGGCGATCCGCCTGCAGAACGCCGTGGACTACGGACTCACCGCCGGCATCCACTCGCTCGACTCCGCCGAGGTCGCCACGTGGCTCGACGAGGTCGAGGCCGGCAACCTGTACGTCAACCGCGGCATCACCGGCGCGATCGTGCAGCGGCAGCCGTTCGGCGGCTGGAAGCGCTCCGCCGTCGGCGCCGGGGCCAAGGCCGGCGGACCGAACTACCTGTTCGGTCTGGGGGAGTGGGCCTCGGCCGAGCTCCCGGCCGCCGCCCTCGGAGCTGCCACGATCCCCGCGGTCGAGTCGCTGCTGACCGCGGCCGCCGCCGACCTCGACGCCGTGGAGATCGAGTGGCTGCACCGCGCGGCCGCCGCCGACGAGACCGCCTGGACCTCCGAGTTCGGCGTGACGTCCGACAAGTCCGGGCTCGGCGTGGAACGCAACGTGTTCCGCTACCGCCCGGTCGAGGTCGATGTGCGCATCGCGGAGGGTGCGGCGCTCGCCGACGGCATCCGCGTCCTCGCCGCCGCCCTGCGCAGCGGGTCGCCGTTCACGGTCTCGGCCCCGGCCCTGCCGTCGCGCGTCGAGAAGGCGCTGCGCGCCGCGGGCGTGACGGTCTCGCACGAGAAGGATGCGGCGTGGGTCAAGGGCTACGCGAAGGCGGCCGCCAAGGCCGAGCACAGCTGGCGGCGCGTGCGCCTGGTCGGCGGTGACCCTTCTGCCCTGTTCGAGGCTCTGGGTGGCACGCCGGATGTCGCGGTGTGGTCGCACGCCGTGACGGGTGCGGGCCGCGTCGAGATGCTGCCGTTCCTGCACGAGCAGGCCGTGTCGATCACGAACCACCGCTTCGGCAACCCCACGACCCTGTCCGAGGGCGTGATCTGAGGCAGCGCCTTCGCGCCGAGACCCACCAGAAGCGCCGAGACCCACCACCGCAGACGTTCGCGGTGGTGGGTCTCGACGTGCGTGGTGGGTCTCGACGCCAGCGGGCCGAACCTCAGCCGCGCAGCGCCTCCATGAGCTTGACCCGGCTGCCCATGCGCAGGAGCGAGTTCTCGTAGATCTTCGCGCCGACCATGATCGCGACCACGCAGCTCGCGAGCAGGATCACGAGGCTCAGCAGCGGCTCCCACCACTGCGCCTCGCCGACGAACAGGCGCATCGGCATGCCCACCGGAGCCGAGAACGGCACGTACGACATGATCGTCAGCACGAGCGGGTTGTCGTTGAACACGATCACGAGGATGTACGGCGCCATGATCAGCATCGTGATCGGCGTCGTGGTCGAGCCGATGTCCTCCTGGCGGGAGACCATCGACGCGGCGGCGGCGAACATCGACGCGAGCAGGATGAACCCGAACAGGAAGAACACCGCGAACCAGATGATCGGGGCGCCGAGCGTCGCGAGCACCTCGCTCTGACCCGTGGCCGAGAGTCCGATCGTGGCGATGGCCGCGAGTGCGATGATCTGGCCCATCGCGAGGATCGTGTTTCCGATCACCTTGCCCGCGAGCAGGGTGCGGGCCGAGATCGTCGACAGCAGAATCTCCACCACGCGGGTCTGCTTCTCCTCGACCACGCTCTGCGCGATCGTGCCGCCGAAGGTCGCCGCGGCCATCATGAAGACGAGACCGAAGCCGATCGCGATGAAGTACCGCAGCAGCGGGTTGGTCGTCGCGGGTTCGAGGATCTCGACCGTCGGGGTCTGCGACAGCGCCGACACGAGTCCGCTCGGAGCATCCTTCAGTGCGATCACGGTCAGTCCCGTGGCGCCCTCGCCGGGGACGACCGCGGCGTCGACCTTCTCCGAGCGCAGGAGCTCCTCGGCGGCCGCGACGTCGGCGACCTCGGTCACCTCGACGTCCGGCAGCGCGGACACGGCCGACACCGTTGCGGAGGTCGCCGCGACGGGCGTCTTGTCCGCGGCGCTGTTCGAGCTCGCGAATCCGCCGATCAGGATGCCGGCGAGGGCGATCAGCAGCAGGATGCCGGTGGAGATCAGGAACGCCTTGCTGCGCAGCTTCGAGCCGATCTCGCGCTCGGCGACGAGCCAGATCATGGAGGCCTGCGTGCCGGATCCGGCGCGGGTGCGGGTCGGGGTGCTCACTGGATGACCTCCTTGAAGATCTGCGCGAGGGACGGATGCTGGGGCGCGAAGCTCGCGACGTCGCCACGCTCCACGGCGGAACGCAGGACGCGCTGCGCGGTATCGGCGCTGTCGGCGTCGAACAGCGCGTAGCCGCCCTCGAAGTCGACGACCGTGACCCCGGGTTCGGTGCGCAGCCACCCGGCATCACCCGTCGAGACGAGCTCGTAGCGGTCGCCGGCGTGCTCCGCACGGAGCGCGTCGCGGGAGCCGGCGGCGCGGATCTGCCCGCCCGCGAGGATCACCAGGTCGTCGCACAGGCGCTCGACGACGTCGAGCTGGTGAGAGGAGAACAGTATCGACGCACCCTTCGCGGCCGAGGACTGCAGCACCGCGGCCACCACGTCGACGGCGAGGGGATCGAGGCCCGAGAACGGCTCGTCGAGGATCAGGACCTCGGGATCGTGCACGAGGGCGGCGGCGATCTGCGCACGCTGCTGGTTGCCGAGCGACAGCGACTCGATCGTGTCGTTCAGGCGCTCCTCGAGGCCCAGCTCGGTGAGCAGCGCGGTGGCCCTGGCCGCGGCATCCGTCTTCGAGAAGCCGTGCAGACGGGCGAGGTACACGATCTGCTCGAGCACCTTCATCTTGGGGTAGAGGCCGCGCTCCTCGGGCATGTACCCGAAGTGGGTGCGGTCCGCGCCGGTGAGCGGTCGGCCGTCGAGCTCGACGGACCCGGAGTCGGCGCTGAGGAGCCCGAGGACGATCCGCATGGTGGTGGTCTTTCCGGCGCCGTTGCCGCCGACGAAGCCCGTCAGGCGCCCGGGGGCGACCTCGAACGAGACGTCGTCGAGCACGCGCCGTGAGCCGTAGCTCTTGGTGATGCCTGCCAGTACGAGGTTTCCTGTCATGCCCCTCACGCTACGACCGGCCGGGCGGCCGCGGCATCCCCCGTGCGGCGGATTGGCGGGCGGCGTCAGCGGAGGCATCCGTCGTGCGGAGGATGCCGCGCGACGGTCGCCCCGCCGGTCAGTGGAGGAACAGGAAGCCGAAGACCCCGAGGGCGAGCGGGGCGAGTCCGACGAGGAGCAGTGCGCCGAACACGATGCCGAGGACGACCCAGGGGCTCCGTCGTCGCAGGCGCTGACCGGGCGGGGCGACGCCGATCGGGGGAGGGGTGAGCAGCGCGGCCGGTGCGGCGAAGGGCAGCGCGGGCATGCCGACCGCGGGCAGCGGTGACTGCGGCCGGGGCGCACTCGCCGCCAGACGGAGCCGCTCGTCCCGCCATCGCGCCCACTGGTCGAGCTTCACGAGCAGTGCGCCGACCGCACCGAACAGCCACGCCCAGGTCGCGGGGTCGAGCGTCGAGGCCTCGCGCCGCGTGTAGAGGAACAGCCAGTCGTCGACGATCTCGACGTCGAGCTCGGCCGCGTGGTCGATGAACCGGGCCATGACGTCGGGGGCGAACAGGTACAGGGCGTCGACCTCGTAGCCTTCGGGGCAGAACAGCGAGAAGTAGCGGTCGAAGTCGCCCTCGAGCGACAGGCGCTGATCGCGGCGGAACCCCGTCGCGATGCTGCCGCCGAGGCCGTTGTTGCCGAGCGCGTCCAGCACGATGTTCGGCAGCGGCACGTCGAGCTTGACGGCCACGTACCCCCAGCGATGCGTCTGTGAGTTCTTGCCGTTGCTCGTCGTGTACTGGTAGTTGCCGAACTCGACGAAGCGCGGCTCGGTGCCCCGCAGCACATCGGTCGACATCCGCCCCGAACCCGCCTGGAAGATCATGCCCGGCAGGGGCGGGGCCTCGATGCGGTCGAGATAGGTCATGGCGTTGGCGGCGGCGAACCGTGAGAGGCGGAACCGTGCCATCGCCCGTGTGCGCAGCGCGCGGCGCACGAGCGCCACGACGCCCACGATGATCCCGGCGAGCAGCAGCAGGCCCAGCACCCCCGCGATCGCGACGCCCGTGGACCGTCCGATCGCGTAGCCCAGCCCCAGGAGGAGGATGCCGAGGATCGGCACGACCATGACGAGGGCGATGATCGCGACCACCCACGCGGCGATGTGCGCGCCGGGGATGGGGTGTGCCGCGCGATGCGCCCGGGTGAACGCGTCGACCTCGGCCGCGTTCACCGGCTCGAGGAGCGCGCGGGCGTCGAAGTACCCCGCCGTCACGATGCCGACCCCCGCTTTCCGACATGCAGCACCGTGCGCACGACGAGTCCGGCCACGAGTGCCCAGAACGCGGCGCTCACACCGAGCAGTGCGATGCCGGACGCCGCGACGAGGAACGTCACGACCGCGGGGATGCGCTCGCCCGGATCGTCGATCGCCTGCTGCACCGACGAGCCGAAGGCCCCGAACAGGGCGAGTCCGGCCACGGCGGGGATCACGGCCTCCGGCGCCAGCAGCACGAGGGCGGCGAACGCGGCGGAGAATCCTCCGAGCACGAGGTAGGAGGCGCCCGTCGAGACTCCCGCGACCCAGCGGCGCCGCGGGTCGGGGTCGGCGTCGGGCGAGGCGGCGAGGGCCGCGCTGATCGCCGCGAGGTTGATCGCATGGCCGCCCGCAGGGCCGCCGAGCGCCGTGCCGAGACCCGTGACGAGCATGGCCGGCCGCCACGGCACCTCGTAGCCGAAGCTGCGCATGATCGCGACGCCGGGCACGTTCTGCGAGGCCATCGTCACGATGAACAGCGGCAGCGCGATGCCGACGAGCGCCCCGACCGTGAACACCGGGGCGGTGAGCTCGATTCGCGGCACGAGCAGGCCCGCGTCGACCGCAGCCCCCTCCTGCGCCAGCGACACGGCGACGACCACCGCCGCGGCGACGAAGGCGAGCGGCACGGCCCAGCGCGGCGCGAGGCGGGAGCACACGAGCCACGTCACCACGACGGGCACGACGCCCCACGGGTTCACGACCACCCCCGTGATCGGCGCCAGGCACAGCGGCAGCAGGACTCCCGCGAGCATGGCCTGGGCGATGGACGGCGGGATGCGGGCGATCACGGCGCCCAGTGCCGGCCAGAGCGCGGTGAGGAGGATGAGAGCCGCCGCCACGAGGAACGCCCCGACCGCGGCGGGCCATCCGCCCTCGACCGTGCCGGTGGCCGCGAGCAGGGCGGCGCCCGGCGTCGACCACGCCGCCGTGATCGGCATCCGGTACCGCCAGGCGAGCACGATGCACGCCAGCCCCATCGTGAGACTCAGCGCGAGGAGCCCGCTGGCCGCCTGCGCCGACGAGGCGCCGACCGCATGCAACCCGGTGAGGACCACGGCGAACGAGCTCGTGAACCCGACCAGCGCCGTGACGACGCCGGCCAGCACCGGACGGGCCAGGGCGGAGCGGGGTGGCGGAGCGGACACCTTCCGAGAGTAGCGGGAGGCCGTCACCCCGCCGGCCTCAGGCGAGACCCATCCGGTGCGCGAGCACGACCGCCTGCACGCGGTCGCGGGCGCCGAGCTTCTGCAGGATGCGCGACACGTGGGTCTTCACCGTCGCCTCGCCGATGAACAGTGCCGCGGCGATCTCGCCGTTGCTGCGGGCGTCCGCGAGGAGGGCGAGCACCTCGGCCTCGCGCTCGGTGAGGGGCTCCGGCAGCACGACGGCCGCCGCGGCCCGAGCCGGTGACGCCGTCGGCGCCGGGCTCGCGGCGAAGCGGGACAGCACGCGCCGCGTGACCTCGGGCGCCAGTATCCCGTCGCCCGCCGCCAGCGCCCGCACGGCCGCGATGAGGTCCTCCGCGGCGGCGTTCTTCAGCAGGAACCCGCTGGCCCCGGCATCCAGCGCCCGGTAGAGGTAGTCGTCGCGGTCGAAGGTGGTGATGATCGCGATCTGCGCCGTGATCGCCGGATCGGCGACGAGCAGTCGTGTGGCCTCGATGCCGTCCATGTCGGGCATCTGCACATCCATGGTGATCACGTCGGGCTGCAGCGCGGATGCCGCGGTCACCGCCTCCGCGCCGGTCGCGGCCTCGCCGACCACCTCGATGTCGGGCTGCGTGTCGAGGATCGTCCGGAACCCGGCTCGCAGCATCGCGTGGTCGTCGACGAGGAGGACGCGGATGGTGGTGGCGGTCATGACGGATCTCCCGACGTGGCGGCGGCGGTGGGCGTGAGGGGCGCCGTGGTCGCGGCGGGCAGCGGCACGCGCACCCGCACGCGGAGTCCGCCGCTCGTGCGGGGCGCGATGTCGAGCGTGCCCCCGGACGCCGCCGCCCGCTCGCGCATGCCGAGCTGCCCCAGCCCCGGTCGGAGCGCGGCCACCGTGCGTCCCGTGTTCACGACCTCGACCTCGACGGCCTCGTCGTCGTAGCGCACGCGCACGTCGGCCCTGGCCCCGACCCCCGCGTGACGGCGGGCGTTCGTGAGCGACTCCTGCGCGATGCGGTACAGGTTCACGGCCACGACCGACGGCACGGGCGCGGGGTCGCCGATCACGGCGTAGTCGGTGGGCAGGCCGGCCTCGGCGGAGGCGGCGACGAGGTCGGCGATGTCGTCGAGCGACACCGTCGAGGAGGTGTCCGTCGTCTCCCCGCCGGGCGCACGCAGCGTCTCGAGCAGCTGACGGAGCTCGTGGATCGCGTCGCGCGCGGACCCCTCGATGCCGGCGAGGATCCCACGCGCCTTGTCGGGGTCCTGGTCGATCACGAGCCGTGCGGCTCCGGCCTGCACGCCCATGACCGAGACGTGGTGCGCGACCACGTCGTGCAGCTCGCGGGCGATGCGCACGCGGTCGAGGGCGACGGCCTGCGCCGCGGTGACCTCGCGCTCGCGCTCCAGTTCGACCGTGCGCTGCTCGAGGACCTCGCGGGACTGCGCCGCGTTCCAGGACCGGTCGCCGAAGTAGAAGGCGCCGCCGAAGTACAGCGCGTTCAGCAGCACCTGCAGCAGCATGTAGGCGACGTACGGAGAGAGCAGCCCGGCGGCGATCTCGGCCTTGTCGGCCTCATCGAGTGCGGTGCGGTACATCGTGAGGAGGAGCCACGCGAACATGCCGACGATGATCGCGACGCGCACGATCGTCGCCGCGCGGCGGTTGTTCATCCATGCGCCCACCGTGTACAGCGCCACGAACATCGCGATGTTGCCGACGTAGATCTCGGGGACCTTGAGCGACACGGCGGCGAAGTAGGCGACGCACACGATCACGGCCACCGGCGCGGGGAAGCAGCGGCGGAACGCCAGCGGCGCCGTGATGACGGCGGCATACACGATCGCGGTCCACGGCTCGGCGGTCGCGTCGCCGTAGATATGCGAGATCGTCGAGAGCGCGGCGCTGAGGATCGCGCCGACGAACATGATCGCCGCGAGGACGAGATCGCTGCGACGGTCGCGGACGCTCGGGGTGCGGGTGAACGGCACGGCGGGCATGACGTCCACCGTACGGGCGGAGGCGATGCCGCGGCATCCCCCGCGCGGCGGATCCGGTCGCTCGGAACTTGCTCTTGACAAGCGTGCTTGTTTTTAACAAGCTTGCGGTATCGGGGTCGCACCAGCGGCTCCCGACATCGACAGCACCACCGACAAGGGAGTCATCGTGACCAGTGTCTTCGTCAACCTGCCCACCACCGATCTCGAGCGCGCCAAGGCGTTCTACACGGCCCTCGGCTGCGAGATCAACCCGAACTTCACCGATGAGAACGCCGCATGCGTCGTGTGGTCGGAGACCATCTACTTCATGGTCCTGAAGCGCGAGTTCTTCCAGACCTTCACCGACAAACCGATCGCCGACCCGACGCAGGTCGCCCAGGTGTCGGTGACGTTCAGCCGCGAGTCGCGCGAGGAGGTCGACGCGATCGCCGAGAAGGCCCTCGCCGCCGGCGGCACCGAGCCGAAGCCCGCGCAGGACTACGGCTTCATGTACTCGCGCGACATCGACGACCCCGACGGCAACTCCCTCGGCTTCCTGTACATGACCCCGGAGGCCGTCGAGAACGGCCCGGAGCACGTCGCGGAGCAGAGCACCGGCTCCTGATGGCGACGCGCAGTTATGGCCAGTACTGCGGGGTCACGACCGCCGTCGAGCTGATCGGGGAACGGTGGGCGCTGCTCATCGTCCGCGATCTGCTCGTCGGACCGCGTCGGTACACCGACCTCAAGCAGGGTCTGCCGCGCATCCCCACCAACATCCTCTCCACCCGCCTCAAGGAGCTGCAGGAGGGCGGCGTGATCCGCCGCATCCCGCTGCTCCGCGGGCTCGCCTACGAGCTCACGCCGTACGGTCGGGCGCTCGAACCCGTGGTGCTCGCCCTCGGCCGCTGGGGCTTCCAGGCCATGGGCGATCCCGAAGAGGGCGACGTCGTCACGGCCGACTCGCTCACGATGGCGCTGCGGACGGCGTTCCAGGCGGATGCCGCGGACGACGCGGAGTACGAGTTGCACGTCGGCGAGGTCGCGCTGCACGCCTCCGTGCACGACCGCGAGCTCACGGTGACGCAGGTCGCCCCACCCCCACCACCCGTCGGAGGGCGGGAGTCGCCCGCGGAGCCGGATGCCGTGATCGTCGCCGGCCCCGGCATCCGTCGTCTCATCGGCGGCGACCTCACACCGCTCGAGGCGATCGAGCAGGACGTCCTCGCCGTCGTCCGCGGCGACGTCTCGCACCTCGATTCGTTCGCCCGCACGTTCCACATCGCGCCGCTCGGCGCACCCCTCACCGTGCAGTAACCGCTGTTCCCCGTGCAAAGGAGCACTGACATGACCGGACGTATCCTCATCGACCTGTTCGCGACGCTCGACGGCGTGGCGCAAGGCCCGGGCGGTGTGGGGGAGGACACCTCGGGCGGCTTCACCTTCAGCGGATGGCAGGCCGGATACCCGTCGTCCGGGGTCGGACCGGAGATCGCGAAGGGGATGGAGGGCCTCGACGCCCTGCTGCTCGGCCGTCGCACCTACGACATCTTCGCCTCGTACTGGCCCGAGCACACCGACGGCCCCTCCGGCGACATCGGGCAGCTCTTCGACCGCGTGCCGAAGTACGTCGCGACCCGGGACGCGGACCTCCCGCTCGCCTGGCAGGGCAGTTCCCGCGTGGGCGCCGACCTCGCGGCCGAGATCGACGAGCTGCGCGCGCGGCACCGTGAGGTGCACGTGATCGGCAGCATCGACTTCGTGCACACGCTGCTCGCGGAAGGGCTGTTCGATCAGCTCAACCTCTGGGTCTACCCGATCCTGCTCGGTGCGGGCAAGAAGGTCTTCCGTGACGACGCGCTGCCCTCTGTGCTCGAGCTGCTCGAGAAGCCGGTGACGGATGCCGAGGGTGTGACCCTCCTCCGCTACGGTCGCACGGACCGCGCCCCGCAGGTCGACACCTTCGAGGACTGACCGACGTCGAGTCGTCGTCGATATATCGGATTCATCACGAATGCGTCCGAATTCATCCAGACGCTGGAGGGACCCGCTCGGGCTCCCCTAGATTCGGAGCACGTTGCCGCGCGCGCGGCACGGATGTTCCAGAGGTCGCGCGTGACAGGCTCTCCTGCGCGTCGGACCTCCGCGGGGGAAGGGGCGACGATGTCGCGACGTGGAAGGAGCCGCCTGCTCCAGGCGATGCTCGCAGCAGTGGCGGTAGCCGCGACGACGATGACGGGAACGCTGGCGGCCGCCGCCGACGACGGAGCCGACGGGACGCGCGCCATGACGATTGCCGCGGTCGACGCGGGGTCGATCTCGGGCACGGTGACGCGGGAGTCCGATGATCAGCCGGTTGAGGGGATCGCCGTGTTCCGGCAGTCGGTCGTGACGTCGCCGCCGCGCATGACGTTCACCGATCAGAACGGCGAGTACCGCTTCGACGACGTCGCCGCGGGCGACCACATCATCTGGTTCTCCGCGCCCGACTCTCACGGGCTCGCGATGGAGTACTGGGACGGCGTGGCCACCCGTGCGGAAGCGACGGCGATCACCGTCGTCGCAGGTGAGGAGCGGTCGGGCATCGACGCATCGATGCAGGGCCTGGCGACGATCTCGGGCACGGTGACGAGGGAGACCGATGGGTCGCCCGTGACCGGTGCCGTCGAGGTGTTCTCGGATGCCGGCTCCTGGAGCGGAGCGATCGAGCCGGACGGCACGTACAGCGTTGCGGTCGCTGCGGGCACGCACCTCGTGCGCTTCCAGAGCAGCGACGATACCGCTGCCGCCGAATACTGGGAGGATGCCGCGACGGAGGAGGCTGCCACTCCGATCACGGTGACCCCCGGCGAGGTACGGACCGGCATCGACGCCGAGCTCGCATCCGTGGCCGCGATCACCGGCACCATCTTCGTCGGCGGTGCGCCTCTGGCGGAGAGCGTGATCGTCGAGGCATGGTCGGGTGGTGAGTTCGCCGGAATCGCCTACTCCCGGAACGACGGCACCTATCGACTCGCGCTTCCGGCCGGTGACTACACGCTCCGCGCCGGCCTGAGTGAATTCGGCATCGATTGGGGACTCATGTACTACCGCGACGCGAAGACCGCGTCGGAGGCCACTTCGGTGACGCTCGGGTCGACCGACGACGTCACGGGCATCGACTTCACGCTCGAACCCGGCGCTGACATCCAGGGTGTCGTCACCACGTCCGGCGCCACCCTGCCCTCCGAGGGTGCCGCCGTCACGGCGCTGTTGTGGAGCAACGGGGAGTGGCGCGAGGTAGCGACGATCAACACCCTCGACGTGTACCGCTTCGGCAGCGACGACCCCTTCATCGCACAGGAGAGCGGCCCGCTCCCGGCCGGCGAGTACCGGATCCGCGTCGCCGCGGAGGGATTCTGCACCCGGTACTCGGGTGGCGCCACCTCGCTCGAGAAAGCGACGAGCATCTGGGCCGGTGCCGGGGGTACGTTCCCGAACATCGACGTGACGCTCACCCCTTCGTGCGACGCGCCCGCCCCCGCGCTGACTCTCTCGGCGGGGACGATCCGCGCCGGCGGATCGCTCACGGTCACGGGCTCCGGGTTCGGCGCGGGGGAGTCCGTCGCGTTCGAGCTCCACTCCGATCCGATCGCCCTCGGCTCCCTCACGGCGGATCAGAACGGACGGATCAGCGGCGTCCTGCGGATCCCCGCATCGGCGCCCGTCGGCGCTCACACGCTCGTCGCACTCCGCGCGGGGGGCACGATCCAGGCCAGCGCCGCGCTGCAGGTGACCGCGGCGGCGAGCACGGGCTCGGCGACCGCACCCGACCGCCTGGCGGCGACGGGTGCGGAGGTCCCGACGGGAGTTCTCCTCATGGGGCTCTTCCTCACTCTGATCGGCGCGGTGCTCGTGCGACGTCGGCGCGCGCAGAGCTGACCCGACACCGCGTCACCGACCCGGTCGCCCCGTGCGGGTGGCCGGGTCCACCGTTCCGGATCGAGTCGCGTCAGCCCAGCATCCGCTCGATCACCAGCGCCACCCCGTCGTCGTCGTTCGACGCCGTAGTCTCGTCGGCGGCATCCTTCACGGCGTCCTCGGCGTTCGCCATCGCGACGCCGTGGCCGGCCCAGTGCAGCATCTCGACGTCGTTGAGCGCATCGCCGAAGGCGACGACGTCCGTGCGATCGATGTCGAGGTGCTCGCACAGGCGTGCGAGCCCCGTGGCCTTCGTGACGCCCTCGGCCATGACCTCGACGAACGGGGCGCCCGAGAGCGTCGCCTCGAACCCGGTCAGGCCGAGCGCTCGCAGGGCGTCGAACACGACGGCGGGCGCGAGCTCGGGATGCCGGATCACGAGCTTGAGGCTGGGAGCGGCGAGCACGTGCTCGAGGTCGACGCCGCCCATCGTGCGCGGGTCGCGCTTGTGGTCGGTCAGGTCGGCGATCGAGGCATAGCCGTGCTGCGCGACGAAGCCCTCGCCCTCGTCGCGCACGCTCGCGAACAGCAGGTCGGGGATGCTCTCGCGCAGCGCCGCGGCCAGCGTGCGGATCGTGTCGGAGGGGAGTTCCTCGGCGAACAGCATCCGTCCGTCGGTGAGGTGGGTGGCGAACGCGCCGTTGCTGCAGAGGGCCCAGCCGTCGAAGCCGGCCCCTCCCGCGATCGCGCGCAGGCCGATCGGCTGACGGGCCGTGACCGGCACGACGTGGACGCCGCGCGCCCGCGCCGCGTCGAGCGCGGCCCGCGTGCGCCCGCTGACCTCGACCTTGGAGGTGAGGAGAGTGCCGTCGAGGTCGGTCGCGATCAGGCGGAGGTGCACAGCGTTTCGTCTCGCGGCGCTCAGGAGAAGATCATCGGGAGGTCGTCGTCGTCCTCGGCGGCGCTCGTGCCGAGGCGGCTGTCGTCGAGGTCGACGAGCACCGGGACGTGGTCGCTGGGTTGCTCGCCCTTGCGCTCGTCGCGGTGGATCGACGCCGCGGTCACGGCATCCGCGAGCGTCTGGGAGCCGAGGATGAAGTCGATGCGCACGCCCTCGTTGCGGGGGAACTTGAGGCGCTGGTAGTCCCAGTACGTGAAGCCCTCGGGGATCAGCGGCCGGACGACGTCGGTGAGTCCCGCGTCGGCGAGCGTGAAGAACGCCTGGCGCTCCTCGGGGGAGACGTGCGTGGAGACGCCCTCGACGATATCGGGGTCTCCGTTGTCCTTATCGAACGGGATGATGTTGAAGTCGCCGACCAGGGCGAGCGCCTGGGAGGGGTTCGCGGCGAGCTCGGCGGCCGTCGCCGTCTTGAGCGCCTCGAGCCAGTGCAGCTTGTACGCGAGGTGCGGGTCGCCCAGCGCGCGGCCGTTCGGCACGTACAGGCTCCACACGCGCACACCGTCGACGAGCACGCCCAGCGCGCGCGCCTCGAGCGGTGCGTTTGGGCCCTCGTGGCCCTTCGCGAAGCCGGGCATGCCGGCGAACGAGGTCTGCACGTCGGTGATCGGGAGACGGCTCGCGATCGCGACGCCGTTCCACTGGTTCAGGCCGTGCACCTCGACGTGGTAGCCGGCCTCCTCGAACGGCCCGTACGGGAACTGCTCCGGCTTGCACTTGATCTCCTGCATCGCCAGCACGTCGACGTCTTCACGGACGGCGAACTCGACGGTGCGGGTGACGCGGGTGCGGATGGAGTTGACGTTCCAGGTGGCCAAGCGCATGCGTCCAGCCTAGTTGCGGCTGCCGACACCGGATATCGCGTGACATCTGCGGAGGATGCGCGCCGCGCCTCCTACACTGGAAGCCGTGACCGCACTCGACGCAGACCGCCAGACACTCCTCGACCTCATCACAGACGAGGCCGTGTTCCACGGGGACTTCACCCTGTCCAGCGGCAAGCAGGCGACGTACTACGTCGACATGCGCAAGCTCACGCTCGACCATCGCGCGGCCCCCGCGATCGGCCGCATCATGCTCGACCTGATCTCCGACCTCGACGTCGTGGCGGTCGGAGGCCTCACGCTCGGCGCCGACCCGATCGCGAACTCGGTGCTCCACGCCTCGGTCGCGACCGACCGTCCGCTCGACGCCTTCGTCGTGCGCAAGGAGCCCAAGGACCACGGTCGCGGCCGTCAGATCGAGGGCGCGGACGTCTCCGGTAAGCGCGTCGTCGTGCTCGAGGACACCTCGACCACCGGGCAGTCCGCACTCAAGGCCGTCGAGGCCCTCCGCAAGGAAGGTGCAGAAGTCGTGGCCGTCGCCGTGATCGTCGACCGCAAGACCGGAGCGCAGGCTGCGATCGAGGCCGAGGGCCTGGAATGGCGAGCCGCGTTCGACCTCGACGACCTCGGACTCGACCCGCAGTGACCCGCTACGCACTGGCCGTCGACGTCGGCGGCACGAAGATGGAGGCCGCGCTCGTGAGCGAGCACGGCGTGCTCGTCACGGGCAGTCGCTCGCGGCAGGCCACCGGCCGCGAGGCGACGTTCGAGTCGCTCGACCGCGGTGTCTCGGCGGTCGTCGCGCACGCCCTGGCTGCTCTCCCCGCGGATGCCGAGCTCGTGGGCGCCGGCGCGGGCAGCGCCGGTCCGATCGAGCGCTCCGCCGGGGCGATCGTCCCCGTCAACATGCCCCTCGCGCGCGGCTTCGGTCTCGCGGAATCCGTGCGGGCGAGCGCGTCGGCCGCTCTCGGGCGCGAGGTGCCCACGGTGCTCGGCCACGACGGCGGCGCTCTCGCGCTCGCGGAATCGTGGCTCGGTGCGACCCAGGGCGCCGGAGCATCGCTGTCGATCGTCGTGTCGACGGGAGTCGGCGGCGGTTTCGTCGTGAACGGCGCGTACATCCCCGGGGCGACGGGCAATGCCGGACACCTCGGGCAGGTGCGCCGCGAGGGCGGACTGACCCTGGAGGAGATCGCCTCGGGGCCGGCGAGCGCCGCGTGGGCGCAGCAGCAGGGATGGGGCGGTGCGACCGGCGAAGACCTCGCACGGGACGCCGCGGCGGGCGGCGAGATCGCGCGCGCCGCGATCATCCGTTCGGCGACGGCCGTCGGCGAGGCGCTCGCGGATGCCGCGACCCTTGTCGACCTCGACATGGTCGCGATCGGCGGAGGGTTCTCCCGGGTCTCCGAGGACTACATCGACCTCGTGCAGAGCGCGCTCACGACGAGCGCCGCGCACGAGTACTCCCGCCGCACCCGCGTCGTCCGGTCGGGACTGGGCGACGAGGGGCCGCTGATCGGCGCCGCCGCCCTCGTGCTGCGCTGATCCTGTTCCGCGGATCTCGCCCTCCGTCGCAGGCCGGGTCGAGGTCAGCGTGAGCGTGTGAGCAGGTGCGGCACGGGACCTTCGAGCCGCGCCACCGCGATCTTGAGTTCGGTCATCTCGTGCGCCAGGTTGTCGATGCGTGAGCCGAGGCTTTTCTCCGATCCATCGATCCGGGCGCCAAGTCGGTGGTCCAGTTCGTCGATCCGGGCGCCGAGTCGGTGGTCCAGTTCGTCGATCCGGGCCCCGAGTCTCGCCTCGACGGCATCCGTCCTCCGCACGCACCACGCGAAGCCGAGGAACATGCTCGTGCCGAGCGTCACCACGATGCCGACGGCGCTGAGCACGACGGCGATGATCTCTGCGGACACGAACATGCTCCCATTCTGACGTCGCGAGGGTGGGTTTCGCAGAATGCTAGCTGCGCTCGTCCAGCCGTCGCCGCGGCCGTGAGTGAGAGGCCGAGCGTGGTGGAGATCGACACAGGACGGTGAGATGTGGAGGGCGAGTGCGCGAGTTCCGCCAGCATCCCTAACAAATCCCCGTAGGCTCGATACCGACATCCGCCGCGGGAAGGACTGCAACATGCGCGTACTCGGACTCCTCTCGGGAACCTCTCACGACGGGATCGACGTCACGGTCGTCGACTTCCGCGAGCACGACGGCGCTCTCCACGGCTCGGTCCTGCACGAGGACAGCGTCCCCTACGACCCCGCGCTCCGCGCCCGACTCATCGCCGCGCTCCCACCCGCTCAGACCACTTTCGCCGAGATGTGCGAGCTCGACACCCTGATCGGCCAGGCCTTCGCCGAGGTCGCCCGTGACGCGGCGGAGGCCGTCGGGGGAGTGGATGCCGTGTGCACGCACGGCCAGACCGTCTTCCACTGGGTCGACGGCGGGCACGCCCGCGGCACACTGCAGATCGGGCAGCCCGCGTGGATCGCCGAGCGCGTGGGGGCGCCGGTCGTCTCCGACGTCCGCATCCGCGACATCACCGCGGGTGGACACGGCGCCCCGCTCGTGTCGTACCTCGACGAATTACTGCTCCGCGGCCGTGCGGGCGTGTCGGCGGCCGTGAACCTCGGCGGCATCGCGAACATGACCGTGGTCGCGCCCGGCGGGCTCGTCGCCTACGACATCGGTCCGGCGAACGCGCTCGTCGACGCGGTCGTCGGCTCCGAGGGCCTGAACGAGCACGGGTACGACGCGGACGCAGCGATCGCGCGCACCGGAGCCGTGGACGACGTGCTTCTCGAAACGCTCCTGTCCGATCCGTACTACGCGCTCCCCGCGCCGAAGAGCACCGGCAAGGAGCACTTCCACCTCGACTACGTGCGCGGCCACGTCGACGACGCCCGCCGCCAGGGGCGCGAGGTCAGCGCTCCCGATCTCGTGCGCACCCTCACCGAGCTCACGGTGCGCACGGTCGCACAGGACGTCGCGGCCGCCGGCATCCGCTTCCTCGCGCTGTCGGGTGGAGGATGCCACAACCCGCTGATCCTCCAGGGGCTGCGCGAGGCGCTCCCCGATGTCGAGATCGTGCTCGCGGACGAACTGGGCGCTCCGGTCGACAGCAAGGAGGCCATTCTCTTCGCCCTGATCGGCTGGTGCACGATGCACGGCGTGCCTGCCGTGACCGCGGGCGGCACGGGGGCGCGCGAACCGCGCATCCTCGGAACGATCACCCCGGGTGACGGACCGCTGCGGATGCCGGCGCCCGTCGCCGGCGTGCGGAGCCTGACCCTGAGCTGAGCTGAGCTGAGCTGAGCTGAGCTGAGCTGAGCTGAGCTGATTCTTGGGGGCCTGACCCCGCTCAGCGCTTGCGGTCGTCGTCCTCCCAGGGGCCTTCCCACCAGCCGGCGCGGCCGTCGCCGTCATCGGATCCGCGTCCGCGGGAGCGCACCACCTGGACGATGATCAGCGTCAGCGAGCTCACCCCGATGAGGATCAGGACGAGGAACAGCAGGTCCTGCTGAGTCATGGGCGCTTCCCTTCTGCGGCATCCGCGACGATCTTCGCGATCCGAGCCGCTGTCGTCTCCGGTCGCTTCGCCATGGCGATGTGCGTGAGCCCGAACTTCTTGACGGACTTCGGGAACGAATCCCAGTGCGCGCGCGCCTCCGGCACGGCGTCCAGCGCGGCGGTCAGGTCCGGCGGCTCGATGCCCGCTTCCGGCCCGTCGAGCACGGTCCATGAGCCGTTGGACTTCGCGAGCTCGAGCACGCGGATGCCGGCGGGTGCGAGGAGTCCGGCGGCCTCGAGCTCGGCGATGCGCGCCTTGTTCGTCGCCGCCCAGCCGCTGCCCGGTCGACGCGGCGAGAACCACTGTCCGACCGTGGTGTCGTCGAAGGTCCGCACGGGGCCGTCGATCCAGCCGAAGCAGAGCGCCTGACGCACGGCGTCGTCGTAGCCGACACCTCCCGCGTCCTTGCCGCGCACGCTCAGCAGCCAGACGCCCGCCGCGCGGTCATGGTTCTCCGTGAGCCAGGCGCGCCAGGCCGCGGCATCCGCCGCACTGACCCTCTCGCCCTCATCGAGTGCGCCCATCGGCCGGTTCTCGGTCAGTCCTCGTCGAGCGTCGGGATCGACTCCGTGACCGTGGGGAGCAGATCGGCGACCGAGTCGACGATCTCGTCGGGACGGAACGGGTACTTCTCGATCTCGGCCTGATCGCTGATGCCGGTCATCACGAGCACGGTGTGCAGGCCCGCCTCGATACCGGCGACGATGTCGGTGTCCATGCGGTCGCCGATCATGCCGGTCTTCTTGGAGTGCGCGCCGATCTTGTTGAGCGCCGAGCGGAACATCATCGGGTTCGGCTTGCCGACCACGTACGGCTCCTTGCCCGTGGCTTTCGTGATGAGCGCCGCGATGGCGCCGGTGGCGGGGAGCACGCCGTCGGCCGACGGTCCCGTCGCATCGGGGTTCGTGACGATGAAGCGCGAGCCGTTGATGATGTGGCGGATCGCCTTGGTGATGGCCTCGAACGAGTAGTTGCGGGTCTCGCCGACGACGACGAAGTCGGGGGCCGTCTCGGTCATGATGAACCCGGCCTCGTGCAGGGCGGTCAGGATGCCGGCCTCGCCGATCACGAACGCCGAGCCGCCGGGCAGCTGCTGCTTGAGGAAGTCCGCGGTGGCGAGCGCCGAGGTCCAGATGCGCTCCTCCGGCACGATCAGGCCGCTCGCGCGGAGCCGCGCCGACAGGTCGCGAGCCGTGAAGATCGAGTTGTTCGTGAGCACGAGGTAGGGGATCTCGTTCTGTTCCCAGCCGGCGAGCAGCTCAGAGGCTCCGGGGATGGCGGTGTTCTCGTGCACGAGAACACCGTCCATGTCGGTCAGCCAGCACTCGATGTCGTCGCGGTGTCCCATGTGCACAGCGTACTGGGCGCGTGTTGCCGTCAGGTGACAGGTCTAGGCGCTCAACCAGACGACCTCGGCGGCGCCGGCGGGGAGATCGGCGGGGTCATCGCCGATCGTGATCCCGGACGTCGTCGTGGTCACGACTGCCGCGACGACGAGACCCAGCGCGTCCAGGGAGCGGAGCAGTTCCGGGTCGCGGTCGTCCACGCGGAGGACCCTGCCGGTGTGGCCGGTCGGGGCGTCCGCGAGCAGCACGAACGGCTCCCGGTCCACCCGGCCGTCGGCGTCGGGGATCGCGTCGCCATGCGGGTCGAAACGCGGGCGCCCCAGACGTGCGTCGATGCCCTCGAGCAGCCGGTCGCTGATCGTGTGCTCGAGCACCTCGGCCTCGTCGTGCACCTCGTCCCAGCCGTAGCCGAACTCCTGCACGAGCCACGTCTCGATAAGCCGATGACGACGAACCATCGCGAGAGCGCGCTGCGTCCCGGCATCCGTCAGCCGCACGGCGCCGTAGGGCACGTGCGAGACGAGCCCGGCGGCCGCGAGCTTCTTCACCATCTCGGTGACCGACGACGGCGCGATGCCCAGCTTGCCCGCGAGCACGGACGGGGTGATCGGCGCATCCTGCCACTCGGTGTGCGCGTAGACGGTCTTGAGGTAGTCGTCAGCTGCGGGGGAGGCCACGTTCCCAGCTTAGGCGAGGCCGCGCGGCGTGCTCAGTTCGCGACGTCGACGAGGATGCCGAAGGCGACCTGTCCGGCGAAGAACACCACGAGGAATCCGAGCAGCGCCGCGAAGAGCGAGAGACGTCCGTCGAAGCCCTCGACCTCGTCGATGCCGCGCTTGCGGGCGCGGAAAGCGAGCACGAGCGTCGCGACGCCGAGGGCGAGCTGCACCCAGGGGCCGCCCACCGGTAGGACCGTCGGGAACGCGACGAGCAGACCGCCGATCACTCCGGTCGCGACCCCGATCCACGTGAGGATGCGGACGGTGCGGCGCGCGGATTCTGCAGACATGCTCCGAGCCTAATCGCGCTTCCCGGCCGCGCCGTGCCCGCCGTCTGACTCGTGCTCACGCTCCGGTGAGCACGAGCCACAGCAGCGCGCCGTTCAGGGCGATCAGCAGCACGGAGGCCACGATGCCCGCGGCCGTGGTCCACGCCCGGTTCGTCCAGGGCCCGAGGGTGCGCCGCTGCGCGGTGAGCGCGACGAGCGGGATCAGCGCGAAGGGGATGCCGAACGACAGCACGACCTGGCTGAGCACGAGCGCGAGCGTGGGGTCGACCCCGAGTCCGAGGATCAGGAGCGCGGGCACGAGGGTCACCAGACGGCGCGCGAGCAGCGGGATGCGGACGTGGAGGAGTCCGTGCATGATCTCCGCTCCCGCGTAGGCGCCGACCGAGGTCGAGGCGAGGCCGGAGGCGAGCAGGCCCACCGCGAAGAACGTCGCGACGACGGGACCGAGTCCGGCCGCGAGTGCGGCGTGTGCTCCCTCCAGCGAGTCCGTGCCGTCGACGCCGGCGAGGTTGGCGGCGGCCAGCAGCAGGATGCTGAGGTTCACCGAACCGGCGATGAGCATGGCGATCGACACGTCCCAGCGGGTCGCGGTGAGCAGTCGGCGGATGCGGGAGGTCTCGATGCGGGCGGCCTCCGCGGGGGAGTCGGACGCCGCACCGAACCGATCGCGGGCCAGCGACGAGTGCGCGTAGATCGCGTGCGGCATGATCGTCGCGCCGAGGATGGATGCGGCGAGCAGGACCGACCCGGTGTCCTGGAAGCGCGGGACGAGTCCGTCGACGACGCCGGCGGGGTCGGGTGGCGCGATGAAGAGGCCGGCGACGAAGCCGATCGTGATGATCGCCATGAGCCCGATGATCACGAACTCGAACGGACGCGGTCCGCGGCGGCTCTGGACCAGGAGGAGCCCCATCGACACGGCTCCCGTGATGAGCCCACCGAGCAGCAGGGGGATGTCGAACAGGAGATGCAGGGCCACGGCGCCGCCGATCACCTCGGCGAGATCCGTGGCCATCGCCACGAGCTCCGCCTGCAGCCAGTAGGCGCGACGCGCCCACGGCCGTCGCAGGCGCTGTCCGAGGACCTCGGGGAGGCTCTGCCCGGTGACGACGCCGAGCTTGGCGGACAGGTACTGGATGAGCCAGGCCATGACGTTGCCCGCCACGACGATCCACACGAGCAGGTATCCGTACTGCGCGCCCGCGGTCATGTTGCTCGCGACGTTGCCCGGGTCGAGGTAGGCGACGCCGGCGACGAGGGCGGGTCCGAGCAGCCACAGGCTGCGGGGCGGGGTCGTCCGGGCGGCGCGGACCTCGATCACGGAATTTTTAGGCACACCGAAACCCTAGCGGATTTTTCGGCGAACCTAAATATCGGGATGCCGCGGTCGGGATAGCCTGACGGGATGGACCCGCAGACTCCGGAGGACCCGTCATCCGCGTCCGGCGCGGGGTCGCGGGAGCAGCCGGAGACCTCGCCCGCGCAACCCGGCTACGGGGTGGGGCCGTGGCCCGGCGGCGAGACCGCCTGGCCGACCGATGAGCACTACGACACTGAGCTGCTCGCTGCCGGAGACACGCGCAACGTCATCGACCGCTACCGGTACTGGCGGATGGACGCGATCGTGACCGACCTCGACACGCGACGGCATCCGTTCCACGTCGCCATCGAGAACTGGCAGCACGACATGAACATCGGCTCGATCGTGCGCAGCGCCAACGCCTTCCTCGCCGACACCGTGCACATCATCGGGCGTCGGCGGTGGAACAGGCGCGGAGCGATGGTCACCGACCGGTATCAGCACGTCGTGCACCACGAGGACGTCGCCGCCTTCACGGCGTGGGCGGCCGGCGAGCACATCCCGGTGATCGCGGTCGACAACGTCGATGGCGCCGTACCCGTCGACCGCGCCGATCTGCCCGAGCGCTGCGTGCTGCTGTTCGGTCAGGAAGGGCCGGGGTTGTCGGAGGAGGCGCTCGCCGCAGCCACCGCGCACATCGAGATCACGCAGTACGGCTCGACGCGCTCGATCAATGCGAGTGCCGCCGCTGCGGTCATCATGTACGAGTGGTGCCGGAGGCACGCCGACTGAGGATGCCGCTGCGCCGACGGTCAGCCGCGGTCGATGCCGAACAGGTGCCGGTAGATCGCGTTGACGTCGCGGTCCAGATGGTCGATGCGTCCGTGCACGGCGCGGATCTCGGTGCGCACACTCCCGAACTCGCTGGCCATCTCCTTCCGCACACTCCCGATCTCGATCTGCAGGTCGGATCGCACGCTCCCGATCTCCTTGTGCACGCTTTCGAACTCGGTCTTCATGATGCGAGTGAACATCGTCAGGATCACCGTGATCGTTCCGTACATGCCCGCGGCGAACACGCCGATCAGTGTCCACACCTGTGGTTCGGTCATCCCCAGCATCCCTTCAGTGTCCGCCGATCATCGCTGAGCGCGCCAGGGGTCCGCAGCGCTGTATTCCGGGAGACTTCCGGGGCGGTGGACAGCCCGCGAGCGGGCGACCTCTGTGGAGGACGAATCCCCCCGGGACCTCGCGTCAGGCGCCCGCCGTCACCCAGCGTCCCGAGCGGACGCGCCAGCCGAGCGTCGCGAGGCGGGCGAGCAGGTAGACGCCGAAGAACGCCACGGCCAGCCAGATCAGACCGGGTGCCGCGTCCACGCCGCTCACCCCGATGACCCACAGGACGGGCAGGAACGGCACGAGGTTCAGGCCCCCGGCGATCGCGAGGTAGCGCGCGTCGTCCGCGCCCATCAGCACGCCGTCGAGCACGAAGACGACCCCGGCGATCGGCTGGGCGATCGCCAGGACCAGCAGAGCCGGCTGGACGAGGGACGCGATGACGGGATCGCCGGTGAAGACGATGCCCAGCACTCCGGAGAGCGCCGCGATGATCGCGCCGACGATGACACCGAACCACACGCCCCACGCCACCGTCCGGCGCAGCACGCGGTGCACCTGAAGCTCGTCCTGGGCGCCGAGCGCCTTGCCGATCAGGGCCTGCGCGGCGATCGCGAGCGCATCCAGGGCGAAGGCCGCGGCCGAGAAGATCGTGAACACGATCTGCCACCCCGCGAGCTCGGACGTCCCGATGCCGGTCGCCACCGCCACCGTCGCCAGCAGGGCCACGCGCAGGCTCACGGTGCGCAGGAAGAGCCATCCGCCGGAGCGTGCCGTCCGGCCGAGGCCCTCGCGCTGCACCCGCAGAGACGCCTGATGACGCGCGGCGAGTCGACGCACGACGAGCACGTACGCCCCGACCATGCCCCATTGCGCGACGACCGTGCCCGCCGCGGACCCCGCGATGCCCCAGCCGAACCCGTAGATGAACAGCACGTTCAGAAGCGCGTTGGCGCCGAAGCCGAGCCCGGCGATCCACAGGGGCGTCACGGTGTCCTGCATCCCGCGCAGCAGTCCGGTCGCGGCGAACACGATGAGCATCGCCGGAAGGCCCCACATCGAGACGACGAGGTAGGCGTTGGCCTCGACCGACACGGCCTCGCTGGCCCCGAACAACGACACGAGCCAGGGCGAGGACGCGGCGCCCGCGGCGGCGAGCACGGCTCCGAGCGAGAGCGCGAGCCACATGCCGTTGACGCCGACCGAGACGGCGTCGCCGGGACGGCCGGCCCCGAAGCGCCTCGCGACGGCGGGCGTCGTCGAGTACGCGAGGAACACCATCAACCCGACGATCGTCTGCAGCACAGCGCCCGCGATGCCGAGGCCGGCGAGCGGCGTCGTGCCGAGGTGTCCGACGAGGGCGGCGTCGACGATCAGGAACGCCGGCTCGGCGATCAGCGCTCCGAGAGCCGGCACCGCGAGCCGGAGGATCTCGCGGTTGAGGGGGCGCTCGGTCATCCTCCGAGCCTATGGGCAGTCGCCGACGCCGGGCGTCCGATCGCGGCGTAGGGTGGGATCACGGGCGATGTCGACGATGCCGCGGAGGTGTGCCATGACGGATCCCCGGGAGGCTGCGGCGCGATATCGCGCCCGACAGTCGAGCGAGGGCGCGGGTGAGTCCGACGCGCGGGAGGCGGAGACGGACGGTGCTCCCGGCGCCGCGGCGGCGATCGATCGGGCGGCGTACATCGAGACGGCGATCCAGCTCGCGATCCGTCGCGGGGAGTTCGACGACCTGCCCGGAGCCGGCAAGCCCCTCGAAGGCCTCGGCACGCATCACGATCCGGACTGGTGGATCCGCCGAAAGATCGAGACGGAGAACCTCACCGGCCTCGGGCCGCCCGCGATCATGCTGCGCGCGGAGGATCGCGACATGGACGCCCGGCTCGACCTCCTCGGGCGGGAGAGCGACGTGCGTGAGGTGCTCGACGACTTCAACCGTCGGGTGGTCGAGGCGCGGCGGCAGCTGCAGGGCGGCCCGCCGGTGGTCACCGCCACCCGGGACATGGAGGCGGAGGTCGCCGCCTGGCGGGAGCGGCGCACCGCGCACGCGGCGACGGAGTCGCCCGACGACCGGCCCGCACCGCGCCGCCGTCGCTTCGGCCGGCGCCGTCGACCCTGAGTCCCACCGAGACCTCGTCCTCCTCTTCTTCCGCTTCCTCCGCGAATGTCGGACCGCCGCCTAGGCTGGTCGCATGACCGACGTGCTTCCCTCCGGCCTCGAGACCACCGAGTTCAGCTCCGACATCCGTCCGCAGGACGACCTCTACCGCCACGTCAACGGCGCGTGGCTCGCCCGCACCGAGATCCCGGGGGACAAGGCCCGCTGGGGCTCGTTCCACCTCCTGGCCGAGCAGGCGGAGAAGGATGTGCGTGCGATCATCGAGGAGTCGCAGGACGCGGAGCCCGGGACCCTCGCCCGCAAGATCGGCGACCTGTTCGGCAGCTTCATGGACACCGAGCGCATCGCGGCGGCCGGTGCGTCTCCGCTCGCCGAGACCCTCGCCGAGATCGACGCGATCGACGACGTCGCGGCCTTCCTCCGCACGGTCGGGGCCTACGACCGTGACGGCCGCGCGCACCTCATCGGCCTGTACATCGAACCGGATCCGGGCGAGCCCGAGCGCTACGTGCCGTTCCTCGTGCAGGCCGGGCTGTCGCTCCCCGACGAGAGCTACTACCGTCTCGACACGTTCGAGGGCACGCGTGCCGCCTACCGGGCGCACCTGGAGCGTCTGCTCGCGCTCGCCGGGGTCGCGGACGCCGCGGATCAGGCCGCGCGCTCGATCGCGATCGAGGGCGAGATCGCCGCGCACCACTGGGACAACGTGCGCAGCAGGGACGCCGTCGCGACCTACAACCTGAAGACCTGGGACGAGATCCAGCAGCTCGCAGGCGTCGACCTGACGCCGTGGCGCGAGGCCGTCGCGCCGAGCGCCCCCGACGCGTTCGCCGAGGCCGTCGTCTATCAGCCGAGCTTCGTCGAGGGCCTCGGATCGCTGCTCGTCGCCGATCGTCTCGACGACTGGAAGGCGTGGCTGCGCGCACAGGTCGTGCACGCCGCCGCTCCCTATCTCACCGACGACATCGTGCAGGAGAACTTCTCGTTCTACGGCACCGAGCTCACGGGCGTCCCGTCGATCCGCGAACGCTGGAAGCGCGGCGTCTCCGTCACCGAGGGCGCGCTCGGCGAGGCGATCGGCAAGGTCTACGTCGAGCGCCATTACCCGCCGACGGCCAAGGCGGCGATGGACGAGCTCGTCGCGAACCTCATCGAGGCGTACCGCCAGAGCATCACGACTCTCGAGTGGATGACCGCCGAGACCCGGGAGCGTGCGCTGGCGAAGCTCGACGCGTTCACCCCGAAGATCGGTCACCCCGAGGTGTGGCGCGACTACTCGTCGCTGCAGATCGACCGCGACGACCTCTTCGGCAACATCCGCCGCGCGGCCGTGTTCGAGCACGATCGCAACGTCGACAAGGTCGGGAAGCCGATCGATCGCACCGAGTGGTACATGCCCCCGCAGACGGTCAACGCGTACTACAACCCGCTCATGAACGAGATCGTGTTCCCCGCGGCGATCCTGCAGTACCCGTTCTTCGACGTCGCCCGCGACGCGGCCGCGAACTACGGCGGCATCGGCGCCGTGATCGGTCATGAGATCGGCCACGGCTTCGACGACCAGGGCAGCCGCTACGGCGGCGACGGCAAACTCGAGGACTGGTGGACGGATGCCGACCGCGCCGCGTTCGAGGAGCGCACCGCGGCTCTCATCGCCCAGTACGACGCACTCGTGCCCGAGGGGCTCGACGCCGAGCATCACGTGAACGGCGCGCTCACGATCGGCGAGAACATCGGCGACCTCGGCGGTCTCGGCATCGCGCTCAAGGCGTACGAGCTCTCTCTCGACGGGGCGGAGGCCCCGGTGATCGACGGCTACACGGGGGTGCAGCGCCTGCTGCTGTCGTGGGGCCAGGTGTGGCAGCAGAAGAGCCGAGAGGCCGAGACGCTGCGGCTGCTGACGATCGACCCCCACTCGCCCAACGAGTTCCGCTGCAACCAGATCGTCCGCAACATCGACGCGTTCTACGACGCCTTCGACGTCGCGGAGACCGATGCCCTCTGGCTCCCGAGGGAGTCCCGCGTCACGATCTGGTGAGACGTCGGGCACGTGCGGGCCGCCACCCGCACGTGCTCCGTTTCGCCCGCATGACGTTCTGGTGACCAATCGTCGGAGTCTGTGGGGCATCCCCATACGACGGGGTTACGATATCCGTGCCGCGGGGGACGAACCCTGCGGTTACCCGCCAATCCACACCCCCCTGTAAGGATCACGCGTGGGCGCTCCCGAGCCTGTCGATGGGCCTCCTCTGGCCTCGCTGCGCCGCTCTCAGCGAGCCAGCCGGCGCTTGCCGCGCCGTGCCGCCGCCGGACGTCGTTCCTTCACCTCGACGCTCCGGGCGCTCGAGCAGCTCGCGGATGCCGGGGCACAGGTCTCGGTGCACGTCGTCGACCTCGACAGCCACGTCCACGTCCTGGCGGGCGACGACCACGTCACGATGCCGGTCGCGGGACTCGGTGTCGTCCCCCTGCTGATCGAGGTCGCCGCGGCGTTCGAGGCGGGGACGCTCGACCCCCTCGAGATCGTGGAGCGCAGCGCCGTCGACTCCGTGTCGACGTCCGGCGTGTGGCGTCACCTCCACGCCCCGGCGCTCCCTCTCGAGGACCTCGCCGTCCTCGCCGCGACCGCCGGCGATCCGATCGCCGTGAACGCCCTGCTGCACCGGGTGGGGCACGACCGCGTCCGCCGACGCATCGAGGACCTGGGTCTGCGCCGCACGGCCCTGCTCGACCGGTTCCGTGACGAGCGGGGGCCCGACGACGCCCCGCAGGTCGCAGTGGGGTCGGCGCGCGAGTTCGCCGGACTGTTCTCGGCGCTGGTGAACTCGCAGGTGGTCGACGCCCCGGTGAGCGCGCAGGTGGCGGAGTGGCTCAGCCTCAATCAGGACCTCAGCCTCGTCGCGGCTTCGACAGGACTCGACCCCTTCGCGCACGACCACGACGCGCACGGACTGCTCTTCATCAACAAGACCGGCCGTGATCGCGGAGTGCGGGCCGAGGCCGGTGTCCTCGCCGGACCCCGCGCGGGCGTCGCCTACTCGCTGATCGTCTGCTTCGACGACCTCTCGATCACCCACCGCCTCCGGGCGCACGACGTCTTCCGGGTCCTGGGTGTCGAGCTCATGGAGTACACGCACTGATCGGCGTGCCCCTCTCGACATGACGCCAACCGACTGGACCCCGCACCGTCGCGATGACGGCGAGCTGCTCGGCTGGATCCGCCCGGCGGGTGATGACTGGATCGCCGTCGACGTCCTCGGCCGCCCGGTCTCGGCTCCGATCGACTGGCTGGATGCCGAGGTCGCGCTCGAGGGGCACGGAATCGCCTGGCTCGCGGAGCCGTGGATGCTCGAGGGCGAGGCCGACCGTCCGCTGAGGGTGCGGATCCTCGAGGTCACGCCCGACGAGGACGGCGTCCCCGGCCGCATCGTGGTGAAGATCGACGACTTCGGCGACGTGAACCGTCCGCCCACGCAGCGGTTCGTCCTGCCGTGGCCGGCGCCGGATCGTCTGCGCCCGCCGCGCGTCGACGATCCCGACCCTCGGGTTCTCTGAGAGGCCCTGCTCAGTTCGGCAGGGAGGGGCGGCGCTCGCTCGCGCGCTGCCGCGGGATGAACAGCGACAGCACCACCGCGATGATTCCCGCGATGATCGCGAGCCAGAAGCACAGGTCGAAGGCGGCGCGCGTGGGGACGGCGACGCCGTCCACCTCGACGCTCATGGAAGCGAGCACGCCTCCCATGACGGCGGAGGCGCTCGACGTGCCGACCGAGCGGAACAGGGCGTTGAGCCCGTTCGACGCCCCCGTCTCGTTCGCGGGCACCGAGCGCATGATGATCATCGGCATCGCGGCGAACGTGAATCCGATGCCCACGCCGATCAGAATGTTGCCGACGAGGATGTGCCACACCTCGCTCGACCACAGCAGCACGAACAGATAGGCGAGCACGATCGCCGACGCGCCCACGGTGAACAGCGGACGCGGTCCGACCGTGCGCTCGAGCCAGCCCGAGAGCGGCGAGATCACCATCATGACGAGGCCGGCGGGCATAACCACGAGCGCCGCCGACACCATGTCGAGCCCGAACCCCGAGCCCGTCGCGACCGGCATCTCCAGCAGCTGGGGGAAGGTCACGTTCGAGGCGAAGAGCGCGAACCCCATGCCGATCGCGGCGATGTTGGTGAACAGCACCGCGGGGCGGGCCGCGACGCGCAGGTCGAGCAGGGGGTCGGCGGCCCGTAGCTGATACCAGCCCCACAGGAGCAGCACGGCGAGGCCGCCGACGATGCAGGTGAGGGTGAGGGGTGCGGTCCAACCCCACTCCGCGCCGCGCGACACGAACAGCAGGATGCCGGTGAGGCCGATGGCGAGCCCGATCGCGCCGAGCACGTCGAGCCGTCCGGGTGTGCGCAGCACGTCCTCCGGGACGGCGACGAGCACCAGCGCCAGGCCGATCACGCCGAGCGCCGCGGCGAGCCAGAACAGCCAGTGCCAGTCGGCGTTCTCGGCGAGGAGGGCGGCGACCGGCATCCCGACCGCTCCGCCGACGCCCATGGTCGCGCTCATCAGGGCCACCGCGGTGCCGAGACGCTCGGGCGGGAGGACGTCGCGCATGATGGCGATGCCGAGCGGGACGACGCCGGTGACGGCGCCCTGGAGCGCCCGTCCGATGATCACGCCGACGATCGAGCCGGAGACGGCGGCGATGAGCGAGCCGACGATGAGAAGGGCGAGCAGCACGATCACGACACGGCGCTTGCCGTACATGTCGCCGAGGCGCCCCGAGATCGGCGTGGCGACGGCGGCGACCAGCAGCGTGATCGTGACGACCCAGGTCGTGTCCTCGCGCGACGCGTTCAGCAGACGGGGGAGCTCGGCCTGCAGTGGCACGACGAGCGTGAACATGAACGACGCGCACAGTCCGGCGAAGGCGAGCACGGCGACCGTGGCCCAGCGCGGTACCTGTCGGGAGAGCCGTCTGCGCGCGCGGTCGTCGTTCTCTCCCATCCCCTCAGGCTATCGGCGCTCGGACGGGTGAGGGCCGCAGCGCGGGTCCGGGATCCGGAGCCCGCGTCGTGCAGGTGACTAGCATGGCGTCATGGTCACGAGCAGCGTCGCTCCGGACGATCCCGCCGCCGGTCGCGGCATCTCCCGGCGCACCCAGTCCGAGGTCTACCGTGCCGGGATCAGCGGCACTCGGCCCGCCGTGCCGGTCGATCAGCGCGCTCTCGAGGATGCCGCGCGTCGGGCGCTCAGCGCCGAGGCGTTCGCGTACATCGCCGGCGGTGCCGGTGCGGAGTCCACCATGGCGGCGAACCGCGCCGCGTTCGACCGCTGGCAGGTCTGGCCGCGACCCCTTCGGGACGTCGCAAAGCGAGACCTCTCGATCGACTTCCTCGGGCGACGTCGACCCACTCCGTTGCTGCTCGCCCCTCTCGGCGTCATGGAGATGGCGCACCGCGAGGCGGACCTCGCGGTCGCGCGGGCCGCGGCATCGCTCGGTGTGCCCTACACGCTGTCGAATCAGGCGTCGTTCCCGACGGAGCGGGTCCGGGATGCCGCGCCCGGCGGCGCTCGCCTGTTCCAGCTCTACTGGTCGGCCTCCGACGAGCTCAACGCCTCGCTCCTCGCGCGGGCGGAGGACTCGGGATGCGAGGCGATCGTGGTGACGCTCGACACGCACCTGCTCGGCTGGCGCACCCGTGACCTGGATCTCGCGTACCTGCCGTTCACGCGGGGCCTCGGGATCGCGCAGTACACGAGCGACCCGGTGTTCCAGCGTCTGGTGCGGGAGCGGGCCGCGCGACCGACCACCGGCCGGTCGCCGACGGTGAAGGTCACACCGAAGGCGGTGGCCGCGGCGGTCACGATCGCGCGGAAGGGCGCGGCGCTGACCGGGACGGGACTGCGCGACAGCATCCGCTCTCCTCTCCCGCGGACAGCGGTCGAGACGTTCCTCGACGTGTTCTCGACGCCGGCGCTCACCTGGGACGACCTGGCGAAGGCGCGGGAGTGGACGAGGCTGCCGATCATCCTCAAGGGGATCGTGCATCCCGACGACGCCGATCGGGCGATGGATGCCGGAGTCGACGGCATCTGGATCTCGAACCACGGCGGTCGTCAGATCGACCGTTCGGTGCCGACGCTCGACGTACTGCCCGACATCGCGCAGCGCGTGGCCGGCCGGGTGCCGATCGTGTTCGACTCCGGCGTGCGCGGCGGTGCCGACGCGGCGATCGCCCTCGCGCTCGGGGCGACCGCGGTCGCGCTCGGACGTCCGTACGCCTATGGTCTCGGCATCGCGGGCGAGGCGGGTGTCCGCGAGGTCGTGCGCAACGTGCTCGCCGAGCTCGACATCACCCTCGGCCTCGCGGGACTCACCGCGATCGCGGAGCTCGACCGCGACGCACTGCGGTCGGTCTGACCCGGGTCCTAGCTCACGCCCTTCATCAGCCGCAGCACCGGCTTGACCGAGAGCAGCAGGCCGGCGCCCACGAGGATCGCGATGCCGCCGAGGATCGCGAAGTACGGCACCTCGTTCTTCGGGTCGTAGAAGCGAACGAGCCATCCCGAGATCGCCGTTCCGAGCGCGATCGACAGGAAGAACAGCGCGACCATCTGCGTGTGGAAGACCGTCGGGGCGAGCTTGGTCGTGACGGACAGGCCGACCGGCGAGATGAGCAGCTCGGCGATCGTGAACACGAGGAGGATGCCGACGATCGCGAGCAGCGGCGTCGAGTTGGCTGCGCCGTTCGCGAAGATCAGGAAGAGCAGGAACGCGGATCCCATGATCATCGCCCCGAGCGCGAACTTCACGGGCGTGGACGGCTGGCGCGAGCCGAGGCGCGTCCAGATCGCGGCGAAGACGCCGGACAGGATGATGATGAACACGGGGTTGATCGACTGCACCCACGACACCGGCATCTCGAAGCCGAAGATGTTGCGGTCGAGGCGCTCGTCGGAGTAGACCGTGAGCACCGTGAACTGCTGCTGGTAGAGGGACCAGAACGCGACGCTCGTGACGAACAGCGGCAGGAAGCCCCAGACGCGCGAACGCTCGGTCGCGTCGATCCGACGGCTGCTCAGGATGACGGCGAAGTAGGCGATCGCGGCGACGACCGTGCCGATGATCACAATCGTGGAGAGGTTGTCGGGCTTGATCACCCCGAGCAGCACCAGCGCCACGATGAGGAGAACGGCGGCGACGGCGATGATCGCGACGAGCGGGTAGCGCTTCGCGGGGAGCGGGTTGGGCACGCGGCGGGCCTCGTCGGGCAGCCCGCGGCGGCCGAACGCGTACTGCACGAGCCCGAGCGTCATCCCGATAGCCGCGAGGCCGAAGCCGAAGTGGAAGCCGAGGGTCGACTGCAGGATGCCGGTGAGGATCGGTCCGAGGAAGGCGCCGAGGTTGATGCCGAGGTAGAACAGCGAGAACCCGGCGTCGCGGCGCGTGTCGTCGGCGCTGTACAGCGTGCCGACCACGGAGGTGGCGTTGGCCTTGAGCCCGCCGGAGCCGAGGGCGACGAGGACGAGGCCCACGCCGACACCGAGGAAGCCCGGGAGCAGAGCGAGCGCGACGTGGCCGGCGACGATCACGATCGCGCTGAGGAACAAAACCCGCTCGGAGCCCAGCATCCGGTCCGCGATCCACGCGCCGAGAATGGTGGAGAGGTACACGGAGCCGCCGTACGCTCCGACGATGCCACCGGCGACCGCCTGCGGGAGTCCGAGTCCGCCCTCCGTGACGGAGAAGTACAAGTAGATCAGCAGGATGCCCTGCATGCCGTAGAAGCTGAAGCGCTCCCACATCTCGACGCCGAAGACGTGGACGAGCGCCCACGGCTGCCCGAAGAAACGGGTGTCCTGGCGGTCGCTCGCGCTGGTCTGCTCTGCGGTGCTCATCCCTCGACGGTACTCCGCAGAAGCCCCTCGGGGTGATTCGATCAGCGCGGGAGAGGCCTACCCCAACCGCTGACACCCCGGTCGCGGGTTTCGCGCCTGAGGCGATGAGGGACAGACTGTGAGGGTGCGAACCATCCGTGATCTCGACACCGTTGAACTCATCATCGACGCGCAGGGCGTGCTGGACTCGATCCGCGGCCCGGAACGCGTGATCGACGCCGGCACGCTGCGCGCGCTGCAGCAGTCGGGAAACTACGTCGTCGGCCTGTTCGACGGCGAGGGCGGGGAGGAGCGGATGGTCGGCGCGTCGATCGCGTTCTTCGGCGCACCGGCCCGGCGCGCGATGCACTCCCACATCACGGCGCTGCTGCCCGAGTACCGCGGTCGCGGATGGGGTCGCGAGCTCAAGGAGCACCAGCGCCAGTGGGCGTTCTCCCGGGACGTCGGACGCATCACCTGGACGTACGACCCGCTCGTCGCGCGCAACGCGCACTTCTTCCTCACCGTGCTCGGCGCGCGCGTGACGGGATATTCGATCAACCGCTACGGCATCTTCGGCGGAGGGGATGCCGGCGACGAGAGCGACCGACTCGACGTCGAGTGGGCGCTCGCGGACATCGCGAAGACACCGGACTCCGATCTCGTGGTCGAGACGCTCGAGATCCCGTCCGACATCGAGGCGCTGCGGGAGTCCGACCCCGCCGCCGCCCACGAGTGGCGCACCCGCCTCCGCGCGCAGATGGAGGGCCTGCTCGGCAGCGGGCTGCAGATCGCGGGCTTCGACGTCGAGCGGGGATACCTGTTCACGCGCGCATAATCCAGCGCGGATAGAATTGTCGTGCCCGGATTCCCGGGTTTCTCCGCATCCCTCCGCATCCGACCATTGGAGCCACCGTGGCCGAACAGTCCCGTCTCGACAAGGTCATCGCCCTTGCCCGCCATCGCGGGTTCGTCTTCCAGGCGGGTGAGATCTACGGCGGTTCCCGGTCCGCGTGGGACTACGGACCCCTCGGCACGGAGCTCAAGGAGAACATCCGCCGTCAGTGGTGGCAGACGTTCGTCCGCGGCCGCGGCGACATGGTCGGGCTCGACTCGAGCATCATCCTGCCGAAGCGCGTGTGGGAGGCCTCGGGCCACGTCGCGACGTTCACGGACCCGCTGGTCGAGTGCCTGAGCTGCCACAAGCGCTTCCGCGCCGACAACCTCATCGAGGACTTCGAGGCGCGCAAGGGGCGCAAGGCCGAGAACGGTCTGGCCGACATCCCCTGCCCGAACTGCGGCACCAAGGGCCAGTACACCGAGCCGAAGTCGTTCTCGGGCCTCGTCAAGACCTATCTCGGCGTCGTCGACGACGAGTCGGGCCTGCATTTCCTGCGTCCGGAGACCGCCCAGGGCATCTTCGTGAACTTCTCGAACGTGCTCACCGCGAGCCGCAAGAAGCCGCCGTTCGGCATCGGCCAGGTCGGCAAGGCGTTCCGCAACGAGATCACCCCCGGCAACTTCATCTTCCGCACGCGCGAGTTCGAGCAGATGGAGATCGAGTACTTCACGCCGCCGGCCGATGCGCCGCAGTGGTTCGAGCACTGGGTCGAGGCGTGCTGGAACTGGTTCATCGACCTGGGCATCGACCCGGAGAACATGCGCCAGTTCGACGTGCCCGAGGAGGACCGCGCGCACTACTCCGCCGGGACGATCGACGTCGAGTACCGGTTCGGCTTCCAGGGCAAGGAGTGGGGCGAGCTCATGGGTGTCGCCAACCGCACCGACTACGACCTGTCGAGCCACAGCGAGGCCTCGGGTCAGAGCCTCACGTACTTCGACCAGGCGTCGGGCGAGCGGTACACGCCGTACGTGATCGAGCCCTCGTTCGGTCTGACCCGCGCGATGATGGCGTTCCTCGTCGACGCGTACGTGGAGGAGGAGGTGCCGAACGCGAAGGGCGGCACCGACGTCCGCACGGTGCTCAAGCTCGACCCGCGTCTCGCGCCGGTGAAGGCCGCCGTGCTCCCGCTCTCGCGCAACGAGCGTCTCTCGCCGCTCGCCCGTGAGGTCGCCGACACGCTCCGCAGCTCGTGGGCGGTGGACTTCGACGACGCCGGTGCCATCGGCCGCCGCTACCGCCGACAGGACGAGATCGGCACGCCGTTCTGCGTCACGGTCGACTTCGACTCCCTCGACGACAACGCCGTGACGGTGCGCGATCGCGACACCATGGCGCAGGAGCGCGTGGCGATCGACCAGCTGCACGCGTACCTCGCGGATCGCCTCAAGGGGGCGTGAGTCCGGACCCGGCGACCGCGCGCGCGTACCTCTCCGACAGCACCTGCAGTCGCGGGATCAGCTCGGGAGGGGACTCGACCGTGAAGTCCATCATCAGCATCCCGATGTACGCCGCGACCGTGTCGAGACTGTCGGCTCCCGTCACCAGGATGCAGTGGGAGTCGTCGACCGGTTCGACGACTCCCACGGCGGCGTGGATGCGGTCGAGCACCGCCTCGGCGGGGGCGTCGATGCGCAGTCGGGCGTGGACGACCCATCCGCTCACGGCGATCGTGCGCATCGCGAACGCCGTGTAGTCCCCGCCGGGGAGCGGATGCGGTGCGAATCGTCGTCGCGTCGGCATCCGCACGGCCATCCAGTCCACGCGGTACGTCGACCACTCACCGGTGTGCGGTTCGCGACCGACGAGGTACCAGCGGCGATGCCAGGTGAGGAGTCGGTACGGCTCGGCCAGCACGGGGACGCCGTCGTACTCGAAGCGCAGCCACTCCTCGTTCCGGATCGCGGTGGCGATCGCCTGCAGCGCGGCGGCGTCGACCTCGGGGTCGGGGGCATCGGTGTCGTTGTTCTCCGGTGCCCGGTCGACGCTCGATCGCAGCGCGTCGACCGTGGGGCGCAGGTGCGACGGCAGGACCTGCTCGAGCTTGGCGAGGGCGCGAGCGCCGGAGTCCGCGATCCCGGCCACCCCTGCGGCGGCACGGAGCCCGACCGCGACGGCGACGGCCTCCTCGTCGTCGAGCAGCAGCGGCGGGAGCTTGCCTCCGACGCCGAGTCGGTAGCCGCCCGCGGAGCCGCGTGCGGCGTCGACCGGATAGCCGAGGCCACGGAGTCGATCGATGTCGTGGCGGACCGTGCGCGCGGAGACGCCCAACCGTGCGGAGAGCTCACTGCCCGAGCGTCCGGGAGCGGTCTGCAGCAGCGCCAGGAGCGCGAGGAGACGTGCGGTCGGATCGGCCATCGGATCTCCCGGGAGCAGTTTCACGTATTAGGAACGTATTCAACCTAATGGCTTCCTACCGTGGAGACATGGACAACACGAACCTCACCTTCCGCCCCTTCACCGTCTCGGTCTCCGCCGCCGAGGTCGCCGATCTCCACGATCGCCTCGCCCGCACGCGCCTGCCTCAGCCGTCGCCCACGGACGACTGGGATGCCGGTACGCCGAACTCCTACCTCCGCGAGGCGATCGCCGCGTGGCAGGAGTTCGACTGGCCGGCCGCTCAGGAGCGGCTCAACGCCGTGCCGCGGTTCACGACGGAGATCGACGGACAGACGATCCACTTCCTCCACGTCCGCTCCCGGCACGACGGCGCCACGCCCCTCCTGCTCGCCCACACGTATCCGGGGTCGTCCGTCGACTATCTCGACCTCATCGACGAGCTCGTCGACCCCGTCGCGCACGGCGGCCGCGCCGAGGACGCGTTCGACGTCGTGATCCCCGACGCCCCCGGTTTCGGGTTCTCGCAGCCCCTGGCCTCACCCGGATGGACCACGGCCCGCGTCGCCGAGGCGTACGACCGCCTGATGCGCGGACTCGGCTATGACCGCTACGGCATCCACGGCTCCGATAACGGGGCCATGGTCGCCCGCGAACTGGGGGTGCGGGATCCGGAGGGGTTCCTCGGGCTGCACGTGCTGCAGCTGTTCTCGTTCCCGTCGGGGGACCCCGCGGAGTTCGAGCGCCTCGAGCCCCAGGACTACGCCGGGCTCGAGCACATGCAGTGGTTCCAGTCGGTCGGCGGCTACAACGCGATGAACTCCTCGCGACCGCAGACCGTGTCCGTCGGGATCAGCGACTCCCCGGTGGGTCTCCTCGCCTACAGCGAGCTGTTCAACTCCTTCGGCAACGGCACCTCCCTCGTGCCGCTCGAGAAGATCCTGCTCGAGGTCAGCGTGAACTGGTTCGCGAACGCGGCGTCCGGAATGAGCCGCAGCTACCTCGAGAACTCGCGGGCGGATGCGGCCGAGGGCGACGAGCCCCGGATCAACGCCGCGCCCACCGGCGTCGCGGTCTTCGCCGACGACTTCCAGACGATCCGGGTGTTCGCCGAGCGGGACAACTCGAACATCGTGCACTGGAGCCGCTTCGACGACGGAGGGCACTTCGCGGCGCTGGAGCGCCCGGCGGTTCTGGCGGGTGACATCCGCGCGTTCTTCGCCGGTCGTCGCTGATCGTCACTGAGCCGCCACGACACCGCCGAGCCCCTCCTGTCCGCGGACAGGAGGGGCTCGGACGTTCGGGGTTCGGGGCCTACCATGTCCTCATGATCCAGGACCTGTCGTGATCGAGGAGTGGAGCGAGTTCCACGTCGCCATGGCGGGCGCGACCGCCGCCCTCGCCGGCCTCGTGATCGTCGCGGCGAGTGTGAACATCGCCGAGATCGTGAAATCGCGGACGCTCACCGCCCGTCTGCTCGCGGGCATCGCCGCGCTCCTGCTCGCGCTCACGGTCTCGGCTCTGGGTCTCGTGCCGCGGATCGATCCCCTCTGGTTCGGCGTGCTCACCCTGATCGCCACCGTGCTCGCCGCCGCACTGCAGGCGAATGCGACGTGGTTGATCGCGCGGGACCCGGATCCGAGCGACCGGGCGAAACCGCTGAAGTACCTCGTCGGGTTCCTCCCGATCGCCGCGTATCTCGGTGCCGGGGCGCTCGTGGCGGCCGGGCACCCCGCAGGCATGTACCTCGCGGCGGCCGGGTGCGTGCTCGCGGTCGTGTCGGCGATCGTCGTCTCGTGGGTGGCTCTGGTCGAGGTCCTGCGCTGACCCTCACGTGCGCGGCCGGTTCCCTCAGCCCGTGACCGTGATCTCCACCTCGGGGGAGCCGCCGGCCTCCATCCAGGCGAGCGATCGCTCGAGGATGCCGCGGAGAACGCCCAGGTCGACGTCCTCGAGGTCCTTGATGTAGAGGCAGCTCGCACCGGTGGTGTGCGGCCCGAGCGCGGTCAGCGCCTCGGCGTGCGCGTCGGCGCCCTCGAAGAGGTAGATCGTCGTCGCAGCCGCGCGCGGCGCGAACCCGAGCAGACCGCTGTCTCCCTCGGTCCCGGTGGGGTAGCGGTAGTGGCAGGAGCCGAATCCGATGATCGTGCCCCAGGTCTTCGGCTCACGGCCCGAGACCTCCTGCATGAGTGCGGCGACCGTCTCGGCATCCCGCCGTCGGATCGCCGGCTTGGCGCGAGCGATCAGTCCGGCGACATCGTCGCCCGTGGGCTTCATCCCTTCGCCGCCTTCGCCGCGGCCTTCATGGCCTTCTTGTGCTCGCGCACCTTGGTGAGGGACTCGGGCGACACGATGTCGGCGACGCTGCGGAACGACCCGTCCTCCCCGTACGCGCCGGCGGCCTCGCGCCACCCCTCGCCGGTGAACCCGTACTGCTTGCCGAGCAGGGCCAGGAAGATCCTCGCCTTCTGCTCGCCGAACCCGGGAAGGGCCTTCAGGCGCTTCAGCACTTCGGGGCCGTCCGGGTCGCCGCGGGTCCACAGCGCGGCGGCGTCTCCGCCCCAGTGATCGACGAGGTCCTGGCACAGCGTCTGCACGCGGGTCGCCATGGACCCCGGGAAGCGGTGCACGGCCGGAGTGGTCCTGAACGCCTCGAGGAACTGCTCGGGATCCATGCCGGCGATGGACGCGGCGTCCGCGGCACCCGTGCGCTGCTCGATCTTGAGCGGGCCCGCGAACGCGGTCTCCATCGGCACCTGCTGGTCGAGCAGCATGCCGACCAGCAGCGCGAGAGGGTTGTCGGTCAGGAGCGCGTCGGCGGCGGTGTCTCCGGTGATGTGAAGGGCCATGACTCCAGTGTGGCAGTCCGCGTCCCCAGCCGCCGCCGTCTCTCCGCGGACGGCGTCCTCGTCGGGGCGCCGCGGATCAGGCGGATGCGGCGTCGTCCACGGCGGAGTGCGCGGGCTCGACCGGCTCCAGGCCGTAGAGCGTCGAGAGCGCGGCCGCGAACTCGTCGGCGCGCCCGGCGTCGGCGAGCTCGTGCGCGCGCGTCGTCGGCGCGTGCAGCAGCACCCCGGCGAGGTGGCGCAGCGCCTGCTCGACCTTGCCGTCCTGATCGCCGCGCGCGCGAGCGCGATCGATCTCCGAGTCCAGCAGGGAGAAGATGTGCGAGCGCAGCGCGACGACCGACGGCGTGACGCTCTGGCGACTTCCGACGACGTGGAACGTGTCCGCGGCCTCGCGGACGACGGTGCGCGCGGCATCCGTCGCCTGCAGCTCCTCGAGCGGGGCGTGCAGGCTGATGGTCTCGAGGTCGAGGAGGGCGACGCCCTCGAGCGCGGCGATCGCCGGGTCGACGTTGCGCGGCATGCCGAGATCGATCACGAGCTGGCTGTGCGAGGCGACCGGGCAGCCGACCGCGGCAGAACCGGCGGGAGCCGCGAGATGCGCGGGCGTGAGGACAGGCTCGGTCGCGGTCGTGCAGGTGATCAGGAGGCTCGATCGCGAGGCGACGTGCGCGTAGTCCGCGGCCGGCACCGCGCGGAGGCCGTGCTTCGCGGCGAACTTCTCCGCGCGACCGGAGGGCGAGTACACCGAGATGTCGAGCGCGCCGCGCTCGCGCAGTGTCGCGAGAGTGACCGCGGCATAGGCGCCGGTGCCGACGAGCAGCACGCGCTCGGCGGACCAGTCGGCGATGCGGCTGTCGGCGAGCTCGAGCGCGAGACGGACGAGCGAGCGTCCGGCGCGGCCCAGGGCCGTGACGTTCTTGACCTTGCGCTGCGCCTGGCTCGCGCGCTGGAACAGGCGCTCGAGCTCGGGGGAGGTCGTGCCGTCCTTGCGGGCGCTCTTGAGTGCGCGGCGCACCTGGCCGGCGATCTCGCCCTCACCGGACACGACGGACTCGAGACCGGACGCGACGGAGAAGAGGTGCTCGGCGACGTGACGACCGGAGTGGACCTCGTACGCGCCGTCCAGTTCGCCGACGGTGATGCCGGTCGCGGACTCGACCGCCTCGAGCACGGCTTCGACGCCGATCGCCCCCGCCGCGGTGACGGGCTCGTCCATCTCGACGTACGCCTCGAAGCGGTTGCACGTCGCGAGAACGACAGCACCCTGCACGCACGACGCGGCGTCCACCACGGTGGAGGCGACGTCGTCGGGGGTGCGGCTCAGGCGTTCGAGCAGTTCGAAGGAGGCGGTCTTGTGACTCGCCGTGACACACAGCAGCACCCCACGAGTCTACCCCTCCTCGCACACAGGTCGGTCTGGGGGCGGAGTGGGAGGATGGAGTCATGCCCCTCTCCGACGCTCCGCTGCTGCGAGCCCTCACCGGTCCCCGTCCCGAGCGCACGCCCGTCTGGTTCATGCGTCAGGCCGGTCGCTCGCTGCCCGAGTACCGCGAGCTGCGCGTGGGAACGCGGATGCTGGACGCCTGCCTCACCCCGGACCTCGCCGCCGAGATCACGCTCCAGCCCGTGCGTCGTCACGGCGTGGACGCCGCCGTGTTCTTCAGCGACATCGTGATCCCGCTGCGCCTCGCGGGCGTCGACGTCGAGATCGAGCCGGGCCGCGGTCCGGTGTTCGCGAACCCGGTGCGCACCGCTGCGGACGTCGAGCGCATCACGTCGATCGACCCCGAGTCGCTCGACGGCGCCGCGGTCGCCGAGGCCGTGCGCATCGTGACCGCCGAGCTCGGGGAGACCCCGCTCATCGGCTTCGCGGGCGCGCCGTTCACGCTCGCCGCCTATCTGGTCGAGGGCGGTCCGTCGAAGGAGCATCTGCGTGCGCGCGCCATGATGCACGCGGACCCGGACTCCTGGGAGCGTCTCGCCGGATGGCTCGCCCGCGTCTCACGGCGGTTCCTCGAGATCCAGCGCGATGCGGGGGCCTCGGTCGTGCAGCTGTTCGACTCGTGGGCAGGCTCGCTGAGCCCCGCCGACTACCGGCGCTTCGTCGCCCCCCACTCGCACGCCGCCCTCGACGGCATCGGCGTCCCCACCATCCACTTCGGGGTCGGCACCGGGCCGTTCCTCTCCGACATGCGTCTCGACGGTGTCGCCGACGGCGTGGGGGTCGACTGGCGTCTGCCGCTCGACGAGGCTGCGGCGATCGTCGGTCCGGACACCGCGCTGCAGGGCAACATCGACCCCGCGCTGCTGTCGGCGCCGTGGCCGGTGCTCGAGGCGCACGTCCGCGATGTGCTCGAGCGCGGGCGGTCCGCCAGGGGCCACATCCTCAACCTCGGGCACGGCGTCCCTCCCGAGACCGACCCCGATCAGCTCACGCGCATCGTCGAGCTCGTCCACTCATGACCGGCGTTCGGGAGGGCGGTGTCGATCCCGCCGCGACGTCGCGCGCGGAGCTCGAGGCCCGTGCCGCGCATGCTGCGGAGCGCCACGTCGTCGTGATCGGCGGAGGGATCGGCGGGCTCATCGCCGCGCGCGAGTGCGCCAAGGTGGGCATGCGCGTCACCGTGCTCGAGGCGGAGCGGGCCGTCGGCGGTGCGATCCGCCGGGCGGACCTCGACGGGGTCGTGCTCGACGCCGGTGCCGAGAGCTACGCGACCCGCGGCGGCCACGTGCGCGCACTCCTCGCCGACCTCGGGCTGGTCGACCGCATCGTCGCTCCCGCCGCGGGCGGGGCGTGGCTCGCGGGCATCCCCGGCGTCGGCGCGGCTCCGCTCCCGGTCGGCGGCATCCTCGGCATCCCGAGCAACCCGTTCCAGGAGGACGTGCGCCGGATCATCGGCTGGTCGGGCGTGTGGCGCGCCTACCTCGACCGTCTCCGCCCACCGCTCACCATCGGACACGATCACAGCCTCGGCCGGCTCGTCCGCACCCGCATGGGCGCGAAGGTCCGGGACCGGCTCGTCGCTCCCGTCACGACCGGCGTGTACTCGGCGTCGCCCGAGGACGTCGACGTCGAGATCGCGGCGCCCGGTCTGAACGCGGCCCTCACGAGCGTCGGATCGCTGTCCGGCGCGGTGCAGGCCCTGCGCGACGAGGGCGCGGCCCGTGCGGCTCGGGCGACCTCGCCCGGCGCAGCGGTGGAGGGACTGCGCGGGGGCATGAGCACGCTCGTGGACGCGCTCGTCGCCGACATCGAGAAGCTCGGCGGCGTGGTGCGCACCGGCGTGCGGGTGACCGGGGTGACGCGAACGGGCGAGCGGTGGATCGTCGTCGCGGAGCAGCAGGACTCGCCGGAGCCCGCGGATGCGGACGCGGCGGCCCCGGAGCCAGAACCCGTCGAGCTCGAGGCCGACGGCGTCGTCGTCGCGACGTCCGAGACGGCGGCACGCTCGCTCCTCGCCGGAGTGGTCCCCGCGTGGTCGGATGCCGGTGCGGCGGAGTCCCCGGAGATCGAGATCGTCACCCTGCTCCTCGCGCCCCGCGCCCTGCAGGGTGCTCCGCGCGGAACCGGGGTCCTCACGGTGCCCGGGAGTCACACGGCGAAGGCGCTCACGCACTCGAGCGCGAAATGGAGCTGGGTGCGGGAGGCCGCCGGGGATCGGCACGTCGTCCGTGTGTCCTTCGGCGCGCAGGGCGAGCCGGCGGCGACCGCCGGGCTCGACGACGAGGCTGCGGCCCGACTCGCGCTGCAGGAGGCGGGGGCACTCCTCGGAGCGTCGTTCGCCGAGACGGATCTCCTCGCCTCTCACCGCTCGCGGTTCGTGCAGGCGCAGCCGGCGTCCATCATCGGCTCGGCGGCGCGACGGGAAGCCGCGCGCGCCGCCGTGCAGGCCGTATCCGGTCTCGCCGTGGTCGGAGCATGGCTCGCCGGCACCGGTCTCGCGCAGGTCGTCCCCGATGCGCACGACGAGGCCGACCGTCTCCGCCGTGCACTGCTCTGGGACTGAGTCGAGCGCTCCCGCGGCCGCGGACGGGCCGGGATCGAAGGCGATCGTCGTCGATCTGTCAACCCTCTGTGCGATAGATGCCGGATTCGGCATACGGCGTTACGCTGGACACCTGGCAGGCGGCGCCGAGCCGCCGGGTCGCCCTCGGGCGGTCGCACCGGAACAACGTGAGGAGACCCCATGAAGGGGAAGATCGGACTCGTCGTAGGACTCGGCGTGGGATACGTCCTCGGGACGCGCGCCGGCCGTGAGCGCTACGAGCAGATCAAGACGCAGTGGCTCAAGGTGTGGCACCTCGATCCCGTGCAGGAGCAGGTCGAGAAGGTCAAGGGCTACGTCGGCGACAAGGCCGCAGCCGTCCCCGGAGCCATCTGGTCGGGCGTGCAGAAGGTCGTGAACTCCGCGAACGGCCGGGGCACGGCCGGGCAGCGCCTCGACGCCGCCGTCGCCGCCGGTCGCAAGGCCGCCGAGGACGTCGTCGACGCGACCGAGGACGCCGTCGACGAGGCCAAGGCCGCCGCCAAGAAGCCGGCGCCGAAGAAGCCCGCCGCGAAGAAGCCGGCATCCACGCGATCGACGTCGTCGCGCTCCACGACGAAGTCCGGTGACTGACCATGCCCCGGGGATACCGCGATCGCGCGGATGACAGTCTGCTGTCGCTGATCGGCGACCTGCCCGAACTGATCGGAAACCTCGTCAAGGCCGAGATCGACGCCGGGAAGAAGTGGGTCGCGAAGACGGCGAAGGGCGCCGGGATCGGCGCCATCTGGTTCGTCGTCGCATTGTTCTTCCTGTTCTGGGCCGTACCCGTGATCCTCGTGTTCGCGATCGCGGGGATCTCGTCATGGTGGCCGGTCTGGCTGTCGGCGCTCGCCGTGTTCGGCATCCTCCTCCTCGCCGTGCTGTTCTTCGCGCTGCTCGGCATCCTGAAGTTCCGCAAGGTGCTCCGCCGCGAGAACCCCGCCCAGGCGATCGGCGAAGACCTCCGACTCGTGAAGGAAGCCGGCGATGACGAACTCTGACAACTCGGTCCGCGGTCCCCGCCAGGTGCGGTCGGGGGCACGCGATCCTCGACGCGGCTCGCAGGCGTCGTTCACCTCGCTGCCGAAGACGGCGGTGCCCGCCGGCATCGTCGACCCGGTCGAGTCGGCGCGCGCCGAGCTGAAGGCCGCGCTGGCCGCGATCGAGGTCAAGGGCAACTTCCCTCGGCGCATCGACAAGGCGTCGAAGCGCGCCGCCGTGAAGGCCCGCGCGTTCGCGAACCGCAACCCGGCCGGAGCGATCGCCGCTGCCGTCGGCGTCGCCGCCGTGGTCGGCGGCGCGGTGTGGGTCATCGCGCGCGCACTCTCCCGCTGAGCCGAGCGGATCCGTCGACGCGGTCTCCCGCGGCGCACGTCCTCTCCCGCGTTCGCTACTCCTCCGCAAAGGGGGCAGACTGGTCCCATGTCCGATGAGCGCGAAGACAACCCGTCCGGCTTCACCCTGTGGGCCGTGTGGCGGCGCAATCCCGACGTCCCGGTGACCGAGTCCGACTCCACGGAGCTCGAGACCATCGTGGGCTACGTCGAGGATTCCGGTGTCACCGTCCGCGGGTTCTACGACGTGTCCGGGCTGAAGGCCGACGCCGACCTCATGGTGTGGCTGCACGGCGACACCGCGGAGGAGCTGCAGCGTGCTCTGCGCCGCCTGCGTCGCACCGAGCTGCTGCGCTCGCTGCTCCCGGTGTGGAACGTCATGGGAGTGCACCGTGACGCCGAGTTCAACCGCGCTCACGTGCCGGGATTCCTCCGCGGCGTCGAGCCCAAGGACTGGCTGTGCCTGTACCCGTTCGTCCGCACTCCCGAGTGGTACCTCGCTCCGGAGGAGGAGCGTCGGAAGATGCTCGCCGACCATGGGCGCAAGGGCGCCGCGTTCACGGGCGTGATCGCGAACACGGTCGCGGCCTTCGCGCTCGGCGACTACGAGTGGATCCTGCCGATGGAGGCCGACGACGTCACCGACCTCGTCGACATGATGCGCGACCTGCGCTACACCGATGCGCGCCTCTACGTGAAGGAGGAGGTGCCCTTCTACACGGGGCGCCGACTCCGGTTCGACGAGATCGCGGACGTCCTGCAGTAGGTCGTCCATGAGCATCTCGATCAACCGGTCCGCACCCATCCGGCTGGGCACCCGGCGCAGCGCGCTCGCGCAGGCGCAGTCCGGCCACGTCGCCACGGCCCTCGAGAAGGTGTCCGGGCGCCCGGTCGAGCTCGTCCCGATCACGAGCGAGGGCGACACGAACCGCGCCTCGCTGTCGGAGATCGGCGGTCAGGGCATCTTCGCCACGCGGCTGCGCGAGGCACTGCTCGCGGGGGAGTGCGATTTCCTCGTCCATTCGCTCAAGGACCTCCCGACAGCGATCCCCGACGGCCTCGTGATCGCCGCCACTCCGGTGCGGGCGGACGCCCGCGACGTCGCGATCACCCGCGGTGGCACTCCGCTGCATGAACTGCGCTCCGGCAGCACGGTCGGCACGGGGTCTCCCCGCCGCATCGCTCAGGTGCGGCGTCGGTCTCCGCACGCGAGAGTCGTCGACCTGCGCGGCAACGTCGACTCGCGTCTGCAGCGCGTCGCCTCGGGGGAGCTGGATGCCGTGATCCTCGCCGCCGCGGGCCTGTCGCGTCTCGGCACGGACTCGCCCCTGCGCCGTGAGGAGCTCGGACTCGCCGAGTGGCCGACCGCTCCGGGGCAGGGTGCTCTGGCGATCGAGACGCGTACGGATGCGCCTCAGGAGCTCCTCGACGCGCTCTCCGCACTGGACGATCACGACACTCGCGTGGCCATCACGGTCGAGCGCGCGGTGCTTGAGGGGCTGGATGCCGGTTGTCAAGCCCCCATGGCCGCGCATGCGGTCCTCCAGGGCGACGAGATCCGCGTCAGGACGGTCGTGTACGCCCCTGAGGGGGAGCGTCGGATCGGTCTCGACGTCACCGAGGTGCTGAACGGGGAGTATATTCGTCGGAACGGCAGTGGCAATGGGGCGGATGCTGCCGATGGTGCAGACCCGATGCACGCAGCGCGCGAGCTCGGGTTGACTGTTGCCCGTCGGCTGCTCGAACAAGGGGCGGCCGACCTTGTTTCCCGAGAGCATTCTTCATGACTGAACCGAAGCAGGACCGACCGCTGAGCGGCTGGCGCATCCTCGTGCCGCGTGGGGGGCCGTGGGGCGACGGCGTCGCCGCGAGCCTCCGCGCCCAGGGCGCCGTCCCCGTGGTGGCGCCGTTGATCAACTTCGCGCCGACCACGGACCAGGCGGCCCTCGACGTGGCGCTCGCGCAGCTCGCGGACGGCGCGTACGACTGGCTGACCGTCACGAGCGCGACGACCGTCGACGTGATGTTCGCGCACCGTGCGGTCGTGCCTCGTGAGACGAAGATCGCCGCCGTGGGGGAGACCACGGCCGCGGCGCTCCAGGCCGTCGGCTACGAGGTCGCCCTGGTGCCCGATCAGGACAACTCGGCGGAGGGCATGGCCGAGCAGCTGATCGCTCTCGAGACGGAGCCGCGGCGCATCCTCGCCCTGCGGAGCGAGATCGCGAAGCCCGTGCTCAGCGTCCACCTGCAGGAGGCCGGGCACGACGTCGACAGCGTCGTGGCCTATCGCACGGTCGGTGTGCCGGTGACGGATCGCATCAAGCGCGACGTCGAGAACGGTCGCATCAACGCGATCCTCATCACGAGCGGCTCGGTCGCGGCCCAGGTGCGCGAGCAGTTCCCGGAGATCCCCGACGAGACCCTGCTCGCGGCGATCGGTCCGCGCACGGCGAGGGACGCCGACAAGGCCGGACTCCCGATCACCGTCGTGGCCGACCGGCAGACCGTCGACGCTCTCATCGACGCGGTGTCGACGTTCACGCTTCCGCACGCGGCGGACGAGTTGGCGCCGTGAGCTTCCCCGACGTGCGACTGCGTCGCCTGCGCCGATCGCCGGCGGTTCGCGGCCTGGTGCGCGAGACCTCGATCGAGCCGCGCCAGCTGGTGCTGCCGGTGTTCGTGCGCGAGGGCCTCACGGAGGCACAGCCGATCGGCTCGATGCCCGGCGTCGCGCAGCACTCGCTCGACTCGCTCAGGGCCGTCGCGACCGAGGCCGCGGAGGCCGGTGTCGGCGGCGTCATGCTGTTCGGCGTGCCGGCCGTGCGCGATGCGCGGGGCTCGGGGGCGGACGATCCGCGAGGCATCCTGAACGTGGCGACCGAGGCGCTCGCCGCCGAGGTCGGTGACGCGCTGGTCGTGCAGACGGACCTGTGCCTCGACGAGTTCACGGACCATGGGCATTGCGGTGTCCTGGCGGCCGACGGCTCGGTCGACAACGACGCGACGCTCGAGCGCTACACATCGATGGCGCTCGCGCAGGCGCGGGCCGGGTCGCAGCTCCTGGGGCTCTCGGGCATGATGGACGGCCAGGTCGCGGTCATCCGCCGGGCTCTCGACGCCGAGGGGTTCACCGACACGCTGCTCCTCGCCTATGCGGCGAAGTACGCGAGCGCCTTCTACGGTCCGTTCCGTGAGGCCGTGGATTCGCAGCTGAAGGGAGATCGTCGGACTTACCAGCTCGACCCGGGCAACCGGCGCGAGGGCGTGCGCGAGGCCGTCGTCGACGAGCAGGAGGGCGCCGACATCGTCATGGTCAAGCCCGCGATGGCGTTCCTCGACGTGCTGCGCGAGGTGCGCGACGCCGTCGACATCCCCGTGTGGGCGTACCAGGTGTCGGGCGAGTACGCCATGATCGAGGCGGCCGCGGCGAACGGGTGGATCGATCGTCGTGCGTCGATCCTGGAGTCGTTGCTGTCGATCCGTCGCGCGGGCGCCGATGCCGTGCTCACGTACTGGGCGACCGAGGCCGCGCGCTGGCTGCGCGGCTGAGCGCCCCTTCCTGACGGGCGGCTCGGGTCCTGAGTCCCGTACCCAGCGGCTCGGGCTAGCCTGGAACGCGTGCTCGGAGCCTTCCGGGCGACGTCTGAGGAGTGTGCTGTGCCCGACCGCGTTGTGACCGACCGCAATGACGACCTGTTCTCCGCCGCACGTGCGGTGATCCCCGGTGGCGTGAACTCGCCGGTGCGGGCGTACGGGTCCGTCGGGGGCACGCCGCGCTTCCTGGCCTCGGCGCGCGGGGCGCGGGTGACGGATGCCGCGGGCGTCGAGTACGTCGATCTCGTCGCGTCCTGGGGTCCGGCGCTGCTCGGACATGCACATCCCGAGGTCGTCGCCGCGGTGCAGGAGGCCGCTGCGCGCGGTCTGTCCTTCGGCGCCCCGACCGAGGGCGAGGTGGAGCTCGCCGAGCTGATCGCCGACCGTGTGCGGGTGGGCGACGCCGCGCCGATCGAGCGCGTGCGTCTGGTGTCGACGGGCACCGAGGCGACGATGACCGCGATCCGACTGGCTCGCGGTGCCACGGGCCGCGACCTGCTCGTGAAGTTCGCCGGGCACTACCACGGCCACTCCGACGGTCTCCTCGCGGCCGCGGGGTCCGGCGTCGCCACGCTCGCGCTGCCCGGCTCGGCCGGTGTGCCGGCGCCGATCGCCGCGCAGACCCTGGTCATCGACTACAACGACCGGGATGCGCTCGACGCGGTGTTCGCGGAGCACGGCGACCGCATCGCCGCCGTGATCGTCGAGGCCGCCGCCGCCAACATGGGCGTCGTGGCGCCGGAGCCCGGATTCAACCGCTTCCTCGCCGAGACCGCGCACGCGCACGGCGCGCTCCTGATCCTGGACGAGGTGCTCACGGGCTTCCGCGTGCACCCCGCCGGGTTCTGGGGTCTGCAGGCCGCGGCCGGAGAGCTGTACGCCCCGGACATCGTCACGTTCGGCAAGGTCGTGGGCGGCGGGATGCCTCTCGCCGCGCTGGGGGGCCGCGCCGAGGTGATGGACCTGCTGGCGCCGGTGGGCCCCGTGTACCAGGCGGGCACCCTGTCGGGGAACCCGCTCTCGGTCGCAGCCGGCCTCGCGACGTTGCGTCTGGCGACCCCGGAGGTCTACGCCGCGGTCGACGCTGCGGCGGCACGCGTCGCCTCCGCCCTCGACAGCGCTCTCTCCGACGCGGGAGTCCCGCACGCGGTCGCCCACGCCGGGAACCTGTTCAACGCGTCCTTCCGTGCGGCCGCCCCGCGAGACTATGCGGAGGCGCAGGCGCAGGAGTCGTTCCGGTACGCCCCGTTCTTCCACAGCATGCGGGCGCAGGGCGTGGCTCTGCCGCCGAGCGTCTTCGAGGCGTGGTTCCTCACTGCCGCTCACGGTGACGAGGACCTCCAGCGCATCGAGGCGGCTCTGCCCGTCGCCGCCCAGGCCGCGGCAGACGCCCACGCCTGACACGCGGCGCACGAATCCGGATCGCATGACCCGAGTCACGTGAACATGACGCGTGGCCGTGGGACGTCGCGGTAGGAGCGTCCGAGCGGACTGAGCCAGTCGATCGTCCCGTCCGGGAGCTGTCGCGCACTCCACCGATGGTCGTCGGCGATGTCCGGATGCTTGAGCACGTGATGGGTCGCGCAGAGGTGCCCGAGGTTGTGCACCTCGGTGCGGCCGCCCTTCGCATGATCGTGGGTGTGATCGACCTGGCATCGGTGCACGGGCATGCGACATCCGGGGAAGCGGCAGTGCTGGTCGCGTGCGCGGAGGAACCGGCGCATCGGCTCGGTGGGTGTGTACGTGTCGGTCTCGGTGACCAGGCCGCGCGCGTCGAGGAAGAGGCGTGACCATCCGCTGTTGCGGCCCGCCAGGGCCCGTGCGATGTCGGGGTGCAGCGGACCGACGCCGTCGATCTCGGCGGGGCGATCATCCAGCCCGGCCAGCGTCGTCGCCGCGACCGTCACCTGGATGCGGGCCTGGATGCCGTCGAGAGCCTGTCCGTGCGCGGCGGAAGGGTCGACCGCGAGCAACAGGTCGGTGAGCAGATCGGCGCGCACCTGGTCGATGGTGCGGTCGTCCGGGGGGATGCGAGCACCGTCGGGGAGGCGAGCGCCGTCGGGGGTCTCGACTTCGGGGGCCTCGATTTCGGGAGTCTCGACCGGATCGGTCACCCCATCGACGGCGAGTCGGGTTTCGGGGTCCGCCGCCGTGTCGATCAGCGGGTCGGTCGTGAACGTGCCGTCGCCGAAGATCGCTCGGTCGTCGCGCGCGGGCTCCGACACGCGTGCGGCGACGACCCCGCGTGCGAGGCGGGTCAGGCGATCCATGATCGCGACGGCCAGGTGCTCGGGGAGGACCACGGTCAGCAGCGCCAGACCGTCGTCGACGGAGCGCATGGTCACCGCGCGCTCCGACCGCGCGCGGGCATGACGCTCGTTCACCGTGACTCCGGCCAGGACGGCGGCGAGAGCGCGCACGTGCACGGCCGTCCGTGCGGGGGATTCGCTCTGCGCGACGATCACCGCACCGGAATCGAAGACGCTCACCGCGCCGGGCTCCGCGATCCCGTTGTCGACCGCTTCGCGCACGATGCCGCCCTCGCGGACGATCGCCCGCACATGAGCGGCCGTGATCGACCCCGCGCGGAACGCGGCGAGCACCTCGGGGTGGCTCCGGTGGAGGAAGGCGGCATCGGTGAAGGCGTACTCCACCGCCCCGGTGGAGAGGCGTCCGGCCGCGGCGTACTCGGCGATCATCGAGCGATGGATCGCATCGCGATGGAAGGGGTTCTCCGCCGCGTCCGACTGCGACAACGTCATCCGCTCGGCGAGCAGCGACGATGCCTGGGCCTCCAGGACGGCGATCCGTCGCCGCTTCTCGACCCAGGCGTCGAGCAGGGCGCGACGGCGGTCGAGGTCGGGTTCCGGAATTGCTGCCATGCCTCCAGTTTAGTAGATTTGTTCGAAACTCGAGCAGAACATCGGAATGAACGAGGGCGTGATGGTGGGAACGGACAAGGGATCGTTGTGGTCCTGTGAAGAAGACGCAGGCAACTGGCAGGGTGCCGCTGGCAGACTGTACGCATGGTGACGTTGCTGCTGGACCAGACGCAACTCGAGGTCGTGCTCTCCCCGATCGAGCGCGCGGCCAGCTTCCATCGGGACAACCTCCGTATCGCGCGAGAGACGATCACGAAGGTCCAGCTCACCGACGACGCGTGGACGTGGCTGCGCGGCGTGCCGAACCCGGGCACGCACATCCCGGGAGTCCTCGCCTCGGGGAGCTGGAAGGCCGCGGGCAGCGTCGACTTCGTGCTCATCCGGCGGCACCGTCCGAGCGTCGTGATCGATCTCGAGGGCGACCCGCAGTTCCGACGCCTGATCCTCACGACGCGACACGGCCTCGCGCTCACGCAGGCTCTCCGGCTCGACGTCTCCGCCGAGGCCGCTGACGTCGAGGAGATCGTCGCCACCGCGCCGACGCCCGTGTCCAAGCAGCGCCGGCGGCCCGTCATCCGCCCCCGGCCCGCCTAGTCCTCGAAGACGCGAATGCCCTCCACGCCGATCGGTGCGGAGGGCATTCGTCGTTCGAGGAGCGGCGTCAGTCCTGTCGGCCCTCGTCGTCCCGGCCCTGCTCGTGCTCGTCGCTCTGCTCGCGCTCGCCGGTCTCGCTCTGCTCGTGCTCGTTGTTCTGCTCGCGCTCGCCGGTCTCGCTCTGCTCGTGCTCGTCGCTCTGCTCGTGCTCGTCGGTCTCGGCCTGATGGCCGTCTGCGCTCGGATCGGCGGCCGGCGCCCAGGCGGGGACCTGGTCGATGACCCCGGTGCTCGCGACGGACCACTGCGCTTCGTCGCCCGACCCGTCGCCTTCGCGTGCGGGATCGGCGTCGTCGGACCCGGCGGCGTCCTCACCCGGGGTCGCGGCTGACGTCTCCGCGTCGCCGAGCGGGTAGTCCGCGGGTTCGTCGTCGTAGTACGCGCGTGCCGCGGCCGCGAGCATCGTCGACACCGCGGCCGAGCGGGGGTCCGACTCGTCGGGCTCGCCCGCCTGACCGTCGTCGCCGTCCTGCGCGCCGAGGTCGTCGAAGACCTCGACACCGGAGGCGTCGGCGACCGACCCGTCCGCCGCGGGAGCGTCCGCGGTCTCGTCGGGGTTCTCGCCATCGGGGGCGCTGCCCGTTCCGAACAGGATGTCGTCGAACGAGGGTGCCGGAGCGTCGGCGTTAGCGTCCTCGGCATCCGACGCATCGTCGTGCTCGGTCGAGTCGTGCTCGGTCGAGTCGTGCTCGGTCGCGTCCTCGTCGGACCGGTCGACGTCGGCGGCAGGCTCCGCCTCCGCGTCCACGGCGTGCTCGGTCGCGTCCTCGTCGGACCGGTCGACGTCGACGGCAGGCTCCGCCTCCGCGTCCACGGCGAGCTCGTGTGCGGGTTCGGCGTCGGTCGGCTCCGGAGCGTCCGCCTCGACCGGGGTCTCCGTCTCCGGGGCGTCGACGGCGATCGCGCCCTCGACGCTCGCGGGCGCGCCGGGCACTGCGGCATCGATCGGCGGCACGACGACAGCACCGGCATCCGCTTCGACGGCACCGGCATCCGCCTCGACGGCGTCGGCATCCGCCTCCACCTCGACGGGCGCGGGAGCCGGCTCCTGCGGGACGACGTGCTCCGAGGCGGGGGCCGCCGCGCCGCGCGCGCCGAGAGTCCCGCCGCGGACCAGGTCGATGAAGACGTCCTCGAGCGTGGGGCCGCGCTGCACGAGAGTGCTGAGTGCGACGCCCGCCGACGCGGCGATCGCGCCGACCGTCTGGGCGTCGCCGCCGCGGACACGGAGGCCGGAACGCAGCACCTCGACCTCGAAGCCCGCCGACGCGAGCGCGGTGCGCAGTCCGACGCGATCGGCGGAGTCGACGACCACGGATCCGCCCGAGGGATCGGCGAGCGTCTCGATGCCGCTCGACAGCACCAGCTGTCCCTTCGAGAGCACCAGCACGTGATCGGCGACCTGCTCGATCTCGCTGAGCACGTGGGACGAGACGAGAACCGTGCGGCCCTCGTCGGCGAGGCGACGCATGAGGAGCCGCATCCACCGGATGCCCTCGGGGTCGAGTCCGTTCGCGGGCTCGTCGAAGACCAGGGCGCCGGGATCGCCGAGAAGCGCGTGCGCGACGCTCAGGCGCTGGCGCATCCCGAGCGAGAAGCTGCCGACGCGTCCTTCCGCCTCATGCTCGAGACCCACGAGCGACAGGACCTCGTCGACGCGGGACAGGGGGATGCCGTTGGCCTTGGCCGCGATGGTCAGATGCCGCGAGGCGCTGCGGCGAGGGCGATAGACCGTCTCCTCGAGCACGGCGCCGATCGTGCGCAGCGGGTGGCGCAGCTCGGGATACGCGACGCCGCCGATCGTGGCGGTGCCGCTCGTGGCGCGCACCTGTCCGAGGAGGATGCGCAGAGAGGTGGTCTTCCCCGCGCCGTTGGGGCCGAGGAAAGCTGTGACGACTCCCGGCTCGACACGTGCGGAGAGGTCGGAGACCGCCGTCACGTCATTGAAGCGCTTCGTCACGCGCGTGAACTCGAGCACCTGTCCGTCGGGCATCCGCGACCTCTCGTTGCAATGGGCGGTTCCGTCTATCCTGCCGGAAAAGCCGCCGGATCGCGCATTTACCGCACGATCGTGTGCAGAGGCAAGCCCCGGACGACGGGGTAGCCTGGCACGCGTGACCGCATCGACCGCCTCGCCCCGCGTCCTCGTCCGCACGGAAGGGGCACTGGGACGGCTCACCCTCAACCGTCCCGAGGCGATCAACGCGCTCGACGTCGACATGATCCAGGCGCTCACCGCGGCGCTCGCGGCATGGCGCGACGACACCGACGTGCAGATCGTCCTGATCGACGGCGAGGGCGAACGCGGAATGTGCGCGGGCGGCGACGTGCGCGCCCTCTACAACCAGATCGTCGCGGGCCAGGCCGAGACGACGACCGAGTTCTTCCGCTCCGAGTATGCGCTCGACGCCATGATCGCGGAGTACCCGAAGCCCGTGGTCGCCCTGGCCGACGGCATCACGATGGGCGGAGGCATCGGCCTCGCCGGCCACGCCGCGATCCGCATCGTCACGGAGCGTTCGAAGCTCGCGATGCCCGAGACCCGCATCGGCTTCACGCCCGACGTCGGGGGCACCTGGCTGCTCGGTCGGGCCCCCGGGCGCCTCGGGGAGTACTTCGGCCTCACGGGGGCGACCATGGACGGAGCGGACGCCGTGCTCCTCGGCTTCGCCGACCACTTCGTCCCGTCCGATCGACTCGATGCGCTGCGCGAGGCGCTCGCCTACCGCGCCGATCCCACGGGGCCGGCCGAGATCGTCCTGCTCTTCGACGAGACGCCGGAGCCGTCCGCGCTGCCGGCCGCGCAGGAATGGATCGACGACGCGTTCGCCGCCGACACCGTGGCCGGGATCGTGGAGCGACTGCGGGCACGCACCGAACCGGATGCCGCCGCGACGGCCGACCTGCTCGAGGTTCTCGCCCCCACGGCGCTCGCCGTGACGCTCGACGCGGTTCGCGAGGCCCGCGCGATGCCGGGCCTCCGTGCCGCGCTGGAGGGCGAGTACCGCCGTGTGATGTGGTTCGTGCGACAGCACCCCGACCTCGTCGAGGGCATCCGCGCGCAGATCGTCGACAAGGACCGCGACCCCCACTGGAGCCCCGCGACGATCGCCGAGCTCGAGCCGGATGCCGGAGGTCCCGCGCGCGGGTACGTCCCGGAGCGCGCGCTGTTCTGACGACCGCGGCGGTGCCCGTCGGGCGGCGTCCGCGGTTCTTCACCGCGGTGTAGAAACCCCCGGCCGCAGCGCGGATCGGTTCGCTGTGAGCGAAGGTCCCCCCAGAGGGGGATACGAATGTCGCCGGTTCGTGGCACTCTTGCATGTGCGCGATCGTCGGCCCGCGTCCGCCTGCCGGGAGATCCGCCGCGTCATCCTTCCTAGAAAGTCCGCCTGTGCTGGGAAAAATTCTCGTCCGCTATCTGTCCCGTTATAAGTGGCTGCTCCTCTCGGTGCTGGTGTTCCAGCTCGCCAGCGCCGCCGCCACTCTCTACCTGCCCCGCCTCAACGCCGACATCATCGATAAGGGCGTCGCCCTCGGTGACACCGGCTACATCTGGCGCACGGGTCTCTTCATGCTGGCCGTCTCGTTCGGCCAGATCGTCGCCTCGGTCATCGCGACCTTCTTCGCGGCCCGCGCGGCCATGAGCGCCGGCCGCGACATCCGCTCCGACGTGTTCGGCAAGGTCAGCGGCTTCTCGGAGCGCGAGGTGTCGCAGTTCGGTGCCGGCTCGCTGATCACCCGCAACACCAACGACGTGCAGCAGGTGCAGATGCTCGCCATGATGGGCGCCACCATGCTCGTCACGGCGCCGCTGCTCGCGATCGGCGGCATCATCTTCGCCGTGCAGACCAACGCCGGCCTCAGCTGGCTGATCGCGGTCTCCGTGCCGCTGCTGCTGATCCTCGCCGCGCTCGTGATCGGGCGCATGGTCCCGCTGTTCCGCAGTTACCAGGGCAAGCTCGACGCCGTGAACCGCGTCATGCGCGAGCAGCTCACCGGCGTGCGCGTCGTGCGCGCGTTCGTGCGCGAGCGCATCGAGGAGGAGCGGTTCCGCGAGGCCAACACCGACATCATGGTCGTGGGGCGCAAGGTCGGCTCGCTGTTCGTCCTGCTGTTCCCGCTGTTCATGCTGATCCTCAACGTCACCGTCGTCGCCGTCATCTGGTTCGGCGGCATCGAGGTCAACAACGGCACCGTCCAGGTCGGCACGCTCTTCGCCTTCATGCAGTACATCGGCCAGATCATGGGCGGCGTCATCATGGCGAGCTTCATGGCGATGATGATCCCGCGCGCCGCGGTCTCGGCCGAGCGCATCGGCGAGGTCCTCGACACGCCGTCGAGCATGGAGCGTCCCGTGAACGGCGTGACGACGTTCCCGACCCCCGGTGCCGTCGCCTTCGACGACGTCGAGTTCACGTACCCCGGCGCCGACTCCCCGGTGCTGACGGGAATCAGCTTCGGCGCGCAGCCGGGGGAGACGGTCGCGATCGTCGGCTCGACGGGCGCCGGCAAGACGACGCTCGTGTCGCTCATCCCGCGACTGTTCGACGTCTCCGGCGGAGCGGTCCACGTCGGCGGCGCCGATGTCCGCGAGGCCGACGTCGAGTCGCTGTGGGCGTCGATCGGGCTCGTCCCGCAGCGTCCGTTCCTGTTCACGGGAACCGTCGCATCGAACCTGCGCTACGGCCGCGAGGAGGCGACGGACGAGGAGCTGTGGCACGCGCTCGAGATCGCGCAGGGCCGGGACTTCGTCGAGGAGATGCCCGACGGACTCGAGTCGCGCATCGCGCAGGGCGGGACGAACGTGTCCGGCGGGCAGCGGCAGCGTCTCGCGATCGCCCGCGCGATCGTGCGGCAGCCGCAGATCCTCGTGTTCGACGACTCCTTCTCGGCGCTCGACCTCACGACCGACGCGCGGCTGAGGCAGGCGCTGTGGCGCGAACTGCCGCACGTGACGAAGATCGTCGTCGCGCAGCGGGTCTCGACCATCACGGATGCCGACCGCATCGTGGTGCTCGAGGGCGGCACGATGGTCGGCGTCGGCACGCACGAAGAGCTGCTGGAGACGAGCGACACGTACCGAGAGATCGTCGAGTCGCAGCTGGGGGTGGACGCATGAGCGACGACAACGCACAGAAGCGCCGCGGTCGGCGTGGAGCCGCACCCGCTGCTCCCGTCGTCGAGGTCGAACTGACCGACGAGGAGAAGTACGAGGCCGAGCTCGCCGAGCAGGCCCGTCAGAACGGCGGCGGCTGGGACAGCGTCGCACCGGGCAAGGCCGACAACTTCGGCAAGAGCTTCGGCCGCATGATCGGACTGCTCCGGCCCTACGCCGTCTGGTTCATCTTCGTGTCGGTCCTCGGCGCGATCGGCGTCGTGCTCACGGTCGCCGCCCCGAAGGTGCTCGGCGAGGCCACGAACCTCGTCTACAAGGGGTTCATCTCGAACCAGCTCGGCCAGCCGAGCGACGGATTCCCCGGGTTCCCGGACGGCACGTCGAAGGACCAGGTCGTCGACGCGCTCCGCAGCGCCGGGCAGGACGACTTCGCGAACCAGGTCGGAGCCCTCGGCGACTTCCGGGTCGGAGACGGCATCGACTTCGACGCCCTGCGGTGGATCATCATCGCCGTGCTCGCGATCTACATCGCCGCGGCGTTCCTCAGCTGGATCCAGGGGTACGTCATCAACGTCATCATGGTCCGCACGATGTGGCGTCTGCGCGAGCGGGTCGAGGCGAAGATCAACCGTCTGCCCCTGTCGTACTTCGACAAGGTGCAGCGCGGAGAGCTCATCTCCCGCGTCACGAACGACATCGACAACATCACGCAGACCATGCAGCAGTCGCTGTCCGGTGCGCTCACCGCCGTGCTGACGGTCGTCGGCGTGCTCGTGCTGATGTTCTCGATCTCGTGGCAGCTCGCGCTCGTCGCCCTGGTCGCGCTGCCGCTCATGGGCGTCATCTTCGGCGTGATCGGCCCGCGGTCGCAGAAGGCGTTCGGCACGCAGTGGCGCAAGGTGGGTCGTCTCAACGCCCGCGTCGAGGAGGCCTTCTCGGGTCACGCTCTCGTCAAGGTGTTCGGTCGCGAGCAGGACGCCCTCGACAAGTTCAAGGCCGAGAACGAGGAGCTCTACCAGGCGAGCTTCAAGGCGCAGTTCCTGTCGGGCATCATCATGCCCGGCATGACCTTCGTCGGAAGCCTCACCTACGTGGGCATCGCGGTGCTCGGCGGCCTCCTGGTCGCGAGCGGCCAGCTGCGTCTCGGCGACGTCCAGGCGTTCATCCAGTACTCGCAGCAGTTCACGCAGCCGCTGTCCGAGCTGGGTGGCATGGCGGCGGTCGTCCAGTCCGGAACGGCCTCGGCGGAGCGCGTGTTCGACCTGCTCGACGCGGACGAACAGGACCCCGATGACGTCGACGCCCCGGAACTCGACGAGGGCAAGGGCGTCATCGAGTTCGAGAACGTGCAGTTCTCGTACACGCCGGACCGTCCCCTCATCACCGACCTGTCGTTCCGGGTGGAGCCGGGGCAGACCGTCGCGATCGTCGGGCCGACCGGTGCGGGCAAGACCACGCTCGTGAACCTCATCATGCGGTTCTACGAGCTCAGCGGAGGTCGCATCACGCTCGACGGGCAGGACATCGCGGAGATCACCCGAGACGACCTGCGCTCGCGCACCGGCATGGTGCTGCAGGACCCGTGGCTGTTCGCCGGATCGATCCGCGAGAACATCCGCTACGGGCGCTCCACCGCGACCGACGACGAGGTGCTCGAGGCCGCCAAGGCGACCTACGTCGACCGCTTCGTCCACGCCCTCCCCGACGGGTACGACACCGTGCTCGACGAGGACGCGTCGAACGTCTCGGCCGGTGAGCGCCAGCTGATCACGATCGCCCGGGCGTTCGTGGCGCAGCCGTCGATCCTCATCCTCGACGAGGCGACCTCGGCGGTCGACACGCGTACCGAGCTGCTCCTGCAGCACGCCATGGCGGCGCTCCGCCAGGGACGCACGTCGTTCGTGATCGCGCACCGTCTGTCGACCATCCGCGACGCCGACCTCATCCTGGTGATGGAGCACGGCGACATCGTCGAGAAGGGCACGCACGACGAGCTCATCGCGGCGCAGGGGGCGTACTGGCGCCTCTACCAGTCGCAGTTCGAGCAGGCCGCGACCGACATCGACGCGGAGGAGGCCCTCACGGGCACGACTCCCGTCGTGGTCAGCGGCGACGCCGACGAGGCGACCGCGGCTCAGGTCGGCGCATCGGTGGGTGCGCAGGTGCCCGCGGCCGAGGCGGCCGCCGCCCAACGGGTCGTCGAACGACCGGACGGCGAATCACAGAGCTGAGTGCTGTCCGGAAGGAGCGCCGTGTCCCTCGGGGCGCGGCGCTCTTCCGTCTCCGGGCGCTGTTCCCCTCCGCTGCCCCGGCGAGGACGACGCGTGGTGCCGCCGCCTCGCGTCAGCGCTGAGCCTCGGTGAGCCCGAAGAGCTCGAGCGGGTGGGTGAGCCGCCACCACGGGCTCGGTCCGTCGACGTCGTCCGCCAGCGCGAGCGGCGTCACGACGGAGTCGAGGGGGCCCGCGACGAGCAGCGTCCCCACCTCGTCGCCGGCGTCGCGGTGGTCGCCGAGATCGAAGGTCGGAGTCGACTGCGCGCCCGCGCCGTTCCACAGGATGACGTCGGCGTCAGCATCCGCGACGATGTCGACCGTGGCGCCCCACAACGTCGTGACCGTTCCGATGACGGCGTCCTTCGTGACCGCCGGCTGTTGTGCCGTGAGAGACGCCTCGACCTGGGCGAACAGCGCACGCGTCTCGGAGAGACGCTGCTCGTCGTCGATCTGACCCAGGACGGCCGCGTACATCCGCACCGTCGTGTCGTCGACCGTGATGTCCTTCGCCGTGAGGAGGTTCCAGCTGTCGCCGAGCGTGCCGGTCTTGACACCGACGACTCCGGCATCCGCCAGCATTCCGTTCGTGTTGACGACGGTGCCCGCTCCGGGGAGGTCCACCGAGGGCGTGCTGACGATGCTCGCGAAGACGGGGTTCTGCATGGCGCGCTCGGCGAGGGCGATCAGGGACTCCGGGGTGGCCGTGTTGCGGGCGTCGAATCCCGACGGAGTGGCGATCGTGATGCCGTCCAGCCCGCGGTCGCGCAGCCAGACCGTCGCCGCCGAGGCGAAGGCCGACTCGGACCCCCAGATCTCCCGCGCGAGACGGTCGATGTAGTTGTTGGCCGAGCCCATCAGCGTGCCCTGCAGGAGCTGGTACTCGGTGAGCGTTCCCCCCACCGGGACATCGAGAGCCGACTGGTCGGAGCGCCGGTACTCCCAGTAGGCACGGTTGTCGGCGCGCGTGAAGGCGAACTCCGGCCCCTGTTCCCCGACGGCCAGCGGCATCCGGTCGAGCACCATCAGGCTCGAGACGACCTTGGTGACGCTCGCGATCACGGCGGGGTCGAGTGACGACGCGGTGGTGCCGAGCCCGCCGATGCCGACGGCGGCGCTTCCCTGCGCGGGCCAGATGATGTCCGCCGGCGCGGCCGCGGTCGGCGCGAACTCGGTCGCCTGAACGGTGGGCGGCAGTTCGTGGAGCGGCCACAGCAGGGTCGCCCCGGCGTACGTCGCCAGGAGGCCGATCAGGGCGCCGACCGGCACGAGGATGCCGGGGCCGGCCGCCCGGGAACGCAGACGGGCGCCGCGGAGCAGGGTACTGGCAGCCTCGGGGTCGGCCTCCAGCGTCAGAGGGCCGGTCGGTGCGAGGTGAGCGATCTCGACGGGGTCGACCCAGGTGAGCGCGGTCGCGCCGGATCCGGCCTCCGCCCAGCGGGTCTCCTGCTCGGTCCGGCCGTCCGCCACGTCGACGTCCGCGTCCTCCGTCGCGGAACGCGTCAACACCGACGTCGCGTCCGTGGGCGACGGGTCCAGGGCGTCATCAGGCGATCGGTGAGCGGTCACCTCCTCACGGTACCGAATCCCTGCGCGGAATCCCGTCGCCGCGGACGGGAGGACACGGGTGTCGGACCCGAGTAGGATCGTCAGCACAACCACGGGAGTCCGGCGAGCCGGGCTGAGAGGGAGCGAATCGCGCTTCGACCGTCGAACCTGATCTGGGTCATGCCAGCGCAGGGAGGAGCTATCAATGAGCACGTCCACGTCCGGATCCACCACGGAGTCCGCCGCCGTCACCGCGTCCGCGAAGGGTCTCCGTCGCCCCGAGCTCTGGCGCTGGCGTGTCGTCGACATCGTCGTCGCCAGCGTCATCGCCGTCGCGTGCGCCCTGATCTTCCTGCTCTGGAACGTCGGGTACGAAGTGCCGAGCAGCATCCTGAAGCCTCTGCTGCCCGGTGTCCAGGGTCTGCTCGCCGGTCCCTGGCTGATCGCCGGAGTCCTCGGTGCGCTGATCATCCGCAAGCCGGGCGCCGCGCTGTACACCGAGCTCGTCGCCGCGGTCATCTCCGCCCTCGTCGGCAACGCCTGGGGCCCGCTCACGATCGTGTCGGGTCTCGTGCAGGGCCTCGGCGCGGAGTTGATCTTCCTCCTGTTCCTCTACGGCGTGTGGCGTCTGCCGGTCGCGATGCTCGCCGGTGCCGGAGCCGGCCTCGCGTGCGGCATCAACGACCGCATCCTCTGGTACGCGGGCGCCGACACCCTGTTCACGACCGTGTACATCGTGTCGACCACGATCTCGGGGGCGATCATCGCCGGGCTCGGCGCCTGGCTCATCGCCCGAGGACTCGCCGCCACCGGCGCGCTCGGCAGGTTCGCCGCCGGGCGCGAGGTCACCGCACGCGTGTGACGGCGCCGGGGACTCCCGCCGCCCTCGAGGCCCGTGCCTGGGGGTGGCGGTACGCGACGCGCCGGCGCTGGGCCGTGCGCGATGTCGACCTGCGCATCGAACCGGGGGAGCGGGTGCTGCTGCTCGGCGCCTCCGGCTCGGGCAAGTCGACCCTGCTGCAGGGATTCGGCGGGGTGCTCGGCGGCGCCGACGAGGGCGAGACCCGGGGCGCGCTGCTCGTCGACGGTCGACCGCCGACCGAGGCTCGGGGGCGGGTCGGCATGGTGCTGCAGGACCCCGACACCCAGACGATCCTCGCGCGGGTCGGTGACGACGTCGCGTTCGGGTGCGAGAACCTCGGCGTCCCTCGCGACGAGATCTGGTCGCGGGTGCGGCAGGCGCTGGATGCCGTCGAACTCGACGTCGCTCTCGACCGGTCGACCGCCGCGCTGTCGGGTGGTCAGAAGCAGCGCCTCGCGCTCGCCGGCGTCCTCGCGATGCGGCCCGGCGCGATCCTGCTCGACGAGCCGACCGCGAACCTCGACCCCGAGGGGGTCCGGGATGTGCGGGATGCCGTCGCCGCGTCCCTCGAGGCCACCGGGGCGACGCTCGTCGTGATCGAGCACCGCATCGACGTGTGGCTCCCGCTGGTGACCCGCGTGATCGTGCTCGGGGCGGAGGGGGACACCACCGTGGTGCGTGCCGACGGCTCCCCGGACGAGGTGCTGGGCACGCGCGGCGCCGAGCTCGCGGCGTCCGGTGTGTGGGTGCCCGGGCATCCGCCGCGCGTCCCCGCCCCGCCGTCGTCCGCCCCCGGGGAGGTGCTGCTCGACGCCCGGAGGCTCGAGGTCGCGCGTCGCCGCGGGCTCGCGGTCGCCGGTCCGTTCGACCTCCAGGTGCGGGCGGGCGAGGCGCTCGGCGTCACCGGCCCGAACGGGGCGGGCAAGTCGACGCTGGGGCTGACCCTGGCGGGGCTGATCCCCGCGGAGCGCGGCATCGTCGAGGCGAGCCCCGCGCTCGCCGAAGGGAACGGGCCCGCTCCGATGCGCTGGACCTCGCGCGCGCTGCTCACCCGCATCGGCACCGTGCTGCAGACGCCCGAGCATCAACTGCTCGCGAAGACGGTGCGCGAGGAGCTCGCCGTCGGCCCCCGCGCGTTACGGCTCCCCCCGGCGGAGATCGCGGCGCGCACGGACGACCTGCTCGACCGGCTGCGGCTCCGCGCCCTGGCCGAGGCGAACCCCTACACGCTGTCCGGAGGGGAGAAGCGACGGCTCACGGTCGCCGCAGCGCTCGCGACCCGTCCGCGGATGCTGGTGCTCGACGAACCCACGTTCGGCCAGGATGCCGTGACCTGGGCCGAACTCGTCGGGCTCATCGCCCGGCTCCGCGACGACGGGACGGCGGTGGTCGCGATCAGCCATGACGAGGCCGTGCTGACGGCGCTGCACGCCCGTCGGATCGAGGTGGGACGATGATCGACCCGCTCACCGCGCGCGTCGAGCGCCGCGGCCCCGTCGCCCCGCGGTCGGCTCTGGCCAAGCTCGTGGCGGCGCTGCTCATCGCGCTTCCGCTCGTCCTGACGATCGACGTCGTGTCCGCGGCGGTGGCATTGCTGCTGGAGATCCCGCTGCTCCTGCTCGCGGGTCTCCGCGCGAAGGAGTTCTGGACACGCACGGCGGTGCTGTGGATCGCGGCTCCCCTCGGCGCCATCACGATCGCGCTGTACGGCGTCACGAGCGGCACGGTGCACTTCGAGTGGCTGGTCATGCGGGTGAGCGACGGCTCGCTCGCCCTGGCTGCGGCGACGGCCGTGCGCGTGCTCGCGATCGGCCTGCCCGCCGTGGTGCTGTTCGTCACGGTCGACCCGACCGACCTGTCCGACGGCCTCGCTCAGCGACTGAGGCTCCCCGCGCGATTCGTGGTCGGGGCGCTGGCGGGCATGCGGATGCTCGGCCTGCTCGTCGACGATTGGCGGGCCCTGTCGCTCGCCAGACGCGCGCGCGGCGTCGCGGATGAGGGGCGCGTGCGGCGGGCGCTGGGCATGGCGTTCGCCCTGTTCGTGCTCGCGATCCGGCGCGGCTCCTCGCTCGCGACGGCGATGGAGGCGAGAGGGTTCGGCGGCACCGGCACCCGCTCGTGGGCACGCGAGTCGCGCTGGGATCGTCGTGACACGGCGCTCGTGCTGATCGCCGCGGTGATCCCGGCCACGGCCCTCGCGGTCGCGGTGCTCACCGGGTCGTGGAACTTCATCCTCGGCCCGAGCGTCTGAGTGCGCCCGACCGCCTGTTAGGATGGGGGCAACCCAAGGGGAGTACTCCGCCACGGGCGGCTCGTCATTACGGATGTCTCTGCATCCCGGGTCCCCGGTCCTCGTTCGTGAGGATGGAGAAGACCTTGGCGTCGACATCGTCACGCCTTCGTCTGGAGAACCCTGTGGAAATCACCCCCCTCGTCTGGATCATCACGATCCTCGTCACGATCGCCTTCTTCGTGTACGAGTTCTTCGCGCACGTCCGCACGCCCCACGAGCCGACGGTGGGCGAGTCCGCCCGCTGGTCGGCGTTCTACATCGGCCTCGCGCTCCTGTTCGGCGTCGGCATCGGCGCGGTGTCCGGGTGGACGTACGGCGGTGAGTACTTCGCCGGCTACCTCACCGAGAAGGCCCTGTCGATCGACAACCTCTTCGTGTTCCTCATCGTGATGACGGGCTTCGCCGTACCTCGGAAGTATCAGCAGAAGGTGCTGATGATCGGCATCGTGATCGCGCTCATCATGCGCGGCGCGTTCATCGCGGTCGGCGCGACGCTCATCGAGAACTTCTCATGGATCTTCTACCTGTTCGGCGCGCTGCTGCTCGTGCTCGCCTACCGCCAGGCGTTCTCCGACGGCGACCACAACCCCGCCGACGGACGCTTCATGCGCTTCGTGCGTCGCATCCTCCCCGTCAGCGACCAGTACGACGGTGACCGCCTGACCGTCAAGAAGGACGGACGTCGCTTCGTCACCCCGATGTTCCTCGTGATCATCGCGATCGGCTTCGTCGACCTGATCTTCGCGGTCGACTCGATCCCCGCGATCTACGGCCTCACGGAGGAGGCGTACATCGTCTTCACCGCGAACGCCTTCGCGCTCATGGGTCTGCGCCAGCTGTACTTCCTCATCGGCGGTCTGCTGCAGAAGCTCGTCTACCTCGCGCAGGGCCTCGCGGTCATCCTCGCCTTCATCGGCGTGAAGCTCGTGCTCCACGCCATGCACGTCAACGAGCTGCCGTTCATCAACGGCGGTGAGCCGATGCTCTGGGCCCCCGAGATCCCGATCTGGTTCTCGCTCGTGTTCATCGGCCTCACGATCGCCGTCGCGACCGTCGCGAGCCTGATGAAGTCCCGGGCCGACGAGCGCCGCGCGGCGCTCGAGCCCGCCCCGCACACCCCCGCCCTCACGACCGATACGGAGAAGGATCACTCGTGAACCAGTCGCGCCGCGCAGACGCGTCCGCAGACCCTGACAGACCCGGTGCCCGACCGACCTCGGGCACCCTCTCACCGCAGGTGGTGACCCGATGATGGCCGACCTGCTGTGGAACATCGCACTCGTGCTCGTCTTCGTGCTGGTCGGCGGCGTGTTCGCCGCGACGGAGATGGCCCTCGTGACGCTGCGCGAGAGCCAGATCAACGCGATCGCCGCGCGCGGCCGTCGCGGAGCCAAGGTCGCGGGACTCGCGCGTAACCCGAACACGTTCCTCTCGGCCGTGCAGATCGGCGTGACGGTGGCCGGATTCGCCTCGGCCGCCTACGGCGCCACCTCGATCGCACCGTCCGTGGCCCCGCTGCTGCAGTCGTGGGGCCTCGACGAGCAGCTGTCGTTCACGCTCGCGACCGTCATCCTCACGCTCCTCATCGCCTACCTGTCCCTCGTGCTCGGCGAGCTCGTGCCCAAGCGCCTCGCGATCCAGCGCAATGCGCAGTTCGCGTACGCCGTCGCCCCGGTGCTCGACGGCTTCGCGACGATCATGCGACCGGTCATCTGGCTGCTCTCGGTGTCGACGAACGCGCTCGTGCGCCTGCTCGGCGGCGACCCGCACAAGACCGCCGACGAGCTCAGCGAGGAGGAGCTGCGCGACATCGTCGCGACGCATCAGAGCCTCCCCGACGACGAGCGCCGCATCCTCGACGACGTCCTGTCACTGCGCGACCGCCAGGTGAGCGAGGTCATGCGCCCTCGTCCCGAGGTCGTGGCGCTCGATGCCGCCGCACCGCTGGCGGAGGCGATCGTGCAGGTCACCGAGCTGCCGTTCTCGCGCTACCCCGTGGTCGACACCTCGATCGACGACATCGTCGGTTTCGTGCATGTGCGCGACCTGTTCGAGGCGGCATCGACCGACGCCACACGGACCGTCGAGACGCTCACGCGTCCGGTCGAGTACCTCCCGTCGACCGCTCGGGTGCTGCCCACACTGACCCGCATGCGGGCGGCGGGGCATCAGATCGCGGTCGTGGTCGACGAGTACGGCGGCACCGACGGCATCGTCACTCTCGAAGACCTCGTCGAGGAGGTCGTCGGCGAGATCTTCGACGAGTACGACACCGAGGAGCGGATGCCGGCGGCCGGCGGCCCGCTGGACGGGCGCCTCAACCTGCAGGACTTCGCCGAGATCACCGGCATCGCGCTGCCCCGCGGGGCCTCCGACACGGTCGCGGGCTTCGTGACGGAGATGCTCGGCCGCCTCGCGGTGGTCGGCGACACGGTCGAGGTGCCCGGGGCGACGATCCGCGTCACGGGCATCGACCGCCGCCGCATCTCGGAGATCCGGGTGACGGTGCACGACGACGACGCGGATGCGGTGGAGGCGGTCACCGCCTGACCGGGGGCATGCGGGCGGCGCGTGTAGGGTGAGCGGCGTGACCGCGAGCCAGACCCTTCCCGAGTCCACCGCCGGTCCGCTCCGGGGAGGTCCCGTCCTCCGCTGGGGCGTCCTCGGCCCCGGGGGGATCGCGTCGGACTTCACGGCCTCGCTGCACGACCACACCGATCAGCGCGTCGTCGCCGTCGGCTCGCGGTCGGCCGAGCGCTCGGCGCGGTTCGCGGCGGAGCACGGCGTCGACCGCAGCCACACGTCATACGAGGCTCTCCTCGCGGACCCGGGCGTCGACATCGTGTACATCGCGACCCCGAACAACCTCCACCGGGACCACGCGCTCGCCGCCATCGCGGCCGGCAAGCACGTGCTCATCGAGAAGCCGATCGCCATGGATGGGGCGCAGGCCGGGGAGATCGCGGTGGCGGCGCGCGCCGCCGGTGTCTTCGCGATGGAGGCGATGTGGACGCGCTTCCAACCGAAGTCGACGGTGATCGCGCGGCTGCTCGCCGACGGAGCCCTCGGTGACGTGACCTACGCATCCGCGACTCTGGGATCACGGTTCCCGCAGGATGTGCAACGCATCTGGGATCCGCAGCTCGGCGGTGGGAGCCTGCTCGACCTCGGCGCCTACTCGGTGTGGTGGACGCAGTTCGCGCTGGGGACGCCGACGGCGGTGAGCGCCGTCGGTTCGCTCGGGGTGACCGGCGTCGACACGCAGGCCGTGATCTCTCTGGCCTACCCGAGCGCGCAGGGCGTGAGCGTCTCGGGCGCGCTCGCCACGCTCGACAACACCGGCGTGATCGCCGGCAGCGAGGGGCGGATCGTGTGCGGCCACTTCCTGGCGCCCGGCGGCTTCACGCTCGCGGCATCGGACGGTCGCACGCTCGAGTACGAGGACCCTTCCGGGCTGCAGTGGCGCCACGCGCTCTGCTGGCAGGCCGTGGCCGTCGCGCAGCACATCGCGGACGGACGGACGGAGGCGCCGGAGCATCCTCTCGACGCCTCGATCGCCGCCATGCGCACCCTCGACACCGCCCGCGCGGACCTCGGCTACGTGTTCTGAGGCATCCGGTCAGGTCGCGTTCCAGAGCCGCCGGTAGTAGTCGAGGCGCACGGGGTCGGGCTCGACGCCGTAGGCCTCGATGAGCGGTTCCTCCCACCCGGGGCCGTAGTTCCATGCGGTGCTCATCGAGGCGACGGCGATGTCGGCCCACCGATCGGCGACGCCCAGCGCCGCGAGATCGACGTGCGCGAGCGGGCGACCGTCGTCGTCGAGCAGCGTGTTGGGCACGCAGGCGTCGCCGTGGCACACGACCAGCCGATCGACGGGCGGGGGTGTGCGCAGCTCGATCGGGACCGCGATGCCGCGGACGGCGGCGTTCGCGATGCGGGTGGCCGGATCCCACGTCCACGGGCACTCGGCGACGGGGAGGGCGTCGTGCAGGCGGCGCAGGGCGACGCCGACCGCGCGCACGGCCGTGGCGGGCTCGGCGATCCACCGCGGGTCCACCGCGCTGCGCCCCGCGAGCGCCGCCGTCACGAGCCACTCCTGCGCGGCATCCTCGCCCTGGTCGAGCACCTCGGGCACGAGCGTCCAGCGACGAGCCCACCGCATCCGCTCGGCCTCGTCGCGCATGGTGGCCTCGGCGTCATGCGGACCCCACTTGATGTAGCGGTCGTCGTCGGCGCGGAAGGTCAGGCCGCCGATGCCGTTGCGCCAGACGGGCGTGAGTCGTGCGCCGCCGGCGAGGGCGTGCACGACCGCGGGGACGCCGACGTCCTCTCCCGGGATGCTCATGCCTCCATCCTGCCCGCGTGCGGAGACCCGGGCGCGCAGCGCGCCGGTGTCCTAGGCTCGGACCGATCCTCCGCAGCGACGATCTCGCTGCGGGGTGGAACCGGGAATCAGTTAGGCTGAGACCCAGTCGCACACGTTCGAAGGAGAACCGCATGCAGATCCAGGGTTCGAGCGCTCTCGTCACCGGGGGCGCCTCCGGGCTCGGCCTCGCGACCGCCCGTGCGCTCACCGCCGCCGGCGCCGTCGTCACGATCCTCGACCTCCCGTCCTCTGCGGGGGCCGACATCGCCCAGGAGCTCGGCGGCACGTTCGCTCCCGGCGACGTCACGAGTCCTGAGGACGCCGCCGCGGCCGTCGCCGCCGCGCAGGCGTCCGCTCCGCTCCGGATCGTCGTGAACTGCGCCGGCATCGCCCCACCGGCCAAGGTCCTCGACCGCGAGGGCCACCCCGCCGTGCTGGCCGACTTCGAGCGCATCGTGCGGATCAACCTCGTCGGCACGTTCAACGTGCTGTCCCAGGCGGCGGCCGTGATCAGCACGAACGACCCCGTCGACGGCGGCGGCCGCGGCGTCATCGTGAACACCGCGAGCGTGGCCGCGTTCGACGGTCAGATCGGCCAGCCCGCCTACTCGGCGTCGAAGGGCGGTGTGCACGCCATGACCCTCCCGGTCGCCCGCGAGCTCGCCCGGCATGGCATCCGTGTCTGCACGATCGCCCCCGGGATCATGGAGACCCCCATGCTCATGGGGCTGCCGCAGGAGGCGCAGGACTCGCTCGGCACCCAGGTGCCGTTCCCCTCGCGCCTCGGGCGCCCCGACGAGTATGCCGCGCTCGTGCAGCAGATCGTCGCGAACGACTACCTCAACGGCGAGACCATCCGCCTCGACGGCGCGATCCGCATGGCGCCGAAGTGACCTCAGCCCCCGCACCCTCTGGAGATCCCATGTCCCTGGCCGGAAAGACCATTCTCATGTCGGGCGGCAGCCGCGGCATCGGCCTCGCGATCGCGCTGCGCGCCGCGGCCGACGGCGCGAACATCGCCATGCTCGCCAAGACCGACACCCCGCACCCCAAGCTCGAGGGCACGGTCCACACCGCCGCCGAGCAGATCCGTGCGGCGGGCGGACGGGCGCTGCCGATCGTCGGAGACGTGCGCGACGACGACGACATCACCGAGGCCGTGCTCAAGACGCAGGGCGAGTTCGGCGGCATCGACATCGTCGTCAACAACGCCAGTGTGATCGACCTCTCCCGGTCGCTCGACCTCGGCGCCAAGAAGTACGACCTCATGCAGGACGTCAACGTGCGCGGGACCTTCATGCTGTCGCGAGCGGCGATCCCCATGCTCCGGGATGCCGAGAACCCGCACATCCTGTCGCTGTCGCCGCCCCTGAACCCGACACCGAAGTGGCTGGGCGCGCACACCGGGTACACGCTCGCGAAGTTCGGGATGACCATGGTCACGCTCGGCCTCGCGGCGGAGTTCGCGCGCGACGGGATCGCCGCCAACACGCTGTGGCCGCGCACCACGATCGCGACCGCCGCGGTGCAGAACCTGCTCGGCGGCGACAAGGTCATGGCCGCGAGCCGTACGGCCGACATCTACGCGGACGCCGCGTACTCCGTGCTCACCACGCCCGCGGCCGGCTACACCGGCCAGACGCTCATCGTGGAGGACGTGCTCGAAGCCGACGGCGTGACCGATCTCTCGGGCTACGCGGCCATCCCCGGCACGCCCGACGACCGGCTCTTCCCCGACATCTTCCTCGACTGAGCGGTTCGAGCCTGAGCAGCGACCCGCGTCAGAACAGCAGGTAGATCGCGCCGGCGACGGTCAGGACGATCACGATGCGGTCGAACAGGCGCTGGTCCAGACGCTTCGCGACGGCGATGCCGATCAGCGCGCCGATCACGACGAGCGGCGCGAGCACGGCATCCATGAGCAGGACGGGTCCGTGGAAGAGGCCGAGGCCCGCGAGGAACGGCACCTTGACGAGGTTGATGATTGCGAAGAACCACGCCGACGTGCCGAGGAACACCTGCACGGGAGTGCGCGTCGCCAGGAAGTACATCGACATGACGGGGCCGCCCGCGTTCGCGACCATGGTCGTGAAGCCGCCGAGCGTGCCGTAGGTGCCGGCCAGGAGGATGCCGCCGCGCGGCGTCTCCACGGTTTCCGCGCGGTTCTGCCGCCGACGCCGCCACAGGGTCACGGCGATCATGAGCAGCAGGATCACCCCGATCGCGCGACGCACGATCCCGTCGCCGGCGATCGCGAGGAACGCGAAGCCGACCACCAGCCCCGCCACCACGGCCGGCGCGAGCCGGAGGAGGGTCGGCCAGTGCGCGTGTCGGCGGTACGCGAGCAGCGCGAACACGTCGCCGACCATGAGCAGCAGGAGCATCGCGGCGGTCGACGTGCGCGCGGGGAGCACGGCGGCGAACAGGGCGATCGCGAGGATGTTGCCACCGGGGAGAGCCGTCTTGGAGATGCCGATCGTGACGGCGGCGAGTCCGAGCGCGGCCCAGGCCCAGGGTTCGAGATCGATCACCGTGCACTCAGCCTTCCAGGAGCGCGGCGATCGCGTCGTAGCCGCGCGCGGTCGCGAGGTCGTGCGGAAGCACGCCGTCGCCGTCGCGGTTCGTGCTCGCGAGGTCGGCGCCGTGGTCGAGCGTCAGCCGCAGGATCTCGTCGTGCCCGCGGGCGCCGGCGTACAGGTACGCCGAGTCCTGGATGTCGTCCTTCGCGTTCACGTCGGCACCGGCCTCGATCAGCGTGCGCGCGGCCTCGACGTGGTCGGCCTTGGTCGCCATGACGAGCGCGGTCATGCCGCCATCACCACGGGCCTCGATGTCGGCCCCGGCATCGAGCGCCGCACGCACGGCATCGGCGTCTCCGGTGGTCGCGGCGACGAGCAGGTCAGGGGTGGCGTCGGACATGGAGGACGCCTCGGGAACGGGCGGATCGGATGCCGGGGCGCAGGCCGTCATCCCCAGGGTGAGTGCCGTCGCGAGGGTGCCGAGCAGCAGCATCCGTGCGGATCTCATGCTCCCGGTCTCCCAACCCGCGCCGACCGCGTGCGCGAGGACGCGGTGATCAGCCCCGCGCGGCGGTGAGCGCGGCGGCGAAGCGCGCGGAGCGCTGCTCGATGTCCGCCCAATCGCCGCCCGCGATGGACGCGCCGTTCGCGAGGTCGCCGCCTGCGCCGACCGCGACGGCGCCGGCACGGAACCAGTCGGCCAGGTTGTCGGGCGTCACGCCGCCCGTGGGCATCAGCGGAGCGGACGGGAACGGGCCGCGGAGAGCTCCGAGGTACGAGGGGCCGCCGAGCGAGGCGGGGAAGATCTTCACGACGTCGACGCCGAGCTCGAGCGCACCCATGACCTCGGTCGGCGTCATGGCGCCGGTCATCACCACGCGTCCGGTGTCGAGCATCGCCCGCGTGAGCGCGGGCAGCGTGCCGGGGCTCACGAGGAACTCCGCGCCCGCGTCAGCCGCGTCGGTCGCCTGCTCCACGGTGGTGACGGTGCCGGCTCCGATGTAGGCGGCGTCGCCGTGGCGTGCGATGAGCTCGCGGATGACGGCCGGGGCGTCGGGGGTCGAGAACGTGACCTCGATGCCGGTCACCCCGCCGCGGATGATCGCCTCGGACGCCTCGAGCGCGAGCTCGGGGGACGGGGCGCGAAGGACGGCGAGGACGCCGGTGGAGCGGGCGCGGTCGAGACGGTCGGACATCGGGTCTCCTTCGGTGGGGGCTGCGTCCATTCTCCTGCACGCCAACCTGTAGTTACAAGCTGTGTGTCGTGGGCCAGGCCTCGATCAGATCCTTCGACTCCTTGAGACCGAGCCCGGCGTGCTCGCGGAGCACCTTGATCGCGCTGATCTTCTGCTCCCGCGCGACGAGCCGGTCGATCTCGGCGGCGACGTCGGCGGGAAGAGCGGCGCGCACCGCCGACGGCGTCTCGACGGAGGGGGACGGCGCGCCCGGGGTCGGGGTGCCGGTCGTGCTGACCGCCCACTGGTCGATGCGCTCCTTCGCCTCGCGGAGGCCGACGCCGGTGTGGTCGCGGTAGACCTTGATCGCCTGGATCCTCTGATCGGCCTCCACGAGGCGATCGATCCGGGCCGTGACCTCGGCGGGCAGCACGGCCGGCGCCGTGACGAAGGCGGTCGCGGTCGATGCGCTCGTGCGCGGCTGCTCCGGCACCGTGGGGCGCATCGACCGGACCGCGCTGCGGATGACGAGCGCTGCGATCACGAGGACGAACGCGGCCGCGACGACGAGGAGCAGGGGATCCATGCCGTCAGTCTAGGGAGCGGCGTCGATCCAGCCGTCTCCCACCCGTCCGCCGGTACCCTGGAGGCATGACCGAGAAGCCCCGCACGCGCGAGACGCGCCCCGCGACCGCGTCCGCCCGCCCGGGGACCACGATCCGCGCCACCGGCGGCACCCAGGTGCGTCCGGCGACCGAGGGGTGGACCCAGCAGAAGGACGCCGAGGGGCGACCGCTGCTGCAGTTCGCGAGCCCCAAGCGCGGCAAGCCGCCCGTGCACCTCGCCGACCTCACGCCTGCCGAGCGCGTCGACAAGGTCAAGGAACTGGGCCTCCCGGGGTTCCGGGCCAAGCAGCTCTCGACCCACTACTTCCGGCACTATACGTCCGACGCCGCCGAGATGACCGACCTCCCCGCCGGCATCCGCGACGAGCTCGTCGCCGGCATGCTCCCGCCGCTCATGACCGAGGTGCGGCGCCTCGAGACCGACCGCGGCGACACGATCAAGTTCCTGTGGCGGCTGCACGACGGCGCGCTCGTCGAGTCCGTGCTCATGCGCTACCCGGGCCGCATCACGCTGTGCGTGTCGTCGCAGGCCGGGTGCGGCATGAACTGCCCGTTCTGCGCGACCGGCCAGGCAGGACTCACGCGCAACATGTCGACCGCCGAGATCGTCGAGCAGATCGTACGAGCGAACCGCCTCATCGCGGACGGCGGCCTGGGCGGCAAGAAGGCCGACGACCACTCGATGGAGCGCGTGTCGAACATCGTCTTCATGGGCATGGGGGAGCCGCTCGCGAACTACAAGCGGGTCATGGACGCCGTGCGCATCATGGTCGCCCCGCAGCCCGACGGACTCGGCATGAGCGCCCGCGGCATCACCGTCTCGACCGTGGGCCTCGTGCCCGCGATCAAGAAGCTCGCCGACGAGAACATCCCGGTGACCTTCGCGCTGTCGCTGCACGCGCCCGACGATCACCTGCGCGACGAGCTCATCCCGGTGAACTCCCGCTGGAAGGTCGACGAGGCGCTCGACGCCGCCTACGACTACTACGCCAAGACGGGTCGTCGGGTCTCGATCGAGTACGCGCTCATCAAGGACATGAACGACCACGCGTGGCGCGCCGACCTCCTCGCCGAGAAGCTCAACCAGCGCGGCCGCGGATGGGTGCACGTGAACCCCATCCCGCTGAACCCGACGCCCGGGTCGATCTGGACCTCGTCCGAGCCCTCGGTGCAGAACGAGTTCGTGCGACGCCTGAACGACGCCGGCATCCCGACGACCCTCCGCGACACCCGCGGCAAGGAGATCGACGGCGCCTGCGGTCAGCTCGTCGCGACGACCGAGGACGAGGCCGCCGCCGCCGCGATGGCCTGAGCGGAGTCGGAGCGCGACCGCGACGCATCGCGGATGCCGTCGCGACGGCCCAGCTCCTCGGCGCGAGCGATCCAGGACGCGATGCGCTCCGGACCCGCGGTCTTGACGCCGAGCATCCGGTGCGTGCGGACCGAGCGGACGCCGCAGAGACGCAGAGTGTTGCGGGCAACCTGCGTCTGCGCCGGCAGCCCCGTGAACGGCACCGCGTACCACGGGGTGTCGGCGAGCAGGAGCAGCCGGCCGCGCCGTGCGGGGAGCAGACCCTCGGGGAGGCCGAGCCTCGTGTAGCGGTACTCCTGCTGGGGCAGCAGCGCGCGATCGAAGAAGCCCTTGAGCACGGCGGGGACGGAGCCCCACCAGAGCGGGGTGGCGACGGTCACGGACGACGCCTCGCGGAGCGTCCTCTTGGCGTCGGCGAGGTCGGGTTCCAGCTCCATGCGTTCGCGGTAGCCGAAACGCAGCGAGGGGTCGAAGGCGAGGTCGCGCACCGCGAGGACACGGGCATCGCCGTGCGCGGCGGCATACCGTCGGGCGAGCTCGGCGGTCAGCGAACGGGCGTCGGGGTGGCCGTCGAGGATGAGGGCGGTGGTCATGGCTGCTCCAATGTTGACACTGTCAATGTGATGGACACTGTCAAGATAAGGAACAATGTTGCTCGTGTCAAGTTCTCGATCGGGTTATCACCACGGCGACCTCGCCCACGCCCTCGAAGCGGCGGCGATGCAGCTCCTCGTCGAGCGGCCGGCGCAGGACATCAGCCTCCGTGAGGTGGCTCGCGCGGCCGACGTGAGCCACAACGCGCCCTACCACCACTTCTCCGACCGCCGCGGGCTGCTGAAGGTACTCGCCGAGCGGAGCATGGCCGACCTCGTCGAGGCGGTGCGCCTCGCGATCGCTGACGCACCCGACCCGACCTCGGCGGCGATCGACGGCGGCGCGGCGTACATCCGCTACGCCGTCGAGAACCCCCACGGGTTCGACGTGATCTACGACCCGACCGTGTGCATCCCCGGTGAGCCGAGCGACACCATGGCGCCGCTCATCGCCGAACTCGAGGGGCAGCTGTCACGCGCCGCGGCCTCCGCCGGATTCGACGCCGCCGAGGACGTCGTCGGCATCTGGGGTCTCGTGCACGGTCTCGGCACGCTGTGCGCGGCGGGGCACTTCCCCCTCGACGCCGCGCTCGCCGGGTACGAGCACACGCTGCGCCGCATGCTCCCGGCCTGACCGCCACGCGATCTCGCGGCGGAGACACAGGTCCCGTCCACGTTTTCCACAGGCGGACTTTCGTAGATTGTCGGGATGCCCTATTCCGCTCACCGTCCCGGACGGTTCGATTCGCAGGGCCGGATCCTCCTCGACGGCGACCCGAACGCTGACACGGACGATCTGGACTTCCTCCGCGCCTACGAGCCGAGCGGCGCCGACACGCAGTCGACCGCGCCGATCGACGACCAGGCCGTGACGGCGGACGAGGCGGATGCCGCGGCATCCCGTCCCGCGCGCGAGCCGAAGCCCCGCCGGCAGCCGCGCGAGAAGAAGCCGCGCACGCCGGGATCCCGTCTGCGGACGCTCGCGATCCTCGGCGGCGCGGAGGGTGAGATCCTCGACCGCGTCCCCGGTGAGACCCCGCGGTTCGTGCAGATGTTCTTCGTGCTCGCGGGGACCGCCCTCGTGTCGGCGATCTCCATGCTCTTCGCGCTCACGACCGGAGTGCAGGCCGCGATCTGGCTGGCCGTGCCCCTCGCGATCGTGTGGGCGCTCATCATCTTCAACCTCGACCGGTTCCTCACGTCGACCATGACGTCGACCCGCAACGTGTGGCGCCTCGTCGGACTCGCGATCCCGCGTATCGTCATGGCCGCGATCATCGGGTTCGTCGTCGCCGAGCCGCTCGTGCTGCAGATCTTCCACAACGACATCGCCCGCGAGGTCGCCTCGACCAACATCACGCAGGCGCAGTCCGACCAGGACGCGCTCGAGACCGGCCCCGAGAAGAAGGCGCTGGATGCGGCGTCCGATCGTGTCGCCGAGCTCGAGAACCAGGCCGCGACCGGAATCGTCGCAGGGACGGACTCGTCGTCCGCGAGCGAGTCCGCCGCGCAGGCGACCGTGGACGACGTCACCGCCAAGATGACCGCGCAGCAGGGCGTGATCGACCAGGCGCGGGTGCTGTACCAGTGCGAGCTCACGGGCGAGGGCGCGGGGACCGTTCCCGGCTGCACGGGCGTCAACGGCGAGGGCGCGAGCTCGGATGCCGCGAAGGCCCAGCTCGCGGAGGCGCAGCAGACCTACGACGCGCTCGCGGCGCAGCTGCGCACCGCCAACGAGGAGCTCGCCGCCGCCGGCACCTCGGCCAAGGAGAACACCACCGCCTCCGAGACGCAGAACCGCGAGGAGGCGAAGTCGCAGCTGCCCGCAGCCCGCGACTCCTACGACACCGCGCTCGCCGCGTACAACGCCCGCGCCGAGTCGGTGGCCTCCGGCAACGCGGGGGCGATCGGTCTGCTCAGCCAGATCAGCGGACTGAACCGGCTGAGCGAGAAGGAGCCCACGATCCTCTGGGCCCACATCCTCATCGCGGCGCTGTTCTTCATGATCGAGCTGCTGCCCGTGCTCGTGAAGGTGCTCACGTCGTACGGCGACCCCTCGCTGTACGAGAAGGCCGTCGCGATCCGCAAGCAGGTCGCGCTCGACAAGGTCACGGCCGAGGGGTTCCGTGACCGAGCGTCGATCGTGAACGAGCAGTCGAGCGGCATCCAGGCGGAGACGGATGCCGCGGTGCCGCAGACCCGTGCCGAGAGGCGCGAGCAGGACCGCCAGGCCGAGCAGGAGCGCGAGCGCTCCGAGCAGCGCGCACAGGCGCAGACGCTGGAGGATCAGGAGCGGCTGCTGCAGACGCAGGCCTGACGCGTGGAGGCAGGGGCGCGCGGCAGGGCGCGCTCTGCTCCAGTCGCAGTTCGTGCCGCTTTTCGGGCGGGCGGCGGCGCCGCGGTCGCAGTTCGTGCCGCTTCTTCGGCTCCGGCGCGGCACGAAGTGCGACCGGAACTCACCGAGCGCGCGAGTTCGGGATGCTCTCAGCGAGCGCTCTTAGCGTGAGCGCATGACCTCTCACCGCTCCCGCATCGTCGTGTCCGTCGTCGGCGTGCTGGCCGTGACGCTGTACGCGGCGCTCGCCGCCGTGCAGATCCTCGTGCTGAACCCGCTCGCGGCCGCTCCGGGCCTGACGCTCGACGACATCCGCGCCGACATGCACGGGGCCAACGAGAGCCTCGGCGAGGAGGTCGTGTTCCTGGTCCTGGGTCTCGGGGTCGCCCTCGCGGTGGCAATCGGGATCATCGTCATGCTGAGGTCGTCGCCGCCGCGGCTCGCCACTCTGCTGTTCCTCGCGATCCTCACGATGGGCGTGCCCGCGTACTTCATCGCGTCATTCGCTGCGGGCATGGGACTCGCCGACACCTACGGCATCAGCGGCGCCGACTACTCGCCGTGGTCGCGGATCTTGTACATCGTGAGCCTGGGGTCGTTCGTCGCGGCCGTGACGCTCGCGGTACTGACGACCCTCCGAGGGCGCGGTGGCGGTCACGCCCGGATGACGGAGACGGCCCGCGGCCCCGGCATCCGCGGGTAGCGTGGCCTCATGGTCAACTATCGCTACCTCGGTAACAGCGGACTCAAGGTCTCGGAGATCACCTACGGCAACTGGGTCACCCACGCCTCGCAGGTCGGTGACGAGGCCGCGGTGAAGACGGTGCACGCGGCGCTGGATGCCGGCATCACCACGTTCGACACCGCCGACACCTACGCCAACACGGCCGCGGAGGTCGTGCTCGGCAAGGCCCTCGAAGGGCAGCGCCGCGAGAGCCTCGAGATCTTCACGAAGGTCTACTTCCCGACCGGTCCCAAGGGGCCGAACGACACCGGACTCAGCCGCAAGCACATCATGGAGTCGATCGACGGCTCGCTGACCCGTCTCGGCACCGACCACGTCGACCTGTACCAGGCGCACCGCTTCGACTACGAGACCCCGCTCGAGGAGACGTTCCAGGCGTTCGCCGACGTCGTGCGCCAGGGCAAGGCGCTCTACATCGGCGTCTCGGAGTGGACGGCGGAGCAGCTGCAGGACGGGCACGCGCTCGCGCGCCAGCTCGGCATCCAGCTCATCTCGAACCAGCCGCAGTACTCGATGCTGCACCGCGTGATCGAGGGCAAGGTCGTGCCGGCCTCCGAGGAGCTCGGCATCTCGCAGATCGTGTGGTCGCCGATGGCGCAGGGCGTGCTGAGCGGCAAGTACCTGCCAGGTCAGCCCGTGCCGGCAGGCTCCCGTGCGACGGATCCGCACAGCGGCGCCGACTTCATCAAGGGCCTCCTGAAGGACGAGGTCCTCACGGCCGTGCAGCGCCTCAAGCCGATCGCCGAGCAGGCCGGTCTCACGATGCCGCAGCTCGCGATCGCGTGGGTGCTGCAGAACCCCAACGTCGCCGCCGCGCTCGTCGGAGCATCCCGGCCGGAGCAGCTCGCCGACACGGTCAAGGCCTCGGGCGTGACCCTCGACGCCGACACCCTCGCGGCGATCGACGAGGCTCTGGGCGACACCGTCAACCGCGACGCCGAGGCGACGTACTCCGTCTCGCCGAAGTCCCGCCTGGTCTGACCCCGGGCTGCAGGCACGTCGCGCCGAGACCCACCTCGCGCGCCGAGACCCACCTTCCCCGACGCCGGGGAAGGTGGGTCTCGGCGGTTCTGGTGGGTCTCGGCGCAGATGGAGGCGGGGTGTGCCGGGACAGGACACACGAGGTGCCGGGGCTACTCCTTCACGGCGCCGGCCGTGAGGCCCTGCACGATCCAGCGGCTCGCGAGCGCGAACATCGCCATGGTCGGCAGGATCGTCAGCACGGCCGCCGCGCTCATCGAGCCCCAGTCGATGTTGAACGTCGAGATGAAGCCGTTCAGCGCCGAGGGCACCGTGCGGTTCTCGTCGGTGTTCATGAGCACGACCGACAGGAACAGCTCGTTCCAGCAGTTCACGAAGTTGAAGATGAACGCCGCGATGATGCCGGGCGTCATCACGGGCACGAGCACGCGGAACAGGGCGCCGAGGCGCGAGCATCCGTCGATCATCGCCGCCTCCTCCAGCGCGTCCGGCACGTTCTCGAAGAACCCTCGGAGCATGACCGTCGAGAACGGGATGCAGATCGCGATGTACACGAGGATCAGGCCGGGCTTCGTGTCGACGAGTCCCAGGTCGGTCATCATCGAGTACAGCGGCCCGAGCGCGATGAACGCGGGGATCATCTGCGTCAGCAGGAACGCGATCAGCACCGCGCCCTTGCCGCGGAACTCGAACCGCGCGATCACATACGCGCTCAGCAGCGCGATCAGGGTCGCCACGGCTCCCGCCACGACCGCGACGAGCGCCGAGTTGCCGAGGAACGTCGCGAAGGCGCTCTGCTGGAACAGCTTCACGTAGTTGTCGAATGACGGCTCGCTCGGCCAGTACTCGATCGGGAAGCGGTTGATCGTGCCCGGCGACTTGATCGACGTGAGCGCGATCCAGTACAGCGGGAACAGCGTGATCACGAGCCACAGTCCGAGGCCGACCACGCGCACGACGCCGCCGACCGTGACCCGACGCGGACCCCGCGGGGCCTTCACGGCGTTCGGCACCGTGATGCGGCGCGTCTCGGTCATGGTGGTGCCGGTGGGGGTGGTGACGGTCATCGCTGGGCCCTCCGCATCGCCACCAGGTAGAACGCGCAGAACACGAACAGGAACGCCACGACGATCAGCCCGATCGCGCTCGCGATGCCGTAGTTGCCCTGCTGCGTGTAGTTGATCATCCAGGTCGTGATGATGTGCGTCTGGTTCGCGGGTCCGCCGTTCGTCATCGCGTAGATGATGTCGGGGAAGTTGAAGATCCAGATCACGCGCAGCAGGATCGTCAGCAGCAGCGTCACCGAGATGTACGGGATGATGATCGAGAACAGCTGCCGTACCTTGCCGGCGCCGTCGAGGCTCGCGGCCTCGAGCATCTCGTCTGGTACCGACTGGAGGGCTGCGAGGATCATGATCGCGAAGAACGTCACGCCGTACCAGACGTTCGCGACGATGACCGCGAACATCGCGAGCTTGGGGTCGGCCAGCCACGGCAGCGGCGCCTCGATGAGGCCCGCCTTCATGAGCAGGTCGTTGACGACGCCGAACTCCGCGTTGAACATCCAGCGGAACAGCATCCCGATCAGGAAGCCGGAGACCGCCCACGGGAAGAACACGAGCGCCTGGTAGAGCCCGCGGAACCTGAAGCGCTTGCGCAGGGCGAGCGCGATCAGGAAGCCGATCACGAGCTGCGGCACGAGCGAGCCGACCACCCAGAGGATCGAGTTCCCCGCCACGACCGGGAACGCGGGGTCCTGGAAGACGGTCACGAAGTTGTCGAAGCCGACCCAGGGGGTCGAGGTGAGGTCCCACAGGTTCCAGTCATGGAACGCCATGCGCGCGCCCTGCAGCATCGGCCAGTACGTGAACCACGCGACGAACACGATCGCCGGGGCCATGAAGGCCAGCAGGGTCAGCGCGTGACGGCCCCGGAAGGGGCGACGACGCGGGCCCGGGGAGGCCGCGCCGGCCGCTTCTCGCGAAGCCGTGCCGGCGGAGCCCCTCTCACGAAGAGCGGATGCCACGGATCAACCCTTCTCCGCGGCGTACTTCTCGGTCCAGAAGGTGTCCCACGACTCGAGCAGCTCGCTCGTCGACATGTTGCCGAGGAGAACGTTCTGCACGTCCTGGTCGGACTTCTGGATCCACTCGGTCCACCAGCTCACGCCGCGCGGCTGGCGCACGTTCACGTAGGTCTCCGGGTCCTCCGTCATGGTGACGTAGCTGGTCCACGGGCCGGTCGAGTAGAACTCGTCGTCCGCGGCATCCGTGATGATCGGCACTAGGCTGTTCGCCTGCGCGAACTCCGTCGCGGGCTCGGCCGAGGAGAGGAACTCGACGAGCTCGACCGCGGCCTCCTGGTGCTCGCTGTTCTCGGCGACGCCCCAGCCGGCGACGGCCAGCGGCTGCGCGGCCTTGCCCGAGGGGCCGACGAGCAGCGGGGCCGTGTCCCACTGGTCCTCGGTGAGCGAGGAGTCCTGCACGGTCGCGATGACCTCCGGGTCCTGCAGCAGGAACGCGGTCGTGCCGTTCGTGAAGCCGGCGACCATCTCGGGGTAGCCCCACGACACGGCCGAGGGCGGCGACGCCTCGGTGAAGAGCTCGAAGTAGTCGTCGACGGCGTCCTGCGCCTCGGGGGCCGCGAAGATCGTCGAGCCGTCCTCCATGAGGAACGCGTCCTCGGTGTCGAGGCCGTCGATCGTGTACGCCTCGATCGCCGCGACCACGTTGCTGTTGGCGTTGGGTCCGCCGCGGAACGCGTAGCCGTAGATGTTGTTCGACGGGTCCTGGATGGCGCTGGCCTGCTCGAGGAGGTCCTTCCAGCTGTGCGGCGGTCCGTCGAAGCCGGCGTCCTCCACGAGGTCGGTGCGGTAGAACAGCGACAGGCCGTAGAAGCCGTACGGCACGAAGTAGCTCTTGCCGTCGGCGGCGACCGACGCGGACTGGGCATTGTCGGTCAGGGCGTCCCAGCCGTCCCACTTCTCGAGGTCGGGCCCGAGGTCGTACAGCCAGCCGTTGTTCGCGAAGGGGCCGACCGTGATGTCGCGGACCTCGAGGACGTCGACGCCCTTGCCGGACTGCAGCATCTGCTGGATCTTCGCGTCGGCCTGCTCGGTCGGCGGGGACACGAGGTTGACCTTGATGTCGGGGTTCTCCTTCTCGAACTGGTCGAGCAGGCCGCGCAGCAGCTCCGTGCGCGCAGGGTTGGTCAGGCTCTCGACCATCTGCAGGGTCACGGTGCCGTCGGCGGACGAGCCGCTGCCGCCGGAGCAGCCGGTGAGCGCGAGGGCGGCGACGGTGCCGATTCCCGCGGCGGTCGTCAAGATGCGGTTCTTCTTCACGAGGTGCCTCTCAATTGTGGTGGGGTGATGGATCGGGTGGTGGGGTGATGGATCGGGTGGTGCGGTGGTGGATCGGGTCAGGGGACGATGGGGATGCCGTCAGGCGATGACGGTCGCGGGGGTGGAACGGATGCCGGCGCGGCTGAGGATCTGCGGCACGCACCGCTCGACGAACGCGGTGAAGTCGGACTCCTCCGTGTAGAGGTGCGCGGACAGGCGGAAGTAGCCGATGCCGCGGAAGCTCGTGAACGCGGTCTCGACGCCGACCGCGTCGAGCAGGTCCATGCGCAGGGCGTCGGCCTCCTCACGGGTCGCGCCGAGTCCGAGCGGCAGTCGCACGAGGCGCATCGACGGCACGGGCGAGGGCAGCGGCGTCAGCGGGTCCTCGTCGCCGTAGGGGCGCAGCGACTCGGCGATCATCTCGGCCCCGGCATCCGCGATCTCCGAGATCGCGACGCGGGCCCGGGCCCAGCCGAACTCGTCCTCGACGAAGTCGATCGCGGTCGGGGTGGCGAGGTAGGTCGTGGCGTCGATCGTGCCCTGGGTGTCGAAGCGCGTGGGGTAGGGATCGCGGGCGGCCCACGAGTCGATGAGCGGCCACAGCTCGTCACGGTCGGACGCCGTGGTCACCAGCAGGGCGGACCCGCGCGGGGCGCAGGGCCATTTGTGCATGTTGCCGAACCACCAGTCGCCGCCGCCGAACGCCGCGGCGTCGGCGATGAGGCCGGGCGCGTGCGCGCCGTCGACGAGCGTGCGCACGCCCTGCTCGGCGGCGCGGTCGGCGATGCGGCGCGTGGGCAGCAGGCGGGCGGTCGGAGAGGTGATCTGGTCGACCACGATCAGGCGGGTGCGCGGGGTGAGGGCGTCGGCGAACAGCTGCACGACCTCATCGTCGGAGGCGAGGAGCGGGAGGGAGACCGTGCGGACGGTCGCGCCGAAGCGACGGGCGAGACGCTCGGCGCCCATCGTGATCGCGCCGTAGCCCTGGTCGGTCACGAGGATCTCGTCGCCGGCCTCGAGACGCAGGGCGTTGTAGACGACGGTCGCGGCGGCCGAGGCGTTCGGCACGAAGACGGTGTCATCGGCACGCGCGCCCACGAACGGGGCCGTGCGCTCGCGCGCCTCCCGCACGCGCTCCGCGATGCGCGGGAACCACTCGACCGGGCTCAGATCGGCCCGGCGACGCAGAGCGTCCTGATGCGCGACGACGGCGGTGGGTACGGCACCGAAGGATCCGTGGTTGAGGTGGATCACCTCGGGATCGAGGGGCCAGGCGTCGCGCGCTCGCAGGCCGGAGGTCAGCGTGAGCGGTGCGGGGAACAGCGGAGCGGGCATCGATCCTCATCGGTGAGTCAGGGGCGAGTTGTTGCACAACTTTGCCACACGGCTCCCGAAATCGCTACGGAAAGGCGAAGATGAAACATAGTTGTCATACGAGTTTTCCGCGTCGGCACAATCCGACAGACTTCACGGAGGGGTGGGGCGTGTCAGGGAGGATGACGATGAGCGCACTCGACACGGCGCTGCACGGACTGCGTGCGCTGATCGCCGACGGTGCGCTGCGCCCCGGAGACCGGCTTCCCAGCGAAGGGGAGCTCTGCGAACGGCTCGGCGTCTCGCGCGGGTCCCTCCGCGAGGCGATCCGGATGCTGGCGGCGCTCGGGGTGCTCGAGACGCGCCACGGCTCCGGCAGTTACGTCGGCGAGCTCCGAGCGGCCGACCTCATCGGCAGCCTCTCGCTCACGGTCGGGCTGCTGCCCATGGCCGGGGTGCTCGAGCTCACGGAGCTCCGGCGCGTGCTCGAACCCCACGCCGCGGCGCTCGCCGCCGCACGGATCGACGCCGACACCGTGGCGGTGCTCGACGGCATCCTCACCGAGATCGAGGCGAGTGACGACTTCGAGGAGCACTCGCGCCTCGACCACGCGTTCCACATGACGATCTCCGAGGTCGCGGGCAACGACGCCCTCACCAGCCTCATCGACGTGCTGCGCTCGCGCTCGCGCGCCTACCGGATCCCCGACGAGCACGACGCCCACGAGCTCAAGCGGAACTCGGATGCCGGGCACCGGGCCATCCTGCGCGGACTCGCCGCCGCCGACCCGGTCGCCGCGTCCGCCGCGGCGTCGTCGCACGTCGCGGCCACGGAGTACTGGGTGCGGCTGTACACGGAGGGTGAGGGCGAGGCGTCCTCGCCCTGACGGTCACTCGAACGTGATGTCGACCTGGATCTCGGTCGCCAGGCGCTCGAGATCGGCCTGCAGCGCCTCGACGTCGACGTCCGCGGGCACACGCGCCGCGACCGTCGCCTCGAACAGGCGGCCGCCCGCCATCGCGGCATCGCGGGTCTCGGTCGCCAGCTACTCGATGCTCAGCGCGTGCGCGTGCAGCACGGCCGACACCTCGCGCACGATGCCGGGGCGGTCGTTGCCCAGAACGCGGAGTTCCAGCATCCGCTCGTCGGGGATCGCGGTCTCGGTGCCCTGGCGCACGGCGACCGTGAGCAGGCCGTCGAGCTCGCGCAGAGCCGACTCCATCTCGGACGAGCGCTCCGGGGCGACCGAGACCTCGATCACGCCGGCGAACGTGCCCGACAGCTCGGCGAGCTGACTGCTCTCCCAGTTGCCGCCGTGGGCGTCCACGACATCGGCGACGGCGGCCACGAGGCCCGGACGGTCAGCACCCGCGACGGTGAGGATGAGAGTGGTCATGCCGCCAGCGTACGGGGAGTGCTCAGGCGGCGTCGACCGGCCCGACCGAGCGGACGGCGGTGATGAACGCCCGCACCCGGTCGGGATCCTTCACGCCGGGTGCGGATTCGACGCCGCTGGACACGTCGACACCCCACGGGCGCAGGTCCCGGATCAGGCCGACGACGTTCTCCGGGGTCAGTCCGCCGGCGAGAGCCCAGTCCCGAGACGGGGGAGACGTTCGCAGGTCCGATGAGTCGAACGTTTGCCCGGCACCCGGAGAGGGGGCATCGAGCAGCAGGAGGTCCTCGCCGTACGCGTCGCGCTGATCCGGCGTCTCGGCGAGGTACCGCGCGGCGGTCGTCGCCCGGATGGTCCGGAACCCGTGCGCGCGGACGAGCGCGAAGTCCGACGGAGGTTCGTCCCCGTGGAGCTGCACGGTCGTGACACCCGCCTCGGTCGCGAGACGGACGACATCGTCGACGGGCTGGCGGCGGAAGACGCCGACCGTCGCCACGGAGCGGGGAACGCGGCTGACGAGGTGCGCGGCGTCGGCGGCCGCGAGGAACCGGGGACTCTTCGCGGCGAACACGAACCCGACCGCGTCGGCGCCGGCTTCCCCTGCCGCATCCACGGACTGCTCGTCGCGGAGACCGCACACCTTCACCCACATAGGGCCTCAGCCTAGGCGAGGCGACGATGCCGGCGGTGCGAGCGCAGTCTGCGAAAGCAGGCTCGCGTCACTCGACCCAGTCCCCGGTCTCCAGGAACCGGTCCAGCCGCGCGCGGTGCGGGGCGAGGTCCCACCCCTGCCCGTCGACCCACTCGTCGGAGTAATAGGTGCCGGCGTAGCGGATGCCGCTGTCGCAGATGAGCGTGACGACGCTGCCGGTCTCGCCGGCCGCGCGCATGCGGGCGATCAGCTGGAACGCGCCGTAGAGGTTGGTGCCGGTCGATCCTCCGGCGAGGTGCAGAGTGCGCTCGCGCAGCATCCGGATGGCGGCGACGGATCCGGCATCCGGCACCTGGATCATCTCGTCGATCACGGTCGGCACGAACGAGGGCTCGACCTGCGGGCGGCCGATGCCCTCGATGCGGCTCGGGCGGCCGGCAGGGGCGTCGACGGTGCCGGCCCAGCCGTCGTAGAACGCGGATCCCTCGGGGTCGACGACCGCGATCTGCGTGTCGTGGCGGCGGTACTTCACGTAGCGGCCGAAGGTCGCGCTGGTGCCGCCGGTGCCGGCGCCGACGACGATCCAGCGGGGGATCGGATGCCGTTCCTGCGACAGCTGGCTGAACACGCTCTCGGCGATGTTGTTGTTGCCGCGCCAGTCGGTCGCGCGCTCCGCGAACGTGAACTGGTCGAGGTAGTGGCCGTGGCAGTCGCTCGCGAGCCGCCGGGCCTCGGGCGACATGTCCTCCGCGCGCTCCACGAAGTGGCAGGTGCCGCCGTAGAACTCGATGAGGTCGATCTTCTCCTGGCTCGTCGACCGCGGGACGACCGTGATGAACGGCAGGCCCAGCATCCGTGCGAAGTACGCCTCCGAGACGGCGGTCGATCCGCTCGACGACTCGACGAGGGTGGTGTCCTCGGTGATGCGGCCGTTCACGAGCCCGTAGAGCAGCAACGAGCGTGCGAGGCGGTGCTTGAGCGACCCGGTCGGATGCACCGACTCGTCCTTCAGGTACAGGTCGATGCCCCACTCGGCCGGCAGCGGGAACAGGTGCAGGTGCGTGTCGGCGCTGCGGTTCGCGTCGGCTTCCAGCAGGGCGATCGCGGTGCTGGTCCAGTCGCTCATGTGTCGAGCGTAACGCTCCCGTCACTCCATGCCCGGCTCGGGTCAGCGGACGGTGCCGGCGCGCGAGGCACTGCCGTCGTCGTCGATGTGCAGCAGCGACGCCTGCGACTGCTCCTGCTGCAGCTGGAACTCGAAGCGCGAACGGTCCCCGCGGTGGTGGGCGACGAAGTACTCGATCGGGATGCCGTCGGCGCCGCGACTCACACTGCGCAGACGCAGCAGCGCCGACCCCGCGCTGACGCCGAGGTGCTGGGCCTGCTCGTGCGTCGCGACGGTCGCCTCGGCGGAGCGGACGCCGCTCGTCGCGACGATCCCGTGGTCGGCGAGCACGCGGTACAGCGACGACTCCGACAGGTCGACGCCGAGCGTGACCCCGCCGACCGCCTCCGGCATCCATGTCGTCGACAGCGACCAGGGCTCGCCGTCGACATGCCGCAGACGTTCCAGCACCACGACAGGAGTGCCCGGCTCGACCTCGAGCGCGGCCGCGATCTCGTCGTCGGCCAGCGCCTGCTCGTGCCGCAGCACGTCGCTGTGCACATGGCCGCCGCGCCGCTCCACGTCGTCGTACAGGCCGACCAGCGTATGCACGAGGCTCTCCGCCGTGCGCGGTCGCGACACGAACGTGCCCTTGCCCTTGACGCGCTCGACCAGTCCCTCGTGCTCGAGCTGCGCCAGCGCCTGCCGCACGACCGTGCGGGAGATGCCGTACCGCTCGCACAGCCGGTGCTCGCCTGGTAGCGGATCGCCCGGCTGCAGACCGTCGCGGGCGATGCCCTCGATGATCAGCTGCCGCAGCTGGTCGTACATCGGCGCCGCGGAGTGCCGGTCGATCGAGTCCTCCATGTCAGTACGCCACACCAGCGTGCAGGATCACGTTGGCGTACGGCGTGAACTCGCCCGAGCGCACGAACGCCCGCGCCCCGTGCGTGAGCTTCTTGAACTCGACGTGCGGCACGAGCTCGATCTCGAAATCCTGGTCGGCGAACCGTGCACGCAGCGCTTCCAGCACCTCGGGGCTCTTCTCCGCGACCTCGGCCGACACCGTGGCGCCCTCGACGACGAGCTCGGCGAGCACCGTGTCGAGCACGTCGAAGAACGCGGGAGCGCCCGGGCGGTAGGCGAGGTCGATGCGCTCGGAGCCCGGGGGGATGGGAAGACCCGCATCCGTCACCACGAGGAGATCGGTGTGTCCGGTCTCGCTGATGACACGGGAGAGCGCGGGGTTGATGGTCGTGGCGGTCTTGCGCATGGGGACTCCTCAGGCAGCGGCTTCGCGGGCGGACAGGAACGCGTCGACCTCGGCGCGCAGCGGCAGGCTCGGCGAGGCGCCCTGCTTCGTGACGGCCAGGGCTCCGGCCGCGGTCGCGAGGCGCACGGCCTCGTCGAGCGTGCTGCCGTTCGCGAGCGCTGCGCCGAGGTACCCGGCGTAGGCGTCGCCCGCGGCGGTGGTGTCGACCGCCTCGACGGGGAACGGCGGGATGACGGTCGCACCCTCGGCGGTGACGACGCACGACCCCTGACCGGCCAGGGTGATGACGGCGGCGCCGACCCCTCGGTCGAGGAACCAGCGTCCTGCGCGTTCGGCGGACGCGGCATCCGTCACCTCGACCCCGCTCAGCAGCGACGCCTCGGTCTCGTTCGGGGTCACGATGTCGATGCTCGACCACACCTCGTCGGGCAGGGGAGCGGCCGGAGCGGGGTCGAGGATCACGGTCATGCCGTGCTCGCGTCCACGCGCGGTGATGTGCGCCGTCAGAGCGGACGGGGTCTCGAGCTGCGTGAGCAGCACCGAGGTCGTGGGAGCGAGCGCCGCGAGCGCGTCGTCGATCTGCTCGGCGCTCAGTGCGGCGTTCGCGAGCGGCACCATGACGATGTCGTTCTGCGCCGAGGCGTCGACGCGGATGTGCGCGATGCCCGTCGGGCCCGGCACGGTGCGCAGGTGGGCGAGGTCGACGCCGGCGTCGCTCAGCCCGTCGACCACGAGGTCGTGGAACAGGTCGTCGCCCACGCATCCGACGAAGCTCGTGCGCGCCCCCGAGCGGCCCGCGGCCACGGCCTGGTTCGCGCCCTTGCCGCCCAGCATGAGCGTGAACTGGTCGCCGAGGATCGTCTCGCCGCGGGCCGGGAGGCGGGTGGAGAACGTGGTGACGTCGGCGGTCACGCTTCCGACGATCACCACTCCGGTGCGGTCGGCCGAGGCGGCGGGGGTCATGGCGCTCCTGATCGTCATCGATCCGCGGGGCTTTGACAATCCTCCGCGGCTGTCATTACATTAGCCGAATCCGAACCTGTAACGACAGGTTGCGCCCGAGGAGAACCATGACCGCGTCGTCCCCCCGTCTCTACGTCGACAGCGCCGATCTCGAGCGGGTCTCCTCCCTCCTCGCGACCGGTGTCGTGCACGGTGTCACGACCAACCCGACGATCCTCGAACGCGGTGGACGCACCGCCGCCGAGATCCCCGACCTCTACGCCCGCTGGGCGAGCGAGGGCGCGCGGGAGATCTTCTTCCAGACCTGGGGCGGCGACACCGCCTCCTTCCTCCGCAACGCGGAGGGCATCCGCGCGCTCGGCGACCTCGTCGCGGTCAAGGTGCCGGCGACCCGCGAGGGCTTCGCCGCGGCATCCGCGCTCGTGCGCGACGGCGCCACGGTGCTCGTCACGGCCGTCTACTCGGTGGCGCAGGCGCTCGCCTGCGCGAGCATCGGCGCGCAGTACATCGCGCCCTACCTCGGACGGATGCGGGATGCCGGGATGGACGGCGACGCCGTGATCGCCCGCATGCAGGAGGTCTGCGTCGGCAGCGGATCGAACGTCCTCGCCGCGAGCCTGCGGTCGCCCGACGACATCACGGGACTGCGGCTCGCAGGCGTGCCCTACTTCACCGCCGCACCCGACGTGCTCGACGCCGTGCTGTTCCACGAGGTGAGCGACAGCTCGGCCGCCGAGTTCGACGCGGCCATGGTGCGGCTCGGGGCCTGATCCCCGACTCGAGGCGGTGACTCAGGCGGACGCCGCCTGGCGCAGCCACCGCTCCACGCCGGCGATGTGCGCGGTGGCGAGAGACGTCGCGAGGACCGGGTCGTGCTGCGCGACAGCATCCGCGATCGCCCGGTGCTCCGACAGGGTGCGCTCGACCGCGCCGCCCTCGGTGAGTCCGCGCCACACGCGCGCGCGGACCGTCTGACTGCTCAGGTGCTCGATGAGGCTCGCGAGGTATGCATTGCCCGACATCGCGACGATCTCGCGATGGAAGCGGATGTCGTGCTCGACGAGCTCCTCGATGCTCACGTTCGCGTCGACCGCGGAGACCTCGTCCTCGAGCTGCGCGATCGCCTCGGCGGTGCCGAGCGTCGCCGCGAGACCCGTGGCCTGCGACTCCAGCATCCGCCGCACGGCGAAGATCTCCAGCATCGAGTCGTCGTCGTGCATGTCGACGACGAAGGAGATCGCCTCCAGCAGCAGGTGCGGTTCGAGGCTCGTGACGTAGGTGCCGTCGCCGCGGCGCACGTCGAGCACCCGGATCACCTCGAGCGCCTTGACGGCCTCGCGCATGGAGTTGCGGGACAGGCCCAGGCGCTCGGACAGCTCCTTCTCGGGCGGCAGCCGATCGCCGGGCGCGAGCTCGCCAGACACGATCATCGCCTTGATCTTCTCGATCGCCTCGTCTGTCACAGCCATGGCGTCATCCTAGCCATTGATCGGATGTCTGAGGCAGGATGGGGGCATGCGCGCACTGGATTCGCACCTGCACCTGTGGGACCCCGAGGTCCTGCACTACACCTGGCTCGAAGGGCCCCTCGCCTGGCGGTTCGCCGACACCGAGATCGAGCACTCCCGCGTGAGTCGCGCCACGACCGAGACGGCCGTCTTCGTGCAGGCCGAGACCGTCGAGGACGACTTCCTCGACGAGGTGCGCTGGGTCGCCGGTCAGGCGTCCGCGATCGGCGTGGTCGGCATCGTCGCCGGCGTCCGCCTCGACCGCGGCACCGACACGACCGCGCACCTCGAGGGGCTCGAGGCCGAGCCGCTCGTCGTCGGGGTGCGGCACATCCTTCAGGGGGAGGACGACGGCGCCGCCGGGACAGCTGCCTTCGTGACCGGTGCGCGCGAGGTCGCGGCCCGGGGATGGACGTTCGATGCCTGCATCCATGCGGCGCAGCTCCCCGAGGTCTCCCGCCTCGCCGCGGCGGTCCCCGAGCTGCGCATCGTGCTCGATCACCTCGGCAAGCCCGCGGTCGGGACGGCGGAGGCCCCGGTCGCCCCGACCCCCGAGTGGGTGCGCGACATCGACGACCTCGCCCGGCATCCGCTCGCGTACTGCAAGCTCTCCGGGCTCCCGGCCGAAGCCGGGGGGGACTGGTCGCGCGAGCAGCTCGAGCCCTTCCTCGACGCGGCGGCCGACTCGTTCGGCGTCGACCGTCTGATGTGGGGGAGCGACTGGCCCGTATCGGTCATCGGACCGGCCGAGGCCGACGACCCGCACGCTCCGGACGACGGCTCGGCCGCGTACCAGCCGACCGCCCGCGACCGCTGGGCCGAAGTCGTGATCGCCTGGGCCGAGGACCGCGGACACGACGTCGATGCGATCCTCTGGCGCAACGCCACGGAGTTCTACCGGATCGGCGAGCGCCGCGCGACGCCGGATGCCGAGGATCAGCCGCGCCGCGGCATCCTGGGCTGGCTCCGGGGCTGATGCGGGCGGCGTGATCGGGGCCCGCCCTGGTCCCGGTCTGGCGTTCCCGGTCGCAGTCGGTGCCGTCCGCTCCCGTGGCTGGGTGGTGCAGTCGCAGTTGGTGCCGTCCGCTCTCGTGACTGGGTGTTGCGGTCGCAGTTGGTGCCGTCCGATCTCGCATTCGGCGGCGCGAAGTGCGACCGGAAGGTCGAGATCGCCCGGGACGCGGCACGAAGTGCGACCGCAGGGGTCACTTGGCTGATCGATCAGGGGCCCAACGCCTGCCGCACTCGCTCGACGAGCACCTCGGGTCGTGCAAGCAGGTCGGACGTCACCTCGATGACGGTCCAGCCCGCAGCGCGGAGAGCGGCGATGCGTTCGACGTCGGCGGAGTAGCGGTCGTGATGCAGGATGCTCTGATACTCGATGGCGATCCGCTTCTGCGGGTACGCCAGGTCGACGCATCCGATGAATCGGCCGGAGCGGTCGTGGACGTCGTGGTTCAAGATCGGCTCGGGCAGCCCGGCGAGCACGAGATGGCAGCGCAGTCGGGACTCGCGGGGTGACCAGGAGTCCTCGCGGATCAGATCGAGCGCTTCGCGAAGACGACGGATCCCGACGCGACGAGCACCCGTGAGCATGCCGCGCAGCTCCTCGCGGGTGGTGAGCGGGGGCCGACCGATGTCACGCCGCCCCACACCCTCGCGCCAGACGCGACAGAAGTAGTCGCCGAGAGCCACGAGGTCCAGCAGGGACATCTCCCCCGACTGCGCCCAGACCGTGGATGGGCTCGCGATGCGGGATCCGTCGCGGTCGGTGAAGGTCTCGCTTGAGACTGGGGCACGATGCGCGCGCACGCCGACGGCCCTCACCAGCGGTCCGGAGCCGATGGTCGCCACATGGACGGGAAGGTCGGAGCCCGCGAGGGCACGGCTTTTCCGTGCGATCAGGGGCTGCGGGCCGCCGAGCAGAGCGATCGCGGTCTGGTGGCTGAAGAACTGTCCGTCGCGCAGGCGCGGTGCGTACTGACGCGCACGGATGCGGAGGTCGATCGCTTGGCGTTCATAAGGGTCGAGGTCCGGGTCCACGGTTGCGGAGCCGCCGGCGAGACGGACCCCGCGGAACGGCGTCTCGAGGTCGGTGCGGCGGAGGCGTCCGCGGTTCACGCCGACCGCGGCGGCATCCTGCACAGTGAAGTGTCGCCCGAGTTGCTCGGGGAGTGGTCGTGGTCGTCCCATCGTGCCACCGTCGCAGCAGACGACGCCCACCGGGGGATCTCCACAGGCGTCATCGGACGTTATCCACAGGCGTCGCAACCGCCGCGGCGGTTGTCGTCGTCTCCGGTCGCAGTTCGTGCCTTCCGGCTCGCGACCTCCGGGCTTCCGGTCGCAGTTCGTGCCGTCAGATAGACGCGGGAGCGGCACAAAGTGCGACCGGAGCGGATAGCGGGGCACCAGAAGCGGCAGGAAGTGCGACCGAAACGGCGGGGGCGTTCGGTCGCGGCAGGGAGTGCGACCGGAACGGCGCGCGTCCCGGGCGCGGTCAGCTGCCGACGGGGCGCGGACGCAGTCGCGCCATGCCGCCGTCGACCTCGATGAACGTGCCCGTGGTCGAGCCCGCGGCCGGGCTCACGAGATAGGCGACCGCCGCGGCGACCTCGTCGGGGGCCACCAGGCGTCCGTGGGGCTGGCGGGCCTCGAGGGCGGCGCGCTCGGCGTTCGGATCGGATGCCGTGTCGAGCAGTCGTCCCACCCACGGGGTGTCGGCGGTGCCCGGGTTCACGGCGTTCACGCGGATGCCCTCGCGCAGGTGATCGGTCGCCATCGCGCGGGTCAGCGCGGCGACGGCCCCCTTCGACGCGCTGTACAGGGCGCGCTGCGGGAGTCCGGTCGTGGAGGCGATGGATGCCGTGTTGCAGACCGACGCGCTCGGAGACCTCCGGAGCCAGGGGAGTGCCGCTGCCGTGACGCGGGCGATGCCGGTGACGTTGATCGAGAGCACGCGCGCCCACTCGTCGTCGTCGTTCGCCGTGATGTCGCCCTGCGCGCCGATGCCCGCGTTGTTCACGACGATGTCGATGCGCCCGAAGCGCTCCGCGACCGCGGCGACCGCGGCGTCGACCGAGGTGCGATCGGACACGTCGGCCGTGAACGCGGCGAACGCGGCATCCGCGCTCGAGGTGTCACGGTCGAGCACGGCGATCTGCGCCCCGTCGGCGTGCAGGCGGGTGGCGATCGCGGCTCCGAGGCCGGAGGCCCCGCCGGTGACGATCGCGACGAGGCCGTCGAGTGCGCCGGTCACTTCTGCGCCTCCCAGGCCACGAACTCCTGGCGCTGGTGGCCGAGCCCCTCGATCTCGATGTCGACGACGTCGCCGGCCTTCAGGTAGGGGAACTTGCCGCCGAAGGCGACGCCCTGCGGCGTGCCCGTGAGGATGAGGTCGCCCGGCTCGAGCGTCACGTACTGCGACAGGTGGTGCACGATCGTGCGCACGTCGAAGATCATGTCGTCGGTGTTCGAGTCCTGACGGGCCTCGCCGTTCACCCAGCTGCGCAGACGCAGGGCGTCGACGTCGACCTCGTCGGGCGTGACGAGCCACGGCCCCGTGGGGTTGAAGCCGGGGGCGATCTTGCCCTTCGACCACTGTCCGCCGGAGACCTCCATCTGGAAGGCGCGCTCGGACACGTCGTTCGCGACGACGTAGCCGGCGATGTGCGCCTCGGCCTGCTGCGGAGAATCGAGGTACGCGGCGCGGGCGCCGATCACGATGCCGAGCTCGACCTCCCAGTCGGTCTTCTCGCTGCCGCGGGGGATGGTCACCGCGTCGTCGGGACCGACCACCGTGTTGGGCGTCTTGAGGAACATGATCGGGACCGTGGGCGGCTCGGCGCCGGACTCCCGGGCGTGCGCCGCGTAGTTCTGGCCGATGCAGATGACCGCGCTCGGTCGGACGATCGGGGCGCCGACGCGCAGGTCGGCGGCACCTTCGAGCGGCACGAGCTCGCCGGCGGCGCGGGCGGACTCGACGCGGGCGTGGACATCGCTCGCGAGGAACGCGCCGTCCACATCGGATGTCACGGGGCGCAGATCGAGGTGGACGTCACCCTCGACGAGGACGGGGATCTCGGCTCCGAGTTCTCCCAGGCGTGCGAACTTCATGTCTCTCCTGCTCAGTCGGATCGTCGTGCGGTGCGGACGCGTCAGCACCGTCCGTCTCGTTGACAGTATAGACATCGGATGTTTACACTCCAAGAGATCCGCACGCATCCCATCCGTGCCCGAGAGGAACCCGTGAGCCGTATCGTCGCCCTCGACACGACCGACATCCGCTTCCCCACGTCGCTGAGCCTCGACGGCTCCGACGCGATGAACCCCGACCCCGACTACTCGGCCGCGTACGTGATCGTGCGCACCGACGCCGAGGACGGCATCGAGGGCCACGCGTTCGTGTTCACGATCGGCCGCGGCAACGACGTGCAGGTCGCGGCGATCGACGCCCTCGCCGGACACCTCGTGGGGCGCGAGATCGAACCCCTGCTCGACGACATGGGCACGACGTTCCGCGACATCATCGGGGACTCGCAGCTCCGCTGGCTCGGCCCCGAGAAGGGCGTCATGCACATGGCCATCGGCGCCGTGATCAACGCGCTGTGGGACATCAAGGCCAAGCGCGCCGGGCTCCCGCTGTGGCAGCTCCTCGGGCGGATGAGTCCCGAGGAGATCGTCGATCTCGTGGACTTCCGCTACCTCACCAATGCGCTCACCCGCGAGGAGGCGCTCGAGATCCTGCGGACGGCCGTCCCGGGGCGCGACGAGCGCGAGCGCGAACTGCTCGTCAGCGGATACCCCGGCTACACGACCAGCCCCGGATGGCTCGGCTACTCCGACGAGAAGCTCGAGCGCCTCGCCCGCGAGGCCATGGCCGACGGCTTCACGCAGATCAAGCTCAAGGTCGGCGCGGATCTCGACGACGACATCCGACGCTTTCGCAAGGCGCGCGAGGTGTGCGGGCCCGACTTCCCCATCGCGATCGACGCGAACCAGCGCTGGGAGGTGTCGGAGGCGATCGAGTGGGTCAACGCGCTCGCCGAGTTCCACCCCGCATGGATCGAGGAACCCACGAGCCCGGACGACGTGCTCGGTCACGCCGAGATCGCCCGCGGCGTCGCCCCCATCCGTGTCGCGACGGGCGAGCACGCCCAGAACCGGGTGATCTTCAAGCAGTTGCTGCAGGCCGAGGCCATCTCCGTCATGCAGATCGACGCCGTGCGCGTCGCCGGGGTGAACGAGAACATCGCGAACCTGCTGCTCGCCGCCAAGTTCGGCGTGCCGGTGTGCCCGCACGCGGGCGGCGTGGGGCTCTGCGAGGCCGTGCAGCACCTGTCGATGTTCGACTTCGTCGCGGTCACCGGTACGAAGGAGGGACGCATGATCGAGTTCGTCGACCATCTGCACGAGCACTTCGTCGTCCCCACCGACATCCAGGGCGGTTCGTACAGGGCGCCGACCGCGCCCGGAGCGGGCATGGAGATGAAGGCCGACAGCATCGCGACCTACTCGTGGACGGGCGCGCATGTCGCGGTCTGATCGGCTGACCGTCCCCGCGCTCGGCTACGGTGCCGCGAACGTCGGCAACCTCTTCCGTCCGCTCAGCGACGACGAGGCGTGGGCCGTGCTCGACGCGGCGTGGGAGAGCGGCATCCGCTTCTACGACACCGCCCCGCACTACGGCCTCGGGCTCTCGGAGCGACGCCTCGGCGCGTTCCTGCAGACCAAGCCCCGCGACGAGTACGTGCTGTCGACCAAGGTCGGCCGGCTGCTGCGCCCCAACCCCGACCACGCGGGCGGGCTCGACACCGCGAACGACTTCCACGTGCCCGACGACCTGCGTCGCGTGTGGGACTTCTCGGCCGACGGCATCCGCACGAGCCTCGACGAGTCGCGCGAGCGGCTGGGCATCGAGCGCCTCGACCTCCTCTATCTGCACGACCCCGAGCGGCACGACCTCGACCTCGCCCTCGCCGAGGCGCTCCCGGCCCTCGAGCAGCTCCGCGCCGCCGGCGAGGTCACGGCCGTCGGCATCGGTTCCATGGTCTCGGATGCTCTCGCCGCAGCCGTGCGCTCGGCCGACCTCGACCTCGTGATGGTCGCGGGACGCTACACGCTGCTCGAGCAGCCGGCGGCCGTCGACGTCCTGCCGGCGTGCCGCGAGCGGGGGACGGGCATCGTCGCGGCATCCGTGTTCAACTCCGGTCTGCTCGCCGCAGACGTTCCGCGTCGCGACGGCCGGTACGAGTACGGTCAGCTGCCCGACGAGCTGTGGGACCGGCTCGTGCGCATCGCCGAGGTGTGCGCGGTGCACGACGTTCCGCTGCCGGCGGCGGCGATCCAGTATCCGCTGCAGTCCGACGCGGTGCGGTCGGTCGTCGTGGGCGGCAGCCGGCCGGAGCAGCTGCGCCAGAACGCGGAGCATGCCGCGCGGGAGATCCCGGCGGCGCTGTGGGAGGAGCTCGCCGCGGAGGGGCTGATCCCGGGCTGAGGCGCGGGTGCGCGCGTGTCGGAGGGAGGCGACGACGCCGCGGTAGGACGTTTCGTGCAGCATCCTCCTCCGCCGGGTTCGCCGCCTACCTCGGAGCCGGTGCCGGCCGACCCGGCCCGGCAGTGCGGCGCGCGCCCGGGCGGCGGGGCTCAGCGCCCGACGGTGGACTCGCGCACGACGAGCTCGGCGGCGAACGGCGTCGGCGCGGGCAGGGGCGCGTCGGGGTGGGCGAGCTGCTGCAGCAGGGCGGCGCCGGCGGCGCGGCCGATCTCGTAGGCGGGCTGGCGCACGCTCGTGAGCGGGACGACGGACTGGTGCGCCTGCGCCACGTCGTCGAAGCCCACCAGCGCGATGTCATCGGGAACCCGGATGCCGTGGCGGAGAAGCTGCGTGAGCACGCCGATCGCGACCATGTCGTTCGCCGCGAACACGGCGTCCGGCCGCTCCTCCGGGGTGAGGGCGACGATGCGTGCTCCCGCGTCGAGGCCGTCCTCCGTCGCGAGGTGCGCGACCTCGTCGACCTCGATCGTCGCGGCCGATCCGTCCACCGCGTCGCGGAGTCCCTGCAGGCGGTCGTTCGACTGGCTCACCGACGGCGCGCCGAGGAACCGGATGCGTCGACGCCCGAGCGCGACCAGGTGCTCGCCCGCGAGGCGCCCGCCGCCGCGGTCGTCGAACCGCACCGATCCGACGGTCGCCGATTCGCGGATCGGTCCGATCACGACCGAGCGGATGCCGCGCTCGGCGAGCTGCTCGAGGCGCGGTACGACGTCGCCCAGCGGATAGATCACGATTCCCTGCACGCGGTGGGCCTCGAACATGTCGATGTTGCGGCGCTCGAGATCGCCGTCGCGGTTGCTGTTGCTGAAGAAGAGGGACCACCCGCCCTCGCGCGCGACGTCCTCGACGCCGCGGGAGAGCTCCTGGAAGTAGGGGATCCAGGCATCCAGGAGCACGAGCGCGAGCGTCGTGCTCGAGCCGGCGCGCAGTTGCCGCGCCGATTCGTTGGGCACGTAGCCGAGCTGCGCGATCGCGGCGCGCACCTTCTCGGCGCTCGCCTCCCCCAGGACGTGCGGGTGATTGAGGTAGTTCGACACCGTCGAGGAGGACACCCCGGCGAGAGCGGCGACGTCCTTGACGCTTGCGGGCATGGAGCTCCTCTGCTGATGCGATGCGTGACCAGGCTAGTGCACGGGTTGCAACGTGCCAAGAAAGTTCTTGACAGTGTCGGAACCGTGCACGTAGCGTGGCCTGCACGCCGACTTGCAACGTGCCAAGTGGGCAGGGGCGACGGTGCCGCACACCCGCCTCCGAGAGGTGCCATGAACATCGGATGCCACGGGCTGGTGTGGACAGGACGCTTCGACGCCGAGGGCATCCGCCTCTCCGTCGAGAAGACCAAGCGGGCCGGGTTCGACCTCATCGAGTTCCCGCTCATGGACCCGTTCTCGTTCGACGTCGCCGCGGCCCGTGAGGCGCTCGCGGAGCACGAGCTCGCGGTCAGCGCCTCGCTCGGGCTCTCCGAGGCGACCGACATCACGAGCGCGGACCCGTCGGTCGTCCGGGCGGGGGAGGACCTGCTGCTGCGCGCGGTCGACGTGCTGGCCGAACTCGGTGGACGTCACTTCTGCGGTGTCATCTACAGCGCCATGAAGAAGTACATGGAGCCCGCCACGCCGGAAGGCCTCGAGAGCAGCCGTCGCACGATCGCGCGCGTCGCCGACCATGCGGCCGAGCGCGGAGTGGAGGTCGCCCTCGAAGTCGTGAACCGCTACGAGACGAACGTGCTCAACACCGCGCGACAGGCGATCGACTACCTGGCCGCCGTCGACCGGCCGAACCTCGGGATCCACCTCGACACGTATCACATGAACATCGAGGAGTCGGACATGTTCGCTCCCGTGCTGGACGCGGCGCCGTCGCTGCGCTACGTGCACATCGGCGAGAGCCACCGCGGGTACCTCGGCACGGGCACCGTCGACTTCGACACGTTCTTCAAGGCGCTCGGGCGTATCGGGTACGACGGTCCGATCGTGTTCGAGTCCTTCTCGTCGGCGGTCGTCGCCCCCGACCTGAGCCGGATGCTGGGCATCTGGCGCAACCTCTGGACCGACAACGACGAGCTCGGAGCCCACGCCCACGCGTACATCCGCGACAAGCTCACGGCCATCGAGTCGATCCGCCTCCACTGAACGCGGCGCGCGCACCCGTTCGGAGCTGAAATCGGTTTCTCTCGATCGGTCCGCGCGGTTCCCGTCGAGCTGTGACCGACTTGTTATTACAGGTCTTCCCTTTCCGGGATCGAGTAGATACATTTAGATACAACTTGCGATGCAGGCATCGCAGGCCGCAGAATTGATCCGATGTTTCCGGGCCCGACCGGAGGCAGCGGATACGACCTTCAAGGAAGCAGGTGAGCGCATGAGTGACCCCATCCTCCGAGTGGACGGGATCAGCAAGGGATTCCCCGGCGTGCAGGCTCTGAAGGGCGTGCACCTCGAAGTGCACGCCGGTGAAGTGCTGGTTCTCGTGGGCGAGAACGGCGCGGGCAAGTCCACGCTCATGAAGATCCTCTCGGGGATCTACACCAAGGACGAGGGGACGATCACCTTCGAGGGGCAGGAGGTCGAGCTGACCGGTCCGCTGCAGGCGCAGCAACTGGGCATCACGATCATCCATCAGGAGCTCAACCTGATGCCGGACCTCACCGTGGCGCAGAACATCTTCGTGGGGCGCGAACCCACGTCCGGGCCGTTCCTGTCGGAGCGCAAGCTCAACGCGCAGACCGCCGAGCTGCTCACGCGCCTGAACATCCGCCTCGACCCGCGACGCAAGGTCGGCGAGCTCACCGTCGCCGAGCAGCAGATGGTCGAGATCGCGAAGGCTCTGTCGTTCAACGCCAAGGTCCTCATCATGGACGAGCCCACCTCGGCTCTCACCGACTCCGAGGTCGAGACCCTGTTCGTGCTCATCGAGCAGCTCAAGGCCTCGGGGACCGGCATCGTCTACATCTCGCACCGCATGGATGAGCTGCGACGCCTCGCCGACCGGGTCACCGTGCTCCGTGATGGTACATACATCGGATCACTGGACAAGTCCGAGGTCAGCATCCCGACCATCATCGAGATGATGGTCGGGCGTGTGATCGACGAGGGCACCCGTCCGCAGGCACGCGAGCACGCGAACGACCCCGTGGTCCTCGACGTGCAGGGGCTGTCGACCAAGGCGCTGCTCAAGGACGTCTCGTTCCAGCTGCACAAGGGCGAGATCCTCGGGTTCGCCGGGCTCATGGGAGCCGGCCGCACCGAGACCGCCCGCGCGATCATCGGCGCCGATCGCAGCGACGGCGGCGTCGTCACGATCGGCGGCCGGTCGGTCCGGATCGCACAGCCCGCGGATGCCGTCAAGCACGGCGTCGGCTACCTCTCGGAGGACCGCAAGCTCCTCGGGCTCATGCTCGAGCAGGACGTGACCTTCAACACCGTGCTCGCATCGCTCGGGTCCTACGCCAACGCGATCGGCTGGATGGGCGACGGCAAGGCCAAGAACCGCACCAAGGACTACGTGCAGCAGCTGCGCGTCAAGACGCCCTCGGTCAACCAGGTCGTCAAGCTCCTCTCCGGAGGCAACCAGCAGAAGGTCGTCATCGCCCGGTGGCTGATGCGCGACTGCGACATCCTCATCTTCGACGAGCCGACCCGAGGGATCGACGTCGGCGCGAAGGAGGAGATCTACCGCCTGATGCAGCAGCTCGCTGATCAGGGAAAGTCCATCATCGTCATCTCGTCGGAGCTCCCGGAGATCCTCCGCGTCGCGAACCGCATCGCGGTCTTCGCGAACGGTCGCATCACCGGCACGCTCCGCAACGAGGACGCCAGCCAGGAGAAGATCATGCAACTCGCAGCCCACGGAGAGGAAGACTGATGAGCGCTCCGCAGAACGGATCGTCCACGACGACGATCATCCAGACGGCTCTCGACGAGAACACCGACAAGCGCGACGTCGTCGGGTTCCTCAAGCGTCAGGTCCAGCAGTCGCTCGCGTTCGGCACGCTGATCGTGCTCGTGATCTTCTTCTCGATCGCCAGCCCGAACTTCTTCACCTTCAGCAACATCGCGACCGTGCTGCTCTCGACGGCCGTCATCGGCATCCTGGCCCTCGGCACGACGTTCGTGATCATCACCGGCGGCATCGACCTCTCGATCGGTACCGGCATGGCGCTGTGCGCCGTGATGACCGGCGTGATCGTCACGAACATGGGTCTGCCCGTGTGGATCGGCGTGATCGGCGGCGTGCTCACCGGCGTGCTGATGGGCCTCGTGAACGGGGTGAACATCACGTTCCTCCGACTGCCCCCGTTCATCGCGACCCTCGCGATGATGATGATCGCCGGCGGCCTGGCCCTCGTGATCTCGAACGTCGCCCCGATCTACTTCTCGACGTCCGCCCCGGACTTCAAGAAGATCGCGCTCGGCGTCATCATCCCGGGCATCCCGAACGCCGTCCTCATCACCGCCGCACTCGCCGTCGTCGCCTGGCTCGTGCTCTCGAAGACGCTCCTCGGCCGCTACACCTTCGCGATCGGCTCGAACGAGGAGGCCACCCGCCTGTCGGGCGTCAACACGCGCCGGTGGACGATCCTCATCTACATGTTCGCCGGGGCCTTCACGGGTGTCGCGGGCATCGTGATCGCCGCCCGCCTCGACTCCGCGCAGCCGCAGATCGGCACGGGCTACGAGCTGCAGGCGATCGCCGCGGTCATCATCGGCGGCACCTCGCTGCTCGGCGGACGCGGCTCGATCCTCGGCACCGTGATCGGCGCGCTCATCATGAGCGTCCTCGTGAACGGCCTGCGCATCATGTCGATCCAGTCCGAATGGCAGAACATCGTCGTCGGCGTCGTCGTGCTGCTCGCCGTGTTCCTCGACTCGCTGCGCAACCGCCAGCACACCTGACGCTCCACCCGAGCACCACAGCAGTACCCACCACCACAGCAGTACCCACCACAAACAATGGAGTTTCCATGAAGTTCGGCAAGAAGACCGCATTCGCGGCACTCGTGGCCGCATCCGCCCTCGTGTTCGCCGGCTGTGCCGGCGGCGGCGGCGACGTCATCGAAGAAGGCGGCGACGCCGGAGGCAGCGGCGACGGCGAGATGTACATCGCCATGGTGTCGAAGGGCTTCCAGCACCAGTTCTGGCAGGCCGTCAAGAAGGGCGCGGAGCAGAAGGCAGAGGAGCTCGGCGTCCGCATCACGTTCGAGGGCCCCGCGGCCGAGACCGAGATCGCCCAGCAGCTCGAGATGCTGACGAGCGCCATCGACAAGAACCCGGATGCCATCGCCTACGCCGCCCTCGACCCCGAGGCGTGCGTCGCCCCGCTCGAGCAGGCGAAGTCGAAGGACATCCCGGTCGTCTACTTCGACGCTCCCTGCGACGGCGACGTGGGCCTGAGCCTCTCGGCCACCGACAGCAAGGTCGCCGGCGCGCTGGCGGCCGAGCACATGGCCGACCTCATCGGCGGATCGGGCCAGGTCGCGATCGTCGGTCACTCGCAGATCAACTCGACCGGTGTCGAGCGTCGTGACGGCTTCGTCGAGAAGATCGAGTCGGACTACCCCGACATCGAGATCGTCGACATCCAGTACGGCGACGGCGACCACCTGAAGTCCGCCGACATCGCGAAGACCCTCATCGCGGCCCACCCCGACCTCAAGGGCATCTACGGCACGAACGAGGGCTCGGCGATCGGCGTCGTCAACGCCGTGAACGAGCTCGGCCTGGAGAAGGGCAAGATCACGATCGTCGGCTTCGACTCCGGTGCCGCGCAGATCAACGCGATCAAGGACGGCACGATGGCCGGCGCCATCACGCAGGACCCGATCGGCATCGGCGAGCAGGTCGTGCAGGCGGCCTACGACGCCGCCAACGGCAAGTCGGTCGAGGAGTTCTACGACACCGGTTCGTACTGGTACGACAAGACGAACCTCGAGGACTCGAAGATCGCCGCGGTCCTGTACGAGTGATCCTCTGAGAAACGGGAGAGCCCCTCGCCTTCGGGTGAGGGGCTCTTTCGCGTGCCGGGGTGTCTGTGTGTGGCGCGCGAGCCCGGATGCCGGCGCCCCACCTGCCCGTCGACGCCCCACCGTGTGGACGTCAGTCAGAGGGGGCGTCGGCACGCGGATGGGGCGCCGGCGTGGGGCGGAGAGGGATGCCGTCAGATGCGGCGCAGGAAGGTCAGCCGCGACGAGGGCTCGACGATGAGCTGCTGCAGCGCCTCGTTGAAAGGGACGCCCGCGGGGGAGGCGAGGTGCGCCTGGAACGCCGCCTCGTCGCGATACACCTCGTACACGAAGAAGCGGTCGGGGTCGTCGACGAGGCGCGTCGCGTCGAAGACGACGTTGCCCTCCTCGGCGCGCACGCCCTCCGCGAAGTCGGCGAGGAGCGCGGCGACGCGGTCGCCCTCACCCGGTCGTGCGGTGAAGGTCGCGTGGAGGATGGTGGGTGCGGTCATGAGGGGCTCCTTCGGGGTGGTGGGTGTGGGGGCCTGGTCGTTGAGCGAGGAGCGGAGCGACGAGACGAAACGTCGTGAGGTTGCTGCAGGGCGGTGTTCCGCGGGTCGTAGTGCGTTTCGCCTCGCTTCGCTCGCTCAACGACAGGTGACCTGACGAGCGGTAGGGGTCACCGGTTTCAGCGCGTGAGGGTCAGGAGGCGGGCGGGGTTGGCGACGAGCATCCGGTCGACGGCGTCGTCGCCGAGCGCCTCACGCAGCCGGGGCACGTAGCGTTCACCGAGGTACGCGAGTCCGGGCATCCCGCCGTAGGCGATGTAGCGGGTCGCGCGCGCGACGTCGCCGCCCAGCAGGACGCGATCGCCGGCGCCGCGAGCCACCACGGCTTCCGTGAGCGCCAGCAGCTCGGCATCCGACCTCGTGCGCGGTCGGGCGAACCCGTCGTACCCGAGGTACGCCCCGCGTTCGGCGAGGGAGGCGTGCAGCCCCGGATCGGGATCGCGGTCGGCATGGGCGAGGACCACACGGTCGGCGGTGACGCCCTCGGCGGCCAGCAGATCGAGGACCTCGTGCGCCGCGGTGCAGAACTCCAGGTGCACCATGATCGGCGCACCCGTCGTCCGATGCGCGACGGCGAGAGCGAGCAGGGTCGTGTGCTCGAACGCGCTGATGCGCCAGTAGTCGACGCCGCCTTTGAGCATCCCCGCCCGCACGGGCGCGCCATCCGGTCCGAATGCGCGGGCATCATCCGGTGCGGCGTCGTCGCGCGGCATCCCCTCGGCGATCTCGCGCACGAACCGGGCCGTCAGCGTCTCGACGTCCGCCGCGCGCGTGGGGTGGTCGGCGGCGTAGTGCGCCTCGCGGTGGCGTCCCGTCGTCGCGACGATGCGCAGACCCGTCGACGCACTGATCCGCGCCAGCGCCTCCGGGTTCCGCCCGAGGCCGAACGGCGTCGCATCGACCATCGACGCGAAGCCGCTGTCGCGCAGCAGCGCGGCCTCGGTGCGTGAGCGCTCCTCGTCGTCGAGCTCGTCGCCCGGCAGCAGCGGCGACACCTGGAAGAGGTGCTCGTGGTAGTTCGTCGACCCCAGGTCCGCGGGGTCGACGTCGCCGAGGACCGTGCGGATCATCGGCGCGCCGACTCCGCCGCTTCGGCCAGGCGCTCGACGGTCTCGGGCGTGAGGTCGAGCTCGAACACGTCGGCGACGACCTGCGACCAGCCGTGGATGAAGTAGCGCCACCCGTCGACCACGTGCAGGTTCCGGGCCGCCTCCTGCGCGCGCGCCTGGTGCAGGAACTCGAGCGATCCGCGGTAGTTGAACTCCCACACCCATGCGTCCTCCGGGAACACGACGTCGTCGGGGAGCGGCGAGCCCGGGCGGTCCTTGCCGAGTCCGGTGGCGTTGACGATCAGCGATCCGGCGGGGGCGGCGGCGACGAGTGCGGCGGCCTCCTCGACGGTGTCGGTCCGCATGTACGAGATGAGCCCCTCGCGGGTGCCGTGCTGGCGGTGCACCTCGCGCAGGTGGTCGAGCTTCTCGTCGTCGCGGGCCGTGACCGTGATCTTCGCCGGGGCGTCGCCGCGCTCCGCGAGCGCCCAGCTGAGCGCCGTTCCCGAGCCGCCCGCCCCGAGGATGACGACCTCGGCTCCGGTGCGGGAGAAGTGGTCGATCGGGAGGAAGTCGTTCAAGGCGAGGTCGACCGTGAGCGGATCCTTCGCACGGCCGATCAGGCGCTCGCCGCGCTTGGAGATGCTGGAGATCTCGGAGCACGACACCGCGAACGGGTCGAGCTCGTCGAAAAGGTCGGATGCCGCGGCGAACACGTTCATCTTGTGCGTCGTGACGAGCGCGCCCCGGTGGTGCGGGTCGTCGCGGATCTGCTCGACCATCGCGCGGTACTGCGCGGAGGTCGCGTCCATCGGCAGGTCGTGTCCCACGAGTTCGGTGGTCGGGAGGCCCAGCACCTCAGCCCACCGCGGGAACACCTGCATGATCGAGGAGGAGCCGGTGCTCACGCCGACGAAGCCCATGTAGCCGCCGGTCGTGGTCGGCGCGTTCTCGGTGATGGTCATGTCGGTGTCCTTCAGGGTCGGGGCTTCAGGTCGGGGCTTCAGGGTCGGGAGGAGACGAGGTGCGCCGGTGCGCCGCCCGTGAGCACGGAGAGCACGTCGTCGAGCGACAGCGAGCCCATGTTGTCGACGGCCTGGGTGGTCTGCGCGCCGAGGTGCGGGGTCACGGTCACGCGGTCGGCGAGGTCGGCGGTCAGCAGCGGGCTCGCGCTCGCCGCGGTGTCGCCGGCGAGCGTGTCGGCCGCGTAGGCACTCAGACGTCCGTCGCGGAGCGCCGCGGCCAGGGCCCCCTCGTCGACGAGGTCTGGACGTGCGGTGTTGACGATGACCGTGCCGGGGCGGATGCCCTCGAGCCGCGCCGCATCGACGAGCGTCTGCCCGCCGGGTGCGTGCAGCGTGATCAGGTCGGCGGCGCGAAACAGCTCGTCGAGGTCGACCGGGGTCGCGCCGAGCTCGGCGATCCGATCGGCGGGCAGGAACGGGTCGGCCGCGAGCACGGTGCAGCCGAAGCCGCCGAGTCGTCGGGCGACGCCCTGGCCGATCCGACCGAAGCCGACGATTCCCACGGTCGCGGCACCGAGCTCGCGACCGCGTCGCACGCTCCAGTCGCCGTTCCGCACGCGGCGGTCGCCGTCGGGGATGAACCGCAGCGCGGCGAGCATGAGTCCCACGGCGTGGTCGGCCACCGCATCGGCGTTCGCCCCGGGGGTGTTGGTGACCGGGATGCCTCGGCGCTCGGCGGCCGCGATGTCGACGGCCTCGGTGCCGACGCCGTAGCGGGCGACGATGCGCAGGTGCGGCGCGGCCGCGAGGTGTTCGTCGGTCACGGGTCCGGTGCCGGCGATCCACCCCTCGGCGCTCGCGAGCAGCGGCACGAGGTCGGCGAGATCGTGGTGCGCAGGCCCGCGGACGATCTCGTGCCCCGCGGCCTCCGCCCGGGCGACGAGGTCGAGGTCGCCGTCGGAGAACGATCGGCTCGTGGCGAGGATGACGCCCATCACGCCCCTCCGGCAGGGGCCGGCGCCGCGGCGAACCACGGTGCGAGCGCGTCGTAGGCCGACGTGAAGCGGGCGTGCCGCTGCGCGTAGACGTCGTGGCGACCGGCATCCGGGGCGAACTCCGCCGTGACCTCGCTGAGCGCGCGCGCCGCCGAGAAGTCGGCGAGTCCCAGGCCCACCGCTCCCGTGACGGCCGCGCCCAGGCTGTTCGCCTCCTCGACGATCGTGCGGCGCCGCACCGGCACGCCCCACACGTCTGCGAGGATGCCGAGCCAGACGTCGCTCTGCGCTCCGCCCCCGACGGCGTCGATGCGGTCGATCACGGCACCCGACTCGCGGAACGCCTGGATGCAGGTGAAGAGGTTGAACGCCACGCCCTCGAGCACCGCGCGCGTGAGGTGCGCCCGGGTGTGATGGCGTCCGATCCCGACGAACGCGCCGCGCGCCGCGGGGTCCCAGAGGGGCGAGCGCTCGCCGAGCAGATAGGGCAGGAAGTAGAGGTCCTCGGTGTTGAGGTCGCCGCCCGCGTCGGCGGTGAGCCGCCCGGTCTCGGGGCGGGCCGGATCGGGGGACAGGGCTTCGGCGATCCACTGCACCGAGGCGCCGCCCGCCTGCATGGTCGCGGTCGGCACGAACGAGCCGGGTACGACGTTGTCGAACGTCATGGTGCGCATCTGCGGGTCGTGCAACGGGGCGAGGCTCGCGAACGAGATCCACGACGACGTGCCCAGGCACACGTACGCGCCGTCCTCGGGCGCCACGACGCCGGAGCCGACCGCCGCGAGCGGACCGTCGCCGCCGCCCATCACCACGCGCGCCGAGCCGGGCAGGCCGAGGGTGGCCGCGGCGTCGGAGGTGAGCGTGCCGGTGATGGTCGTGGAGTCGAGGATCTCGGGGAACAGCGCGGGATCGAGACCGGCCGCCGCGAGGACGTCGGCCGACCACGCGCCGGCCACCTGGTCGTAGGCGTTCGTGCCCGAGGCGTCGGAGCGCTCGGTCGCCAGTCGTCCGGTGAGGCGGTAGACGATGTAGTCCTTCGCGACGCAGAAGCGGCGCACCCGCGCCCACACGTCGGGCTCGTTGTCGCGGACCCACATGATCTTCTCGAGCGAATAGGTCGGGTTGAGGCGGTGGCCGAGCACGCGGTAGGCCGCCTCGGCGCCGAGCGTCTGCTCCAGCATCCGGGTCTGCGCACCCGAGCGCGTGTCGGCCCAGATGATCGCGGGACGCACCGGGGAGCCGTGCGCGTCGAGCAGCACGGTGCCCATCATCTGGCCGCTCACGACCAGGCCGCCCACGGTCTCGGGTGCGACGTCGGCCTTCGACAGGAGCTCCCGGGTCGCGGAGACGACCGCGCCCCACCAGTCCTCGGGGTCCTGCTCGGCGATGCCGCCGGCCGCGAAGTGCGCGGGGTAGGGGACCGTGACCGAGGTCACGAGTCGACCGTCGTCGTGGTGCAGCGACGCCTTGTCGCCGGTGGTGCCCAGGTCGTGCGCGATGATCATGGCCGGAGCCTATTCCGCGGTCGAGGCGTAGGGGCGCAGGTCGACGCCCTCCGCCGCGCGGTACGCCCGGGAGCCCATGCCGTGCTCGAGCACCCAGCCGTAGTCGTGGCCGGCGCCGCCGGGGTACACCGCGAGGAACGCGTAGGGCTCGTCGCCCGTGTTGATCGAACGGTGCGCCCACCCCGGCGGGATGTAGCCGATGGTGCCCGGGAGCATGTCGAGCCACTCGGTGCGCTCGCCGTCGAACATGAGCAGGCCGCCGCGGCCCTTGAGCGCGAGGTAGATCTCGCCCTGGTGGTTCGGATGCTGGTGGCCCTTGGTCATCCAGAGCTCGCCCGAGGTGTCGCCGGGCATGATCGTCGTGATCGACTGCGGCAGCTCCCGGTCGATCTCGGGCACGGGGGAGCTCGTGACGGTGTACACGACGGGGTTGTCGCCCGCGGATGCCGCGGCCCAGGCGTCCGCGTCGAGGAACAGTCCCTCGAGGTCGGACATGCGCCGCGTGAGGGTGGGGCCCTCCGGCGACAGCGTGAGCCTCTCGGCATCGAAGGCGATCGCCATCGGGGAGATCGGCGGGGTGTGGAACTCGGGCATCGGTGCTCCTCGTACGGGTGCTGCGGCGCTGCGCAACCTGTAATGACAGGTTGAGCGTACCTGTTATGACAAGTGGTGTCCAGTGCTCATCTGCGCGCGAGCACGGGCGCGAGCGTGCGCGATGTCGCGGAGGTTCCGGAAGTGGTACGCGGGCCCGTGGCTCGGGGGATAGGAAGTGACTCGGGGGTAGGGGAAATCTCGGGAGATCGTCCTACGCCGGTGTCATCGCCTACCTGCAGGCGGGGATGCGGAGCGCAGCGCTCGAGCGAGGTGGGCGCGACCGCCGCGGACGGCGTCGGCCGTGACGGCATCCCACCCGGGGTACTCGGCGTGCCCCGCAGGGAGGACGGCCAGTTCGAGGTCGCGCGCGGCATTCGCGATGCCGAACTGCCCGGGCGGCGGCACGTACTGGTCCCAGAGCGCGGCCTCGACGCGCACGGGGACCTCCGTGAACCCGAGCGTGCTCGACGCGTCGAAGAGTCGCAGCCGCTCACGCGCCTCCGGGTGGGCGGCGACGTGCTCCCGGACGACCTCGCCGCTGCCGAGGCAGGGCACCGCGAGGCGTTCGTCGTACTGGCCGAAGCTCGGCACGATGAACGTCGCCCCGATGTACCGGTCGTCCCACGGCAGCGCGAGGGCGCCGATCCCGCCGCCGAAGCTCTCGCCCACGTAGTACAGCGGCACGTCGCCGGTCAGGGTGAGAAGAGCGTCGGCGGCGAGCCAGAGGTCCCGCGCGCACAGGCCGAGGACGTACGCCGCGGGGTCGTCCAGCCCCGCGAGGACGTGCTCCTCCACGGGCTCGGGCGCTCCCACTGCTGTATTCAGCGTCGGCAGTCCGCGGGCGACGGGGAAGATCGCCGCCGCGTCGTCGGGCAGGCGGTCCAGGTCGATCGCGTCGCGGCCGCCGTAGCCGTGCGAGTGCACGATCCCCACGCGCGCCGGGCCCGAGGCGGGACCCACGACCCAGGAGCGCAGGCGGATGCCGTCGACGCCGGCGTGCTCGACGATCGAGACCGTGCGCCCGTCGATCGCCTCGCTCGAGAGGGTACGCGGTGCGGCATCCACCCTCCGCGCCTGTGCGCGCCAGCGTCGCCAGGCGTCGGCGAGTCCGGGTGGCGCGGCGACCGGGGCGACCCGTCGCAGTGCGCTCTCGTCGAATCTGTAGGTGCCGTCGAACGCCGCATCGGGGAACCAGGTGTCGTAGGGCGCGGGAAGAAGCATGATCCTTCGACCGTATCCCGCTGGCCATTCAGGACGGAATCTGTCCTGGGTGCTCGGGATGATGAGTGAGACGAAAGGACGAGCCATGACTCATCTCCCCGCGATCCCCGCCGGATCGAACACCGTGAACCCCTTCCTGATGACCGACGACGCCTCGCGCATCATCTCCTTCCTCGTCGACGTGTTCGGCGCGCAGGACGTGCCGGAGGCCCGCACCCTCGACACCGACGGTCTGATCCTGCACTCCGAGCTGCGCATCGGGGACTCGGTCATCACGGTCGCCGACCGCAAGTCCGACTGGCCCTTCACCCCGGGATTCACCCAGGTGTACGTCGACGACGTCGAGGCGACGCTCGCCCGCGCGGTCGACCGTGGGGCGCGGATCGTCACGGCGCCGACCGACTTCTTCGGCGATACTCTCGCGCGCTTCGCCGACCCCGCGGGCAACCTCTGGTGGGTGTATCGCCACGTGCCGTACGCGGCGGAGGCCGGAGCCGCGGATGCTGAGGAGTGGGGTGCGGCCGGCGGCGAGGGTGCGGAGTCGGAGGACTGGTCGGCGTTCACCTCGCCGGAGCTCGAGTACATCCACGAGAGCCTCGTCGACGCGATGCGCGCGCTGCGCGATCCGCGGGCGCGGGAGGTCTAGGCGCTCGCCTGTCGGGCGCGGTACGCCGCGACGGCGTTGCGGTTGGTGCAGGTCGGCGAGCAGTAGCGCTTCGAGCGGTTGCGGGAGAGGTCGAGCGCGAGCGCCTCGCAGGTGTCGTCGGCGCAGACCGAGATGCGCGAGCCCTCGTCGGTGCGGATGACGTCGATCAGCGCCATGGCGGTCTCGATCAGCACGCGTTCGTCGAGCGGGCGCTCGTCGGCCACGGCGTGCAGGTGCCAGTCGGCGGCGTCGTGGCGGACGAGTCTCGGGGTGAGGCGCGTCTCGGCGAGGGCGGCGTTGACGTGCGCGGCCATGTCGTCGCGCGGGGCCAGCAGCATCGCGCGCAGGCGCGGACGGAGAGCGCGCATCGCCGCGAGCTCGGTCCCGTCGCGATCCAGCCGGCCGGAGTACGGGAACTCGTCGAGGAACGCGCGGTACTCGTCGATCGACTCGAGGGTGTCGGGGTCCTCGGCGGAGTTCACCAGCCACACGGCCGAACGCAGCGCCTCCTCGGTGTCATCGGTGAAGATCATGTTGACACCTTACTCCGGGCGCGAGTAGCGTCACTTTCCATGAGCATAGTCACCGATGACAGGCGGGCGACAGGCATGCGCCTGGGGCTGCCCCTCGCGATCGCCGCGGCGTTCTCGTTCGGCATGTCCGGTGCCTGGGCGCGCGGGCTCATCGACGCCGGCTGGACCCCCGGCGCGGCGGTCACCGTGCGGGTCGGCGTCGCCGCGTTCGTGCTGCTCATCCCCACGATCCTCGCCCTCCGCGGGCGCTGGCGCGCGCTGTGGCGGAACGCGGGCATGGTCGTCGCCTACGGGCTGCTCGCGGTCGCCGCGACGCAGCTGTTCTACTTCCAGGCCGTGGCTGTGATGGACGTCGGCATCGCGCTGCTGATCGAGTACACCGCGCCCATCGCCGTGCTCCTGTGGCTGTGGCTGCGTCACGGCGAGAGGCCGAGCCGTCGCAGCGTGATCGGCGCGGTCGTCGCCTTCGTCGGGCTCGTCCTCATGCTCGACATCGTCACGGGCGCGGAGGTGAACGTCGCCGGCATCCTCTGGGCGCTCGCCGCGATGGTCGGCGCCGCGACGTACTTCGTGCTCTCCGCCAAGGCCGACACCGGCATCCCGCCGATCGCGCTCGCGGGGTCGGGGCTGCTGCTCGGCGCCGTCGGGCTCTCGGTCGCGGCGGCCGTCGGCATCCTGCCCTTCCGCTGGACCACCGACGACATCGCCTACCGTTTCGGCACCGTGCCGTGGTTCGTGCCGGTGCTCGCGATCGGCCTTCTCGCGACGGCCCTCGCCTACGTCCTCGGCATCACCTCGACGCGGATGCTGGGGTCGCGCCTCGCGTCGTTCGTGGCGCTCGCCGAGGTCGTCGCCGCGCTGCTCTTCGGCTGGCTCCTGCTGGGGCAGCTCCCCGACCTGCTGCAGGCACTGGGGGGAGCGCTCGTGCTCGTCGGCGTCGTGGTCGTCAAGCTGGGCGAGCCCGTGCCGGCGCCGGAGTTCGTCGAACCCCTCCCAGCGGACGCAGTGTATACGGAGTCTCCGGGAAACTCGATAACCTAACGCCTCGATCGGTTTTGTGTATACACTGGCGGCATGTCCGTGGTCTCGCCCGAGCGTCTCAGCGCAAGCGAACGCGCCTACGGGACGCTGCTCGACGAGATCCAGTCGGGCGCGCTGCCGGCCGGGTCCGTGCTCGGCGAGGTCGAGCAGGCCGCCCGGCTCGGGGTCAGCCGCACACCCCTGCGTGAAGCCCTGCGCCGCCTCGTCGCCGACGGCCTCGTCGTGCAGCAGTCCCCGCGCGTGACGGTGGTCGCCGATCTCGACGTCTCCGACATCCGCGAGCTCTTCGAGATCCGCCGCGCCCTCGAAGAGACCTCCGCCCGTCTCGCCGCGCAGCGGGGGGATGCCGCGCTGTTCGCTGCGCTCGCCGAGGAGTTCGCGCACGTCGATCTCGACGGAGCCGCCGGACGCGACGACTACTACGTCCTCATCGCGCGATTCGACGCGGCCCTCGACGCTGCGGTCTCGAACGACTACATCGCCTCCGCGCTGCGCACCGTGCGCACCCACCTCGTGCGGGTGCGCCGCATGGCGAAGGACAAGCCCGCGCGCCTCGCCGCCTCCGCCGCCGAGCACCGCACGATCGCGCGGGCGCTCGCCGACCGCGACGGCGATCTCGCGGCCCACGCGACGCACGTGCACCTGCACAACGCGCTCGCCGGCATCCTCGAATCGCTCGCCACGACCACGACCTCCGACCAGTAGGGATCGATCATGACCGTCACGCACCACGTCCGAGTCCACCGCAGCGACGAGAACCTCGCGCGCGAGGACCAGCTCGCCTGGAAGATCGCCGAGGTCGCCGCCGACCCCGTCGAGGTGGAGCCCGCGGTCGTCGACATGATCATCAACCGCATCATCGACAACGCCTCGGTCGCGGCCGCCTCCCTGACCCGCGGACCCATCAACGCCGCCCGAGCGCAGGCGTTCAGCCACCCCGTCTCGACCGGCGGAGCGGGCGCCACCGTGTTCGGCGCCGCGCTCGACCAGCGCACCAGCCCCGAGTGGGCCGCCTGGGTGAACGGCGTCGCCGTGCGCGAGCTCGACTACCACGACACGTTCCTCGCGGCGGAGTACTCGCACCCCGGCGACAACATCCCGCCGATCCTCGCGGTCGCGCAGCACGTCGGCTCCGACGGCCGTGCGCTCGTCCGGGCGATCGCCACCGGCTACGAGATCCAGATGGACCTCGTGCGCGCCATCTGCCTCCACAAGCACAAGATCGACCACGTCGCGCACCTCGGGCCCTCGGCCTCCGCGGGCATCGGCACGCTCCTCGGACTCGACGTCGAGACGATCTACCAGGCGGTCGGTCAGGGGCTGCACACCACGACCGCGACGCGGCAGAGCCGCAAGGGCGAGATCTCGACGTGGAAGGCGCACGCCCCGGCCTTCGCGGGCAAGATGGCGGTCGAGGCTGTCGACAGGGCGATGCGCGGACAGACCAGCCCCGCCCCGATCTACGAAGGCGAGGACGGCGTGATCGCCTGGATGCTCGACGGCAAGGATGCCGCGTACGAGGTGCCGCTCCCGGCATCCGGCGAGCCGAAGCGCGCGATCCTCGACTCGTACACGAAGGAGCACTCGGCGGAGTACCAGGCGCAGGCGTGGATCGACCTCGCACGCAAGCTCGGCACCGAGAACCCCGCGCTGCGCGACCCCGCGAACATCGAGTCCATCGTGCTGCACACCAGCCACCACACGCACTACGTGATCGGCTCGGGAGCGAACGACCCGCAGAAGTACGACCCCACGGCATCCCGCGAGACCCTCGACCACTCGATCCCGTACATCTTCGCGGTCGCGCTGCAGGACGGCGGCTGGCACCACGTCGACTCGTACACGCCCGAGCGCGCGGGCCGCCCGGACACGGTCGCGCTGTGGCACAAGGTCACGACGGCCGAGGATGCCGAGTGGACGCGCCGCTACCACTCCGAAGACCCCGACGTGAAGGCGTTCGGCGGTCGCGTCGAGTTCCGGCTGACCGACGGGTCGACCGTGGTCGACGAGATCGCCGTCGCGGACGCGCATCCCCTCGGAGCCCGACCGTTCGCGCGGGAGAACTACATCGCGAAGTTCACACTGCTCGCCGAGCCCGTGCTCGAGCCCGCCGAGATCGAGCGGTTCCTCGAGCTCGTGCAGCGCCTGCCGGAGCTCACCGCGGCGGAGGTCGGCGAGCTGTCGATCATCGCGAAGCCCGGTCTGCTCGACGGTGCGGATGCGCCGAAGGGCCTGTTCTGATGCTGTACTCCACGACTCCGGTCGCCGAGAAGCGGCGGCTGTTCCGCGAGCGGCTCGCGTCGGGGGAGCTGCTGCGCTTCCCCGGTGCGTTCAATCCGCTGAGCGCACGGCTCATCGAGCAGAAGGGCTTCGACGGCGTCTACATCTCCGGTGCCGTGCTCGCGGCCGACCTCGGTCTGCCCGACATCGGCCTCACGACGCTGACCGAGGTCGCCGGGCGGGCGAAGCAGATCGCCCGCATGACCGACCTGCCCGCGATCGTCGACGCCGACACCGGATTCGGCGAGCCCATGAATGTGGCGCGCACGATCCAGGAGCTCGAGGACGCCGGCCTCGCCGGCACGCACATCGAGGACCAGATCAACCCGAAGCGCTGCGGTCACCTCGACGGCAAGAGCGTGGTCGACGAGGACACGGCGATCAAGCGCATCCGCGCCGCCGCCGACGCGCGACGCGATCCGAACTTCCTGCTGATGGCGCGTACCGACATCCGCGCGATCGAGGGGCTGGACGCGGCGATCGACCGCGCGAAGGCGCTGGTGGACGCCGGGGCCGATGCGATCTTCCCCGAGGCGATGCGCGACCTCGCCGAGTTCGAGGCGATGGCGGAAGCTCTGGACGTGCCGATCCTCGCCAACATGACGGAGTTCGGCAAGAGCGACCTGTTCTCCGTCGACCAGCTGCGGGACGCCGGCGTGAACATGGTCATCTGGCCGGTCTCGCTGCTGCGGATCGCGATGGGCGCGGCGGGCCGTGCTCTCGATACGCTGAACGACGAGGGGCATCTGACCTCGAAGCTCGGCGAGATGCAGCACCGCGCCGATCTCTACGACCTGATCGACTACGAGTCGTACAACCATTTCGACTCCGGGGTCTTCAACTTCACGATCACGAAGGAGTGAGCATGACCGAGCCGGACATCAAGAAGGGCCTCGCGGGGGTCGTCGTCGACACCACGGCGATCTCGAAGGTCAACCCCGAGACGAACAGCCTGCTGTACCGCGGGTACCCCGTGCAGGAGCTGGCCGACACCCAGCCGTTCGAGGCCGTCGCCTACCTGCTGTGGCACGGCGAGCTCCCCACGCCCGAGGAGCTCGCGGCGTTCCGGCTCGAGGAGCGGCGTCATCGCGCGCTCGCCGACAACGTCAAGGCCGCGATCGACCTGATCCCGCTCGAGGCGCACCCGATGGATGAGGTGCGTACCGCCGTGAGCGTGATCGGCGCCTCCGACCCCGGTGCCGGCGGGTCCGTGCTCGACGCCGGCGGCAGCCCCGAGCAGAACCTCGAGCGCAGCATCCGCCTCTTCGCCGCCCTGCCCTCGATCGTCGCCTACGGGCAGCGTCGCCGCCGCGGGCAGGAGCTCGTCGAGCCCCGAGACGACCTCGACTACTCCTCGAACTTCCTCTGGATGACGTTCGGCGAGGAGCCCGACCCCGTCGTGGTCGACGCCTTCAACCGCTCGATGATCCTGTACGCGGAGCACTCGTTCAACGCCTCGACGTTCACGGCCCGGGTCATCACCTCGACCCTCAGTGACCTGTACTCGGCGGTCGTCGGTGCGATCGGCGCGCTCAAGGGTTCGCTGCACGGCGGCGCGAACGAGGCCGTGCTGCACATCTTCGACGAGATCGGGGATGCCGAGAACGTCGTGCCGTGGCTCGACAAGGCGCTCGCCGAGAAGCGCAAGATCATGGGCTTCGGGCATCGCGTGTACAAGAGGGGCGACTCGCGCGTGCCGACGATGAAGGCCGCGCTCGACACGCTCGTCGAGCACTACGACAAGCCCGAGGTCGCGGCGCTGTACGACGCGCTCGAGTCGGAGTTCGTCGAGCGCAAGGGCATCTACCCCAACCTCGACTATCCGTCCGGCCCGGCGTACAACCTCATCGGCTTCGACACGCTCACGTTCACGCCGCTGTTCGTCGCCTCGCGGGTCACCGGCTGGACCGCGCACGTGATCGAGCAAGCGGGCGCGAACGCGCTGATCCGTCCGCTCTCGCACTACGACGGCGTCGACGAGCGGCACGTCGAGAGCTGAGGCGCACCGCGCGTAGCGCGATCGGCGACGGGGCGCAACCGGGTGCGCGTGCTGCGGCGACGGGAGTATCACTGATCCGTGGCGCGAGGGCGCCGCGTGAGAAGGAGGCCCCGTGTCCGCATCCGACGTGCCCGTGAAGGAAGTCCGCTCGCTCGTCCCCGCCCGGATGGACCGACTGCCCTGGGCGAGATTCCACTGGATGATCGTCGTCGGGCTCGGATTCTCCTGGATCCTCGACGGCCTCGAGGTGCAGATCGTCGCCGCGAACGGCTATGCCGCGACTCTCGGCATGGGGCCGGCCGAGGTCGGCCTCGCCGGCACGTGCTACCTGCTCGGGCAGGTCTTCGGCGCGCTCGTGTTCGGACGACTGACCGACCGGCTCGGCCGCAAGAAGCTCTTCATCCTGTCGCTGGCGGTCTACCTCGTCGGCTCCGCGGTCGCGGGCCTCGCGTTCGCGCCGTGGTTCTTCTACATCTGGCGTTTCGTCGCGGGTGCCGGCATCGGCGGCGAGTACGCCGCGATCAACTCGGCGATCGACGAGATCATCCCGGCGAAGTACCGCGGACGCGTCGACATCGCGATCAACGGCACCTACTGGGGAGGTGCGGCCCTCGGCGCCGTCGCCAACCTCTTCTTCCTCAACACCGACATCCTCCCCGCCGACATCGGCTGGCGACTGAGCTTCTTCCTCGGGCCGGTGCTCGGCCTCCTGATCATCTGGCTGCGCCGGCACATCCCCGAGAGCCCGCGGTGGCAGATGACGCACGGGCGCGAGGAGGAGGCCGAGCGCAACGTCGACGGCATCGAGGAGCGCATCCGCCAGGAGGGCAAGGAGATTCCGCCCGTCGACGAGTCGAAGGCGATCACGGTCAAGGAGTACGGGCAGGTCCCGTTCCTCGTCATCGCGAAGGTGCTGTTCCGGAAGTACCCGCGGCGCACGCTCGTCGGCATCACGATGATGGTGACGCAGTCGTTCCTCTACAACGCGATCTTCTTCACCTACGCGCTCGTGCTCGAGAACTTCTACGACACGCCTCCGGCATCCGCGTCGCAGTACTTCATCGTCTTCGCGGTCGGCAACCTCGCGGGCGCGCTCATCCTCGGCCATTTCTTCGACACGTGGGGCCGGCGGCGGATGCTGTTCCTCACCTATGTCCTCGCGGGATCGATCCTGCTCGTCAGCGCCTTCCTGTTCAACGCCGGGGTGCTGAACGCCGGAACCCACACCGCCTTCTGGTGCGCCTCGTTCTTCTTCGCCTCCGCCGGCGCCTCGGCGGCATATCTCACCGTCAGCGAGATCTTCCCGCTCGAGCTGCGCAGCCAGGTCATCTCGTACGTCTTCTCGATCGGCCAGCTCGTCGGCGCCATCGCTCCGGTGCTCTACGGCTCGCTGATCGGTCAGAGCGCCGAGACCGGCGATCGCGGTCCGCTGTTCTGGGGGTACGTGCTCGGCTCGGGGATCATGATCTTCGGCGGGGTCGTCTGCGGGATCTTCGGCGTGAGCGCGGCGGGCAAGTCGCTCGAGGACATCGCCGACCCGCTGTCGCTCGTCGAAGCGGGAGAGAAGCCGGTCACCCCTGACAGAGGTCGTTGAGCGAGGAGCGAAGCACCGAGACGAAACGCGGTGAGGGGCGTTAGACGCATCCTCACCGCGTTTCGTCTCGCTCGGCTTCGCCGGGCTCGCTCGACGACCGGGGCTACGCCAGCTCGATCACCGACCACGACAGCGGCGGCAGCGTCGCCCGCACGGCGCCGTCGACGACCTCGGTCGCGCTGAGGGGCACCATGTGCACGGCATCCGGGGTCGTCTCCAGGTTCGACGTGTGGCGGTCGCCGCCCTCCGGGATCGTCAGGGTCTCGGCGTTCACGACGCGCAGGTCCCCGAGGCCGTGCAGGTCGATCGTGAGGTCGCTCTCCTCGGTGAGCGAGCGGTTCGCCACGAAGACGACGACCCGTCCGGACGCCTCGTCCCAGGTGGCGGCGGCGTCGACGGCATCCACCCCGCCGTAGCGCTTCGTCTCGATCTGCGGGGCCGAGACGGCGAGACGCAGGATGCGCCCCTTCGCCAGGCGCGCCATCCGCTCGAAGGGCCAGAAGCTCGTCTGGCGCCACGCGGCCCCGCCCTCCTCCGACCGGATCGGCGCGATCACGTTCACGAGCTGGGCCTGGTTGGCGATCTTCACGCGGTCGCCGTGGCGCAGCAGGCTGTTGAGCAGGGTGCCGACCACGACGGCGTCCGTGACGTTGTACGTGTCCTCGATGAGACGCGGATGCTGTCGCCAGCCGGCCTTCGCGATCTCCTTCGCCTCCACGTCGTTGTACTTCGCCTGGTCCCACACGTTCCACTCGTCGAACGAGATGTCGATCTGCTTGGTGTGCTTGCCGGCGGCCTTGACCGCGTCGACGGTCGCGATGACTCCCTCGATGAAGGCGTCCATGTCGACCGACTCGGCGAGGAACGACTCGGCGTCGCCGTCGTGCTCCTGGTAGTAGGCGTGCATCGAGACGAAGTCGACCTCGTCGTAGGCATGGGTGAGCACCGTGTGCTCCCAGGTGCCGAAGGTCGGCATCGAGCGCCCGGACGACCCGACGGCCACCAGCTCGATCGTCGGGTCGACCAGGCGCATCGCCTTCGCGGCCTCCTGTGCGAGCCGGCCGTACTCGGTCGCGGTCTTGCCGCCGATCTGCCACGGGCCGTCGAGCTCGTTGCCGAGGCACCACAACTTGATGTCGAAGGGCTGCTCGGCACCGTTCGTGCGCCGCAGGTCCGACCAGTAGGTGCCTGAGGGGTGGTTCGCGTACTCGACGAGCGCCCTGGCCTCCTCGACTCCGCGGGTGCCGAGGTTGATCGCCTCCATCACCTCGACCTCGGCATCCTTCGCCCAGTCCATGAACTCGTGCAGGCCGAAGGCGTTGGTCTCGATCGTGTGCCATGCGCCGTCGATGCGCACCGGGCGGTCCTCGGCCGGGCCGACGCCGTCCTCCCAGCGGTACCCCGAGACGAAGTTGCCGCCGGGGTAGCGGACGACGGTCGGTCCCATCTCCTTCACGAGCGCGAGGACGTCCTGACGGAAGCCGCGCTCGTCGGCCTGCGGGTGACCCGGTTCGTAGATGCCGGTGTACACGCAGCGCCCCATGTGCTCGACGAACGAGCCGAAGAGCCTCCGGGGGACGTCGGCGATCGTGAAGTCGCGGTCGATGGTGATGCGGGCCTTGCTCATTGCTCTCCTTGGTCGGCGGGATGCCGGTCGGTGGGGATCGGGGGACTACTGACCGCCGAAGCCGCTGGTCGCGACTCCCTTGACGATCTGCTTCTGGAAGATGATGAACACGACGATCAGCGGCAGCGCCGCGAGCACGGCCTGGGCCATGACCTGCGCATACTGCACGCCGTATGCGCTGATCACCGTCTGGAGGCCGACCGGCAGCGTCATCAGGGTCGTGTCGTTGATGACGAGGAACGGCCAGAGGAAGTTGTTCCACGCGCCGATGAACACGAAGATCGCGACGGACGCCAGGATCGGACGCGACAGCGGCAGCACGATCGACCAGAAGATGCGGAACCGGCTGGCCCCGTCGACGCGGGCGGCGTCTTCGAGCTCGATCGGGATGGCGTCGAAGAACCGCTTCAGGATGAACACCATCGCGGGCGCGACGACCTGGGGGAGGATCAGCCCCCAGTGGGTGTCGATCATGTTGAAGGCGAGCATCTGGTAGAAGAGCGGGATGATCAGCACCTGCGGCGGCACGACGATCGAGGCGATGATCACGACGAACAGCCACTTGCGACCCGAGAAGTCCAGCCGTGAGAAGGCGTAGGCCGCGAGCGCCGAGATTGCGAGCGTGATGAGCGTGATCGCGACGGACGTCCAGAGGCTGTTGAGCGCCCAGATGTAGACGTTGCCCTGCGACAGGATCGCGGTGAACGCCTCGACGGTCGGTCCGGTGGCACCGATCCACGACGGGTCGCCGCTCGCGGCATCCGTCTCGGTCTTGAAGGCCGTGGCGACCGCCCAGAGGAACGGCAGGAGCCAGCCGACCGCGAGGATGATCAGGACGACGAGCGCGCTGATGCGCAGGATGCCGAACGGCTTCTGCCCCGGGAGGTGCGAGCGCCGAGCGCTGCGCGGCGTCGGGGTGACGATGGTCTCGGTGAGGGTGGCGGAGGACATCAGTGCTGCTCCTTCCGGCGGCGCGTGATGAGCGCCTGCGCGACGCCGATGATGACGATGAGAGCGAAGAACACGTAGGAGATGGCGGCGGAGTAGCCGAACCGGTAGCTGACGAATCCGGCCTCGTAGATGTACTGGACGATCGAGCGGGTGGTGTCGCTCGCGACGCCGCCGAGCATCTGGTACGCCTGGTCGAACAGCTTCAGCGACGCGAGGATCTGCAGGATCAGGATCAGCACGGTCGCCGGTCCCAGCTGCGGGAGCGTGATCGACCAGAACTGCCGCCAGGGTCCCGCGCCGTCGAGCGACGCCGCCTCGTACTGCTGCGACGGGATGTTCTGCATCGCGGCGAGGTAGAGCAGGAAGTTGAAGCCGACCGTCCACCAGACCGTCGCGATGACGATCGACAGCATGTTCGTGTCGGGGTTTTGCAGCCACGCGAGCGGCTCGAGGCCGAACGCCTTCAGGATGTTGTTGGCCGCGCCGATCTGCGGGTTGAAAATCCACACCCAGATCTGCGAGATCACGGTCGACGCCAGCAGGTACGGCATGAAGAACGACAGCCGCCACAACCATTGACCGGGGATGCCGCGGTCGACGAGCGCCGCCATGAGCAGGGCGATAACGACGAGGGGCACGGTCGAGAGCAGCGTGAACCACACCGTGTTGCCCATCGACTGCCACATCTTGGGGTCGGCGAGCGCTTCGGCGTAGTTCGCGAAGCCGACGAACGACCCCCCGGCGCCCGTGAGCGACTGGTCGGTGAAGCTGAGGATGATGCCGTGGACGATCGGCCACACCAGGAACAGCGCGAACGCGATGAGGAACGGGGCGAGGAACGCCCAGCTGATGAGCTGCTCGCGGTTGCGTGAGCCGGCGCGGCGGCCTCGCGACGTGGTCTTCGAGCCGGTGACGATGGTGCGCGTGGAATCTGTGGGAGCGGTCGTGGTGGTCATGATGCGAACGCCCCTTCCGGGTCGGCGGGGTTCGGCTGTCGGAGGAGTGCGTTCACGCGGGCCTCGAAGCGGTCGATCGCGGCTGCGGGGTCGTCGCCGGAGAGGAGGACGCTCTGCACCGCGGCACCGAACTCGCCCTGGAAATTCGAGCCCGAGCCGGTGAACCACGCGGTCGGGTCGTAGACGACGTGCTGCGCCGCCTCGGCGTAGTGCGCCTGCGGGACGAGCTCGTCGTACTCGGACGACTCGGTGACCGGGAGGTAGGCGGGGATGTGCCCGGCCTCGGCCCAGCCGAAGGAGCCCTTCAGCATGTCGGCGACGAACTGGTACGTCAGGTCTCGCTTCTCGGGATCGGCGTTCGTCTGGTGGGGGAGCACGAACGAGTGGGAGTCGGCGTACACGGCCGGAGTCCCGAACAGGGTCGGGATCATCGTCGCGTCGAACGGCAGCTCTGCCGCCTGCATGGTGCGCAGCTCCCAGACGCCGGTGAACAGCATCCCGCTCTTCCCGGTCGCGAACTCGGCGATCGCGCTGCCGTAGTCGGCCTGCGCCTGGGCGATCTCGCCGTCGAGGAGCGTGCTCATGAGCGTGAGCGACTCGATCGCGGCATCCTTGTCGATCACGGCCTTCCCGCCAGCCGGGAGCTCCATCTGGAGTCCGTGCTGCGAGTAGAAGGTGTAGAAGAGGCGCCACATCTGAGCGCCGTCGCCCAGGTATCCGAACGAGAGCGCGTGGCCCTCGGACTGACCGCCGATCGCACGGAGCTGATCGATGAACTCCTCGGGCGACGAGGTCTCCTGCAGACGCCCGTCGCTGTCGAGCACGCCGGCCGCGTCGCAGATGTCGGTGTTGAACATCGCGACGAACGGGTGCGCGTCGAGTGCGACGCTGAACATGTCGTCGCCCACGAACCCCTTCTCCCAGATGGGCGTCGGGAAGGTGGAGCTGTCGACGCCGAGGGCGGCGAGCCGGTCGAGGTCCCAGGGGTCGAGGAGCCCGCCGGGTGCCCAGCCGACCGTGCGGGTCGCGTGCATGATCGCGACGTCGGGAGCGCGGCCGCCGGCGCCCGCCATGGCGAGCTTCGTGTAGTACGGGGTTCCCCAGGCGAGCACGGTCGGACGGATGCGGTAGGCGCTCTGCGCACCGTTCGCGACGTCGAGCAGCTGCGACATGGTCACGCCGTCGCCGCCGGAGAGCAGATGCCAGAACTGGAGGGTCTTCGTGTTCGCGCCGGGAACGGTGCCGGGGGCGCATCCGGCGAGCAGGGCGGCACCTGCCATGACGGAGGCGGCAGTGAGGAACTGCCGCCGAGACAGATCGAGCGGGGGCGTCATCGTCACTCCTTCGTGACTGCGGGGGTGGTCGGCTACATCATTACATCGATGTAATGCGGACGGCAAGAGACGCTCAAATCCGGTTCCGGTCGCACTTCGCGTCGAGCAGCGGTATCCGGAGCGGCACGAAGTGCGACGGGAGCGGGCAGCGTGACAGCGCGAGCGGCACGAAGTGCGACGGGAGTGGTCAGCGTGACAGCGCGAGCGGCACGAAGTGCGACGGGAGCGGCAACGCGGCGCCGGCGCTAGGGGCGGTAGCCCGCGGGGGAACCCTGCGTGCTGTCGCGCTCCAGCAGATGGTGGGAGAGGGTGAGGCCGCGCGGCGGCGAGACGCGGTCGTCCATCCGGGACTCGAGCAGCGTGATCGCGGCATCCGCGAACGCCCGACGGTCGAACGCGATCGTCGTCAGCGAGGGTGACGTGTACCGCGAGAACTCGACGTCGTCGAAGCCGGTCACGATCACGTCGTCCGGCACACGGATGCCGTTGTCGTGCAGCGCGTGCAGAGCGCCGAGGGCCAGCGAGTCGGTGAGCGCGACGATCGCATCGAAGGCCACACCGCGACCCAGCAACGTGCGCACACCGTCGGCGCCGCCCGTCATCGACCACGGCATCGGGTTGATCTCGAGGGCGGGATCGCGCGGGATGCCGGCGTCGCGCAACGCGTCGTGCACCCCCTCGAGGCGCAGTCGGCTCGTGGCGGTCGCGACCGACGGGTCGTCGTCGGCCCCGATCACGGCCACCCGCGTCGCACCGCGCGCGAGCACATGACGAGTGGCGTCGGCGGCGGCGCGTCGACTGTCGATGCGCACGTGATCGGCCCTGTTCTGCTCGACCTCTCCGATCACGACCAGCGGCGGCAGGCGGTCGGCGTACTTGAGCACGCTGTCCTCGAGGCGGATCGGGTTCAGGATGAGGCCGTCGACGAGGTGGGCGCGAGCGCGCGAGACGAGCTCCTTCTCACGCTCCGGCGCCGTCGCCGTCTCCTCGATCTGCACCGCGAGGCCGCGCTCGTGCGCCGTCTCGACGATGCGGTGGACGAGCTCCGCGGAGAACGCGGTGGCGAGATCGGGCAGCGCCACGGCGATGATGCCCGAACGTCCCTTGCGGAGTCCGCGGGCGCTGAGGTTGGGCACGAAGTCGAGCTGCGACATCGCCGCCTCGACCTTGACACGAGTCTCCTCGCGCACCGAGACGGTTCCGGTGACGACGTTCGACACGGTCTTGATCGAGACGCCCGCGAGTGCCGCCACGTCCTTCATCGTCGCGCGAGGAGGCGGCGTCGCTGTCATCCGGTCAGCATAGTCGGAGGGCCGACGTGCATCGATGTACGCAGAACCCCGCTGGTTATCATGGCGCCATGACCACCGAACGCAACTGGGCAGGCAATCTCGCGTACCGCGCCGCACGCGTCGAGCATCCGGAATCCGTCGTGGAGCTGCAGGCGCTCTTCGCGCAGGGCGGGGCGGTGCGGATGCTGGGGTCGCGGCACTGCTTCAACGACATCGCCGACACCGACGGCCTGCTGATCGCGCTCGACCGGATGTCGGCGGTGTTCGAGATCACCGCCGATCGCGACGCCGTGCGCGTGGGCGGTGGTCAGCGCTACGGCGACATCGCCCCGCTGCTCGAGGCGGAGGGGCTCGCGCTCGCGAACCTCGCCTCGCTCCCGCACATCTCCGTCGCCGGTGCGGTCGCGACGGGCACTCACGGTTCGGGCGATGCGCTCGGGTCGCTTGCGACAGCCGTGCGAGCACTCACGATCGTGACGCCCTCGGGTGAGCTGCGCTCGCTGCAGCGCGGCGACGACGACTTCGCGGGCGCGGTCGTGAGCCTCGGCGCACTCGGCGCGGTGGTCGACGTCACCCTCGACGTCGAGCCGACGTACGAGGTCGCCCAGCACGTGTTCGAGCATCCGTCGTGGGACGCGATCCTCGCCGACTTCGACGACGTGACCGGCATCGGCACGAGCGTCAGCATCTTCTCGCGATGGGAGCGCACCGACGTCGCCGACCAGATCTGGGTCAAGCAGCGTCAGCCCGAGGCGCGGGAGCTGACCCGTGCCGACCTCTTCTCGCGTCTCGACGGCGAAGCGGCGACGACCAAGCGGCATCCCATCCTCGGGGCGGACCCGATCGCGTGCACCGAGCAGCTGGGGGAGGCCGGACCGTGGTCCGAGCGGCTCGCGCACTTCAAGCTCGAGTTCACGCCGTCGGCGGGCGCGGAGATCCAGAGCGAGTACCTCGTGCCGCGGGCGGATGCCGTCGCCGCGATCCAGGCGGTGCGCACCCTCGCCGGGCAGATCGCGCCGCTGCTGTTCGTCAACGAGATCCGCACGGTCGCAGCCGACGACCTGTGGCTGAGCCCGGCGTACGGCACGGATGCCGTCGGCATCCACTTCACCTGGAAGCCCGACGAGGCGGCTGTGCGTGCGTTCCTCCCGACGCTCGAGGCCGCGCTGCCGCAGACCGCCCGGCCGCACTGGGGCAAGGTCTTCACCCTCGACGGCGCCGAGACGCGCTCGAGGTGCGAGCGATGGGACGACTTCGCCGGACTGGTGAGCCGTTTCGATCCCGAGCGCCGCCTCGTGAATCCGTACCTGGAGCGCCTGGGCCTGTAGGCGGTCCGTTGCACCTTCGCGGTTGTTCTCGGTAACATTCTCCGAGGCTCGGCCGACGGAGGTGCGCATGGCCAACGTCGGCTCCGACAAGCCCAACATCCGTCAGGTCGCGACCATCGCGGGCGTCTCGCACATGACCGTGTCGCGGGTCCTCAACGATCACCCGAACATCAGGCCCGACACGAAGCGCCGCGTCCTCGAGGCGATCGAAGAGCTGGACTACCGGCCCAACCTCGTCGCCAGGGCCCTCGCCACCCAGCGGACCCGCCGCATCGGCGTCATCGTCGAGAGCGCGGTCGCGCACGGCCCCACCAGCATCCTGCGCGCTGTCGAGCTGTCGGCGAGGGCCGCCGGATACTCGGTGACGCCGATCGCCCTGCACGAGGGCGACGCGCTGTCGCCGCAGGAGGCGGTCGACAATCTCGTGACGCAGGGCGTCGATGCGCTGTGCGTGATCGCGCCGCGGTCATCGTCGGTCGCAGCGCTGCGGCGCATCGCTATCACGGTGCCGATGCTCGTGGTCAAGGCCGACGCTGACCCCACCTTCCTCACCGTCTCGATCGACCAGCATGCGGGCACGACCCTGGTCGTCGATCACCTCGTCGCGCTGGGACATCGCGACATCCTGCACCTCTCCGGACCGCTCGACTGGCTCGATGCACGGGCCCGTGAGCGCGCCTTCCACTCCCGGGCGAAGTCGTGGGGCATCCGCGAACGGCCGATCGTCGTCGGCGACTGGTCGGCCGACTTCGCCTACGACTTCGCGAAGGGCCTGACGAGACTGCCCGACTACACCGCGATCTTCGCCGCGAACGACGACATGGCCATCGGGCTGATCCACGGGCTGCACGACCGCGGCTTCGAGGTGCCGACGGATCTGAGCGTCGTGGGATTCGACGACATCCCCCTCGCGAAGCACTTCGTGCCTCCCCTCACGACCGTTCGCCAGGATTTCGGCGCGCTCGGGGTGTCGGTGGTCGAGATGCTGAGAGCCGCCATCGAGGGGCGCGACATCCCGTCCCTCACGAGGATCCCGACGGAGCTCGTCGCGCGAGCCTCGTCTGCGGCACCCCGGGAGGCACGATGACCCTCGACCGTGATGTCGAGCCGGTCGTGCGGCTCGAGGGCATCACGGTCGACTTCCCCGGTGTGCGTGCGCTCGACGCGGTCGACTTCCGGCTGTTCCCCGGCGAGGTGCACGCCGTGATGGGCGAGAACGCCGCCGGCAAGTCGACGCTGGTGGCCGTGATCACCGGCACGCTCGCGCCCGAGCAGGGCGACGTGATCGTCGACGGCGAGCCGCGCCGATTCGCCGGCGTGGCCGACAGTCGGGAGGCCGGCATCGCCACGGTGTTCCAGGAGGCGCAGCTGAGCCCCAATCTGAGCGTGGGCGAGAACGTCATGCTCGGCAGGGAGCGCCGTGGGCGCTTCGGCATCGACTGGCGGCGCACGCGGGCGGATGCCGCGGAGGCGCTGGCGTGGCTCGGTCTCGACGACCTCGACCCCAAGACGCCGCTGTCGCTGCTCACGCCCGCGCAGAAGCAGCTCGTGGCGCTGGCGCGCGCGGTGGTCGACGAGCCCCGCGTGCTGATCCTCGACGAGCCCACCTCGAGCCTCGATGCCGCCGAGGTCGCCACCCTGATGCGAGTGATCCGCGGTCTGCGCGGGCGTGGGGTCGCGATCCTCTTCATCTCGCACTTCCTCGAGCAGGCGTTCGCCATCAGCGACCGGATGACGGTGCTGCGCGGCGGGGTGCGCGTGGGGGAGTTCGCGACGCGCGACCTCGAACGAGCCGACCTGATCTCGAAGATGCTCGGCAAGGACATCGACAGCCTCCGGGCGCTGGGCTCGGAGCGCAAGGCGCACCATTACGCCTCGGACGGCGAGCCCGCGATGCAGGCCACGGGCGTCGGTCGGCGCGGCGAGCTCGAGCGCACGGACATCGAGGTGCAGCGCGGCGAGATAGTGGGTCTCGCGGGGCTGCGCGGATCCGGTCGCACCGAGCTCGCCTCGCTGCTGAGCGGGTCGGTGAGGGCCGACAGCGGTGAGCTCTGGGTCGACGGCGATCGGGTGAATCTGCGGAGCCCGTCGGTCGCGCTGCGGCATCGGATCGCGCTGTCGGCGGAGAATCGCGGGACGCAGGGCATCATCGATCAGCTGACGGCACGCGAGAACATCGTGCTGTCGCTGCAGGCGCTGCGCGGGTGGACGCGCCCGCTCTCGCACGCCGAGTCGGCGACGCTGGTGGAGACCTATGTCGAGGCTCTGCACCTCGACCCCGCCGACCTCGATCGGCCGGTGGGTCTGCTGTCGGGCGGAACGCAGCAGAAGGTGCTGCTCGCGCGCGCACTCGCGGTGCGGCCCCACGTGCTGATCCTCGACGAGCCGACCCGTGGCATCGACATCGCGGCGAAGGTCGAGGTTCAGCGCCGCATCAGCCAGCTGGCCGGCGATGGCGTGGCGGTGGTCTTCATCTCGTCGGAACTCGAAGAGGTGGTGCGGCTCAGCGACCGCATCGTCGTGCTGAAGGACCGCGAGAAGATCGGCGAGCTCAGCAACGGACCGGGAGTCACGGTCGACACCGTGGTCGAGATGATCGCCGCCGAGCTGGAATCCACCGCTGAACTGTGAGCGGTAACAACATCGTTATCCGATGACACTCGCGACTTCTGAATAAATTCTTGTGTTCCAGAAATTGTTCCCGGTAACATCGCCGCAGGACCCGACGACGGCGTCCCGCATTCACGACAGGACCCGCGGGTCCACCACCGCCGGACTAACCGCCGGCATCTCAAAGAGGAGAGAGAAATGTCCGCGAAGAAGCGCACCCGCATCGCGTTCGGACTGGCAGCAGTCGGCGCACTCACCATCGGCCTCGCGGCCTGCTCGACCGGCGACTCCGGCGCCGGAGGCGACGGCGGCGGCTCGGACGAGATCACGACCGTCGGCTTCGTCGCCGTCGGCCCCGAGGGCGCGTGGCGCGAGGCCAACGAGCAGAACATCCAGGACATCTTCACGGAGGAGGCCGGATACGACCTGAAGTACGCCCCCGCCACCAACCTCGACCAGAAGTCCCAGATCGACGCGTTCACGTCGTTCGTCGACGAGGGCGTCGACGTCATCCTGCTGTCGGCCACCGAGGCCTCCGGCTGGGAGGACTCGCTCAAGCGCGCGCAGGAGGCGGAGATCCCGGTCATCCTGCTCGACCGCGGCATCGAGCCCGACGACGACAGTCTCTACGTCACCCGCATCGCGCCCGACAACGTCGAGGTCGCCAAGGAGGTCGGCAGCTGGGCTGCGGCGACGTTCCCCGACGGCGGCAACTACGTCGTGCTCGAAGGGCCGGCCGGTGTCGGCGTGGTGAACGAGCGCAACACCGGATTCGACGAGGGCCTCGGAGACTCGTCGCTGAACAAGGTCGACGCGCAGACCGCGAACTGGTCGGCGGAAGAGGGCAAGAGCGTCTTCGAGACCATGCTCAAGGCGTCGAACAACGACATCCAGCTCGTCTTCGCGCAGAACGACGAGATGGGTCTCGGCGCCGCTCAGGCCGCCGAGGAGGCGGGGCTCGTCGTCGGCGAGGACGTCAAGATCGCCACGATCGACGGCACGAAGAACGCCATGCAGGCGCTCGCCGACGGTCAGCTCAGCTACGTGCACGAGTACAACCCGCTGTTCGGGGAGACCGCCCTCGAGGTCGTCGAGAAGGCGCTCGCCGGTGAGGACGTCGACTCGTACATCGTCGTCCCCAGCGAGGCGTTCGACTCGGCCGAGGCCGCTCAGGCCGTGCTCGCCGACCGCAAGTACTGACCGAGCAGAGAACCCGACGCCGGAGAGATCCGGCACCGAGCCCGGGTGGCGCAGCCGACTGCGCCGCCCGGGTTCTGCGGACGGAGAGACAGCGATGAACGACACACTGCCCATCGTCGAGATGCGCGGCATCTCGATCGAGTTCCCGGGGGTGAAGGCTCTCGACGGGGTCGACTTCCGGCTGCTCCCCGGCGAGGTCCATGCCCTCATGGGGGAGAACGGCGCAGGGAAGTCGACCCTGATCAAGGCTCTGACCGGCGTCTATCGGATCGACTCCGGGTCCATCGTGGTGGCGGGGCAGGAGCGCAGCTTCGCCGGTGCCGGCGATGCTCAGGATGCCGGCATCTCGACGGTCTACCAGGAGGTCAACCTCGCCCCCAACCTGTCGATCGGCGAGAACGTCATGCTCGGTCACGAGGTGCGCGGAGCCCTCGGGATCAACTGGGCAGCCACCCACCGGGCCGCCGGCGACGCCCTCGGTCGCCTCGGCCTGGCGCACCTCGACACCCGCAAGCCGTTGTCGACCCTATCGATCGCCCTGCAGCAGCTCGTCGCGATCAGCCGGGCGATGGCCATCCAGGCCAAGGTGCTCATCCTCGACGAGCCGACCTCGAGCCTCGACGCCGCCGAGGTCGAAGGCCTGTTCGCCGTCATCCGATCACTCCGCGATCAGGGCGTCGCCATCCTCTTCGTCTCGCACTTCCTCGACCAGGTCTACGCGATCAGCGACCGCCTCACGGTGCTGCGCAACGGCCGCTACGAGGGCGAGTACCTCACCCGCGACCTCGACCGCCACGGCCTCATCTCGAAGATGATCGGCAAGGACCTCGATGCGCTGAAGTCGCTCGGCGGCAACCGTCGCCGTGCGCCGCGCGAGGCAGACGAGACGCCGCTGCTGGCCGCGTCCGGCATCGCACGTCGTGGAGCCGTGGAGGCCACCGATCTCGACATCCGACCCGGCGAGGTCGTCGGCTTCGCGGGTCTGCTCGGATCGGGGCGCACCGAACTCGCTCGGCTGCTCTACGGCGCCGATCGCGCCGACGAGGGCACGATCGAGCTGCACGGCGGCCCGGTGGATCTGAGGTCGCCGGCCGATGCCCTGCCGCGTCGCATCGCCTTCTCGACCGAGAACCGCCGCGATGAGGGCATCGTCGGCGACCTCACGGTGCGCGAGAACATCATCCTCGCGGTGCAGGCCGAGCGCGGGTGGGCGCGTCCCATGAGCCGCAAGGAGCAGGATGCGATCGTCGACCGCTACATCGAGCAGTTCAACGTCCGTCCCGCCGACCCCGACCGCATGATCAAGAACCTGTCCGGCGGCAATCAGCAGAAAGTGCTGCTCGGACGCTGGCTCGCGACGCAGCCGGAGCTGCTGATCCTCGACGAGCCCACTCGTGGCATCGACGTCGGCGCCAAGGCCGAGATCCAGGAGGCGGTGGCCGAGCTCGCGGAAGACGGCGTCGCCGTGGTCTTCATCTCGTCAGAGCTCGAAGAGGTCGTGCGTCTCTCCGAGCGGATCGTCGTGCTGAAGGACCACCGCAAGATCGGTGAGATCCAGAACGGGCCCGACGTGACCGCGCAGGTGATCGTCGACGTGATCGCCGCGCACGGGGTGGATGCCGCGGCTGAGACTCTCGATGACACCGACGGCGCCGTGCCCGATAGCATCACCCCCACGACCGACAAGGAGGCAGCGCGATGACCGCGTCAGCCGACTCCGCCCTGTGGCGGACCCTCATCCACAAACCCTTCTTCTGGGGCATCGTCGCGATCCTCGCACTCCTCGCACTGAACGTGATCAAGGACCCGACCTACCTCGCGCTCTCGATCAACCCCAACAACGGCAATCTCGTGGGAAACCTGGTCGACATCTTGCGCCAGGCGGCCCCGATCATGATGATCGCGATCGGGATGTCCCTCGTGATCGCCACGGGTGGCATCGACCTCTCCGTCGGCTCGCTCATGGCCGTCGCCGGCGCGGTCTCGATGGAGTTCCTCAGCGCGGCGGACGACTCCCTCGGCGCGGCGCTCTCCGCCGTCGGTCTGGCGCTCGTGATCACCGGCATCCTCGGTGCCGTCAACGGCATACTCGTCGCCTACGTCGGCCTGCAGCCGTTCATCGCCACGCTGGTACTGATGCTCGCCGGACGCGGCATCGCCAAGGTGATCACGGGCGGGCAGAACACCACCGCCTCCAACGATGCGTTCCGCTGGATCGCGAACGGCTTCGTGATCGGCATCCCGGTGGTGTTCATCCTCGCTGTGCTGATCGTGATCGCCGTCGGATGGGTGGTGCGGCGCAGTGCGCTCGGGCTCATGATCGAGGCGATCGGCATCAATCCCCGCGCGAGCCGGATGGCGGGCATCAAACCGAAGGGTCTGCTGCTCACCGCGTACATCATGAGCGGCATCCTGGCGGGCATCGCCGGCGTCATGTCGGTCGGCAGCGTCATGACGGTGGACATCTCACGCACCGGATATCAGCTCGAGCTCGACGCGATCCTCGCGGTCGTCATCGGCGGCGCCTCGCTGGCCGGCGGCAAGTTCTCGCTCAGCGGCGCGTTCGTGGGTGCGCTGCTCATCGCGACGCTCGACAAGACCGTGCTGTACCTCGGCGTCTCGTCGTCGGCGACGCCGGCGTTCAAGGCCATCGTGATCGTCGTGCTCTGCCTGCTGCAGTCGCAGCGCGTGCGCAGCTGGTTCCGCACCCGCCGCAGGACCCGCCCCGTGGAACGAGACCAGACGAAGGAAGAGGTGGCCGCATGAGCGTCATGACCGCGGCCCCCGCGCTGCAGACGAGCGAGACCGTCGCCGACCGGATGCGCCGGATGATCTCAGCCAACCCCTCGGTGCTCCCGACGATCGCCTCGGTGATCATCTTCGTGGGAATGGTGATCTTCGGCGAAGTCGCCTACGGGCGCATCGTGCAGTTCAACACCCTGTCGAACCTGCTCATCAACAACGCGCACCTCATCGTGCTCGCCGTCGCCCTCACCTTCGTGATCCTCACCGGCGGCATCGACCTCTCGGTGGGGTCGATCATCGCGGTGTCATCGGTCGCCGGCGTGATGCTCTCGAACGCGGGCTGGAACGCCATCGCCGTGATCGTCGCGATGATCGGCATCGGCGTGCTCTTCGGCCTCGTCTCGGGAGTGCTGATCAGGTACTTCAACGTGCAGCCGTTCATCGCGACGCTCGCCATGATGTTCCTCGGACGCGGTCTCGCATCGCTGCTCAGCACGAAGCCAGAGCGTCTGGGCGAGGAGTCGCCCATCCGCTGGATCGGCGCGCAGCTGAAGATCATCGACGGCCCCAAGGTGAACGACCTCGTGATCACCCCGGCCGTGCTCATCGCCGTGCTCGTCGTCGTGGCGGCGTTCTTCGTGCTGCACCGCACCCGCACCGGTCGCACGGTGTACGCGATCGGCGGCTCCGAGAACTCGGCCCTGCTGATGGGGCTGCCCGTGCAGCGCACCAAGGTGCTGGTGTACGTGATCAGCGGAGCGCTCGCCGGTCTCGCCGCGGTGCTCTACACCGCCCGCCTCGGCACGGCGCAGAACATCACGGGCATCGGCTGGGAGCTCGACGCGATCGCAGCGGCCGTCATCGGCGGCACCGTGCTGACCGGGGCGTACGGCTACGTGCTCGGGTCGGTCGTGGGCGCTCTCGTGCTCGGACTGATGAACGTGCTGATCACCCGCGACGGCGGTATCCCTCCGGAGATGACGACGATCATCACCGGCGGGATCCTGCTCGTGTTCGTGCTGCTCCAGCGGGCCGTGACGAGGAAGCGGGAGTAGCAAGGCGGTGGGCCATCCGCACAAGGGGTGGAATCCTCGTCCGGTCGCGTCGAGACTGGTGTCCAGCGGACAGGGCACCGCGCTCGCCGCAGAAGGTGAGGAACGGACATGGGCCACAGAGTCGGGTACTTCATCGGCAGTCTGTCTTCGACGTCGATCAACCGCATCCTCGCGACGGCGCTGATCCGCCTGGCGCCGGACGATCTGGAGTTCTTCGAGATACAGATCCGTGATCTCCCGCTCTACAGTCAGGACTACGACGACGCCTATCCGCCCGAGGCGGTCGTGCTGAAGGAGGCGATCGACTCGGCGGATGCCGTGCTCTTCGTCACCCCGGAGTACAACCGGTCGATCCCCGGCGGTCTCAAGAACGCCATCGACTGGGCGTCGCGTCCGTGGGGTCAGAACTCGTTCGATCACATCCCCGCGGCCGTGATCGGCGCGTCCGTGGGCCAGATCGGCACAGCGGTCGCGCAGCAGAGCCTGCGCGGTGTGCTCAGCTTCTGCAACGCCCGGCAGATGACGGCGCCCGAGGCGTACATCCGCTTCACACCGGAGCACTATGAGAAGGACGGCACCGTCTCGGACCCCGGCACCGAGGCCTTCCTCCGGGCGTTCATGACCGAGTTCCACGATCACATCGAGCGGGTGCTGACGGTGCTGCCCCGCGAGACCGACGGCTGACTCGGGCGTTCTCTCTCACTCGGAGCCCGTTCCGGTACACCGATATATGACACGTTTGTATCGAGAAACGCCTCATGTGAGCGGCGTCGGGAAGCCGATCGCATCCTTGCGAGCGAGCTCGCGAGGAGGGCGTCGGAGGCGTGGGACGGACTCGATTGTGAGGTCGCAACCGTCGGTCCCTTCGCGCGCGATCAAGCCGATGGACGCGTCGCAGACCTCTTCTTCGGGTTCGCGACCGGAGACAGCCCGCGAGGACTGGTGCTCGCAAGCAACGACCCCTTCGTGTCGATACTCATGCGGAGCGACCATGTGAACGCAGTGAGACAACGGGGCCTCGCAGACCTGCGATCAGGCGAGCTGAGTTCCGGTGTGAATGGCAGACCCTACGATCGGGACATCAGCAATAACGGATTCGTGTTGCTGAACGATGTGATCAACGTGTTGTCCAGTCCACTCAGCGGTCCGGCCGATCCCGATTCTCTGCACGCGCGCAACCTGCCGGAATCGTTCCTTGTCTCCTACCATCTCGACGTGTTCGCAAGCGAGCCCGCCCCAGACGGCGCAGTCGAAGTGACCTACGTCATCAACAACGACACGACCACAGACTCGCTCACCCGGATACCCATGTCTGGCGGAGCCCACCTCCCCGTGGCGTCTTCGGCGTTGCTCTCGGCGGAGGCAGACAGCGGTGACTGGGCGTCGCAGCATCAGACGATCGCCTGGCCTGAGAAGGTCTATCCGTGAGGGGGGCGGCCGAACGGTATCGGCTCACCACCGCAATGGTGCTGCTCACCCTCTCCGCCTCGGCGCTGTCGGGCTGCGCCGAGAGAGTCTCTCCGCCGGTCGGCGTATGGGAAGCGAGCGGGGAAGACCACGGGACGCTCACGCTCGATCCAGATGGCGGGTTCGAGGCCGCGGATCTGTCCTCCAACCTTCTCGAACGCAGTGAAGCGGAGTATGACTTCAACGGTGAGGGAACATGGCGATTGTCCGCCGACGGGCACGCGGCCATTCTGAGTTTCGAGCGTGCGTCCGAGGGAGTCTTCACCGTGGGTACTGACGTCTCCGTCCCCGTCGACTTCACCTCCGGATCGATGTACTTCGTCGACGTAGAGCACACCGCCAGCATCGAACTTCGAATGAGCGAAGGTGACGACTGACCGCGTTCGCCACAGGGGCCCGGTCGCCGCTATGCGAGCGCGAGGGCGCTCTCATCTGCGATTGTCGCTGTCATCATCGTTGCGCTCGCCGCGTGTGCACCCAGAGTCGTGTCACCGGTCGGTACGTGGGAGGCGACGGGCGATGATCGCGGCACCATCGCGCTGGACGCGGACGGCACGTTCCGGGCGTTCGATGTCTCCTACAACCTCCTAGACGGCTATCGCACGGATGGTGATCTCTTCTTCGCCCGGGGTGAGTGGTGGGTCGAGGAAGGTCCGGAGATTCGGTTGCGTTTCACTCGCGCGGAGTACGGCTGTCAATACATCGACCCGGTCACGACGTCCATTCCGTTCCCGATCGGGACGCTCCGCTTCGGCGACGTGGAAGGCTTCACGAGTATCGAGTTCAGGAAGCTCGATCCCGATGAATGACAAGACACATCGGGCCTCCGGCGCATCGTATTCACCGGCGCGTTCCAGGGCCTGCTGACCCGGCTGAGGTGGATCGGAGCCCTCTCCGCCGGGTTCCTGCCCTTCATCTTTCCCACGCAGCGTCGATCGAGCCGAGCCGAAAACCGCCTCGGGTGCAACCTCCCGAGCGCTGACGCCTTTCACACGGTCGGGATCCACACCCTCATCGTCGAAGGTCCCCGGCGCGCCCAGTCGTGATACGCCACGAGAGGCGACTCCACGACATCGCCGGACGAACGCCGCCGCACCGGCAGCACCACCCGTCCGTCCCGCTCGACCGGGTCGCCGGCGACGACGGCCTCGCCCACATCCGCGCCGAAGTCGAGCGACTCCAGCGCCAGCACCTCGGGCCCGCGTTCGATCACGACACTGCCGCGCACGGCATCCACCATCGGATGCGGTGCGACGGCACGCGGAGTCACCGGCAGACTCAACTCGACCACATCGCCTGCGCGGAACGCGCGAGACACGGCCACCCATCCGGCGGCAGTCGGTTCTTCCGTGACGGAGTCGCCCGAGCGCACGCGCAGACCCGCGCCCTCTGCCCACGACGGCACGCGCAGCGACAGCGTGAACTCGGCATCCTCGACGATCTCGATCCGGACGTCTCCGTCGGCCGGGTACCCCGTCGACACCTCGAAGGCGACGACCCTTCCGTCAGGCAGAGCGGCCCGCACGGATGCCGGGGCGTACTGGTGCAGCTGCACTCCGTCGTCATCGGCGGTCGCGACATAAGCGGCGAGGCTCGCGAACGTGCGGGCCACGTTCGGCGGGCAGCACGACACCTCGAACCAGGGAGCCCGCAGCGATGACGAAGCACGCGGCGACGTGGCATCCGGATCCGCCGGCGTTCCCGGCGTGCGCTGGTGCAGCGTGTTCGCGTAGAAGAACGAGCGCCCGTCGGAGCCGGGCGACGTCGCGACCACGTTGAAGAGAGTCCGTTCGATCAGATCGGCGTACTGCGTCTCACCGGTGGCGAGCAGCAGCCGCCACGAGAACATGATCGACCCGATGCCCGCGCATGTCTCGGAGTACGCACGGTCCGGAGGCAGCTCCCAGTCGTCGCCGAACGCCTCGTCCTGATGGTGCGAGCCCTGGCCGCCGGTGACATAGGTGCGCCGCTCGGCCGTGCGATCCCACTGCGATCGCAGGGCGTCGAACAGCGTCGAGTCCGACAGCTCGGTCGCGACGTCGGCCGCAGCCGACGACAGGTAGTTCGCGCGCACGGCATGACCGCGGAGGGCCTCGGCGTCGCGCACGGCGACATCGTCCTGGAAGTACTCGCGGCCCCACTCGATCTCCCCGAGCGAGCCGGCGCCGTGGCGCTCCACGAACAGTGCGGCCTGATCGAGGTAGCGCTGCTCGCCGAGCGCGCGTCCGAGCTCCACGAGACCCACCTCGACCTCGGCGTGACCGCAGATCGCGTCGCGCCCGTCGGGTCCGAACTCCGTGCACACGAGGTCGGCGGCGCGGCGGGCGATGTCGATCAGCCCGTCGTCGGCATCCGGTCTCGTCCGCACCCGCGCGACCGCGGCCTGGAACAGGTGCCCGAGGCAGTAGAGCTCGTGTCCCCACTGCAGCTGCGTCCATCGTTCGTCCTGGCCCGGTCGACCGAACATGGTGTTGACGTATCCATCGGGCTCCTGAGCCGCCGCGACCCGGCCGACCACCGCATGGAATCGCTCCTCGAGGTCGCCGTCGCGCCCGGCATCCGTCCGTCCGATCTCCCACGCGAGCGCTTCGAGGTACTTATAGACCTCCGAGTCCGAGAACTCGCGGCCCCGCCGCCCCGCGGGCAGCGTTCCCGCGGCGGCGCGATCGAAGTTCGGCAGCCAGCCCTCCGACTCGAGTCGCGATTCGATGTGAGAGAGCGTCGCCGAGCCGTTCACGGCCTGGCGCTCGCCCCAGAATCCGCCGGTGATGCGGACCTCGTCGAGGCCGAGCGGGCGCAGGCGACCGCGCGTGGGGACCACCGGAGCGGCGGGTGTCGTGGTGTCGGACATCGTCATCCCTTGAAGGCGCCGGACATGAAGCCGCGCACGTAGTGTCGTTGGAGGATCAGGAAGAGCAGGATGCAGGGGAGCGCCAGCACGACGACCCCGGCCTCGGTGGCGCCGTAATCGACGACGCCCTGCACCTGCCCGCGGAGGTTCGCGACCGCGAGCGGCAGCGTCATGCGGTTGGTGTCGTTGATGAGGATCAGCGGCGCCATGAAGTCGTTCCACGCGGTGAGGAATGCGAACAGGCCGACCGTGACGAGGCCCGGCTTGACCGCCGGAAGCAGCACTCGCCAGAGCGCTCCCCAGCTGGAGCAGCCGTCGACCATCGCCGCTTCGTCCATCTCCTTCGGGATCGACTCGAACGAGATGCGCATCATGAACATCGAGAACGGCAGCTGGAACATCGTGATCACGAGCGCGACGCCGACGAGCGAGTTCTGCAGGCCGACCGCGTTGAGGATCACGTACAGCGGGATCAGCAGCGTCGCGTACGGCACCATGAGGATCGCGAGCGTCAGCAGGAAAAGGGCGTTCTTGCCCGGGAACGAGAACCGCGCGAACGCGTAGCCGCCGAGCAGCGAGATGAAGAGGGTCAGAGCGACCGTCAGCACCGAGACGAACAGCGAGTTGCCGAGGTACACCCAGATGCCCGCCTGGTACTCGCCGAGGGCGGCGTAGTTGCCGAAGCCCCACCCGTCGGTCTGGCTGGTGCCGGCCATCGGGCTCACCGATGAGACGCCCGTCCAGATGAGCGGGTAGAGGAAGATCACGGCGAGGGCGGTCGTGAACACCCAGTACGGGATGCCGTAGACGACGCGTGCGGCCTTCGACCGGTAGCGGGGGATCGTGGGCTGCGAGTTCGGCGCGACGATCGTGCGCGTGAGGGTCTCGGTCATGATGATCAGCTCTCTGTTCCCTGTGTCAGTCGTTCTCGGGGCGGCGGAACGCGCGCAGCTGGAAGACGTTGATGACGATGAGGGCGAGCAGCACGATCACCGACAGCGCTCCCGCGATACCGAGGCTGTTCTGCCCCTGGAAGGCGACGTTGTAGATGAGCTGCACGACCGTCATGGTGCTGTTGTCGGGTCCGCCCTTGGTCAGGATGTAGAACTGCTCGAACGCGAGCAGCGATCCCGTCACGCACATCACCGTGGTCAGCGCGAACGTCGGCTTCAGCAGCGGCACCGTGATGTCGCGGAACGTCTGCCACCGGTTCGCGCCGTCGATGCGGGCGGCCTCGTAGACGTCGTCGGGGATGCCCTGCAGCCCCACGAGCATCAGCAGCATGTAGAACCCCGCATACCGCCACACGATGAGGAAGATCGTCGACCAGAGCGCACCCTCGGGGGTGCCGAGGAAGGTGATGCCCCACGACGTCATGAGGTCGGCGAAGGGGCCGGCGATCGGCGAGTAGAGCACGTAGAACAGCAGCGAGGCGGATGCCAGGCCCAGCGCGCTCGGGATGAGGAACGCCGTGCGCAGGAACCCCTTCCACCGGGTCGACTCCTGCACCAGGAGCGCGAGCCCGAGCCCCAGGCCGATGAGGATCACGGTCGTGATGACGGTGTAGAGCAGGGTGAAGCGGATGCTGTCCCAGAAAAGGCGGTGCGTGACGGCATCCGTGTAGTTCTCGGGGAAGTTGAGGCCCCGATTGCCGCTCAGCAGTGGCCAGTCGGATGCCGACATCTGGAGCACGAGCACGAGCGGGACGACGAACAGGAGGGCGACGAAGATCGCCGTCGGTGCGGCGTACAGCCAGCCCTGGACGGGACCGCCGAATCCGGTTCGCGGTCTGCGGCGGCGCAGCGGGGGTGCGGCCTGGGTCATCTCGTCCTCTTTCGGAAGGGGTGAGCGGAGGGGGGATGCGGGGCGACGCTGTGCGCCGCCCCGCAGTCACTCGGATCGAGGGGGTCACTGCGACAGGATCGCGGTGATCTCCTCGTTGTCGGTCGGCACGGAGTCCTCGCCGTTCAGCACCGCGTTGCGGATGAGCGTGAGCCACGGGCTTCCGGGCGCGTTGAACGCCTGCTGGAAGTTCAGCGCGACCGGGGTGTCTCCCTGGGCCGCGACCTCGTTGATCGTGACCAGGCGCGGGTCGGCGGCGGCGTACTCGTTGTCGGCGAGGTCACCGCGGGAGACCGCGTTGCCGTCTTTCGCGAGCACCTCGACCTGGGCGTCCTCGGACATCATCCAGTTGAGGAAGTTCCACGCCTGCGCGGCCTTCTCCGAGTCCTTCGAGATGCCGATGCCGTCACCGCCCACGAAGGTCGAGACGCCGCCGTCGACACCGGGGATGCCGGCGACCCCGGCGTCGAACTCGAGGGACGGGAGCAGCGTCGCGGGGAACGGCATGACGCCGACCTTGCCCTCGCTGAACGCCGCGGTCCACGTCGGGCCCGCCTCGTCGGTCGAGCTGGGGAGCACGGCCCCGGCCTCTTCGAGTTCGGCCCACGTGTCGTAGACGGCCTGTGCCGAGTCGCCGTCGAGCAGGGACTCGGTGCCGTCGTCGCTCAGGACCTCGTCGCCGGACGCCCAGATCGAGGGGAACCAGGTGAAGACCAGGCACCCGCCGCAGTTCAGACCGGTCGCCGTGCCGTAGGTGTCGGGCTTGTTCAGCGCCTGCACGGCCATCGCGGCCTCGGCGAACTCCTCGAGCGTCGCGGGCGCCTTCTCGGGGTCGAGTCCGGCCTCGGCGAAGAGCTCCTTGTTCCAGAACAGCATCGACAGGTCGAGGGCGAACGGCAGCACGTACTCGGCGTCGTCGACCGTGCCGGCCGAGAGGTGCCCGGGGTTGATCTCGTCCTTGAAGTCGAGTCCGTCGATCTGCTCGGAGATGTCCTGGAACAACCCCTGCTGCGCCCAGTTGGGCACGTACACGATGTCGGCGGCGAACAGGTCGGGAAGTCCGCCGGATCCTGCGGCCGCCCCGACCTTGGCGACGTAGTCGTCGTTGGGGACGACCGTGAGCTCGACCTGGTTCTCGTGGCTGGCGTTGTACGCGTCGACGAGGAGCTTGGCCTGGCGCTCGATCGGGGCGCGGGTCCACAGCGTGAGCGTCGTGCCGTCGTCGGTGCCCTCGGCGGTGATGGGCTCGCCGGAGCCCTCCGACGAGGCGGGTGCGCAGGCGGCGAGGCCTCCCGCGACGAGGCCTGCCGCGAGCAGCGCGGCGGCGGCGCGCCGTGCGGCGCGGGAACGGGTGGTGTTCATGGAAGGAGCTCCTCTTGGCTCGTCTTCGAGCGGTGCGATGGGGCGCTTCGACACTGCAGCGCCGGGAGGGGGAAAACCCGACTTTCCGAAAGTTACGAAAAGCCTTTCGAAAAGGTATAGCGTGATTCTGGCGAGGGCGTCAAGCCTTGTTCCGATAACCTTTCAGCAACAGGGAGAGCGATGAGCGACACGAACGGATCCCGGGCGGTAACCCTCGGAGACGTCGCCGCGCGCGCCGGGGTGTCGATCTCGACGGCATCCAAGGCGCTCAACGACCGCGGCGACGTGTCGGCCAAGACCCGCGCGAAGGTGCAGGCGATCGCCGAGGAGCTGTCGTTCACGCCCAACGCCATGGCCCGAGGCCTGCTGGCCGGGCGCACCGGCACCGTCGGCCTGCTCACGAGCGACCTCGAGGGGCGCTTCATGATCCCGATCCTCATGGGAGCGGAAGACGCCTTCGGCGCCGGACGCATCAACGTGTTCCTCTGCGACGCGCGCGGCGACGCGATCCGGGAGCAGCACCACCTGCGCGAGCTGCTCAGCCGCCGGGTCGACGGGATCATCGTGGTGGGGCGGCAGACCGATCCGCGGCCGTCGCTCGGTCAGGACATCCCCGTGCCGGTGGTCTACGCGTACGCCCCGTCGGACGATCCGGGCGACCTGTCGCTGACCCCCGACAACTACGCGGGCGGGCGCCTCGCGATCGAGCATCTGCTCTCGTGCGGACGTCGCCGCATCGCGCACATCTCCGGGGACCCCGCGTACGCCGCCGCTCAAGACCGTCTCGCGGGTGCTTGCGCGGCGCTCGGCGAGGCAGGGCTCGAGCTGGTCGGCGAGCCCATGTTCTCGGAATGGACGGAGCACTGGGGGAGGGATGCCGCGGCGATGCTGCTGCAGCAGTATCCCGACATCGATGCGATCTTCTGCGGATCGGACCAGATCGCCCGCGGCGTGCTCGACTCGGCACGGGATCTCGGCCGCAGCGTGCCCGACGACCTCGCCGTGATCGGCTACGACAACTGGGAGGTCCTCGCGACGAACGCCCGCCCCGAGCTCACCAGCATCGACGCCAATCTGCAGCAGCTCGGCCGTCAGGCGGCGCTGCGGGTGTTCGACGCGATCGACGGGATCGACGTCGGCGAGGGCGCGCACCACCTGCCGGTGCGGCTCGTGATCCGCGGATCGACGATCCCTCGGCGCTGAACCCAGGGATTGGGTCCCTGAGCCTGTCGAAGGGCCCAGCAACCCACCGGGGCCGGTCAGACCTCGTCGCGCCAGGAGTGCTGCGGGTCGAACCCCAGCATCCGCCGGGCCTTGTCGATCGACAGCAGCGTCTCGTTCGGGCCGAACTCACGCGCCACCGGGACGTCGGGGAAGACCTCGGCCAGCAGCTCGGCGTTCGGGCGCGACATGACGGTGTCGGCCGCCGCGATGATGAAGTTGTCGAACCCGGGGGCGGCCCCTTCCAGCGCGCGCTGCACGGCCTGAGCGCCGTCGCGCGCGTCGATGTAGCCCCACAGGTTCCACTTGCGTGCCAGGGCGTCGTCGTCGAACGCCGGGAAGGCCGCGTAGTCCTCGGGCACCATGACGTTCGAGAACCTCAGCGCCGTGATCGACAGGTCGGGGTTCCATCGCACGAGCTCGACGGCCAGATGCTCCTCGAGCGTCTTCACCAGCGAGTAGACCGACTCGGGGCGCGCCGGGTAGTCCTCGTCGACCGGCACGTAGGGCGGCGGGACGTCGAAGGGCAGGCCGAGCACGGTCTCGCTCGACGCGTAGACGATGCGGCGGATGCCGAGTCGCACCGCCGCCCAGAACACGTTGAACGTGGCGGGCATGTTGTTGTGGAAGGTCGCGACGTCGCTGCGGATGCCGGGCGCCGGGATCGCCCCGAGGTGCACGACGGCGTCGATGCCGTCGTGACGGTCGCCGACCGCCGTGAAGGCGTCGATGACCTGGCCGTAGTCCGTGAGGTCGACCTGCACGAAGTCGGGGCCGCGGACGCCTGCGACGTCCATGCCGACGACCTCGTAGCCCTGGGCGCCGAGCTCCCGCGCGACGACGCTGCCGAGCTTGCCCGATGATCCGGTGAGTGCGATGCGCATGACACCAGAGTGGCACGCCGACGGGAAGGGCGGGGCCGCTCGGCATACACTCGTCGGCGTGACCGACACGAGCAGCGAGACCCGACGGACCGTGGGCGTGCGCGATGTCGCGGCGCTCGCCGGAGTCTCACGGCAGACGGTCTCGCGGGTGCTCAACGACCATCCCGAGGTCGCCGTCGAGACTCGCGAGCGCGTCGTCGCCGCGATGGACGAGCTCGGCTACCGCATGAACAACGCCGCCCGCGCCCTCGGCACCCGGCGGTCGCGCACGCTCGGCGTCCTGGCATCCGACGCCCTGCAGTACGGACCCTCGCGCAGCATCGCGGCGCTCGAGGCGTCGGCGCGACGCGCGGGCTACTGGGTGAGCGCGGCGTTCGCCGACGCGGGGGATGCCGAGGCGGTCGCGGCCGCGGTCGACCACCTCGTCGCGCAGGGCGTGGAGGGCGTCGTCGTCGTCGCGCCGCACGCGCGCACCCTCGAGGTGCTCGACGAGCTGCGCATCGGCGTGCCGGTCGTCACCCTGCACTCGGCCGACCGGGGAGCACGGGGTCTCTCCGTCGATCAGGCCGCCGGTGCCCGTCTCGCCGTGGCTGCGCTCGCCGATGCCGGGCACACGCGCATCGCGCACCTGGCGGGCCCCGCCGACTGGCTCGAGGCCGAGTCGCGAGCCGAGGGATTCGCGGCGGAGCTCGCGGCGCGCGGACTCCCCGCGGGGCCCGTGATCGCGGGGGACTGGTCAGCGGGTTCGGGGTACGCGGCCGTCGACCCCGTTCGCGCCGCGGCCGTCACGGCGGTGTTCGCCGCGAACGACCAGATGGCGCTCGGCCTCCTGGGCGGCCTGCACGAGGCCGGTCTGTCCGTGCCCGGCGACATCAGCGTCGTCGGGTTCGACGACATCCCCGACGCCGCCTTCTACTGGCCGAAGCTGACGACGGTGCGGCAGGACTTCGACGAGCTCGCCCGCCGCGCGGTCGCCGCGGTGATCGGCGGGGCAGAGGCGACGGCACCCGACCTGTCGCCGGTCGCCCCCGTGCTGGTGCGGCGCGACTCCGTCGCGCCGCCGCGCTGACCCGCCTCGCGTGTCTTGACGTCGTAACGCCCCCGTGACACACTTCTGTGACCGGTCACAGTCGCCGTCCCGAACACCACGAGGTCCCGTGAGCAACGAAGCCCCCACCTTTCCCGCCGAGGTCGACGCCGCCATCGCGGTGGTGCGTGCCGAGGTCGCCCGACTGCACGGCGAGCTGGTCCGCTACGGACTCGTCGTCTGGACCGGCGGCAACGTCTCGGGCCGCGTCCCCGGTGCCGATCTGTTCGTGATCAAGCCCAGCGGCGTGAGCTACGACGACCTCGCACCCGAGAACATGATCCTCTGCGACCTCCACGGCGTGGTCGTGCCAGGCACGCCCGGCAGCGACCGCTCGCCGTCGAGCGACACTGCCGCGCACGCCTTCGTCTACCGGAACATGCCCGAGGTCGGCGGCGTCGTCCACACGCACTCGACGTTCGCCGTGGCCTGGGCCGCGCGCGGCGAGGAGATCCCCTGCGTCATCACGGCGATGGCCGACGAATTCGGGGGACCGATCCCGGTCGGTCCGTTCGCGATCATCGGCGACGACTCGATCGGCCGCGGCATCGTCGAGACGCTGCGCGGCCACCGCTCCCGGGCCGTGCTCATGCAGAACCACGGGCCGTTCACGATCGGGGCTGATCCGAAGGATGCGGTGAAGGCCGCCGTGATGGTCGAGGACGTCGCCCGCACCGTGCACCTCGCCCGCGAGGCGGGACCGCTGATCCCGATCCCGCAGGCCGCGATCGACAGCCTGTTCGACCGGTACCAGAACGTCTACGGCCAGACCGAGGACGCGCGCCGATGAGCGCCGTCGACGACCTCCGCGAGGGCCGGACGAGCCTGGGCATCGAGCTCGGATCGACCCGCATCAAGGCCTGCCTGATCGGCTCCGATCCCACCGCCGTGCTCGCGACCGGCTCGTTCTCGTGGGAGAACCGCCTCGAGGACGGTCTGTGGACCTACCCGCTCGCCGAGGTGTGGACGGGCCTGCAGGCCGCGTACGCAGAGCTCATCGCCGATGCCGAGCAGCAGCACGGCATCCGCCCCACGGCGTTCGGGGCGATCGGGATCTCCGCGATGATGCACGGCTATCTCGCGTTCGACGAGGCGGGCGAGCTGCTCGTGCCGTTCCGCACCTGGCGCAACACCAACACCGGCGCGGCCTCCGCCGAGCTCGGCGAGCTGTTCGGAGTCAACATACCTTTGCGGTGGTCGATCGCCCACCTGCATCAGGCCGTGCTCGACGACGAGTCGCACGTGTCGCGCATCGCGAGCGTGAACACGCTCGCCGGATACGTGCACGAGAGGCTCACCGGCGAACGGGTGCTGGGGGTGGGCGACGCCTCGGGCATGTTCCCGATCGACTCCGCGACCGGCGACTACGACGAGCGGATGCTGCGCGCGTACGCCGCACGGACGGGCGACCTGCTTCCCCGCGCCCTCGACGAGATCCTGCCCGAGGTGCGCCCCGCCGGAGCGCCGGCCGGCGTGCTGACAGACGAGGGGGCGGCGCTGCTCGACCCGACCGGTGCCTTGCGCCCCGGCATCCCGCTCTGCCCGCCGGAGGGCGACGCCGGAACCGGGATGGTGGCGACGAACGCGGTCGCGCCGCGCACCGGCAACGTCTCCGCAGGAACGAGCATCTTCGCGATGGTCGTGCTGGAGCGACCGCTCGCCGAGGTGCATCACGAGCTCGACCTCGTGACCACTCCGGCGGGCGACGCCGTGGCGATGGTGCACTGCAACAACGGCGCCAGCGAGCTCGCCGCCTGGGCGGGACTGTTCTCGCGGTTCACCGCGGCCGCCGGACAGCCGCTCGACGATGACGCGGTGTTCGACCTGCTCTTCCGCGAGGCCCTCGACGGGGAGGCGGATGCCGGTGGCCTGCTCGCCTACAACCACCTCGCCGGCGAGCCCATCGCCGGGCTCGACGCCGGACGCCCGCTCTTCGTGCGCACGCCCGACAGCGTCCTGACCCTCGCTAACGTCGTTCGGGCGCAGCTCTACGGCGTGTTCGGCACGCTCGCGCTGGGCATGCAGGTGCTGCAGGACGAGGGCGTCGAACTGGACCGGATGTTCGCGCACGGGGGCATGTTCCGCACCGCCGGCGTGGCCCAGCGCTTCCTCGCCGGGGCGCTGGGAGCACCCGTCGCGGTCGGCGACCTCGCCTCGGAGGGCGGCGCCTGGGGCATCGCCGTGCTCGCGTCCTACCTCGCGCACGCCGACGACCGGTCGCTGGGGGAGTACCTCGACGAGACGGTGTTCGCCACGGCATCCGTCTCGCTCGCTGATCCCGACCCCGCCGACGTCGCCGGTTTCGCGACCTATCTCGACCGCTATCGGGCGGGGCTGGCCATCGAGGCCGCCGCCGTCGCGTCCCTCTGAAAGGCAGCACCGCATGACCCTCACCACCTCGCTCGACGGCTACGAGGTCTGGTTCCTCACCGGCAGCCAGCACCTGTACGGGCCCGAGACGCTCGCGCAGGTCGCCGAGCAGTCGCAGGAGATCGCTCGACTGCTCGACACCGCCGCCGACGTGCCCGTGAAGATCGTCTGGAAGCCGGTGCTCACCGACTCCGCCGCCATCAAGCGCACCGCCCTCGAGGCCAACGCCGACGACAAGGTCATCGGCCTCATCGCCTGGATGCACACGTTCAGCCCCGCGAAGATGTGGATTGCCGGTCTCGACGCGCTGCAGAAGCCGCTCGCCCACCTGCACACCCAGGCGAACGTCGAGCTGCCGTGGGCCGACATCGACTTCGACTTCATGAACCTCAACCAGGCCGCCCACGGCGACCGCGAGTTCGGCTACATCCAGACCCGCCTCGGCGTGCCGCGCAAGACGATCGTCGGCCACGCGTCCGATCCGCGCGTGCAGCGCGAGCTCGGCACCTGGCAGCGGGCGGCCGCCGGACTCGCCGCGTCCCGCGACCTGAAGCTCGCCCGCTTCGGCGACAACATGCGCTACGTCGCGGTGACCGAGGGTGACAAGACCGAGGCCGAGCTGCGCTTCGGCGTGCAGGTCAACACCTGGGGCGTGAACGAACTGGCGGACGCCGTCGCCGCGGCATCCGCGTCGGACATCGACGCCCTGGTGTCGGAGTACGAGGAGCAGTACGAGGTCGCGCCCGAACTGCGGCGCGGCGGCGAGCGGCACCAGTCGCTGCGCGACGGCGCGGCCATCGAGATCGGACTGCGCTCGTTCCTCGAGGAGGGCGGGTTCGGCGCGTTCACCACGTCGTTCGAAGACCTCGGCGCGCTGCCGCAGCTGCCCGGTCTCGCCGTGCAGCGCCTCATGGCGGAGGGCTACGGCTTCGGCGCCGAGGGCGACTGGAAGACGGCGATCCTCGTGCGCATCGCGAACGTCATGGGCGCGGGGCTCCCCGGTGGGGCGAGCCTCATGGAGGACTACACGTACGACATGACCCCCGGTGACGAGCTGATCCTCGGCGCGCACATGCTCGAGGTGTCGCCGTCGCTGACCACCGCGACGCCCACGCTCGAGATCCATCCGCTCGGCATCGGCGGCAGGGACGACCCGGTGCGCCTCGTGTTCACCGCCGACCCCGGCCCCGCTGTCGTGGTCGCGCTGAGCGACATGCGCGATCGGTTCCGCCTCACCGCGAACGTCGTCGAGAACGTCGCGCCGCGCGCCGCGCTGCCGAAGCTCCCCGTCGGCCGCGCGGTCTGGAAGCCCGCCCCCGACTTCACGACCTCGGCCGCCGCGTGGCTCACCGCCGGAGCGGCGCACCACACGGTCATGTCGACCGCCGTCGGGATCGAGGCGTTCCGCGACTTCGCCGAGATGGCCGAGGTCGAGCTGCTCGTGATCGACGAGAGCACCACGCTGCCCGAGTTCCAGAAGCAGGTGCGCTGGAACCAGGCGTACTACCGACTGGCGCAGGGGCTGTGATGGTGACCGTACCGAGGTCGGGCCGGCAGCTGCACCTCGCCGCCCACGGCTACGAGGCCGACATCGCGAGCGTCGGCGTGTCGCTGCGCACGCTGACGTTCGACGGCCGCGACCTCGTCGTGCCGTTCGAGGCCGACGAGGTGCGTCCGGCCTATCGCGGGGCGACGCTCGCCCCGTGGCCCAACCGCATCGTCGACGGACGGTACCGCTTCGGCGGCGTCGAGCACCAGCTGCCGCTCACCGAGCCCGCGCGCGGGCAGGCCCTGCACGGGCTGCTCGCGTGGGCGGAGTTCGAGGACAGACTCGTGCTCGACGACCGCGTCGTGCTCGCTGCCGTGATCGAGCCGCAGACCGGGTACCCGTTCCGCGTCGAGGTCGAGGTGGAGTACCGCCTCGACGCGAACGGTCTGGAGCAGACGGTGACGGCACGGAACCTCGGGGCGGATGCCGCGCCGTGGGGCACCGCACCGCATCCGTATCTCGTGGCGGGCCCGTCTCGCGGGTCGTCGAGCGAGAGCAGCGTCGATGCCTGGACCCTCAGCCTTCCGGCATCCGAGGTGCTCACGGTGACGCCGGACCGGCTGAGTCCCGTCGCCGTCGAGCCGGTGACCGAGCATCCGGAGTGGGATTTCCGCACCGCACGCCGGATCGACGACGTCTTCATCGACCACGCCTTCACCGGGCTCGCCCGCACGGACGGCATCGCCGAGGTGCGCCTCACGACTGACGACGGCTCCGGGGTCGCGATCAGCTTCGACGAGCGCTGCCCGTGGGTGCAGGTGCACACGGCAGACACTCCCGAGACGGCGTCGACGCACCGGCTCGGACTCGCGGTCGAGCCGATGACCTGTTCGCCCGGCGCGTTCACCTCCGGGACCGACCTCGTCGTGCTCGAGCCGGCCGCCGCGCACGCGGCATCCTGGCGCATCCGCGCCCTCTGAGAGCGGGTGCGCGAGAGCTAGCGGGCGAGCCAGTGGCGCAGCGAGCGCGTGACCCAGGGGAGCACCCAGTAGGTCATGATCGGCGTGAGCACCAGCGTCGTGGCGAGCACGCGCAACCAGATCGGCAGCTCGTTCCAGCCGGGGATCGGGCTCATGGCGTACGTGAAGACGAGGTTGACGGGGAAGAAGCCCAGCCAGATCGACACCGCCTGCTTCCATCGCGGCGGTGCCTTCACGATCGCGGCGGGGCCCGTCCCGTCGGCGACCTGCACCGTGATCGACCCCGTCGCGGGCTCGTCGAACCATCCCTCGATGCCGCTGCGGCGCCGCGAGCGCTCGCTCAGCACGAGGCCCTCGCCGGTGGCGAGCCAGGCCGCGCGCTCCGCGGAGTCCTCCCACGCGACAAGCGTCTCCTCGTCGGCGAACCGGTAGAGCATGTGCCACACGTGCGAGTCGGCGCCGGCACGCACCCACCCGGATCCGAGGAACCCGGGGTACGCGTTCGCCTTGTTCACTCCGCGCTGCACCCACTCGGTGGTCTCGGCGATGCGGCCGGGGTCGACCTCGCGGCGGATGGACACGGTGATGGGATCGGACATGGCGGGGTCCTCGGGGAGCACGGCCCGGGTCGCGGGCGCATCGGCAGGGGGCGGCGCCAGGATGCGGCGCCTAACGATCGTACGTCGGATGCGGGGCCTCGTCGCGCGCGCGGGGTCAGAATGGAGGCATGAGCGCGCGCAGTGAAGCCGTCCTGATCGACGTCGTCCGCACCCCCGTGGGGCGGGGCAAACCCGGAGGGATGCTCTCGGACGTGCATCCCGTCGATCTCGCGGCCGGCGTGCTCGCGGAGCTCCTCGTCCGCAACGGCCTCGAGTCGGCGCAGATCGATGACGTGCTGCTCGGTTGCGTGAGTCAGATCGGAGACCAGTCGTCGAACATCGCCCGGCAGGCCGTGCTGGCGGCGGGCTTCGCTGAGACGGTCCCGGCCGCGACGATCGACCGGCAGTGCGGATCGAGCCAGCAGGCCGTGCACTTCGCCGCCCAGGGCATCATCGCCGGGTCGTACGACGCCGTGATCGTGGGAGGCGTCGAGTCGATGAGCCGCGTGCCGCTCGGATCGTCCGCGGCCGGCGGGACTCCGATGTCGCCGCGCTTGCGTGAGCGCTATCCCGACGGGCTCGTGAACCAGGGTGTGTCGGCGGAGCTGATCGCCCAGCGGTGGGACCTCGACCGTGACGCGCTCGACGCCTACGCCGCGGAGTCGCACCGACGTGCGGCCGCCGCGTGGGACGAGGGGTTCTTCGACCGCACGGTGGTCCCCGTGGCGGAGGCGCCCGACGCCCGGCGCGACGAGACCGTGCGCGCCGCGACCACCGCATCCGGGCTGGCGGGTCTGCAGCCGGCGTTCCGCACCGAGGCGCTCGCTGCGCGCTTCCCCGAGCTCGACTGGCGCATCACGCCCGGGAACTCCTCGCCCCTCACCGACGGCGCCTCGGCCGCACTGCTCATGAGCGCCGAGCGGGCGGAGCAGCTGGGTCTCACGCCGCGGGTGCGCTTCCGCGCCTTCACGGTCGTGGGCGACGATCCGCTGATGATGCTGACGGGTCCGATCCCTGCGACGCGGCGCCTCCTCGATCGCTCGGGACTCTCGATCGACGACCTCGATGCCTACGAGGTCAACGAGGCGTTCGCGTCCGTCCCGCTGGCGTGGGCCGCCGAGCTCGAGGCGGATGCCGCGAAGCTCAACCCGCGCGGCGGGGCCATCGCGCTCGGTCACGCTCTCGGCTCCTCCGGCACCCGGCTGCTCGGCACACTCGTCGACCACCTGGAGGCGACGGGCGGCAGGCTCGGCCTGCAGACCATGTGCGAGGGCGGCGGCATGGCGAACGCCACCCTCATCGAACGGATCTGACTGTCGGAGGCGCGGGCGCCCCGGAAGGACATGTGCGCCACGGAAGGATGCGTCGGACTCCGGCATCCTTCCAGGGCGCACGTCTCCGTGCGACGCGCACGGGAGCCGGCTTCCCAGGATGAAGAAGACCCCCGCCGACCCGATTCGGCGGGGGTCTTCGCGGTGGGTGCCACCGCGACGGGAGCAGATGCTCACCGTGTGGCGCGGATGACGTGACTACCCGATCCGGTCTGAGTCCTGTGTCCGCGCATCTGCAGTTGTAGTCGTCCGATGTGTCCGATCGGTGAACACGGGGAGAACTCCTCCGTCCGCGACGCGATGAGAGATAGTAGGACGCCCTAGTAAATGAATGGATGCCGAAGTATGATCGCAATGTGCCAATGACGGCTCGAAGGGACATCGCACAATGACTCGCACCATCCCCCATTTCGTAGGCGGAAAGCCCGTGACTCCGGACTCCGGCCGCTTCGCCGACGTCTTCGATCCCAGCACGGGTGGCGTGCAGGCCCGCGTGCCCCTCGCCTCGGCCGAGGAGGTGCGCGCAGTCATCGCGAACGCCGAGGCCGCCCAGGCCGAGTGGGCGGCGACCAACCCGCAGAAGCGTGCTCGGGTGCTCCTGCGATTCCTCGACCTCGTGCAGCGCGAGATGCAGTCGCTCGCCGAACTGCTCGCGAGTGAACACGGCAAGACCGTCGACGACGCGAAGGGTGACATCCAGCGCGGCCTCGAGGTCATCGAGTTCTCCGCGGGTGCGCCGCATCTGCTCAAGGGGGAGTACTCGACCGGAGCCGGCGCCGGCATCGACGTCTACTCGATGCGCCAGCCGCTCGGCGTCGTCGCCGCGATCACCCCGTTCAACTTCCCGGCGATGATCCCGCTGTGGAAGGCCGGTCCCGCGCTCGCCGCCGGCAACGCGGTCGTGCTCAAGCCCAGCGAGCGCGACCCCTCGGTGCCGGTGCGCCTCGCCGAGCTCTTCCTCGAAGCCGGGCTCCCCGCCGGAGTGCTCAACGTCGTGCACGGCGACAAGGAGGCCGTCGACACGCTGCTCACCGACGACCGCATCCGCGCTGTGGGGTTCGTCGGCTCGACTCCCATCGCCGAGTACATCTATGCGACAGCGGCGGCGCACGGCAAGCGCGCCCAGTGCTTCGGGGGCGCCAAGAACCACATGATCGTGATGCCCGACGCCGACCTCGACCAGGCCGTCGACGCGCTCATCGGGTCGGGCTACGGCTCGGCGGGGGAGCGCTGCATGGCGATCTCGGTCGCCGTGCCGGTCGGGCAGGAGACAGCGGATGCTCTCGCCGCGAAGCTCGCGGAACGCGTGGCGCGGCTGCGCGTCGGCCCCTCGCTCGCGGCCGACGTCGACTACGGACCCCTGGTGACCCGCGCGGCGGTCGAACGCGTGGAGGGGTACATCCAGCAGGGCGTCGACGAGGGCGCGACGCTGCTCGCCGACGGCCGCGGGTTCTCGGTCGCCGGTCACGAGGAGGGCTTCTTCCTCGGCCCGACGCTGTTCGACCACGTCACGACCGACATGGCGATCTACCGCGAGGAGATCTTCGGTCCGGTGCTCGTGATCGCCCGCGCGGCCGACTACGAGGAGGCGCTGCGCATGGCCTCCGAGCACGAGTTCGGCAACGGCGTCGCGATCTTCACGCGCGACGGCGACGCCGCTCGCGACTTCGCTGCGCGGGTCGAGGTCGGCATGGTCGGCGTGAACGTGCCGATCCCCGTGCCGATCGCGTACTACACGTTCGGCGGCTGGAAGCGCAGCGGGTTCGGCGACCTCAACCAGCACGGTGCCGACGCCTTCCGCTTCTACACGAAGACCAAGACCGTCACCAGCCGGTGGCCCAGCGGCATCCGCGAAGGAGCCAGCTTCGTCATCCCCACCATGCACTGACCCCGATGCCCCACAAGGACTCACCATGACCGACACGATCACCGTCACCACCGCCGAGGAGCGCGAGGCCATCCTCGGCGCCGTCCGCGAGTTCGCCGAGACCGAGCTCGCCCCGTTCGCCGCCGAGCGCGACGAGAAGCACCTGTTCCCCCGGGAGTCGCTGCAGCGCGGCGGCGAGCTGGGCCTCGGCGGCATCTACGTGCGCGAGGAATTCGGCGGCACCGGACTCAGCCGCGCCGACACGGTCGCGATCTTCGAGGAGCTCGCGAAGGGCGACCCGGCCGTCGCGGCGTACATCTCGATCCACAACATGGTCGTGTGGATGATCGACACCTACGGAGACGACGCGCAACGCGGACAGTGGCTGCCGCAGCTCACCGCGATGCAGGAGTTCGGCGGCTACTGCCTCACCGAGCCCGGAGCCGGGTCGGATGCCGCGAACATCGCCACGAGCGCGGTGCGCGACGGCGACGACTACCTGCTCACCGGTGTGAAGCAGTTCATCTCGGGTGCGGGTGAGGCGGCGGTGTACGTCGTCATGGCGCGGACGGGTGAGCCCGGCGCGCGGGGGATCAGCGCCTTCCTCGTCCCGGGTGACGCCGCAGGGCTGAGCTTCGGAGCCCCGGAGAAGAAGATGGGCTGGCACGCGCAGCCCACGCGCCAGGTCATCCTCGACGGGGTGCGTGTGCCGGCATCCGCTCTCCTGGGCGAGGAGGGGCGCGGCTTCGCGATCGCGATGTCGGCCCTCAACGGCGGTCGCCTGAACATCGCGGCGTGCTCGCTCGGCGGGGCGCAGTGGGCGCTCGACCGGGCCGTGCAGTACGTGCACGAGCGCATCGCGTTCGGCGAGCCGCTCGCCGAGAAGCAGTCGATCCTCTTCCAGGTCGCCGACATGCGCACCGAGCTCCAGGCCGCGCGGCTCATGGTCCGGGACGGAGCGCAGGCGGTCGACGAGCACGCCCCCGACGCGACCATGCGCTGCGCCATGGCCAAGCGCTTCGCGACCGACGCCGGGTTCGACGTCGCCAACCGCGCGCTGCAGCTGCACGGCGGATACGGCTACCTGCAGGACTACGGCATCGAGAAGGTCGTGCGCGACCTGCGCGTGCACCAGATCCTCGAGGGGACGAACGAGATCATGCGCCTGATCGTCGGACGCGAGATGCTGCGGCCGGCGGGCTCCGCCTCCCTCCAGCGCAGCGGCGGGAACCCGATGCGGAGCGCATCATGACCATCGGATCCGTCCAGCGGATCGCGTTCCTCGGCCTCGGGCATATGGGCCTGCCGATGGCGAAGAACCTCGTCGCCGCGGGGCACGAGGTGCACGGCTTCGACCTCGTGCCGGCCGCGATCGACGCGGCGCGTGCGGCCGGCATCCCGGTCGCCGCGAGCGGAGCGGATGCCGTCGCCGACGCCGACGTCGTCATCACGATGTTCCCGGCCGGAAAGCACGTGATCGACGCGTACCGCACCGAGCTGCTCGCCGCCGCGCGCCCCGACACGCTCTTCATCGAGTCGTCGACGATCGCGGTCGACGAGGCGCGGGCCGCGCACGCCCTGGCGCTCGCGGCCGGGCACCGCAACGTCGACGCCCCCGTCTCGGGCGGTGTCGTGGGTGCGGAGAACGGCACGCTCGCGTTCATGGTCGGCGGATCCGACGAGGACTACGCCGCCGCGCTGCCGGTGCTCGAGGTGATGGGGAAGCGCATCGTGCACTGCGGAGGGGCGGGCCTCGGACAAGCCGCCAAAGTGTGCAACAACATGGTGCTCGCGGTGTCGCAGATCGCCGTGGCCGAGGCGTTCGTGCTCGGCGAGCGGCTCGGACTCGAGCACCAGGCGCTGTTCGACGTCGTGTCGCAGGCCTCCGGCCAGTGCTGGTCGATCACGACGAACTGCCCGGTTCCCGGCCCCGTGCCGACCAGCCCGGCCAACCGCGACTACCAGCCGGGTTTCGCCGGCGCACTGATGGCCAAGGACCTCGGTCTCGCCCTGCAGGCCATCGAGCAGACGTCGACGGACGCACGCATGGGCCGTCTCGCGCAGGAGCTCTACGCCGCGTTCGCGGCGGGCGACGGCGCCGGGCGCGACTTCTCCGGCATCATCACCGACATCCGCGACGGGATCGTGTGAAGCCCGGGATACTGGAACGACCACGACGGAGAGGGCCTTCATGACCGAGTACGAGACGATCCTGGTCGAGCAGCGCGGACGCGTCGGATGGATCACGCTGAACCGCCCGCAGGCGCTCAACGCGCTGAACTCCCGCCTCGCGGAGGAGATCACGGCCGCCGCGCAGGCCTTCGACGGAGACGACGGGGTCGGTGCGATCGTCGTGACCGGGTCGGAGAAGGCGTTCGCCGCCGGCGCCGACATCAAGGAGATGGAGGGCATGACCTCCGCCGAGATGCTCGACACCGACCACTTCGGCATCTGGCACGAGTTCGCCGCCGTGCGGACACCCGTCATCGCCGCGGTGTCGGGCTTCGCGCTGGGCGGCGGTTGCGAGCTGGCGATGATGTGCGACATCATCCTCGCGGCCGACACCGCGAAGTTCGGCCAGCCCGAGATCAACCTCGGCGTCATCCCGGGCATGGGGGGCACGCAGCGTCTCATCCGCGCGGTCGGCTACTACAAGGCCGCCGAGCTCGTGCTGTCCGGGCGGCTCATGGATGCCGTGGAGGCGGAGCGTGCCGGTCTCGTGTCGCGCGTCGTCCCGGCATCCGACCTGCTCGCCGAGGCGACGACGCTCGCCGAGACGATCGCCGCGAAGTCGCTGCCCTCGCTGTTCGCCGCGAAGGCCGCGTTGGACGCTGCGATGGAGACCGGCCTCGCCGATGGCCTGGCCCACGAGAAGCAGGCGTTCGCGGCGTTGTTCGACACCGCCGACCAGAAAGAGGGCATGGCCGCCTTCCGGGAGAAGCGTGCCCCCGACTTCCAGAACCGCTGACGTCCGGACCGGGGCGGGGCGCGGCGCGCGCTCAGCCCAGCGAGTCGAGGATCTTCGCGATGCGTCGGTCGCGGGTCGCCTCCTGCTTGGCCTCGGCGACCGTGCGGGCGTGCTCCTTGCGCACCGAGTACGAGAGCGCGTCGAAAGCGGCGCGCGTCGCGGGGTCGGCGTCCAACGCCGCGGCCAGCGCTTCGGGAACCTCGACCGTGCGCTCCCCGCCGTCCACACGGATGACCGCGTCGACCTCCTGGTCGATCTCGACGCCGAGGTCGGCGTGCACGGCCTTGCTGAAGCCGATCATGTTCTGCCCGCCCATGCGCGCGAGACGCAGGCGTGCGGTGCGGCCGGCGATCGTGACGGTGACCGGGAACGCCTTGCCGGCCGCGAACGAGGCGACCTGCTCGTCGGTGAGGATGATCGCGGCGGCGGGGCCTCGGCCTTCGAGGACGGTGTGCAGGCGCAGTTCGCTCATGCCGACAGCGTACGCCCGCGCCCCTCGATCTCGGCGGCGATCGTGTCGTTGCGCTCGTCGATGAGCCGTCGCAGGTGCTCGCGCATCACGAGGCGGTCGACGAGCCGTCCGAGCGGACCGAACGGCGAGTGGAACGTGACCGTGTCGCGCATGAGCGTGCCCTGCGGATGCTCCTCGAACACGTGCTCGTGCAGGAAGTCGCCGAACGGGCCGGCGATCTGGCGGTCGCGGAACCCTCGGGGCGGGTCGATGTCGAACACGAGCGAGCGCAGGCGGAACGGGATGCCGAAGTGCCGCGCGCGCCACGTGACGGTCGAGCCCTCCGTGAACACGCCTCCGGTGGGAGCCTCGACCATCGTCTCGCCGTGGCGGGCCATCGACCGCACGTGCAGCGCGGGGTCGAGCGACGCGGCGAACACCTCGGCGGGCGGCGCCGCGATCACCCGCTCGAGTACGAAGCGGGCCATGTCAGAGCGCGTCGGGCTGCGGCCGCGGATCGGCGAAGTCGCCGGCCGCCTTGCGCATGCGCGCGACGATCGCGACGAGCTCGGTGGCGTCCTCACGGCTGATGCCCGGGTCGACGAAGACCTCGGAGTTCAGGGCGGTCGTGGCCCGCTCGACGAGGGAGCGACCCTCGTCGGTGAGGGCGAGCAGCGCGGCGCGGCCGTCGTGCGGGTGCGGCTCGCGCACGATGAGTCCGTCGCGCACCAGACGCTCCGCCGTGCTCGTGACCGTCGTGGCGTGCACCTGCAGGCGGGCCACCACGCTCGACAGGGGCAGGCGCCCGGAGCGGCTGAACGCCAGCAGCCGCAGCATCTCGTAGCGGGCGAAGCTCAGAGAGAAGGGCTTGAGCGCGGCATCCACCCGGGCGAGGAGCAGCTGCTGCGCGCGCATCACGGAGGTGACGACGGTCATGCCGTCGGCGGCATCCGTCCATCCGTGCGCGAGCCATTGACGCTTGGCTTCGGCGAGCGGATCGACGGGGAGCGGGCGGGATCGGACCACGCTTCTACGGTAGGGCATGGCAGGGGTCGGGGCGCTTTGGTCCTCGGTCGCTTGTCGAGTGGGACTCAGTTTCAACGCGCTAGAATCGAGGCAGTCGTGAGGAGCAATCGATGAAGATCTTCGTCCTGGTCAAAGAGGTGCCCGACACCTACGGCGACCGCACCCTGAACCTCGAGACCGGGCTGGCCGAGCGCAGCGCGGGAGACGTGGTCCTCGATGAGATCACCGAGCGGGCCCTCGAGGTCGCTCTGAGCCACGCCGACAAGAACGAGGGCACCGAGGTGGTGGCGCTCGCGATGGCTCCCGAGGGGTCGACGGCCTCGGTGCGCCGCGCGCTCGCGATCGGCGCCGGATCCGCGGTGCACATCGCCGACGCCGAGCTCGCCGGAGCGGATCTCGGCCTCACCGCCGAGGTCCTCGCCGCCGCGATCCGCCGCGGCGAGCCCGACCTCGTCATCACCGGCAACCTGTCGACCGACGGCTCGGGCGGCGTCATCCCCGCGATGCTCGCCGAACACCTCGGCTGGGCGCAGGCGACCGCGCTCACCGCCGTCGAGATCACGCCCGAGGGCATCACCGGCACGCGAGGAGCGGATGCCGGGGCGCAGCCGATCTCGGCACCCCTGCCCGCCGTGATCTCGATCACCGAGGCGCTGCCCGACGCGCGGTTCCCGAACTTCAAGGGCATCATGGCCGCGAAGAAGAAGCCCCTCGAGGTGCTGTCGCTCGCCGACCTCGGCGTCTCCGCCGACCCGTCGGCAGCGCCGCGCACCATCATGACCGCGGTGTCGGAGAAGCCCCCGCGGGCCGCCGGCGTCAAGATCGTCGACGAGGGCGACGCCGCCGAGAAGCTCGTCGAGTACCTCGCGCAGAACAGGCTGGTGTGACCATGGGCTACCCCGAGAACCCGATCCTCGTGCTCGTCGACGTGACGCCCTCGGGTGAGGTCGCGTCGAGCACCGCCGCGCTGATCGGCGCTGCCTCGACCATCGGCTCACCGATCGCGCTCGTCGTCGGCGGGTCCGCGGAGGCCGCCGCGCAGGCCGCGGCGGCCGGAGCCTCCGTCGTGCTCACCGCCGACGCCGATGCCGCTGCACTGACCGTGCCGGTCGTCGACGCCCTGCAGCTCGCCTTCGAGCGCGTGCAGCCCGACGCCGTGCTCGTGTCGAACTCGATCGCCGGGCGCGACGCCGCCGGGCGCTTCGCGGTGCGCGCGACACTCGCCCTCGCGGTCGACGCGGTCGGCGTCTCGCGCGACGACGAAGGCATCGTCGCGCACCACTCCGTCTACGGCGGGGCCTACCTCGTCGATGCGGCCGCCACCTACGGCGCCCCCGTCATCACGGTGCGTCAGGGGGCGGTCGAGGCGCGGGCCGACGCTGTGGAGTCGCCGACGGTCGAGGCGCTGGAGGTCACGGCGTCCGACGTCCCCGTCGCGACGGTGGGTGAGATCGAGGCCGTCGAGCAGGCGTCCTCGCGTCCCGAGCTGCGCGGCGCGACCCGGGTCGTGTCCGGAGGGCGCGGACTCGCCTCGAAGGAGAAGTTCGTCCTCGTCGAGGAGCTCGCCGACGCGCTCGGCGCCGCCGTCGGAGCATCCCGCGCCGCGGTCGACGCCGGCTACATCCCGCAGTCCCACCAGGTCGGCCAGACGGGCGTCTCGGTGTCGCCGCAGCTGTACGTCGCGCTCGGCATCTCGGGTGCGATCCAGCACCGCGCCGGCATGCAGACCTCGAAGACGATCGTCGCTATCAACAAGGGCGGCGAGGCCCCCATCTTCGACGTGGCCGACTTCGGCATCGTCGGCGACCTGTTCACGGTCGTGCCGCAGATCATCGCGGCCCTCGAGGCACGGAAGAAGTAGCGATGGCAGAGCGGATGCTGCGCCGCGGCCTTCCGCGGACGCCCGGTGGCGAGCCGTGGCCGCCCGGCGGCGTCGTCGACGTGGCGGAGGTGACGGTCGTCGACGAAGTGGGGGTGGTGGCGGCCGACGTGAGCGAGGCGACGGAGACGCCGCCGGTCGTTGAGCGAGCGGAGCGAGACGAAACGCGTCGACCCGCCGGTACGACCGTGCGCCGCGGCCTCCCTCGGACACCGGGCGGAGAGCCGTGGCCACCCGCCGGTGCGACCGCCGCCGCAGCATCCTCCGCGACCCCGTCCGCTGAGGAACGCGTTTCGTCTCGGTCGACTTCGTCGTCCTCGCTCAACGACCGGGATCCGGCCGACTCGTCCTCGCTCGACGTTCGGGATACGGCACCGTTCTCGGCATCCGTCCGTCGAGGCCTGCCCCGCACTCCCGGCGGCGAGCCCTGGCCGCCGGCGGGCACCGCTTCCGCGCCGGGCCCCGACGTGGCAGCCGCGACCACGACCACGACCCCCACGACCACGGCCGTCGCGACCGTAGCCGAGGCTCCGACCGACGTCGTGGCCCGTGACGTCTCGACGCCGCTGCCGTGGAACCGCACCGTGTGGGACGGCCGCGCGCCGCGTCACGTCGCCGAGGTTCCGGCATCCGCGCGTCGCCGCCCGACCTGGACGCAGGCGATCGCCGTCCTCCTCGGCGCCGCAGCCCTCGGCATCCTCGCGGGCGCGGCGATCGCGTTCGTGCGCACGCTGCTGAGCCTCCCGGCGATGCAGGACTTCCTCGTGGCGTTCCCGGGCGAGTACGAGCCGGCCGTGCACGTGGAGCCCGGCTTCGCGCCGTGGGTCGGCTGGCAGCACTTCTTCAATGCGTTCCTCATGGTGCTGATCATCCGCACGGGACTCACGATCCGCACCGAGAAGCGGCCGACCGCGTTCTGGACCCCGCGGAACAACCCCAAGGGCAAGGTCAGCCTGACGATCTGGTTCCACCAGGCGCTCGACGTGCTGTGGCTCGTGAACGGCGTGATCTTCGTGGTGCTGCTGTTCGCGACGGGGCATTGGGTGCGCATCGTGCCGACGAGCTGGGAGGTCTTCCCGAACGCGCTGTCGGCGGCCCTGCAGTACGTGTCGTTCGACTGGCCGCACGAGAACGGCTGGAACAACTACAACAGCCTGCAGCAGCTCGCGTACTTCGCGACCGTGTTCCTCGCGGCGCCGCTCGCTGCGATCACCGGGTTCCGGATGTCGGGGATGTGGCCGAAGAAGGCCGAGCGTCTGTCGAAGGCGTATCCGATCGAGTGGGCGCGGGCGCTGCACTTCCCGGTCATGCTGTACTTCGTGGCGTTCATCATCGCGCACGTCGCGCTCGTGATGCTGACCGGATTCCTCCGCAACCTCAACCACATGTACGCCTCCCAGGATGCCGTGACCTGGACGGGCTTCTGGGTGTTCGTCGCGTCGCTCGTCGTGATCGCCGTCGGCTGGGTGGCTGCGCGTCCGCTCGTGATCGCGCCGATCGCGAAGCTCTTCGGGAACGTCTCGGGCCGCTGACCCGCGGCATCCTTCGAAGACCTGTCGTCGAGGCCCATCTCGCGCGTCGAGACCCACCGCCCGCAACGTTCGGACTGGTGGGTCTCGACGAGGGCGATGGGTCTCGGTGCAGGATGCTGCAGGGCAGCGCGGGGCCGCGACGCAGAGCGGGTCAGCGCGTGAAGCGGACCTCGGTCAGCGTCTCGCCGAGGAACGGCTCCGTGTGGCTGGCGCCGTCGAGCGCGAAGCCGTTGCGCGTGTAGAAGCGGTGCGCGCGGGGGTTGTCCTCTGCGACCCAGAGATACAGCGGCTCGTCCTTCTCGACGGCGGCGTCGAAGAGCTTCTGGCCGATGCCGGTGCCGTGATACGCGTCGAGCAGGTAGATGAAGTAGAGCTCGCGGAACGACGGGGCGTCCTTGTCGCGCGCCGGACCGGAGCCGACGAAGCCGACGATCTCGCCGTCGACGAGCGCGGCGTTCATCGTGAACTCGGGGCCCTGAGCCGCCCAGTGCGTCCACAGCTCGGCCATGCGCCGGGGCGAGACCTTCTCGAGCGCGGCCTTGCTGATCAGGTGGTCGTAGGTCTCGTGCCAGCACTGCGCGTGCACGCGACCCAGGGCTTCCGCATCCACATCACGGACCGGACGGACGATGACTTCAGGCTGGGCTTCGGCGCTCATGCCGTGACTCTACGCGCGGGTTCAGCGAACCGGAAATCGAGGAGAATGCCGAAATGCCGCTGTAACACCGTATGGAGGGATCTCACAACGAAGTTCGCGGATCGTGCGTCGAAGGCTACGATCGTTCCTCGTGAACGTGATCTGGCGCACCCTCCTCGTGATCCTTTCCGCCCGTCGCCGCGTGCGTCGGGGCAAGGCCCTCGATCCGACGGCCGTCGGCAGCGTGCGTCTCACGACCCTGCCCAGCGACATCGACATCCTGCGCCACATGAACAACGGCCGCTACCTGTCGCTCTTCGACCTCGGACGCTGGGACCTGCTGATCCGCACAGGCCTCTTCGACGCCATGAAGGATCACGGCTGGTACGCGGTCGTGTCGAGCGAGACCATCACGTTCCGCAAGTCCCTGCAGCTGTGGCAGCGGTTCGAGGTGCAGTCGCGTTTCATCGGCCACGACGAGAAGGCGCTCTTCCTGGAGCACCGCGCGGTCGTCAAGGGGCAGGTGTACGCGCGGGCTATCGTCCGGGCGCGGATGCTGCGGCGCACCGGCGGCACCGTGAGCAACGAGGAGCTGTTCGCCGCGGTCGGCAAGCCGGAGGGTGTGCGCGAGATCGACGCCTGGGTGCACGACTGGGCCGCGGCGTCGGCGCTGCCGCCCGTGCGCACGCCGGCCCCGAGCGACTGGAGCTGAGCCGGTGACGGATGCGGGCCGGCGCCCCGGTCGCACCCTGCTCGTCGGCTGCGGTGCGCTCGGCGCGGCTCTGGGCGAGCGACTCGTGGCCGACGGCGGCGAGGTCGTGGCGATCCGGCGCGACGCCTCGCGACTTCCGTCGACGTTCTCGACGATCGAGGCCGACCTCCGGCATCCGCTGCCGACGGTGCTTCCGGCGTTCGGCTCGGTCGTGATCACGCTGCCGCCCGGGACGGGGCCGGAGGGCTCGATCTACCCGGCCGCGCTCACGCACCTCGCCGCCGCACTGTCCACGCGTCCCGAGCGCGTGGTCTTCGTGTCGTCGACCCGGGTGTTCGAGGGGTACGGCGATGAGACGTTCGGTGGCCCGGACGGACGCGACCCCCTCACCGAGGACGACGACCCCCGGGTCATGGGCCACCGGGGTGAGGCGCTTCTCGACGGCGAGCGTCGAGCCGCAGACCTGCTCGGCGCGGTGATCGTGCGCCCCGCGGGCATCTACGGTCCGGGGCGCGACTCGCTGATCCGCCGGGTGCGCGAGGGCGCCGCGGTCGATCACGAGCGCCGCACCAACCGCATCCACGAGCACGACCTCGTGCGCCTGCTGGAGGTGCTGCTGCGCGCCGAGGGCCCGCCCGCACTCGTGCACGCGATCGATCGCGAGCCGGTGCTGCTCGGCGAGGTCGTCGCGCATATCGCGGCTCGGCTCGAGGTTCCGCTACCGCCGCAGAGCGCGGGGGATGCCGGCGGCGGAACGGTGCTCGACGGAGCCCTGGCGCACACGCTGCTCGGCGAGCTCGTCTACCCGACGTTCCGCGAGGGCTACGACGCGATGCTCGACGCCGCGACCTGACGCGCGGCTCACGGAGGTGCGGCACCGGGCACCCGAGAGGATGCGCGGCGGCGGCGGCCCCGCGGTAGTCTCGGGGCGTGGGGGCGATCCTGAACACGGTCGGGCGTGTGCTGTGGCGGCACTGGCCGGCGATGCTGGCGTGGTATCTCGCCGGCCTGCTCGTGCACTACGTCGTGGTGCAGATCGCCGGTTTCGTCGGCGGGTACTCCGCGACCCTCGGCTTCCTCGTCCTGCCGATCGCGATCCTCGCGCGGCTCGTGAGCTACGTCGCGATGTTCCTCGTGCTGCGCGACGGGCTGCGCGAACTCGAGCGCATCGCGCCGCTGCCCGAATCCGCCGCTGACCGCCGGCGCACCTTCCTCACCGCGCTGCTCGCCGGCATCCTGCCCTTCTTCGCCGTGTACTGGGCGCAGGGTCTGCTCCGCGAGGACATCAACGCTTACTCCGCGCGTGCGCTCGACGCGCTCACCGATCGCACCTGGATCGCCGCCGCGGCGGGCGTCGACGGCCCGGCCCGCGAGGACACCGTGCTCAACCTGCCGCTGAGCGTGTGGACCGTCGCCATCATCGTGGTCGCTTTCGCCGGACGCTGGGCATGGACCAAGTGGTCGACGAAGCTCGCGCGCTGGCTGTCGCCGGTCGCGGTGTACTTCGAGGTCGTGTGGGTGTTCTTCTCGGTCATGGTGATCGGTGACATCGTCGACGGCGTGCGCGGGTGGGTCGATCAGCGCGCCGTCGTTGTCCTCCTCGAGCAGACGTGGACGGATCTGGCGGATGCCGTGGCACCGCTGCGCTGGCTGGGTGACGCGATCGGTTGGGTCCTCGCCGCGGCGGGCCCGGTGCTGCTCGCACCGCTCGCCTGGCTCACGATCGGCGGTGTGATCTACGGCCAGGCGATCGTGGCGGAGAAGCTCCGCATCGAGAACCGGCTGGTGGCCCGGTTCCGCGAGCACACGGCCGCGGTCCCGAACCCCGTGCTCCGACGGCTCAAGGACCTCGGCGATGAGCTCGGCGACCGGTTCCGGCCGATCGGGCGCGCACTCCTCCTCATGTGGCGGGCGGGGCCGGTGCTCGTCGCCTCGTACGCGCTGCTCTCGGTCGCGGTGAAGGCGCTGGAGTCGTATCTCGGGCTCGGCCTCACGCGCCTCGTCGGACCCCACGAGTTCGTGTTCTGGGCGATCGTGTCGCCGCTCGTGCTCGCGATCCCCGCGCTGCTGTGCGAGCCGATCCGCATCGCGGTCGTCGCCGGCGCGTACGACGCGACGCTCGGGCGGCTGCACCGCATCCAGGAGCGCACCGCCGAGGCTGAGGGGACCTCGCAGGCCGAGGCGGAGCTGCGCGCGGTCGCCGACGCCGCCGGCCTCCTGCCGCGTGCCGCGGACGCGGTCGTCGCAGCGGTGGTGAACGCGCCGCCGCGCGACGTCGTCGGCGGTCAGGGCTCGAGCGGGAACCTCACGAACGCACCCGCCGACCCGGAGGGACGCACGTCGACCCAGAACGGCCCCTCGACGTCGTCGGGCACGACGAACGGCACGATCAGCTCGTAGGAACCCGTGTCGCTCGCGAGGCACGAGGCCGGTTCGTCGGGGGAGTAGTCGAGTCCGATCTCGCCGCGCACGGGCGTCCAGGAACGACCGGTGGCCTGCTCCGTGAGGACGGGGGCATCGCAGGCGACGCCGTCCGGCGCATCGACCCGGACGGCCACCGCGATGACGGTCGCTCCCGGAGGCACGTCGAGGCCCGCGAGATCATCCAGCTCGCCGCCGCGGATGGGTCCCCACGTCGCGCCGACGAGGTCGACGGTGTCGTCGGGGGCGACCAGGACGGGAGTGACCGGGCGCGCGTCGAACGCGAAGAACTGGCGCCAGCCCTGCCATCCGATGACGGCGGCGGTCGCGGGGAGCAGCACGGCGACCGCGACGAGCGCGAGCAGGTTGCGCCGCCACCAGGTGGGGCGCGGGGAGGATGCCGTCGGCGCGGCGCTCGCGGGGCCGGGGGCATCGGGCGCGGGCGGGACGGGCGCGGGAGGAATGGTCATCGGGCCCAGCCGTTCTCCGTGATCGTGGCTTCGGACTCCACCGGCAGCGCGTCGAGGTCGATCGTCATCTCGATCACGCCGTCGAGTTCGGCCCCCGAGGCGACACCCGGAGCCCCGAGCCGCAGTGTCGCCGTCCCGGTCAGGGCGTCTGCGGGCAGCTCGAAGGCCAGGGCGCCCGATCGGGGCACGCCCGGCACGAGCGACTGACCGCGGAAGGTCGTCCCGCGGTCGGTCGCGCTGTAGGTGCGATCGCCGACCACGAGCTCGACGAGGGTCAGACGGGCGTTCTGCTGGGCGACGACCGCCGCGGCCTCGAGGTCGACCACGACCCAGGTGCCCTCGGCCGACCAGCCCCCGGCATCCGTCACCGTGCGCGCTGCGCGCACGTCCGTCACCGTGACGGCGAGGTTGCGGGCGGTCGCGGGGTCGCCGAGGGTGGCGGCGGTGACGAAGGGGGCGAGGGCGGCGTCGTCGGGGAGCGTCACCTGTGTGAGGCCCCAGGCCGCCGCGAGCATCGCGATCGTGAGGGCCCAGGCGAGGAGCTTCGGCGTGCGGCGAGCGGGAGGGCGCGCGGGCGTCGTCACGCTCGGCGTTGCAGGAGGTGGCGGGATGCTCATGGCATCGTCTCCTCGACCGTCGTCGTCACGGTCGCGCCGACCTCGACGTCCCACCAGTAATCGCCGTCGACGACGCTCGTCCCGGTGTACCGCGTCGAGTCCGGCAGGGTCAGGGTGATCTCCTCGCCCGGCTCGACCTCGCCGTCGGCGACGATCCACGCGATCAGCACCCGCGTGGGCACATCGGGCTGCAGCATCGGGGAGCCGGTGCCGTCGTCCGCCCGCGAGATCGCCGGGGGAGTGCCGACTCCGCGATGCGAGGAGTAGTCGGCCGCGGCCTCGTCGTCGGAGGCGTCGAACTCGACCGTCTCGACGGCCGCGCCGCCCAGTGATGTGATGCGGATGCCGTCGACCACCGGCGACAGGACGGAGCCGTCGACCGAGGGGCGGGGCTCGCGGTACGTGTTCACGACCTCGGCCTCGATCGCGAGGATGCGCTCGCCGGCTTCCTGGTCGGGGTACAGGGCGGCGTAGCCGGGTTCGTCGACGAGGGAGACGCCGAGCACGGTCATGGTGAGGTCGGCTGCCGCGAACGGCTCACCGATCTCGATCTGCGGCGTCGGTTCGGCAGGGGCGGTCGCGAGGCCGCCGAATCCCGCGGTCGTCGCGAGCGCGACAGCGGCCAGCCCACCCAGCAGCCAGGGCGTCGGAATGAGATCGATGCTGCGTCGCGCCCAGCCGAGCACCTTCGCTCGCGCGTCCGTGCCGGACGTCGGTGTCGGCGTCGCGGGCGTGTCCCTGTCCCCCACGACATCAGCATATCGGCGGGGCGTTCCGCGTCGAGAGCGACGGGTCGAGCCGTGACGAGGTCGTGCGCCCGGCGCGGGGACGCGGCGACGAGCCCGCGCAGTCCTAGGCTGAGGCCATGGCCGACCCGACGCCGTCCGCACCCGCATCCGACACCCTCGCGGAGCGCGCGATCGAGCTCGCGCGCCGCTGGGTCGCCGAGGCCGCCGCGGTCGACGTCGACCCCGCCGCCGCGCGTCTGGCGGGCGTGCTGCAGGACGCGAACGGCCTGCCCTTCACGCTCGGCTTCGTCGACGGCGTCATGCGGCCGGAGAGCCTCGGCGCCGCCGCATCACAGCTGCACCGCATCGCGCCGATCGTGCCCGACTTCCTGCCCTGGTACCTGCGCTCCGCCGTGAAGATCGGGGGCGGCATGGCGCCCGTGCTCCCCGCGCCGGTCGTGCCGATCGCCCGCCGGGTGCTGCGCGAGATGGTCGGGCACCTCGTGGTCGACGCCCGCCCCGCCAAGCTCGGACCGGCGATCGCGAAGATCCGCGAGAGCGGTGCGCGGCTGAACCTCAACCTCCTCGGCGAGGCCGTGCTCGGCGAAGCCGAGGCGAAGCGCCGCCTCGACGGCATCCACGATCTGATCCGCCGCCCCGACGTCGACTACGTCTCGGTCAAGGTGTCGGCGATCATGAGCCACATCTCGATGTGGGCCTTCGACGACGTGGTGGATGCCGTCGTCGAGCGCCTCCTGCCGCTGTATGCCACCGCGGCGTCCGACCGCACCTTCATCAACCTCGACATGGAGGAGTACCGCGACCTCGACCTCACGATCGCGGTGTTCACGCGCATCCTCGAGGACCCGCGGCTGCAGGGGCTCGAGGCGGGGATCGTGCTGCAGGCGTACCTGCCCGACGCGCTGCCCGCGCTGCAGGAGCTCACCGCCTGGGCGCGCGAGCGCGTGGAGCACGGCGGAGCGCCCATCAAGGTGCGCCTCGTGAAGGGCGCGAACCTCGCGATGGAGCACGTCGAGGCCCGCATGCACGGCTGGCCCACGGCGACCTACGACACCAAGCTCGACACCGACGCCAACTACCTGCGCTGCCTCGACTGGGCGCTGCGCCCCGAGAACGTCGCGGCCGTGCATCTCGGGATCGCCGGTCACAACCTGTTCGGCATCGCCTACGCGTGGCTGCTCGCGGGGGAGCGGGGTCTGGTCGGCGCGACGTCGACCGACAGCGGCGCGGTCATCGCCGGGCAGCCTCCGATCGAGTTCGAGATGCTCCTCGGCATGGCGCAGGGCCAGGTGCAGGCCGTCTCCCGCGAGGTCGGCGAGGTGCTGCTGTACGTCCCGGTCGTGAAGCCCGACGAGTTCGACGTCGCGATCAGCTATCTCGTGCGGCGCCTGGAGGAGAACGCCTCGTCGGAGAACTTCCTGTCGGCGGCCTTCCGGCTCGGCGACGACGAGGCGCTGTTCGTGCGCGAGCAGGATCGATTCCTCGACGCGCTCGACCGCTCCACGTCGCCGACCCTGCGCCGCGGGCCTCGGCGCACGCAGGACCGCAGCGCGCCCGTGCACGAGTCGATGCGCCCCGTGCCCGTCGCTCCGGCGCCCGAGCAGGACCTCACGAAGGCCGTGCTCGGCATCTCCCGCGGTTCCGACGGCGGAGGGCCGTTCCTCGAGACGGCGGTGTACGACCCGCGCGAGCTCGAGCGCGGGACCGGCGGCGCACCCGGGTTCGAGAACACGGCGGACAGTGACGCCTCCCTGCCCGCGAACCGCGCCTGGGCCCGCGACGTGCACGCGCGCATCGCCGGCTCCGTGCTCGGCGAGGCGACGATCGCCGCCGCCCGCATCGACGACGCTTCGGTGCTCGAGGGCACCGTCGCCCGCGTCCGGGATGCCGGGAGCACCTGGGGATCGCGGTCGGCGGCCGAGCGCGCGGAGGTGCTATTGCGCGCCGCCGCCGCGCTGGAGGGTCGCCGCGGCGACCTGATCGTGGTCGCGGCTGCCGAGACGGGGAAGGTGTTCGCCGAGGCCGACGTCGAGGTCAGCGAGGCCGTCGACTTCGCCCGGTACTACGCCGCCACGGCGCGGGAGCTGGATGCCGTCGCCGGCGCCTCGTTCGAGCCGGCGCGCGTGACAGTCGTGGCCCCGCCGTGGAACTTCCCGCTCGCGATCCCGGCCGGGGGAGTCCTCGCCGCGCTCGCCGCGGGCTCCGGTGTCGTGTTCAAGCCCGCTCCGCAGTCCCGCCGCTGCGCGGCCGTGATCGCCGAGACCCTGTGGCAGGCGGGGATCCCCCGCGACGCCCTCGCGCTCGTCGACATCGAGGAGGGCGACCTCGGCCGCACGCTGATCACGCACCCCGCGGTCGACCGGGTGATCCTCACCGGCTCGTGGGAGACGGCGGCGCTGTTCCGCTCGTGGCGCCCGGACCTGCCGCTCCTCGCCGAGACGAGCGGCAAGAACGCCATGATCGTCACCCCGTCGGCAGATCTCGACCTCGCGGTGGCCGACCTCGTGCGCAGCGCCTTCGGCCACGCGGGGCAGAAGTGCTCGGCGGCCTCGCTCGCGATCCTCGTCGGTCCCGTGGGGCGCTCGCAGAGGTTCGCCCGCCAACTCGCCGACGCCACCCGCTCGCTGCACGTCGGGTGGCCCGAGGACCCGCGCTCCGAGGTCGGTCCGGTGATCGAGCGCCCGCAGGGCAAGCTCGCCTGGGCGCTGACCGAGCTGGAGGGCGAGGAGCAATGGCTGATCGAACCCGCGGTCGCCGCCGACGACCCGTCGGGGCGGCTGTGGCGCCCCGGCATCCGCGTCGGGGTGCAGCCGGGTTCGCGCTTCCACACCGAGGAGTTCTTCGGTCCGGTGCTCGGCGTCATGCACGCGCCGACGCTGGAGGCGGCGATCGAGATGCAGAACGCCGTCGCCTACGGCCTCACCGCGGGGCTGTACACGCAGGACCCCGACGAGCTCGCCCTGTGGCTCGACCACGTGCAGGCGGGCAACCTGTACGTGAACCGCGGCATCACCGGGGCGATCGTGCAGCGACAGCCGTTCGGCGGCTGGAAGCGCTCCTCGGTCGGCCCCGGCGCCAAGGCCGGTGGTCCGAACTACCTGATCGGGCTCGGCTCCTGGCGTGCCAGCGGCTCCGGTCCCGTGTCGAGCACGCTGCATCTGCGCGGGCTCGACTCGCGGATCACGGACGTCATCGAGGCCGCGCAGTCGTCACTCGACTACGAGGCGTTCGAGTGGCTGCGGCGCGCGGCGCTGTCGGACGCCCTGGCCTGGGACCGCGAGTTCGGCCGTGTGCGGGACGTGTCGCAGCTCGGCGTCGAGCGCAACCTGTTCCGCTACCGGCCGGTGTCGGTCGCGATCCGCGCGACGGCGGACGCCGGATGGCAGGAGCTGCTGCGGGTCGTCGTCGCTGCGGTGCGGGCAGGAGCGGGTTTCGTCCTGTCGACGCCGGTCGGTCTGCCCTCGGGGGTGCGTCACGCGCTCGGCGAGCTCGGCGCCGTCGTGTACATGGAGACGGACGACGAGTGGATCGAGCGGATGCGGTCGCCGGAGCGCCCGGCGCGCGTGCGCCTCGTGGGGGAGCGGGTCTCGGTCGCCGCGCTGCACGGTGCGCTCGCCGCGGCCCTCGACGGGGACCCCGACCTCGCGGTGTACGACGGCGAGGTCACGTCGGCCGGACGCATCGAGCTGCTGCCGTTCGTGCACGAGCAGGCCATCGCGATCACCGCGCACCGCTACGGCAACCCCGACGACTGGAGCGCCGACGTCATCTGACGATCGATCGCGACACCGTGTAAAAAATTCTTGACACGAGGATCTGGAGCGTCGTAACCTCCATGTAAACAATCTTTTACATGGAGGCTGTCATGGTCTACGAAGAGCGCAATGTCTGGGCGGGACTCATCGTCGCCGTCCTCGTCATCCCCGCGTACATCGTGATCGTCCTGCAGCAGGCGGCGCGCGGACCGGTCGACGCGATCGACTGGTTCCCGCTCATGCTCTGGACGATCGGCATCGGCATCGTCGCGACCATCGTGCTCAGCGTCGTCTGGGGCATCGTCGCCGGCGCCCGCGACCCCGACGGCGTCGGGAAGGCCGACATCCGCGACCGCGACATCAGCCGCATGGGCACCAGGGTCGAGCAGTCCTTCCTCGTGATCGCGGGACTGGGCGTGATCGTGCTGTGCGCGATCGGGGCCGACGTGTTCTGGATCGCGAACACGATGTTCGCCGGGTTCGCCGTCTCGGCCGTCGTCGGCGGTGTCGCCCGTGCCGTCGCCTACCGGCGGGGGCTCGTGTGATGGTCAAGCCCACGCTCGTCTCGAACCGCATCCGCATCCACCGGGAGGCCGCGGGCCTCACCCAGGCCGAGCTCGCCCGCACGATCGGCGTGACCCGGCAGACCCTCATCGCGATCGAGCAGGAGAAGTACTCTCCCACCCTCGAGCTCGCGTTCCAGATCGCCCGGGCGTTCGGCGTCGGCCTCGACGACCTGTTCCAGTACCCGGATCCCGCTCCGACGGAGGCCTGACATGACCGCAGCCCGCTCCACCCCCACCACGTCGACCATGCCCGCCTGGAGTCGCGAGACCTACGGTCCGGCCGACGGAGTCCGCCTCGCGCAGCTCCCGATCCCCGTGCCCCGTCGCGGCGAGGTCGTGCTCCGGGTCGAGGCCACCGCGCTCAACGCGGGCGATGTCCGCCTGCTGCTCGGCGACCCGCTGCTCGTGCGTCCGGTGTTCGGCCTCACCCGTCCCAAGAACCCCGTTCGCGGCATGGAGGTCACGGGTACCGTCGTCGAGCTCGGGCCGGAGGCGATCGGCGTCGAGGTCGGCAGCCGCATGGTCGGCGAGCTCGTCGACGGAGGAGGGCTGGCCTCGCACGTGGCGGTGCCGGCCTCGCGGCTCGTGGCGGTGCCGCCCGACGTGGCGTCGGACACCGCGGCGACGCTTCCCGTCGCGGGAGGAACGGCCTGGCAGGCGCTCGACCTCGCAGGCGTCGGCATCCGTCCCGCGGGCACCAGCCCGAGCGACGGCGCGGGTCGGGTGCTCGTGATCGGAGCGTCGGGCGGCGTCGGCACCTTCGCGGTGCAGCTCGCCGCGCTCCGCGGGGCCGAGGTCTGGGCCACCTGCGGAGAGCGCAACGCGCGACTCGTCGAGCACCTCGGCGCCGTCCGCACGCTCGATCACCGACACACGCCCCTGTCGACGCTGCCGGACGGGCACTTCGACGCCGTGATCGACATCGCGGGCGGCCTCCGGCTCCGCGACCTGCAGCGTCTCGTCGTCTCCGGTGGCACGGTCGTGCTCGCCGCGGGCAACGGCGGGCACGTGCTCGGGCCGATGCCCCGCATCCTCGCCGCCGCGCTCCGCTCGATCGGGTCCCGCCGCCGCATCCGCCCCCTCCTCGCGACGCCGCGCGCCGAGGTGCTCGCGGCGCTGCTCGAACTCGCCGCCGAGGGGCGGATCACCCCCGTGATCGAGCGCGAGTACGCGTTCGACGAGGCCCGGGACGCGCTGCGCCACGTCGAGGCCGGTCACACGGTCGGCAAGGTGGTCGTGCGCGGGGCGTGAGCCCGGGGGTCGGGGTTCTGGCGGCGTCCAGGCGCCGGGTGACAGAATGGACCCCGGCGTGCTCGAGTCGCATCTTCCCCGAGCGCCGACTCCCTCGGAGCGGCACGGGTCGAAGGACCGCCGGGCCCCTGGACAGCGTCCGCCGCATCCGTTCGAGGAGCACCATGTCTGTCGAAACCACTGCGTCGTCCGAAACCGCGTCCGAGACCGCGGCGTCGAGCGCTCCGGTCCGCACCGCCCACCGCCGTCGTTACCTGATGTGCGAGCCGTCGCACTTCACGGTGAACTACTCGATCAACCCGTGGATGGAGCCCGCGAAGCCGACCGACACGGCCAAGGCCGTCGCCCAGTGGCAGAAGCTGCACGATCTCTACCTGAACCTCGGCCACGAGGTCGAGCTCATCGAGCCTCTCGCCGGCTATCCCGACATGGTCTACACGGCCAACGGCGGCTTCCTCATCGACGGCCGCGCCTACGTGCCGAAGTTCCGCTTCGTCGAGCGCCAGGGTGAGGCCCCGGCCTTCGCCGACTGGTTCCGCGCCGCCGGCTACGACACCGTCATCCCCGAGGAGGTCAACGAGGGCGAGGGCGACTTCCTGCTCGTCGGCGACGTGATCCTCGCGGGCACCGGCTTCCGCTCCACGGGCGACAGCCACCGCGAGGTCGGCGAGGTGTTCGGCCGCGAGGTCGTCTCCCTGAACCTCATCGACCCGCGCTTCTACCACCTCGACACGGCCATCGCGGTGCTCGACCCCGTGCAGGGCGTCGAGAACGGCGGACCCGAGCGCGCCAACATCGCATACCTCCCCGGAGCGTTCGACGACGAGAGCCGCGCGATCCTCGAGGAGCGCTTCCCCGACGCGATCCTCGTGTCCGACGAGGACGGCTCGGTGTTCGGCCTCAACTCGGCCAGCGACGGCTACAACGTGATCATCTCCCCGCGCGCCGTGGGCTTCGAGAAGCAGCTGCGCGAGCGGGGCTACAACCCGATCATGGTCGATCTGTCGGAGCTGCTGCTCGGCGGCGGCGGCATCAAGTGCTGCACGCTCGAACTGCGGGGCGCGGCATGAGCGGCGTCGAGGTCGCGGTCGGCGCCGAACCGCACGTCGCGCACAACTACCACCCGCTGCCCGTCATGATCGCCCGCGGCGAGGGCGCCTGGGTCACGGACGTCGAGGGCAAGCGCTACCTCGACCTCCTCGCGGCCTACTCGGCCGTGAACTTCGGACACCGGCATCCGGCCCTCGTCGCAGCCCTCACCGAGCAGCTCGGGCGGGTGACGCTCACCAGCCGCGCATTCATGAGCGACCGGCTCGAGCCGTTCGCGGCCGCGCTCGCGGACCTCGCCGGCAAGGACATGGTGCTCCCGATGAACACCGGCGCCGAGGCCGTCGAGACCGGCATCAAGGTCGCACGCGCCTGGGGGTACCGCGTCAAGGGCATCGCCGACGGCGCCGCTCGCATCATCGTCGCCGCCGGCAACTTCCACGGCCGCACCACGACCATCGTGAGCTTCAGCGACGACGAGGAGGCGCGCGCCGGCTTCGGCCCGTACACGCCCGGCTTCGATGTCGTTCCCTACGGCGACGCGGATGCCGTCGCCGCGGCCATCACCGATGACACGGCCGCCGTGCTCATCGAGCCGATCCAGGGCGAGGGCGGCGTGATCATCCCGCCCGACGGCTACCTGCGCCGCATCCGCGAGATCTGCGACGAGAAGAACGTGCTGTTCATCGCCGACGAGATCCAGTCGGGCCTCGGCCGCGTGGGGGAGACCTTCGCGTGCGACCGGGAGGGCGTCGTGCCCGACCTGTACCTGCTCGGCAAGGCGCTGGGCGGCGGCATCCTGCCCGTGTCGGCCGTCGTGGCGAACGCCGACGTTCTCGGTGTGATCCGGCCCGGCGAGCACGGCTCGACGTTCGGCGGCAATCCGCTCGCGGCGGCCGTCGGTCTGCGCGTCGTCGAGATGCTCGGGACCGGCGAGTTCCAGGAGCGTGCCCGCGCCCTCGGCGCTCATCTTTCTGCGGCGCTCGAGCCCCTGATCGGGCACGGCGTCACGGCCGTGCGCATCGCGGGGCTCTGGGCCGGCGTCGACATCGACCCCGCGAAGGGCACCGGCCGCGAGATCGCGGAGAAGCTCCTCGACCGCGGTGTGCTCGTCAAGGACACGCACGGACAGACGATCCGCATCGCGCCGCCCCTCGTCGTGCGCGCGACCGAGCTCGACTGGGCGGTCGAGCAGCTCAAGCACGTGCTCGGGGCGTAGGGAAGAGCTGCCGCCCCGCGGGCTCAGGCCGGGGCGTCGTCCGGGTCGAGCGTGCGCAGCGTGTCCCGTTCGACGTCGGTGTCGGCGTCGAGCTGCTCGGCGGTCGTCGCGTCGCCGCCCAGATGCGCTCCGCGATCGGGGTCGGCGTCGCCCTGGATCGCGCCGTGCGGCGATTCGCCGTGCGAGCTGTCGCCCTGGATCGCGCCGCCCTGCGTCGCGCCCTGCGGATCGCCGTCCTCGGCCTCGCCCTGGATAGCGCCGCGCGGCGACTCTCCATGCGAGCTGTTGCCCTGGATCGCGCCGCCCTGGGCCGCGCCCTGCGCGCCTCCGTCTTCACCGTCGGGGGCGGTGTTGTGCTCGGGGTTGACGTCGGGGGACCCCTCGGCGGGCTGCTCGGGGTGCGGCGTGCGTCCTGTGTTCTCGTCCATGAACGCGACGCTACGCGCGCCCGCACACGTCCGAGAGGGCGTTGACAAAGGGGTGGGGGTCAGTCCTGCTTCGCGATGCGGATCGGCGTGGTCGCCGTCGCCTTCTCGGTGAAGTCGACCGGCTCCGCGGATGCCGCGGGCTCGGCCAGCTCCGGCTCGTCGACGATGCTGAGGGGCCGCGTCTCGTCGAGAGTGAGCAGGAAGCGCCGGCTCTCGTCGCGGTGCACGCGCCCGGACGTGAGCACCCAGATCAGGCCGATCGCGCAGGCCACGAAGCCGGCCGTGCCGCCGAGCATGATCGCGCTGCGGGGTCCGAACGTGTCGGCGACCCACCCGGCGATCGGCGCCCCGACCGGGGTCGAGCCCATGATGACCGCCATGTACAGCGCGAGCACGCGACCGCGCAGCGCCGGGTCGGTCGTCATCTGCACGTATCCGTTGGCCGTCGTCAGCAGCGTCACGATCATGAACCCGGTGAACGTGAGGGTGATCGCATACGTGAGGTAGGTCGGCATCGCGGCCGACACGAACGCGGCGATGCCGAACCCGCCGGCGGCGAAGATCACGACGCGCACGCGGGCGCGGTCACGTCGCGCCGCGAGCAGCGCCCCGGCGAGCGAGCCGATCGCGAGGATCGAGCTGAGCACGCCGTAGCCGTCGGCCCCCGCACCGAACTCGAGAGCCATGGTCGAGGCGAAGATCGGGAAGTTCATGCCGAACGCGCCGATGAGGAACACCGTCACGAAGACCACGCGCAGGTCGCTGCGCCCCCAGACGTAGCGGAACCCCGCCGCGAGACCGCCGCGACTGCGGTTCTTGAGGCGCGGAGCCAGCTGCCCCGTGCGCAGCAGGAGCAGTGCCACGAGCATCGCGAGGAAGGTCACGGCGTTCGCGATGAACACCCAGCCGGAGCCGATCGCGACGATCAGCAGACCGCCGACGGCGGGGCCGATCATGCGGGCGAGGTTGAACGACGCCGAGTTCAGGGCGACCGCGTTCGACGTGTCGCCGACCGAGACCATGTCCGATACGAAGGCCTGCCGGGCCGGGGCGTCGAACGCGTTGACCACGCCGAACGCCGCCGCGAAGCCGAACATCATCGGCAGCGTCATGAGGCCGTTGAGCAGCAGGGTGCCGACGGCGATCGCCAGGATGAGCAACGAGGTCTGCGTGGCGAGCAGGATGCGGCGGCGCTCGAACCGGTCGGCCACCCATCCCGTGAGGCTCACGAGCACGAGAGGCGGGCCGAACTGCAGGGCCATCGTGACGCCCATGGCGGCTGCGTCGTTGTCGGTGAGCTCGGTGAGCACGACCCAGTCCTGCGCGGTGGCCTGCATCCAGCCGCCGACGTTCGACACGAGCGCCCCGGCGAACCAGATGCGGTAGTTGATGTTCGCGAAGGAGCGGAACATGGCGCTCATCGGTCGACCACCTTGCGCATCAGGGCGCTGGCCTCGCGGAGGGTCGCGAGTTCGTCCTCGGTGAAGTCGAGCTCGGCGAGCATCTCGGCGAGCAGCTCGTCGCGACGCTGGATCGTCTCGGCGACGATCGCGGTGCCCGATTCGGTGATGTCGACGTGCACGCGGCGTCGATCCTCCTCGTCGGGGATGCGGATCACGTACCCCTGCTCCTCGAGGCCGTTGATCATGCTCGTCATCGACGGTGCGGTGACGCGCTCGCGTTCGGCGAGGGCGCTGATCGTGCGGCGCCCGTGCATGCGGAGCGTGGCGAGGACAGCGAGCTGCGCATCGCTCATGGCGTCGACGGCGCGGGCGCACCGGAGGCGGCGCGCGAGCCGGAACGTGGCCATGCGCAGGTCTGTCGCGGTGAGGTGGAGGGCTTCATCAGACGCAGACATTACTTAGACAGTCTAAGTAATTTTTCCGGCGCGCGAAAGCCCGACTGCGACGATATGGGGCGGATGCCGGTGCGTGCGCGCCAGAATGGACGGATGACGACCCGCACGCCTGCCCTCGAGATCGCCGTCAACGGACCCGCCGGAGTCCGCATCGCCGGAGCCGTCGGGGCCGTGCGCGTCGAGCTCGCCCAGGCGCTGCCGCTGGGCGGCCTGACGCCGTCTCCCGCGACGCTCGAGCTCTCGATAGAGACCGCCCGCGAGGTCGGCGTCGAGGTGCACGTGCTCGTGCGTCCGCGCGCGGGCGGCTTCCACTACGACGACGACGAGATCGCGCTCTCGGCGCTCGACGTCCGCCGCGCGATCGAGGCCGGCGCCCACGGCGTGGTCGTCGGAGCGCTGGATCCCGCCGGGCGCCTCGACGTCGATGCCATGGCGCGGCTCCGCGACGCCGCGGGGGCGGGGTCCGTCACCCTGCACCGGGCGATCGACGTCACCGCCGATCCCGTCGCGACGCTCGTCGCCGCACGATCGCTGGGGCTGCGCCGCGTGCTCACCTCCGGGGGCGCCTCCGCCGCGATCGACGGCATCGACACGCTGCGCGCCATGGTGTCGGAGGCGGCGGGCGCGATCGAGGTCATGGCCGGGAGCGGGGTGGATGCCGCATGCGCGGCCGCACTCGCCGGAGTCGGCGTGGACGCCCTGCACTTCTCGGCCAAGCGCACGGTGCACGAGGACGGCGGCGTGCGCATGGGGTCGGCATCCGACGGCGTCGGCGGCTACGAGGTCACCGACCTCGACACGGCGCGCGCGGTCGTGGCCGCCCTCGCGGCGTGAACTCGTCCGCGCCGGTCTCCGTCGCGATCAGTAGGGTGGGGGCGTGACGGATACGCGCGAGTTCACGGATGCCCACGGCATCGCCATCGTCTACGACGTGCACCCCGCAGCGGGTGAGGCGCGAGGGGTCGTGCAGCTCCTGCACGGCGTCGGCGAGCACGCCGGGCGATACGTCGCGCTGATCGCAGCGCTCACCGAGGCGGGCTTCCACGTGTACGCCGACGACCACCGCGGGCACGGTCGCACCGGCATCCGCCAGCATGACGGTCCGGCGAAGCTCGGCCGTCTCGGCGCGGGCGGCATCCGCGCCGCCGAGGCCGCGATCTGGCAGCTCACCGGCATCATCCGGGACGAGCACCCCGACCTGCCGCTCGTGCTCCTCGGGCACTCGTGGGGCTCGTTCCTCGCGCAGATGCTCGTGAACGACCACCCCGAGGCGTGGGACGCCGTGATCCTGTCGGGATCCGCGCTGCGCATGCCCGGCTCCCTCAACGCCGCGCCGCTCAACGCCCGCTGGGCGGCGCCCGATGCCACCGGCCTGGAGTGGCTCAGCCGCGACCCGGAGGTCTGGACCGCGTTCCACGACGATCCGCTCACGACCGAGGTGCCGCTGCTGAAGCTGTTCGGTCCGATCGAGGCCGCGAAGCTCTACGGACGACCGCGCCGCGACCTGGGCCACGACATCCCGATGCTCCTCCTCGTCGGACGCGACGACCCGGTGGGCGGCCCGCGCAGCGTGCACAAGCTCGCCGACGAGTACCGCTCACGCTCGGGCCTCACCGACATCACGACTCTCGTCTACCCGGACGCCCGTCACGAGATCTTCGCCGAGCTGAACCAGGCCGAGGTCCGCGCCGACGTGCTGTCCTGGCTCGACGCCCGCATCCAGCGGCGCTGACCTGCGCTCGAGGCGCGAGCCCTTCCGGAGGCGATGCCGTTCCGCAGGCGATGTGCGCTTCGACAGGAGCATCGGCGCGGAGGGATCCTTCGGAGGTGCGCATCTCCTGTCGGGACGACCGCCTGCGCGGGGGCGGGCCTCGGGAGAAGTCGTCCCGTGACGCCGCGTGACCCCGTGTGACAGCGGGTGAAGGCGCATGACGCCACGCCCTCGCGGCATCCGCTCCTCCGCCTAGATTCACGTCGGAGGGTGAGAGCGGCGAGAGGAGGTGCGCGGTGGGCTTCGTACAGGAGTGGCGCAGCTGGCACGAGTCGCGCGAGCGCTATGCCGGCGCCGAGTACGGACCGGCCGCGCTCGAATCGACGAACTGGCTCATCACGGAGCCGGCCGCGGTGGAGGGCGTGCCGGGGCTCTGGGCGCTCACGGGCGACGGAGGCATCCGTGGCAGCGACCTCGGGACCGCCGGGAACGTCGTCACGCTGCGGGGGCGCGAGACGCTGCGACTCGGACGACGCGAGCTGCGGGTGTTCGACCGTCGAGGGGCGGTGGCGCTGCGGGTGTTCAACCCGCGGCGCGCCGAACGAGAGCGGTTCAGCGGGATCGACGCGTATCCGCCGCGGGAGGGGTGGCGGGTGCGCGCCGACTTCGAGGAGACGCCGGGCGAGACGGTCACGATCACCGCGGTCGACGGCGCCGTGCACGAGCAGCCCCTCGCGGGACGGCTGCGCTTCGCGCTCGACGGCATCCCGCTCACGCTGTCGGCGACGCGCACGCCTCAGGGGGAGCTCACCGCGGTGTTCGCGGACGGGACGAACGGCACCGAGACCTACCGCTTCCGGTTCCTGCCCATCGAGCACCCCGGCGACGACGGCACCGCGATCGTCGACTTCAACCGCGCGTACCTCCCGCCGTGCGCGTTCTCGGACCAGTTCGTGTGCCCGCAGCCGCCCGCGGAGAACCGCTACTCGCTGCCGATCCGCGCGGGTGAGCGCGCGGTCGTGCTGGGCCGCTGAGCCCCCGGCATCCCCCGCCCGCGCAGGCGCGCCTTAAGCTGGAACCGTGCACGGAGAATACAAGGTCCCAGGCGGAAAGCTCGTGGTCGTCGACCTCGAGGTCGAGGACGACCGGATCGCGCGATTCCGTCTCGCGGGCGACTTCTTCCTCGAGCCGGACTCGGCGATCGAGGACATCGACGCCGCCGTGAACGGTCTGCCCGTCGAGTCGGACGCCACGACGATCGCCGCGGCCGTCCGCGCCGCGCTCCCCGAGGGGGCGCAGCTGCTCGGCTTCACGCCCGAGGCCGTGGGCACAGCGGTGCGCCGCGCGCTGGTCACGGCTCCCGGCTGGGGCGACTTCGACTGGGAGATCGTGCACGAGAAGGCCGTCTCGCCGCGCATGAACCTCGCGCTCGACGAGGTGCTCACGGCCCGCGTCGGCGAGGGGCGCCGACGCCCCACGCTGCGCATCTGGGAGTGGGACCAGTCGGCCGTCGTGATCGGCTCGTTCCAGTCGTACCGCAACGAGGTCGACCCCGAGGGAGCTGCCCGGCACGGCTTCGACGTCGTGCGCCGCATCTCCGGCGGCGGGGCGATGCTCATGGCCGCGGGGCAGATCATCACCTATTCGCTCTACGTGCCGGCATCCCTCGTGCAGGGAATGACGTTCGCCGACTCCTACGCGTTCCTGGACGACTGGGTGCTGCAGGCGCTGCGGTCGCTGGGGATCGACGCGGTCTACCAGCCGCTCAACGACATCGCGAGCTCGTCGGGCAAGATCGGCGGCGCCGCGCAGAAGCGCCTCGCGAACGGCGGGGTGCTGCACCACGCCACGTTGTCGTACGACATCGACGGCCAGACCATGACCGAGGTGCTGCGCATCGGCCGCGAGAAGCTCAGCGACAAGGGCACGACGTCCGCAGCCAAGCGCGTCGACCCGCTGCGCAGCCAGACCGGGCTGACGCGGGCCGAGATCATCGACCGTTTCATCGCGACGTTCCGGTCGCTCACGCACGCGGAGGACGGCGCGATCACGGCCGACGAGTACGCCGACGCCGAAGCCCTCGTCGAGTCGAAGTTCGCGACGGACGCGTGGCTGCACCGGGTCCCGTGACGCCCGACGCGGCATCCGGATCCGCTGCTGCCGACAGCTCCGGGGCCGTCACCGTCATCCAGGGCGACAACCTCGCGGTCGCGGCGTCACTGCCCTCGGCGTCCTTCACGCTCGTGTACCTCGACCCGCCGTTCAACACCGGGCGGGCGCAGGAGCGGCAGGTCGTGACGGCCCGCCGTGCCGCACCCGACGAGGAGCCGCAGGCCGAGGATGCCGAGCAGGCGGCGCCCACCGAGGTTCGCCACGGCTTCCACGGACATCGGTACGAGCGCGTGCGCGGGATGCTGCGCGCGTACGACGACCGGTTCGACGACTACGGCGACTTCCTCATGCCGCGCCTCGAGGAGGCATGGCGTCTGCTCGCCGACGACGGCACGCTCTACCTGCACCTCGACTACCGCGAGGCGCACTACGCCAAGGTCATGCTGGATGCCGTGTTCGGTCGCGACTGCTTCCTCAACGAGCTGATCTGGGCGTACGACTACGGCGCCAAGTCCCGGAGGCGGTGGCCGACCAAGCACGACACGATCCTCGTGTACGTGAAGAACCCGCGCGAGTACGTGTTCAACGCCGATGACGTCGACCGCGAGCCGTACATGGCCCCCGGTCTCGTCACACCCGAGAAGGCCGCGCGGGGGAAGCTCCCTACTGACGTCTGGTGGCACACGATCGTCCCGACGACCGGACGCGAGAAGACCGGCTACCCGACGCAGAAGCCCGAGGGCATCCTCCGCCGCATCGTACGGGCGTCGAGCCGACCCGGCGACCGCGTGCTCGACCTCTTCGCGGGCAGCGGCACGACCGGAGCCGTCGCCTCGGCGCTCGGACGCGACGCCGTGCTCGTGGACGACAACGCCGAGGCTATCCGCGTCATGACCGAGCGGATGCCGCACGCCGAGGTCGTGCGGGGCTGACCGCGACGGCATCCGGCAGACTGCTGTGATGAGCGAATTCGTCGAGGTCGACACCGCTGCGGGGCGCGTCCGAGGACGCTGGCGTCCGACGACGGGAGGTCCGGATGCGCCGAGATCGGCCGCGTTCCTCGGCATCCCGTTCGCCGAGCCGCCGGTCGGCGACCTCCGTTTCGCGGCCCCGGTGCCGCATGCGCCGTGGGAGGGCGTGCGCGATGCGCTCGAGTTCGGGGCGACCGCGCAGCGCGGCGATCAGGGCGACACGCTGATCCCGGAGCCGAGCGTCGAGGGGTCGTCGACGCTGAACGTCAACGTGTTCTCCCCCGACCCGGATGCCGAGGGCCTGCCGGTGCTCGTGTGGATCCACGGCGGCGGCTTCACGAGCGGCTCTCCGGCGAGTCCCTGGTACGACGGCCGCGCGTTCACCCGCGACGGCGTCGTGACGGTGACGCTCTCGTACCGGCTGGGCTTCGAGGGCTTCGGATGGATCGAGGATGCCCCGGCGAACCGCGGCGTCCGCGACTGGCTGCTCGCGCTCGAGTGGGTGCAGCAGAACATCGCGGCGTTCGGCGGCGACCCGGGGAGGGTCACGATCGCCGGGCAGTCCGCGGGCGGCGGCGCGGTGCTCACCCTCCTCGGCATGGCGACGGCGCAGCATCTCTTCCACGGGGTGTACGCGCTGTCCTCGGCGCTCACCGACGTCGCGGCAGCGCGGTCGGAGGCCTTCGGGCGCGCCCTGGCGACCTCGGCCGGCGTGGAGGCGACCGTCGCGGGGATGTCGACGGTCGACGAGCTGCGGCTGCTGACGCTGCAGAAGAGGGCCATGCATCTGAGTCCGCAGGCGATCGCTTCGCTCGTCGACGAGGGCCTCCCCCTGGGTCCCGCCGTCGACGGCGACCTCATCGTGCGCCCGACCCTCGAGTCGCTGCGCGCGGGCGTCGGCGCCGACAAGCCCCTCGTGCTCGGGGCCACCGACGACGAGTTCACGATGGTGTTCGGCGGGGCCGCGGCGAAGGCGCTGCGCTGGGTGCCGCGGAACGTCCTGCTCGACCGGCTCGGCCTCCCGCGGGGCGCCCGTGCCGAGTACCTCGCCGCGAACGCCGACGTCGTGCGGCTCGGCAAGTCGCGTCTCGCGGGCCGCGTGCTGACCGACCGGATGTTCCGCGTCGGCGTGCTCCGGGCGGCGGATGCTCGTGGCGACGCGCCGACCTGGGTGTACCGGTTCTCCTGGCCGTCCGGACGCTTCGGGTTCGCGGAGCACTGCCTCGACGTGCCGTTCTTCTTCGACTGCCTCGACGGTCCGCGCATCGAGAACCTCGCCGGTCCGAATCCTCCGCAGCAGCTCGCCGACGAGGTGCACGCGGCCGCCGTCGCGTTCGTCACGGACGGCGATCCCGGCTGGCCGCGACACGAGGGGGATGCCGGCATGGTGCGCGTCTACGACGTCCCGAGCCGTGATGTCGCCGACGCATACGCGACCATCAGGCCCTTGAGGGCGACTGACTCTCAGGCGATGTAGACCTTGCGGAGCGTCTCGGTCACCGTCCAGACCGTGCGCTGACCCTCGGCGAGACGCACGAGCGACCCAGGACCCACCTCGATCGACGGGAGCGGCGGGTCGACGAAGTCGATGCGCGCGTGCCCCGACAGCACGACGAAGACCTCGTCGGCTTCGATGTCGGTTGCCGTGCCGGGGGTCATCTCCCACACGCCGACCTCGATGTCCCCGAGCGCGCCGAGAGCCGCCGTCGCGGTCGTCGGAGCGCCCGACACCACCTCGGACGCCGGGAGCGCCTGATGTGCGAGGGACAGAGCCCCCGCATCCACCACGGCCCCCGGAGCGAGACCGGTCACGAGTCGAACCCCATGCCCACGGCATCCAGCGTCTTGAGGAACAGGTTGCGCTTGCCCTCGTTGTGGTCGGCTCGGTCCATCGCGGCGCGCACGAGGTTGATGCCGATCGCGGCGGCGGGCTCCGGAGGGAACGGGATCGGCTTCTCGCGGACCATCGCGAGCTCGGTGCGCTCGGTCGGCTCGCCCGACAGCTTGTCGAGCATGACGTCGGCCGCGAAGCGGGCGGCCCCGACGCCCAGTCCCGTGAACCCGGTCGCGTACGACACGCGCCCCTTGCGAGCCGTGCCGAAGAACGCGCAGAAGCGGCTCGACGAGTCGATCGCCCCGGCCCAGCGGTGCGTGAAGCGCAGGCCCTCGAGCTGCGGGAACGTCGTGAAGAAGTGCGAGGCGAGCTTGCGGTGGCTCTCCATCCGGTCCTCGTACTCCGGGCGCACCTTGCCGCCGAAGTGGTAGACGGCGTCGTAGCCGCCGAACAGGATGCGGTCGTCGGCGGTCAGGCGGTAGTAGTGGAACTGGTTCGCACTGTCGGCGAGGCCCTGACGGTTCGACCAGCCGATCGACGCGAGCTGCTCGGACGACAGCGGCTCGGTCATGAGCACGTAGTCGTACACGGGCACGGTCATGAGGCGGTTGCGCTTCAGGAGCGAGGGGAACACGTTCGTCCCGAGAGCCACGGACTCCGCGAAGACCTTCCCGCCGTCGCGCGTGACGACCGTGATCGGGCCGGAGCCGTCGCCGGAGATCTCCCGCACGAGCGAGTTCTCGTGGATCACGACGCCGAGCTCGACCGCCACGCGCGCGAGCTCGAGCCCGAGCTTGGCAGGGTGCACCATCGCGCACGCGTCGCGTTCCCAGGCGCCGGCGAGGAACGTGGGCGAGTGCACTTCGGCCTGCACGGCCTCCCGGTCGAGGAAGCCCTCCTCCTCCCGCAGCCACTCGACCTGGTGCGGCTCGACGGCCACGGCGAGCTGACCCGTGCGCTCGAAGTCGGCATCCATCTCGTAGCGGCGCACCGCGGCCTCGATGCCGTCGAGGTTCTCGAGTCCCAGCTCCTCGAGGCGGTCGATCTCCTGCGGCCACCGGGTGACGCCGTTCTCGTGCCCGTGCGTGAGGCTCGCCTCGCAGAACCCGCCGTTGCGACCGGACGCCGCCCACGCGATGCGCGACGCCTCCAGCAGGACGACCGAGCGCCCGGGGTCGCGCTCCTTGGCGCGGATAGCGGTCCAGAGGCCGGTGTAACCGCCGCCGACGATCACGAGGTCGGCGCTCGTCGTGCCCCGCAGCGGCGGATGCGTGGGGCGGTCGACGTCGTCGAGCCAGAACACGCGGAAGGCCGTGTCCTGCAGGGATGCATCGATCACGGCATCCGCGGGACGCCGGCGTTCGAAGACGGTGGTTCCCATGATCATCACTCCGATGTGTGCGTGAGGGGGAGGGTGCGGCGCGTCAGCGCGTACCCCAGTTGTAGAGGTCCTTGTAGAGGCCCGCGTAGAGCAGGCTCTCGGTGTGCGTCACACCGGGGATCGTGCGGATGCGCGTCGCGATGAGATCGAGCAGGTCGGCGTCGCTCTCGCACACGGCCTCGACGAGGATGTCGTAGGTGCCGAGCGTCACGACGACGTAGGCGAGCTCGGTGATCGCGGTCAGCTGCTCGGCGACCGCACGCGGATCGCCCGTGACGCGGATGCCGATCATCGACATGCGGTGGAATCCGAGCTGCATGGGGTCGGTGACCGCGACGATCTGGATGATGCCCGCCTCGGTCATGCGCTGCACGCGCTGCCGCGCCGCGGCCTCGCTGAGACCGACCTCGCGGCCGATCTCGGCGTAGGGGCGACGGCCGTCCTCCTGCAGCAGTTCGACGATCCGCTTCGAGATGTCGTCCAGCACGGGCTGCTTCGTCGGCGCGCTCATGTGTCGATATTGACAGGTGACCGAGTGTCTCGCAACTGATTCCATCGTCATTCCCAGATGACTCTTCTGTATTCGCAGTGCTCTCGCTAGCATGGCGGGCATGGTCACTGAGCATCCGAGCGCCGAGCTTCTGCAGAACTTCGTCGGCGGCGCCTTCGTCCCCGTGAACGGCACCGGCCGGATGCCGCTGATCGATCCCGCGACCGAAGAGGTCTACGGCGAGCTGCCGATCTCCGACCCCTACGACGTCGACGCCGCCTACGCCGCGGCCGCCGCGGCCTTCCCGCTGTGGCGCGACACCACCCCCGCCGATCGTCAGCTCGCGCTGTTCCGCATCGCCGACGAGATGCAGGCGCGAGCGGAGGAGTTCGCCGACCTCGAGTCGAAGGACACGGGCAAGCCCCGAGCGAGCCTCGTCGCCGACGAGATCCTGCAGTCGATCGATCAGCTCCGCTTCTTCGCCGGCGCCGCCCGCAGCCTCGAAGGCCGTGCCGCCGCGGAGTACCTCGCCGGGCACACCTCGTTCGTCCGCAGGGAGCCGATCGGCGTGATCGGCCAGGTCACGCCGTGGAACTACCCGCTCAACATGGCGGTGTGGAAGATCGCCCCGGCGCTCGCCGCGGGCAACACGGTCGTGCTCAAGCCCGCCGAGTCGACGCCGCTCACCACGCTGCTGCTCGCCGAGATCGTCGCGGTGCACACCCCGGCCGGCACGCTCAACGTCGTGCTGGGCGACCGTGACACGGGAGTCGCGCTCGTCGAGCACCCGACCCCGCAGATGGTCGCGATCACGGGGTCCGTGCGCGCCGGCATGGCGGTCGCCCGCTCGGCGGCGGCCGACGTCAAGCGCGTGCACCTCGAACTCGGCGGCAAGGCCCCCGCGGTCGTCTTCCCCGACGCGGACCTCGCCAAGGCCGCGGAGGGCATCGTCACCGGCGCGTTCTTCAACGCGGGCCAGGACTGCACGGCGGCGACGCGCGTGCTCGTGCACTCCTCCGTGCACGACGAGTTCGTGGCGTCGCTCGTCGAACGGGCGCGGACCGACGCTCGCACCGGCGCTCCGCAGGACGAGGGCGTGCTGTACGGGCCGCTCAGCAGCGCGGCGCAGCTCGCCCAGGTGTCGGGCTTCGTCGACAGGCTTCCCGCGCACGCGACGATCGCGACCGGCGGGCGTCGCCAGGGCGAGAAGGGCTACTTCTTCGAGGCGACGATCGTCACCGGGCTGCGTCAGGACGACGAGGCCGTGCAGGGGGAGATCTTCGGCCCCGTGCTCACGGTGCAGTCGTTCGAGACGGAAGAGGAGGCGCTCGCGATGGCCAACGACGTGCCCTACGCGCTCGCCTCCTCGGTGTGGACGACCGACCACGCGCGGGCCATGCGGTTCTCGCGCGACCTCGACTTCGGCTGCGTGTGGATCAACACGCACATCCCGTTCGTGTCGGACATGCCGCACGGCGGGTTCAAGCACTCCGGCTATGGCAAGGACCTGTCGCAGTACGGCTTCGACGACTACACCCGCCTCAAGCACGTGATGACCGCTCTCGACTGAGTCGGTTCGCGGGAGGGCTCCCGCGGCGCTCGACCGGTGAGACGCGATGTGTCTATGCTGGGTCGGACGTCGACTCGGGGGGACTCTCATGGCACGACCGCTCGCCGGTCCGCAGACGCTGCTGCGCACGCTGAACGGACGCGCGATCCTCGAATCGCTGGCACGTCGCGGCCCGCTCACCCGCGCCGAGCTCATGACCGAGACCGGTCTCTCGCGCACCGCGGTCACGCAGGTGCTGCGGATGCTGGAGGGGTCGGACGCCGTCGCCGCGGCGGGCGTCGACCGGGACACGCGCGGTCCCGCGGCGGGACGCGTCTCCCTGCATCCCGCCCTCGGGTACGCGGCCGCCGTGCACGTCGAGCCGTCCGCGGCGCATGTCGCTCTCGTCGACGCGACCGGGGCCGTGCGCGTGGAGACCCACGGTCCGTTCCCGCCTCTCGGCGATCGGGTCGACCACATCGCGGGCCTGATCGAGGCGTGCCTCGAGAAGGTGCACGGACCGCTGCACGTCGCCGTCATCGGAGTGCCCGGCATCGTGACGGCCGACGGCGCGATCCGCGACGACCAGGGGCCTGACGGGGGTGCCTTCCGCGCCGCGCTCTCCGCCCGCCTCGGCGCGCCGGTGCGGATCGAGAACGACGTGAACCTCGCCGCCCTGGCGGAGCTCGCCGACGGCCGAGGAGCGGAGCTCGCGAGCTTCGCGCTCCTGCTGCTCGACGACGGGCTCGGCGGCGGCATCGTGATCGACGGCGCGCTGCACCGGGGGTTCTCCGGGGTCGCGGGCGAGATCACGTTCCTGCCGCAGACCCCCGTGCCGATCGGTGCGCCCGTGCTCGGCGACGCGGTCGTGCGCGACCTCGCCCTCGCCCACGGACGCGATCCCGAGGAGACCGTCCATCAGCATCTGGACGCCGCGGCCGCGGGCGACGAGGCCGCACTCGCGATGGCCGCCGAGATGGGACGCCGCCTGACGATCGTCGCCGGCAGCATCGCGCTCGTGCTCGATCCCGAGGCGTTCATCCTCGGAGGCGTGGCCGCGCACCCGGTGCTCGTCGATGCCGTGGCGCGCGTCGCCGAGGAGTACGCCGCACAGCTGCCGATGCGCTTCCTCGTGTCGTCGTTCGGGCCGGAGGCGCCGTTGGTCGGCGCCGTGCAGGAGTCCGCCGCCGCCCTGCGCGCGACCGTGTTCTCGCGTCTGGTGCCCTCGGTCGATCGCGGCGCCTCCGTCGATCACGGTGCCGCTGCCGTCGACCGGTCCGTCCGATGATCTCCGACCTCGCCGACCGACTCGGCCTCGCGCCCGGAGCACGCGCGATCATCGTGAACGCCGACGACTTCGGCATGTGCCACGCGGCGAACACCGCCATCACGCAGCTGCTTCCGACCGGTCGCGTCGACTCGGCGACCGTGATGGTCCCGTGCGCCTGGGCGCCGGAGGCGCTGGCCTTCGCGGCCTCCCGCACCGACCTCGACGTGGGTGTGCACCTCGTGCTCACGAGCGAGTGGACGCGCTACCGCTGGCGGCCGCTCACCGGCACCGCCTCCACACTTGTCGACGACGCGGGGTACTTCCCGGCGGAGGTGCTCGCGGTCGAGCAGAACGCCGCGACGGCCGACGTCGCCGCCGAGATCGAGGCGCAGCTGCAGGCGGCCCTCGACGCCGGCGTCGACGTCACGCACCTCGACAACCACATGGGCTCGGTGTACGGGCTGCTCACCGGCCGCGACTTCCTCGGACCCGTGCTCGAGCTCGCGGCGCGACACGGCCTGCCCTTCCGTCTTCCGCGCACGATGGAGGGCGCCGCCGGCGACCCCGCGCTCCAGGCTCAGCTCACGGAGGCCGCTGCGGCCGCCGACGCGCTGGGCGTCGAGATCGTCGACCGCCTCTGGACGCATCCGTTCGAGACTCTGCCCGGAGAGACCTACGAATGGGTGCGAGAGGGGTTCCTCGCCCTGTTGCGTGCCGTGCCGGCCGGGGTCACCGAGATCTACCTGCACCCCATGGTCGATGACGAGGAGCTGCGCGCGGTGGTCGACTTCGGCGCCGAGAAGCGCGGGCACGAGCTGCGGCTGCTCGACGATCCGATGGTGCTGCAGGCGATCGACGAGGAGGGGCTCGTCCGCATCGGATGGCGCGAGCTGCGCGCCCTGCAGAGGGGAGAGCGGTGACCTCGCTCACCACGCGGTTGCGCGACCGCCGGCTGGACGCCGCGCCGACCAGGGCACAGGCCATCGCGTTCGGCGCCTCCGGCTTCCCGACGCAGCTCATGGCGCAGACGTTCTCGGCGTTCGTGGTCTACTTCTACGTCACCCACCTCGGCGTCGCCCCGGGCTGGGTCGCGGCCGCGATGATCGCGCACGGCGTGCTCAACGCCGTGCTCAATCCCGTGGCCGGGGCGCTCTCCGACCGCATCCGCACGCCGTGGGGGCGCCGCATCCCGTGGATCGGGATCGGCATCGTGCCGCTCGTGGTCGCGTTCGCGCTCGTCTGGATGCCGCCGGCGCTGCCCACCGCCGGGCTCATCGTCTGGTTCCTCGTGGTCGTCGCGGTGTACGACATCGCCTTCGTCGTCGTGGTGCTCAACATCTCGGCGCTGTTCCCCGAGATCTTCCGTACCACCGAGGAGCGCGCTCGCGGGAACGTGCCCCGGCAGATCTTCGCGATCCTCGGAATGGTGCTCGGCACGGCCGGAGCGCCGGCGCTGTACGGCTGGATCGGCTGGTCGGGCATGGCGATCGCGCTCGCCGCGGTCTGCCTGGTGATGCTGGTGTGGTCGTTCGCGGGCGGCATGATCGAGCGCCGGGTGCCCGAGGCGTCGTCCGAGGCCATGCGCTGGGGCGACCAGCTGCGGTACACGTTCGCGAACCGGGCTTTCGTCCCCTACGTGCTCGGCTCGCTCTTCGTGCAGACGTCGATCGCCGTGATCCTCGCCGCGATCCCGTTCTACGTCCGCTATTCGCTGGGAGCGGCGGAGGGTGAGGGGAGCCTGCTGCTCGGGGCGATCTTCGTCACCGCGATCCCGTCGATCGTGCTGTGGAGCGCGGTCGTGCGCCGCACCTCGCCCCGCACGGCGCTGCTGTGGAGCGTGTCCGTGTTCGGCGTCGCCGTACTCGGCTACCTGCTGCCCACGAGCGTGCTCGCGGCGGCGCTCGTGGGCGTCGCGGTGGGCGTCGGAGTGGGCGGCCTGCTGCAGCTGCTCGAGGTCGTGCTCGCGCAGATCATCGACGAGGATGCCGCGCGCACGGGGCACCGGCGTGAGGGAGCGTACTTCGGCATCAACGGCTTCGTCGTGCGCGGGTCGGTCGTGCTGCAGGCCGTCGTCGCGGCGGCCGTGCTCACGGCGTCAGGGTTCGACGCGGGCCTGGGTGACGCCGCCCAGCCGGACACGGTCGACGGCGGCATCCGGATCATGGTCGCGGTCGTGCCGCTCGTGTTCACGGCGCTCGCGTGGCTGTGCTTCTGGCTCTACCCGATCCGCGCGCGCGACGTCTGACCCATCCAGCGCGTTTCGTCTCGCTGCGCTCGCTCAACGACCGGATCGGCGCCCCTGGTCGTTGAGCGAGGAGCGCAGCGACGAGACGAAACGCCCCCGCGTGTCCGCTCAGCGGGTATGACTCACCTCGATAGTTGATCCAGGTGATCCCTGAGAGCACTGGGGTGCGGCCACGCTCCACCCCGCCGATCTCGTCATCTAAGTTGCTCCGGTGCGGAGGCCTCGGAGATCAGTGGAACTACGCGGGTGCTGCGGTGGCTGGCTATGCTCGACCTCGTGAGCGACGACGTGCTGGCAGAAGCCCCCTCCGCCTCCAGCCCGTCTGCGAAGCCGACTCTCGGCGTCCCGACACCTCCGCCAGTTCGAACCGCCACGCGCTGGGTATGGGCGTCGGTAGTCGGAGCGGGCGCGGGAGTAGCGGTCGGCGTCGCTGCACTCACCATCGGCGCGGGCACAGGTCACATCGAAGCCATCGGTCAGTTCGTCCAGGACTTCGTGAAGAGTCCCGGCCTTGGCGGCATCGCTGCGCTGGTGGCTGCGATGATCGCATACCGCGGGATCAAGGGTCAGGTCGAGACGTCTCGAGCCGCACTCGCCAGTCAGCAAGCCGCAGAAGAGGCAGATCGGTGGTGGACGACCTTTCAGTGGACTGCGGATCGCGCACTCCCATCCGTGAAGCTCGATGTTCCGCTCCCGGAGCCGGTCGCCATTGCCACACTCAAGGAACTCGCGGTCACGGCGACGGACGACGCTCAGCAGATCGCATGCGCTGGCCTCGTCAACACGCTTGGCAGCAAGGCCGAGGCGCTGCTGGAGGAACCCGACGATTCGAGCGAGGCATCGCAGGAGGCGCTTCGGTCCGTCAAGGCAACGGAGGCGGCGGCACAGGAAGCGATGATCAGTGCAGCGCTCGCGAGTTATGCCAGGGCGACCGCTGGAAGTCTTGCCGAGTCCTCCGTCGCGCAGGAACGCACGTTCGAGATAGACGCTCTCGCCGCCGTTGAGCGGACTGCACGCTCGCTCGGACTCGAGTACGAGCGCGAGCCATACGTCGGAATGGACGATGAGCGCTCGAGAGGACGCCACAGTCGAGCGGACGCCGCGGTCGTAAGTCTTACTGGCAGAAGAGTACTCATTGCGGTGCACTCCAGCCCTCGAGTGGGTGGGATCTCGTCCAATTACTTCCGGCGCCTCGCTAACAACGGCAGGAATTCGCTGTTGATCATCTCGCCCTTTCCGCAGCCCAAGGCCATGGAAGAGTTTCCCGCCTCGACCCGCTGGCTGCAGTGGAAGCCCAACGACATCACCCCGACTCTCACTGGCACGCTCCGAGAGATGACCATGCACTAACCCGCGGGCGCCTGTCGGCCAACCTGCCCCTCACCCCGCGAAGCAATGCCGCCAGGTGACACTCCCTCACACGGACACCTTCGCGCCCAAGTGGGCGAGCTGCACGGCGACGACGTTCAGCCTGCGTCGGATGAGGTGGGCGGTGATGGATGCTGCGAAGGCAATGACCGTGATGGCGGTGAGTACCGGGTACACGGTGGCCAGTACTTGCGGGAAGTCCTACGAAATCAGGGTGTCCGAGCCGCAGCGCGATGACCATGGTCACGGCGGTAGCCATAGCCCCAGCAAGGGCGAGGCGGCCGGAGAACTACGCGACCCTCATCTGACGAGATCCTGAGCGACAAACGTTGCGCGCTGGGTGCGGAGCTACTCGGCCTTGGCTACTGGACTGGCAGGTACCGGATGGTCGAGCCGTTTACTGCTGCCTCGATTCCGTGGGTGTTCAGGAGTGACCTAACACCGATGATCCGCTGACGCTCACTCTCACCGTCGGGAGGTCCGACCCGAACCTCCTGAATAGGCAAACCGACCCTCTCGCCCACCAACGCACGCCCCGGGAGCTCCCAGCCGAGCATCGCGTCGTGAGTGATCTTCAGGAACGGAATAACGCCCCTAGTCGATCCCCGATGATGCGGTTGACGCCCATCTGGGAGATGCACTACGAGCCTCACTTCTTTCTCCTCCGCGTAAGCGGGGTCCTTCATCGACGCTGCAAGGGAAGCAAGCGTGCCGCGGATCAGCATGTTCGCGATCCCGGGGTTGTTCGCAATAACGTCTCGGAGTCTTCCTGTGCCGATGTCGGCTAGGACGCGTCCGATCCTCGCGTCCTGATCCGCCGGCGCGTACTTGACCTCAACCCACTGAGGCAGAAAGAGGAAGCCCGCGTCCGCAGCGTCGTCATGAACCAGCGGTGCATGTGGTTCAAGCCGGAGACTCACACCGGACGTACTTCCATAGTTCCGCCACTGGTTCAAGACCCGGTAGTCGGTGGATGCGCACACGACGTACGCCGGGTTCTCCTGCGTACGCTCAATGAAGTTGTCTTTCAGGATCTCCGTGAGCTGCAGGTGTAGCCCGATGTTCTTCGGCAGGCTTTCGCCATGCGTTTCGTACCAGTCGACGATTCGCGCCGCGCCATACACCAGTTCCTCAGGGTCGTTCAGCATCGTCGCCGCAGAAGCCCACAGCTCTTGCCTCTCGACGATGCTCACCAGGGCGCTAGCGTCAGTGAAGTGCCAGATCGGTCCGTGGTAATGCTCGCTAAAGGGCAATGGCGTGATCACCCCTTCTGGCGTATCAACCTCATCGCTCGCCGAGGCACGGCCTGTTCTGCTCACCCACCCAGGCTAGGGGCAGGCGCTGCCGTGTGGGCCGCGTCTGCCGTCCCGCGCTGAAGAACTCGTTGATAACGAATCCACGTGTCGAGAGTCGAAGCACAATAGCATCAGCCGCGGGGGACTCATGCAGACTGCGATGACATTCTTGATCGACTCGAACGTCGTCATCGCCGCCGAGCCCTTCAACGGCAAGCTCGAGGCGCGACATGCGCCGGTGAGCAAGTTTCTCCGAATCGCGGGAGAGCATGGCCACGTCGTCTTCGTGCACCCGGCGACGCGCGATGATCTCGGCGAAACGCGTGACCCGGCTCATCGCGCGCAGAACCTCGCCGCGTTCGAAAAGTACCCTGCGCTGACCGATGAGCCTGCATCTCCAGCCGTTCTTGCCGAGTTCCCGTCCCCAATCGGGAAAAACGATGACCGTGACGCTCGCATTCTCGCTGCACTCCATGTGGGTGCCGTCCACTTTCTGGTCACCGATGACACGCGGCTGCGGAAGCGGGCCGGGCGACTCGGGCTCGAATTGAAAGTGCTGACGCCAGGCGAAGCGGCTACTCAACTTGCTGCATGGCATCCCGATGTTCCTCCGCCGCCCCCGTCGGTCGAGGAGATGAAGACGTATCTTCTAGACACCTCACAGGGCATCTTCGATGACCTCCGACGAGACTACTCACCGCACTTCGACGCTTGGGTTGCCAAAGTGAAGACGGAGTCGATAACAAGGCGTGCGTGGGTGGTTCGAACCCCGAGCGGCGAGTACGAAGCGATGGCAATCGTCAAGATGCGCGACGCGCACCCGTCCGTGCCCGGTGCTGAGGCGATCAAGCTATCGACTTTCAAAGTAGCCGATAGTGCAGCCGGCCGCCGGCTCGGTGAACTGATGTTGAAGGCGGTGCTGAGGTGGGCCGCCTCCGAGCCGGGACGCCCCAGCGAGTTATTTGTGGAGGTCGACGCTGCCAAGGTCCGAATGGTGGAGTTCCTCCGTGACTTTGGTTTCGCCTTCGTCACCTTAAAACCGGGTAAGCCCGATGAACACGTATATCTGAAGTCACTCGATCCACAGGCCGGACAAGCGCTCGGTGGTCTCGAGCATCACGTGGCCTACGGACCGCCGGCGATCCGGACGGATCAGCCAGTGTTCATCATCCCGATCACTCCGCAATGGTACGAAGACCTTTTCCCCGACGCGACGGTTATCGGCGCATCCGGAGTGGCCGTCATCCCCGGAACCGTGGCGTCGACGAAGGCGCATGGCAACGCCATCCGGAAGGCGTATCTCTGCCACAGCCCGACCAAGTCGATCCCCGCCGGTTCGACCCTTCTGTTCTATCGAAGTCAAGGAAAGAAGCGAGGCGACGGCGCGATCGTCGCGGTCGGTGTCGCCGAGATGTCCAGTCGGTCGGCGGACCCCGTCGAGACGATCGAGTTGTCATTCAAGCGGACGGTCTACTCCGCGGACGATGTCGCAGGCTTACATCAAGATGGAAAGGCGGTGTTGACGATCCTGTTTCGACACGACCGCTTCCTCGTTCCGCCTTGGACGTTGGATGACATCGTTTCGAATAGTCTCGTGAGAAGTTGGCCACAGTCCATAGTTCGGGTCGCCGACGGAAAGGCAATCGCGTGGGTCGAGCAGATGCTGAACGCGTCGCCCTGATGGCGATCCATGAACACTGGGCGGACGCCATCATGGATGGTCGTAAGACTGTTGAGTTCCGCAAGCGTCGCCTTGCTCCGGACATCGACACCGTCATCGTGTACGCCACGGCTCCGGTGAGTATGGTCATCGGTCGTTTCACCATTGCCGAGGTGGTGTCCGGCACTCCGGAGGAGATCTGGAGCCGTTTTGGTGATGTGGGGGAGATCGACCACGCCTCCTACAGTGCCTACTACGAGGGGCGAGACTCCGCGGTGGCCATCGTTGTCGCAGAGGCGAGCCGGTTCGACGATCCACTGGCGCTGGCGGACATCGAACCTCGGCCAGCGGTCCCGCAGAGCTTCGCTTACTTGCCAGCCGCTACGCCCGCGTTGGCTGGAGCTTAGGGGCGAACTTTCCTGATCCGGGCGGACTGTTTCTGATGGTGGTCCTAGCGGGCCTCGAGATGAGCGAGGAGCGAAGCGACGAGACGAAACGGGCCGACCCCGCGTACCTGCTCAGCTCGCTATGACCCACCTCGATAGTTGATCCAGGTGATCCCTGAGAACACTGGCGCGTGACTACGCTCCACACCGCTTATTTCGTCATCTAAGTTGCTCCGGTGCGGAAGCCCCGGAAATCCGCGGAATTACGGGGGTGCCGCGGCCGCTGGTTAAGCTCGACCTCGTGAATGACGACGTGCCGGCAGAGGTCCTTCCCGATGTCCCGACGCCTCCTCCAGCTCGCAGCGCCAAGGTGGGGCGTGGCCATCTCGCACTCGACAGAAGCGTGCACTCGCTCGCGACGATGTCCGTGCGGCCGGCGCGGCCTGAAGTGTGAGGCGGAGGACTGCACGCCCGTTCAATTCGTTATCTCCATTCGCTGTGGAATGTCTGTGGGTGCCACTAGATTGAGGTTGTCCATCCGGACACTGGGGGAGTCACAGGGGCTATGGGTCCCGCGCCATTCGCGCGCGCCCCCGCAAGAACACAGCACCTGGAGAATCATGACGAACGTCCCGCCCCCGGCTCCCGACGCGCAGCCGGCGCCCGCCCCCGAGTACGCGCAGCCCGCACCGAGCGCGCCCTACGCGCAGCCAGCTCCCGAGCACGGCCTGCCACAGGCTCCCGCCGCCGTCGCGCCGCCAACGAAGAAGCAGCGAAACATCCTCGGCCTCATCGCGCTCATCGTGTCGGCCGTCGGCTTCATCTTCGCCTGCATCCCCGGCGCCCTCATCGTCGGCTGGGTGCTGCTGCCCATCGGCTTCATCCTCGGCATCGTGTCGCTCTTCCTCAAGGGCAAGGTGAAGTGGCAGGGTGTCACCGCCATCATCGTCTCCATCGTGGGCACCATCATCGGCATCATCGTCTTCACCGTCGTCGTCGCCACCGCGTTCAACGACGCATTCGGCGGCTCGGACGTCGAGGTCGGATCCCCGACCAGCGTCACCGAGGAAACCGACGCTCCCGCCAACGACGAGGGCGCCGCAGCCGAGGCTGGCACGCGCGAGAACCCCATCGCCCTGGGCACCCCGTTCTCGTCCTCGGACTGGACGGTCGTCGTCAACTCCGTCACCCTCGACGCGAACGCGCAGATCGCCGCGGAGAACCCGTACAACGAGGCTCCCGACGCGGGCTCCGTCTTCATCCTCGTCAACTACACCGTCACGTACATCGGCACCGACCCCGAAGGCCAGATGCCCGCGTTCGTCGGCCTCGACTACGTCACCGCTGATGGTGTGACCATCGACCCGCTCGAGAAGCTCGTCCTCGCCCCCGAGGCCATGAACAGCACCTCGCCGCTGTACGAGGGCGCGTCGGCGACCGGTAACTACGCCATCCAGGTCCCGAGCCCCGTGGACGGCGTCCTCGCGGTCCGCGCCGGCATGATCACCGACAAGGTGTTCGTCGCCGTCCAGTAATTCGCGAGCAGGGGAGGGCCAGGTCACACGTGCCGGCCCTCCCCGAACCAGCAACCCTGAATCCAAGGAGCAACGGTGGTAGATGAGTCTTCGGGAGCAGAGCCCGGCACCCAGATGCCCGGTGACGATCCGGAAGCACCAGCGATTGAACGCGGCACGCTCTTGGACCGCATTCGTTCCCGGATCCGCAAGCGCTCGATCCTGGTCGGCGGGATCATCGTCGCAGGCGTGGTCGCGCTCGGGCTCGTCGCGTTCGTCATCGTCGACCAAGTCACCCGGGTGTCGGTTCCGGTCGTCGAACAGCAGACCCTCGCTGACGCCACGGCCGCCCTCGACGGCGTCGGGCTCAAGAGCGTCTTCCACACCGATTCGTCGTTCTGCGAAGACGACGACCGCGGACCCGAGTTCTGCGTGGTGACTTCTCAAAACCCAGCCGGGGACGAGCGTATTCATGCGGACGAAGTTGTGACACTTGAGGTAGTCCCGTCCGAAGTCTCGATCCCGGACTTGGACGGGATGACCTACAGCGACGCGCGCGACGCAGGCGCCGAAGTCGCGCTCGAGGTTCTGCCCGCCGACACCTCCGACAGCCTCATCGACGGATACGAGGACTGGACAGTCCTCACCCAAGCCGACCGCGGAACCTCGACAGCCGGATCCAACCTGAGGGTCACACTCGACCGCCCCGTCGCCGACGCCCCCGCAGTTATCGGAATCAACCTGCAGGGGGCAGTTGACACGCTTACGGCTGCCGGGTTCCTGGCGGTGGTGTCCTCGGATCCTGGCGACCCGTACGACCCAGCCTGGGTCGTGACTGGGACCGATCCGGAGATCGTCAACGGCAAACTACCCATCGCCAGCAAGATCTCACTCTCGTGGGGAGTGCAGCTGCCGAGCGTCGTCGGGATGACGGACCTTGCAGCGAACAACGCGCTCTCGAACGCCAAACTGACCGTGACGGGTTCGAAGTCCAGCTCGCAGGCGGTCGCCACCCAAGACCCTGCCGCTGGCACAGTCGTCAAGCCCGGCGACACCGTGACCATCACCCTTGAACCGCCGTCCACCGTGTACGAAGTCGTGTCGAACGGAAGTCGTGGCACCGTTACCTGGGTGCCACCGAACAGCTTCAGCATCAGCCAGGCGGGCGACACCCCGCTCCCGTGGCGAATGTCCTGGCCGACCGACTCCGGCTACCGCAACTTCAACGCCCAGATCATGGACGGCAACAGCGTCACCTGCAACATCTACGTCAACGGTCAACTCATCAAGACAGCCACGTCCACGGGACGCTATGCGGTCGTCAGCTGTGGGTAGGCGAGACGTGGTCCTCTGACGCAGGAATCGGAGACGACTGACCTGCCTCGTCCGAGAGGCGGCCTTGCCCTCAGCCAGAGCCTGGCTGAACTGACCAACTCGAAGCGTCACCCGCTCGAAGTGGCTCGCTCTGCGTGTCCGTTCACGTGCTGATCGTCGGCTGAGTCAGCGCCTGAGGCATCCTGCTGGGAGCAATCCCGTTGGACAGAGGTTCACGCGACCGCTTGTGTCCGGCCTCCGCGAGGCTGACCCGTTGCAGCAGATTCATAGGCTTGACTTCCGAGATGGGATTTCGGAATGGGGCGCCATTGGTCTATCGTTGCACCTGCAGGTGAAGCTCGTACGCCCCCAGCTAGCCGTAGCTTTCGCATACCTGAAAGAAGGATCTGATGGCATCCTCGACGCTCCTTACGCGCGGGACGGTACTTGTCGACGAAGAGACCCAGGCTCTTGCCAACAAAGCAGTGCAGGACGTGGGCGATGACAAGATCGCGCGACTGATGTTCACCACGGAGTCCGGGCATGAGGTTGAACTACCCGCTCGCCTTGTTGAGTTGCTCGCGGGTGTGATGAGCCGAGTTGCGCTCGGCGGCTCGATGAGTGTGCAGACGATGCCCGACTTGCTGACCACGTCGGCTGCGGCGGAACTGCTCGGAGTGTCGCGTCCCACGGTGATGAAGCTGATCCGCGACGGGTCTCTGACGCCGGTCATGGCCGGTTCCCACCATCGCTTACACCTACGAGACGTGATCGCAGTGAGATCGGAGCGTGAAGACGCTCGTCGCGACGCAGTCGACGCGCTTCTGTCTTTGGGTAAGAACCAGTAGATGTAGCCTGCGCGCTAGTCTGAGCGTGTGCGCACCCCGGTAGCATTCGTCGACGCAAACGTCTTGGTGTCCAAGACGTTGCGCCTCTGGCTGCTCATGCTGCGCGTGTACACGCAGGGAGGATTGTTCGTCCTCCACTCGACGGACGAGTTCTTCAGCGCCGAGCACGTTGCGGCGCCAGAGCGGGACGAAGCCCGGATCTTTGTTGACGATGTCGTTGATGAACCGGATCTGTCGGACTTGTCCGGCGCAGACGAGAGAACCAGCCGTCTCCACGCCGCGGCCGTATCGAGCAATGCCGTCTACGTCATCGCGGACGCGGGCCTGTTTGACAACGTCGACCTGGACGAGCTCCCATACGAGGTGCACACCCCTGACTCGTTCTTCATGCTGGTGGCGGCCAACCACGCAGAGGCCGTCGACGCAGTGATCGAGGCCCATCTCGGTAGTGCCGACGCCTCGAAGAAGCCCCACCTTCAGCTCGAACAGGCTGGGTGTCCGGAGTTCGCGACGTGCGTTCTCGCACACATGCAGCGCACCTTCTCGGGTAAGTCCACACACGGGATCGCAGACGGATTGCTTCTCGGAAGCGCCACCGACTAAGCCGCAGCCTGATCCACTTGCTCTAGCGAGTCGACGATTCCCGGTGATCGAACCTGTTTGAATAACAGCGATGTAGTTCACCGGGTGTCGCCCGGCCTTCATTTGCCCCTCAGCGGCCGTGTACGCACGCCTGGCGCTCGGTTGGACTGCGCGGCACGACATCTGCTCAGAACCCGATGAAGAAGCCTCTGAAGGGCGCCGGGGAGAATCTCTCCTCGCCGATGTCGCCGGCGGCGGGTACACTTGTAAGTGAAAGGAACAAGAAGACCCCGACTCACCGGAGCCGGGGCTCAGGCAGGTCGGGGCCGAATGTCTTTGGTAGGACAATTCGACCCTAAGCGCAATTCGTTGTGCGATCAAGCCCGCACCCGTGGGCTGATCAAGCCTGCCTTCCGTGCCCCCGGGATCCTCCCGGGAGCAAGACACCGAAGGAGGCCCATCGTGGTCCAGCCGTACCCCACCATCGAACACGTGGTGAACATCGCCCGCACCAAGATCCAGGTGACCGAGGAGGAGCTCGCCGAGGCGCGTAAGCGTCGCACCGCCATCGCCAACGCCCTCCACATCGCGTTCCCCGGATCCCGTCACTACTACAACGGCAGCGTTGCCCACGGCGACGCCCTCACGCCGCTCACCGACGTCGACCTCGGCATCGTGATCGCCGACCCCGACGGCGAGTACGGCCCCGGCAAAAAGGGGCCGGCCGCGCTGCAGGAGCGTGCAGCCAGCGCCATCCGACGCGAACTCGCCGACACCTACGAGGACCTGCGGATCGAGTTCCGGGGACGGAAGCGATCCATCCTCATCCGCTTCCGCGACCCGATCCGACCGGGCCTCCCTGACTTCACGGCGGACGTCATCGTCGCCATCGACAACGTCTCCGCCGAGGGCCTCTTCATCCCCCGCTTCACGAGTTGGGATCGCTCCGCCCCCGAAGCGCACACCCGCATGATCGCCGAGGCCAACAAGCGCACCGAAGCGGTGTTCGCACGAACGATCCGCCTCCTCAAGCACTGGAACCGGATGAACGGGGACACCCTGTGCACCTGGAACATCAAGGCGCTCGCACTCGACGCGGGCATCACCGGCGGCTCGCTGATCACCGCAATGCGCACGTGGTTCGACTACGCGATCACCTCCCTCCAGCAGGGCGAGACCGAGGACCCGGCCCTGGTGAGCGGCAAGCCCATCAAGCTCAAGGCCACCCGGACCGAAGTTCTCGGTCGGCTCCGCGACGCCTCGGCGCGCCTCGAGAAGGCCGTCGAGCTCGATCAGGCTGGCTTCCCCGTTCTGGCGTGCAAGGAGCTCGCGGACATGTTCAACGACCCGAACATGCTCCCGGTCCCGGCGCACGCTGACCTGCTCCGCGAGGGCGCGCGCTTCCACGCGAAGCCCTCGAAGACGTTCGGTGCGCCGACGCTGATCACGTCCACGCCGGCCGCAGCGGTGACGCCGGTGCGATCCTGGGGTGAACGGTGAGCTGTCCGGGGTTGCCTCAGCCCGCCCTGTCCGAGCCGCTGGGGGCGCGCCGGTTCGAGCCCTGGTGGGGCAGCGAGGCGGGATGGATCTATCCGCTCGAACGGGACGCGCGCAGGCAGTACGGCGCACAGCTTCGACGCATCGAGCGCCCGAACATGCTGATCTACATCGTGGATGTCTCCGTGACCGCGCGTTCGGAGCGGGTTCGGGTTCGGGTGGAGTTTCACCGGAACCCGCCGTACCCGACCTACAAACTCGCGCCGTCCGACTACCCGCGGGTGTTCGCCGACGTCGGAGCCGAGTCGCCGCATCGCCTGCTGGACGACAGCCTGTGTCTGTACCACCCGTCCGACCCGGTCGAGCGGAGGTGGACGCCGGACAAGGGGCTTGCGGAGCTCCTGCACCTCGCCGCGAGGCACCTCTTCGCTGAGGACTACTGGCGTTCCAGCAACCACCGCTGGCCCTTCGACGAAGCGCCCCACGGTCTGGAGGAAGTCGCCTGATGCAGTGCACGACGATCTTTAGCAGCTGCTTCTGGTTGTCGGAGGCGGGCGCCACCATTATGGCGGCGTTCATCGCCGCTGTCATCGCTGTCGGCGGGTATATCTGGCAGCAGCGTCATACTCGCGCGGACAAGCGGGCGGTCATGTACAGCGAGGCTCTTCGCGCAGTCGAGGACTACGCGGAAGCGCCGTTCCGGGTCCGCCGACGTCAGGGGAAGGATGCGCGCGCCACGGTGAGCACGCAGATCAGCGAGATCCAATCCAGGCTCGCACTGAGCGCGGCCCTCCTCACGATCTCGACGAACACGCACATCGCCACGGCATTCGACAACCTCGTCACGATCACGAAGAAGACCGCAGGCCAGGCCATGACAGATGCGTGGAAGTCGCGCAGGCTGCGGCGTGACTCGGAGATCCCGTGCCCTTCTCCGTACGACCGCAGTGCGATCCTCAAGGCGCGGGAGCAGTACCTCGCAGCGATCCGTCGTCATGATCGAGTCGCATCGCGCCTCGTGAACGGCTGAGTGATCCGGTAGAAGATCGCCGGGGAGAACGAGGAGGTCGGGACGCATGTCCCGACCTCCTCGTTCGTTCAGTGCGACTTGCCGCGACGCCTCAGCTCTCGGCGGCATGTGGGACACATGCTCCCGGTCCGTACCCGGGAGAACGCCGGCGCCGTCCACTCGTGCCCCGCCGTGCACCGCCACCACAGCTTCTTGGCGGCGCCGGCGGTGATGGTCTGCGCGGTGACCGAGCCGTTCAGGTCCGAGGCCAGCTCTGCCCCGAGGTCAGGATGCGTGGTCATCAGGTCGTTGAACCCGGCGAGGACCTTCTGATTCGAGCAGACGGGGCACCTGTTGCCATTGCGACGTGCGCCGGGGGTTGCCTGCCACTCATGCCCCTTCGCGCACTGCCACCAGATCGCCTTCGACGAGCGGACGACCACGTCCTCGGGCCGGAGCCCCTCATTTCGGGACTCATGCCACTCATTCGCGAGCTCGCGGTGGGTCGTCGCCAGATCGTTCCACCCCTTCAGCACTCGACGCCCGGAACAGAACGGGCATCCGGCCCCCTGCACGCGGCTCACGCCACTGGCTTGCCACTCGTGACCGAGCTGGCACTTCCACCAGAGCTTCGTCTTCGTGGTGGCGAGCACGTTGTCCGGCGTCTTCTCTCCGTTGCGGTTCTCGTCGAACTCCGAGGACAGCGCCGCGTGTGTTGTGCGCATGCTGTTGTCGGCGTTGACGGCACGGTTGGTGCAGACGTTGCATCCGTCGTCTTGCCTGCGAGTCTGGTACCACACGACGGCTTCGTACTCGTGGCCGCGTGCGCACTGCCACCACACCTTCTTCGTCGAACCGGCGACGACATCGGTCGGGCGGAGATCACCATTCTTCGACCCGTGCCAGCGTTGGGCGACGGCCTTGTGAGTGGTGGCGAGGCACGTCGACGGGTGGACCTGCTGGCGCGAGCAGATCGAGCACGACGACGCTCGCTTCTTCCTTGACCGGTTGTTCACGGACATCAGGTAGTCGTGCCCCTCCGGACACCGCCACCACACCTTCCTATCCGTACCCGCGGGCACCTGTTCTGGAGTCAGGTCGCCGTTAAGGCGTCTGTGCCATTCCGCAGCCAGATCCGGCCGGGTCACGGCCAGCGAGTTCACGTCGGCCTGGACGACGCGGTTCGCGCACACCCCGCAGCCGTTCCTGTTCGACGTTCGGGCGGTGACGGTCGCCCGGAACTTGTGGCCCTTCGCGCACAGCCAGTACCGCATGCGGTCCGACCCGGCGATGGCACGGTCGGGGGTGATGTCGTTGTCGGGGTGCCACTCCTTCGCGATCTCGGGATGGGTGTCCACGAGCGAGTTGAACCCCGCTGCCGCTGCTCTATTGGCGCAGTACGGGCATCCTGCCGTCGTGGTGGACTGGCGGATGCCGTGCCCGGTGGACCGAAAAAGGTGCCCCCGCGCACACAGGTAGGTGTTGACCGAGCCCCGGATTCCCAGGCGTGAGGCCCGGGTGCCAGGAAACGCGGACGACACATACTGAACCAAGTAGAGGTGGCGCGACCTCGGGTATCCGGAGCTGCGCAGTTGCGCGAGGTGAGCCTCGTCATCGAGCGGAGCCAGTCCGTTCGGAACGAGGAACGCGTGCGGATCAGTGCTCGCAGCGTGCCTCATTGTCCGAAGCATGAGCCACACGGCATCGACGAGGACGGTCGCGTTGCGCCCACGCACGATGCGTCCGATGAGGTGACTCAGCGCGACGTAGCGCTCAGTCGCGGTCTGGTCCGCTGCCATAGCGGTGGCGAGTCGACGGGGAGCCATGACCCGGCGGGCGAGCTCGATGGCGATGAGGAACCGCTCGGGAACGGAGACCGGGGCGTCGAGCTCGGTCGCGGCCCACTCGTCGACGCAGTCGAGGAGCTCAGCCAGACGGTGTGCATCGAGGATGCCTCGTCGGCGCAATACCTGGTAGTGACGGTCGGCAGCCACGATCTCCTTCCCGACGACCTCCTGTGCTTCGGGCTCGGTGCCGGGCCCCACCCAAAGCCGATGGCGGTGGCACACCCTCGGACCATCGTGGGTGACCTGGGTGACGACGGAGCCGCCGCTGCAACGGCGGCACCCGTATCGGGTCGACAGGCCCGTCTCGCACTTGTTGCAGCTCTCTCCATCAGTGTGAAGGAGGGCTGCGCGAGCGTCGCGCTGGTGGTGTTCGATGCTGCGGTCGCCGAGGACCGCGAGCAGTCGTGCCTTCGCGTCCTTCTCGTCTCCGCCGTGCAGACGCACGAGCGGGTTGAACCAGAGGGACCATGTCGTGCGCTCGATGAAGTTGGCGTCGCGCAGACGGGCGGCGTAGCTCTCGACCGTCTCGAAGGCGATGGGGCGGACCCGCATGGGCAGCTTCCTGAGTTCAGTCAGCACGGCGCACCCCCTTTCCGCGTCGGCTGACGCTGATGTTGTCGTCGCTACCCAGAAGCTCGCGCTCGGTGGTCAGGTCGAGTCTGATGTCTTCGAGGTGCTCGATGGTGATTCGCTCGCGGTCCGGGTCATCCCGGGCGATGAGGTCGAGCGCGGCGATGGAGAGGAGTCGGGACAGCGCTCCGAGGGAACCGCGCGTCCGCTTGTGCAGGTAGCGTGCGCTCTCGGCGGTCAGCAGCGTTTTCTCGGGGTGGTTGAGAAGCGCGAACTGTCGCTCGAACCCCTGGATGACACCGGCCCAGAGGGACTGGCCCTTGCTGGTGCCGATTTCGACCTTGCCCAGCTTCACCAACCGGCTGCGGCTGGAGAACTGCGCCCCGAGCTCCTTGTTGGTGAAGGAGGTCTTGTCGAGGTTGATGCCGACGTAGAGCGGCACGCTGCGCACGCTGTTCATCAGGTTCTTGATGGACTGCGCGGCTTCGAAACGCCCGTGGCTGGACACGCCGGACAGGTTCTGGACCTCGTCGAAGACGACCAAGGACGTGTTGCTCTTCGTCAGGATGTTCGTGACGATCCGCGTGCGCTCCTCCAGGGTCATGCGGTTCGGGGCGGGCTCGGCGAAGAAGTCGAAGAACGCACCCATGACCCGCTTGCCGTTGGCGCCGCTGGGAATCTCGATGTACACCACCGGGATGTGGCCCAGCTCCTTCCAGTTGGGGTGACGCTGGACGTGGCGATGGAACGTCTCGACCATGACCTGCAGGGCCGCGGTCGTCTTGCCCATCGTGGCGGGGCCGGTGAGGATGACCCCCATGCGGCCGACGGCACGGTTGGCGAACTGGGACGCTCGCCGGCATTCCAGCTTGAGCTCCTTGATGGCGGGCGTCTCGATGACGATGGAGTCCGCGATGCGGGCGCTTCGTCGGTCGTTGAAGGCCATGCGCTCGGTGGGCTTCCAGCGCTTGTACTCCTCGACCGTGACGGTCTCCGCCTGCGGCGGCTGATACGTCTCGAGGAGGCGCTCGAGCGCCTCCCGGCGATTGAAGTGGCCCACACCCGGGTCTTCGAGGGCGATGGTATCCATGTGCTTCTTCTTCCTGTTGTCCGTGGGTCAGCCCACGGAGAGGTCCATCGGGTTGCTGAAGTTGTCGTCGTCGCCGCCAGCGCGGATGTTCTCCAGCACGTCGCTGGAGGAGATCGTGGCAGCCTCCGCCCGGGCTGCCTCCACGCGGGCCTCGCGCTCGGCGGCCTGCTGGGCGATGAACTCATCGCGCAGACGCATCATCAGCTCGTCCGCCTCGTCGTTCTTGAAACCGGGGTTCGCGGACGTGAGCCGGTGGGCGATCTCGTTCATCGTGCGCTCGAGCGGGCGGGACATTCCGTCCTTGGCGACCCAAGTGCACATGACCCACTCGGTCTCGACGCGCGCCCAGGCGCGGGTGACGTCGGCGGGGTCGAAGTGGACCGCGAACTTCTTCTTCGACCCGTCGGGGTTGCGGATTCCGCGCATGCCGGCGAGGTGAGGGCTGTCGTACATCCGCCCGTTCAGCTCGATACCGTCGTTCTGGATGGTGCGCTCCATGCTCGGCATGAGCGCGATGAAGTCATCCTCGTCGCAGGGGACGACGAAGTGTCCCTGCAGCTCGACCGAGGCGGCGAACATCGTGTTCGGGGTGTGCCGCAGGTTCGGCTGGAGGTGGTCGACGAGGCCATCGTGCCTGCGGTTCTGCCAAATGACGCCCAGCCAACGGTCGAAGAGCTCGGACACCTCCTCCAGGGTGAGCACCTCCTCCGCGCGAGCGTTCTCACCGCGGGACTGAACGTTGCTGTGCACGTACCCGGGGAGGTACTGAGCGAACTTGGTGTTGATGGTCCCGAAGTGCCGCTCAACGTGCGCCTTAGCCGTCGGCGCCTTCAGCGGAGCCTCGGTGAGGTGGATGCCGTAGCGGTCGCAGGCGAGGCGGAACACGTGGGACCGGTAGTCCTGACCGTTGTCCGTGATGATGCGGCGCGGGAAGATGTACGGCCGGAAGGTGTCGTACTCCTCGAGCTGCTCCTCGTCCAGGTACTCCGACCACGGCATCCGCGGCAGCGAGAGCGTGTCGTAGTACGTGTGCCAGGAGCGGAGCTTCTTGGGCACCAACGCGTTCGCCAGGAGCACCGCGTGGTCGTAGCCGCTGGGCGGACCCGCGGTGAAATTGAAGGCGATGATGGACCGGGTGCGCTTGTCGATGAGGATGGTGAGGTGCGGACGCTCGACCTTCCCGTTGGGGAAGCGAACGAACGCGTCGAACACGGTGGTGTCAATCTGACACTCATCGCCGGGCGCGGACACGAGACGGGGCTTGTGCTGCCGGGTCGGCGCGAGGGCGTTGGTCTCGCGACGCCGAGCCGGGGTCGTCGGGTTCTCGCCGTCGAGCGCGGCCACGTAGCGCTTGACCGTCGACAGCGACGGCAGCGCGGGGCGGTCGTCCTTGTCCGGGTACTCGGTCAGCAGCAGCTTCTGGAGATCAGCACGCACCCTCGTGTAAGAGGGGCTCGAGCGACCGACGTAGGTCGAGATGACCTCCGCGAGGGCCAGGGTGACCTTCTCGTCGGCGCGACCGAGCGCGGTCTGGCGGCGAACCGAGCGGCCATCGACGAGGCTCTCGACACCGGCCTTGCGGAAACGCTGCATGCGGCGCTTCAGCGTGGAGGGCGAGATGTCATAGCCGCCGTCGGTCAGCTCCTTCCACTTGGACAGGAGCCGGGTGCCCATCGGGATGCCGAGCGCGTACTGCTCGCGGGGAACGTCGCCGATGGCAGGTGAGCCGTCCATGAGCTCCTGCAGGTGCGGGATGAGGAACCGGGCCTCATCGTTCAGACCGGCGACCGCCTCGCTGAGGGTGGACTCGGCCACGGCCTTCGAGGTTGAGTCGATGGTCTGTCCGGGCGGGAGCAGGCGACCGAGCTCGGTGTGGTGGATGAGCTCGTACTGGTTGGTGAGCTCGTCACGGAGCCGGAATACGCCGTTGCCGTAGCCGGCGATGGTGAACGCGCCTGCTTCGAGGTCGAGGGTGTCGCCGATGGCGACGGTGCGGGGAATGGTCATGTCTTTTTCTTTCGTGAGCGGTTGTTCGTTAGATGGAGAGCGGGGTGAGGTCCGTCAGGGGCTTGGTGATGTCGATCTGCAGATGGCGATTCCAGAGCATGTTGTAGAGGGCGGGCATGTGCTCACCGGGACGGTCGGTGCGGAGGGCGGCGCGGAGCTCTCCGAACGTGGCGGTGCGGGTTGCGGCCCGAAGAATCTGCTTCTCCACTCGGGTGCTCGGCGTGAAGCGAGGGTGGTGGTAGCGGGCCAGCGCCTCGAGGTTCCACCGCACGACATCGTCGAGCTGGTCGATGACGGTGAACCGCCAGCCCAGCCGCTCGCACATCTCGCCCGTCTGCTTGAAGGCGAGCTCGTGGGCCTCCTCGGTCCGGGACTTCAGGTGCACGTCGACCAGGTGGCGCGTGCCGTCCGCCTCGATGGCCAGGAAGTCCGGGTAGTGGAACGTCCCGTCGGCGAAGGTGAGGAGCATCGGCTGCGCGAAGAGCTGGTCGATGTCGTACAGGTGGTCGATGAGCATGAGCCCGGTGAACTCCGCCATCGACTCATGGAACACATGACCCTCGATGCCGGCGCACCAGTAGTTGCCCTGATAGGTCGACTGACCGCGGTACTTGCCCGGGCGGCGCGTGCGCTCGCCGGGGATGACCTCGGCCGCGGTCAGGGGATTGTCGGCCCGGACGGCGTGCTTGTTGCCCGCTGCGTCCAGCCATTCGATACGGTCGTATCCGTCGCCTCGCGACTTTCTGATTCCTGTGTTCTTGCTCATGCTCCCTCCATGCGCTCCGGATCTCGAAGAACCGCGAAATCACGCGGTTTTTGTGTCTTTTGGCTCTTGTTTATGTCTTTTAGGTGCGTTTGATGAGCAATCCCCGGTACATCCCACGAATGTTCGCCGTGACCCCGCGCCTATTCGGGCAGCAGGAGAAGCTCGACTGGGTCGACCTCGAGCCAGACGCAGATGCCCGCACGCGGGCGCATCGAAGTGCAGCGAAGACGCAGCATCAGATCAGCTACGGGGTCCAGAGCCTGTACATGCCGCACTCGGACCAGGCGACCATCACGGCCCTGGCGTCGAAGCTGGAGGTCCCGTACGACCGGCTGCATAAGGTGCTGAGCGGTCGGGCGGTGATGCAACTCGAGGACATCGGTCGTCTGCGGGAGGTCGTCGGGGCGGAGCTGGATGAATGGTTCCTGCGAGACAACCTCCGGCAGGCGGTCAGGATCGCCAAGGCGCAGATCGAAAGCGTGGCGCGTCGACAAGCTGAGGATCGAGCCCGCGGGCACCGCGCAGGTTGATGCCGACGCGATCCCGGGCGTCGACGTCAGAGCGGGCTGGCGCGCGACCGATGGTGCAGGATCGGCGAGAGCGGTGGTCGGCCAACTCCGCGCTGGAGGATGAACTCGTTATCCATGGTGCGTAATGATATACGCATCACGAGAGAAGTCAAGGTCTATTTCATGTCGGCGTCGAAGAGTATGTTCGCCGCCATGAACTCTGACGATGAGCGCTGGACCCGACGATGAAGGTTCGTGATCACGCGGCCTACATCGATCTTCCCGATCAGCGAGTAGCGGTCTGCGGGGACTGGCACGGGAACCAGGGGGGGGCTCGGATGCTCTCCCGGGCGCTGCCGTATCTCGCGCCAGACGTCACGACCATGCTGCACCTGGGCGACTGGTGGATGCCGCCGGACGCGGTCGACGAGATCTTCGCCGAGACCGCCATCACCCGCTTCTACTTGGTCGCAGGAAACCATGAGCAGTGGGATGAGATCACCCCACTCCTCGACAAGTACCCGGGCGAAGCCGTGCAGGTCTCCGAGCTCACCTGGATTCTTCCGCGGCCGGCACGCCTGACCATCGGCGGACGCTCCGTGCTCGCGCTCGGCGGCGCCTCATCCGTGGACCGCGAGTCGCGGGTGGAAGGGCTGACCTGGTGGCCGGATGAGGCGGTCACCGACGCGATGGTCGACGAGGCCATCGCCGGCGGCCCCGCGGACCTGATGCTCACCCACGAGTCCCCGGCAGGCACCCCTGTCCGCCCCGTTCGTGAGATCCTCCGCTCGAACCCGGGCTGGATCACGAAGGCGGCGTTGGAGGCGTCTGCGGCATCCCGGGCACGGATCAGTCAAGTGTGGGATGCGGTGCGCCCCGAGCTGTTGGCGCATGGCCACATGCACGTCGGTGCCGGCGGGAAGACCGAGGACGGCCGCCGCGTGGCGAGCCTCGGACGAGAGGGGCACGAGTGGAACATCGCGATCCTCGACATGAGCAACCTGAGGATGGCGACCCCGAGCCTGGCAATCCTCCGGGGATATGCCAACGACGACGACGGTTCTCGTCGGACTCGGGAGCAGCGGATGAACAGCGTCGCCGAGGCGTTGCACTCGGGAGTCCTGGACGGGCTGAAGCCCACACCCGCGGCGCTCCAGGACGCGCAGGACTACGTCGACGGTGTCCGTACCCTCGACCAACTCATTGAGGACGTCCGTCGTCGCCACACCCGCGACCCCGATGAAACCTCATGACCGAGGAGCCAAGCCCCGGGGCCGAGATCGTCGGCGCCTGTCACACGGTGACGAGTATCGCCCGTCCCCTCGACTGGGCCGAGGCCGAGGTCATTAGCGCGGGGAACGATCTCCGCCTCCTCAAGCTGACCTCCGACGACGGCGTGCACCCGTTCCCGTCGCTCCAGCTCCACGACGGGAAGATCGTCGACGGATTCCAGGACATCATGTCGCGTGGGCATTGAGCAGATGACGCGATGGCTTCGAAAGCAACGTCGACGACCGCAGCAAGCGTCCGACACTTCACTGTGGTCGGCAGGCTGACCGAGTGAGGGGCGGCTGTCCGCGTGTCCGTGAGCAGCCGCCTCCGCGGTTCAGTGTTAGAACTCGATCTCGGTGTGCGCTTCGCAGGTCGTACACCCGCACTCCGGGGGCTTCGGCGGGACGTACCTCGTCACGGGTTCGTTGCCGACCTCCCACGCTCCCCACGGGTCGCTGGCACCGTCGACCCAGGACTGAACGCGATACGTCCGCGCCTCCCAGAACACTCCATCGAGCTTGTGGGCGCGGCCCCCGGCCTCGAACACCTCGATCTCCTCTGCCATGTTGGTGGCGTCCAACAACACCGAGACGCCAGCGCGCTGGGACAGGTTGAGGGCATGAGCCTTGAGCCGAGCGATGTACTCGTGTGCCCCCTGTGCCCCCAGGCACTCGTCGAGATCGAAGACGACGAGCACCTCCCCGCTGTCTCGGATGAACAGTTCGGCGTCCGTCTGCATCGGCGTGAGGATGGGGTCGGCCGGGTTGTCGGCGATGTCGGGTTCGTGCATGGTCAATTCATGTCCTTCGTTCATGGCCAGTCGGCCTCGGATGGTGGGCGTCCACCGTGGCCCTCTATGCGCGGCACTCGTGCGCGCGGCAGGTCGTTGTCGTCGGGTGCGGCGGCGGAGGCCCGGGCGAGTGTGTGAACGCCGTCAGTCCGGGCCGAGTCGCGTTCCCAGAGGGGCTTCCCGCGAACGTCACGCCACGCTTTGAAGATCGTCTTCAGGGGGCACCGTCCCGCCGCGCTGCCGAGCGTGTATCACGACCGCGCACGGCGTGCACTACGAGCGGACCTCGTCGCGGCGTGTGTGCGATCTGACCAGCTCCGATGTGGATGGCCTCTGTGTAGTTGGGTGTTGAACTCTGGCCCCGGCGCGAGGGCGCCCCCTCCTGCAACGGTCGCGGCCGCTCGGCAGTTCTAAGACTTGCTTCGACCGGGGATGAGTTCTCCGCGACACCTTCTCGCCGGATACCCTACGGCGAACGCCCGGGCAGGCTCGGAGATCCTCGACGATCCAAGCCTGGCAAGCTCTGGCAAGCCTCCTGGCAAGTCCAGAAATCGTGTTTTTCCCAGTTCACAGTACAATAATGGTCGAGATGGCAAGCGTGGCAAGCGCATACAGTGCCCCTATAGAGAGGCAGAGAGAGAAGTTTCCCCTTATATCTCTATCTCTCTCTTGAGATCTCATACATACAACTACTACTACTTGCCAACCTTGCCAGGGCTATCCGATCCCAGTGGGGAGTAGGGCTCGCTCCAGCCAAGCACCTGGTTGCCAACGCTTGCCAGACTTGCCACATACACGGGATATCGAGAAATATTTCTCCATATCGTGTGTACGCGAGAGGATGGAGCCCGTGCAGCAACCTCCACGGACCCTCCTCGAAGCGACACGGATTCTCCGCGGCCTCACTCAGTCAGACCTCGCTTCGGCTCTCGGGATCACCCAGTCGGTGGTGTCGCTCCTCCAGTCGGGCGCGCAACGCGCGCCCGCGGCCCTGGTCACGAACATCGCCTCCGCCCTGGAGATGCCTGAAGCTCTCCTTCGTCGCCCGTCGCCTGCACCGCGCATCGGTCACCTGCTGCGGCCGTCACTTCCACGCACGGCTCTGAACAGGGCGTTAGCCGAGGTGACCATGGCCCACGCCCACGTGGCCCTACTCACGGACCCGGTTCACGCAGACCTCGACCCCAGGCCCGACAGAAACCCTGACGATCTCGCTCGGCGGCTCCGAGATCGGTGGGCGGTAGCGCCCGGACCGATCACCGAGATGATCTCGATCCTCGAAGCGAACGGCATCGTCTGCATCTACCGAGACCTCTCGGACCTCGGGGTGGTCGCGCTCTCGTCGACCGCGGCGAGCGGCAGCACCCTGATGTTCTTGGATCGCACTGCATCCCGGATGGACCTCCGGTGGGCCATCGCACACGAACTGGGTCATCTCGTCATGACCGACAGGTCAGCGAAGGACAGCGAAGCGCTCAGCGACGCGTTTGCTATCGCTTTCCTTCTGCCGGAAGGTGATCTTCGTGTTGACCTCGACGACATTGCTGCGGAGGCCGCATGCTTCGGGGTCCGTCCGCGCGTGCTGGCACAGCGGTACCGGAACCTGAGGCTCATCACGGACCTGCAGTTCCGGAAGCTTGTCCGCGAAGAGGTTGCTCTCGCCGACGCCGAGTTGCCACCGGTTCAGCTCGGGAGCCCCTCGATCATCGCGGACGCCGTCCGAGCTGCGGGCGGATCTCGCCATGCTGCGGCGGAAGCGTTCCTCTCCGTGGACGACCTTCGGCAACGCTACCTCGCCCGATCACAGTCGTAGAGTCGTCGCCGATCACCTCGTCGTACAGCACGCAGAGAGGAGGCACGCCCGTCGAGTGCGCCGCGGACCCTCACTCAACCCGGGACCTCAGAGGTCAGCCGGCACCGCAGGGCCGGTGGTGATCTACTTGCCGACCAGGCGAAGGCAGACTTCGGTGACGAGACTTCGCCCTCCACGCGGACGAATCGTTCCACGGCGATCTGAGGGCCCGATGCCACATGTACGTCGTGGGCGGCGAGCTCGCGCATAGAGAGGTGTCCAAACCCATAGGAAAGAGAACGCCAGTGATTGAGAACAACTCCACTACCGAACCGCAGGCCGACGTCCACTCCTCGACGAAGGCGCAGCCCGTCACCACCTCTTCTGCGACGCCGTTGTCCGACTCGGAGCTGCCCGACACGCCGCAGCCTCGCACTGACGACTACGACGAGTTCCTGAAACGCTCGCCGCTCGCCCGCGCCCTGTCGTGCGCGATGACCAAGGTGGGAGCGTGGGACGACTACGGCGTCCGTGTCCTCACCAACGAAGACGAAGAGTACGCCAGCATCCACTTCCGTGTCCCGCCCGCTCTGCCGGCCTCCTCGGTTGACCAGCTCGCTGTCTTCGCCGTTCAGCGCGTTCCCTACACGGAGCGAGACCGAGCGTGGGACTCGGTGAGCGGCCCTACGTCCGACTACCTCAAGTGGAGCGGGTTCGTCGACTCCGTCCTCGCCGCCGCGAACTTCGCTCGCGCAGCGGTGGAGTCCGCGGTGTGGGCGCACGCTCGGGGTGAGGAGTGGACCTGGTCCTGGCCTGTCCCCGGTCGCGACGACAAGAAGTACGAGCTCTGGGGAGACGGCCACCCGAACGCATACGACCCCGAGGACGACTACGTCTACTACGACGACGATGCCTACTGGCAGAAGCACGACCCCCTCGGGCTGAGGCCTATGCCGGAGGACGTCGTGTTCTAGCTGGCGGACAAGGCCCTCGACCGTGGGTTCAAATCCCACCGTCACCGCCACCACGAAGGCCCCGACTCCCTTTGTAAACACTGGGATGCGGGGCCTTCGTCATGTCGAGAGTGGAGTCTCCGGTAACGCAGCGGTAACACTCTGCAGAATCGCGATCGTTGTTGTTGACCCGCTCAGCGGGAGTCGGCGTCATCGCTACTCCTGACGCCATCGGCGTCGGGCATGCTTCAGAAGAGGTGGATGCGCGGTGCTGGCCCAGGTGCGGGTTTCAGGTCAGTCCGGGCTGACAGGCACGCGCGCTGATTCGAGCACTCAGTATCCGGCGTCGATGTCGACGCGGCCGAGCAGCGAGCGCTCCGCGGCCCACCGCTGAAGATTCTCCTCGATGCGGGCGTCGAGGTAGGTGCTCGAAAGGTCATCGGTGTTGGCAGTGTGCGGGGTGAGAAGGCAGCGCGGCTCGCGCCACAACGCATGCTCGGGAGGAAGGGGCTCCGGGTCGGTAGTGTCCAGGGCGGCTGCACCGAGGGCTCCGTTCGCAAGCCGGTGTGCCAGGGCGTCGTGGTCCAGCAGATCGCCGCGCGCCACGTTGACGACCCCGGCTCCCCGGGGGAGCAGATCGAGCATGGCCGCATCGATGGCGCCTCGCGTTCCGCCCGTCGACGCGGCCGCGATCATGAGCACCGTCGTCGACGGGAGGAGCTGTTCGAGTCGGTGAGGGCTCACCGTCCGCGCGGCACCGTCGACGGGTTCTGCGCTTCTGCGCACCGCATTCACGCGCGGTTCGAACGGCTGCAGAAGGCGGATGTACTCCCGTCCGATCTCGCCCGCGCCGAACACGGTGACCTCTTGGTCGAAGAGTGAGTCGCCGCGCTTCGCACTCCACGAGGTCTCGCGCGCGAACTCATGAAGCCTGCGCAGAGACGCCAAGGTGAGCGCGAGGGCGAACTCAGCCACTGGTCGTGCGTAGGCACCCTTCGCGCTCACCCACTGCAGGTCGGGGCGCGTCCTCATCACTTCCACGGTTGGCCTCGATGATGGGGCATTGGCCGCCGGCGATTGATATGGCCTGCCATTGGATAGCCCGTCGCGGGGGCCAGCTGTCCACGCTGCAGGACTATCTTGACCGTGTCGAAGAGGTTGATCTTGATGAGGAACAGTCCGTGCCCGTCGGATACACCCACACCGCGGTCCAAGCGATCCTGATCGCCTGAAATGATTTGAGCGAACCAGCACGGGTTCTTCTCCTGATGGGTCTCCTATGTGGTGGGGATGACGTACCTCTCGACGCAGTGGCGGGCGCGGTCGCAGAACTTCCCGAGGATCTCAGCCTGAAAAGTTTCGATCAGGAGGTTGTTCTCGCGGAACTGGCGGGTTCCTCGTTGGTTACGCGGTTCCTGAAGGACTCGCGCGACTTGGAGGCCCCTGGGCGCGATCGGGTAGCCATCCACGAATCGCTATGTGTCGTGGCGGATGGTCGCTGGGAATATCCGGGCATTTATGTACTGGTGCTAAGCAATGCGTTGGACGGTCGGGCACGGCCATTGCGTGACGCCGCGCGCATTCAGGCAGCGGCGTCCTACCTGCCAGCAGGCACCAACGTGTTGACGGTCGCTGCGACGATGCTCGAAGTCGGAGACCAACTTCCGTTTGCGCCGGCAATGCACAACGCCGGGGATCTCTTGCTGCTGACGGGGTCGGCTGAGCAGGCTTCGTTCTGGTTGACCCAGGCGGCGGAGGTGTATGCGGCGCGCATCGAGAACGACCGGGACGCGGGCATGCGGATGGTGGAGTATTTCTTCGCGAGTGCGGGGCGACTCACGACGGCGCTGGCACGGACGCCGCATACGGATCGAATAGACCGGGTCGTGGAGTTCGCGCTCGGCGTGGCGAACGCTCACCCTGACGCAGTTTCGATGCCCATGGTTCAGGCAGCGCTGGACATGATGGCGGGAACTGTCCAGGTCCTCGGCAGCCCTGAGACAGAGCTGCTCGCCGAAGTCCGGAAACTGCGGGTGCTCGCCGCGCGCAGCGAGTACTCGCCGCAGAACATGCGCGGTCAGGTGTTCGTCTGGGTGGGGGCGTTGAAGATCACGGCCGGGTCGGTGGGGACGGCTGCGGCAGGAACGCTCGTCGCGAGTAATGTTCTTCTCCCCGTCGCGATCGCCGCAGTCCTGGCCGTCGTGATCGCCGTCGTGTCGACGGTGGATCGTGCGGTCTCCCGACGCAGCGAGGGGAGGACGTGATGACGATCCTCCCCACGGAACTCGCACGCACGCTCCTCGCCATCGCCGACACAGGGTCGCTCGATGCCGCCGCACGTCGACTCGCGATCACGCCGTCGGCGGTCAGCCAGCGACTCAAGTCGCTCGAAACGCTCGTCGGTCGCATCCTGCTCGTGCGATCGAAGCCCGCGAGCCTCAGCCAACCGGCCCTCAGGAGCGTGGGTATATCGTCCAGAGGATGCCAGGCGATGATTTACGGTAGAGGGGCACTGCTACAGAGCAGGCCGGGTCATTGGTACGTGGGGGATGCCGTCTTCGATGAACTCGGCGCCGCTGATAGCGAATCCAAATTGGGCGTACCAGTGTGCGAGATGCTTCTGCGCGTCCAGGGTGATGGGGACGTGGGGCTCTCGTTGCTCGACGCGCCCGATGACTGCTTGCATTAGTTCGGAGCCTAGGCCCCGGCCGCGTGCGTTGGCAGCGGTCGCGACGCGGCCAACGCGAATCATGCGGTCCGATGTTGCTGTGGCTGCGTCGAATAAGATTCGAGCCGTCGCAAGTACCTCGTCTTCTTCCTCGAGCCACACCAACTGGGTGTCGGGCTCAAGATCACGTCCGTCGAGATCTGGGTATGCGGCGCGCTGTTCGACGACGAATACGCTAATGCGAAGCCACAGCAGTTTGTACAGGGTTTCCGCGGAGATATCGCGCAGTGGCGCGTGCATAAAAGTGGGCATTGTGACGAGGTTGATTCCGATCGAGTGGTGGTCTTAGTTATAGTCTGTCGCAGACGGCAGCTCAAACCGTGTCATGGCATTCGGCGACGACGCCTCTCCCCTGCGTGGTCGCTGCGCTCTACTCGTGGTTAATGGGTGCTGTGTCCTGGTGGGGTGACCTCCCGTTCCCATGATGGTGCGACCTGTCGCAGGGTTCCTCGTGGCAGAGCATCGTGCGCGCCTACGCCTCGGAGGGAGGTCAGGGTGCCCAGCTGGATCACCTTCAGCAACGAGGCGGGGGTTCATGGTCCGTCCTCCGTCGGCGGCTGTGCTGCCACGATCCGCATGAAATGTGTGAGCAGACCGAGCGCATCCCGCGACGGGTCGAGGAGCGCCTGGATGCGGAGGCCGTCGACCATCGCGAGCACGAGAGTGACCTTCTCATCCGCCGTGAGGTGCTCGCTGTCCGAGATCGGCAGGGGGCCGTCCGTGAAACGCGTCCGCATGCGCTCCCGTCGACCGGTGAAGAACGCATGCGCAGGGTGGTCTGGATTCGTCGCCGCCACCGAGAGCGCCAGCCAGTTGCGCTGGTAATCGGGATCGTCGAACTCCGTCGCGAGGACGGCACTGAGGATCTGGTCCCCGGGGAGCTCGGCCGCCATGATCCGGGCAGCGAGATCCTCCTCATGCGCCTCGCGCTGGGCGAGGGCCGCGGGGAGGAGCTCGTCCTTGCCGGCGAAATGGCGCAGGAGGGCGGCATGCGTGAGACCGGCACGCGCGGCGATGTCGCGCAGCGATGCCCGTTCGTACCCGTGCTCCGCAAAGCTCGCGAGCGCGGCCTCGGTGATCTGCGCTCGCCGCGTCGGGGTGCCTGCACCCTTGCCGCGACGCCGCGGAGCGCTGTCGTCTCCTTGAGAGGGCGTCATGCGTCCACTTTCCCAGCTTTGCCTTTTGTAACCAAACTGGTTACCATCGGCGACAGGACAAGCAATCGGTTGCCAAAACGGTTGCCTCGCCGACGCATGCCACCCGAGGCCGGGACATGCGGATCACTGCACGATGAAGGAGTCCAGGTGACCACCAGCGAGTTCGACCACAGCGAGGCGATCGAGAAGATCCCCGTGCCGCACGCCGGCGGCGGAGGAGTCGGAGATGAGGCACCACGCGGCGGAGCGGCCGGATCCGAGCCGACGGCGAAGGTCAGCGGCGGGTACATCTTCTTCCTGATGCTCGCTAGCTTCGGCGCGTCCATCGCGATGATGGTCCCGCTGTCGTACGGCCTCGCGCTGCGCATCACAGAGCTCGCCCCCGGGCATGAGGAGGTGCTCGGGTACGTCACCGGCACCGCCCAACTGATCTTCCTGGTTCTGAGCCCCATGATCGGTATCTGGAGCGATCGCACGCGTTCGCGGCTCGGACGCCGCACGCCGTTCCTGATCCTCGGTGGGATCCTCGGCCTCATCGGCGCTGCGATCATCGGTTTCGCTCCGAACCTCCTGCTGGTGGGTGCGGGGTGGGTCGTCGCGATGACCGGCTGGTCGACGACCGGAGCAGCGCTGCAGACGCTGCTCGCGGACAAGCTCCCTGATGGGCAGCGCGGGAAGGTGTCGGCCCTGACGAACCTCATGACCCAGGTGGCCCCGGTGATCGGCATCGGCATCGCGTATGCCGTGTCCTCGAGCACGTTTCTCGTGTTCTTCGTGCCGGCAGTCATCGGCGTCGTCCTCATCATGCTGTTCCCGATCTTCAAGCGCGAGGGAAGCTCGAAGGATCTCGTGGTGGACGCGGGCGTGACGCTCCGGAAGGTCGTCTCCGGCTACGGCTTCAACGCCCGCAAGTATCCGGACTTCGCCTGGAACTGGATCGGCCGGCTGGTCTTCTTCATCGGCCTCTACTTCAACACGACCTTCGGGACGTTCTTCTACGCGCAGCGCCTCGATCTGCCGGTGCGAGAGGTCGCGGGAGTCGTCGCGACGGTCGGCATGCTCGGCGTCGTCGCTGCAGCGGGCGGCGCCCTCCTCGGTGGATTCCTCTCCGACAAGCTCAAGAGGCGCCGCCTTTTCGTGCTCATCGCGGCGTTCATCTTCGTCGGCGGTGCGCTCGCCGAGGCATTCGCGTGGTCACTGCCGCAGCTCATCGTGGGTGCCGTGCTCATGCAGCTGGCGATCGCGGTGTTCGCCACGGTCGATCAGGCGATCATCTTCGCCGTCATCCCTGACCGAGCGGAGTCCGGACGGTACATGGCGGTCGTGGCCTTCGCGCAGAAGATCCCGAGTGCGGTGGCGCCGCTGCTCGCCCCGCTGATCATCACGATCGGCGCTGTGGGTGCCGAGAAGAACTACACGATGCTCTACCTCACCGGCGCCGTGTTCGCGCTGGCAGGCGGAGTCCTCGTCGCACTCAAGGTGAAGGGTGTTCGCTGATGGCCTTGCACAGCACTCCCGGCGCGGCGTCCGCGCCGTTCGACCTGCGCATCGACAGCGGCGGTGACCTGTTCCCAGTGTCTGAGGAGCGTCCACGGCTGTCGTTCACCGTCCCTGCGGTTCTCGACGATTGGCATGCCTCCGAGCTTGAGGCCGTCGTCGACGGTGAGCCTGTCGGTGCAGTGGTCCTCGAGTCCACGGAGCACCTGTTCGTCCCGTGGCCGTGGCCAGTGCTCTCGAGTGGGCAGCGGGTGCGATGGCGGGTGCGCGTGCACGCACCTTCCGGCGCGTCCTCCTGGTCGGAATGGACGTCCTTCGAAGCGGGGCTCCTCGACGCCGACTGGGCGGCGGACTGGATCAGCCCCGTAGAGCGCGACACCCCGGCGGCCGGCGAACGCGGCGCTCACGTGCTGAGCCGTGCCTTCTCAGCGGATGAGGTCGTCTCGGCCCGTCTGTACTCCACCGCGCTCGGGGTCTACGAGGCCCGCATCAACGGCGAGCGCGTCGGTTCGGCCGAGCTGTCGCCGGGGTCGTCGTCGTACGATCGCACCCTGTACGCGCAGGCGGCGGACGTCACTGCGCTCCTCCGGGCGGGCGAGAACGTCGTCGAGATCGTGCTGTCAGACGGTTGGTACCGCGGGCAGGTCGGCGCGTTCCGCATCCCCGCAGGCTGGGGTACGCAGCTCGGTGCACGGGCTGAACTGCACCTCGAGCTCACGGACGGCGCCCGCCGTGTCATCCGGACGGATGCCGCCTGGATGAGTGCACCGTCGTCGATCACCCGTGCCGATCTCATGGACGGTCAGACGACCGATCTGCAGGTCTCGCAGGGTCACGCGGAACCGGCCCTCGTCGGTGTCGTCTCCGGTCCTGCACCCTCGTGGTCTCCGGCGCCTCCGGTGCGCATCGTCGAGACGTGCGCGGTCGCACACTCGACCCGCGTCGACGACGAGACCTGGGTGCTCGACTTCGGACAGAACGCCTCCGGATGGATCCGACTGGACGACCTCGGCGCCGCGGGGACCAGGACGGTCATCGACTACGGGGAGTTCGTGGGACCGGACGGCGACCTCGACACCTCTCATCTCGATTCGACCAGGCCGGGCGAACCCGTCAAGGTCTTCGTCCAGCGCGACGTCGTTGTGTCCGATGGGAGCGATGCGGTGTTCGAGCCCCGGCACACCGTGCACGGCTTCCAGTACGCCCGCGTCGGACGCGACGGCGGGGCGTTCGATCCGTCGTCAGCGGTGATGCGCGTGGTGCAGACCGATTTGCGTCGCACCGCGTTGTTCGAGTCGAGCTCGTCGGATCTGAATCGACTCCACGAGATCGCCGACTGGAGCTTCCGCGGCAACGCCGTCGACGTGCCAACGGACTGCCCGACCCGGGAGCGACTCGCGTGGACGGGTGACTATCAGGTGTTCGCGCCGACGGCGGCCCGCCTGTACGACGTGCTCGGATTCACTCGCAAGTGGCTGCGGTCGGTGCGCGACGATCAGCTCGATGACGGACGGATCGCCAACTTCTCCCCGGATGGTCGGCGCATCAAGAACAACTTGGACGACCAGTTCGCGCAGATGACCGGTTCGTCGGGGTGGGGGGATGCGATCACCTTCGTCCCCTGGGAGATGTACCGGACATACGGCGATCGCCGCGTTCTTGAGGAGAACTGGGACGCGATGGTGCGCTGGGTCGAGTGGGTGCTCGCGGCGGCTCGCGACAACCGGCACCCGTCTCGCGTCCAGCGGTCGGCCGAGCCTCAGGAGCACGAGCGCTTCCTCTGGGACGGCACGTTCCACTGGGGTGAGTGGACGGAGCCCGTGCTAAAGGCCGAGGACGGTTCGCGGCTCGATCCAATCAAGGTGAACCCCATGGCGTGGTTCATGGCTGACAAGGGCGAGGTCGGCACGGCCTACCTGCACCGGTCGGCGCGGATCCTCGCAGACACGGCTCGCGTTCTGGGCCGTCCCGACGATGAGATCCGTTATGCGGACATCGCCGATCGCGTCCTCGATGCCTGGCGCACGGAGTTCGTGCGTGAGGACGGGCGTACCGCGCAAGACACCCAAGCCGCCTATGTACGCGCCCTCGCGTTCGGGCTGATGCCGGAGGCATCGAGGTCCGCAGCGGCCGCGCGTCTGGTCGAGCTGATCCGCGAGGCGGGCACGCACCTCGGCACCGGGTTCCTGTCGACGGGGGACCTGCTGCCGGTACTGACCGAGGCGGGATATGCCGACGTCGCGTACGACCTGCTCTTCCAGCGCAGCGAGCCCTCGTGGCTGCACATGGTCGACAAGGGCGCGACGACGATCTGGGAGGACTGGGAGGGCATCGACGACGACGGCGTGGCCCACGAGTCGCTCAACCACTACAGCAAGGGGGCTGTCGTCCGGTTCCTGCACACCCACACGCTGGGACTTCGCCAGGAGCCCACCTCGATCGCGTGGGAGTCGTTCGTCATCGCTCCGGTCCCCGACCAGCGGGTCACGGCTGCATCCGGACATGCGGACACCCCGCAGGGGCGCGCCTCCGTCGACTGGCGGGTCGTGGATGGCGAGATGCGGATCGATGCGGAGATTCCGGCGGGATCCCGTGCGACGGTCGTGTTCCCGGGCGGCGAGACATTCGAGGCGGGGCCCGGAAGGTTCACCGGCTCCGCGGCGATCCGTCCTACCGCCTGAGTGCACGTGGACGTGTGAGCGTCAGTCCTCTCGCACGGCCACGTACGGGTACGATCGGCCGGGTGCCTCGCGCGGGACGTCCGCCGAGTCGATCACCAGAACCCAATCTGGCCCACCTGCGGGAGGGGAGAAGCGGCGCCGCGGTGTCACGTCGCCCGCCGTGTCCCTCTGCGCAGAGCCGGTTCGCGGATCGAACCACCACGAGCGGAAGCGCGGACCTGCCAATACGGAGAGATCCACTTCGATGCTCTGCCCGGCCGGGATGTACGCCATGAGAACTGTCCCCTCACGGTCGCGTGTGGCGGCGACATGGTAGGCGCCGGGTCCGTCGCCGTCGGTGACCAGCGACTGATCGGGGATGCGGTCGAAGTACGGGCGTGACAGCAGCAGGTCCTTCGCATGGCGCATCTGTCCTGCGCCCGGTGCCTGCAGTGCCTCACGCCAGGATCGGCGCACCCACATCCGCGGATCCCGTCCGCTGTCCCACATCTGCCAGACGGGCCAGCAGCCGTAGGTGTGGCCAGCGGCACCGGCGAACAGCGACCAGTAAAGACCCTTGCGCACCTCGTATTCGTCGATGAACCCTCCCGCGATGTCACCGATCGCATTCGGCGCCTCTTCGTAGGCGGGCTCGAGGTCGATGCACGGCGTGCCGGGTTCGCGGGCGAGGTCGGCGCGGATCATCCGCCAGTTCTCGAAGTTGCGTTCATGCCCGCTCTGGACGGTATGGAAGTCGAGCCAGGTCTCATCGCCGAAATACTCGGTCGTGGAATGCTGACCCCACACATGGGCGGTCATAAGATTCCGGCCGCCATCGCCCGCTCGTACCCCGGCTGCCATCGACCGGATGATCTCTTCGTGCATCGCGGACTCTGTGGGTCGATCCCCTCCGAGGATCCAGATCACGTCGCGCTCCGCATAGCGCCGACCGACGTACTCGCCGAAGATGCGCGCCGAATCCGGGGTGAAGACCTCGGGCCCCGTGCCCCACTTCTGGTTCCACTTGTCACCCCACGTCGGCAGCAGACCGATCGTGAGGTCGAGGGACTCGGCGAGATCGAACGTCGCGTCCAGGAGGCGGAAGTAGTCCTCGTTCGGACGCGTCGGATCCTCGTCGTGGAGCGGCAGGTGGCCCTGCGCGTTCGGAGTCCGCAGACCGTCGATCTCTGCGAGGATTACGGTCTGCACGACGGTGAACCCCTTCGACGCCCTGTCTCGGAGGTAGTGCTCGATCTCGGTGAGCGTGCACCGGTGCAACAGCTCCCAGGCGGTGTCGCCGAGATAGAAGAATGGCGCACCGTCCGACCGCATCAGGTATCTGCGATCGTCGCTCACCGCGAGCGGATGAGCTGTGCCGGCGACGGGCGGACGAGGAGACATCGCCAGGGTCAGAGGGCGCGTCGGAGCAGGCGGACGCGCACGACTCGCAGATCGTCGCTCTGGAAGGCGAAGTAGCGCTCGTCCCCGTTGAGCGTGCGACGCGGACTCCAGACGCCGTCGGTGTAGGTGCCCTCCTGCAGCTCGTCGAGCTCCACCCGCGCGTCGGTGCGGGAGAACGACAGCGAGGCGTGGCGTGCGGCGACCACGAACTCATCGTCGTCCGTCTGCAGGATCAGCCCGTACCCGCTCAGTGTGTCGGCGGCGGCCCCTGTTCCGGTGCCGAACAGACCATATGTGTCGCGGGCGCCGTTGAGCGTCACGTCGTAGTCGCCGATCCTGGCCTGGTGCACCTCGCCGGTCGCGATGCTGAACCCGTGGATGCGATCGCGCACCTGGGCGTCGGTGATGAGGTCGCGCATCTCCTCGAGCACCCGGTAGCAGCGGAAGATCTCGTGATCCACCGCGAGGTCCTCGATGCCGAAGGGGTTGAACCCGATCGCCTTGTAGGCACCGACTGCGATAAACGCGTTGCCGGCGATCGGGATGGCCTCGGGGATGAAGATGGGGTTGTCTTCGCTCGCGTAGCCGTCGATCGTTCCCGTGAAGTCCTGCACGTAGATGTCGGGGGCGAGCAGGCCGAGCGTCGGCGCGCCGATGCGCCAGATGTCGAGCATCCGCGAGACCGGACCGCCGCTCGGGTACTGGCCGGGCGTCTCGGCGCCCGGCTGCGGACCGAGCCACGCGTTCGCATAGTGGGGGATCGGATGCGCGGCCGTGCCCGCAGAGGCGACCCGCTCGACGTAGGAGCTGAACGCCCAGGCCATGAAGATCTCCTCCGCCTCGCGGTCGGTCCCGAACACCTCGCTCCAGGTACCCGAGGTGCGTGAACCGGCAGCGCTCCACACGTCGCGGATCCACGGGTGCAGCGACGCCCCGCGCCGAACAAGCCCGTCGAGGAGTGCTGCGGGGACGTCCTGTTCCCAGGCGGCGTCGGCCAGCGCTGAGCGGTCGCGGCTGTCGCCGAGCAGACCGACCTCGTTCTCCACCTGGACCATGATCACCGTATGATCGCGGTCGATCTCTGCGATGTGGGCCATCAGCGCGGCGAACGCGCGCGCATCCGCGACGGTGAGCTCTTCGCTGAAGACGCTGAGGATCGGGCCGTCGAGAGCGAAGCGACCGGAGAGCATCTGCTCCGGGTCGCGCTCCGCCCGCGGGAACCGGTCCTCGTCGCTGCGCACCCAGCGGGGTGCGTAGGCGGAATCGGCGTTCTTGTACGCACCGAACCAGAGGAGCACGAGGCGGATGCCGCGGGCACGCGCCTGCGCGATCTGATCATCGACCGCGGTGAAGTCGAACACGCCCTCCTCTGGTTCGACGAGCTGCCAACTCGCCACACTGATGAGGGTGCGGATGCCCGCCGCGCCGAGGCGGTCCCAGACCGGGGCCATGTACTCCGGGCTCGATGTGCTGGAGTTGTGCAGCTCGCCGCCGAGGGCCAGGTACGGACGTCCATCGACGACGAGCTGCGTGGCCCCGCCGGTGCGGCGCAGGTGCGGAAACCCTGCATCGTGGCTCGGTGTCGTGAGGGGTGCGTCGGTCTTGTCGGTCGTCATAGCGCTTGCTCCTCGATGAGTGCGTCGGGGTGGACGGCGGTGGTGGTGCCCATCTTGGCACGAGAAGGCAATCGAATGCCATTAGGCATCACGGCATCATGAGATACCCGTCAGGTCATTTTGGCAAGCGATTGCCTTTCTTCGCTCGATCCGCTTCAATGGAGCGAATCCCCGACTTGGAAGGTGCCTCGATGACGATGCCGTCCCGCTACTCCTGCAACCCGCTCGACCTCGCCTATCGATTCCAGGACGTGCGGTTCAGCGGCGTCGTCGGCGGAGTCAAGATCAGCGAGCCGCGACGGAGCGTCCACCGCGAGGCAGCGGACCCGTCCATCGTGCGCTACCGGGGTCGTTACCTGCTGTTCGCGTCGATGTCGGCCGGCTTCTGGCACTCGGAAGACCTCGTCGACTGGACCTTCGTGCCGACCGACCGGCTCCCTGCCCTGGACTACGCTCCCGACGTGCGCGAGATCGACGGTGCACTGTACGTCTCTGCATCGCGCAAGACGGATTCGCCGATCTTGCGCAGCGAGGATCCACTCGCAAACGATTTCGTCGAAGTCTCCGCCGGCTTCCCCTTCTGGGACCCCAACCTGTTCCAGGACGATGACGGCCGCGTCTACCTCTACTGGGGGTGCGACAACCGCACGCCCATCCAGGGCGTCGAGGTCGACCGCAGCACGATGGAGCCGATCGGTGACCCCGTGGCCCTGATCTCTTCCGACACCGCTGCTCGCGGATGGGAGCAGGTGGGGGAGAACCACCGCCGGGAAGAGCCGCGCACCCCCGAGGAGAAGCTCGCCGCGCAGTTCAAGAGCGATGCGCCGTTCATCGAGGGTGCCTGGATGGATCGTCATGACGGCCGATACGTGCTGCAGTACTCTGCCCCGGCCACGGAATCGAACACTTACGCCGACGGGTACATGGTCGGATCCTCTCCGCTCGGCCCGTTCGAGTACTCACCGCACAGTCCCTTCTCGTCCAAGCCGGGCGGCTTCATCACCGGTGCCGGGCACGGAAGCACCTTTCAGGACGAGTACGGCAACTGGTGGCACGCGGCGACGATGCGTATCTCGGTCAATGACGTGTTCGAGCGCCGAGTCGGTCTCTTCCCCGCCGGCTTCGACGAGGACGGCGTGCTGTTCTGCAACCAGGTGTTCGGCGACTACCCCATGCAGGTGCCGCCCGGGCCGGCCGATCCGTGGGCGCCGCCGCCGTGGATGCTGCTCAGCCATGGGGCGTCGGCGACTGCATCCAGCGCCGCCAAGGGACACGGAGCGGAGCTCGCGGTCGACGAGGACATCAGAACCTGGTGGGTCGCGGATTCCTCCGACCCGGGGGAGACGCTCACGATCGACCTCGGTCGCCAGATGAGCGTCGCCGCCGTGCAGCTCAACCTCGCGGATCACGATCTCGCCGCCGTGGCGTCTCTTGCAGACGGTGGAAAGGACTTCGGGCACAGCTGGCGCGCCATTCATCCTGCGCAGCAGGCGCCAGAGGTGCGGATCGAGACCTCCGTCGACGGCGAACGGTGGCATGTCGTGCTCGACACGTTCGGAGGCGACGACGACCGGCCGCACGCGCTCGCCGTCCTGGAGCCCGCCGCTGATGCACGTCTCGTCCGGGTGACCGGGGGCCGGATGCCGTTCGGTGCCCCCCTGGCGATCTCGGGGCTACGCGTGTTCGGCCATGCGGACGTCCCGCTGCCGACCGTGCCCGTCGCCTCCGCGACGAGAACGGGCGATCTCTCGGCGATGATCCGCTGGTCCCCGGTCGAAGGAGCGACCGGATACACGGTCCGATACGGCTCGGCGCCGGGCAAGCTCTACCACAGCTGGCAGATCATCCGTGGGACCGAACTGGATCTCCGTGCCCTCAACGCCGGAACCGACTACTGGTTCGCGGTCGACGCCTACAACGAGGCCGGCGTGACGGGTGGCACGGTCGTCCCTGTCCCGAGCGGCGTCGGCGAGGCCGCGGAATGCTGAGTCCACGCACGACCGCGACGCGCGAGGCGCTGCGACTCGACGGCCTGTGGCGATTCGACCTCGACACCGTGCTCGGTGTCGAGCCGTGGACTGGCCCGCTCATGACCGACCGTGAGGCCCCTGTCCCGTCGAGCTATGACGACCTCTTCCCAGATGCCACCGTGCGCGAACACGTCGGCGTCGTCTGGTACCAGCGCGAGGTGCGTGCGCCGCGCGGCTGGCTGGACGACCGGGTGATGGTGCGGGTGGGGGCAGCGACCCACGCCGGCACGGTGTACGTCGATGACACCCTCGTCGCTTCGCACGTCGGCGGCTATACGCCGTTCGAGGCTGACATCACGGAGCACGCCCGGCCCGGCGAGACCTTCCGGCTCAGCATCGCTGTCGACAACAGGCTGACGCCGACGACGATCCCGCCTGGCATCGTCGACACCGACGAGTCCGGACGGCCGCGCCAGCGTTACATGCACGATTTCTTCAACTACGGCGGGCTGCCTCGATCGGTATGGCTCGTCTCGGTTCCGGCCGCGCGGATCGAAGACCTCACCGTCGTGACGTCGGTCGACGGGAGTACCGGGCGCATCGAGTACGAGCTCGAGAGCGTCGGAGAGCGTGATGGTCTGGAGGCGCGCGTCCGGGCCTTCGATCGCGACGGCGCTCTCGTCGCCGAGGCTTCGGGCTTCGACGGCGAGCTCCGGATCGCGGATGTGCACCTCTGGCAGCCGGGTGCGGCGTACCTCTATGAACTCGTCGCCGAGCTGCACCGGGACGGGCGGACGATCGATTCGTACCCGCTTCCCGTCGGCGTTCGGACGGTCGAGGTGCGAGGCAACCGGATCCTCATCAACGGAGCGCCGTTCTACTTCACCGGATTCGGCAAGCACGAGGATTCTCCCGTGCGCGGCAAGGGTCACGATGACGCCTACCTCGTGCACGACTTCGCCCTGATGCGCTGGATGGGGGCGAACTCGTTCCGCACCTCGCACTACCCCTACGCCGAGGAGGTGCTGGACTATGCGGATCGGCAGGGGATCGTGGTGATCGGCGAGACCGCGGCCGTCGGCCTCAACCTCGCGATCGCGGCTGGACACCTCGGCGCGAGGGAGATCACGACCTTCGGCCCTGACGGGGCCTTCGGCGACGCGACGCGCGAGGCGCACGCGCAGCACCTGCGCGAGCTCATCGGGCGTGATCGCAATCACCCGAGCGTCGTGATGTGGTCGCTCGCGAATGAGCCGGACTCCCGTGATCCCGGGGCGAGAGCCTACTTCGAGCCGCTTGTCGAGCTGGCGAGGGAACTGGACCCGACCCGCCCGCTCGCCTACGCGAACATGATCCTGGCGCAGCCGGATACCGACGTGATCGCCGACCTCTTCGATGTGCTCAGCATCAACCGCTACTACGGCTGGTATCAGGACACGAACGATCTCGCTGCGGCGGAACAGCACCTGGAGGCCGAGCTGCGTGCATGGGAGCGGACGTTCGACAAGCCCATCCTCATGTCGGAGTTCGGCGCGGACGCGGTCGCTGGGCTGCACACGGTGGTCGATCAGCCCTGGAGCGAGGAGTACCAGGCGGCGCTGATCACGATGTACCAGCGCGTGTTCGACCGGATCGACTCGGTCGTCGGCGAGCATGTCTGGGCGTTCGCCGACTTCCAGGCGATGTCGATCACGCAGCGCGTGGACGGCAACAAGAAGGGCGTCTTCACGCGAGACCGTCGACCCAAGGCGGTCGTCGCCGCACTACGCCAGCGGTGGATCTCACTGCAGGGAGGAACCGACCGATGACATCCGTCACCGTCCCCCAGTCGTCGCAGGCAGTCGTCGATGCGGCGGGTCATCGTGATCCGGATCGGCTGTTGCCGGCCGATCCGCGTACGCGATCGATCGCACGCGCCCTCTACGAGCGCGTGGCAGGTGCGCCGATCATCTCGCCGCACGGGCACGTCCCTGCGGAGTGGATCGCCGACGACACCCCGTTCGAGGACGCGACATCGCTGCTGGTCTCCCACGATCACTACGTGACCCGGTTGTTGCATGCATCAGGGGCTGACCTCGGGGCACTCGGTGTCGGAGGTGCGCCGACGGACCCCAGGGCTGCATGGCGGACCTTCGCAGATCATTGGCACCTGTTCGCCGGGACAGCATCCGGGTACTGGATCGCCGAGGAACTCAGCGGGGTGCTCGGCATCGAGGTCGACCTCGGTCCGGACAGCGGTGACGCCGTGTTCGATCTGATCGCGGAGAAGCTACGGCGCCCGGAGTTCCGACCGCGGGCACTGTTCGAGCGCTTCGGCATCGAAGTGCTCGCCACGACGGATGATCCTCTCGACCACCTCGACACGCATCGCCGTATCGCCGAGAGCGGATTCGGTGGACGAGTGATCCCGACGTTCCGTCCGGATCGTTACCTCGACCCTGACGCAGAGGGATTCACAGCGGGGATCGATCGCCTGCTCGGCGCAACGGGAGAGGCCGCGACCTTCTCCGGGTACCTCGCTGCGCTCGAGAATCGGCGTGAGCACTTCATCCGTGCGGGCGCAGTGTCAGCCGACCACGGGATCGAGGATCCGGAGACGTTCGACGTCGACCCTGATGAGGCCGATCGGCTCTTCCATGCGGTGATGTCGGGGGCAGCCGATGCCGCTCAACGCAGGGTGTTCCGTGGCCACATGCTGCTGCAGATGGCGCGGATGAGTGTCGACGACGGACTCGTGATGACGGTGCACGCAGGAGTCGTGCGCAACCACAGCTCGTCCACCTTCCGCAGCTTCGGCCCTGACAGCGGACACGACATCCCGCGGCAGACGGACTTCGTCCGTGGTCTGCGCCCGCTCCTCGAGCGCTTCGGCCTGGAGCGTGACTTCCACCTGGTGCTGTTCGCCGTGGATGAGACGGTCTACTCGCGCGAACTCGCCCCGCTCGCCGGTTTCTATCCGAGTGTCTACATCGGCGCTCCATGGTGGTTCCTCGACGCGCCGGACGCGATGGCTCGCTTCCGTTCCGCGGTCACCGAGACGGCCGGCTTCTCCCGTGGTTCGGGGTTCATCGACGACACGAGGGCGTTCCTGTCGATCCCGGCACGGCACGACACCGCGCGTCGCGCAGATGCCGGCTTCCTCGCGCGGTTGGTCGCAGAAGGACGCGTGACCGAGGGCGCTGCCGGGAACATCATCGAGGACATCGTCGGTCCCCAACCCAGAAGGGTGTTCAAACTGTGAACATCGACTCGAACGCACTGCTCGGCGGGCGCACCTCGTCGGCACCGCCCGTGCGCATCGTGCACCTCGGGCTGGGGGCGTTCCATCGGTCCCATCAAGCGTGGTACACGGCGCGTTCGAGTGACGCGGCCGAGTGGGGCATCGCAGCCCACAGCGGACGCAGTGCTGCGCTGGCTGACGCACTCACCGCACAGGATTGTCTGTACACCCTCGTGGTCCGCTCTCCGCAGGGGGATTCCGATGAGCGGATCGACAGCATCGTGCGCGCGCACCCCGGTTCTGCACTGGGGCCGTTCCTGGTCGATCTGGCAGCCCCTGAGACGGCGATCGTGACGCTCACGATCACCGAGGCGGCCTACGCCGATCCGGACATGAGCGTGGACCGCGACGCCCTCGCCGGTCTCTCGCCGGACGGCGACCTCGGCGCCCAGCGCCCGGTGAGCGCGTTGGGGCGGCTCGTGCTGGGGCTGGAGGCGCGTCGACGTGCAGCTGCTCCGCCGATCGCCGTCGTCTCGTGCGACAACCTTCCAGACAACGGCGGGGTGCTTCGCCGAGCAGTGATGGAGCTCGCTGCGCCCGTCGCCGGCCTCTCTGCCTGGATCATGGCGAACGTCTCCTTCGTGTCGAGCTCGGTGGATCGGATCACCCCTCGTGTCGACGCCGAGGAGGCATCGGCGCTGCGCTCCCGCCTCGGCGATCGTGCGCCGGTTGTGACGGAACCGTTCGCCGACTGGGTGCTCGAAGGGGTCTTCCCGGCTGGGCGTCCGGACTGGGAGAGCGCTGGAGCGCGCGTCGTGGACGACCTCGAGCCATGGGAGGCGCGCAAGCTCTGGCTGCTCAACGGTGCGCACACCCTGTTGGCGTCACTCGGCCAACTGCGCGGTCATCGAGAGGTGGCTGAAGCGATCGCGGATGACGAGTGCAGACGCGCGGTGGAGGCGTACTGGGACGAGGCATGTCAGCACCTGCCGGATCGCATGGACCTCGCCGGCTACCGGGCCGCCCTGCTCGAACGCTTCGCGAATCCTCGCATCGTGCATCTGCTCTCGCAGATCGCTCTCGACGCGTCGACGAAGATGCGCGTACGCATCGTCCCTGTGGCTCTTCGAGAGCGACGTGCGGGGCGCTCAGCGCGAGGATGCGCGACCGCCGTCGCGGCCTGGCTGGCACTCGAACAGGGGGCGGGAGACACCGGGAGCGAAGGAGACATCGACAGCCGGTTGCGCGTGTTGAGCGCGGAGCTCGCGGATGACGACGAGTTCGTCGAAGCAGTGCATGAAGCCTTCGCCTCGTTCTCAACGCTTACGCTTCGATAACATGTTGGCAATCGGTTGTCAGAAAGTTGATTTCCTGCTTTACTGACATCGAGCCACCCGTACCGCACTTCGTGCTCTCACGATGCCAAGCGGTTGCGCATCACCCGATTCATCCAAAGGAGCATGAAGAATGTGGACCACTCGTAACTCCCGCGTCGCGCGTCGCGCGGCCGTTCCCGCTGCGCTGCTCGCAGCGGCTCTCGTCGTGAGCGGCTGCTCCTCGAGCACCCCTGAACCTGCGACGTCCGACGGTCCAGTGGTCGAGAAGGACCTCTCACTCGCCGCAGTGAGCGCGCCCAACTCCCTCGACCCGGCACAGCTCGTCGACGGCCAGCAGATGTTCGTGTGGTCGTCGATCCTCGACACCCTGCTGCGCAAGGACCCTGAGACGGCCGAGATCATCCCAGGGGCCGCCGAGTCCTGGGAGTACAACGAGGACGGCACCGAGCTGACCCTGAAGCTCAGGGAGGGCATGACCTTCAGCTCGGGCGACCCTGTCGATGCGGCAGCCGTCGCGGCGACCCTGCTGCGCTCACGGGACACACCGGGCAATGTGCAGAGCCGGCTCGCGCTCGTCGCCGACGTCGTGGCCGAGGACGACACGACCGTGAAGGTGACGTTCTCCTCGTTCGACCCGCAGTTCCTCGACAACCTCTCGTCGGGCGTCGGTGCGATCGGCGACCCGGCCACGATGGACGAGGCCCGCACGGCCACAGATCCGATCGGCTCCGGACCGTTCACGCTCGACGTGGACAAGACCGTCCCAGGCAGCAGCTACGTGCTCGTCAAGCGTGACGATTACTGGGATGCCGAGAACGTGCCGTTCAAGACCCTCACCGTCAAGGTCATCCAGGACCCGACGGCGAGCTTCAACGCGCTGCAGTCCGGCGAACTCAATGCTGCGACCGTGCAGTCGCAGATGGTCGGCCAGCTGAACCAGGACGACTGGAACGTCACGGTCAACGATGCGACGGCGCTGGGGTATCTGAACATCCTCGACCGCGCGGGCGAGCAGTGGCCCGCACTCGGCGACGAGCGGGTGCGGCAGGCGATCAACATGTCGATCGACCGGGAGACCGTCCTCACGGCGCTCTTCTCAGGCGTCGGAATCGCGACTGAGCAGGTCGTCAGCCCGTATGGACAGATCTACGACGAGGCGCTCAGCAGCACGTACGAGTACGACCCTGAGAAGGGCAAGGAGCTCGTCGAGGAGGCCGGCTTCGCCGGTGAGACCTTCCAGATCCCCAGCACGTTCCTCACGACCACGATCGAGCCGGTGCTTACCCAGTCGTTCGCCGACATCGGTCTCACTCTCGAATGGGTGACGGTGCCTCCGCAGCAGGCGCAGAGCGCCGCGCGCTCGGGGGAGTATGGCCTCTACTACCAGATCGTCGGCTTCAACTCCGACACCGCCGACCTCGCCACGATCTTCGGTATCGAGGGAACATCGAACCCGCGCGCATACACCGACGCGACGCTGGACGAGCTCTTCGGCGTGATCAACTCGACCGTCGACTTCGACGAGGCGCTGCCGGCCTACACGGAACTGAACGAGTACGTCGTCGACCAGGCGTTCGTCGCCCCTGTCGCCTACATCGGGACGACCTGGGCCACGGGCGATGGCATCGAGTACGTCGGCAAGGCGAACACGCTTTCGACCATCCGTCAGTTCGCCGTCACCGACTAATCCGAGTCCCGGGGGCGCACCCGCGCCCCCGGGCTCCCTGGAGCCGCTCATGCTCGCGTACATCGCCCGACGCCTCGGGGCCGGAATCGTCCTCGCCGTCCTCGTCACCTTCATCACGTTCCTCCTGCTCAGCACCTCGTTCGAGGACGTCGCCCGGACGATCCTCGGCCCTGCTGCGACGCCGGAGGTCACCGCGGCGCTCATCTCCGAGAAGGGGTGGGACCGTCCTGTCGTCGTCCAGTACTTCGAATGGCTGGTCAACCTGTTGCAGGGGAATCTCGGCGTCTCGGTCTACACGTCGCTCCCAGTCGGACCGAGCGTGTTGCAGCGGCTGACCGTCACGCTGTCGATCATCGTCCCGGCGCTGATCCTCACCGTCGTCATCTCTGTGCTCCTCGGTGTCTGGGCGGCCTCCCGCGGAGGGGTCGTCGACCGGATCGCGCAGGGCATCTCGCTGATCGGCTACATCGTCCCAGGACTGCTCCTCGCCATCGGCCTCGTCGTCATCTTCGCCGTGCAGCTGAAATGGCTTCCGGCAACCGGGTTCACCCCGCTGTCCGAAGATCCCGGCGCCTGGGTCCGCAGCATCACGATCCCGGTCATCGTGCTCACGATCGGCGGCGTCGCCAACATGGCGGCCCAGGTGCGCGGGCGCATGATCGATGAGTTGCGACGCGACTACATCCGCACGCTCCGCACCCGCGGCGCGTCGAACACGTCGATCGTCATCAAGCACGCCCTCCGCAACGCAGCCAGCCCGGCGCTCACGGTCATGTCGCTGGAGTTCATCCAGATGTTCGGCGGCGCGCTCATCATCGAGAACGTGTTCGCACTCCCCGGATACGGCAGCTTCGCCTTCAACGCCTCCCTCCAGGGAGACATCCCCGTGATCATGGGCGTCGCCGCGTTCGGTGTGCTGCTCGTGACGGTCGTCAACCTCCTCACCGACCTCGCAAACGGTTGGCTGAACCCGAAAGCGAGAGTCCATTGAGCGACGAACGCCCCACCGCACCACGTACGCAGAACGTCACGATGCCCAGCACGGAGCTGCTCGTCACGCTCGAGAACACCGCGAAGACGCGCACATCGACATGGCGTCGGATCCTGCGCGACCCGCAGGCCATCGGCACGCTCGCGCTGCTCGCGCTGATCTTCCTGCTCGGCATCCTCACTCCGCTGCTCACCAGCCATGGGCCCAATGAGGCAGACCTGTCGATGGTCAACGCCGCAGTCGGGACGCCCGGATATCCGCTCGGTGCCGATGAAGCGGGACGCGACATCTGGACTCGGATGCTGCACTCGATCAACACCGCTGGTATCTCCGCACTCATCGGTGCGGGCGTCGCCCTCGTGGTCGGCGTCACCGCCGGGCTCATCGGCGGGTACTTCGGTTCAGTCACCAGGGCGACCACCGAGTGGCTGTTCAACCTCATCATGACGTTCCCCGGCATCTTGCTGCTCATCATCCTGATGCCGGTCACCGGAGGCGACTACCGGTTCACGATGCTCATCTTCGGTGTGCTGCTCTCGCCCGGGATCTACCGCATCGTCCGCAACCTCGTGCTCGGTGTGAAGAACGAGCTGTACGTGGACGCCGCCCGCGTGTCCGGTCTCGGCAACATCCGCATCCTCGGTCGACATGTGCTGTTCGTCGTGCGCGGTCCGATCATCATCGCGGCGGCGTTCCTCGCAGGCTCGGCGATCGCCGTGCAGTCGGGACTTGCATTCCTCGGTGTCGGATCGATCCAGATCCCGAGCTTCGGAGCGATGATCTCCTCCGGGTTCAGGAACCTCTACATCGCTCCGACCCAGTTCCTGTGGCCGAGCCTCATGCTCGGTGTCATCACGGCGTCGCTCGTGCTGCTCGGCAACGCCCTGCGCGACATCCTGGAGGGGTCCAAGCCCAAGCCGTCCAAGGTCGGTCGCGGCCAGCGGACGCTCGACGCCGCCGGCGAGTCCGACGGCGCGGCCGCTGCACTGCTGCAGATCACCGACCTGGCGATCGCCTACCCTCGCCCGCAGGGCGGTCTCAACGAGGTCGTCCGCGGCGTGGATCTGTCCATCGCCCGTGGGCAGGTCGTGGGGCTCGTGGGAGAGTCCGGCTCAGGCAAGTCGCAGACCGCGTTCGCGTCCCTCGGCGTTCTGCCGAATGAGGCCGTGGTCGCCCGCGGATCGATCCGCTTCGAGGGACGCGAACTCATCGGCCTCACCGATGCGCAGATGCGGCCGTTGCGCGGCAAGGAGATCGCGTACATCCCGCAGGAGCCGATGTCGAACCTCGACCCGTCCTATCGCGTCGGCACCCAGCTCGTCGAGGGCGTGCGGTCGGCGCTCGGCATCACGCGCGCGGAGGCGGCGACCCGTGTACTGGCGTTGCTCGAACGCGTCGGCATCGCAGACCCGCAGCGCACCTTCGACTCGTATCCGCACCAGATCTCCGGAGGCATGGCCCAGCGCGTGCTCATCGCCGGAGCCGTGGCGAGTCGTCCGAAGCTGCTCATCGCCGACGAGCCGACGACGGCGCTCGACGTGACCGTGCAGGCGGAGATCCTCGACCTGTTGCGCGACCTGCAGTCGGAGCTCGACATGGCCATCCTGCTCGTCACCCACAACTTCGGTGTCGTCGCCGACCTGTGCGATCGGATCGCAGTGATGCAGCAGGGCGTGATCGTGGAGTCGGGTACCGCACGTGAGGTGTTCGAGAACCCTGAGCACGAGTACACGCGCATGCTGCTCGGAGCGATCCTCGACGAGAGCACCGTCCGTACTGATCCGCCCGTCGTCATCGCGGGAGAGGGGATCATCCGATGAGCCTTCTCGAGATCGATCAGCTCAGAGTCGCCTTCCCGGGGCGAGGGTGGCGAGCGGCTCCCGTCGAGGTGCTCCACGGCGTCTCGCTCGACGTCGCCCCGGGGGAGACCCTCGGTCTGGTCGGAGAATCGGGATCGGGCAAGACGACCATCGGCCGCGCGGTGCTGGGGCTGGTGCCTCCGTCCGGCGGCGACATCCGGTTCGACGGCTCGTCGATCACCGGAGCATCGACACGGGAACGACGCAGGCTCTCCCGCGATATCCAGGTCGTTTTCCAGGATCCGTATACATCGCTCAATCCGTCGATGACGATCGGTGACATCCTTGCCGAACCGCTCGTGATCCAGGGGGCGACGGCGAAGGACGCTCGAGTGCGCGTCAAGAGCCTGCTCGACCAGGTCGGTCTCCCCGCCGATGCGATCGAACGTCTCCCCCGGGAGTTCTCCGGTGGACAGCGGCAACGAGTCGCGATCGCGAGGGCGCTCGCGCCGGAGCCGCGGCTCATCGTCTGCGACGAGCCGGTGTCGGCTCTCGATCTGTCGACCCAGGCGCGTGTGCTCGACCTGTTCGTCGAGATCCAGCGGCAGACCGGCGTCGCGTATCTGTTCGTGTCGCACGACCTCTCCGTCGTCCGTCACATCAGTCATCGTGTGGCTGTGCTGTATCGCGGAGAGCTCGTCGAGACGGGGTCGGCGGAGCATGTGACCTCGACGCCCGACCATCCGTACACCCAGCGCCTGCTCCTCGCGGCGCCGGTTGCCGACCCGGTCCGACAGCGTGAGCGGCGTGAGGAGCGTCGTCGAGTGCTCGAGGCATCGTGACGATGCATCCGGTCATCCCGGGGTTCCACCCCGACCCATCGATCTGTCGAGTGGGCGACGACTACTTCCTCGTGAACTCGAGCTTCGAGTACGCACCAGGGGTGCCGATCTTCCACTCGCGCGACCTCGTCGCGTGGGAGCAGATCGGCAACGTCCTCGACGATCCTGAGCACCTCGTGGTGCAGCAGGGCATCGGCGGCGCGAGCGGAGGGATCTACGCGCCGACGCTGCGGCATCACGACGGACGGTTCTGGATGATCACCACGAACATCCACGAGGTCGCTCGCGGGCATCTGCTCGTGCACGCGGACGATCCTCGGGGCCCGTGGAGCGAACCGGTGCATGTGGCCGGGCTCATCGGCATCGACCCGGACATCGCGTGGACTGATGACGGCCGCTGCCTGGTGACCTGGAGCGACGTCATGCGTGGCGGCATCGCCCAGGCCGAGATCGACCCGTTCACCGGGGCGGTGCTGAGTGAGCCGCGCTCGCTCTGGGCGGGGACGGGCGGCGCGCACGCCGAGGGGCCGCACCTCGTCCGACATGGCGACTGGTGGTACCTTGTCGTCGCGGAGGGCGGCACAGGGCCGGGCCACATGGTCACGATCGCCCGCTCGTCTAGGCCGGACGGTCCGTTCGAGCAGGCTCCCACCAATCCGATCCTCACGCACCGCAGCACCGGCGACCCGGTGCAGTCGACGGGGCACTCCGACCTCATCGAGCTCGCCGACGGATCCTGGGCCCTCGTGTTCCTCGCCACCCGGCCGCGCGGCACGTTCCCTCGCTGGCACACGAACGGTCGGGAGACCTTCATCGCCGGGGTGGACTGGGTGGACGGATGGCCCACCGTCGACGAGCAGCGCCACGCCGCGCCGGCGAGCTCGACAGGCTTCGTCGACGACTTCTCGACCGATGCGCTGGATCCGCGGTGGATCTCGCCGGGGCGGGCGCCTCGGACCTTCGCGCATCCCACGGCGGCAGGGCTGGCGCTCGACGCCGGCCGCGCCCCCGAGGACGCCACTGCCCTGGCGCTGCTGGCGGCGCGGGTGGAGGATGAGCGCTGGTCCACGACGGCAGAAGGGTCGGGAGACCTCGCGTTGTCGGTGCGGATCGACGATGCGCACCAGGTGATCGTCGAGCGGGTCGGGTCGGAGATCCGGGTCAGGGTCGTGATCGGCCCGCTCGACCAGGTGGTCGCTCGTAGTCGTGCTTCGGTGGACTCGGCCCTGATCGTCCGAGCAGACGAGGCGGTGGCCGAACGCGGCGCACGGCGCGGGCCGGATGTCATCCGCGCCGGTTTCGTCGACGGCGGTGCGGAGACACTTCTCGCCGACGTGGACGGACGCTATCTGTCGACCGAGGTTGCCGGTGGCTTCACCGGCCGCGTGATCGGCATCGAGGCACTCGGCGACGGTGTCGTCGTGCAGCGATTCGCCTACCAGCCGTTGTCAGAGGAGTGAGTGGGGCGGCTCTGGGCCGCCCCACTCACTCCCGTACGAGCACGGAGAGCAGCTCGCTGATGCGGGCGTCGACGTCGATCGCCTCGCGATCGTAGAGCCACTGCGTGTGCAGGCCGTCGGTCGCAGCGATCAGGAGCGCGGCGAGGTGCTCCGCCGGTGCGTCTGTCGTGAGCCTGCCCTGCTCACTCAGCCGGGCGAACAGTCGGGTGACGAATGAGCGGATGTTGCGGTAGCGGTTCGAGAAGTAGTCGTGCGCAGGGTGTGCGGGCGATGTCGCCTCGCCGGTGAGGACGGCGCTCAACTCCACGAGCCCGACCCGGTCATCGCGCCCGATCAGCGCGTGGGCCATCCCGCGCAGCACGGTCAGCGGGTCGGCCTCGGGTGACAGCGCGGCGTTGGCTTCGAGGTATGCGGCGCTGCGCTGGTCCTGGAGGTCGAGCACCGCGGTGAGGAGATCCTCCTTGCGCGGGAAATGATGCACGAGGCCGGTATGGCTGATGCCGGCGCGGCGGGCGATCTCGGCCATGGATGCTGCGTGGAAGCCTGACTCTCCGAAGATCGCCAGACAGGCGTCGACGATGCCACGACGGACTTCCGCCGTCTTCGCGTACTGCGCCATGAGTGCTCCGAGTTCAAAATAGTGAGTGCTTACTAAATTGTATGCTATCGTCGGAATGGCAATCGGTTGGCACGTGTCAGGTGAAAGGACACTCTCATGACGAACTTCCCGAACGGCTTCCTGTGGGGGGCCGCCACCGCCGGACACCAGATCGAAGGCAACAACGTCAACAGCGACTGGTGGGAGCGGGAGCTGACCATGCCGGGCATGGAGCCCTCAGGAGACGCGGTCGACAGCTACCACCGGTATCGCGAGGACATCGACCTCCTCGCCGACGCCGGCCTCACGACGTATCGCTTCAGCCTCGAGTGGTCGCGCATCGAGCCCGTCGAAGGTCGCTTCTCCCGAGCAGAGCTCGCACACTACCGCCGGGTGATCGACCACTGCTTCGACCGGGGCATCGTCCCGTTCGTGACCCTGCAGCACTTCACGACGCCGCGCTGGTTCGCGAACGACGGCGGCTGGACGTCGCCGAAGGCGAAGGAGCGGTTCCTCCGTTTCGTCACCGAGGCCACCACGATCCTCGACGGCGTCGAGTGGGTCGCGACGATGAACGAGCCCAACATGCAGGCGGCGATCATGACGGCCATGCGTCGCATGGCTGCCTCACAGGACGGTCAGTGGCAGAGCCCGACCGTCGAGAGCGACGTCGAGCGCGACGGCGCCGAGGAGACGAAGCTCGAGAAGGAGCAGCACGGGGCCTTCCTGCAGGATGCCGATCCCGAGATCGGTCGCGCCTTCGTGGACATCCACCACGCGGCCCGCGAGATCGTGCGTGCTCGCACGAATGCGAAGGTCGGCTGGACCATCGCAGCGGGTGCCCTGACGGCCGCACCCGGTGGCGAGGAGAAGCTGAAGCAGATCCGCTACGGCAAGGAGGACGTCTACTGGGAGGGCTCCCGCGGTGACGACTTCGTCGGCGTGCAGGCGTACTCGAGCCAGGAGGTCGATGCCGACGGGCTCGTGCCGCACCCGCCGCACCCCGACAACACCCTGGTGGGCACGGCGTTCCGCCCCGACTCGCTCGCGATGGCCGTGCGCCATGCCTGGGAGGTGTCCGAGGGCGTCACCGTGATCGTGACCGAGAACGGCATCGCCACCGCCGACGACACGCAGCGCGTGCGGTACACCGATCTTGCTCTGCGCGGTCTCGCCGCGACGATCGCCGACGGCATCGATGTGCGCGGATACCTGCACTGGACACTGCTGGACAACTTCGAGTGGGGCCACTGGGCACCGACATTCGGGCTCATCGCGGTCGATCGTGAGACGTTCGTCCGCACGCCGAAGCCGAGTCTGGCGTGGCTCGGCGACGTCGCGCGTCGCAACGGGCTGGCCTGAAGACACAGACCGAAGGCGGAGGATGAGGTGAGCGTCGACGTGGACGATCCTCGGAAGGCGGGAGTGGCTGAAGCAGCCGGTCGTCTCCCCGAAGGCAACGTCGTGCTCCCTCGTCCGCCCGACCTCGGCGGGCCCGTCGACGGGCCCATCGCCCAGGAGGAGCGCGACGTCCCGCTATGGTCGCTGATCCTGCTGGTCGCGGCGACCTTCGGTAGCGGCATGGCGATGATCGTCCCGATGTCCTACTCGCTCGCCGTGCGCCTCGACCAGCTCGCGCCCGGCCGGACCGAAGCCCTCGGTCTGGTGCTCGGCATCGGGTCGGCTGTGACGCTCGTGCTCGCGCCGCTCACCGGCATCCTCAGCGACCGGCTGCGCAGCCGCTTGGGGCGGCGGCGGCCGTTCGCGATCATCGGCCTACTGCTCGGCGGGGCATCGGTGCCGGTCATGGCGCTCGCGCCCGACACCGCCCTCTTGACAGTCGGATGGGTGCTGTCGACCGTCGGGTGGGGCACAGCAGCGGCATCCATCGGCAACTGGCAGGCAGATCGGCTGCCGCCCCGCCAGCGTGGTCGCGTGTCAGGCCTCACGGGTGTGACGATGCAGGTGGCCCCCGTCGTCGGCATCGTGCTCGTCGGTCTGTTCCGGGAGCAGATCTTGCTGGTGTTCGCGGTTCCGGCCGCGATCGGAGTCGTGCTGGTCGTGCTCTTCATCGCAGTGGTCCCCGATCCGGACAGTCGAGGCCTCACGTTCGAACGGCGTCTGACCATCGGAGGAGTGCTGCGCAGTTACGGATTCAATCCGCGGTCCGCCCCGGATTTCGCATGGAACTGGCTCGGTCGCTTCATCTTCTTCTCCGGTCTCACGCTGACGACGAGTTTCACGGTCTTCTTCGTCGCGCAGAGGCTGGACCTGCGTGTGCCCGACGTCGCGGGCGTCCTCGCGATCGTGTCTGCCTCGAGCATCATCACGGCCACCATCGGCTCCCTTGGTGGGGGGTGGGTCAGCGACCGGATCGGGCGTCGCAAGCCGCTCATCCTCATCGGCGCTGCGTTGTTCGCTGCGGGATGCTCGGTGTCGGCGTTCGCCCACGACCTGCCGACGCTGATGGTCGGCACGCTGCTCAATTCGCTCGGGATCGCGACGTTCTCCGCGGTGGCGCAGGCGCTGCTCCTGGATGTCCTCCCTGACCGGGAGCGCGAGGCCGGCCGGTACATGGCCATCGCGCTCTTCGCCCAGAAGATCCCCGGAGTCCTCGCGCCCGTCATCGGCGCCGCGGTCCTGGCGATCGGCGCCGGCCCCGAGAATTTCACCGCCCTGTATCTCCTCGCGGCCGCTATCGCATTCGCAGGCGGCCTCGTCATCACCCTCACCGTGCGCGGCGTCCGCTGAGCACCCGTCAGAAATGGAGCACCCCCTCATGACCTATCCCTTCTCCGACGTCTCCGCGCAGCCCCTCTCCGCGCTCACAGACCTCACCGGCCGCACCGCGCTCGTGACCGGGGGCGCCCAGGGGTTGGGGCGCGCGATCGCGGAGCGCCTCGCCGAGGCCGGAGCGACCATCGTCATCGCCGATCTTGATGCGGATCGTTCGAGTGCAGCAGCCTCGGAGATCGCTGAACGATTCGGCGTGCTGGCGACCGGCGTGCGGATGGATGTCGCGGACTCGCAGTCGGTCGCCGCGGCGGTCGATGAGGCAGCGGTGACTGCCGGTGCCCCGAGCATCTGGGTCAACAACGCGGGGATCTTCCCCAGCCAGCCTCTGCTCGAGATGAGCGACGAGACCTGGGAGCAGGTGTTCGCGGTGAACACCCGTGGCGTGCGCAACGGGGCGCGGGAAGCGGCACGGCGGATGAGCGACGGCGGCGTGATCGTGAACATCGTCTCGACTGCAGGGTTCCGGGGCACAGCCCCTGGGCTCTCTGCCTATGTCTCGTCGAAGCATGCCGTGCGTGGGCTCACGAAGCAGCTCGCCCTCGAGCTCGCCCCGCGTGGCATCAGGGTGCTCGGGGTGGCTCCCAGCTATGTGCCCACCGAGGGCAATATCGCGATGGCCACGGCGGCGATGGAGCAGATGGCTGCGGCCGGCATCGACCCGTCTTCGATGCCCGCGGCCATGTCACAGAGTCTCATCGGACGGCAGGGCACCCCCGACGACATCGCCAGAGTGGTGCTCTTCTGCGCGAGCGCCCTGTCTCTCGTGATGACGGGGAGTACTCTGCTCGCCGATGCAGGCGAGACGATCTGACCGACCCTCTCTGTCATCGTCGGGTAAATTGTGGCAATCGGTTGCCATTTGGTCTCGACTCTGCTGTACTGAACATGGACATTCGCAAGGAAGCGCAAGGAAGGCCATCGATGCTCAAGCCCATCGCCACAGCGACACGTGATCTCGTCACCCTCGACGGAGTCTGGAAATTCGGGATCGACTCCCGCCTGCCGGAGCGGCCGTGGCTCGGCGCCCTCGACACCCCGCTCGAGGCCGCAGTGCCAGCCAGCTACAACGACCTCTTCACCGACCCGGCGATCCGCGACCACGTCGGCTGGGTGTACTACCAGCGCACCGTGCAGGTACCTCGCGGGTGGACGGGCGAGCGCATCCTCCTGCGCTTCGACGCCGCCACGCACGCAGCGAAGGTGTACGTTGACGATGCCCTGGTGGGAGGGCATGTCGGTGGCTACACGCCGTTCGACATCGACATCACCGACGCCGTCCGCGCGGGCAGCGCCTTCCGCCTGACCGTGGCGGTGAGCCCTGAGCTGACGAACACGACGATCCCGCCGGGCAAGATCGAGGTCGGGATGACGGGCGGGAAGACGCAGACGTACTTCCACGACTTCTACAACTACGCCGGCCTCGCCCGCTCGGTGTCGCTCTACTCGCTGCCGCAGGTGCACGTCGATGACGTCACCGTCGTCACGACCTTCGAGGGCACGACCGGCTTCGTCGACTACCGGGTCGCGACGCGGGGCACCGCCGGCGTGCGAGCGACGCTGACGGACGCGGCAGGCCAGGTCGTCGCCACCGGTGACGGTGCCGAGGGGCGTCTCGAGATCGCCGACGTCGTGCTGTGGAAGCCAGGCGCTGCATACCTCTACGACCTCACCGTCGAAGCGCTCGACGGCGACGACGTCGTCGATGTGTACGCGATCGCCGTCGGCGTCCGCACCGTCGAGGTGCGCGGCGAGGAGTTCCTCGTCAACGGAGAGCCGTTCTACTTCACCGGATTCGGCAAGCACGAGGACACCTTCGTCCGCGGCAAGGGCCACGACGACGCCTACATGGTCCACGACTTCCAGCTGATGGAGTGGACGGGGGCGAACTCCTTCCGCACATCGCACTACCCCTATGCCGAGAACGTGCTCGACTTCGCTGATCGCCACGGCATCCTCGTGATCGACGAGACGGCGGCCGTCGGGCTCAACATGGGCGTGGTCGGCGGTCTCAGCGGCACCCCGCCGTTCCCGACCTTCTCGGAGCAGTATGCGGGCGCCGAGACGCAGGCCGCGCACGCGCAGCATCTGCGTGAACTCATCGGGCGCGACAAGAACCACCCGTCGGTGGTGCTCTGGTGCATCGCCAACGAACCTGCTTCGAACGAGGACGGCGCGCGCGAGTACTTCGAGCCGCTCGTGAACCTCGTGCGGGAGCTGGATCCCACCCGGCCGATCACCTACTCGATGGTGATGTTCGCGACGTTCAAGAACGACCAGATCATCGATCTCTTCGACGTGGTCAGCCTCAACCGCTACTACGGCTGGTACATCAACGCCGGAGACCTCGCGACAGCCGAGCTCTACCTGCAGGGCGACATCCAGGGCTGGATCGACCGCACCGGCAAGCCGATCATGATGCTGGAGTACGGCGCCGACACGATGCCCGGCCTGCACTCGGTGTGGGACCAGGTGTGGACGGAGGAGTACCAGACCGACCTGCTGGCGATGTACCACCGGGTCTTCGACAGATTCCCGCAGTTCGTGGGCGAGCAGATCTGGAACTTCGCGGACTTCGCCACGACGAACGGCCTGCACCGGGTCGGCGGCAACAAGAAGGGCATCTTCACGCGTGAGCGCCGGCCGAAGTCCGCCGCCTTCGCGCTGCGGAAGCGCTGGACCGGACTCGACGGACGCAAGCCGTCGAGCGACGCCTGAGTGTCGGGGAGGACACATCATGACCATCGACAAGGCTGAGGTGATCGTCACGAGTCCTGATCGGAACTTCGTGACGCTGAAGGTCACGACCGCGGACGGGGTGACGGGGCTCGGGGATGCGACGTTGAACGGGCGTGAGCTCGCCGTCGTCGCGTACCTGACGGAGCATGTGGTGCCGTTGTTGATCGGGGCTGATGAGTCCCGCATCGAGGACACGTGGCAGTTCCTGTACCGGTCGGCCTATTGGCGTCGTGGGCCGGTGACGATGGCGGCGATCGCTGCGGTGGATATGGCGTTGTGGGACATCAAGGGGAAGGTTGCTGGGCTCCCGGTGTACCAGTTGCTCGGCGGTGCGTCGCGGAACGGGTTGATGGCGTATGGGCACGCGTCGGGCAAGGAACTGCCAGAGCTGTTCGATTCGATCCGTGCGCATCAGGAGCAGGGGTATCGGGCGATCCGCGTGCAGACGGGGGTGCCCACACTCAAGGCGATCTACGGCATCGCGTCACAGTCCGCTGACACGGGTGGGGGAGAAGCCCGGTACGACCATGAGCCGGCGCGTCGTGGCGCGAAGCCGGTGGAGGAGGATTGGGACACCCGCGCGTATCTGACCCATCTGCCCGGTGTGTTCGAGGCGGTGCGGAACGAGTTCGGTGCTGATATCCCGTTGCTGCATGACGGGCATCATCGGATGACGCCGATCCAGGCGGCCCGGTTGGGGAAGGATCTGGAGCCGTATGACCTGTTCTGGTTGGAGGACTGCACGCCGGCGGAGAATCAGGAGGCGTTGCGGTTGGTGCGTCAGCACACGACGACGCCGTTGGCGATCGGGGAGATCTTCAACACGGTCTGGGATTTCAAGGACCTCATCCGTGACCAGCTCATCGACTATGTCCGTGGTGCGGTCACGCACATGGGTGGGATCAGTGCGTTGAAGAAGACTCTCGACTACGCGGCGATGTACCAGATCAAGTCCGGGATGCACGGCCCGACCGACATCTCCCCTGTCGGGATGGCCGCGGCGATGCACCTCGGGCTCGCGATCCATAACTTCGGCATCCAGGAGTACATGCAGCACGGCGCGAAGACGGATCAGGTGTTCCAGCAGTCGTTCATCTGGAACGACGGTTACCTTCACCCCGGCGACGCACCGGGTCTCGGAGTGGAGCTGAACGTCGATGAGGCCGGGAAGTACCCGTACGAGCAGGCCTACCTGCCGTACAATCGTCTCCTTGACGGCACGGTCCACGACTGGTGAGTGTCCTAATGACTCGTCGGGTCGTCGTGATGGGCGTGTCCGCGGCGGGGAAGTCCACTGTCGCTCGACTGATCGCCGAGCGGATCGGCGCGGACTTTCTCGACGCGGACGACCTGCATCCCGCGGCGAACCGCTCGAAGATGAGTGCGGGGGTACCTCTCGACGACGACGACCGCGCGCCGTGGCTTGATCGTGTCGCGCGGGAGATCGGGTTTCGAGGGGACGCGGGGGTGGTGATCGCTTGCTCGGCACTGCGGCGCCGTTACCGCGACCGGATCCGGGCAGGTGCTCCTGGCATCCGCTTTGTCCACCTCCACGGGAGCGAGATCCTCCTCGCCGAGCGCGCCGCCGCGCGCACGGATCACTTCATGCCTTCATCGCTTCTCGCGTCGCAGATCGCTACGCTCGAACTGCTCGATGCGGATGAGGATGGTGTGGTCCTCGACGTGGCGCCGGCGGCGGACGCCGTCGCTCAAGCCGCCGTCAAATGGCTCGATACGCGCAGCTCATGACACGCTAGGAGCTGGGAGGAACCATGGATGACGAACTGCCGGCCGACATCGCGTTGCGCATCCGCAAGCGGGGTGGCGTCGCGACCATCTACGACATCGCCGAACTCGCGGGGGTGAACCCGTCGACGGTGTCGCGCGCGCTCAGTAAGCCGGGGCGCGTGAGCGAGAAGACGGAGGCGCGGATCCGTGCGGCCGCCGACCGATTGAACTTCCAGTTCAACCCCATGGCTAGGGCGCTTCCGACGGGGCGCAGCCACACGCTCGGCCTCATCGTGGCCGACATCACCAACCCGGTCATCTTCGGGATCGTCCGCGGTGCCGAGCACGCGGCGGCCGAGGCCGGGTACACGCTGGTGATCGCAGAGTCGCAGGAGTCAGGTGAGGCCGAGGACCAGGCCGTGTCGCGACTCGTCCCGAGTGTCGACGGGCTGATCCTCGCGACGACGCGACTGCCGGACGAGCGGATCTCGCACCTCGCCGAGCGCAAGCCCATCGTACTCATCAACCGTCATATCGACGGAGTGGCGGGTGTGCTCCCCGATGTCGACTCCGGCGTGAGGGAGCTCGTCGACCATCTCGCCGACCTCGGCCACGAGTCGATCGCCTACCTATCGGGCCCGGTGACGTCGTGGATCTCCCGGCGCAGGTGGGAAGTGCTCCTGGAGGCGACGGAATCAAAGGGCATCGGACTCGTCGAGATCGGCCCGCTCAGCCCGACCATCGATGGAGGCCACGAGTCGCTGCGGCGCGTCCAGGCGGCGCGTGCGAGCGCGGTCATCGCGTTCAACGACCTCATGGCGATCGGGCTGATTCAGGCGGCATCGGCCGGCGGAATCGCCGTGCCGCAGCAGTTGAGCATCGCTGGGTTTGACGACATCTTCGGGAGCGAGCTGGTCGTTCCGGCGTTGACGACCGTGCGTGCGCAATTGCAGCTCGCCGGGGAACTCGCCGTCGGGCGCATCTTCGAGGCGCTCGGCGAGTCGTCGTCTAACGTGGACGATGGGCCGCTCGCCACCACGCTCGTGGTGCGGGGGAGTACGGGAGCGCCGGCAGTGCAGTGAGGAAGCGTCTCGCCTTCGGCGAGGCAACCGATTGCCAAAGGGTTGGATCTCTGGTTTGATGGAAGTGCCTCGACATGGAGGCGACCAGAGGAGCATTCGATGATGAGAGCGACGACGCGGACCCGTCGGGGCCGGCCATGAGCGAACCGCTGACCAAGGCGACGGGCGAGGAGTCCCGCTGGACCTCATCGGTGGCCGTGCACTACGACGCGAAGCGGCCGCTCTCACGATACATACGCTGGTATTTGCTGCTCTCGCTCGCGGTCTCTGCGGTCTGGGCTGCCACGAACAGCATCCTCATGCCGAACCAGATCCAGCTCCTCGAGCTCGGTTCGTTCTTCCATGGTGCTGATGCGGGGGTCGACCTGCAGGCCCTGACCGAGCTCGGCCGGTTGGTCGCCGACGGCACCGTGCAGCCGACCGCCGACCAGACCCGTCAGCTGGGGCTCCTCGCCGACTTCGAGGCGGCACGGGCCGCCGGGCTCGCGCTCGTGACCACCACCAGCGCCATCGTCGTGATGATCCTGCACCCCGTGATCGGCGTGCTCTCCGATCGCACGCGCTCTCGCTTCGGGCGTCGAGCCCCGTGGATCCTCTACGCCGGTCTCTTCGGCGCCGTGATGCTCGCCGCCGTCCGCTATGCGCCATCCGTCGCCGTGCTCGTGGTGCTGTGGACCATCACCGAGCTCTCGCTGAACGTCGCTGGGAACCCGCTGCAGGCGACGGTCGCCGACCGCGTGCCGAGGGATCGCCGTGGCCGCGTGACCTCGTGGACGAGCATGGGCTCGATCATCGGCGGAATCCTCGGCGGCATCGGCGCAGGCGCGTTGTTCGGCATGATCGGCCTGGACTTCTATCTGATCCTCGGACTGCTCGTGGCGATCGCCACGGTGCTCTTCGTCGTGCGCAATCGCGACACGTCGTCGGTCGACCTCGACCGCGAGCCGTTCGCATGGGGTGCGTTCATCCGGGGGTACGCGAGTGCGCTGAAGGCGCGCAACTACCGTTGGCTCTGGCTCTCCCGTGTGCTGTTCTTCTTCGGATACAGCACGTCGACGGTGCTGAGCCTCTACATGCTGCAGAGTTACGTGACACCGGCGCTGAGCGCGGAGCAGGCATCCGCGACGACGCCGCTCCTCGGCATCGCCGGCATCCCGTTCACCCTGCTTGCCGTCGCGATCTCCGGCCGGCTGTCCGACCGGCTCGGGCGGCGCAAGCCCTTCATCGTCGTCGCCTCCGGCCTCATGGCTGCGTCCATGGCGATCCCGCTGCTGTCGCCCACCCTTCCCGCGCTGTTCGCGCAGGCGATCCTGACAGGGCTCGCCTTCGGGATCTACCTGCCGGTCGACAACGCCATGTTCATCGATGTGCTCCCCGATCCGTCCAAGGCGGGGCGCGACCTCGGGCTCGCCATCGTAGCCATGAACCTCGGGCAGGCGCTCGCGCCAGCGCTTGCCGCTGTGGTGGTCGCCATCACCGGCGGATACCAGCTCGTCTGGGGGGCGGCGCTGGTGCTCGTGGCGCTCGCGACGCTCACCGTGGCGCCGATCAGAGAACGGAGGGCGTCGGATGCCTAGGTGGGGAATCATCGGAACCGGCGACATCTCGGATCGTGTGGTCGCGGACCTGCTCGGCGTCGGGGGAGAGGTCACGGCGGTGTGGGGTCGTTCGCCGGCGCGCGCTGCGGATTTCGCGTCGAGGCACGGTATCCCGTATTCGTCAGCGGGCCGTGCGGAGATGCTCACGCGCACTGACATCGACATCGTCTACATCGCGACTCCTGTTGACACGCACACCGCGATCACCTTGGAGGCGCTCGACGCGGGGAAGCACGTGCTCGTCGAGAAACCGATCGCCACTTCAGCTGCGGAGGCGGAGTTGCTTTTCGCGAAGGCGCGCGACGTCGACCGCTTCCTCATGGAGGCGATGTGGATGCGGTTCAATCCGCTCCATGTCGAGCTCATCGATCGCATCGCTCGTGGCGAGATCGGAGCCGTGCGCAGCGTGAGGGCGAGCTTCGGCACGCCGTTCCACCCGCGTCCGGGCAAGGAGCGACCAGAGGACGGTGGCAGCATCGTCCGGGATCGCGGCATCTATCCGGTCACCCTCGCGCACTGGTTCCTCGGCGAGCCGGCGCACGTCTCAGCAGACGGAGTCGTCTCGGACGGTGTCGATCTCTCGGGGCACGCGACTCTCGAACACGCTGACGGCGGGTTCGCTCAGCTCGCCTGGTCGGGCGTCGAGTTCCTCGATCTGTCGGCCGCCGTGAGTGGAGAGCGCGGGTGGATCACGATCGACCCGATGTTCTGGGCGGGTGGCAACGCCCGCATCCACGCGGGGAGTGCCGAGCGCATCTTCCGTGACCCGGAACGCGTCATGCACCCGCGCGTCGGGAACGGCTACGGACCGATGCTCCTGGCTGTGATCGAGGCGGTCGAGGCGGGTGAGCGAGAACACCCCTGGCATGACGCGGCCACGACGATCGCAGTGACCGCGACGCTCGACCGCATCCTCGCCGACATCTCATCCGCGCGCTGACCGCGCGCGTCCATCACCGCAGCATCAGGAGGAACTCCATGGACATCGCAGGCAAGGTCTTCGTCGTCACCGGCGCAGGCAACGGCATCGGACGAGAGGTCGCGCTGCGGCTCCTCGCCGAGGGGGCATCGGTGGCCGGAGTCGACCTCAACGCCGCAGGACTCGAGGAAACGGCTGGGCTCGCCGCGGCTGGGACCCGCTTCACCGGGCATGCGGTGAACATCACTGACAGGGACGCGGTCGATGCGCTCCCTGGTGAGGTGGTGTCGGCGCATGGGCAGGTCGACGGCGTCGCGAACATCGCGGGTGTCATCCAGAAGTTCGTCAAAGTCGTCGACCTGCCGTTCGCCGAGATCGAGAAGGTCATGAACGTGAACTTCTGGGGTGTCATGAACGTCTGCAAGGCGTTCCTGCCGCACCTCATCGACCGCCCAGAGGCGTCGCTGCTCAATGTCGCGAGCATGGGTTCGTATGCCCCGGTGCCAGGTCAGGCCGTCTACGGCGCCTCGAAGGCGGCGGTCAAGCTGCTCACAGAGGCGCTGTACGCCGAGTTGCTCGACACGAGCGTGCACGTGACGGTGATCTTCCCGGGTGCCATCGCCACCGGGATCGCGGCGAACTCGGGGGTGGACCTCGGAGGAGACGCCTCGGCGAAGAACAGCACGCACAAGACGACCACACCGCAGGAGGCCGGTCGCGTGATCGTGGAGGCCATCCGAAAGAACCGGTTCCGAGCGACGATCGGCTCGGATGCAGCGGCGATGGACCGCATTTCGCGGCTCAATCCGAAGTTCGCGACGACGCTCATCGCGAAGCAGATGGGCGATCTGCTGGACGCGTGAGCGATTCCTCAGCCCGTGGCGCCGGGGCCGGCGCCACGGGTGTCGGCTGTGACCCTCTGGAGCTCGCGGTTGATGGCGCGCAGGCCGCGTTCGAGGGACTCCAACTCGGCGACGTCGAGGCCCTCGAGCACGTCCGTTCCCATCTCCGGGCGGGTGGCCATGAGCTGCGAGATGACGTCGCGACCCAATGCCGTCGGGGTCAGTCGGCGTACCCGCTGATCGTCGGGGTCGACAGCCCGGGCGATGAGGCCCTGATCGACGAGGCGCTCGACGACCTTCGACATCGTAGCGAGAGAGACCTCGAACGCGGCAGCGAGGTCGGTCGTGGAGCGCTGATCGGCGACGACGACGGATGTCAGCACCTTGAGCTGTTGGATCGTCAGCTGCGTGCTGAGGAGCGAGCCCACCATCCGCGGGAGGGAGCGCACCGAGATCGCGAGCGTCAGAGCGTCGATGTTCGCCTTCGCTGCGGTGCGTCTGCTGTCGTTCGTCACGTCAACACCGTAACCGGTCGCCGGGCGCTGAGCGGACTCTCAGGAAAAACTAGTTAGCTTCAAGCTAACCTTTGGAGAACAAGACCGATCCGGAGTTGTGTCGGGCTCAGCCCCCACGCTCCCGCGTGTGCTCCATCGGCTGCGTCCGGCTCCCGGAGAGTGGAGGGCGGACACATGACCGAATCGCAGATCGACGTCTCGCAGGACGAGCTCGAGCACCTGCAGGAGCTGCGGGAGCGTTACGCTGCCGAGCGCGACCGGCGGATCCGGCCGGACGGAGCTGTGCAGTACCGCACGGCTCGCGGCGAATACGGCTACTACGCGCGGGATCCGTACACGGAGCGGACCCATCGAGAGCCGCGAGAAGACCATGTCGACGTGCTCGTGATCGGCGCCGGATTCGGCGGTCTGCTCGTGGGGGCCGAGCTGCGCGACGCCGGCATCGCCTCGATCAGGCTCATGGATGAGGCCGGCGACGTCGGTGGCACCTGGTACTGGAATCGCTATCCAGGCATCCACTGCGACATCGAGTCGTACGTCTACATGCCCCTCCTCGAGGAGACGGGGTACATGCCGACCCGGCGGTACGCGCCAGGGGAGGAGATCCGGCAGCACGCCGTGCGCATCGCCCGCCACTACGACCTCTTCCGCGACTTCCTCGGCCACACCAGGGCGACAGGACTGACATGGGATGAGAGCGCCTCGGACTGGATCGTCGAGACCGACCGAGGGGACCGCTTCCGTGCCCGACACGTGATCACGTCGTCCGGCACGCTCACCCAACCGAAGCTCCCCGGCATCCCAGGCATCGAGGCGTTCCGCGGGCACACCTTCCACACGAGTCGCTGGGACTACGCCTACACGGGCGGGACAGCAGACGGCGGTCTCGATCGGCTCGCCGACAAGCGGGTCGCAGTGGTGGGCACCGGAGCCACCGGGCTGCAAGTGATACCCAATCTGGCGGAGAGCGCCAGGCAGCTGCTCGTCTTCCAGCGCACCCCATCGACGGTCGATGTCCGTGACAACCGCGACACCGACCGGGAATGGGCTGCCGCGCTGCAGCCCGGCTGGCAGCGGGAACGGATGGACAACTTCCTGTCCGTGCTCGCGGGCGAGACGGTGGAAGGTTCGCTCGTCGACGACGGTTGGACCGCAACGCACACTCTGCAGCGCGCGATCATCTCCGGAGCCGTGTCCGATGAGCTGCCGGAGGCCGAGCGCTCACTGCACGACGAGCTCGTCGATGCGGTGACGATGGACAGGATCCGGAACCGTGTCGATGAGATCGTGAGCGACCCGACGGTCGCCGCGACCCTCAAGCCCTGGTACCGCTACATGTGCAAGCGCCCCGGGTTCAGCGACCTGTACCTGCAGGCGTTCAATCAGCCGAACGTCCGGCTCATCGATACGGCGGACACGCACGGCATCACTGCCCTGACCGAGAACTCGATCGTCGTCGGCGACGACGAGTACGAGGTCGACTGCATCATCTTCGCCACCGGATTCGACGTCGGCGTCTCCGGCGTCATGTCAGGCACGCTGCCGGTGATCGGGCGCGACGGCCGTTCACTGCTCGAGGCGTGGGCGTACGGTCCGCGCACCCTGCACGGTTTCGCCACGAACGGGTTCCCCAACCTGTTCCAGCTCGGCCCGACGCAGAATGCGAACTCCGTCAACTTCGTGCACATCCTGCAGGAGCAGGCTGTGCACATCGCCGCGATGATCGCGCGTGCCGAGCAGCAGGGTGCTCGCCGCATCGAGCCGACCGCCGAGGCGGAGGACGAGTGGTGCCGCACGGTCTTCGAGACCGCGCGCGACACGTCGGACTTCCAGGCGCAGTGTACGCCCGGGTACTACAACGGCGAGGGCACGCGCTCGATCGCTGGCTTCACGTACTCTCCGGGGCCGGTGGCCTTCCACCGCCTGCTGCGCGAATGGCGGGCGGGTGACATGGCGGACGTCCTGGTGCTCACCGACGACGACGAGAGTCTCCGTGCCGGCATCCGGGCTGAGGTGTCAGCATGAGGGCCCGCATCGGTGCACTCGCGGTGCTGGGAATCGGGGTGCTCCTGGTCGCGTGCGCCCCGACGTCCTCGGGTGATGACACGGGGGAGTCGCCTGCGACGGTTCCGGACGAGCAGGAGTCGACCGAACTGCTCCAGGTCTCGGAGCCTCACCAGATGACCGGCGGGACGCTCCTCGAGGGGCCCACATTCCATAAGGATAGCGACCTCTTCCTGGTCGATGTGATGGCACCCGCCGGTGCGGCCAAGGTTCTCCGTGTCGACGTCGACGAGGCTGAGGTCGCCGGCGTCTTCACGGATGAGGTGAGCGCGTTCACCTCGGCGCAGTTCCACCCTGTCGACGGCCGGCTGTACCTCACGGACTTCCTCGGTGGCGGCATCCTCAGCATGACCGCCGACGGAGAGGATGTGCGCACCGAGTTCGCCGGCGACGTCGAGGGGGTGCGAATGCTGATCGACGACATCGCCTTCGCGCCGGACGGCACCATGTTCGTCACGGACACCCGTGGCATGGACGGTCCCGGTTGGGAGACGCCTGGCAGGGTGGTCCGAGTGGATGCCGAAGGCGACGCGAGCGTGATCGCCCGGGATCTGCCCTCGCCGAACGGGATCGTCTTCGATGAGGAGGATGCCGGGCTCTGGGTGGCGCAGTACAACGCGAATCGCATCGACTACTTGGGGCTCGATGACACACGTACGTCCGTCGTGTCGGCGTATCCGGCGATCCACGTCGACGGCGGCATCGGGCGCATCGATTCCACCGCCGTCGATGCTGACGGGAACATTTACCAGGCGTTTCACGAGAAGGCCGAGATCCTCGTGTTCGCGAAGACTGGCGAGAAGATCGGCACGATCCGCGTGCCGGGTGAGGGGCTCGAGTCGGCCACGAACATCGCCATCCGCCCCGGCGCGACCGACGGCTACCTCGTGGTCAGCGGCCCTGCCGGGGGCTTTGTGCACACCTTCCAGGCGTATGGGGAGGGGATTCGTCAGTCCAACGGCGGCTGACTGCCGCGGCGCGAAACGATCTGCGGAGGAACCGACCGATCCTTTCCTTTCTCGCATGCGTCATGACGTTCCACGGAGCGTCATGACGCATGCGAGCTCGAAGCTGCTCCGACAACTCGTCGTCCACGTTCACGCTTTCGGCTTCACTTCGCTGTCGGCGCACGAGAGCTAGTCCATGGGGGTGAACGTGGCAGGGCGCCCTCAGCCGACCGGCCTCTGGACGATCACGGATGCCGTGCCCTCGCTGATTCCCTCGACCCGGTCAGTGACGGTGATCCTCCCTAAGGTAATCGGTCGGATGATTGCGAGGCCTCTCCCATCGGACAACGCCAAAGTTCCAGAGTCTACGGCCGCGGGCATGCGTAGACAGCTCGGCTTCTTTGGCATGGTGGGGGCCTTGCGATGTGGAGCGGGTGAGCCCTGTGTCAGCTGGCGGGAGCGACTGAGGTCGATACCCGGTGCTGACCGGGGCCTAGCTCCCGTCTCTCGTCGAGCAGACGCACCTCAGCGGTCGTGCCGAACGGCACCGTGATGTCCAGGTCGATAGCGTCGCCGTTCTGCTGCCAGTGGGCGCTGATGGCCCCGTAACGGGTAATGAGCGAGCCTCTCGCGTGGGTGAGCCCGCCGCCGGGCGTGGGGGAGACGGCGAATCGTCGGTAGCCCGGTTCAAGAGGGCGGACGCCTACGATGCCTTCGAACAGCCACTGTGCGACGGAGCCGAACGCGTAGTGGTTGTGGGACATCTTCGCATTGCCCTTGCGGTCGTATCCCTCCCACGTCTCCCAGACCGTGGTAGCGCCCCGCCCCAACTGGTGTAGCCAGGAGGGCGGCGCCGTCTGCAGCAGCACGTTGTACGCGGCATCCGGCCGCCCGATCTCCACAAGCACGGGCAGCAGCAGCGGCGTGCTGAGGAACCCCGTGCCGAGGCGCCACTGCCTCTTCTCTAACAGCTCCAGCAGTCGGTCGCCGGCGAGTTTCCTCTCCTCGGGCTCGAGCAGGTCGAGGGCCAGGGCACGCACGTAGTCGTCCTGCTTGTCGATCCCGATCCGCGAACCGCCGGAACGAACGAACGCGGCGCGGTACGCCTGCCGCACGTGGTCTGCGAGCTTTGCGTATCGGCGTGCGTCCTCGTGCTCCCCGATCAGCTCGGCCGTGCGTGCGAGTATCCGGGCTGAATGCGCGAAGTACGCGGTCGCGACCTCGGCCGGCGGGCGGACGATGTTGCCCGCCATCTGGGTGATGATGCTCTCTCCCGGGCGTAGCCACTCGCCGTAATGCACCTGGGTGTCGATCACGTAGCGCTCGAGATCGCCCGCGCGGCGGCCGAATCGGCGCACCTTGCCGGAGGTGGTGGCGGCGATATGGGTGAGAGCGTCGACCCACGTGCGCATTGACCCGTACTGCCGACGCAGTACGGCAACATCGTCGAAGTAGGTGTGCAATGTGTTGGGGAGAATCGTCGCGGTATCGCCCCACCCCGTCGCGAACCGCATCGCGTACTGGGTGTCCTTCCCTCCGCTGAAAACAGACGACTCACGGGGGATGATGGTGGGGATCCCGCCATCATCCAGCTGCTCCGCGGCAAGGTTGCGCAGGTAGCGGCGTAGGTACTGGTCGGCGTCGACCATGATTGAGGCGGTCGGGCCGAAGATCTGGATGTCGCCGGTCCACCCCGAGCGCTCGCGCGTGGGGCAGTCGGTGGGGGTGTCGAGGAAATTCGACCGCAACGACCATTCGACGTTCGACCAGAGCTGATTCAGGCCCGCGTGGGACGACTCGAAGGTGCCCGTCTGGCGCAGGGGGGTGGACATGACCACTCCTGTGACGGCCTCGACAGTGAAACTCGGATCATCGGCGAGCGATTCGATGGTGAGGTAGCGGAAGCCGTGATAGGTGAACCACGGCAGGTAGTCGGTGACCTCGGTGCCGAGGATCACCTCATCGCGCTGGAACCACTCCTTCGAGCGTCCTCGGAAGTCGAGGTAGTGTACGTCGAGCTCGCCGTCGGGCGTGAGCACCTCGCTGTAGGACAGGCGTATGGTGGTGCCCGGGGTTCCGGCGAGGCGGACTCGAGCGACGCCGGTGAAGTTCTGCTGGAAGTCGACGAGTGTGACGCCCGCCGGGGTCGTCGTGATGATGCCTGGCAACTCCGAGATCGCCTCGAGACGCTCGACCTCTTCGCCGATCAGGCTCCGCTCATGTGGGGGCAGGATCACGGCGGGGCGAGCGTCGATCGGCGTTGTGGATCCGGCGGTGAAGTCCACGCGCAGGTCGACACGTTCGCCGTGCTTGGGGTCGGCCGTCGAGATACGCCCGGCACCGACCTGCCACGAGGTGTCGGAGGAGATCACGATGTGGGAGCCGTCGGCGAGCTCCGCTTCGATCTGCACGATCACCGCGAGCCGGTCGCCGAACAGTCTGCCGTGGGACTGGAACCCGTTGCGCCCCCGGTAGCGGCCGTCCGCGACCACGGTATCGATGACGTTGCGTCCTTCCCGCAGCGCGTCGGTGACATCGTAGACTTGATACTCCACGTACTGGTCCAATGGGGTCCACCGCGGCACCAGTGCGTGACCTGTCACGTCGGTGCCGTTGATGAACAGTCGATACCAGCCGAGGGCGCTTGCATAGGCGCGAGCTCGCACGACCGGGGCGGGCAGCGTGTCCACGCCCTGAAAGTATAACGTGCGCAGCGAGTCAGTGGGGGCGTCATCGGTGATCCAGCTCGCCGCCCATTCATCAGTCATGATGCCCGTCTCGAACGCTGCGGGCATTGACCACTCGGTCGATCCCTGGCTATCGCCGATGCGCACCCGCCACGCGTATTCCGCCTTCGGCAACAGGGATTCGCCCTCGTATTGGACCCCGAACGGGCGGGGCGAGTGCTGTCGGCCCGGCTGCCACACGACCCGCCCTGCGCGGTCTGTCACCTCGACTTCGTACCATTCCTGCGCCAACTCTGGGGTGTGCCAGGAAAACTCCGGTTGTGACACCTCGAGCCCCAGAGGGGCTTGACGTCCCTCGGTACGCAGGTCGGTGGGCGCAGGGTATTCGGCAGGCATGACTTCTCCTTCGAAGCGGTCGGGACACGTTTGGGTGTGCTGACACTTTAGCTTGATATTGTCGTCACGCCAATATTTAGCGAATCTCACGATTCAGTAAAAAGTCACGCCGGCGGCGGAGGAGAGGGGGTGTTGTTCGGAGGCGTCCATGGCCGTGGCGAGCTTCACCAGAAGTCGCCCCAGCTCTTTTTCATCATTCTTGGTCCACCCCCCGGCTGATGGACTGTTCAAGTCGTGGGTGGCGTCGAGGATCCGGCGGGCGACGTCCCGACCGTTCCGGGTGAGCGCGACAACGACGGCGCGATTGTCTGAAGGGTCCGCGACGCGCGTCACCAAGCCGGCCGATTCCAGGCGGGCAACGAGCTTGCTGATGTTCGACTTCCCCGTATCAATCGCGTCCGCGAGGTCTGTGGGGCGGGCGACGCCGCGGTAGATCAACTGATTGATCACGAGGAAGGCGGGCACATCTCCCTCAAGGGGAAACTGAGCGTCGGCCATCAGTTGTTCTCGGAACCGCGTGGATGTTCCCCACGTACCGATCGCGAACCACGCGGTGAGCATGCTCGGCCCATCGCCCCCGATGAGCGGCGCCAGTTCCTGGGGCGACAGCGCATCCGGCGCAGTCAGATTTCTCGGTCTAGGCACACGGACCCCTTTCGCCTCGGCTCCCTAGCACTCTAGACAACGTGGTGCGTGCCGCCACGAGCCACAACAAAGCATCGGGAACACGCGCGTTGACTGGTTCTATCGAGTGACGGGCGTGCCAGCTCCCTCCACTCGCTCCTCGGCGGCGAACTCGTCATGCCTATCACGGGTGCGGAACACGATCCACGCCCAGGCGCACCCCACAAGCGACAGCGCGGCGAGCACTCCGTAGAGAATGCTCGGCCCAGCCGCGAGGACCACCGGGGTGATCCCCGCGACCAGCGCGGCGACGAAGCGGGCCACCGAAATGATCGCACCTTGCGCGGTCGTTCGCAGGAGTGTCGGGAACGATCTCTGCGTCCACACCTTCATGATCCCCTCGAAGGCGAAAGCGGTGCCGACGGCTGTGAAGAGAATGCTGACAAGATAGGTCGCGGCACTGACTCCGAATAGTGCGAGCGTGAGCGGGCTGAGCACCTGCAGGACGGCGCCGATCGTGAAGTACCGGAACCGGACCGGTTTGTCCGCGATCTTCATGAACCACAGCGAGGCGATGATCGAGATCGGCAGAACCGGAAGGCCGATGAGCGCTGCCGTCTCCAGCGATACACCACCGAAATTGACCAGGACGTAGTTGCCGTACTGGCCAGTCGTGTTGGCCACCAAATTAGTGAGCGTGTAGAAGACGATCAACGCGACGAACGGCGCCGCATATGGGGCGCGTAGCAGGTCGCGCACGTGAGCACGGTCTGCCCGGACAGTAGGTACGCCCCGAGAACGTTCCACTCGCGCTGCCCTCCATGCTTCAGACTCGGGGATCGTGAGTCGCCCGACGAGCACGAGAGCAGTCACCGCAGCGAGGGAACCGAAGATAATCTGCACTCCGGTCATCCCTTGGCTCGCCACAGCAGAGCCGAGGAGCGACGCAACAACGGCTCCGGCAAGCCATAAGAGGTTCGAGAACCCGAGAAGCCTGCCCCTGTTCTTGTCCGTCGCCGCTTCCGAGATTGTGGACAGCGATACGGGCAAGTCAGCACCTGTTCCTAGACCCAGAAGGATCGCACCCCCGAGTAGCACAGGGAAAGAAGGGGCGAACATCAATGCCAAGAGAGCGACGATGATCATGACCATAGTGATGGTGAAGACAGGCCGGCGCCCCCAACGGTCGCCCAACCTTCCTCCAGCAATCGCACCAATCGCGACGCCCATCGTCAATGCCCCCGATGCGATACCGACCTGGAGCTCGTCGAGTCCGAGTACGGCCTGGAAGATGATGATCGTGATGCCAAAGCTCACGATCGCTGCCGCGTCGATATATGACGCCATGCCAGACACGACGCCAACCCACCAAGGACGGGGAAGGCGAGGCGAAGGTGCCGGAACGTTGGACATGCTTCTCCTTTGAAGTCTGTGGACCAAGCCACGATGGTCGACAACACATTAAATGAATATTGTCTTCGAGACAATACGTGTGTCACGAGTCGGCACGGGGCGTTGGGTCTTCGCGCGGGTTCAGACCGCAGTCGTGGCAGAGACCGCCAGGGTGGTAGCCCACGGGTCGCGGAACCGTAGCGTGGCCCGTCGTCTGCGGCCTCAACCTTGGGGAAATGTAGCCGATCGGCGATCGCGCGAACGTCCTCGGGGTAGACACGCGAATGCGGACATCTCCAAAACCGAGCGTCGCCGTACGGGGCCGACTCCTGCGCGGTACCAGGCGTTCATCCCGATGTGGGGGTGGTAGCCGTCGGCGGAGACGAACAGAGCGGTCGGGATGTCGCTGACCTGGAGATGGATATCTCTGATCGCCGCAGTGATGCCGTAATCTGACAGGGGCGGGCAGTACCACTGCTGCATGAAGGCGTTCGGTTCGACCGGGTTCGCGGCCATCGTCACGAGGCCCTCCTGCGACACCGCCCATCGGTCACGCGACTGATCGTAGTACGGCTCGAGTCCGTTGCCTTCGGGGTCGATGAAGTAAGAACGCCTCGCTGACGAGGTGGTCTGATGTGTTGGCGAAGGTACTGCGGTGTGTTGCGCGATTGACAGTCTCGAGGAAGCGAGTTGGTGCTGATCCTCGAACATGATCGCGGTGTGATGAGCCTGGCGCTTCGGCGATCGAAGGCCTGAAGGTTGCGCTGGTGGCGTAGCACCAGTATCGGCATCCTTCCGCGCCCCAGGGTCGCGGTCGCCCCTTACTGGTCGCTGGCATTGAACGCCACCGCGCAGTGGAATAGGAGGTGTCCATGCGCGTTGAGCCCGCCGCGAGCCCCGCAGTGGACGTCGCGGTTGGTTGCCAGCCTGCGGTCGGGGAGGCGGTGGTCAGCTCCACACGAAGAATCCGAGCCAGGCTGCCGCTGCCGCGACCAGCAGCAGCACAATGTTTACCGGCACTGCCTTGCGCTCCTTGCGCATGAGGTGCGTGAGGGCCGCGCCGACCTGCACGAGCGCGAGGCCCATGGCTGCCCACGGTGCCAGCATCGGTGCGATCTGAAGCAGGGGTGGCAGGATGAGCCCGATCGCGCCCAGTACCTCAACGAAGCCGACGGCCTTGACCGACCAAGACGGGAAGTCACCTGCCCAGGCCATGCCTGAATCGGCCAGCTTCTGCGGCGACCTGGCGAGCTTCTGTCCACCTACGTACAGGTGGAATACGGCGAGCAGTCCCGCGATGATCCAGTAGGCGATCAGCATGATGTCTCCTTCGTCTCAGGCAGGCGGTTCAACGGACCAACGCGAAGCCACCGGTCCACGGGGTCTTCTTGGCGGCGGCGAGGGTGATCTGCAGGAACGCGAGAGCCTCCAGTTCACGGGCGCGCTTGAGCGAGCCGGCGTCTACTGCCTCCAGTCCGCCCGCGGTTGCGAGGTCGATCACCGCTCGCTTCGCGTCAGCATCGTCTCCAGCGACCAACACCGTCGTCGTGAGGGACCCGACCTGGCCGGTGGCGATGGTTGCGCCGAGGTTCGCGTTGAACGCCTTGACGACGCGAGCCTGTAGAGCGGTATCTTGGATGATTTGCGCGGCAGACGACTCCCCGGGGACGACCAGGTTGTCGAAGGTCGCGAAGTCAATCGGGTTGGTCACATCGATCAGGATTCTCTCGGTGAGCTGATCCGCGTACCGGGCCAGGACTTCGGCCACTGCCGGGTACGGCACAGCCAGCACCACGATCTCGCCCGTGATTGCGTCGCCTACTCGGCCCGCCTTTGCGCCCAGCGGCGCCGTCAGCGTTCTCGCCTTCTCCACGTCGCGGGCCAGCACCTGCACCTTCACTGCCGCCTTCGTCGCCAGATCCGCCACCGCTGCAGCGATGTCCCCAGCGCCGATGATCGTGACTGCAGTCATCACATACCTCCAATAGTTGATGCGTCAAGTTTAATAAGAACACGCCGCTTACAGCTTGATGCGTCAACCAAATAAGATGCATCTTATGAGACGTCGAGTGCCCCGGATGGACGAGGGTGAATCCCGTGCCTGGGTGGGCCTCACCGGTGTGCTGCAGCTGTTGCCGGCGGCGCTGGAGGCGCAACTCCAGCGGGACGCCAAACTGACTCACTTCGAGTTCGTCGCGCTCTCGGTGCTGCGGTTCGCTCCGGGGTCGACGGTACGAATGAGCGCCCTGGCGACTGCGACCGACTCCTCGCTGACGCGGTTGTCCCATGTGTGCTCGAGGCTGGAGAAGCGTGGCTTAGTCGAACGTTTCCCGTCTCCACAGGACAAGCGGGCAACTGATATCCGCTTGTCTGCGCAGGGGCGCCGCGAGCTAGTCCTCGCTACGCCTAATCACATTGCGAACGTCCGGCGCCTGGTCATCGATGTACTCACGCCTGAGCAGCTCGAGTCGCTCGCCGACATCACCGAGACAATCCTCGCGCAACTCGTCGACGATGCCGACTGCGAGGCAGAGTTCGCGGGGGTCTGAAGGTCGGAAGCTATGCGTCCTGCTGACCAACAGCGTCCTCGTCGCGTTCTTATCGAGTATGACGAGCGTCGCCGATGCGGGGCGTATGGGATGTATGTTGATTGTCGCATCAATCAATTGTCATAGGGAAGGGGTATCACACATGGCTCGAATTACCGTTCTGGGGGGCAGCGGCTACGCAGGAGCAGGCGTCGCCGCCGAAGCACGCAAGCGCGGCCACGAGGTCACTGCGGTCAGCCGTAGCGCGCCGACCGCGCCCGTGGCCGGCGTGGATTACATCGCGGGATCAGTTCTGGACGACGACGTGCTGGAACATGCCATCTCTGAGCGGGACGTTGTGGTCGTCGCGCTCTCCCCACGGGGCGGCTTAGGCGACCAGCAGGAGACCGTCGTTCAGACGCTCATTCAACGCCTCGCCGGCACTCCGACCCGCCTCGGTTACATCGGTGGTGCATCCTCGCTGCTCACCTCGGCAGGTGGGCCACGACTGTGGGACGTCTCACACGCGGACATCCCTGCCGAGCAGAAGCCAGAGATCCAGACCGGACTCAACGTCTTTGAGCTACTCCAGAACAGTCCCGACACGCTCGACTGGTTCTATGTCAGCCCGCCGGCCGACTTCGGTGCCTGGCTCAACACCCCGTCCAAGGGTAACTACGTCCTTGGCGGGGATATCCTGCTCCGTGATACTGAGGGCAACTCCACGATCTCTGCCTCTGACCTTGCCCTCGCGATCCTCGACGAAATCGAAACTCCCGTCCACCACCGAGGCCGCTTCACCGCCATCCACTAGCCACCGTCACAGGAGTGCCGCTGAACCCTCGACCGTGGTGCCTCTGCTTCCGGCTCACCCCGCTGCAGAGGCACCTTCCCTTCGGAGGTCGGTACACGGCGCGGCAGACGACCAACATTGGCAGCCTCCGCCCGCGGGTCGGTTCTTCGCTGCCCGAACCAGGCGATACTTTCGGCGCAGCTGCCTTGCGTTCCGTCGGCATCACGTTGTGCGCTGTGGGTGCGCTCGAATGTGCTGTTGCGTTTCTCGCGGGGACTCACCGAAGCGTCGCCGGTAACCGACGGAGAAGCGTCCGAGGTGCGTGAATCCCCACTTCATCGCCGTGTCACCGATCGCGTCGACACCTGTTAGCAGATCGTTGCGCACGCGGTCGAAGCGAACGGCGTGGAGGTAGGCCATCGGCGACATCCCGACTTGTGCGCTGAACCCCTGTTGCAGACGTCGGCTGCCGACTTCTGCGATTAGCGCGAGCTCGGCAAGTGTCCAGGCCCTTTCGGGTGCCCGATCGATCGCTTCGATGGCGCGTTTCACGCTCCGCCACCGCGGTGGGGCTACTTCGTTTGCCAGTTCGGATGAGTACTGATGCTCGGTGGCACGGAGGAATGCGGCGATGAGTAGACGTTGAAGGTCCTCACCGTAGCCGCGCTGTGTAGCAAGCAGACTGTCCGCGGTGGACAGTTCGCGAAGCAGAAGCCCCAGTGTCGCAACCCAACTGCGTCCCGCAGGGCTCTCCAGATCGATGTCGGAAGCAATCATCGGCATGCCGACGGGGCGCCCGAGAAGCCGCGACAGTTCGCTTTCGAGCACCCCAGGATGAATCTGCAGACAGAGTACCGCCGCATCGGTGCCCCATGAGGGGATCAGGACGGGGTCCTGAGGAGCAGTGACGGCCACCATACCAGGGGTCATCTGGACCTTGCGTGATCCGAAGTAGCAGCCGATCTCGCCGCTGAGGGGGACGGCGAGGTGGTAGGCATTCTGTGCCGCGATCCGGAGTTGAGACTGCTCACCGAGTCGGATGTTCGCGAGCGTCAAGTGAGTCATGCGGACCCCGGACACGGAGGATATCCCTCGGTGGCGCGGGTGGTGCCCCACGGGAACGATCTCACCGGCGCGCTCGGTCTGGGGGGAGTAGAGCTTAGCTAGGGAGCGCTGCGCGCTCTCTAGCTGAGGTCCCTGATACAGCCGATAGCCGGAGAGCGCTTGTGCCTCATCAATGGGGATGGCAGTTGCGGTACTCACATCGCCTCCTTGCAATGCGAACGTTTGCAGAACGGTAGCACTGTCGAGCCTGCACGCCAACTGGAGGAGCTCATTGAGCCGCTGTCGATGGGGGAGATTGCTGCGCATACGGGATGAACCGTCGCAGAAGGGGGATATGGAGCTCACGGGCTGCCGCTTAGCGTTTGAGCAGTCGCGGCCGATCAGTGGTGCGCGTCGATGCGAAAGCCGTGGGCCGCGAAGGCCACTGGGCAGGTTCGCGTTGCACGACGTTCCATCGACGGTCGCTTTCCGACCGCGACACGACAGCCCAAGATAGCTCGTTTATTGCTGCCAGATGTCTCCTCGCCGCCCCAGCGGGGTCGACAAGTAGATGTTCAGAATCTTCAAGGAGTAGCGCATGACCAAGATCGTCATCGTCCTGTACCCGGACCCGGAATCGGGGTACCCCCCGCGCTACGCACGGGACGTCGTGCCCACAATTCCTTCGTACCCCAACGGTCAGACCGCCCCGACACCCGCTGCGATCGATTTCATTCCCGGTGAACTGTTGGGCTCCGTCTCCGGTGGACTGGGCCTCGTCGACTGGCTTCGGGGCCTGGGGCATGAGGTTGTGGTTACGAGCGATAAGGAAGGACCTGATTCGGAGCTTGACAAGCATTTGCCTGACGCGGACGTCGTGATCTCGCAGCCGTTCTGGCCTGCGTACCTCACCCCTGAGCGGATCGAACGCGCGACGCGGTTGAAGCTTGCCATCACAGCGGGAATCGGATCAGACCACGTCGATCTAAGGACGGCGATCGACAGGCGGATCACGGTCGCGGAAGTGACCTACTCGAACTCGATCAGCGTCGCCGAACACACCGTTATGCAGGTGCTGGCTCTGGTCCGCGATTATCTCCCGCAGCACCAGATCGTGCGAGACGGAGGATGGAACATCGCCGACGCTGTGCAGCGGTCGTACGACCTCGAGGGTCTCGACGTCGGGGTGTTCGCCGCCGGGCGAATCGGACGGGCAGTGTTGGAGAGGCTCGCTCCTTTTGCGGTGAAGTTGCACTACACAGACCGGTACCGGCTGCCCGAGGACGTCGAAGCACGACTCGGCCTGATCTGGCATGAGTCGATCGTCGACCTGGTCCCTCATGTCGATGTCCTCACCGTCCACGCCCCTCTGACAGAGGAGACGGAAGGCCTTATCGACGATGCGCTTCTGGCGAAGTTCCGCCGCGGCTCCTATATCGTTAACCCTGCCCGGGGAGCGATCGCGGATCGCGACGCGATCGTCCGTGCACTGGAATCTGGTCGTCTGGCTGGATATGCGGGTGACGTATGGTTCCCCCAGCCCGCACCAGCTGATCACCCGTGGCGCACGATGCCCCACCATGGTATGACTCCGCATACCTCCGGCACGTCTCTCTCCGCCCAGGCGCGCTACGCCGCGGGAACCCGAGAGATTCTGGAGGCGTTCCTCGCAGGAAAGCCCATTCGTTCGGAGTACCTGATCGTTGACGGCGGCGACTACGCGGGAACGGGCGCCCACTCCTACAAGACCCGCTAGCCTCACCGATTCGCTACACGGACAGTGCCCCTCGCACACCGGATAGATCGCCTGGCTGCCGGGAAGTGACACTGACACTCGGGTTGCAGACCCAGACCGACAACTGACCGCCAAGCTCAATGAGGAGAAGACCATGACCATCACCGACTCCACCGTCGAGAAGCGGCTCGCCGAGCAAGCACAGCGCAGCAGCAACTACGGCGAGAGAGCGCGCGACCTGATTCCGCTGCTCCGAGCGGGCGCGGAGCAGACGGAGAAGGATCGCCGTCTTGTGGAGACGTCGGCAAGGGCAATGCTTGATGCGGGGCTGCTGCACGCGTGCGCGCCGGGACGCGTTGGTGGGGGAGGGGGTGCTGCCAGAAGCCTGATCGAAGTCGTCTCCGAACTTTCGCGAGGCGAGAGCTCGGCAGGGTGGGTGGCGATGATCGCCAACATGACCGCGTGGACGATGGGGTTGCTGCCCGACGATGCCCGAGACGCGGTGTACGGGCCTGACCCCCACGCCGTCTCGATCAGCCAATTCGGTGCCGGCGGGAAGGGGGTCCAAGTCGATGGCGGATACCGTATCAGTGGGCGCTGGCCGTTCGCCTCTGGCAGCTTCCACGCGCAGTGGACTATCAGCGGGTTTCTCGTTGTCGACGAGGACGGCATTCCGCAGGAGATTCGTTGGGCCCTGATGCCTATCGAAGACATGGAGATCGAGGACACTTGGTATGTGACCGGCATGGCGGGAACCGGAAGCAACACGCTCGTTGGCAACGACCTCTTCGTTCCCGAGAGCTGGACGCTGACGGCAGACGCCTTCGCGGGGCGACGATTCCCGGCCTGGCACGACGATGAGACCAGCTACCGATCCTCGGTCAGCTCCATCGCCTGCCTCGGCCTCGCCGCGCCCCTGCTGGGTATGGCCGAGGCGATTTGGGATCTCACCGTCGAGTCGATGAATAAGGGACGAGCCATCTCCAACTGGGGATACGACGACGTACGCGATTCCTGGGGGTGGCGGTCCGCATTGGCTGAGGCCCGCAGTTCCATCGACACCGGGCGGCTTCTTCTTTTCCGCGGTGCCAGCGACCTGGACCTCGCAGCGGAAGAGGGGCGCGTACTGGACAACACCCAGCGCGCTCGCCTCAAGAGCGATCAGGCGCTGTCCACGTCGCACTTCCGCAACGCCGTTGAGAACCTCATGGACATCAACGGCACCCGCAGTTTCGCGCTCAGCAACCCCCTACAGCGGATCTGGCGCGACTTCGGCACCGCCAGCCGGCACGGCCTCAACAACGGGCCCCTGAACCGGGAAGCCTACGCGTTGAGTGTGACGGGCCTGGACATGCAGCAGTACGCCAACGTCCTGTGAACGGCGGGGGGCGAGCAACGCGCCGGTCCGTACAAGTCGCGCAAAGGGCTAGCGGGGCTCCGCGGCGCAAGTTGTAGTGCCCTGGGACGTTGTTTGATCCGGTTGTCGTGACGTGACGAGAATCTCTGGTCAGAGTGGAGCTGCCCCGCGACATCCGCTCACAACCTGGAGATTTTCGTGGGTCCTTTGTGCGGCGCCGACGATGCGGAGTCGCGCGGCACCGAGACGGCACTCGACCGGTGCTTCGGCGCCGAGAGTTTCGATGTCGCGTTGGGGCACGCCGTAGCGGCCCGCTTGACGCGTTGGCGTCCGAGGGCTTCGCTGGCGACTTGACGTGCGCCGGCAAGATCCCCGCGCTCGTGCCGACGAGCGAGCTCACGGTTGAGTTCCACCGTCGAGCTGAGGACCTTTACTTCAATACCCCGGTCGCGATCGCGCACGCCGTGGTGCCGCCCATGCTCGATCGCGGCGACGGATCTCTTCTCGACGCGTTCGGTGCCTCGACGATCAATCCGGGCGTCGCGCCGGGCATCTCCGGGTTCAACAGCGTCGGGGCAGGCACGCGACATTGGTTGCGGGGCATGCACAGCGAATTCGGCCCGAATGGCGTGTTCGTCGGCATGCTGGGCATCGGCGCGATGATCGAGGGCAGCACCGCGTACGAGAGCACGAAGGCTGCACCGTCATCGTTCGGTGAGGTGCCCGTGGGTCACCCCTCGGTCCTCGCCGAAACCTACCGGGACATGTATACCGCGCGCGATCGCGCGGAGTCGGTCTATCCGGCTCGCGCCGCGGATGTAGAAGACGGATGACCGAGTCGAAGGAAGCCGCTGTCCGGCGGAGGACGTGGTCTACACCGAGAGCTTCGGCGCCGCAGTATCGCGGGATCGATCCTCTCGCGACGCCGTACGACTGGAGAACACCCGCCCGTCGTTGCTCATCACACGCGTCCGCCTCATCGCCATCGGGGCCGCCGACCTTGAGGAGGTGATGGCGCACACACATGGCGCTGCTGGCTTCCACACTGTCCCTCGGCACGCGGATCAACACCGGCCCGAGCAGGCAGCGCGTGCCACTGAAGGCGGCCAGGTCTATGTCACATACGACTGTGCGCTGACCCTCAGGGGGCCTTTCGCAAGCGGCCCACCCCGATAACGTTCCAGTATCCCGAGAGGCTGCAGGTAACCGCCGGCACCCCATTCATCGCCGAGGCGCGCACCGTCGGATTCCAGGTCGCGGGCAAGGGCATTCCCTGGTCACCAGCATCGAGGTCTGGCGCGACCATACTCGGCGTACTCATCGGGTTCCTCGCCGTGCTGCCGAGAGCGTTCAGCAGATCATCCTCGCCGACAAGCCAGTCCGCTCGACATCGCCGACCGGCTGCCCGCCGATCAGGTGCATGTTGGGGTGATTGACTGTCTGGCCCATCGCTGGGGGGTGGAGCTGCGCACGACCAGAAACGTGAATCAGGCGGCACCCGGCAGATGTCCTAGGGGCGGTGAGCCACCGGTTGTGTCTCACCGCCCCGTACTTCGACCGCGCGCGGCCGCACTCTTGTTGCGACTCAGAGAGCTGCTTCCGGGTGTAGTTCCTGGGTGGCCACGACAATGTCGGACCAGGGCGCATCGTTCAATTCGATGGCGTGCCCATCAGGGTCGGAGAGGTATGTGAAGCTCGCGGTGAGGCTGCCGAACGCACCGACGTGCGCCGGCGGCTCAAAGCCGGCGGACTCGAGTCGCGCGATCGTCGCGGCGAAGTCGTCGACATACACGGCGAAGTGCATGAAGCCGCTCTCCTGCTGCGGACGGCTAAACGTCTGGTTGGGAGAAGGGAGGAACTGGATCAGTTCGAGACCGAAGCCGTCCGGTAGTTCCAGATACTGCATGGTGTACTCGGTCTCCTCCAGCCCGAAGAGGCGCTTCGTGAAGTCCTTGTCGGTGACGTACCGTCGCAGAGCCTTGCGGGCTCCCAACGCTTCGTAGAACGCGACGGAGCGCTCGGAATCGGAGACGCGGATCGTGAGGTGCTGTGCGCGTGTGGTCATCGGATGTGCCCTTCCTAGTTGTGAAACAGTGACGAGATGTCGGTTGTGGGGCTCGGGCGCCGGGTGCGATGCGGGTTCCGCGAGACGATCGTCGCCTCACTGGGCCGGGGGCATGGCCGCCCATCGTCGAGAGCGGAACGCCCATCTGCCATCGATGTACCCGAGCTCATCGAGGTACACGCCAGCGGCAACGATCTGAGGAGGTTCCGCGTGCGTGTCCAGAACCGCAACATAACTGCGCACGCTCCCGCTGTCCTCCGATAGCTGCTGGAACTGGATGTTCCCGGTCCAGTGCTGCCACCCGCGATCTGCGAGGCTACTGCCCTCGGCGAACGCTGCGATCTCGGCAGTTCCGTGATACGTGCCGGTGGGCGTCTGAAGGACGGCGTCGCTCGCGAAGGTTGCGGCCACGGCTTCAGGAACTGTCGTGTCCAGACTCCACGCATATGTGCTGAGGAGCAGTTCGACGTCTTCACGTCTGAGTTCGGGCATTGCAAGTTCCAATCGGGATCGGAGCGGAGGGGGCGAGGCGGGTCCGGGACACGAGGTCAGGCCAGCGCGGAATGCTCCCCGAGACGGTGCCAGGTGCGGTTGTGGTACACGAGCGGATGAACGGCCTCCGCACTCGCGTCCGTGCTGTCGACGGGTGGGTGCTGTGAATGGGTCGCGTGCACGACGACAAGAGACGAACCGCCCGCCGCGTAGAGGTTGGTGATGGTTCCCCGAATCCAGGACGGCGCGGCGGGGAAGTACGGCTCGCCCGTGGGGAGTCGATCCCACAGCGAGGTATCGGCGAATCGGTCGATACCCGGTGTTGCACCAAGCTTGGCGAGATGGAGCTGGTTGGCGCCGAGGAGATGGACGACGACGGACTCTGCCCGTTCGATCGCCGAGGTCGCGGAAGAGAGTTGCGAGGCCGAGAAGACGAATAGGGGTGGGGTGGCGCTGACCGAGAACACCGAGGTGGCCGTCATCGCTACCGGGCCGTCGCCGGGATCCGCCGTCACGAGGGCGACACCAGCGGCATGGTTGCGGAATGCCGCGCGCAGTTCGTCTGGGGAGAGTGAATCGGCTGAGACTGATTGGTCAGAGACCAACGGCTGCTCGGTCCTGCTCAGTTCTGACTTCGTCGTCATGTGCGCCTCCTACGTCGTGTCACATGAACGTACGTGGACCGGGAGGCGGCTGATATCCGGTTTACGCGGTCCCGTGGCCGTTCTTCGAATCGAAGTCAGCGACGAGCAGCGCCCGTCGAACCGCGCACCATAAACGCCACGGGCAACATGATCGTCGTGGGCGTTGCCGCGTTCCTGAGGGCTGACCTTTCCCCGTCGAGCCAGTCGAGAAGCAGGCGCGCGGCGAACGCCCCCATTTCGAAATGAGGGACGCGCACGGTCGTGAGCGGGGGGCCGAGGTCCTCCGCGAGAGGTATGTCGTTGAAACCGGTAATCGACACGTCTGCGGGGCAAGTGAGCCCCAGTCTGCGCGTCGCGCGCATCGCGCCGATCGCCACAAGATCGTTGGCGGCGACGATCGCCGTCGGACGTGGCGATTCGGAGAGAATCTCGAGGGTCGCCTCCTCGCCTTCCGCGATCGACAGGGCGTTGAGTTCGACGACGTGGGCCCCTGGCGGGGCGAGACGTCGAAACGCCGTCGCCCGGGCTGCGCTGGTCATCAGCCCGGCGGGTCCGGCAAGGTGCGTGATGCGGGTATGCCCCAGCTCGACGAGATGCTCGAGAACCGCCCTCATGCCAGTTTCGTTGTCGGCTGTCACGAGGGGGAACGCCACGTCAGGTGCGCCGCGATTCACCGTCACGACTCGGATGCCGCGCCGCTGCGCCTCGGCGAGGAGGTCATGGTCGGCGTGGCCCGTGGCAACGACGAACCCATCAGCGCGGCGTGCCAACAGTGAGTCGAACGCTGCTCGTTCCTTGACGTCGTTGCCGTCGGTGTTCGCGATGAGGGTTGTATACCCGCGGGGACCGAGCACGGACTCGATGCCACGCACGATAGGCGGGAAGAGCGGATTGGTGAGGTCTGGGACCAGCACACCGATCGAGGACGACGCATCGGTGATCAGACCCCGAGCGAGAATGTTCGGGACGTAGCCCAGCTCCTGGGCGATGCTGCGAATCCGCTCGCGTGTCGGATCGCTCACCATACTTGCCGTGCGCTCGTTCAGAGCGCGCGACACGGTTCCGGCATGCACGCCGGCTCGCTCCGCGACATCCTCGATGGTGGCCGGCCTGCGCATGCCCTGACCGTACCAGCGCAGCACGCAATCCGATGCTGCGGAGGCTCGATCACTACGTCGTCGGCCATGAAGTGGCCACATCAGGCCATGACCTTATCCGTCAAACGAACTTGATCAGAAGTGGTTGTCTCAACGTCGCCTTCTCATGAGTACGCTCACAGCAAACGTTTGCAATCTCAGGAGGCGATGATGACGCACAAACGACCGACAGTCGGATGGATCGGTACCGGAAGGATGGGTTCTCAACTTGTCGAGCGACTGCTGGGCGCGGGGTACGACGTCAGCGTGTACAACAGGACCGCCTCGAAGGCGCAGCCGCTCGTGGACGCAGGGGCGCGCAGAGTGTCCACCCCGGCGGATCTCGCGGACCGCGACATCGTCTTCACGATGGTGTCCGCACCAAAAGACCTCGCCGCGGTCACCACCGGCCCGAATGGCCTTCTCACCAACCCCGACCACGCGCCGCGCATCATTGCCGACTCCTCGACCGTGTCCGTCGAGGCGAGTGAGATCCTCCGTGCGGCGGCCGCGGAGCGCGGCACCCACCTGCTTGCGACACCGGTGTCAGGCAATCCCGCGGTCATCGCGGCCGGAAAACTGACCGTCGCCGTGTCGGGGCCGCGCGAGGCCTTCGACGAAGTCGAGCCGGTTGTGCAACACTTCGGCCGCAGCGTCACGTACGTCGGCGACGGCGAGGTCGCACGACTGGTGAAGATCGCGCACAACATCATGCTGGGCGTTGTCACCCAGACGCTCGCGGAGATCACCGTGCTGGTAGAGAAGGGCGGTGTGGCGCGCGAGGCGTTCTTGAACTTCCTGAACGACTCCGTCATGGGATCGGTATTCACGAAGTACAAGACACCCGCGTTCGTGAACCTCGACTTCACGCCGACGTTCACGCAGGTCCTATTGCAGAAGGATTTCGATCTCGGCCTCGACGCGGGGTACAAACTCGGTGTGCCATTGCCCGTCACCTCAGTCACGCGGAATATCGTCGCGCAGGAGGTCGGTAACGGGAACGTCGAGCTAGACTTCGCCACTCTGCTCGTCACGGCTGCCAAGGGCGCGGGCCTCGAGCTCGTGCCGGAGGACGCCGACGTCAGCGACGGGCTTGAGGCGGAGGACCCAGCCGGGGTCGGCGCATGAGCCACAGCCACGGACCGACCCGCCGCTTCGAACGGCCGTCCCAGCGGCCGGCCGACGTGCGTCCGCTCATGGCGCTCGGCCAGAACGGCGTCGACTATGAGCACCGGGTCGACTTCGCCCGCCTGCGCGAGTACCGGCTGAGCCGCGCGAAGGCAGCGCTGGAAGCCAGCGACTGCGGAGCATTCCTGCTCTTCGACTTCTACAACATCCGCTACACGACCCAGACATGGATCGGCGGAGCACTCGGGGACAAGATGATCCGGTACGCGCTACTGATCCGCGACCACGAACCGATCCTCTGGGACTTCGGCTCGGCTGTGAAGCACCACAAACTGTTCTCTGACTGGGTGCCGGAGGAGAACTACCGACCCGGGTTCCTCGGCTTCAAGGGCGCGGTCGCGCCCGAGGGCGGCGCTGATCTGATGAAGACCGCGGTCGCTGAGATCAAGTCGCTGCTGCAGGCGGCGGGACTCGCCGACGCCCCCGTGGGGCTGGACATCGTCGAGCCGCCGTTCCTGTTCGAGCTGCAGCGTCAAGGCATCCGGATCGCCGACGCCCAGCAGCACATGTTGGACGCGCGTGTCATCAAGAACCAGGACGAGATCGCGCTGCTCAACCAGGCTGCGGCCATGGTCGACGGGGTCTACCAGGACATTGTAGACGTGCTCAAACCTGGCGTGCGTGAGAACGAGATCGTCGCGCTCGCGAACAAGCGGCTGTATGAATACGGGTCCGACCAGGTCGAGGCGATCAACGCGATCTCGGGGGAGCGGTGCAACCCGCACCCGCACAACTTCACCGACCGCATCATCCGCCCCGGCGACCAGGCGTTCTTCGACATCATCCACTCGTTCAACGGCTACCGAACCTGCTATTACCGCACGTTCGGTGTCGGCTGGGCGACCGAAAGCCAAAACGACGCCTACAAGCAGGCCCGCGAGTGGATGGACGCGGCCCTCGACGCCATCAAGCCCGGGGTCGGAAGCGACGATGTCGCAAGGGTGCTCCCCAAGGCGGAGGACTTCGGATTCGACAACGAGCTGGCGGCGTTCGGCCTGCAATTCGCGCACGGCCTGGGCCTCGGTCTGCACGAGCGCCCGATCATTTCGCGTCTGAACTCGTTGAGGGACCCCGTCGAGCTCCGGCCCGGGATGGTGTTCGCCATGGAGACGTACTGCCCCGCGTCGGACGGCATCTCTGCGGCCCGGATCGAAGAAGAGGTCGTCGTCACCGAGTACGGCACCGAGGTCCTGACGAAGTTCCCGGCGCAAGATCTGTTCATCGCGAACGAGTACTGAGGCATCGCGACGCTCGGGATACGGGGATAGGTGTCCCGAGCCTCGCGATGCATCCACACCAGAGAGCGGAGTCCATGGCTCACTACGACGTCGTCATTCTCGGCGCGGGCCCCGGCGGGTACGTCGCCGCCGTCCGCAGCGCCCAGCTCGGTCTCACGACCGCCATCATCGAAGAGAAGTACTGGGGCGGTGTCTGCCTCAACGTCGGCTGCATCCCCTCGAAGGCGCTCCTGAAAAACGCTGAGATCGCCCATACCTTCACCCACAAGGCCGACCTGTTCGGCATCTCGGGCGATGTGCACTTCGACTTCGGCGCGGCGTTCGACCGCAGCCGCAAGGTCGCGGACACGCACGTCAAGGGCATCCACTACCTCATGAAGAAGAACAAGGTCGTCGAGTACGCGGGCCGCGGCACGTTCACGGGCCCCAAGGCGATCTCCGTCGCGAAGTCGGACGGCACGAGCGCGGAGGTCACGTTCGACAACGTGATCATCGCGACCGGCTCGACCGTGCGCCTCCTGCCGGGCGTGCAGCTGAGCGAGAACGTCGTCACCTACGAGGAGCAGATCCTCACGCGCGAGCTGCCCGAGTCCATCGTCATCGTCGGCGCCGGCGCCATCGGCATGGAGTTCGCCTACGTCCTGTCGAACTACGGCGTCAAGGTCACGATCGTCGAGTTCCTCGACCGCGCGCTCCCCAACGAGGACGTCGAGGTCTCGAAGGAGATCCAGAAGCAGTACGAGAAGTACGGCATCGACATCCTCACGTCGACCGCCGTCAAGACCGTCACCGACAACGGATCGTCCGTGCACGTCACGTACGAGTCGCACGACGGCGTGCCCGGCGAGCTCACCGCGGGCAAGGTGCTCATGTCGGTCGGCTTCGCGCCGAACATCTCGGGCTTCGGCCTCGAGAACACGGGCGTGCAGCTCACGGAGCGCGGCGCCATCGCGATCGACGACTTCATGCGCACGAACGTCGAGGGCATCTACGCCATCGGCGACGTCACGGCGAAGCTGCAGCTCGCGCACGTGGCGGAGGCGCAGGCCGTCGTCGCGGCCGAGACGGTTGGCAAGGCCGAGACGATGCCGCTCGGCGACTACCGGATGATGCCGCGCGCGACGTTCTGCTCGCCGCAGGTCGCGAGCTTCGGCCTCACCGAGGAGCAGGCGCGCGCCGAGGGCCGCGAGATGAAGGTCGCGAAGTTCCCGTTCAGCGCCAACGGCAAGGCCAACGGCCTCGGCGAGCCCGTCGGCTTCGTCAAGCTCATCGCCGACGCCGAGCACCTCGAGCTCCTCGGCGCCCACCTCATCGGCCCCGACGTATCGGAGCTCCTGCCCGAGCTGACGCTCGCGCAGAAGTGGGACATCACGGCCCTCGAGGCGGCCCGCAACGTGCACACGCACCCGACGCTCTCGGAGACGCTGCAGGACGGCTTCCACGGCCTCCAGGGTTACTTCATCAACACGTAGATGCCGCGAAGCTCACAGAGATCGGGCGCTCGTTCTCACAGCCCGCGGAGTGGCGCGCTGATCCGAAGCGTGTGACGGGCTCAATCGTTCATGCCCGCGCCTTCTTGGCGTCGACGGGCTGCGCGTACTCGGCGCTCTCGCGGATGACGAGATCCATGAGGCCCGGGAATCGTGCGTCAAGGTCGTCTTTCCGCAGCACGTTGTAGCGGGTCACCCCGACATCCCGTTGGCGGATCAGGCCCACCTCCCGCAGAAGGCGGAAGTGACGTGTGAGGACAGAAGGTGTCACGTCTCGATAGATGCCGCCGCAGGACAGGTCGGGGCTCGAGGCGAGGGTCGCGACGATGCCACGACGCACAGGGTCCGCTAGTGCCCCCATGATGCGAAACAGATCGAAGTCCTCGAGCAGGGGATGCGCCAGGGGCATGGACGTGCGGCTTGCCATCTCACCATGCTACTCGAGTATTGTACGCGTCGACGCGTAGATCATGTACGCTTGAACACGTACAAACGCGCGGGTCGACATGGCCCTCATCGCGTACTCGGGAAACCATTGAAAGGACGCTGATGTCATCCACCGCCACCCATGCCACGACGTCTGAGCTGTTCGAGCCGCTCCGTCTCGGAGCGATCACGCTCCCCAACCGTGTCGTGATGGCACCGTTGACCCGCACGCGCGCTGAACAGGGCGGTGTACCCGGAGCGCTGATGGCGGAGTATTACACGCAGCGGGCGGGATTCGGACTGGTCGTCACGGAAGGCACATACCCGAGCCACGAATCGCAGGCGTATGTCGGTCAACCCGGCATCGCGAACAACGCGCAGGCTCAGGGATGGCAGAAAGTCGCGGAGTCTGTGCACCGCAACGGCGGCCGCATCGTGATGCAGCTCATGCACGGCGGTCGCACCGCGCACCCGAACATCAACGGTGGGCGACGGGTGCTGGGCCCCAGTCCGCTCGCCGCCGAAGGTGAGGCCTTCACTGAGAAGGGCAGGGAGGGTTACCTCATCCCCCAGGAGATGAGTCTCGAGGACATCGACGCCGTCATTGCCGAGTTCGCTGCATCCGCACGGCGAGCAATCGACGTGGGCCTGGACGGCGTCGAGGTACACGCCGCCAACGGCTATCTCCTGCATCAGTTCCTCGCCCCCGGGTCCAACCAACGAGCGGACGAGTACGGTGGCGGGCCTGAAAATCGTGCCCGGTTCGTGGTCGAGGTCGTCGAGGCGGTCGCCGCGGCTGTTGGCGCCGAACGGGTGGGCGTGCGGGTTTCTCCAGAGCACAACATTCAGGGCGCGACGGAGACCGATCACGCGGACGTCCTGGCGACCTACAGCAGCGTTCTGGATCACATTCGCCCGCTCGGTCTCGCCTACCTCTCCGTCGTGCATGCTGACCCCCTCGGGGACACCGTCCAGACGCTGCGGGAGCAGTTCGGGAAGCCGCTGCTCGTGAACACGGGGTTCGCCTCGCAAACCACGTATCACGATGCCACACGGCTCATTCAGTCGCCCCTCGTGGATGCCGTCGTTGTGGGACGCGCCGCTATCGCGAACCCTGATCTCGTCGAGAGATGGAGCGCAGGGCACGCGGAGAATACCCCTCGCCCCGAGTTGTTCTACGCCTTCACACCTGAGGGATACACCGACTACCCCGTCATCGAGCGAGGCTAAGTGATCCGGCTGGCGGTCCGGGCTCCGACGCCTCGGGCCGCCAGGTGCACCCATCGACGGCTGACGTGATTCCGGGGAGCCGACACGTTGACTGTCTCCGGGTACGGTTCATGCCTTCCAAATTGTCTTGAGGTTGGTGAACTCGCGGATACCCACTGCGGCGAGCTCTCGGCCGAACCCGGAATCTTTGATGCCGCCGAACGGCAGCTCGGGATACGAGACGGTCATACCGTTGATAAACACGGCGCCTGCGTCGAGAGCGTTCACGAACCACGCTTCCTCTTGGCTGTCGTTCGTCCAGACAGCACTGGAGAGCCCGAACGTAGTCTGATTTGCGATGCGTGCCGCGTCCTCCCGGTCAGCGGCGCGGTAAACCGACGCAACGGGACCGAACGCCTCCTCGAGCACGAGGCGGGCGTCGTCGGGCAGGTCGGCGATGACGGTGGGCTCGTAGTACCAGCCGGGAAGGTCGGGGGCCTTGCCGCCGGTGAGCACGGTCGCGCCACGGGCGACCGCGTCGTCGACGAGCTCGGCGAGTTCATCTCGCCCGCTCTGTGTGGCGAGCGGCCCGACGTCGGTTCTTTCGTCGAACGGGTCGCCCACCGCCAGCGTGGCCATCTTTTCGGCGAACAGGCGTGCGAACTCCTCGTAGATGTCGGTGTGCGCGATGAAGCGCTTGCCGGCGATGCAGGACTGGCCGTTGTTCGAGATCCGCGCTGTGACGGCCACGGTTGCCGCCGCTTCGAGGTCGGCGCTGGGCATGACGATGAAGGGGTCGGATCCGCCGAGCTCGAGCACGGCCTTCTTGATTTCGCGTCCCGCGGTCGCAGCGACGGCGCGCCCTGCCGGTTCTGATCCGGTGAGCGTGACGGCCTTGACACGCTTGTCGACGATGACGGCGTCGACCTCGCGCGCTCCGATCAGCAGCGTGCGGAAGGATCCGGCCGGGAAGCCGCCTTTCTCGAATAGTGTGTCGAGGTACAGAGCCGACTGTGGCACGTTCGACGCGTGCTTGAGCAGCCCGGCGTTGCCGGCCATGAGCGCGGGGGCGGCGAAGCGGATGACCTGCCAGAACGGGTAGTTCCACGGCATCACGGCCAGGACGATGCCCAGCGGCTGGTAGCGGGTGTATGCGTGCGAGGCGCCGACCACGGAGGCGTCGGGCAACGGGTCGTCGGCGAGGAACTGTTCGGCGTGGTCGGCGTAGTAGCGCATGCCCTTGACGCTCTTGAGCACCTCCGCGCGCGCTTGCGCGAGCGGCTTGCCCATTTCGAGTGTGAGGATGCGGGCGCCGTTCTCGACGTCGGCCTCGAGCGCGTCGGCCGCGGCGTGCATCCACGCGGCGCGTTGTCCGTACGTCGTGGAGCGCAGGTCCCGCGCCGCGGTGTCGGCCTCGGCAATGCGCCGTTCGACCTCGGCCGCGTCGTGCGGCTCGAACTCTCGCACGGTTTCGCCGGTGCTCGGATTGATGGTCGCGATCGCCATCGATGCCTCCTGGTGTCTCAGTGGGTCCCGGCTACGCCGGGGTGGTGGTCAGTCGTCGAAGATCTCCGGGTGGCGCTCCAGCTCGACTCTGGTGCGTCGGACATGCCGGTGTACCACGTCCTCGGCCTCGTCGGCATCGCCGCGGCGGATCGCGTCGACGAGTAGACGATGGTCTAGGTGCACGGCGGCGTCCTCGCCCTGGGCGCGCGCCACACGGGTGAATGCTCGGCGATAGTGATGTGTGCGGTTCCACAGTCGGACGACGGTCTCGCGCAGCATCGTTGTGTCCGCCGCGGCGTAGGTGGCCAGGTGGAATGCCCGGTCGAGCGCGAGGAAGTCCTCGGCGGTCGCGGCCGACTCCATCCGTTCGGCGAGTTCGGCGAGGGTATCGATATCTGTGGGGGAGAGCAAGGGCACGTTCATTGCGATCAGCAGCGGCTCGAGCCGCTCACGCACGCGGTACAGCTCGGCGCACTCGGCGAGGTTGAGCTGGGTGACCCATGCGCCGGCGTTCGCGACGCGCGTGATGAGTCCTTCGGCCTCAAGGATGCGCAGGGCCTCCCGCACCGGTACGCGGCTCGCCGAGAACTGTTCTGCGAGGTCCTCCTGTCGGATGCGGGTGCCGGGTGGGTGGGCGCCGCTCATGATGGCGTCTCGGAGGCCGTCAGCGATACGCGCTCCGGCTGCGCCGTGGCCCGAGGTGCTTGTGGCCTCAGTGGTGTCGATTGTCATGTCGCTCACTGTGCAAGAAGGTCCGGTTGCGGGGATGGTGCGGGGTTCCAGAGCAGCGTGCCGGGTGTGTCTTGCAGCGCCGTGTCAGTCTCGTAGGCTTTGCCAGCCGGAAAGCTCACCAGTTCGAACTGCATTCCCCACGGCGCGCGGAAGTACAGCCAGCGCTGTCCCGCTGACGCACCGGCCGACCGCACGGGTTCGCCCATCACGTCCACGCCGTGCGTGCGCAGGTACGCGGCCGCGGCGTCCATGTCATCGACATAGAATGCGAGGTGGTGGCCGCCGATGTCGCTGTTGCGTGGCTGCGGGGCCTGACCGTCGGCCGCGTCGTACTGGAAGACCTCGAAGTTCGAGCCGTTCGCTAACCGGTAGAAGCGGATCTCCCGGATGACGGTGCGCGGATGTACGCCGATCTGGCGGCTCATCCAGTCGTCGTCTGCACGTTTGGCCCCCAACGTGTACACACGGACGGCGCCGAGGACGCCAACAAGGAAACTCTCGGCCTCATCGAGATCCGGGACGGTGAAGCCGATGTGATCGGTGCCGTGGACTCCAGGGATGGGCACTCCGACCTCCTCATCGCGGTGAGCCCCTCGATCGGGGCGAATTGGATCCAGTCTGCCGCAATTTATCGGCAAAGTCCAGATAGATCGGGTTTTGAGCCTTGCTTTGGATCCAATAGCGGTCTACGGTGATGCCTGGCGCTAGCGACGGCGCGGATCACGAAGGGTGGCGATGATGCCGAGACGGAAGCGACTGCAGACCGGGGTGGATTGGGTCCAGCTCGAGACCACTGCAGCTGACTGGAAGGCAGCCGACCCGACACTGCTTCGCACGATGCTCGGCCAACTACACCTCATCCGTGCGTTCGAGGAGAGCGTGCTCGAGCTCGCCGGCGAAGGTCTCCTGCACGGTCCCGCACATTCGAGTATCGGCCAGGAAGGCGGCGCTGTCGGCTCGATCGTCGCGCTACGATCCAGCGACGCCGTCAACGGTTCACACCGCGGCCATCACCAGTTCCTCGCGAAGGTCATCGGCCATGTCTCGGCCGGAACGCTCGACCTCGACGCGCTCGTCTCGCCCGACCTACAGGCCGTCCTGCAGCGCACACTCGCCGAAATCCTCGGGCTCGCCCAGGGCTTCTCGGGAGGGCGCGGGGGCTCGATGCACCTGCAGTGGCTCGAAGCCGGTGCGCTCGGCACCAACGCCATCGTCGGCGGTGGCGCGCCCTTCGCAGCGGGCAACGCGTGGGCGCAGAAATTCGGCGGCACCGACGACCTCACGATCAACTATTTCGGCGATGGATCCGCGCAGATCGGCTCCGTGCTCGAGTCCTTCAACCTCGCCGCAGCGTGGAAACTGCCGGTGGCCTACTTCATCGAGAACAACCTGTACGCCGTCTCGACCCACGCGGACGAGGTCACGGCCGACCCGCGCTTCTCGGTGCGCGGCCAGGGATTCGGGATCCCGTCGTGGCGCGTTGACGGCATGGACCCGCTCGCCGTGCACCTTGCCACCCAGGAGGCAGCAGAACGAATGCGCGCCGGGGAGGGGCCTGCCATCATCGAGGCGGAGGTGTACCGGTTCTTCCACCAGAACGGCCCGTTCCCGGGCAGCGCGTTCGGTTACCGCTCCAAGAACGAGGAGGGCGAATGGCGCGCGCGCGACCCGCTCGACCGGCTCGCGGCCGAACTCGGGAAGCTGGGGCTCATCGCCGCTGACACCGTGCAGTCGGTGCGCGCGCAAGCGCAAGCCGCGCTCGCAGACGCCGTGACGCAGCTCCTCGAGTCGAACCCAGACGACCCGGGGAAGCGCCGCATCAGGCCAGAGCTGTGGCCCGACCCAGCCGTCGTCGACCGCGGCATCCGCTCGGACGGACACGAGCTCGACGGATGGAAGCGTCTGGAACCCGTGGACCTTGCCGGGCCCTGGGAGGACACCAAGTTCGTCGACGCGATCGCCGCGACGCTCGACCGCCGCATGGGCGAGGACGACCGCATCGTCGTGCTCGGTGAAGACGTGCACCATCTCAACGGGGGCACCAACGGAGCAACCAAAGGCCTCGTGAAAAAGTACGGCGAGACCAGAGTGGTCGGCACGCCGATCAGCGAGAACGCATTCTTCGGCTTCGCCGGAGGCGCGGCTTTGGACGGGCGCATCCGGCCCGTTGTCGAGTTCATGTACCCGGACTTCATGTGGGTCGCTGCCGACCAGGTATTCAACCAAGTGGCGAAAGTGCGCCACATGTTCGGCGACAACAACACGGTGCCGCTCGTGCTGCGCACCAAGGTCGCGATGGGATCGGGTTACGGCTCGCAGCACCTGATGGACCCGGCAGGGATCTTCGCCACGTCGGCAGGATGGCGCATCGTCGCCGCGTCGAACGCCGCCGACTACCGCGGTCTCCTTAACGCGGCGCTCGCACTCGATGACCCCGTCCTGGTCATCGAGCACGTCGACCTGTACGGGCAGCCCGATCGTGTGCCCGACGGCGACCCGGACTACATCATCGCGCCGGGGGCCGGGGCGGCGGCGATCCGTCGACCCGGATCGGACGTCACGGTGCTCACCTACCTGTCGATGGTGCAGCACTCGCTCGAAGCCATCGAGCAGACCGGGATCGACGCCGAGCTGATCGACCTGCGCTGGCTGGACCGTGCCTCACTGGACTGGGACACCATCGGTGCGTCGATCCGCAAGACCAACCGTGTCCTCATCGTCGAGCAGGGTGCCCGCGGAACTTCCTATGGTGGCTGGCTTGCCGACGAGCTCCACCGGCGATTCTTCGACTGGTTGGACCAGCCGATCGAGCGCGTGACCGGCGGCGAGGCGTCACCGTCGATCTCGAAAGTGCTGGAGCGCGCTGCAATCGCGAAGACCGACGAAGTCGCCGCCGGCCTGGAGCGCGTACGCGCGGGATGGGGAGCAGCCTGATGGCCACCGTGATCCGGATGCCGCAGCTCGCGGCAGGCGGCGCCGAAGCCGCCGTACAGGCATGGCTCGTCGAGCCGGGCCAGGCCGTCGCGGCCGGCCAATCGATCGCCGAGATCGAGACCGAGAAGGCCGTCGTCGAGTACGAGACCGAAGTCGCCGGGATCTTCGCGGGCTTCCTCGTCGCCGCCGGCGAGCAGATCGCCGTGGGGTCCCCCATCGCCGTCATCGCCGCAGAGGGGGAGCCCCTCGACACCGCCCTCGCGGCGCCTGAGGCGGTGCCCACGCTCGAAAAGCCGGCCTCGCCCGAACACTCCGGGGTGCCACGCCCTACAGATGTCCCCGCCGCGCCCGAGCCCGGGGCCGCGCCGCAGCCCGCCGCGGCCCCGGCCGCGGACGCCTCGTCGATGGCTGGGGGACGGGTCTTTGCCACACCGCTCGTGCGCCGCCTCGCGGCCGAACAGGGCATCGATATCCGCGCCATCCCGGGCACCGGCCCAAACGACCGCGTCACGCGCCGTGACTTCGACGCCTACACCGCCGCGCCCCCTGCGCCAGCGGCCGCCGCGCAAGCGGATCCGGTGGCCAGAACCGAACCGCGCACCTCCGCGCCAGAGGGTGATTTCAAGGACATCCCGCACACCGGGATGCGCCGCGCGATTGCGCGCCGGCTCGCCGAGAGCAAGGCAACAGTGCCGCATTTCTACTTGAAGGCGGACACCCGAGTTGACGAGCTGCTCGCGTTGCGCGCCCGGGTCAACGAGCAGGCTGAGACGAAGATTTCGGTAAACGACTTCGTGCTCAAGGCCGTTGCGGGCGCTTTGCGAGAGGTACCCGACGCAAACGCGATCTGGACCGACACCGCCATTCGTCGCTTCGACACTGTCGACCTTGCCGTTGCCGTGTCCGTGCCCAACGGTCTGCTCACACCGGTCGTGCGCGGTGCACACAGCCTTTCGCTCGGTGCGCTCAGTGCGACGGTGAGGGATCTCGCCGGCCGTGCCCGTGAGGGGCGGCTCAAGCAGCGAGAACTGGAGGGCGGGTCGTTCTCGGTGTCGAACCTCGGCATGTACGGCACGACCGAGTTTGCGGCGATCATCAACCCTCCACACGCGGGGATCCTCGCTGTCGGCGCCGCGTCAAAGCGGGTCGTTGTCACCGACGACGGAGAGCTGGAGGCCGCGACCGTGATGACGGTGACACTCTCCGCAGACCACCGCGTGCTCGACGGTGCGCTTGCCGCCGAGTGGCTCGCGGCGTTCGTCAGGCGGATCGAGAACCCATTCCAGATCCTGCTGTGATCGGAGCGTCTGGGTTGACTGCTCGAACCGGGCTTGGGGTTGGCTACTGCCACCACCGCAGTTCTTGCGCGGACGGGACCTAGCGCAACCAGAACCGGATAGAGCGTGCACGGAGACACTGCTAGTTTCTCCCCGCGGTCCCCGCAGCCGGGAGTGGAATCGCTCCAGGATCGCCGGGCATCGATGTCGATGCTGCGTCGCGGTCAGAGAAGACCGCCCTCCGATGAGTTGAGGAGGTCGATTCGGCTGCTCTTTCGAAAGGCAACCCATGGCTATCCATGCTCCAACTCCGAACGCCGAGGACGGCCTGCGCACGCCGAGGCGTCTGTCGCTCATCGCGAGCGTCCTGCTGTTCATGAACATGTCCGTCACCGTCGCGTTCGGCTTCCTTGTCGTGCCCGGCAGCGCGAAGTTCCAGATGAGTGCCGCACAGTTCCTGGTCTTCTTCACCATCTTCGGGGTGGTGCTGTTCGTCGCCTCACCTCTCGCGGGTCGCCTGATGGTGGCCTATGGAGTCCGGAGGGTCGTACTGATCTCCGGAGTGATCATGACGGCTAGCCTCGTCCTCGCCGCCTTTGCACCGAATGGCATCGTCCTCCTGATCTCCGCCGTGCCGTTCGGCATCGGGATGGCCGGTTCGACGCTCCTCGCAGGCAGCACGACCGTAACTGGTTGGTTCCCGGGCCGCCGCCGCGGCACCATGCTCGGCGTCGCCGCCATGGGCACCTCGCTCGGCTCGATCTTCTGGGGCTTGCTCTACCCGCCCGTCATCACCGTCGGGGGGTTCACCGGCGGCATGCTCCTGAGCGCGGTGATCGTGTTCGCATGCGCGGTCATCGGCGCCGGACTGCTCCTGCGCAATCCGCCGGCGGTCGTCAACGAACCCGGCGTCGACGCACCCGACCGGCGCCGACTCATGACCGGGTACTGGGGTGTGCTCATTCTGATGGTCATCGCCGCGCTGTTCTTCGCGTTCGAAGCCGCATACTCGAATGTTCAAGCGGCCATCTACGCATCGTTCGGTTTCGACCCCGCACTCGCGGGCCTCCTGCTCTCCTATTACGCTATTTGGGCGCTCATCGCCAAGCCGGTGCTCGGATTCATCCATGACAAGCTCGGCGTGGTTCCCCTCTTCGTCGTCTTCGGCGTGCTCTATCTCGCTGGCCTGCCACTGCTGGCCATCGTAGGGGGGACGGGCCCCGTGGCCTTCTTTCTGGTGCTACCCATCGCCGCGCTGTCCCTCTCGGCGCCCACGGTTCTCCTTCCGCTGATCATCGTTCGCAGCGTCGGACAGGAGCGCTTCCCTGTCATCTACGGCGCCGTCTATGGCGCATTCTCTCTCGGGATCGGACTGATGCTCCCGCTGTGGGGTCTCTTCTTCGACCGAACCGGCTCCTACACGGGCGCGATGGTCCTTGCCGGCGGACTCGGGCTCGTCGGGCTCCTCGTGGTGATCGCGGGATTCCTCGTCGGGCGCCGCAAACTTCAGGCCGTGGCGTCAGACGCTGTGCCGTCACCGGCGGCATAAGCGCACCAACTCGCGCGTCACCCGCAACAGCGGCACGACCGATCTCGTCACCGTCACCAAGACAGGAAGCATGACTTCATCCTCGGCCTATCCCGGTGACAGGCTCTCCCGGGGATCACGCGTACTCTACGTGATGATCCTCGGGGGGCTCGTCGCGCTGGGGCCGCTCACCATCGATCTCTACCTTCCCGCCCTCCCCGCGGTCGCCGCCGCGCTCGATGCGGACGATGCCGCCATCCAGCTGACACTGACCGCGACGATGGCAGGGTTCGCGCTGGGTCAGCTGCTCGTCGGACCATGGAGTGACGCCGTCGGTCGCCGCCTTCCGCTCCTTATCGCAACAAGCATCCACGTCTCCGCGAGTGTGGGGATCGCCTTGGCGCCGGACCTCACGTGGGTGCTCTGCCTCCGCATCCTGCAAGGCGTCGGCGCGGCCGGCGGCAGCGTCGTCGCGATGGCCACGGTGCGGGACCTGTTTGCAGGCCAGCGGCTCGTACGCGTGCTTTCGAGGCTCGCCCTGGTGACCGGCCTCGCTCCGATTCTCGCTCCCGTCGTGGGCTCGCAACTTCTGCGCTTGTTGGACTGGCAAGGCCTTTTCATCGCTCTCGCCGTCTACGGCGTCGTGATCGTTCTGCTTGCGGCGGTACTCATCGCCGAGACGCTCCCGGAGCCGCGTCGACGCGTCAAGGGGGGCAACAAGGTGATTCGAAGGTATCGTGCACTCTTCTCGGACCGTCAGTTCGTGGGCGTCGCACTGATCGGCGGCTTGGTATTCTCGGGCATGTTTGTCTATCTGTCGTCATCACCGTTCCTCTTCCAGGACGTCTACGGGCTTGACGCGCAGCAGTATGGACTGCTCTTCGCCGGGACCTCTCTCGGGTTCGTCGTCGGATCGCAGGTGGCCTCACGGCTGATGCGGACCTCCGCTGCACCCAGGGTTCTGACCGTGTCGCTTCCCACCATGGCCCTGGCAGGTGTGGCACTTGCCGTGTGCGCGTCCGCGCGCCTGGGCATGATCCCGGTCGCGGTCGCAGCCGGTGTCTACATGCTGGGGGCAGGCCTCAGCCTGCCGTGCATTCAAGTGACCGCGCTGGCCCCTCATGGCACCGAAGCAGGGACGGCCGCGGCGCTCCTTGGTGCGATCAACTTCGGTTCGGCAAGCCTCATCGTGCCGGTACTTGCGCTCTTTGGCACGTCAACGGCCGTTCCGGTCGGCGCCGCGATGGGCGGCGCGCTCACTATCGCTGTGATATTGCTCTGGCTCGTCGTGCGACCGTTGCGGGCCACAGTCATCGGAGATGAAGACGGGCTCGCCCTTCCCAGAAAATGAGACTCGCCTCTCTCTCCCCCGCGGGGGCATCCCGACAAGTCCGCACACCAGCCTCCGAAACACTTTTGCCGTTCGCGGACGACTCGCACGGGGCTCGACGTGCTCCGCAAGCGAACGATGCCCGGGAAAATCTCGCAGTTCACGAGGTGATGTTCTCAGCCGCTCGCGTTGGACCAATGGTCCAAACCCACCGCGCGGGATTAGACGCAGGGAGCGAGCGGTTCCACAGGCCCCGAACTTGACTGGTACCCGGCATTGGCGACAGGCCCCGAGAGTCCGACGTCGAACGAAGTCTGAAGGGATACGACGATGGCGTCACAACAGACCACTGAGTTGCGCAAGGGAGCGCAGGTTCCCGAGCCTGGCCTGACGGAGGAAGAGGTCGTCGTGCGCGCCGTGGCGCTTCGCCCCCTCCTCAGGGCCAACCGGATCAAGGCCGCAGAGGACGGCTCTTACTCCACCGAGATCCACGAGACCTTCGATAAGGCGGGCTTCTACCGGCTGGTACAGCCGCGGAAGTACGGCGGATACGAGTTCAGTCTCGAGACTCAGTATCGCGTCATGGTGGAGATCTCGCGCGGCGACCCGGGGATCGGGTGGTGCCTCACCCTCGGAACCGCGCACACCATCCCATTAGTCTCCTATTTCCCCGAGGCCGTCGTCAGTGATGCTTTTGGTGACGATGGCCTGTTCATCGCCTCCCATTCCGCCAGCTCGCGAGGTGTGGCGGTTCCCACCGAAGGCGGCTACCTGCTCTCCGGAAGTTGGGGATATTCATCCGGAGTAGCCCACTCCACGCACGCCATGGTCACCGCCGCCGTACAGAGCCAAGGCGAGGTCCCTGAACTGATCGTCGCCCTTCTCCCGCGGGAGGACTACACCGTCCTCGATGACTGGAACTCCTCGCTCACCATGGCCCTGGGCGCCAGCGGCTCCCAGACCGTGAAGATCGAAGGGGCATTCGTGCCGGCCGACCGCACGGTGCCGTTTGACTGGCAGGCCACAACTTTCCCCGAGGAGACGATCGGGGTGCGTTCCACTGGAAATCCCCTTTACCTTGCACACATCGGACCGCTCTACGCGGGCACGCTTGCCTGCATCCAGGTGGGAGCGGCGAAGGCCGCGCTCGACGAGTACACCCAGATCATCACCACGAAAAAGCGGACCTTCGCGCCGCAGGTCGAGCGTTACAAGCATCCGGACGCACAGCTGGTGTACGCGGAGGCACGGGCCATGATCGAAGCGGCCGAAGCCGTTGTCTACGCCGGTGCCCGCGACTTCCGGTCACTGGGGGAGCGGTGGCTCAACGACGACCACCCCGCGCTCGAAGAATGGCTCGCGGTCGGCAACATGCTGTACACGGCGATTCAGCTCGCTCACGAGGCCACCGAGCTTCTGTTCCGCTCCGTCGGTTCCTCGGTCGCTCGTAAGGGGGTGCCGCTGCAAGATTACTTCCTCGCCACCCAGATGCAGAAGACACAGCTTGAGGAGAACAAGCCCCACTTCTACACCTCGCTTGCGAAAGCGCATTTCGGTCTCGAGTGACGGCGGACTTCGCAGCAGGCCAGAAAGGCGGTGCCACATGTCTGATGAAATGCATACCGAACGCGAGCTCCTCAATCGGAGCCTGCTGGCCTCACGGGAGCTCTATCGCGGCCCGGACGTGGAGGTCGCTGGAAAAGCACTCGCGCAGATTCTGGGAGTGACAGCGACAGCCCGAGCGACGGGGGACCGCAGAGTCATCGGCAACTCCGGTATCCGAGGCGCGCGCATGAGTCACCTCACTTTCGGGATCGTTGAGTTCGGCGCCGACTGCGAGGTGTCCATCGTTCCGCAGAACGCCTATCACCTCATTCTCGCGTGCAACGCCGAAACGACCTCCTTCTGCGGCGCCCGACGTGTGAGCGTGACGACCGACAAGGTCATCCTCATTCACCCGCGCGAGTCGATCCTGATCCCACGGTGGCCCGCGGGTATGCGCGCCCTCTGTGTCCAGGTACATCCAGGATCGTTGGAGAGCGAACTGTCCACGCAACTCGGTAGACCGATCGGGCTGCCCAGCCTCGAATTGGTCCTGGAGCTTGCCACTGCTGGCGGCCAGAGTTTCGCGTCCACGCTGGACCTTCTCATCCGGGAGCTCGACGAGGAGGACAGTCTTGCCAATCGTTCTCGTTCCTATTCTGCACAGTTAGAGCGTCTCGTGCTGTCCTCGATCCTCCGCGCGGTGCAGCACGAATATTCTGACGAACTGGTCGGGGACACCGCACCTGCCCGATGGAGCGCGGTAAAGAGAGCCATCGAGGCGCTCGAGGAGGCACCCGAACATCAGTGGACGCTTGCCGAGATAGCGCAGGTCGCCGGGGTGGGCAGCCGACGGTTGCAACAAGGCTTCAGGCAGCAAGTGGGGGTGTCGCCCATGACGTTTCTGCGTGCAGTGCGTCTGTATCGCGTACACCGGGAGTTGCTCGACGGGGTGGAGAGCATCGGGGAAACCGCTGCCCGGTGGGGCTTCACGCATGCCGGACGCTTCGCCGCCGCCTACCGGAGGCGTTATGGAGAGACACCCCGGCAAACACAGCGCCGCAGCGCCCCCTTCACCTTCTCTCTGGGACGTACCGCCTGAACGAGTGGCTGTTCAGTTCGCGCGTAAGCCGTTCAAGCGGTGGGGCTCCTCACGTGTGGTCAGCGAGGAGCCCCGAACCTCAGGTTGTGGTGCCGATACTCGCACTCAGGGACGATGGGGTTGCCGTGTCACTTCTCGGTTCTCGGCGTTTGCCGAGCGTGAAGGCGCCGTTCACTGCAGCGAGGCTGACTAGCCCAATCGCTCGTCCAGGATCATCGCGCCGACGGAAGAGGCGGTTTCATCGAAGAACAGTCCCTACACCGGGATCATCGCGCCGATGGCCAACGCGTAGCACCCGAACATGATGCCGTAGATCGCCGAGCACCGCCAATGTGGCCGATGATGAGTGGCAGGACCACGGTGGGTGTGCTGAGCGACAAGGCGGCCACCGGCAGCACCACGAAGTACAGCACGGGGCCCGCGCCGCCGAAAACTGCGAGCATCGGCAGTCCGAGCACGTAGAGGATCACTGGCGAAGCCAAGAACATGCCCACACCGAAGACGGTGAAGAACGTCAGGAATTGTCCCGCCCTGGCACCGAACCGTTCGGTGCCAGGGGCAACCAGAAAGCCGGAGCCGACAGTCACTTACACGGACGCGAAAATATAGCCGGCGGCGATCGTGGAGGAGTCGGAGGGGTTTCTGAGGCTCGTTCGTACCCATGTGTGGCCTTTCGGTTGGGCTGGCGGAGGCTCACGAGGTGAGGTGTCATCACCGCCGCATCCACGATGATGCGGACCCCTCGGTTTCATGGCGGTTGCCGGCATCGTTGCTGAAACGCTCGAAACTATGCCCGGAGCTCCGTCGCATATCCCCTGAGCGCAGCCTCCATGACCGAAAAGCGATCCAAACACCGACGATGGGGCCGACGCCGGAGTCGACGAACAGCCCGCGAATCAACCGTGTTGCGCAAACCGGAGCCTGCGGTTCTGAAGTCGGATAGGCCCAGGAGGCCCCCGACCTTAGCTTGAGTTTCGTCTGACAAAGAAGACAGATCAGGAGACACGAACATGAGCGCCAATGATGGAGCCCTGAAGCTCACCGTGCGAGACGTTCCCGTATACCCGGACATCCACACCTACGCGGAGGTTCTGGGGGAACTGCACATCTGGGAGGGCGATGGCTGGAAGGCCGAATCGATGTCATGGAAGAACGCTGCGTACATCGCCTCAAACCTCAGCGCGATGCCCGAGATCACCTTCCGTGGCCCTGACGCGCAGGAACTGCTCTCGCGAATCAGCATCAACAACGTCTACAAGTGGCCCATCGGGAAGTCCAAGCACCTAGTCATGCCTGACGAGCACGGACTCATCGCGAATCACGGCCTCGCCATCCGCGACGCCGAGGACACCTTCCGCCAGATGGCTGCCGGGTCCTGGCCCGCCTACCAGGCGAAAGCGCTGGGGCTAGATGTGGAGGTCTCCTTCCGTGATGTGTTCATTTACCAGGTAGCCGGCCCCGCCTCGCTTCAGATCCTGGAACGCGTCATCGGCAAGGACCTCCGCGACCTGCCCTTCCTCGGCATTGCCAGCGTGGAGATCCCGGGGGCAGACACCGCCGTGGAGATCGAGCTCTCCCGTATCGGCATGGCCCAGACGCTTGCTTATGAATTGCGCGGCCCCCTGGAGTTCGGGCCCGCGGTATATGACATCGTCTATCGCGCCGGGAAGGAGTTCGGGATTAAGCGGCTCGGATGGCGGACGTATGTCGTGAATCACACCGAGGGCGGGTTCCCGCAGATGGGGTGCAACTTCCTCCCCTCATCCAACGGCGACCCGGGATTCGCTGCTGACAGTGAGTACGGAGCTGGCGCCGGTGAACCGATTGATCCGTCGGTGGCCGCAGGCCTCTTCACGGGAAGCATCGATCCTCAGAACGTGCTTGCCCGTCTGCGCACGCCGCAGGACGTGAACTGGAGTTGGATGGCTGATTACGAGCACGACTTCATCGGAAGGGACGCGGTCCTCGCTGCGTCTCAGAACCCGACGCGCAAGACCGTCACGCTGGTGTGGGATTCAGACGATGTGCTTGACGTGTTCCGTTCCCAGTTCGAACCTGGCGAGGAGTACCGCCACTTCGAATTCCCCACCACGCCGGCCTCACCCGCGGGCGGTCACGCGGACCTCGTGACGGTCAACGGGGAGTCCGTGGGCATTTCCTCTGTCGCCGTCTATTCGTACTACTACCGCCGAATGATCTCGCACGCCACCATCGACCTCGCCCACGTCGAACCCGGCACCGAGGTGGAGATCCATTGGGGCAACTTCGGCGGTCGCATCAAGCACATCCGCGCGACCGTGGAGCGCTTCCCCTACCTCGACCTCCCGTCCAATAAGGACTACGACCTCAGCTCCGTCCCTTCCGGAGTCACCGATTCCCCAGCCGTAGCTATCTGAAAGGAGGGAACGCCACGATGAGCAATACTGTCGCGACACCCACCCTCACTCCCACAGAGAGCGCCACGGAACACACCGGACAGCAAGGCCGGCTTCTTGTACAGGGGGAAGACCGCCCAGGAGTCGTTGCCGCCGTGGCGCGTGTCCTTACGGAGGCGGGTGCGAACATCGTCGCTCTTGACCAGTACTCCACCGGAGTGCGCGGCGGCCGCTTCTTTCAACGCACAGTGTTCGAACTTCCAGGCCTCAATGCGGTGCGACCGCAACTCGAGGAGCGCTTGGATCGAGAGGTCCGCGACGCGTTCGGGCAGGACTGGCAGCTGACGGAGGCAGCTACGCGTAAGCGCGTGGCGATCCTCGCGTCAAAGACGGATCACTGCCTCCTCGACCTGCTGTGGCGCCGCCAACGCGGTGAACTGAACGTCGATATCGAGATGGTGATCTCCAATCACCCAGACCTCGCCGATCGGGTTCGCGCGTTCGGAGTGCCGTACTTCTACGTGCCAGTCCAGAACGGAGACAAGGACGCAGCGGAACAAGAGCACCTACGGCTCCTCCACGGGAACGTGGACTTCGTCGTTCTCGCCCGCTATATGCAGATCATCTCCAGCGACTTCATCACCTCAGTGGACGTGCCCATCATCAACATCCACCACTCGTTCTTGCCCGCCTTCATCGGCGCCGGGCCCTACCGCAAGGCCAAGGAGCGAGGAGTGAAGCTGATCGGAGCGACCGCGCATTACGTCACCGAGGATCTCGACGAAGGACCGATCATCGAACAGGACGTCGCGCGCGTTACACACGCCGACACCGCGACGGACCTCCAGCGCCGCGGGGCCGACGTCGAGCGGGCCGTTCTCTCCCGTGCCGTCGCCTGGCATGCCGATGATCGGGTGATCCGAGACGGCAACTCAACCATCGTCTTCGCATCGTGAGTGCGCGGCTGATCGACGGAACCGCCGTCGCCGAACGTCTACGCCAGGAGGCCGCCCGACGGGTCGCCGCCTTCACGACTCTCACTGGACTGGCGCCGGGGTTGGCCACCGTGTTGGTGGGTGACAATCCCGCCAGCGAGGTCTACGTGCGACGGAAGCGCCGGGCAGCCAGCGAAGCTGGCTTCATAGACTTCCATCACCACCTCAGCGCGAGTTCGTCCCCGGGCGACGTCGCCGCGGTCCTGGACGACCTTGCCCAGGATGAACGAGTCTCAGGAATTCTCCTGCAACTCCCGCTCCCGGCAGGGTTCGATCGGCACGGCCTCGTCGACCACATACCCGTGGCCAAAGACGTGGACGGACTCACCACCGGCAGCCAAGGGCTTCTCGCACGAGGTCGACCTGGTCTGCGGCCATGCACCGCTGCCGGAGTGATCGACCTCCTCGACGAGACGGGCATCAACCTCGAAGGTGCAGCTGCGGTCATCGTGGGTCGGTCAGAACTCGTTGGACATCCCGCCGCGGAGTTGCTCCTGGCACGTAACGCCACCGTCACCATCGCTCACTCCCGAACACGTGACCTCGCCGAGGTGACCGCCCGAGCCGACGTGCTGATCGCTGCAGCGGGCATCCCCCGCCTCATCACCGCCGCGCACATCAAACCCGGCGCCGCCGTCATCGACGTGGGCATCCACCGCACCGACACGGGCCTCGTGGGTGATGTCCGATTCGAAGAGGTAGCCGAAGTCGCCGGGTGGGTCACACCGGTCCCAGGGGGAGTGGGACCCATGACCATCGCCCGGCTGCTGGCCAACACCATACAAGCTGCCGAAGCCGCTCACGCAAGAACCGTCCAACCGGACGCCCCCAGTAGCGGGCAGTAGACTGGGTCAGGTCGTGCTGGACCCTATCAAGCGCGCACAGTCGAAGGGACGCCGATGACCGGCTCCTGGGTCAACGAACTCCGCCCGACGCAGCCGCGGGAAACCTTGACGCCGACCTGCCTCCCGGAGACCTGGAACCGGACCGTCGCGGCCATCGGGATCGAACCCGCCTTCTGGGCCGTCGAACTGTCGCAACGACACGCCATCGCCGCAGTTCGCCCCGACGTGCCCGACGCTCAGCGCGCAGAAGCCGCGCGCCGCATTCAACCCGCGACAGAATCGGTCAACATGCGATCGCTCATCGCGCTCGCCGAAGGCCTACCGGCCCCGACGACAACCACCCCCGAGATGACGCGACAGATGGCGGCGGCGGTACGTCGCGGCACGCCCCTCAAGGACGTGCTCGCCATGGCCCACGCATCGCACGCGCAGTTCGGTGACGCGCTGATCGAGCAGTTCCAGCAGCTCGTTGCACCCGCGGACCAGGCGCAAGGGATGTCCGAGCTCACTCGGTTCCTCATGGACCATGTCGGCGCATTCTCGCTCGCATGCAACGCTGCCTACACTGCCGAGGAACAAGCCTGGTTCACGAGCCTCGATGGCACGAGGGCGGAGATCGTCGCGCAGGTGCTGCGCGGTGCGACCCCCGACCGCGACCCGACAGGTGCACTGCGCTATCAACTGCCTAGCAGAGAACACCTCGGCGTGATCCTGTTTGACGAGACGCGACACACAGACTCGACCGCCCGGCTCAGTCGCATCGCCGCTGAGATCATGGCGCGCGTCGGCGCATCCGGCACGCTGGTCATCCCCGCTGACGATCACATCGTGTGGGCGTGGGGGCAATCTCACGGACGGCGCCTCGACGTGCGTGCCCACGGTCCCGGTGCAGCCGGCGTCCTCATCGCGATCGGGCACCCGGCCAACGGAACCGAAGGCTTCCGCAGGACCCACCAGGACGCCGCAAGCGCCGCAGGAATCGTGCTCGCCTCCACAAGCGCGGGACCGGGGCATCGAGTCGTCGTCTACGACGACCTCAGGCTAGCGGTACCACTCATGGCAGACCCAGCCGCCGCCGAGCGGTTCATGCGAGACGAACTCGGACCGCTGGGCGGAGAGTCGGAGGCCACATTGCGTGAAACAGTGCGCGTGTACCTCGAATGCAATGGCAGTCCAGCACGCGCCGCCGAGAAGCTGCACGTTGCGAAGAACACGGTGATCTACCGTGTTCAGCGCGCGGAGGAGCTCCTGGGGCGAAGCGTGAAGGACGACCAGAATGTCCTGTGGGCAGCCCTACACCTCGCCAACGTGGTGGGTCTGGGGGTGGTGCGATCCGACCTGGACATCACCGGGAGTGCGGAGAGTTAACCCTCCCTCCCGTGCTTGCTGCGCGCGACTCACCCGTTCCGCCCTGTGGAACATTCACGGGCCTGCCCGACTTCTTGCGTGCGCGCTCTGCTCAGTCGGGTGACGTCCCCGCTTTTCGTCAGCGTCGTAAACGTTGGTGAGCCATCGTGCGATGGCCGATGAGTACCGAGTAATGTTCACGAACGAGCGTAGGATGCTTGAGTGCGATTGGCCCCGCGTCTCCTCGTCCCCGCGCCGGACGGAGTCCCGTTCCTCGGCCTCATGTCGGATGACGTCACTGTCGACTCGTGGGCTCCTGGCGATGAGCCAGGTGCCTGGGAATCCGTCGAGTTCTGGGTGATGCCTTATGTCCCGTTCGACTTCGACGCGGCGATCTCGCGGATGGAAGGCCTCCGCGTAATCCAACTGATGACCTCCGGCTACGAGCGTCTGCTGTCTCACGCTGATCGGATTCCCCCGGACGTCACCGTGTGCACGGCGCGGGGGATTCCGGATGCTGCGGTGTCAGAGTGGGTTCTCACCGCGATGGTCGCGATGCAGCGCGGCTTGCTCTCGTTCATCGATGACGCGCGTCAGGGCGTTGTCCACAGAGCGGAGACCCACGGCCTGGACGGAACACGCATCCTCGTGGTGGGGTACGGCTCGGTCGGGCGCGCACTGCAGGAGCGGTTGCGCGGCTTCGACGTCGAGTTGATCAAGGTGGGGCGTCACGCCCGCGACGACGTTCATGGCACGGAGGATCTCGCTGCACTTTTGCCTACAGCGGACATCCTCGTTCTCCTAATGCCGCTTACCGCCCAGACTCGCGGAATGATCGACCGTGAAGCGCTGGCGCTCTTGCCGGACGGCGCCCTCGTCGTGAACGCCGCTCGTGGCGAGGTACTCGATCAGGAGGCGCTCGTCCAAGAGGTCGCGAGTGGTCGGCTGCGAGCCGCCCTTGACGTGGCTGTGTCCGACCCGCCGTTGCCCGATAACAGTCCGCTCTTGGGATTGCCAAACTTGGCGTTGCATGTGGGGCGGACCAGTGCGCTCAGGGATTGAGCATCTTGAGCTCCATTTCGGAGCGTACTCAACGATGGCCGTTCGCCGCGCGCGTCTACATCGCAACGTCGGAGGTAGTCGATAACCTCGGTCTACGTCCAGGTAGCATGAAGCGACGTACATCGTATGAGGGAGGTGGTGTCGCCATGGCGCGCTCGGACCTTCTTCTCGCGATCGTGCGATCAGGTGCCCAAGGCGATGATCTTGCGTTTCGTCGTGCCGCCGAGGCTTTGATCGCCGAGGAGGAGAGCAAGCGCCACGGAATCCTGGCTTCTCAGCTTGCGGAGGCACTTACTTCCCGACGCCCTGTCTCTAACGTCACGCAGATTGCAAGGACGGAGGCGGTCGCAGGTCTAATCCACGAGCGGGTCCCGGAGCGGCGTCTCATGGATCTGGTGCTGACTGCAGGAGTTCGCGCGGGCGTCAACGAGCTGATCGAGGAGCACCATCGGCGTGATTTACTACGAAGCCATGGCCTCGAGCCGCGCCATCGGCTGATGCTCGTTGGCCCTCCTGGTGGAGGGAAGACGTCGTTAGCTGAGGCTGTCGCGACTGAGCTCGCGGTTCCGTTGCTCACCGTGCGGTACGAGGGCCTAATTGGGAGTTTTCTGGGCGAAACGGCGTCTCGAATGGAGGCGTTGTTCGATGCTGTGAGGGTTCGGCCGTGCGTGCTGTTCTTCGATGAGTTCGACACTGTCGCAAAAGAACGCGGCGACACCCACGAGACCGGAGAGATCAAACGGGTGGTGAGCTCTCTCCTGCTGCAGGTTGACCGGCTGCCCAGTCACGTCGTAGTGGTCGCCGCCACGAATCATCCGGAGTTGTTAGACAGAGCTGCCTGGCGACGGATGCAACTCAGGCTAGAGCTTCCTCAGCCGACTCGGGCCGCGAAGGTCGAGTGGCTCAACGCATGGTCAGAGAGGAATCGTGTCGACTTTGGACTGTCGTCGCGGACCGTATCAGATCGACTCGGTAACGTGAGCTTCGCTGAACTGGAAGAGTTTGCAAGAGATGTACAACGGCGTCTAATCCTGAGCGGACCAGAGCCGGACGCGAGGAAGGTATCGCAGCACGTGCTTGAGCAATGGTCGCATCAGGTTGAACCTCACGTGTCGTGACCCCCGAGAGCCCTGAACCGTCTCGCGATCGCCCGGTGCTGTTTGGCCGGGTGAGTCAGCCTCGTTCCATCCCTGGTCCGACTGGTCGATCGAATCAACGAGTTGCTTACGGAAACGTAGGCGGGCGCGTCTCTCGCGTTGATGATCGGCTTGATGAAGCTCTTGTCGAGATGCAGAATCAGGTGAATCTGGCGACTTCGATTAACGCAGCGGATCCCCAGTTGGTGCTGGTCATGGAAGCTGTCGAAGATCGTATTGATCTCGTAGCTGCGGCTCGTCGTCTCGGGCTCGAAGTTCTCGTCGAAGCCGACTCGGCGATGGAGCCGGACGACGAGTACTCACTTCGATCGGATCGCGCGACCGACCCAGTCGTGCACACGTCACTGCACGCCGTGTGCGCCGATCAAGCAGCTTTCGATAAGTTGAGGCGCGCATGGAGTACTTGGAAGGCGACGCAGCAGGTGCCGGGAAATGCGCCGCTTCGCGATTTCTTTTCGCATCTTCGAGACATCCGACCCTGGGGACCGCAAGATCGGCTGCGAATGATCCGGTCGAGCGAGTATCTCGAACAGCTCTTAACGGATCAGCAACATCCGGTTGAACTCGAGCTCTGGTTTCGAGTCTCCGCCGCCTCCCGTCAAAAGGCTCAGGACGAAGTGTCGCGCCTTGTCGCCGCAGAGGGCGGTGTGGTGCTTTCGTCCGTAGTCATCGCAGAGGCTGGGTATCACGGAATCAGTTGCACGGTGTCGACGGCGCTTCTCCGACGGTTGGCATCTGGTGACGCGTCGCAGGTGCAACTGCTTAAGTCCTCAAACATTATGTTCTTCCGGGTCACAGGTCAACTGTCTACCCCTGACGTGGTGGCGGCAGCGAGTGTCACCGGACCAGCTGGTCCACCGCCTAGCGGTGCGCCAATTCTTGCGTTCTTGGATGGCGTGCCCCTTGCCAATCATCCAGCGCTGGAAGGACGCGTCCAGATACTGGATCCTGACGATCTGGAGTCTAGGTATGGCGCCGAGGAGCGGCGCCACGGAACACACATGGTGTCCGCGGCCATCTGGGGAGACCTGTCCGCGGCATCGGAGCCGCTGACTAAGCCCGTTCTCGTGCGTCCTGTGATGGCGCCGGCAGATGACACCTTGACCCGGACCGAAGAGTTGCCGCGAGAGTGGCTGACGCCGGACTTGATGTGGCGTGCCTTCCGGGACTTCTACGAGGCGTCCGACGGTGCCGATCCCGGTGCACCGAGCATCGTGATCGTTAACCTCTCGATGGGTGATCCGGCGACACCTTTCGACACCTTGCTTTCGTCGTGGGCGCGAGTAATAGATTGGCTTAGCTACCACTACGGAGTGCTTGTAGTGATTTCGGCCGGCAATCACCTTCATCTCCCGTTAGCATCGGGGGACTCGCAGTCCGTGACCGCCCTCACTGGCGACGAGCGTCGCGAAGCCATCCTCGACGCCCAGCATGAAGATCTGCTTGGGCGGCGACTTCTGGCGCCGGCCGAGGCGATCAACGCGATTACGGTCGGGGCGACGCATGAAGATCAAAGTGGTCAGGGCGAACTTCGCGGGTACCGTGTCGATCCCGCTGACGGACTCTGGTCGATTAGTCCAATCTCGGCGATGGGTGGTGGGTATCGGCGGAGCATCAAGCCCGAGTTGGCGGCACCCGGTGGCCGAGTCACGTACCCATCTCCGCTGTTCGCCGAGCCACACCTCAACTTTCGAGAGGGTGGTTCTCTCGGCCCGGGGGTAAAGGTCGCTCACTCCGCCGCGCCGCAAGAGACCTTCGTCGCTGGGACTAGCGTGGCGGCCGCGCTGGTGTCACGGCAGGCGGCACGACTGCACGACGAGCTCGATCGCATTACCGATGGCGCAGCGCTTACCCGTCGACAGCGCGCCGTCGCGATCAAAGCGCTTCTGGCGCACGGTGCCGCGCAACTCGACGACCCAAACCTTACCCACCCGACGATTCGTTCTGGCTCGGGACACGGCGCGATCACGCGCGATTACGCGAATGGCTGCTCATCGAATGAAGCAGTAATTCTTTACCTTGGAGCGCTGCAGCCTAAGACCTCACAAGATCTGCTGCTGCCCCTCCCGGACGGCCTGAGCCCGCGGGAGATCAAGCGAATAAGCGCGACATTGGCGTGGTTGTCGCCTGTGAACTGGCGCCATCGACAGTATCGTCAGGCTCGGCTGGAATTCGCCAAGCCGGGGGGAGACATCCCAGACCTCGGCACACCGATGAACTTCCCCGCAGATGAAGCCAAGCGTGGTGCAACCACTCTTCAACATCTCGTATGGGAGACGCGAAAGTCGTTCGGTGCTGGACGTGGGTCGTCAATCGCTCTGACAGTCAAGTGCTTCGGCCAAGCTGGGTTGCAGGACGATACCGTGGCTATCGATTATGCGGTCGCACTTAGCCTGTGGGTTTCACCCACTATCGATGTAGATGTCTACACAGAAGTGCGCGATCAGGTCAACGTCCGAGTTCGCCCACGCCCAGGCACGTAACCTCGCCTGGTGCGGCGTTCTTCACGCGGCTTAGTTCCTGAGTGACGCGTGCGTGACTTCCAAGAGACCGCTCTAGCTGCAACGCCCAGCCATCGCCAGGATGTGACTCTTCAGCGGTAACACAGCAGTAACGGACTGCCGGTACGGCCTAGCGAGCACATGTGCGCAGTTGTATGTGGCTTCCGCGTCGTTCCGGCGGGTTCGGACTTCCCAGCCGTGCTCATCGGAAGTCGAGATGGGTTCCAATCTCACCGTCACCGCCACCACGAAGGCCCCGACTCCCGTTGATATGACTGGGATGCGGGGCCTTCGTCGTATCTGGACCACGGCTCGCGGTACACGGCGACAACGGTATGCCGGGCGAGGGTGCCGTCCGCGATGACCACTCATGTTGCGTCGCTAGATCAGCCGGCCGCAGACTGCTTCCTCGCCGGTGCAACCCGTCGACCGCTTACTTGTCGACGAGCGTGATCTCGAACGAGTAGAGGTCGGGTGCATAGGCGTGGTGGCCGTACTCGACAGCTCGTCCCGAATTGTCGAATGCTGTGCGCGACATCGTCAGCAGAGCGGCGTGCTTGGGGAGGCTGAGCAGCTCGCTCTCCCGCGCAGTCGCGGCGCGGGCACCGATGCGCTGCTTCGCGACGCGCATCGTCACGCCTCGCATGCGCATGAGCTGGTACAGGCCCTGCTTCTCGAAGTCCTCGACGGTGAGGTCGGTGAACTCTGCGGGCAGGGTGTTCTCCAGAATCGAGAGTGGGACGCCATCGGCGAGACGCAGGCGGACGAGGTTGAGGACGGGCTCACCGACCGGCACGCCGAGGATCTCCGCGATAGCCGCGTCCGCCGCCCCGACCTCGAGAGAGATGACCTTCGTAGTCGGTTTCTGGCCGGTTCGCGCCAAGTCCTCGTACAGGCTGGTGAGTTCGACGCTGCGGGTGACCTGTCCGTGCAGCACCTGGGTCCCGATGCCGCGCCGGCGGACGACGAGGCCCTTCTCCACGAGTTGCTGGATGGCGTTCCGCACGGTCGGCCGGGAGAATCCGAAACGCTGCGCGAGGGACACCTCGTTTTCGAGACGTGCGCCGGGTGGGAGGTCGTTCTCCCGAATGGCCCGCTCGAGCCGCTGCGAGATCTGGAAGTAGAGCGGTACCGGACTCGAACGGTCGAGATCGACGAAGAAATCGTTCGGGAGGAGGTTGTCGTCCTGCGCCATGGTGCTCCAAACGCCATAGATCGTCACATTGTTCTGACAATCCTACACGGCGGGCGCTTTGTCTTCTATTGTTTGTTGTAAGTTTGGGCTAACCTTGGTATGTCAGAACATAAAGACAAGGAAGTTGACTGATGACTCATACCGTCGCCGCCTCGGACACGAGCACCCTTCGGGAAGCCTCCGAGCGATTCTCCACAGTGCTGTGGAACGACTCCGCCGACCCGATGCAACTAGCACGGTCGATCGATGAGTTCGGAGCCGTCGGTGCCACGTGCAACCCCGTCATCGCACTCGACGCGGTGACGCGCAATCTAGACGTCTGGGCGCCGCGCATCGCCGAGATCGCGAAGGAGCGCCCGACAGCCTCGGAGTCTGAGATCGGGTGGGCCGTCGTGGAGGAGCTCTCCGTGCAAGCGGCCGCCCTGCTCGAGCCGGCGTTCCGCGCATCCGGCGGTCGCAACGGACGCCTGTCGGTACAGACCGATCCGAGGCTGCACCGCGATGCCGATGCCCTCGTCGCGCAGGCGGTCCGCTTCAGCGAGCTGGCAGAGAACATCATCGTCAAAATCCCCGCGACGTCGGTGGGCATCGTCGCGATCGAGGAGGCCACCTACCGCGGCGTCAGCATCAACGTGACCGTGTCGTTCACCGTCGCGCAGGCCGTCGAGTCGGCCAAGGCGATCGAGCGCGGTCTGGATCGGCGCGACGCTGAGGGACTGCCGTCGTGGGAGTTCGGATCCGTCGTCACTCTCATGGGCGGGCGCCTTGACGACTGGCTGAAGGCGTCCGCGGCGAAGGGGCGCGTGCTCATCGAGCCGGGATACTTCGAGTGGGCCGGTGTCGCCGCACTCAAGAAGGCGCACCGCATCTTCACAGAACGGGGGTACCGCTCGCGGGTTCTGTCCGCCGCCTTCCGCAACCACCTGCAGTGGTCCGAGCTGCAGGGCGGCGATCTCGTGGTCTCCCCGCCCTTCGACTGGCAGCTACGCATCGACGAGAACCGCATCCCGGCTGAAGACCGCATCGATGTGCCGGTCGACCCGCACATCATCGACGTTCTGCTCGCGCGGGTCCCGGAGTTCTCACGTGCGTACGACGAAGACGGTCTGACGATCGCCGAGTTCGACACCTTCGGTGCCACCGTGCGCACACTGCGTCAGTTCCTCGAAGCCGATGAGAAGCTCGACCAGGTCGTGCGCGACGTCCTCGTGCCGGCAGTCTGAGAATGGCCGTGGAGTCTTCGGGTCCTCGGGCCGGTGGGGATCTGGCGTTCAGGTCGAGGCGCTGGGTCAAGCCTGAGGATCTCAACGCGCACGGGACCCTGTTCGGCGGCAGCCTGTTGCGGTGGATCGACGAGGAGGCCGCGATCTACGCGATCCTCCAGCTCGGCAACCCGCGGGCCGTGACCAAGTTCATGTCGGAGATCGAGTTCGTCAGCTCGGCGCGCCAGGGCGACCTCATTGAGCTCGGCATCCTGGCGACGGGCTTCGGCCGCACCTCGCTCACGATGCGCGCCGAGGTTCGGAACATGGTCACGCGTCGACGGATCCTCGCCATCGAGCGCATCGTCTTTGTGGGGGTCGACGGTCGGGGCGCGCCTCTTCCACACGGGTACACCGAGATCACCTACAACCGCGACCGATTGCCGGAATCGCCTGGGGTGTGATCGCGAAGCGGTCGGATGCGGGGAGCCGACGAAGAGGGGCGCGGAAGGGCCCCGCACCGGGATGGTGCGGGGCCCTTCTGTGTCGCTCTCGGGTCAGCTACTCTGCAGCGAAGCCTGGAGCGCCGCGTCGGCCTCCTTCAGGACGCCGGCCGCGACCTGGAGCCCCTCGATGCGGCCGAGCTCCACATCCTCGTGCTCGATGTTGACGTAGATGTCCGGATCGACCTCGTGCAGAGCGCGCAGGAACTCCGTCCAGAACGCGACGTCGTGGCCCTTGCCGAGCGCCACAAAGTCCCATGCGGACTCCTTCGGCCACTCGTTCGCCCACTCATCGCCTCCGAGATTCGTCCGCGGCTCGTCGGCGCGGAGGCGACGGAAGCTGTTGTCGAGGACGCCGTTCAGCGCCGCGACCTCGGTGTTGACGCGCACGTCCTTCGCTGCGGCCTGGAAGACCAATGGGCCGAGATGGCGGACGACGGCCACCGGTTCCATCTGCTGCCAGAAGAGGTGGGAGGCGTCGAGCTCCACGCCGACGTGGGTCGCCTTCGTCAGGTCGATGAGCTTGTGCACGTCCGCAGAGTTGAAGACGATGTTCTGCGGGTGCAGCTCGAGTGCCACCTTGACGTCGTGATCGGCAGCGAAACGGTCCATCTCGCGCCAGAAGGTCGCCGCGACGTCCCACTGGTAGTCGAGGACGTCGAGAGCCGCGGAGTTCCACGCGTTGACGATCCAGTTCGGCCGCGTCGCACCGCGCTCACCGCCGGGCAGCCCCGACATCGTTACCAGCCGATGCTGGCCGATGCGCTCGGCGAAGCGGATCGAACGGCGCAGGTCCTCGGCGTGCGCGTCGCCGATGGCCGGGTTCGGGTGAAGGGGATTGCCGTTCGCATTAAGACCGGCAGGTGCGACTCCCGTGCCCTCGAAGATCCCGAGGAAGTCGTCGCGTGCCGCGTCGCTGACGAGGATGTCGTCGAATGTCGGGATGTGGGTGGAGGGCAGGAAGCCTCCGGTGTTGAGCTCGATGCCGGTGAGGCCGAGGTCGGCGATGACGGACAGCGCCTCAGGGAGGCTGCGGTCGTGGAGGATCGCGTTGTAGACGCCGAGACGCATAATCAGGAACCAACTTTCACGGTGATGCCGCTCTGGGCGGCGGACTGGGCGACGGCGTCGAGGATGAGCATGTTGTGAACACCCTCGTCGAACGTCGCGTTTCGGGGGAGGGATTCCTCCTCGGGGATACCGGCGACCTCTTCGAGGAACGCGCGAGCCTGAAAGAGGAAGCCCTCGTTCTGGCCGAACCCGACTCCGGAGACGTCGATCGGCATGCCTCCGGCGATGTACGGATGCGGGTTGCCGAGGGCGACGGTGCGATAGCCCCGTTGCTCGACGGGCCCTTCGGACAGGTACAACTGGATCTCCGACGGGCGTGCCTGGTCCCAGCGGGCCGCTCCCTTGGACCCGAAGACCTCGATGGTGAGGCCGTTGGCGTGGCCTGCAGCGACGCGCGAGACCTCCACTGTGCCTGCTGCGCCACTCTCGAAACCGATGTTGAATGTTGCGTAGTCGTCGTTTTCGACGTCGTCGAGCTCGTCGGACACCGCCAGGTTGCCGTGCCCCGCGACCGCGCCCAGCGGCTTGGGCCGCTGTGGGATGACGGTGCTGAACCGCCCTCCGCCGACCTCCGCCACGGGGCCGCCGAAGAACTCGGCGAGGTAGGAGACATGGCTGCCGACGTCGGCGAGCGCGCCGGAGCCGGCAGGCCCCTTGAAGCGCCAACTGATCCCGACCTTCGAGTCTGCGGCGTAGTCAGTCCAGTAGCGGGAGCTGAAGTGCAGCACGTCACCGAGCGCGCCGTCGTCGAGGAGGCGGCGGATGTACGCAAGACCGGGAGCGCGGCGGAAGGTGAGGCCGATCCGCGCGAGCGACGAGGCGTCGTCCGCGGCACCCGCCATCGCTCGAGCGTCGGCGATCGAGTCGGACAGTGGCTTCTCGCACAGCACATGCTTCCCTGCGGCGAGCAGTCCCTCGACGATCTCGCGGTGCAAGTGGTTGGCCACGACCACGGACACAACGTCGATGTCGTCGGCGGCCGCGACGGCCTGCCAGGAGGTGTCGTGGCGCTGATAGCCGAAGCGTCGGGCGCTCGCCTCCGCGAGTGGCTCGTAAGCATCGGCGATCGAGACGAGACGGACGTTCGGGAGTGTGCTCTGGTAGATCGAGGGTGCGTTGCGGTAGGCGGCTGCATGGGCTTTGCCGGCCATGCCGGCCCCGATCACTGCGACGCCGATGTCGGTCGTGCTCAACTGATCCTCCGAAGGCCAGGGGCCGCCCTGACGACGGCTCCAGTATGGTGAGAGCGTCCGACAGTGGAGCGCTCCAACGGCGACTCTAATCTTGTGTGTATGTCCTGTCAAATGTTTTCTGAGATCTGCGTCTAAGCGCAGAGAGGAGCGTCGCGATGAGGGAAAGACGCCCGACGATCTATGACGTCGCGCAGCGCGCAGGCGTATCGAAATCCTTGGTGTCACTGGTCCTCCAAGGGTCTCCCCGGGTCAGTGACGCGTCGCGGGCGGCGATCGAGACGGCAATCGCGGAGCTGGACTATCGGCCGAGCAGCGCCGCGGCGCAACTTGCGGCGGGCGCGACGAGACTCGTCGGCGTGCTCATCGACGACTACACGAACCTCTGGTTCGTCGACCTCGTGCGCGGGCTCCAGGACGTTCTCGCACCCGAGGGCTATCGGCTGACCGTGATCGACGTCGCCACCGCGCGTGGTGACCACCCCGTCGACGAGCTGCTGTCGATGCGCGTCGACGGACTCGTCGTCGCGATGGATGTGCCGGACGCGCTCCGGGATGTCGTGGCGACGCCGATGGTGATCGCCGGCACGCGCGAACAGATCCCTCGACACGCGGGCTCCGTGGCCAACGACGATGAGGCGGGGGCGCGCCTCGCGGCCGCGCATCTGCTCGATCTCGGTCACCGGAGCATCGGTCATGTGTCCGCCGCGGGCGGAGCAGCCCTGGCACGTCGGGCCGGGTTCCGCGACGCGCTCCGCGATGCCGAGATCACCGAGGTCCCCGAGATCGCCGCGGGGACCGGGAGTGAGGGTGACGGCTATGAGGCTGCGCTCGCGCTGCTCCGTGCCGAACCGGGGCTCACTGCGATCTTCGCCGCCAACGACCTCGTCGCGCTCGGTGTCCTGGGTGCGGCTCGCACTCTGGGCCGCGACGTGCCAGCAGACCTCTCGGTGATCGGCTACGACGACACCCCTGTCGCTGCGACGCACCTGATCGACCTGACTACGATCGACGACTCGAGCGCGGCCGTCGGCCGGGCTGCGGGCCGACTCCTCCTGCGCGCGATGAGCGGTCAGGCCGATGCCGAGCATGTCTCGATCGAGCCGACGCTGGTCGTGCGAGGGACCACCGCACCGTCTGAGGTGCGGTGATCGCTCCTCAGAGAGCGACGACGCAGCGCTCCCTGTCGCTCTGCCGTGCCGCTTCCAGTACGCGGGATACGGCCGCGCCCTCCCGCGCGGGGACGGGGCCCGCCGATCCGGTGCGCACGGCCTCGGCGAACTTCTCGTAGAACAGGGCGTAGTCGCCCCGACCGGACGGCACGGTTCGCGAGCCCTGGGGCGTGTGGAGCACGCCCCAGCGTGCACGCTCCTCCACGCCCCAGTCCGATCGGTCCGCGCCGGGGCGCTCGCCGCGGGTGATCGCCTCGAACTGCACGTCCGTGAAGTCGGACCAGTAGCTCCCGCTCGTGCCGAGCACCCTGAGTTCGCGGGAGGTGAGCCCGTGGATTTTCGAGGAGGAGATGTGCGAGTGCGCACCGCTCTCATGATCGAGACGCAACGCGAAGGCGACGTCCGTGCGTCCCTCGGGGTCGTCGACCGTGTCGATGCGGGCAGTCACGGACACCGCTGGGCCGAGAAGATGCAGGGCCTGGTCGACGACGTGGCTGCCGAGATCTCGGAGGAGTCCACCACCGGGGCCGCGCTCCAGGGTGGACGGGTCGTCCTGGTCGAGGCGCAGGTCGAGACGCTGGATCAGCCCCAGGGTCCCGGACTCGATCACCTGTCGCGCGGTGACGATGTCGGTGTCTAGCCGGCGGTTGTGGAAGACGTTCAAGAGGACGCCGGCGTGGTCGGCTGCGGCGACGAGCTCTTGCGCGGCGCGGTGGTCCGGCGCGAACGGTTTGTCTGCGACGACATGCACTCCCGCGGCGATTGCCTCGAGGACGAGGGCCTGCCTCGTCTCGGGTGGGGTCGTCACCACGACGGCATCGACACCGAGCGCGATGAGGTCGGCGAGCGAGTCGACGAGCGGGACCCCCGGTGCATCGCTGACCGCTTGTTCGCGCCGGGACGGCGACGTCGTGACGATGCCGGCGAGGTCGACGCCTCGCGCTGCGAGGAGGTATGGGGCGTGGAAGAGGCGTCCGCCCACCCCATAGCCGACGAGTCCGATTCTGGTCATGATCTGGTCCAATCTGTGTGCGCCGTTGCGTAGTCCGAACCGACTCGAACAGATGACGGTAACGATAAGGTAACAGTCAGGTGAAACGGTTGTCGGTATGTTCGGACATACTTCAGTATGAACCACAGATCAAAGCAGATCTGCCGCCTGATCCGCGGCTCGACAATGAAGGGAGTCGCGCGGATGTTCTCCACGTTGCTCAAGTCCTCCGGTGCTCGCCCGACGCGCCGTATCCTGATCTCCGCTCTTGCCACCGTCTCCGTCGCCGCGATCGCTCTCTCGGGGTGCACGAGTACCCCCGCAGCGTCCTCTGGTGATGGCGGCGAGTCGACTGCCGCCGGTGGAGACGGCATCGAGATCGTCGTCATGGGCGGCGCGACTGACGACCCGTTCTGGTCCACCGTGAAGCGCGGTGGTGAAGCGGCAGGTGAATTCGTGAGCGCCGCCGGCGGCAAGGTCACTTTCCTCGCGATGCCGAACTACGACAACTTCAACGCGGATGCCGCCAAGCTCGTCGCGAACATCGACGCACTGGACCCCGACGCCGCCGTCATCCCGGACTGGGCCCCTGAGGCGCAGAACGAGGCGATCAAGGCCCTCACCGACCGAGGTATCCCGGTTTTCCTCTACAACACTGGCGTCGACGAGGTCGAGAAGGTTGGGGCGGAGGGCTACATCGGCTCCGACGACTACGCCTCCGGCAACCTCGCCGGTGAGACCTTCGCGGACGCAGGTGCCAAGCATGCCGTGTGCGTCAACACGCTCCCGGGAACGACCAACGCCGACGCCCGCTGCAAAGGTGTCAAGGACGGCGCGGAAGGCAAGGGGATCAGCTACACCGAACTCGCCCTCCCGACATCGCAGTTCGGAGATCCGACCGCGGTCGCACAGGCCATCAAGGGTGCGCTGATCCAGGACCCTACGATCGACGGGATCTTCACGCCCGGCCAGTCCGACACCAACGCGGCCGCGAGCGGCATCGACCAGGCCGGCCTCACAGGCAAGGTGTTCCTTGGCGGACAGAACTTCGACAAGGAGTCGCTGGACCGGATCCAGAAGGGCACGCAGCTGTTCGCGATCGATCAGCAGGGCTTCTCGCAGGGGTACTACGCCGTGTCAGCGGCCTTCCAGCTCGCCGCCTACGGTATCCAGCTCTCGCAGACCACGCTGTTGACCGGCCCTGCCGTCATCGACGCCGACAACGTCGAGTCCGCGCTCAGCGGGACAGAGCTCGGCGTGCGCTGAGTCTCCCCAGGGGCGGCCTTCTCAGAGGGCCGCCCCTCCCGACTCTCATCATCAACGGAGAAACATCATGACCACGCACACCCCCCGCGACACGGCGCCGGCGAAGAGCTCGCCCGCTCCGTTCTCACTCGTCACCACCTCGCTCCCCGCGTTCACGAAGAAGCGCTCTGTGGGCGACCTCTTCCGTCGGCCGGAGACGGGGGCCTTGTTCGGAACCGTCCTGGTCTTCGTGTTCTTCGCGGTCTTCGGCGGACAGCAGTTCGTCTCCTCCGGCGGCGTGGCTAGTTGGCTGAACATCGCGGCGGAGCTCGCCATCATCGCCCTGCCCGTCGCGCTCCTCATGATCGCCGGCGAGTTCGACCTCTCCGTCGGCTCGGTTGTCGCCAGCAGCTCGGTCGTCCTCGCGGTCGTCTCCGGCACGTGGGGACTTCCGATGATCGTCGGAGTGATCGCCGCGCTGGCACTCGGAGTCGTCACCGGTCTGATCAACGGGCTCATGGTGTCCCGCACGAACGTCCCGTCCTTCATCGTCACGCTGGCGATGCAGTTCGCACTGGCCGGCCTCACGCTCGGTCTCGCCCGCGTCCTCACCGGGAGCACCAGCATTCCGATCCCCGCAGACCCGTTCTTCAAGGCGATCTTCGGCACCCTGATCAACGGCCAATTCGAGGTCGCGATCTTCTGGGCGATCGGCATCGCCGTCGTGATCGCGTGGATCCTCCAGATGACCAAGTACGGCAACTGGATCTTCGCGATCGGCGGAGACGCCGTCAGCGCCCGGGCCTCAGGCATCCCCGTCGCGGGCACGAAGATCGCCCTCTTCGTCTCCACGGGGCTCGGTGCCTCGCTCGTCGGCATCATCCAGACGCTGCTCTACAACGGAGCGCAGACGGGCACCGGACAGTCGTTCGTGTTCAACTCGATCATCGCGGTCGTCGTCGGCGGCGTGCTCCTGACGGGCGGCTACGGCTCGGTCGTCGGCGTGATGCTCGGCTGCCTCACCTTCGCGATCGTCAACCAGGGCATCTACTACACGGGCTGGAACTCCGACTGGGCGGCGCTCATCCTCGGCATCCTGCTCCTGGCCGCGGTGCTCATGAACAACACGTTCCGCAAGCTGGCGCTGAGTTCCGGCGTCGCCAAGAACCGAAAGGCGGCCTGACATGACCACGCCCCTGCTCACGCTCGAGAACGTCTCCAAGTCGTTCGCCGGCAACAACGCCCTCACCGACATCTCGCTCGAGGTCAACGCCGGAGAGGTCCTGTGCCTCCTCGGGGACAACGGCGCGGGCAAGTCGACCCTCATCAAAGTCCTCTCCGGCGTGCACAAGCCGACCTCCGGTTCGCTCACGGTCAACGGTGAGACGGTGGTGTTCGACAGCCCGAAGGCCGCTGGCGACGTCGGCATCGCGACTGTCCATCAGTACGGCGGAACCTTCCCGCTCATGTCTGTGGCTCGGAACTTCTTCGTCGGACAGGAGCCGACGAAGGGTGTCTGGCCGTTCCGCTACTTCGACCAGAAGACCGCGGGTGACATCACGGTGCGTGAGATGCAGAAGCTCGGAATCACCCGCGTGACCGACGGTTCCCGGCTGGCCGGCGCGCTGTCCGGTGGCGAGCGCCAGTCGCTCGCCATCGCCCGCGCGGTGTACTTCGGCGCCAAAGTGCTCATCCTCGACGAGCCGACCTCGGCGCTGGGCGTCAAGCAGGCGACCCACGTGCTGCGGCTGATCATGCAGGCCCGAGCTCAGGGGATCGCAGTGATCTTCGTCACGCATAATGTCACGCACGCGATGGCGGTCGGCGATCAATTCGCTGTGCTGATCCACGGGCGCAAGGCCGACGGATTCCGCAAGGGCGAGCGCACCCGCGAACAGATCACCGACCTCATGGCCGGTGGCGAGGCAATGGCCGAGCTGGAAGCCGACCTCGCGAAGCTCACTGGCACGATCAAGGTGCCCTGACCTTCGCCCGCAAGACCGCACGCCCGGGGAGCGACACCGATCCGCGAACCGGGCGTGCATCTTCGACAATCTTCATGTATGTTTGACTTAACAAAGTCCGATACATGCCTACAGAAAGAAGGGCACACGATGGCAACGGAGCCCCGCCCCCGGTACGACCTGGTCACCATCGGCCGCATCGGCATCGACATCTACCCGCTGCAGGACGGCGTCGGACTCGAAGACGTCGAGACGTTCGGCAAGTACCTCGGCGGCAGCGCGACCAACGTCGCGATCGCCGGCGCAAAGCATGGCCTCGTCAGCGCGGTGATCACCGCCACGGGGAACGACCCGTTCGGCCGATACGCCCACCGCGAGCTTCAGCGTCTCGGAGTGGACGACCGCTTCGTCGCCACCAAGGCCCAGAGTAAGACTCCGGTGACCTTCTGCGAGATCTTCCCGCCGGACGACTTTCCCCTGTACTTCTACCGCGATCCGATCGCGCCCGATCTCCAACTGACGAACCACGACCTCGACCTCGACGCCATCCACCGCGCGCGGATTTACTGGTCCACAGTCACCGGTCTGTCGCAGCAGCCGTCTCGCGCGACGCACTACGCGGCGTGGCAGGCGCGTGAGCGACAGCCCCTCACCATCCTCGATCTGGACTACCGGCCGATGTTCTGGTCCTCGCCCGAGGCGGCCAGCCGCGAGGTGGGGAAAGCCCTCGAACACGTCACAGTCGCGGTCGGCAATCGGGAGGAGTGCGAGATCGCGGTCGGAGAGACCCACCCGCACCGCGCCGCGGACGCGCTTCTCGAACGAGGTGTCGAACTCGCCGTGGTGAAGCAGGGCCCGCGCGGGGTCCTCGCGAAGACTCGGGAGGAGACCGTCGAGGTCGAGCCGTACGTCGTCGACGTGATCAACGGACTCGGGGCCGGAGACGGCTTCGGGGGGGCGCTCAGCTACGGACTCCTGCAGGACTGGAGTCTCAAGCGCGCCATCCAGTTCGCGAACGTCGCCGGCGCCATCGTCGCGACCCGTCGCGAGTGCTCCACCGCCATGCCGAGCACCGGCGAGGTGGAGACCATCCTCCAGGAGGCCTACGGTGTCAACGCCTGACGTCCGCACACTCGCTCCGGTTCTGACCGAAGAAGCGTTCGCCCGCCTGCGCTCGCTGCGCCACTCCGACCCGGCATCCGTTCACCGCATCCTCGAGTCGCGCACGCGCAGGCCCCTGGTGCAGGGCGACGGCCGGCTGTTCATCGTCGCGGCAGACCATCCTGCCCGAGGTGCTCTGGGCGTCGGCAGCGACCCCATGGCCATGGCGAACCGCTACGAGCTCCTCCAGAGGATGGCGCTCGCGCTCTCCCGCCCCGGGGTGGACGGTGTGCTCGGCACGCCCGACATCATCGAGGACCTCGCACTCCTCGGAGCCCTCGAAGGCAAGATCGCGGTCGGCTCCATGAACCGCGGCGGTCTGCGTGGTGCGGTATTCGAGATGGATGACCGGTACACCGGGTACGACGTGGACGCGCTGGCGGCCTCCCGCCTCGACGCGGCGAAACTGCTCGTACGGATCAACCTGAAGGATGCGGGCACCGTCCGCACCCTCGAGGAGACCGCACGCGCCGTCACCGATGCCGCGCGCGCCAGGGTGCCTATCATGCTGGAGCCCTTCATGAGCGAGTGGCGCGACGGCCGAGTCGTGAACGACCTCAGCACCGAGGCGGTCGTTACCTCGGTCGCCATCGCCGCAGGCCTCGGCGCGAGCAGCGCCTACTCCTGGCTGAAACTCCCCGTGGTCGCCGAGATGGAGCGAGTGATGGAGGCGGCGACGCTTCCCACGCTGCTGCTGGGCGGCGACTCCGGCGAATCGCCCGACGAGACGTTCGCCTCCTGGGACAACGCTCTGCGGCTCCCCGGCGTCCACGGCCTCGTCGTGGGTCGCACACTCCTCTACCCACCGGACGGCGACGTGGTGGCAGCGGTCGACACCGCCGCACGCCTCGTCCACGCCGGACTCTGATCACCACGCACGTTAGGAAGAACATGAGCACCACCCCCGTGATCCCGCACTGGATCGACGGCGCCGAGAGCCCGTCGAACAGCGGACGCACCGCCCCCGTCTTCAACCCCGCGACCGGCGCCGTCTCGGCTCACGTCGCCCTCGCCGACCAGGCGGAGATCAACTCGGCCATCGCGTCGGCCGACCGTGGCTTCCAGGTGTGGAAGGGCTACTCGGTCGCGAAGCGCCAGAGCGTGCTGTTCGCGTTCCGGGAACTGCTGAACTCACGCAAGACCGAGCTGGCGCAGATCGTCACGGCCGAGCACGGCAAGGTCGTCTCTGACGCCATGGGCGAGATCCTGCGCGGCCAGGAGGTCGTGGAGCTCGCCACCGGGTTCCCGCACCTCGTCAAGGGCGCGTTCAGCGAGAACGCCTCGACGGGCATCGACGTGTACTCCCTCAAGCAGCCCCTCGGCGTCGTCGGCGTGATCTCGCCGTTCAACTTCCCCGTCATGGTGCCGCTGTGGTTCGTGCCGATCGCGATCGCCGCCGGCAACGCCGTCGTGCTCAAGCCCAGCGAGAAGGACCCGTCGGCCGCTCTCTGGCTCGCGCAGATCTGGAAGGAGGCCGGTCTTCCGGACGGCGTCTTCACCGTGCTCCAGGGCGACAAGCTGGCCGTCGACGGTCTGCTCGAGTCGCCCGTCGTGCAGTCGATCTCGTTCGTCGGATCCACGCCGATCGCGCAGTACATCTACGAGACCGCATCCAAGAACGGCAAGCGCGTCCAGGCGCTCGGCGGCGCGAAGAACCACATGCTCGTCCTCCCGGACGCGGACCTCGACCTCGTCGCCGACCAGGCGATCAACGCCGGCTACGGCGCGGCCGGCGAGCGCTGCATGGCGATCTCGGTCGTGCTGGCCGTCGAGCCCGTCGCGGACGAGCTGATCGGCAAGATCACCGACCGCATCGCGAAGCTGAAGATCGGCAACGGCGCGGGCAAGGACGGCGTCGAGCCCGACATGGGCCCGCTGATCAGCGAGATCCACCGCGACAAGGTGTCGTCCTACGTCGACATTGCGGAAGCGGACGGCGCGAAGATCGTCGTCGACGGACGCGGGTTCACGGTCGACGGTCACGAGGACGGATTCTTCTTCGGCCCGACGCTGATCGATGACATCCCCACGACGTCTCGTGCCTACACCGAGGAGATCTTCGGCCCGGTGCTGTCGGTCGTCCGCGTCGCCTCGTACGAGGAAGGGCTGAATCTCATCAACTCGGGCGAGTTCGGCAACGGCACCGCGATCTTCACGAACGACGGCGGGGCGGCCCGTCGCTTCCAGAGCGAGGTTGAGGTCGGCATGATCGGTATCAACGTGCCGATCCCCGTCCCCGTCGCCTACCACTCCTTCGGCGGGTGGAAGAAGTCCTTGTTCGGCGACGCCAAGGCGTACGGTGTGCACGGGTTCGACTTCTTCACGCGCGAGAAGGCCGTCACCAGCCGCTGGCTCGACCCCGCCACCCACGGCGGTATCAACCTGGGCTTCCCCCAGAACGACTGACGGACAAGACCGAGGGCCGCCCCGCCAGGGAAGGGGCGGCCCTCACCCTCCGAGCGCACGAGAGACTCCGAGAGCACCATAATGAGCACCATCGAAGACCGCTGGTTCCATCGCCGAGGCGCGCTGGCCCGAGAAGGCTGGGAGAGCGTCGTCGATTCGTCCCTGCCTGGATGGGAGCACACCGGCATCCGCGTCGCCTCGCTCGCCGACGGTGACGCCGTCGAACTTGCCGGGCCCGGAGTGGAGCGGATCATCGTCCCGCTGGCGGGAACGTTCGACGTGACGCATGCTGACCATCCAGGCGCGGGCGAGACGAGGCTGCACGGCCGTGCCTCGGTGTTTGACGGACCGACGGACGTGCTCTATCTGCCGTCTGGAGCGACAGCGGTCATCCGCGGTGCAGGCCGGGTCGCGGTCGCCGAAGCGCCGACCGCGGACCGGCGCGAGTGGGCGTACATCCCCGTTGCCGAGACTCCCGTCGAATTGCGTGGCGCGGGGAGATCGAGTCGTCAGGTTCACAACTTCGGCACACCTCAGGCGCTCGATGCCGCTCGACTGATCGTGTGCGAGGTCATCACACCTGCCGAGAACTGGTCGTCGTACCCGCCGCACAAGCACGACGAGTATCACCCAGGCCACGAGTCGCGCCTCGAGGAGATCTACTACTTCGAGTCGGCGCCGTCTCGGGTCGGCGGGAACGCGGATGCCGGGGATGGTGCCTTCGGCATGTTCAGCACGTACTCCTCGCCTGCGGGAGAGATCGACATCAACGCGATGGTCGGCACGGGCGACATCGCCCTCGTGCCGTTCGGTTACCACGGACCCGCCGTCGCGGCCCCGGGCTACGACCTCTACTATCTGAACGTCATGGCCGGGCCCGACCCCGAACGGACCTGGCTGATCAGCGACGATCCGGCGCACGCCTGGGTCCGCGACACTTGGGAGGGGCAGCAATTCGACTCCCGTCTCCCGTACACGAACGACACGGCTTCTATTACCGACGAAGAAGGGCAGCGCTGATGGCACGCACGAAGACGATGACGGTCAGCCAGGCGCTGGTCGAGTTCCTCGCCCACCAGTGGACGGTCGACGGGGAGATCCGCGAGCGCACCGTCGCCGGGATGTTCGGCATCTTCGGCCACGGCAACGTGGCCGGCATCGGACAGGCGCTCAAGCAGGCCAACGTCGAGCAGCCCGACCTCATGCCTTACTACCAGGCCCGCAACGAGCAGGCGATGGTCCACCAGTCCGTTGGTTACGCTCGCATGCACCGTCGCCGGGGGACGCTCGCTTCGGCGGCATCTGTGGGCCCAGGAGCGGCCAACATGCTCACTGCCGCGGCCCTCGCGACCTCGAACCGTCTTCCCGCGTTGCTCCTGCCCAGCGACACCTTCGCGACCCGCGTCGCCGACCCGGTGCTGCAGCAGCTCGAGCACCCGCACGATCCCGGCATCCAGGTCACCGACGCCTTCCGCCCGCTCTCGGTGTTCTTCGATCGGGTGCAGCGTCCCGAGCAGCTCTACTCCGTCGCGCTGGGCGCGATGCGCGCGCTCACCGACCCCGTGCAGACCGGCGCGGTGACCATCGCGTTGCCGGAGGACGTGCAGGCCGAGCGCATCGACGTGCCGCTCGAGTTCCTGCAGGACCGCGAGTGGCACGTGCGCCGCCCGCTGCCCGAGCGCGCGGCGCTCGCTCGCGCGGTCGCCGCGATCCGCGGTGCGAAGCGACCCGTCATCGTCGCCGGGGGTGGCGTGCTCTACTCCTCAGCCGAGGAGCACCTGCGTACGCTCGTCGAGGCCACCGGCATCCCCGTCGGCACCTCGCAGGCCGGGGGTGGAGTGCTCACTTGGGACCACCCGCAGAACCTCGGCGGTGTCGGTGCGACCGGCACGCTCGCGGCCAACCGCATCGCCGCCGAGGCGGACGTCGTGATCGGCATCGGCACCCGCTACAGCGACTTCACGACGGCGTCGCGTACGGCGTTCCAGGACCCGGACGTCGTCTTCGTGAACATCAACATCGCCTCCTTTGACGCGTACAAGCACGGCTCGCAGTTGCCGGTGATCGCGGATGCGCGCGAAGCGCTCGCGGAGCTGGCGATCGAGCTCGAGGGCTGGGAGATCTCCGCCGAGTATGCCGAGCGCATCGCCCGCGAGAAGGCGGCGTGGGATGCGAGCGTCGACGAGGTGTTCGCGCCGTCGGGTCTCGCGCTCCCCGGGCAGCCCGAGATCATCGGCGCGGTGCAGTCGGCCTCGGCGCCTGAGGACGTCGTCATCCAGGCGGCCGGATCCCTGCCCGGTGACCTGCACAAGCTGTGGCGTGTCCGCGATCCCCTCGGATATCACGTCGAGTACGCGTTCTCGTGCATGGGCTACGAGATCGCCGGTGGCATCGGTGCCAAGCGCGGCCTCGTCGCGGACGGCGACGACCGCGACGTGATCGTGATGGTGGGGGACGGCTCCTACCTCATGCTCAACACCGAGCTCGTGACCGCGGTCGCCGAGGGCATCAAGGTGATCTTCGTGCTCATCCAGAACCACGGCTACGCGTCGATCGGGCATCTCTCCGAGACGGTCGGATCCGAGCGCTTCGGGACCTGGTACCGCGAGTACGACCCGCAGGCTCGGAACTTCCAGGGCGAGCAGGTGCTGCCGGTCGACCTCGCCGCCAACGCCCGCAGCTACGGCCTCGACGTGATCGAGATCGAACCCGCTGCGTCGGCCATCGACGAGCTCTCGGCCGCGATCACGACCGCGAAGGCGTCGAGCACCTCGACCTTCATCCACATCAACAGCGACCCGCTGATCTACGCGCCCGACGGCGACGGCTGGTGGGACGTGCCGGTGCCCGAGGTCTCGACCCTCGAGAGCACGCAGCAGGCCCGCACCGAATACCTCGAGCAGCAGGCGCACCAGCGTCCGCTCCTCGGCTGACCCCCCTCTCATTCCCTGGAGAACCGAACTCATGACCACTGACATCCGCATCGGCGTCGTCGGCGCCGGGCTCATGGGCGCCGACCACATCGCGCGCATCACCCACCGCATCTCGGGGGCCGTCGTCTCAGCGATCGTCGAGCCCGATGCAGGTCGTGCCGCTGCTGCCGCCGCGAACGCCCCGGGAGCGGCGACGTTCGCGAGCGTGGAGGAGGCCATCGACGCGGACGCTCTCGACGCGGTGCTCATCGCGACTCCCGGTCAGTTCCACAAGCCGGTGCTGATCCCGGCGCTCGCGGCGGGACTGCCGATCCTCTGCGAGAAGCCGCTCACGCCTGACTCGGCGACGTCGCGGGAGATCCTCGAGGCCGAGCAGAGGCTCGACCGCCCGCACATCCAGCTCGGCTTCATGCGTCGATTCGACGCACAGTACATCGAGCTGCGTGAGCTGATCGCCTCGGGCGATGCCGGTGAGGTGCTAATGATCCGCGGCGTCCACCGAAACCCCTCCGTTCCCGACAGCTACACGCAGAAGATGCTCATCAACGACTCCGTCGTGCACGAGTTCGATGTCGTGCCGTGGCTGGTCGGTTCGCCGGTCAAGACCGTCGAGGTCAAGCACCCCCGTCGCAATCCGCTCTCGCCCGAGCACCTGCGCGAGCCCATCCTCGTGCTCATGGAGCTCGAGAACGGCGTGCTCGTCGACGTAGAGATGAACGTCAGCGTGCAGTTCGGCTACCAGGTCGGCACCGAGGCCGTGTTCTCGAAGGGCATTGCCCGCATCGGCCAGCCCTCGGGTCTCCAGCGATGGGACGAGGGCCGGTTCAGCATCAAGGAACACGAGAGTTTCGCGACTCGTTTCGCTGACGCGTACGACCGACAGATCCAGCGGTGGGTGGATGCCGTGCGGGACGGCCGCCTCGTCGACGGCCCCAACGCCTGGGATGGCTATCTCGTCGCCCTCGCCTGCGAGGCCGGTGTGAAGGCTCTCGACGGTGGCATCATCGACGTCGAGCGCGCCGAGCGCCCCGCTTTCTACGCCTGACCCGAAGGGAACCGACATGGTCCGCATCGCGCTCGATCCGACACCGTACCACCACGACCACGCGCTGCTCGATTTCCCCGACGTCGCCGCGCGACTCGGGTACGAGTATCTGCAGCTCACGCCGCACGCCGACTTCTCACCGTTCTTCCGTCACCCGAAGGCCGACGACGAACTGGCCGCCGCACTCAAGAAGCGCGCAGCGGACGCCGGCGTCACGATCCCGGCCCTGCTGCCCGTGCAGCGGATCTCGTCTCCCGACGACGTGCAGCGGGTCGCCGCGGTGCGCAACATGCGACGCGTCATCGAACTGGCCGTGGCACTGGATGCGCCCGTGCTCAACACCGAGTTCTCGGGGCGTCCCGAGCGCCAGGAAGACAGCGAGGACGCCTTCTACCGGTCGATGGAGGAGCTGCTGCCGATCCTCGAACGCGAGGGCGTGCGCATGAACATCGACCCGCACCCCGACGACTTCGTCGAGGACGGTCTCGAGGCGTGGCGCGTCATCCGCGGCCTCAACTCCCGGTCTGTCGGGTTCGTCTACGTCGCGTCGCACACGTTCCATTACGGCGATCGCGCCGCGACGCTGATTCCCGAGCTCGGCGACCGCCTCGGAGCGGTGTACACGGCGGACACCTTCGACCACCATCGTTCGCACGGGCTGCGCTACATCTCCAACCCGCCGGGGAACGCCGCGCGCGTGCACCAGCACTTGCGCATCGGCGACGGGGATGTGGACTGGTTCGAGTTGTTCTCCGCTCTGCGCGCGACCGGCTACCTTGATCGGCCGGGTGCTCTCCTCGTCTCGAACGTGTTCGCCGAAGACGAGCGGGCGGATGAGGTGTCACGGTTCCAGTTGCAGAAGCTCCGCGAGCTCATCGGCTGACCCCTCACGATCGTGCGAGACACGAGGAAGCCCCGGCAGTGATCTGATCTGCCGGGGCTTCCTCGTCCGTGGCTCAGCGAGCGGACAGGCGCTGGCTCCGGGGGACCGTGCGGATGGCCTGCGTGCGGAAGTCGTTCTCCAGTGTCTCCAGCGAGCGTCCCTTGGTCTCGGGAACGTAGCGGAGGACGAACCAGAGGGAGAACGTGTTGATCGCTGCGAACAGAGAGAACGTCCAGGTGGAGCCGATGAGCTCCACGATCTGCGGGAACACGAACGACACGAGAGCGTTCACCGTCCAGAGCACGAAGATCGACAGGCCCATCGCGAGTCCTCGGATGGCGAGCGGGAAGATCTCACTGAGCACCAGCCAGACCACTGTCCCGATGAATCCTTGTACGAAGGCCACGAACAGCATCATCGCCGCGAGGATCACGTAACTGACGACGTCGGAGTGCGGGGCGAGGAAGACCAGCGCGAGGATGACCTGCGCGCCCACCACGCCGGCGAAGCCGATGGACAGCATCGTGCGTCGACCGAGGTGGCCGATGAGCCAGATCCCCACGATCGTCATGACAACACTGGTGATCCCCACTCCGATGGTCGCGATCAGCGCGGCTTGAGCGCCGAGACCGGTCTGGGTCAGGATGCTCGGGGCGTAGTAGTTCACAGTGTTGATGCCGGTCGCCTGCATGACGGCGGCGAGGCCGCAGCCGATGTAGAGAAGACGTCGCATCCAACGGTTGTCCCGAAGTGACTGCAGGGCGTGTCGCCGCTGCTCGCCCTCAGCGGCGGCGTTCTGCGTGATCTCGGACAGCTCGGCATCGACCTCGGCGGCGGTTCGGCTGCGGCTCAGCACCGCGCGGGCATCCTCGATACGTCCGCGTGCGCCGAACCAGCGCGGAGACTCCGGCAGCACCAGCATCCCGGCCAAGAGAATGATCGCGGGGATCGAGGCGACGGCCAGCATGATGCGCCAGACGTGCGTCTCCGAGATGAGAACGGCGAGCAGAGCGTTCATCGCGAACGCCAAAAGTTGCCCGGTCACGATCATCAGTTCGTTGATCGTGACCATGCGTCCGCGCTTGTCGGCGGGTGCCATCTCGGCCAGGTACAGCGGACATGCGACCGCCGCGGCGCCCACGCCGAAACCGAGGAGGATGCGCGCGAGGACCATGAGCGTCACGGTCGGTGCGACGGCGCAGGCGACGGCGCCGACGAGGAAGATGACGGCGCAGATGAGCAAGCTGCGCTTGCGCCCCAGGGCGTCGGCGATGCGGCCCCCGAGGAGCGCGCCGAAGGCTGCGCCGGGGAACAGCAGCGCGCTGACGACCCACGCTTCTTCGCCCGTGGACATGGCGAGGTCGTCGCGCATGTAGAGCAGCGCGCCGGAGATCACGCCGGTGTCGTACCCGAAGAGCAGACCTCCGAGCGTCGAGATGACCGTGAGTCGTGCAAGGAATCCGCGAGAGCGCGACGATGCCGCGGCGACGGGGGAGGGTCTGGTGATGCGGGCGTTCGACACGAAAGCGCTCCTTTGCGTGCTTCGCCGGCGACCGTGCGTCACGGCGAGTGTGGTGACGGGTGGCGCGCAAACGATGCGGCCATGTAAAGACATTCTTGCATAGGCTTTCCGGGGGGACAACGCGACGGTCTCGTCAGCGTCCGCGGACACGCGTGGCGAGTTCGACGCCGGATCGCGCGAGGATAACCGCGCCGACGAGCCCCGCTCCCATGAGCCCGAGCCCGATCCAGATGGCGGCGGCTGCCCCGGACTGCCCGACCGCGAACCCGGCGCACGCGCCGCCGACCACGCTACCGAGGTTGGCGCAGAGCGAGTTCATCGAGGAGCCCACGCCGGGATCGTGGGGTGTCGAGCGCATCAGAAGGGTCTGCGTGAATGGCGCGAGCTCGCTCAACGCGAAGCCCACCAGCGCGAAGCCGATGATCGTCAGGATCGGCGATCGTGGCGCGAGGAGAGCAACGAAACCCATGGTCGCCGCACAGGCTCCGAGCGCCATGGCAGCACGCCTGTTGCGATCCGCGACGACGCCGCCGACGTAGTTCCCCACCGTCATCCCGATCCCGGACGCGGCGACGACGAACGCGATGGTCATGCCGGGCATCTGAGCGTGAACGGTGGTGATCACCGAGATGAACGTCAGGACGGCGAAGACGCCGCCGTTCACGAACGCATACACGCCGATGATCGTCCACATCCGGACGTTGCGCAGGCCTCTCCAGGGTGACCCGTGCCGTCGAACTGCGGCGACGCTGTCGGGGGTAGTCGCGAAGACGCCGAGGGTCGCGGCGATGAACAAGAGTGCGATTCCCGCGTAGCACCATCGCCAGCCGAGAGTCTGTCCGACCCAGGTTCCCAGAGGGGCGCCGACCATGTTGGCGATCGTCAGTCCGCCGATCACGACGGCTACGCCCCGCGCCGCGTGACGACTCCCCATCACGCGTGCGGCAGCGATGGCAGCGATCCCGAGGAATGCGGCGTGCGGGACGCCGGAGAGGACGCGCAGTGTGGTGACCAGAGCCATGTCGGGCGCGAGGGCGACAGCCGCAGTGAAAGCCGACATGGTGACCAGCGAGGCGGCGAGGAACCAGCGGACGTCGTAGCGCGAAGCGAGTGCACCGAGGATAGGTGCTCCGATCACGACGCCCAGAGCGTAGGCCCAGACGAAGATCGACACGTCCGCAGCCGCCCGGTCGGGGTCACCGGTTGCAGCGACGGGCGAGAACTCCGCGGCGACTTGCGGGAGTACGCCCACCGAGGCGAATTCGTTGCAGCCGATCGCGAAGCCGGCGAGCGTGAACACGGCGAGAGTGACCGGAACTCGCGCGGTTCTCGCGGTGGATGCCTGCATGCGCGATCTCCCTTGACTGCGATCCCCTCCGTTATGAGCGGACAAACACACAATAGGGCATTACGAGGGCGAGTCTGGAGTCAGCCGGGAGAGATCTGCAGCCGGATCAGACCGTCGCGCAGGGTTCTCAGCCGTGCGTGCAGGTCCAAGCCCGAAAGGACTCCGAGCTTCATGCCCTGATAGATCAGGGGCTTTCGTGCGCCCGCGGTGGCGAGCCAGGTGCGCGCGATGGCGGTCGTGAGAAGGCTCGAACCGGCATGAGCCCACGCGTCGCCGAGGATGGAGCTCTCTCGTAGTGGATTGTGCACGTCCGCCCACGCCTCTCCGAGATCGGTGGTCGTCGGCGACGCTCCTGAGATCATCGCGGCGCCGAGGACACCTGCATCCGCTGCCATCGCGAGATGATCGCTGGGCTTCGACGCGGATCTTCCTTCGATGGCGGAGCGACCCCAGTTGAGCGCGATTCTCGCGCCACTCCGACCTGCCGCGTCGATCTCTTCCGCGAGCGGCAGGTAGCCCTTGGCAGCGGGCTGGCCGGGGATCATCGCGTCGCAGTGCTCGATGAGTACGGGAAGGGCGCCGTCATCCTGGGTGAGCGCGTGCAGCGACTCTGCGAGCGCGTCCCGGTCGACCGGTCCTTGCGTCGAAGACGGGCCGGAGATGGCGGTGATCGCCGTCACCGTTCCGGGCGCCTTGTCGTTCAGCCCCGCCGCGAAGACCTGCGCTCTGCGAACCATCTGGACTCCGCGCTCTCGCTGGGCAGGGTCGACTGCAGCGAGTCCGGCGCCTTCGGCGGCGATCCCATAGAGGGCGGGGACGAGAGTGATGACGCTTCCGAGGGCGTCCAAGGACAGGAGGAAGCCCGGGTCGGACCAGCGAGGGAACGCCGAGAACATCGGGATCTCGAAGCCGACGCCCGATGAGCTGACATCCTGCAGACCTCGAAGCCCGGCAACCGCGTTCGAGTCGGCAATGTGATCGCCAAGCGCAGCATACGCACCGACGACGAATGGGTGTTCGCTAGGCACCGGACTGGGGTTTGCGCTTTCGCGGCTCACTCGGAGACCTCGGAGCGCGCCGTGTCGCCGCGCCAGGCCTCGAAGACGCCGGGGTTCACCGCATACCTCGGGCGCTCGCCGCGTGATCCTCGAAGAAGGTCCTCGATGAGGTCGTCTGACACGGCGTCGACGAAGTCCTCGGTGACGCACAGCGCATGCGGGGTCACGATGGCGTTCGGCATGTGGAGCAGCGGTTCATCGGCGGCGGGCGGTTCGACCTCGAGGACGTCGAGTCCGGCGCCCGCGAGGAGGCCGTCGCGGAGGGCGGATGTGAGGGCGGCCTGGTCGATCAGCGGACCTCGTCCGATGTTCACGATGAAGGCGGTCGGCTTCATGAGCTGGAGGAACGCCGCGTCCACGAGGTGATGAGAGGACGGAGTGAGTGCGGCGGCGAGGACCACGTAGTCGGCGCTCGCCGCGAGCTCTTCTCGGGAGACCAGTTCGATGCCGAGCTCCTCCGCGACCCGGATCGCCGACGGGCGATGCTCCGAGATGATCCGTGCACCCAGCGGGAGCGCGAGGCGCACGAACTCGCTGCCGACGCTGCCGAGTCCGATCACGCCGATGGTCTTGCCGACGAACCCGCGTCCGCGCATCGTCCCGCGTTCGGTCCATCGCCCCTCCCGGGCGGCGCGTGCATTCTCCTCGAACCGATGACCGAGGTTCAACATCAGGGTGAGGCCGGCGAGCGCCAGCGGTCTGCGCACGGCAGCGGGTGTGTTGGTCAACACGATCCCCGATTCCGCGAGGCCCGCGACATCGATCCCGTCGTACCCCGCGCCATACCGTGCGACGTGACGCAGACGCGGCTCGAGGGAACCGAGGTCGGCGTCGATCCGCGAGTGGGTGAACGCGATGACCGCGTCGTACCCCACGACGTCCTCCGGGCGCAGGTGATGCTCGGTGCCGCGAGGAAGGATCTCCCAGTCGATGCCGGCGTCACGCAATCGCGCCAAGCCGATGTCCCCGTACATCGTCGAACCGTCGGGGGCGACGCCTTCGGGGGTGATTCCGACGCGGTAGGTCATGCGGCTCCTTGAGGTCACGGGGTCAGACGAGTCCCGCGAGATGCGGGAGGAAGAGAGAGATCTCCGGCACGAACGTGATCACGAGAAGCATCACGATCAGGACGAGGAAGAACGGCATCAGGTGACGCGTCACGCTCTCCAACCGTGCACCGGCCACCTGCGCCCCCACGAACAGCACTGGTGCGGACGGCGGTGAGATGACGGCGATGGAGAGGTTGAACACCATCATGATGCCGAAGTGGATCGGGTCGATGCCGAACTCGAGGGCGACCGGCAGGAAGATCGGCGTGAAGATCAGGACTGCGGGGATCGGATCCAGAGGGATTCCGATGACGAGGAGCACCAGCATCATGATGAGCAGCACGACGATCTTGCTGTCGGTGAAACCGAACAGGGTGTCGGCGAGCAGCTGCGGGATCTTCGCATAGCTCATCACCCAGCTCATGATCGACGAGACGGCGATGAGGAAGATGACGACCGAGCTGGTCCGGGCCGCGGTGTACAGCGTTGCGGGGAGGTCCCGGACCTTGAGTTCGCGGTACGCGAGAGCCAGTGCGAGCGAGGCGACGACTGCGACCACCGATCCTTCGGTGGGGGTGAAGAAGCCCCCGATGATGCCGCCGATGACGACGACGATGAGCAGAAGCGAGGGGATCGCCCGCCAGAACGCGACCGCAAGGACCTTCACGCTGAAGCGGACCTGCGAGCGGAGCTCGGGGTGCTTCCTCGCGTACCAGGCGACGACGACCATGCATGCGACTCCCCACAGGATCCCCGGGATGTAACCCGCGAGGAACAGTGCCCCGATGGAGGTCCCGCCGCTGGCGAGCGCGTAGATGATGAGGATGTTGCTCGGCGGGATGAGCATCCCGCTCGGCGCGGAGGCGACGTTCGTCGCGGCGGCGAAGGAGCGGTCGTACCCGCTCGCGACCTGGCGCGGGGTCATGGTCGCGCCGACGGCCGCGGCGGCGGCGACGGCCGATCCGCTGACGGCGCCGAACAGCATGTTGGCGACGACGTTGGTCTGCGCGAGCGGTGCCGGAACCCGCCCGACGAGTGCGAGCGACAGGTCGATCAAGCGTCTCGCGATCCCGCCCGTGTTCATGATCCCTCCTGCGAGCAGGAAGAACGGCACGGCCAGCAGCGGGAAGGAGTTCATTCCGCCGAACATGCGCTGAGCGGAGGCGAGCGCACCGTTGTCGAACCCGAGGATCAGGCCCATGCAGATCAGCGACGGGAGGCCGATGCTGATGCTGACGGGAGCGCCGAGTGCCAGGAGCACGGCGAGTCCGGCGACGAGGATGACCCCGTACCATGCGACGTCGGTCACAGCTCGACCTCCTCGGCCGGGTCCTGCGGGGCGACGCCGGCGTAGTCGCGGCGCCAGGCACGAAGCAGGTGATACGCGAGATACATCAGGAGGAGCACCCCGGACACCGGCAGCGCGAGGTAGAGCACACCCGCGTTGACCGGGAGGATCGGGTTGCGCTGCGACCAGGTGAGGTGGACGAGGGCGGATCCGCCGACGACCATGACGACCCCGACGAAGATCATGGTCGACACGTAGGCCAGCGACTCGAGGAATCGCTGGGCGAGGAGAGGGGTCTTCTCCACCAGGAAGGTGATGGCGACGTCGGCCTTCTCGCCGGTGGCGATGGCGATGCCGATGAGGCTCAGCCAGATGAACACGTAGCGTGCGGCTTCCTCTGTCCAGGCGCTGGGGTTGTCGAGCACGAGGCGGGTGAAGACCTGCCAGACGACCAGCACGATGAGGAGGACGAAGAGAGCCAGCACGAGTGGTCGGAGGACGAGGTCCAGGCTGCGTTTGAACACGTTCATGGTGAAGAAGACCCCTCAGGGATCAGCGCGCCGCGTCGATGCTGTCGTACAGAGCGCGAGCGCTGTCGGTCGTGACGATCTCGTCGATCAGTGGCCGAACGGCGTCGCGGAACTCATCGAGGTCGGGGGTGACGAAGGTCGCACCTGCTGCTTCAGCGGTCTCGCGCGCTTCGGTCACGGAGTCGTCGAACAGCGAGACCTCCGTCTCGACCGACTGTCCCACGAGGCCGAGGAACGTCTCGCGGTCGGCGTCGCTCATGTCGTCGAGGATGCGCGGGTTGATGACGAGCACGTCGGGGATCATGAGGTGCTCCGTGTAGGAGTAGTACGGGGCGACCTCGGCGTGACCGAGGCCGGCGTAGACGAGTTCGGCGTTTTCGGCGCCGTCGAGCACACCTGACTGGATGGCGGTGTAGACCTCGCCCTGAGCCATCGGAGTGCCGACGCCGCCCATGAGTTCCATCATGCGGACGTGACTCTCGGCGCCGGAGACGCGGATCTTCAGGCCGGCGAGATCCTCGGGCGTCTCCACGGGGCGATCCTTCGTGTACACGTTGCGCACGCCGCCGTGATAGGCGACGAGTACCTGGAGGCTCTGGTCCGCGATGGACGTGAAGAGGTCGCCGGAGATCTCGGGGTCGTTGAGCGCCGCCATCTGGTGCTCTTTGGACTCGTACAGGTACGGGAGGCTGATCACGCCGAAGTCGGGGTTGAAGTTCTCGAGGAGCGATGCGCCGACGAGCGTCATCGCGATGCTGCCGGACTGCACCAACTCGATGGTCTCGGCCTGCGCACCCAGGAGCTCGTCGGTGTACAGATCGATCTCGTAGCGACCGTCGGTTGCCTCGGACAACTTCTCGCCGAGCTCGAGGATTGCCTGCGCTTCGGGATGAGACTCCGGTTGGTTGAAGGCGACCTTCAGGACGACGGTCTCGTCGTTGGACGACGTGCCACCTCCGGAGGCGGCACATCCGGTCAGGGTGAGCGCTGCGGCTGTACCGAGGACGGCGAGTGCGCGGATGCTGTGAGAACTCATGACTCTCCTTTGAGTGCGGGTCGGCGCGCAACAGCGCGCTGCCCTCACGTTAGGCGAGGCATGTGTGATTCGTCAAGATCCTATTGAAAAGTGACTTTTGACATTTGATCTGGACGAAGCGTATTCTCCATTTCAGGCAGGAGATGCCGATCAAGGGAGATGGGAATCTGATGAAGGCACAGCGAAGCGCGTCACGGCGGCACGCAGCCGCAGTGACGTCGCGTCGTGCTGAGTCAGCCCCGCGAGTAGCGCGTGAACGAGTTCTCGAGGTGCGCACGCATCGCTGCCTCGGCCGCCGTCGGATCGCTGACCTCGATCGCCGTAGCGAGGGCCGCGTGCTCTTCCAGCGTCACATCCACGTGGACGTCGTCCGGCTGCAGTCGGTAGATGTGCAGATGGCAGTGAGTGTGCTCGTACGCCTGGGTCATGACGCCGTTGTTCGCGGCCTCGATGATGGCGTTGTGGAACGCGGTGTCGTGCGCGAGCAGCTCTCGCCGGCGATCCCCATTGCCTTCGAGTGCCACCTTGAGGTCGTCGATGAGGCTTCGCAGGTGGCGCGCCGGGTTCGCCAATCGTGCCACTGCCGCGGATCGCGCCGCCCATGGCTCGAGCAGGAGGCGGAACTCGTAGAGATCCCGAAGGCCGCCGGCGTCCAGCAGCGGCGTCGTGCTGTAACCGCGCCCCGGGCTCGAGTCGACGAGGTTGTCACTCTCCAGTCGCTGGAGCGCCTCGCGTACAGGAGTCGGAGAGACTCCGAGATCGCGCGCGATGGCGTCGATCTTGATGCGCGCCCCAGGCTCAATCGCCGCGAACATGATCTGTTCCTTCAAAGCCGCATGAATCTCGGCAACCGTCAGCCTCGACTTCGGTGCGCCGTCACTAATGTCCGCCATGGTGTCGAATCCTATCTGATCGAGTCATCAATCGGCCAAAAATCTCAAATCCTACTTTCGTTCCCGACCTCGCCGAATCGCAAGGAGCAGCAATGAAGTCCGCAGTCACCGTCGCGCCCGGGGTTCTCGAGATCCGCGAGAGCTCGACTCCCTCCCTCGCCCCTGACGAAGTCCTCGTCGACGTCCGGTACGTCGGGCTGTGCGGCTCCGACGTCCACTATCACTCCAGTGGCAGGAACGGTGTCTTCACGATCACGGAGCCGCTGACCCTCGGCCACGAAGCGGTGGGGATCGTCCGTGACGTCGGCACCGACGTCGAGGGCGTGATGCCGGGGGCGCCGGTGGCGATCCACCCCGCGCGGCCCACCCCTCGCCACGACACCGAGGACGAACGGGGACTGAACCTGTTCCGTGGTGGTAGCTACCTCGGCAGCGCGTCCACGACACCTCACACGCAGGGGGCGCTCACCGAGACCCTGAGCGTGCGACCGGAGCAGCTCCGTGCTCTCCCGGACGGGCTGCCCCTCCGCCGTGCTGCGCTCGCCGAACCCTTGGCCATCGCCATCCACGGCGTGGATCGCGCAGGCGATCTCGTGGACGGTGCGAACGTGCTGGTCAGCGGCGCCGGCCCCATCGGCTGCCTCGTCATCGCTGCGCTCCGAGCTCGGGGGGCTCGACGGATCGTTGCCGCCGATGTCCAGGAGCGAGCGCTCGAGGTGGCCCGGGCATGCGGGGCGGATGAGGTGCTCCACCTCGGGAGCTCCTCGCTCCCCGAAGACGAGTTCGACCTTGTCGTCGAAGCCGCCGGGGTCCTTCCCTCGTTCGTCGGCGCGATCCGTACCGTCCGACCCGGAGGCGGTATCATCCAGCTCGGAATCCTCCCCGCGGGTGACCAGCCCATCCCCGTCTCGCAGCTGCTCATGAAAGAGGTCACGCTCTTCGGGTGTCAGCGCTTCGACATCGAGATGACCGAGGCCCTGGAACTCCTGGCGCGATCTCCGCGACTCGACGCCGCAATCACCCACGAGTATCCGCTCGAAGCTGCTGCCGACGCGCTCGCCATGGCGTCCGACTCGTCCCAGTCCACCAAAGTGCTCGTCGCCATCGGCGACACCCGGCCCTAACCGCACCCATTCGCTGCACCCGACCCACGCAGCCCGATCAACGAGGATCCAGGAACAGACATGACATCCAAGACCACGGTGCCCCGCACCGACTACGACCGGCGGGCCGCAGCTCGCGTCACGACGGCCAGCGCCATCGGCACCGTCATGGAGTGGTACGACTTCGGCCTCTACGGCGCGGCCTCCGCGCTCGTCTTCGCCCCGCTCTTCTTCGCCTCGTCCGACCCCGTCATCGGAGTGCTCAGCTCCTTCGCGGTGTTCGCGGTCGGCTTCTTCGTGCGCCCGCTCGGCGGCATCCTCGCCGGCCACTTCGGTGACCGGTATGGCCGCAAGCCGATCCTGATCATGACCATCGTGCTGATGGGAGGAGCGACGGTCGCGATCGGTCTGCTTCCCACGTACGAAAGCGTGGGGATCTTCGCGCCCGTTCTGCTCGTCCTCGTGCGCATGCTGCAGGGCCTCGGCGCCGGAGCAGAGTTCGCCGCCGCCGTCACCGCTGTCGCCGAGTACACCCCTCTGCATCGCCGAGCGTTCTACACCTCGTTCAGCCAGGCCGCAGTCGCCTTCGCTCTCGTTCTCAGCACCGGCACCTTCGCGCTGCTGAGTTCGCTGCCCGAGGAGATCCTGCTCGGCTGGGCATGGCGCATCCCGTTCATCGCGAGCATCGTCATCTTCCTGGTCGCGTTCTTCATCCGCCGTCGTGTCGAGGAGACTCCCGAGTTCACCGAGGCGAGGAAGGAGTCCGCAGAGAAGGGCAAGGCGCAGAAGCTGCCGATCATGCAGGTGCTCCGCGAGCGTCCTCGCGCCCTCCTCGTCGGCATCTTCTGCGGCGCGGCACTGGTCAACACGGGATACGTCGTCAACACCTTCTCGCTGAGCTACATCACGAACACGCTCGAGCTTCCCCGCACCGTCGCCACGGTCGGACTCGTGGCCGCAGCAGTCGTCGCCACCCTCACCATCCCGCTGTTCGGAATGCTCGCCGACCGCATCGGACGTCGTCCCGTGTACATCGGGGGCGCCGTCTTCATGGCGCTGTTCGCGCTCCCGCTCTTCCTGCTGCTCGACACCGGCGTGCCGGTGCTCGTCGGACTGGCGCTGGTGTGCGCGTACGGCATCGGCTTCGCCGCGATGTGCGGTGCGCAGTCCGCATTCCTCGCAGAGCTGTTCCCGACCAGGTACCGGTTCTCCGGCGTTGCCGCGGCCCGGGAGATCAACGCCATGCTCATCGGCGGAACCACGCCGTTCATCGCGGCAGCGCTCGTCGCCGCCGCGGGCGGTGAGCCGACACTCGTCGTCCCCTACATGATCCTGTGCGCCGTCATCACCATCGTCGCCCTCCTCCTCGCCCCGAAGCCGGTCGCCGAGACCGACGTCATCCTCACCGCCCCGAACCAGAAATGAGTGCCACCCCCCATGAACGCCCCTGCAATCGAGAACACCGTCTGGGTCATCGGCGGAGGCTCCGGCATCGGCCGGGCGACCGCGCTCCGGCTGGCCGCCGCCGGGCGCCGGGTCGCCATCTCCGGTCGACGCGCCGACGCGCTCCACGAGACCGTCGCGCTCGCGGCCGGTCACGACATCCGGGCGTATCAGCTCGACGCCACCGACTCCGAGGCGCTGGCCGCCACCCACACGGAGATCCAGTCCGACCTCGGCCCGGTGGGAACTCTCGTCCTCGCCGCGGGCACCAACCTCGGAGCGCAGCGCTGGTGGGAGACGCTCGATGCGTCCGCGTTCCGCGGCATCATGGACGTCAACCTGACCTCCGCGGTCGACGCCGTCGCGACCACGCTGCCGGCCATGCGCGAGAACGGCGGCGGCCGTATCTTCGTCGTCGGATCCTGGGCGGGGTGGCGGTACATGTCCGTCGCCGGTGTCACCTACACCGCGAGCAAGTTGGGACTGGCGGCGCTCGTCGAGAGCCTGAACGACCAGGAGGGTCGCAACGGCATCCGGGCGACCCTCGTCGTCCCCGGCGAGGTGAACACCGAGATCCTCAAGACCCGTCCCGTCCCGCCGTCGGACGAGGAGATCGCCGCACTCATCGACGCCGACGACATCGCCCGGATGATTCAGAACGTCAGCGACATGCCCTTCCACGTGTGTGTCAACGAACTGGTCATCAGCGGCGTGCTCAACGGCATCTACCTTCGCGACACGAAGTACTCCGGTGCCGTCGCGGTCACCCCGCGCTGACTCTCGGACACTCGGAAGGATCGTTCATGGATCACACCGCTGATGCGCTCGACATCGTCGCGAGGTCTCGACTCGTGCCGCTCGCCACGCTGCCGACTGTCGATTCCGCCGCGCCGCTGGGGGAGGCGCTTGAGGCATCCGGGCTGAAGTGCGTCGAGGTGACCCTTCGATCCGAAGCCGGCCTCGAGGGAATCCGCATCCTCGCGAAGCGCGGTGACCTCCTCGTCGGGGCAGGAACGGTCCTGTCCGCATCGGATGTCGAGCGAGTAGTCGACGCGGGAGCGGGCTTCATCGTCAGCCCTGGCATCGATCCGGAGGTCGTCGCCCGAGCGGGGGAGCTCGGCGTCGCCGTTCTGCCGGGCGTCGCCACGGCTTCGGAGGTGCAGCTCGCGTACCGGCTGGGCCTCCAGGCCGTGAAGTTCTTCCCAGCCGAGCAGTCCGGCGGGTTGGCAACGATCGGAGCGCTCGCCGCCCCCTTCGCCGGCATGAGGTTCATGCCCAGCGGCGGGATCACTGCACAGTCCGCGCCGTCGTACCTCGCTCACCCCGCGGTGCTCGCGGTGAGCGGCAGTTGGATGCTGCCCGGTGCGACGGTGGCCGAGGGGGACGTCCCGCGGATGACGCGCACGCTCCGCGCGGCCGTTGACGCGCTCCGGACGGATGCTTCATGAGCCTCGAGATCGCTGCTCGCGGATCGCGACGCTATGACGCAGTGGCGCTCGGCGAGGTCATGCTGCGCCTGGACCCCGGGGAAGGACGCATCCGCACGGCGAACACGTTCACGGTGTGGGAAGGCGGCGGTGAGTACAACGTCATCCGAGGGCTCTCGACCGTATTCGACCTGGACACCTCTCTCCTCTCCGGCATCGTCGACAACGACCTCGGGGATCTGCTGCTCTCGCGTGTCCGGTCGGCCGGTGTGGGCACGGACCACATCCACCACGTCTCGTTCGACGGGATTGGACGTCGCGCGCGGAATGCTCTCAACTTCACCGAGCGCGGGTTCGGCATGCGTGGTGCGCGAGGTGTCTCCGACCGCGGACATAGCGCGGCATCCCAACTGGCGGCCGATGACTTCGACCTCACGCGGCTGTTCGAGCAGGAGGGGGTGCGGTGGTTGCACACCGGAGGCGTTTTCGCCGGCCTGTCCGACTCGGCGGCGGACACGGCCTGCGCAGTGATGGATGCCGCGCAGCGAAGTGGCGCAGTCGTCTCCATCGACTTCAACTATCGACCGAGTCTCTGGCCGGATGCAGCGAAGGCGAGGGCCGTCTACCGTCGGCTCGCGACGTCGAGCACGGTCGTGATCGGCGGGGAGACCGACTTCGTCGACCGCCTCGGGGTCCCCGTGCCCAGTGCAACGGATCCCAGGGAGCGGTTCGCCGAGCTGGCCGCTGCCATCGTCGAGGAGTACCCCGGCGTGGAGGTCGTCGCCACCACCGTGCGCACCGTGCATTCGGCGTCGCGCAACAGCTGGCAGGGGCTCGCCTTCTCGCCACGCGACGGAGTCGTCTCGTCCGCCGAGTATGACGAACTCGAGATCTTCGACCGCGTCGGCGGCGGCGATGGGTTCGCGAGCGGGCTGATCGGCTCACTTCTCGACGGACACACGCTCGGCCGAGCAGTCGAGATCGGGGCAGCGCACGGCGCCCTCGTCATGACAACCCCGGGTGACTCCTCCGCAGCATCCCTCGCCGAAGTCCTCGCCCTCGCCGACGGCGCCTCCGCCGCAACCACACGCTGACCAACAGCCCACGCTGATCCAGAACCACCGAAGAAGGAACCCCATGAAGATCACCGACGTCGCCGTCGAGGCCTACCGTCTTCCGCCGAGCTCGCCGTGGGAAGACGCCACCAACCGCGTCGACTCGCTGGAGTTCGTCATCGTCACCCTCACCACGGACACCGGGCTCACCGGCACCGGCCTCAGCTACTCCGTCGATATCGGCGGGTCCGCGATGAAGGTCCTCATCGAGGACTATCTCGCCGCGCTCGTGCTGGGGCAGGACCCGCTGGACTTCGAGCGCATCTGGAAGACGCTCAACCGGCAGTCCCGGCGGCTCGGCCTCGGCATGAACTCCATGTGCGTCGCCGCCGTGGACATCGCCGTCTGGGACCTCATCGGCAAGATCCACGGACTCCCGCTCTACCGACTCCTTGGTGGCAGCCGTGACAGCATCTCCACCTACGTCAGCGAGATCAACCTCGCCGCCGATGACACCGTCGACGCCCTGGAGGCTCGGATCGAGGACTACGTCGCCCGCGGCTACGGCGCAGTGAAGATCAAGATCGGTCACGACGACCTGGAACTGGACGAGGAGCGGGTGTGCGCCGCCTACCGTCACCTCGCGCCCCGCAAGCTCCTGGTCGACCTCAACCAGAAATGGACGTCGGCGGAGGCCCGGAGGAACGCTGCGCGAATCGACGCGATGGGCCTCGGGTGGATCGAGGAGCCGCTGTCCGCGCATGACGTCGCCGGCCACGTCTCACTGCGACAGCGACTGGACACTCCTCTCGCCATCGGCGAGAGCCTGCACAGCCGCCAGCAGTTCGTGCCGTACCTGTCGGCGAACGCCGTCGACTACGTCCAGGCCGACGTCGCCTTCGTCGGCGGCATCACCGAGTGGTGGAAGATCGCGCACCTCGCCAACGGATTCGGCAAGCTCGTCGCACCGCACTTCATGATGGAACTGTCGCTGCAACTGCTGTGCGGCGTCGACAACGCGTTCCTCCTCGAGGATGTCGTCGGTGGCAGCCTGACGAGCATGGGTCTGCTGGCCGAGCCCATCGAGGTCCGCAACGGGATCGCCACGCCGCCGAGCCGACCCGGTCACGGGCTGGTCTTCGACGAGTCCGAGCTCGCGAAGCACGTCCTCGACCGCGCGAAGGTACGGGCGAGCTTCTCGGGAGGCAGCAAGTGAGCCATGCCGACCTCGGGACGGACATCGAGAAGAGCACGATCCGTCGCGTCACGCGGCGAATCATGCCCTTCCTCATCGCCGCCTACCTGATCAACTTCCTCGACCGCACGAACGTCGGCTTCGCCGCCGCCGGCATGGAAGAGGACCTCGGGATCGGGCCCGCGGCCTACGGTCTCGGCGCGGGCATCTTCTTCATCGCTTACTTCATCTTCGAGGTGCCCAGTAACGTCGCGCTCTACCGATTCGGCGCCCGCATCTGGATTGCCCGCATCATGATCACCTGGGGCATCATCGCGGGACTGCTCGCCTTCATCCAGACCGTCGAGCACTTCTACATCCTCCGATTCCTCCTCGGAGCCGCGGAAGCCGGGTTCTACCCCGGAGTCATTTTCTACCTGTCGCTCTGGTACCCCGTGCGATACCGCGCACGGATGACGAGCATCTTCTTCCTCGGCATCCCCATTGCGCAGGTCATCGGAGCGCCCCTGTCCGGTGGACTCATCATACTGGGCGACTCGATGGGCTTCGACGGCTGGCGCGTCATGTACCTCGTCGAAGCGATGCCCGCGTTGATCCTCGGTGTTGTGACGATCTTCTACCTGACGGATCGGCCTGAGAAGGCGAAGTGGCTGAGCGCTGCGCAACAGGAATGGTTGATCACCGAAATGGCACGTGACCAGGAGGCCGCGCGAAAGGTCACCGGAATCGACGAGCCCAGCAAGTGGTCGCAGGTGAAGGCCGTGATCCGGATGCCGATGGTGTGGGCGCTCGCCGGGATCCTGTTCTGTATGACCGCGGGCTCGAACGCGCTGAACTTCTTCTTCCCCAGCGTGGTGGAGACCTTCAAGACCTCGTTCGGCGTCGAGACCAACGTCCTCACCAACGGCTTCATCGTCGCGATCCCCTACGCGTTCGCGGCCGCCGCGATGATCCTCTGGGGGCGACGCTCCGACCGCACCATGGAGAGACGGTTCCACGGAGGAGGAGCAGCGATCCTCTCCGGGCTCGCCATCGTCTCGGCACTCCTCCTCGACAACCCCATCGCTATCGTCGTCGGGTTCATTGTCCTCGCGTCCGGCATCTACTCGGCGCAGGTCGTCTTCTGGAGCATCCCCGCGCGGCTGCTCACCGGCGTTGCGGCAGCGACGGGAATCGGCCTCATCAACTCGGTCGGCAACCTCAGTGGTTTCGTCGGCCCGTACCTGACGGGGTGGTTGTACGAGACGAGTGGGTCGTACCTGCTCGCCTTCGGCGTCATCGCGACGCTCGTCGTCATCGGCGGCATCGGGTTCATCGCCTTGCTCTCCCGTCGCCGTATCCGCGACGCAATCGGCTAGGGAGGGGAAGAGAAGCGCGAGTCGTGCTCCGCGGGGTGGGGAGCGGAGCATGACTCGCGGTGATGGGAAAGCCGCGAATAGTCCGGTTCGCAGCGGACTTCGGCAGACGAAGCGCGCGAGGGTCGAACGGAGGGAACGACGCCAGTGCACCACCTTGAGGACAACCAGCTCCACGGCACACCAGCGGGATACGACCGCGGTTGCCGTACACGGGCATCGTGCCCTTTCGATTCGAGCACTCCCACCCTCAGCTGCGTCGAGGCGACCATCGCTCGTGCCGGTGACCGACAGCTCCATAGGCTTGCCATGAATCTGCTGTTGCCGCGTGATCCCTGCGCACTCGAGGGCCTCCTGGTCAGCGTTGCTGCAATGGAACGCGCGAAACATGGAACGGTCTGGGGGTATCGGCGGGGATGCCGCAACGCCATCTCGTGCCCGCGTGCGGCGGCGGGGCAACCAACATGCACGGACGCTCGCAGAGAGTACTACCGCAACTACGGCCGACGACGCCGGGAGGGGCTGGGTAGACGGTTCGACCACGGCACGAACCGGGGTTACCTTCTCGGATGCACGGACGGTGACGCATGTCCACGAAACGAGCTCAGCACCTCCTGCGCGCAGGCTCGGCGGTCTCATGTTCTCGCCCTCGCTCGAGCAAGAGGTGTCCAACCTCGTGTGCTCGTGGAGGATCTCGACGAGGCGCGATCAATCGTTCGTCGACTTCAAGATCAGGGGCTTTCCCTCCGAGGAGTTGCCAGCGTGACCGGCATTGGACGCACGACGGTGGCCTCAATCGCCGCGCGACAGGAGCGAACCATCACGGAGCAAACGCTGAGGAAACTCCGAGCGGCCGCTTACAGCCCCGGGGCGCCTTTCGCCGTGTGAGTCCTGCGCCAAGCTCCTGTCGGCGGTGACTCGCGCACGCGGAAGCCGTCAAACCGCAGTGCATCTCCACAACCTGGGATCCCCGCTAGCGGCGGGCGAAATGACATCGTCCGCGCGGACTGAGCTCTTCTTTGGGTTCCTCGAGTAGAGCGCCGCCGGGCGCGACGTCATCGCCTCGTCAGAGGCTCCGCCACGTCGTTGACGACTCTGACTGCGATATAGGTGGGTGACGCGCCGCGGCCTGTGAGGAGTGCAACCAACTGCAAGTTCGGAACGCATCGACGGCTCTGCAGTCCTGTCAGCAGTCAGAGGAGTCGGCAAACGTCGGTGTTGGCAGGGCGCACGATCCTGAGGTTCGTGTCACTTCCAAAGCTAGTCCGGACGAATGACGTGCGCTGGCCCTACTTTCCGGACTGAAGTTTTCGCCTGTCATTGCAACGCAGTAAATCGCGCATTCCACAGCTACTCCAGACAAACGCTTTCAATAAAGACCAGATCAACATCATTTTCAGCAGACTTCCGGCGCGCCGGGTGCGTCAGAGATCCTTGCCCACCCAACTTGCACGACGGGGTTGTTGGTCGGCCGATGGACTAATGCTCATCGTCAGCAGAGGCGAGCGACCGCACCTCCAGTGAGGCAAGACAGACAACTAGGCGAAGGCTCACCGCTCGAGGCTGATGTTTCTGGGCGTGTGGGAAGGCGGCGGGCCGTTATAGTGAACCTCCTGATCCGGGATCGCTAGAGTGCGGTCATGACTCAGGACCTTGACGAGATCTCGTACTGGCTCGAGCAGATTGCGCAACCGGATGTGTGGAGGGACTACCTAATTCCCATTCTGGGCATTCTTGCCACGATGTTCCTGGGGTTGGCTGCGGTTCTCACTGCGCGCGCTTCCAATCGGATCGCCGGGCAAAACACTGAGCTGGCACTGCGCGCCGAACGGCGTCGATACGGTGATGCTGTTATCGCCTACTACGAGTCCCGTCACCCCGACGTACGCTCGGGGAAAAACCACAACATGCCGCACTGGACTGAAACTCCGCTGGCAATCGCAACCGAGCTCGGAGAGCCAAACGCAGCTCAACTGATGTCCTGGGTTACGGCGACGATTGACCATGCGACTAGTACCGGGCCGGAAGAAGACCGAGCCATCAACGCCGCCCACATCAAGGCCATCGTTCCAGTTGTCGTCGCGAAGTGGGTCAGCCACCCAACGATGTTCAATGAGCCAGCGTTCAAGCTCTGGCATGAGCGGAATGCAGCCGCGAGGCCGAGTCGCGAGGAGTCTTGACGTCCGCGGCTGATGGGGTGTCAATCCGCTCGGCGTTTCCAGCCAATACATCGTCGAACTCAGCTGAAGGTTCTAAAGCCAACCCTGGAGAGGGGGCGTCCGGTCGACGCGGAACCGGAAGCGCCAATCGGTCTAAGTGCTCAGCCCCGCGCGGCGGACCGTCACCTTGGTTGTGACGGAGCTCGCAGCAAGGCCCGCGAGATCCACTGCGAGGATCCATTCACCGGACCTCGGAACTGTGATGCGCGCGGGGGTTGTTCTGGCAAGCCCTCCGAAATATCGGTATGCGCGGCCGGTCTTATAGTTCGAGAAGTCGGCAGGAGTCATCAGTCGAACGTTCGCTCCAGTCGAGAGCTCGACGACGACGGAACACCCAGCAGGCAAGTTGCCAAGGGTGTATCGCTGGAATGCACGGCCGGCCATGTCTCCTCCGTTCCTGCCCGCAGTCTATGGTGTGCCCGTAGTCACAGACAGCGGCACGCGGGTCGGTGAGCGGTAGGGTGAACTTCGGAGGTTGCGATGTCGCTGGGGGCATGGGTTCAGGGAGGCCTGGAGTTCGCGGATGGGGTTCCGGTGAACTGGCAGAAGACTCTTCACTTGCGTTTGACCGCGCAGTATGACCGTTTGGCGAGACGGAAGAAGACGAAACAGACTGAGGACACTCTGGGCTGGAGTCACCACGCGTACTTCTTCGTGGGACGTCCACACCCTGATTACGGCACGTCCGTAACCCTCTTCGATCATCCCCTTGACGGAGCAGCACCTTGGGCTGTCGCCCCGTTTGATACTGGCGGGCTAGTGCACGGAAAGATCGCGACTCGGACCAATCTGAGTGAGGAGGAACGACGCGACCTCATCGAGCACTGGTCCCGTTCCGACACCACCTACACCATCGAGTTCGAAGGATGGGTGGAAGACGCGTTCGATGACGCGGATGGGTACGTAATCGGCATGGAACCATCCACGCACCTGGTTCCCCAGATCGACCCCACCGCGAATGACGATTACTCCTGGACATGGGAGGGGCGGCTCAGCGCGCTGGGATACGAGTCCCGTCCTATGGAGCCCACCGCCGTGATCCTCAGTGATGGGCGACAGAAGCAGTTCTACGAATGGCTTCGTGCTGAGCGCGTCATCCCGCTTGAAGAGTTGGCCGAGTACATGTCATGGGTAGGGGGCCTGATCACAGAAGAGGCCAACCCCGTCGCAGCTGCACAAGATATCCTTTGCGTAGGGAGGGCGAGCGAATGACCCTGATTCTCGTCGGCTTCGTAGCCGATCTTCATGGTTCGGCGGACCATCTGTTCGAGGCCGCTCCTGTCGTCATGCGCGACCGGGAGTTCTTCGTGGCACCCGGGCTTGACTGGGACGAAACCGCACTCATCCCCCTTGTCAGTGGTACTGGAGTTCCCGTCCACCTCATCAAGGCGGCGCACCAGATCGTCCCCGGTGACACGGTCTGGGTGGGCGGGCCCAGCTTCGTCGATGGGATCAAGACCTGCTCCTTTGCTGAAGAAGACTCCTACACAATCGGTGGATGGGAATCGAGCGCATTGGGATTTCGAGTCTCGCAAGGACACCGCCGAGACTTCGGGGACTTGGTTAGACGTCTTCGCTATCGGCTCGAGCATGGATTGCATGCTGCACTCTTCGACCAGCTGGAGCTGTTCAAGGGTGATGCCCCCGGACTCTACGCGTTGTATACCGGTCTGCCGGTCGATCCCGACCTCGACTACCAACTGACTCGGGCGCTGTACTTCCACGGGATGCGCGATGAGTACTCTAGGCAATTTATTCGCAGCGAATCAGTTTATGCACTGCGCCTTGCTGCGAGCATGGAGGAGTTCGACGACGCGTTCGACGCGAAAAGTTCACAACTCACCCAAATGCGACTCGGTGAGCAGACGGGAGTTCTCGCTCCACCGACCACTCTCTCCCCAAGGGATGTGTCGCTGACTCTGCGCGAACTGCGACGAGTGAGTTCCCAGCGTTGGGTTTACTCATTGAACACGTCGTCGGAGCTGTCGAGCACTACTGACCGGTGGCTCCGGATACTGAAGAGCGCGCACGATTCGCCGAGTAAACACGAAAGTGAGTTGCCTGCATGAGCGACGACATGGTCGATCAGTCTGAGGAGAATCAGCCGAAGACGCTGGTCGCGCCCAGTGCGCCGGACTTCTTGACGATCTTCCGCCAGGAAGAAGAAGCCGAACTCGCGAAATACAAGAGCTACGCAAACTCTGCGGTCTATGCAGACCACTTGCAACGGGCTTTGGCGTCGTTGCAGGATCCGTCCGAGTTCCAGGCTGGTGACCTAGTTCAGTGGAAGACATTCCTGCGAGGGGCTGCCTATCCTGCTTATGGTTCGCCTGCCATCGTCGTTGAGTTCATAGACCGCGCGGAGGGCGTCGATGCTGATGATGAGCGTGACGACGTCGTAATCGGGTATCTGAACGGTGACCAAGATCTTCGAATGATCACGACCGACTCTCGTCGCCTGACGCCCTGGGACGCCTCCGCGAGGAAGTAGCTCGGCGAGGTCTGCCCCCGGGCTTCTGGTTCGAAGGGCGCTTGGTCTGTTTGCTCGTCCGGAGGCGAGCTAGCGCTGTCGGGCGAGACGGTATCTGCGGTTTCTCGGGTCGCTCATGCCATGGGCGCCCTACGCAGCGGCCGCACAAGCGGCGGTTCGGGACGCCCTGGTGGGTGTCATGTATGTTCCGGCACCGAAAGTGAACTTGTCGTTCGACTCGCGCGTCGCACATGCTCATTCACCAGCAGCCGCTGTGGTCAGGCGTGAACCTGGGTGTTATGTCCGTATGTCGGACACTCGGTGCGCGCATATTCCGCCGGGCGACCACCTTGAGCGCCGATGCGCATGGGATCATGAAGTATTGACGTCCGGAGGATCAAGTGGCGAGTGGATTCAAGATCAACAAGCAGGCGATTCGGAAGATGACTCGTGAGATCGAGCGTGAGTTCGCGAAGAATCCCGTTCGAGTTCCTCTTCAGGCAGATGCTTCGGATGTTCGTCTTCCGGCCGCTACGACCATCAACAACTATCACGGCCCCGTCGTCACCGTTACGGGTGATGGGGCACAGCTTGCGTGGGACAACCACGACGTGGCACAGGGGCAGGCCCGCTTCCAGCAAGTCGCGACCGGCTATGAGGAACTCGCAGACCTCGTGACTCGTCTTCTCGCCGGCGTGGGGACGTTTAAGTTGGATCCGGCGGACCAGGCCGAACTGGTCGCAGCGGGCGAAGAGATCCTCCACGAAGCAGTGAAAGACGATCCCGACCGAGGACTGGTTCGCCGCGGAATCACGATGCTGAAGGGAGTCCTTGCCCCTATCGCCTCTGGAGTCGCCAAAGCAGTCTCGGATGAAACCGCAGAGATGGCTCGAGATCTGATCTCCTCGCTGGGTGAAGCGCTCCCTTCATAGCGCTCGAGGGGCGTGCAGTTCACGAATCTCGGTGGAGGGACGTCCCACTTCAATGCGGCAGAGCCCAAGGCGCGGCTAGCTCAACGTTGCCAAGTCGTGGCGACAGCGGATCCGCACTATCCGATGCTTTAATCCGGCCGTTCTCCGGCGGACTCGGCGTCGGGGAAAAAGATCTGGTCGGGGCGATAGCGCTCGCCGACTCCGAATACGCGCCAGCCTTGCTCGCCTCGATGGACGAGTGTGATGAAGTAACCATCAACGGCAACTGCTGTCCCCGCCTTAGATACCTGCCCGAGCGATGCGTCTGAGAAGATTCGGGCATACGCGACGCGCGGTGCGCCGTACCAAGCCAGGGCAGCGAGATTGCTGAAGTTGCTGAGTAGATCGCGTAGTTGCTGCACCCGGTTGGTGTCCCAAGTGCCTTGCCAACCACTGGCGAGTGGATCTAGGAGCGATACGAACACAGTCTGATCAAACTGGTCCTCTTCTGCCCAAAGCAGATCGGCGAACGCGTGCGCGACAATCATAGGATTGCGTGCCGGATCAACGGCTCCTATCTGGGCTGCGGCTGCGGCTGGGTCCTTCTGGGCGTAGTGGAACACGTCTGCGTCCGTGGTCTCTTGGAGCGTGCTGTCCTCGCGTCGCCACCTCTTCCCGTGGCTATCTGTGAATCCGAGCGCGACGCGCGGCTCGTTGGTGTCGTCGTAGGCGGCGATTCCGGTTGAGATGTCCCAAGTGAATTCGCGGCGAGCAGGAACAACCGGGATCGGAGACGGTGTTGCGAGCGGCCCGATGAGGCGCTGTCGATCTCCGAGGAAGACGTTGACGGTGGCGTTGGTGACAGGTTCGTTGGACTCGTTCGCCAGATGTAGAGTCACGGTCCTTTCGTAACTGGAAGCTGCGGGGCTATAGGTGTAGTCGTCCGTGATCCAGGACGTGACCAAACTCGCGACCGCCACCCGCTCGGCAGCTGCCTTGGCATGAGCGTCGGTCTCGGCCTGACGCCGGAGCGAGACTAGTTCCCGGCGGTCGCGGCGGGCTCGGACGCCTTCGACGATCCCGAACGTTACCGAGACTGCCACGGCGAACAGAGTCCCGATTGCGGCCAAAGCTTCCCAGAAGACTGACACCACTCATCCTCCAAACCTGACCACAGGGCTCGGCGCCCTTGACGACAGTCACTTCAGTATGTCCGCTGCGATGCAGTCCTGGTGAAGGGAGGAGCGCGGGCGAACGTGGGACGTATCGCGCACCGCTACTTCTGGCGGTTCCCCGGCCGCTCGTGCCACGGGCACTCCACGCATCCGCCCGACAGGCGGCGGTTCGGGATGCTCTGCTCCGTGTCGTGGCCGTCCCGGCACCGCCAGTGGAACTTGTCGTTCGACCCGTGCATCACCTCGTTCGGGTACTTGCGGTTCAGGTACGGGTGTCAATCGCCGACGAGTTCCGGGTCGGTGGTAGCGAAATCGTTGAAGCCCTCCAGGCGCAACCGACCGGCGCAGAACGGGCGGTCAGAGCCGCGGGTCCGTGCCTCCAGACGCATCGGGAAGGTGTGCGTGTGCCCGCTCTTGGTGCACAGCCAGATGACCTCGAGCTTCGACCCCTTCGTGTAGTCCGCGGGCTCGCGTCCTTCGTTGAGCTCGGGCAGCCAGCTCGACACGAGATGCGGGTGGGTGTCGACGATGCTGCGCCCGGAGGTGCGGGTGCGCTGCTTCTTGCACTCGTCGCAAGACTTGCCGCGGACGCGCGCGCGGACGGAAGCGCGGTATGGGTGGTCCTTCGGGCAGAGCCAGTCGCGCGTCTTCGGGTCAGCTGCGTTCAACTGCGTGGCGGACTTGGCGTAGCCGGTCTTCGGGTGGAGCTCGCGTGCGATGCGCGGGTGCGTGGTGGCGAGGTCGTTGATGCCCTGAATGGTGACGCGGTTGAGGCACACGGCGCATCCGGCGTCGTTGAGGGTGCGGTTGAAGGGCATGGCCCGGAACGGGTGCCCCTTCTCGGGGCATTCCCACCACACCCGGGTGTGGCTCCGTGCCGTGATGTCCGATGCGGTCAGCTCGCCGTTCAGGACGGGGTGGAGTTGGGCGGCGATGGACGGCGACACGGTCGCGAGGTCGTTCACGCCGGCGACGACATGCGCGCCGGTGCACGTGGGGCACGGAGTCGGTTCATCGTCAGTATCGGAGGTGCGGACTTCGATATACAGGTGGCCTCGCGTGCAGTGGATGGTGCGCAGTGACGGCGACGCTATGGTCGGGGCGTCGTCAGTCTCGCCGGCCAGGCGGGCGAGGGCGGACAGGTTGTCGTCGCCCGTGCACGCGAGGTACTCGCGGGTGCTCTGCTCCGCGGCGGGACGCGGGTACCAGGTGGTGATGTCGGCCGGGAGGGTGAAGTCGTGGTCGTTGCCGGCACGGTACCCGGTGTAGCCGCGGAACGCGGTCTTCAGCGCGAGGTGGGCCGGCCAGAGGTGCAGCCAGACCGCGCGGGCGGCCGCGGGGGTCGGGCGGGCAACGATGTTGGCCATCGCTTCCTGCAGCCAGGCGAACGTGGTGGCGTACGGGACGGCCGGGTCGAACAGCCGCCGCGTGGTCTCGGTCCGCTGGAGCCAGTCGACGATGCGGGTCGAGCGTCTTCACGGGGTGGTGGCGGAGCTGGAGCTCGGCCTCGAATCCTCGGATGAGGACTTTCCATTCCTTCCGGTGGTCGGCGTTGGCCCACTTGTACGACTCGAGCTCGACGACCGCGAACCGGCTCATCAGCTGCTGGCCTCGAGCACCATGCATGAGGGTCGTGTTGTTGACCACGTCGAGGCCACAGTAGAGGAACGTGGCGGAGACGTCGTTGTGGAGACCCTTGAGGAGGTCAACAGCCTCCCCGAGCCCGGCGGCGCGGCCGGAGAGGTTGTGGAGTTCGTCGACGACGATGAGCTGGGTGCGTGCACGGCGGATGGCGCCGACGACCTTGGTCCGCAGGTCGGCGGTCGTGTCGCGGGACAGGACGGAGAGGCCGTAGAAGTCGCAGAACTCGCGGAGCAGGTCCTTCGCGTTGCTACCCGAAGGCACCTCGACGTACATCACCGGGATGTGCTCGTCCCGCTCCCAGTGGGGGACCTGCTTGGTGTACTCCTCGAGCACCCAGCGCATCAGGCGCTTGGCGGTCGTGGTCTTGCCGAGCGCGGAATCCCCGGAGAGCATGACGCCGCTGTGGCCCGAGTTCCGCGACCGGTTCTCCTGGAACGCGCGGGTCAACAGGAGCTTCCCCTGCGCGACGGTCGAGGTCCGGAGCACGATGCCGCCGGAGAGGTAGTCCATCCGCTGCTGGTCGTGCTCGTAACGGTTGGCGGTCGACGTCGCGTCGAGCGGCGCCGGCGCGGTGAGGGGGTGCTGCAGGTAGCGGAGCAGGGACTCGCGGCGGTTGAGGGCGGTGTTGTCGGAGTTGTGGCTGGTGAAGGAGAGCATGGTGTTCCGTTTCAGAAGGTGGGGAGGATGTCGTCGTCGTCGAGGTCTTCGTCGTCGACCGTGTAGTCGGGGAGGGAGGCAGGCTGCTTGGCCTGAGGGAAGGGGGTTCCGACGAGTTCGGCATCGGCCTGGGCGGTGAGAACGCGGTAGTCGTCCTCAACAAGGGCGAAGTCGGGCTCGTAGCGGCGGAAGGTGGCGCCGCGCTCGAGGCACTGGATGAGTTCCCCGTTCTCGCCGATGACCCACACGGCTTCGGGGTTGTACGGGTCGACCTTGACCTCCCACTTGTTCTTGTGGCGGACGATGCTCGACAGCTTGCCTCGGAGCATGTTGAGTTCCGGGGAGTCGTACTCCCGGTTGTCGTACTTGACCCCCGTGGCGCCGATGACCCGGAACTTACTCGGGAGCATGAGGATGAAGTTGTCCTCGTTGAAGGGCAGGTGCAGCTGCGCGACCGTCAACGCCGCCTGACTGGCCTTCGCGTTCGGGGAGATGTGGCGTGTCTGGTGCAGACGGTCGCGGAGGCTGCTGTGCGGTTCGTTCTGCCACACGCTGATGACCCAGTCCTCGAACAACTCGCGGAGCGCCTCGAGGGTCAACAGCTTCTCGGTCGGGACCTCCTTGCCCCTGTGCTCGGAGCTACGTCCGACGTAGCCGTCAAGATGCTGGACGAACATCGTATTGATGGTGTGGAACTGACGCTCGATATGAGGCTTGCTCGTCGGCGTGTAGGGCGCGGACAAAAGGACGCTGCCGCCTCGCTGCTCCACCGCGTTCCGGAAGGTCGGGGTGATGTAGTCGGTGCCGCGGTCCACCGTGATGTTGGACGGGTAGATGTACGGGTGCTCCGCCGCGTGACGCTCATACTCCTCGTCTGAGAGGAAGGTGAGGTGCGGGTGCTTCCGTCGAAGGAGTTCGCGATACTCGGTCCGCGACGGGCGGTTCGCCCTCGGGGTCATGGCCTGGGCGAGCAGCAGCGTGTGGTCGACACCCTTCGTGCCCTCCAGGCGGAAGGTGAACGCCATGATGGTGCGCGAGTGCACATCCAGCATGAGCGACAGGCGAGCGCGCTTGCGCTTACCGTTCGGTGTTCGGACCTCCACGTCCATCGTGTTCGTGTCGACCTCGACCTGAGAACCCGGCAGGAGCGGTTCGCTCTTCGCCATCACGCGGTCCTTCGGCCGGTTGGCGTTCGACCGACGCGTCTTCGCGCTGCCGGTCACATGCTTGCCGTGACCGAGACGGTCGATGAGCTGGTACCACGCGGACCGGCTCGGCAGCGTGACGTTCGGGTACACGGCCTGCACGGCGGTCGTGGTCTGCTCGATGATGCGCTTCTTGGTGCCCGTGGACCATTTGACCTGCGCTTCGATGGTCGCGATGAGGTGGTTGATGACCGCGACCTCGACCTTCTCGTTCGGGATGTAGTTGCGGATGGCGTGTCCGTCGATGAGGCCGACGAGTCCGTCGCGCTGGTACTTCGAGAGCTTGTCGAAGAAGGTCGAGCGGGCCATGCCGCGGCCGGCCCGTTCCAGGTCGACGAGCTTGCGGGCGATGCGCTGTTCCTGGCTGGTCGTCTCCACGTCGTACTCCGGGTAGCACTTGCCTTTGCGGCCGACGCCGGTGAGGACCTCTTCGATGTCGGTGGCCAGGACCGTTGCGGCGTGCAGGACGTGGGACGGGACGTGGTCGAGCAGGCGGGGTGAGCGCTGTTCTTCGCTGGGGACGAGGTTGGCGAGCTCGGCATGGGTCACGGTGCGGCTGTCACCCGTGATGCGGTGGATGAGTGTCACGCCCTTGGTGGTGGCACCGTCGAGCTCGTAGGGCTCTCCGTCGATGACGACGGAAACGGGGATGTTAGGCGTGGGCATGCGGGAACTCCTGACGGTGGGAGGCGGGCGTGATGAGGGGCGTGCTGTTGGAGAGGAGCGCGTTCATGTCGATGGACAGCGCCCCCGTCCAGATGAGGTGGAACACGTGGCTGCGGGCGAGCGGTGTGCTCTTCGCGGTGATGAGGGTGATGGCGTCGCCCACGGTCGAGTCCGGCTGCAGATCAGCAAGCAAGCTCTCCTCGGCATCTGCGCCGGGGTGGTGACCGGGGCGGCGGAACTGGGCGAGCCAGGTGAGGTTGACGTGGTGCTGGTGCGGGAGCTCGGTGAGGATGCGGTAGTTCCAGCCGACGGTCTTGCAGACCTCCCGCGTCCACTCGAACTGCGCCAGTGCCTTCGCAGTGAGGCGACCGTACGGCTTCACGTCGTAGACGGTCTGGATGCCGTGGGCGTCGAGGGCGATGAAGTCCGGGTAGTGCCAGACGTCGTTGCCGTTGACCAGCAGCATGGGCTGGGAGGCGATGGCGACGATGTCGGAGGTGTGGTCGAGCCACATCAGCGAGCTGCGCTCGAGGAGCGACTCATGCCAGACGTGCTTGGCCACCGCGCTCATCCAGTAGTAGCCGTGGTAGTTCCGCTGGTGCGGGTAGGCGTTGCCGACTCGAATCGGGTCAGCGTTGTAGAGCTCATGGGTGATGAGCCCGGAGTCGAGCGGGGCGGACTGGTTGATGCCGTCGCGAACCCAGGTCGCGGTGCCCGGTGCGGGCTTGGTGTTTTCTGTCATATTCCAGCAGTGGGCGGTAGCAAGCGCCGCTTTGGCCCATTTTTTAGAAAGACCTGATCCAAACATGTATTTTCGTGAAGCGCGTTGAACAGCTCGTCCCATATAAGATCGTTTCTACGATGAATATTGGGGAACGAGAGCTCACCGCTGCGGAGGCGGCCGACATTCTCGCGGTCAGCGAGCGGCATGCGGAGGCGCTGCTCAAGGCGAGACTGGTCGCCGGTCGCCAGCTGCGCTCCGGCGCTTGGTTCACCAACATTGCGGCCGTGAGGCGGTATCAAGCGACCTCCCAGCGTGGGAGAGGCAGCGCGCTCCGCCCAGCGACGGCGTGGGGAATGCTCTGGGAGCTCTCAGGCCGGCGACCCTCGTGGCTAGCGACCAGTACGTTGGCGAGGGTGCGGCATCAGCTCGCGACGTCGTCGGCGGAGGAGATCGTGCGAGCAACCTCAGGTCGCACTCGCGCTCGTTACTATTCACTGCCCCGTTCGACCGAAGGGATCTCATGGGATGGACTTATCCGGACGGGGCGACCAGCGGCTCGCCATCTCGGGATGCGGAACAATCGCAAGTTCATCTACTTGTCGGGCTACCCCGAGATCGGGACAGTCGAGCATCTTGCTCGGCAGAATCGCTTGGTCGAAGACTACGAGGGCGATCAAGTGCTGTTCGAGAACACGCTCCCGATCCTCTACACAAGATCTGTCATGCCGGCCGCGGTCGTAGCGGTGGACCTGACGTTGACTGGCGGAGCGTTCGAGCGTGAACGAGGCATCTGGGGGATCGAACAACTCCAGAAGGCCTGGAGAGAGACACGACCAAGTGCCTGACCGCTCGGGTCCTGTTCGACACGCCTGCGGACGATCTGAGGTCATGACGTAGCACAATAATCCCGGTTTAGTGGGAATTCAAGGGAGTGTCGAGGAGATCCCGGTCTAACTGGATTTCAAGTGGCGCGCCAAGGCCTTCGATGCGCCGCTTGTAAGTTGGACATGTCCAACTTTTGGGGCGTCTCCGCACCTGCAGCCCTCGCCCCCCCGTAGATCGTGGTGGCCGATGTGGGGTCCTGAAGCAGCCGAGAGGTTCGGCGGCGTCGTCCGTGCGCTGCGGAAAGAGTCTGGGCTGACGCAGGAGATGCTCGCCGCTCGAGTCGGGATCACGAAGAACCAGCTTCAACTCATCGAGGCAGGCCGGTCGGCCAGCTCGAAGAACACCGAGGCAGGACCCTCGAACCCGCGAATGACGACGGTCGTGGGCATCGCCTCCGCGTTCGATCTATCCGTTGAACAGCTGATGGCGGAGTCGCGCCTGTAACGCGAGCGCTGGTCGTCGTCGCCGCGGGCAGCTCGCCAGAAGGGCATACTAGAGGCACGAGCCCTTCGCAAGCTTCGAGTCCTTCGGGTGGGGCAGCTTCAGGACTGCGACCGGGCGAGGTATCGCTGCCGCAGCTCATCCGCCGTGAGAAACGCCGGAAGTGCAGCTCGTCGGGATCCGCCGGCGTCCCGTACTCGGTCGGCGAGGGCCGAGGGCCGGCCGAGCAGCGCTGGGTTCGGCTGCTCATCTCCGATCCCCGCCGCTTCATGGATGACCTGGCGGAACTGCACGTGCGTGATCATCTTCAGGTCACGCAGGCGTTGGGCGAGCTGGCGCGGGCGGACCCCGCAACGCGAAGCCTCGCCGCCGAGGTTGATGCTCGAACCGGGCGAGTCATCGGCACGGAGATCTGACGCCGGCAGGAGGAACGCGGAGGCGAAGGCCTCGGCGCGAGCCTCTTGCTCTTTGGATGGCTCGCCGGCCAAGACAAGGTGACCAAGCTCGTGCGCGAGAGACCACACGAGATCGAGGCGCGTGGCCGCGGTGTCGATGAACATCAGCATGCGCCCGCTCGCGGCCGTTGAGGCGAGGGTCGCAGCGCCGAGGTCGGAGAGGTCCCGGTAGATGCAGACGATGCCGTGCTCTTCGAGTGTCGAGATCATCCCGGAGATCGGTCCGGAAGGTACCGCCCACCGATCTCGGAGCCCCTGGGCGAGATCGTCAGGGTTGTCGTCGGACCTGGGATCGAGGTCGGGCTGGGCCGGGTCCAGGAGGAGGTCCACGTGGGCGTGGGCCATGGTCACCTCGGCTAACGCCTTGTTCAGAGGCTTTCGAGGAAGTGATGGCCGCAGTCGATGACCGATGTGCGGCGCCGGGGACCGGCGGCGAAGGAGACCTTCGGGCATGTCCAGGGCGGAGGCGATCTTCGTGACGAGGGCGGCAGAGGCTCGCTGCGTTCCCGACTCGAGGTGCGAGACCTCCGACTGGGTGATGCCGAGGGCCGCAGCGAGGTCTGACTGGGTGAGGCCGCGGAGGATCCGAGTCGCTTCCAGGAGGGTGCGTGGAGGTTGCTGCACAGGCTCCATCCTCTCGCGTACACGGGATATCGAGAAATATTTCTCGATATCTCGTGTATGTGGCAAGTCTGGCAAGCGCTGGCAACCAAGTGCTTGGCTGGAGCGAGCCCTACTCTCCGCTGGGATCGGATAGCCCTGGCAAGGTTGGCAAGTAGTAGTAGTTGTATGTATGAAATCTCAAGAGAGAGATAGAGATATTGGGGGGAACTTCTCTCTCTACCTCTCTATAGGGGCACTGTATGCGCTTGCCATACTTGCCATATCGCTAGTTTTTGCCTTCTGAACTGGGAAAAGCGCGATTTCTGGACTTGCCAGAGTGCTTGCCCAAGCTTGCCGGGCTTGCCAATCCAGTACGAAACCGTCGAACAGCGGGTCCGGCGTGGGTGGCTCCCTAAGCCGGGTCTGCGCTGCTATCCATGCCCGAAGGTCGGCAGTGAAGCCGATGTTCGGGGAGATGCGGATCGATCTCAAGCGAGTTTGAGAAACTTTCTGAGATCCGCCGAGAACGGCCCTGATCTGCCGCAGGGTAATACGCGAGAGAGAGTCGCGGAGAACACATCCCCGGCCATGCAGTCTGTGAGCTGCTGGGCGGCCGCGACGAACGCAAGAGGGAAACCTCGCGCCGGGGCCCGTGTTCCCCCCTGACAACTCCACAGAGACTACAGCTGCTCCACGACCACGTGGTGCGCTGCGCCCACGTCCATCTGCTCGTGGTCCCAGTCGCGAGGACGCGGAGGACGTCTTGAAGCCCGTCGACGATCTTCCCTTCCTGTAGTTGAAACGTCGGGAGTGCGTCCACGCCTTCGCCGGTGGTCGGCACGAGGAGGCGTAGATCGCTCCCCGCCGCCTGGGCCTCCAACTACCCGAGAACGCCGGCGATGCTCGCCATCGTGTATCAGGGGCCGACGAGCTCAGCCCAGTGGGCACGGCTCCTCCTCCGTCATGACTTCTCCTCAGGGTTCCGGGTGTGACGACGGCGGACGTCCTCGATGAGCTCGTCGAGGGTACGGACGCCATCGACGTAGTCCTGCGCGTCCCGGAGCGCCCCAGGCGTGGGCTTCAGGCCGTCCAGGACTCCCGAGTGCAGCGCCTCGGCGACGCTGTTCGCTCGCTGCTCCCGGGTCCGACGAGAACCGTCGTCGTCGTTGGCGTATCCCCGGAGGATTGCCAGGCTCGGGGTCGCCATCCTCAGGTTGCTCATGTCGAGGATCGCGATGTTCCACTCGTGCCCCTCTCGTCCGAGGCTCGCCACGCGGCGGCCGTCCTCGGTCTTCCCGCCGGCACCGACGTGCATGTGGCCATGCGCCAACAGCTCGGGGCGCACCGCATCCCACACTTGACTGATCCGTGCGCGGGATGCCGCGGACGCCTCCAACGCCGCCTTCGTGAACCAGTGCGGGTTCGAGCGGAGGATCTCACGGACGGGGCGGACAGGGGTGCCTGCCGGGGACTCGTGGGTGAGCATCAGATCTACGGGACCGCCGGTGATGGCCTCGTCGACCATCGCGTCGGTGATCGCCTCATCCGGCCACCAGGTCAGCCCTTCCACCCGCGACTCGCGGTCCACGGATGAGGCGCCGCCGAGCGCGAGCACGGAGCGTCCGCCGATGGTCAGGCGTGCCGGCCGCGGAAGAATCCAGGTGAGCTCGGAGACCTGCACGGCTTCGCCCGGGTACTTGTCGAGGAGTGGGGTGATCTCATCCCACTGCTCATGGTTTCCTGCGACCAAGTAGAAGCGGGTGATGGCGGTCTCGGCGAAGATCTCGTCGACCGCGTCCGGCGGCATCCACCAGTCGCCAAGGTGCAACATCGTCGTCACGTCCGGCGCGAGATACGGCAGCGCCCGGGAGAGCATCCGAGCCCACCCCTGATTCCCATGCCAGTCTCCGCAGATCGCCACTCGCTGATCGGGCAGGACGATGTTCTTGGCGTGGCCGCGTACCTTCATGTTGCCTCCCTAGCAACATATACCGGGTTTTTTCTCCGAGTGACAGGGCCTTCAGTCATCGTCGGCTGCCGACACTGCATTACCCCACACCCAGCACCGGAACGTTTGCTCGCCGGCTCGGAACTCGATCCCCGCGGCGAGCGGCGTCGACCTGGCGAGCTTCGCGTCGACGCGGATCGCCTTCGCCCCGAAGTGCACCCAGGCGCGAACTGCCCGATACGGCTGCGGGTAGGTAGTCAGTGGTTGCACCCGGAGAGCCACTTCCCGCTCCGACAGTGACTGAAGGGGGCCTGACCGAGCTGCTCGAAGAATCGCCTGGTGGTGCGCGCGCATGTCGTAGTGAGCGGCCAGTCGCTTACTCGAACCCATGCCGGCGCCCCTCCTCCGACCTCAGGACAGGCTAGTAAAGGTCGAACCTATGTTCCATCCTCGAATAATGAGATCCGCGGCCGCCCATCTTCCTGCCACCATATGGATGGTCGATGACATCCCCGCCAGAATGATGTTCGCCGGACGCCGCTGGCGGGTCACGGACACGCCCGCGCGACTGTGCGACGCAGTGAGGGCCGTGCCGCTGGAGGCGAGTCAACTGACCCGTGGCCTCTACGGATGGCGATTCCAGGGCACCGATGACGACGGACGGTCAGTCCCTGATGTTCGACCTCTTCCAGGGCGAGGATGGCTGGCGCGTTCACCGGAGCTATGAGTGAAAGCTGATTCGCTTCCTGACAGGCTAAGGGCTGTCAATGGTCCAGCGGGGGCGTTGCGGGCGCCGCTCCGAGATTGCTGAGGGCGCTGCTCCTGGTCAGCGTGGGTGCGCGAGCCGTCGGCGCCCACGCTGTGGCGACCCACCTTGTGTCTTCGGCCAGCGCGTGAGCCTGACATCGCTCTGCTGCATCAGCGCGGCGAAGCGCTCAGCGACGTCACCTCGTGACCACGACGGCGGGCTTCGGCGACGACAGCAGAACCGGCGTAGCCGCTTCCGCCGAGGACAGTGATCTGGCCATGGGAGCTCCTTGTGTGCGTATCGAGCGTGAAGGTGACTCGGTGCCTTCGCACCAGATGGTGTAGTGCATTTCACTGCTCTTCGAGCGTACTGTGCTGCACGGAGGTGGGATCCGAAACTGCGTTGTTCGTGACCTTAGAGCCGTTGGGACCGTTGAAAGAAGACGATGACGGCCAGGGTGGCGACGACGATGAAAGACATGGCGGCGACGGATGCGACGTCCAGGCCCCCAATGGCGAGAACGCCGCTGACGCCGACGATACCTAACGCGTTGGAGGTTTTCATCAACGCAAACACCTCAGCGCGTCTCTCGGGTGGGGAGAGCTGGTCTAAGACGAGGGAGTAGTACGTACCGAGTGCGGGCAAGCAGAACCCGACGAGTACGGCCCCCGCGAGCAGGAGGGCGATGTTGACGCGCAACCCAACCAATACTGCACCGGCAGACGTCAACACAAGGAAGGTGACGACCTGGCGTCGCGTGAGAATGCGGTTGCGAATGCTCACCCACACCCCTCCCGCGACCGAACCAATGCATAAGGTCAGCGCGAAGATGAAGCCCCACTCCGGTGCAAGACCGAAGAGAACAGCGAACGGCACCGCGCCGACTTCCACAGCGGCCACAACACCGGATCCAGCTGCCGCGCAGACCAACCAGATGTAGATCGCCTTCGGTAGCGGTGTTCGCCGTGTCGTCTTTACGCGCACGGGAGCCTGCGCTTGCGGAACGGAGGGCATGAGGACGAGCGGACCGATGCCAAGAACGGTGAGCGCGAACATCGCGAACACAGGAGACACTGCTCCGAGTGCAGCGGCCAGCACGGGCGACACCGCGAACGTGACTTCGTTCAGTGTGGCGGCTATTCCCAGTGCACGGGGTAAACGCTCTGGTTCGACGAGGTAGTTCAAGAGTGACCGCTGGTAGCCGTAGGCGGCACCGTTGGTAAGACCTGCGGCGGCTGCTGCAGTGATGAGGACGGGCATGGGTGCTGCGGCGTAAGCCGCATAGGTCACGCCGAGGAGAGCCACGGTGCGCACGATGAGAAGGGCGCGTAGGTATGACACTGGATTGAACCGCGTGCCGAATCTCGACAACGGCGTCGCCGCGATCACTTGGGTGACGGTCATGGCGAACACCATGCCCGAGCCTGCTTCTGCAGAGCCGGTGAGGGGCAGCGCCAGGAGCGAGAAGGCAATCGGTGCTGCGGCTTGGGGGACACCGAATGTCCCGTACCCCACCTGCCACCGCACGAGCTTCCATCGACTTGTCGCCACAGATCGAGAGTATCGGCAGTGCAGTGGAATGCGCTCAGTCGTGTCTTCCGTTGCGCATGCTCCTACGAGTCAGGACGGGTGTGCAGCGATGACTGTTCTGCGGGGAGAGGCTCTGAGGACGTCAGCGCTTCGAGCTGAACAACAGCGGGTGTCGCCGACGGGTCAAGTCGAACGAGGATGATCCCGGCCAGGATCAACCCTGCGCCAATGAAAGCGGGAACGCTGATGCTCTCCCCGAGGAGCAACCACCCGGCCGCCGCGGCGAACACGACCTCCGTCAGCCCGAGGAACGACGACACCCGTGCACCGAGAAGCGTGATCGCCCAGATGCCCGCGGCGTACGCGTATGCCGTGGAGAACAGGCCGATGAAGAGCACGGGTGCCCACCACGGAGCACGCCCGCCGAAGAAGTCAACCGATTCGAAGGTCATGTGGATGGGCAGGATACCCACGCATCCACTAAGTGCGATGACCGATCCGCCGACCAGTAGCCCTAGCCACACGAACGCTATTGGCGAGATCCCGTCGTCCGGTCGCTCGCCGATGGCGTAGTAGACAGCGAGCCCGACCATGGCGACGATGGCAAAAACGATGCCAAGAGGGTCCAGGGAAGTTGAGCTTGTAGGACCGATGACAACGACGAGCCCACCGAGCGCGAGGACAGCGCCGATGAGGACTGTGCGGTGCGGGGTTCGTCGCGAGCGGACCCACACGAACAAAAGCAGTGCGACGGGCGCGAGGTACTGGACCAAGAGCGCCGTGCTGACGGGGATGCGTTCCAGCGCAGAGTAGAAGCCGACTTGGGTGCCGACGACAGCCAGCACGCCGTAGGCAAGCAGGGTCCACCGCCCCTTCCACACAATCGACCATCGACCGCTCAGGCTCCGCAACGCGAACGGTGCGAGGACAACGACCGCCAAGGCGATGCGCGCCAGCACGGCAGCAGGTGGCGTCCACCCTTCGTCGAACAAGGGCTTGGCGATGACGCCGCCCGTGCTGAAACCCACACCTGCGGTCAGAGCGACCACCACCCCGATAGCGCCGCGCATCTGCGGGTGCTGGCGCAGCATCCCCTCACGCATCGGTGAGCGGCCCCACTGCATGGTCCAGCGCCTGCTGAACATCGCGAATGAGATCGTCGATGTTCTCCAGGCCGACCGAGAGTCGGAGGTGACCCCACTCGTGAAACTCCGGAGGATAGGACTCGAAGCCGCGCCGAGATTCCCGCGCCGAGTTCACGATCAGGGACTCATCATGCCCGAGCGAGACTGCGGAGGTGATCAGTTTCAGGGCGCCGACGAAGGCTTCCTGGGCCGCAGCATCTCCACGCACGGCGAAGGCCATCATCGCCCCGTACCCGCGACCTTCGAACTGGCGGGTGGCGAGCGTGTGCTGACGATGCGACACGAGCCCGGGATAGGACACGAAAGCGACTCGGGGGTCGTTCTCGAGCGCCTCAGCGAGCTCCTGTGCATTGGTGAGGTGGCGCTCATAGCGAAGCTGCAGTGTGACCGACCCCCGCGTGATCAGCCATGCGTTGAACGGGGAGATCGCCCCGCCGACGTCCACGAGCGCATCGGCCTTGATCGTGTGGATGAGAGCCCGGGAACCGGCCACGCTTCCGCCGAGCGCATCGCCGTGCCCGTTGATGTACTTCGTCAGCGAGTGCACGACGAGATCCGCTCCATGTTCGAGTGGGCGGAAGAACACGGGTGGCGTGAATGTGGAATCGATGGACAGCAGTGCACCGTGCTCGTGGGCGATGGCAGCTAGTCCTGCCACGTCGACAACCTGAGTGGTGGGGTTCGCAATGGTTTCTGAGTGGACGAGCTTGGTGTTCGATTGCATCGCGGCACGAACCTCATCGAGATCGGCACTGTTCACGAACGTCACTTCTACGCCGTACTTCTTAGGGAGCAGATCCTCCAAGAGCCGCCAGACAGCGTCGTAGACGATGCTGGATACGACGACGTGATCGCCGGAGTTCAGGGTCGTGAAAAGAACCGCGTGAAGGGCTGCGACGCCCGTGCTGAAGACTGCTGCTTCCTCTGCGTTCTCGAGCGCTGCGAGCTTGCTCTGCAGGCCAAGCTGGTTCACACCCGCGTTGCGGGTGTAGACCAGCAGATCGGGGTCCGAGAGATCGACGCCCTCGGTGTCCTCGGGGAGGTAGTAGGAGTTGCCCATGACGATGGGCAGTCGCACCGCGCGGGACTCTTCACGGATCTCATTCCCACCGTGGACGAGCAGGCTTTCCACAGTCAGCGAATCGGGGGTTTTCCTCGAAGGGTGGTCTGTCTGAGGCACGGGATTCAACACCTTTGTGATCGACGTGAGCGCGGAACGCTTCGATGCGTTCGTCACCATGCTCACAGCGACGCCAGCTCGTTGAGCACCACCAAACTGCTCGCACGTCATGCCGAAATGACCATCTTCGCGACACGGTAGTTGCGATGTGCTCGAAGACATAGCGATCTCTTGACACCCCGATTGGCCTCGGAGGACTTTTGCCTCGAACATCGTCGGCACTTGCACCGCCGGCGACGTTCGTACCTCCCATCACACACAGCTCGCTACACCCGAAAGTTGCGCTTCAGCCGTTCAGGGAGCCAAGGGAAGCGACGTTCTCAAAGGAGAGAATCGATGAAGATTCGATACGCCGTGCCGGCCATCGCCGCCGCCACCGTCCTCGTTCTGGCTGGCTGCACCAACACCGAAGGCGAGGGAGCGAGCGCCGCCCCCGACCAGGACATCACCGTCGACGATGCGGCCGCAGCCCTGCTCCCCGACGACATCCGCGACGCAGGGGTGCTGCGAATCGGCAGTGACCTCACGGTCCCGCCGAACGAGTACAAGGACTCCAACGGCGATCCGGCCGGATGGGGGGTCCAGCTCGCGGAAGCGGTCGCTGCCAAGCTCGGTCTCGAGCCGGAGTGGGAAGTGCTCGGGTTCGACAGCATCCTCCCGCGCATCGAAGAGGGCGCGGTGAATGTGGGCGATGCGTCGTTCACTGACACGGTCGAGCGTCAGAAGACCGTGGACTTCGTGAACTACTACGTCGCGGGCAGCCAGTGGGCCGCCGCCATCGGGAACGACATCGACCCCGACGACGCATGTGGGCTGACGGTCGCGGTCGCCCAGGGCACGATCCAGCACACCGATGAGCTACCAGCCCGCAGCGACGAGTGCGTCGCCGCGGGCAACGATCCCATCGAGATCCTCGTTCTCGATGACCAGCCGGACCTCGTGGATGCTGTCGTCCAAGGGCGAGCGGACGCCTTCAGTGCAGACTCCCCGATGAGCGGTGACGCCGCCCTCAAGCGCGGCGAAGAGATCCATCTCGTCGGGGGCCTGTTCGCCACGGCACCATACGGCTTCGCGACCCAGAAGGACAGCGACGTGACCGCCGCTGTCCAGGCAGCCCTCCAGTCACTCATCGATGACGGCACCTACCTCGAGATCCTCACGGCAGCTGGCGTCGAAGCAGGCGCGGTGGAGAAGGCCGCTATCAACGCCGGCACGGAGTGACCATGGACACCGCAACCTCCCCGCGAACCAGCGCTGATCCTCCGGTGAGTGACCCGGAAGCCATCCAGGCGATCAAGCTGCGCCACCCATGGCGCACATTGGCCTCTGCGATTCTGCTCGTCATCGCAGCGCTCTTCGTGGTCGACGCCGCGTTCAACCGCCCCGTGTACTCATGGGCTGTGGTCGGCCAGTATGTCTTCGACGTGCGGGTGCTCCAAGCCCTCGGATACACGCTGCAGCTCACCATCTACTCGATGATCATCGCGGTTGTCCTCGGCATCGTCCTGGCCGTCATGAGGCAGTCGCCGAACCCGGTGATGCGCACTGTCTCGTGGGTCTACCTCTGGATCTTCCGGGGCACCCCGGTGTACGTGCAGCTGGTGTTCTGGGGCCTCATCACGGTCATCTACAAGAGCATCGACGTCGGTCTCCCGTTCGCTCAACCGTGGGTGTCGATCAGCACCAAGGAACTCTTCTCCTACTTCGTTCTCGCCATCATCGGCCTGGCGCTTAACGAAGCCGCGTACATGGCGGAGATCGTTCGCGCGGGACTCCTCGCTGTCGACAAGGGGCAGCGCGAGGCAGCGACTGCGCTCGGTCTGGGGTGGGGCCATACGATGAGCCGCATCATTCTGCCGCAGGCCATGCGGGTCATCATTCCGCCGACCGGCAATGAAGTCATCTCGATGTTGAAGACCACGTCGCTGGTGACGGCCGTGCCGTTCACCCTCGAGCTCTACACGCGCACACGGGACATCGCTCAGGTCAGCTACAAACCCGTGCCGATGCTCATCGTCGCGTCGATCTGGTATCTCGTGCTCACGTCGATTCTGATGATCGGGCAGTACTACGTCGAACGCCACTTCGCGAAGGGAGTCGGCGATAGACCCCAAGTGATGCGACCAACCCTGGAGACCGGAGTGATCCGCACCGCGGTCGGCGCACGGCAGCAGCGGCGGATGGAGCGCCGGGCGGCAAGACCTGCCACAACAGCTTTGGAGGGACAGCAATGAATGCGGAAGCGGCCGTTGACGTCGCGGAACGAGCGGCGACCACACCTGCGCCGGCCACTCCGATGGTGCGCGCGGAATCCGTGTCGAAGGCCTATGGCTCGAATCTCGTACTCCGGTCCATTTCCCTGCAAGTCGCTCGTGGAGAGGTGTTGTGCCTGGTCGGCCCGAGCGGATCGGGGAAGTCGACATTCCTTCGCTGCATCAACCACCTCGAGACCGTCACCGCCGGCCGACTGTGGGTCGAGGATGAGCTCGTCGGCTACCGTCAGCACGGGGGCAAGATCTACGAGCTGCATCCGAAAGAGGCTGCACGGCAACGTCGTGACATCGGGATGGTCTTCCAGAAGTTCAATCTGTTCCCCCACCTCACGGCGCTCGAGAACGTGATGATCGCCCCTACTCTGCTGCACAAGGGTGGCAGGGCACACCTCAAAGCCCGTGCCATGGAATTGCTCGCACGTGTCGGGCTCGCCGACCGATACGACTACTATCCCGCTCACCTCTCCGGTGGCCAGCAGCAGCGCGTCGCGATTGCACGCGCTCTTGCCATGGAGCCCAAACTGATGCTGTTCGATGAGCCGACGTCTGCATTGGATCCGGAGCTGGTGGGCGAGGTGCTCGATGTGATGAAGGGACTCGCGGAAAGCGGAATGACCATGATCGTCGTCACCCACGAGATGGGGTTCGCGCGGGAGGTCGCGGACACGATGGTGTTCATGGACGGGGGTGTGGTGGTTGAGTCCGGTCGCCCCACGGAGGTCCTGAGCAATCCCCAGAGGGAGCGCACGAAAGCCTTCCTGTCGAAGGTCCTCTGACCCCCTCACGTGCACGGTGGCCTTGACGAGGGGCACCGTGCACGTGTCTGCGTGGGCTGAGCTGCGGCTGCTCGTCGCGTCTATGATGCGTAAGTGACCGAATCGACGAGCGACCTCTCCGCCGTGATCGGCGCGCGCGTGAAAGAACGGCGCCAGGAACTGCGGTGGACCTTGGACCGTCTCGCTGAGCAGGCAGGCGTCAGCCGCCGAGTCCTGGTGAACATCGAGCAGGGTGCGACGAACCCGAGTATCGGCACCTTGCTGCGAGTCAGTGACGCCCTGGGCGTGGGTCTTCCCGAGCTGGTCGAACCGCCGGACATCGATCTCGCACGAGTGACCCGACACGGTGAGGGAGCGGTCCTGTGGGAAGGTGAGCGCGGGGGCCAGGGTGTGCTCGTCGCGGGCACGAAGTCCCCGAACGTCGTGGAGCTGTGGGATTGGACGCTTGCTCTCGGTGAGCGGCATGACAGCGAGGCGCACATCGATGGCACTCGGGAGTTGCTCCAGGTACTGCAGGGCTCTGTCGAAGTCAGGGTGGGATCGGAGACGTTCACGTTGGCTGAACGGGATGCCATCACGTTCCGTGGCGATGAGGCTCACGCCTACGTGAACGTGGGCGATGGCGAGGCGCGTTTTGCTCTCACGGTGTTTGAGCCGATCCCCGGTGGCGCGCACCGGTAGAGCGGCCAGTACACCAGAGCGCTGCCATCCGCGTGACCGGATGGCAGCGCTCTCCGCATGCACGTGTGCTGCGGTATGTCCCGCGCGCTCAATCCCCCGATATGTTGCGCGCGAGACGCCTATGCGCTCTCTGAGGGAGAGCCAGGTTTCGGGTGACCAGTGGGTGCGAGCTTCAATCCGATGACTGCCCCGACGATTCCTCCGATGAAGATGAGCTTCCACAGGGACGCCGGCTCCGTTCCCGTGAGGATGGCGTAGACCACCGTCAGAGCAGCCCCCAGCCCGACCCAGACGGCGTAGCCGGTGCCGATGGGTATCGTCTTCACCGCCCAACCGAGGCCGAGCATGCTGAGGGTCGCCGCGGCGAGGAAGATCACCGTCGGGACGAGCTCAGTCAGACCGTTCGACAGCCCGAGGGCGGTTGCCCACACAGCTTCGAGGACGGCGCTTCCGAGGAGGACAATCCACGGCATCAGCTCACCACCTTCAAGCCGATCACGGAACCGATCAGAAGGAGAAGGAGAGCGACCCTGACGAGTGTTGGTCGCTCCTGCTTCGTCACGAACCCCCAGATCAGGGTCAACGTTGCGCCGATTCCCACCCACACGGCGTACGCGGTCCCGGTCGGTATCTCGTTCATCGCCCAGGCCAGTCCCGCGAGGCTTGCCCCGATGGAGACGAAGAAGAGGACGGTGGGTCCCTTCTTTTTGAACCCCTTGGACGCCGACAGCGCGGCCGCCCACACGGCCTCCAGCGTGCCGGAGAGGAGGAGGACAACCCACGCCATGGAGTTCCTTTCGATTGAGTGCTCATCGATACGTCGTTGACTACACTGTCTAGTGCAGTATTATGCACTACATGAACGATGTCGCCAACTCCCTCTCTCGCGCAATCGGGGCGCGAGTGAAGAACGAGAGGACCGCTCGTCAGTGGACGCTGGATCGGCTGGCTGAAGCGGCGGGGGTCAGCCGACGCATGGTCATCAACGTTGAGCAGGGGGTGGCGAACCCGAGCGTCGCGACTCTCGTCCGCATCAGTGACGCGCTGTCCATCGGACTGCCGAGCCTGGTGGAACCGCCCACCACAGACAGTACCCGCCTTACTCGAGACGGTGAAGGATCCGTGCTGTGGAGGGGGGAACACGGCGGGGAGGGGGTCCTTCTCGTTGGGACCCAGCAGGCGGACTCGGTTGAGCTCTGGGAGTGGACCCTCGCCGTTGACGACGTTCACCGCAGTGATGCCCACGCCCCAGGAACGAGGGAGCTGCTGCAGGTCCGCTCCGGACGAGTGAGCGTCTCTTCAGGGAGTCAAGTGCACATCCTCGCTCCCGGTGATGCCATTGCGTTCGCCGGCGACAACTCGCACACGTACATGAACGCTGGCAAAGAAGAGGCTCGATTCCTCCTCGCCGTGTTCAAGCCCGATCTTCGCAAGCACCAACGGAAGGAGCCTTGATGGCTACGACAACGGACCTCGAGACTTTCCTCAGTGAGGCCACCATCGACGAAGAGGTCTTCGCTCTGCGTCCCGACTATCGCGCACTGTTGATCGCCGTCGACGGCATCGAGCCGGGACCCAGCGACGCGCTCAGCGAGGCGCTTCTCGTGCGCGCCGAGGGGGTCGCCGCGGCGGCGCTCGCGCAAGGACCGGTGGAGGAGCTCCCTCACATCGCTTCCTGGCGTGAGGCGTACCGTGCATTCGGGGCGAAGCCTCAGCGCACGCGCAACAGCGTCGAGGCACTCACTCGCCGAGCCGCGGAAGGACTGCCGCGCGTCAACCGACTGACCGACATCTACAACGCGATCTCCGTCAGCCACCAGATCCCGCTCGGAGGTGAAGACCTCGACGGCTACGAAAGCGCACCGCGGCTCACACGAGCCAGCGGATCCGAGGACTTCGACACGGTCGTCGGCGGCGAGATCTCCATCGAACACCCGGACCGCGGCGAAGTGATCTGGGGGGACGTCCGCGGAGTCACCTGCCGACGGTGGAACTGGAGACAGGGGCGCCGCACTGCCCTGACCGACAACACGCGATCTGCCCTCTTCATCCTTGACGCGCTCGCGCCGCTGAGTGACGAAGACCTGACACGAGCAGGACAGGAACTCGTCGATGAACTGAGCCGACTCGGCGACCAGATCACGGTCGCGCAGCGACTTCTCGCTGCAGGAACGAAATAGGAGGAAGACCAACATGACCGTTCGACCCGACAAGCACAACGCTGACACCGTGGACTTCCTGACCTGGGCAGTGCACGGCGGTAACACCATCGATGAAGGCACCGGTGCTGTCCGCACCCCGCTCATCATGGCCAACTCATATCGGCTTCCGGACGACCCCGCGTCCATGGACTGGTCTGCAACTGACCGCCTCACGTACACGCGCAACGGAGGTGCGAACCAGCAGGCGCTGGAGACGAAGCTCGCCGCCATGGACGGGGGCGAGGCCGCTGCCACTTTCGCCACCGGAGTCGCCGCCCTCCACGGTGTCTTCTTCACCCTGCTCAAAACCGGGGACCACGTCGTCGTCTCGAACGTCACGTACGAGGCGGTCTGGAAGCTGTTCTCTGAACTCCTTCCCGAGCGCTACAACATCGAGGCCACTTTCGTGGATGTCGGAGACCTCGACGCTGTCCGTGCGGCAATCCGCCCCAACACCAAGCTCGTCCACGTCGAGACCATCGCGAACCCGACGACGAAGGTCGCCGACATCCGGGCCATCGCAGACATCGCACACCAGGCGGGAGCGCTGCTCACCGTCGACGGCACCTTCACGCCGCCGCCGTTCTACCGTCCGCTGGCGGATGGGGCAGACCTGGTCGTCCACTCTCTGACGAAGTACATCAACGGCCACGGTGATGCCATGGGCGGCGCGGTCATCGGCAGCTCCGAACTGGTGGAGCACATCCGTCATGTCGCTGTCGTCGATGTCGGAGGTGTCATCTCCCCGTTCAACGCGTGGATGATCATGCGCGGATCGGTCACCCTCCCGCTCCGACTCGCTCAGCACCTCGCCTCTGCGCAGCGCGTCGCAGAGTTCCTCGAATCCGATCCCCGCATCGCCTATGTGGAGTACCCGGGTCTTGCGTCTCACGCGCAGCATGAACTCGCCAAGCGGCAGTTCGGTGGACGAGGGTTTGGTGGGATGCTCGCGTTCGCCGTTGATGGTGACAGTGACACACAGAACCGTTTTGTCGACAACCTCGGTGTGATCACCTCGGCGGTGTCTCTCGGCCACGACGAAACGCTCATCGTCCACGTCGGACCGGATGCGCGCGGAGGAAGCGAAAGCTACCCTGCCGGGTTCCTCACTTACGGGCACCTTCGCCTGTCTGTGGGGCTGGAATCCGCCGACGACATCATCGCTGACATTCGCTCCGCCCTGGACCGGACGGAGATCACCGGCGCGCGAAAGAGCGGACAATGAGCGCCTTGTTCAGCGGGCTCAGCGCCTTCCCGCTCACACCGCTCCGCGATGACGGCCTGGACGAGATCTCATTCGCTCGGATCATCGCCCTTCTCGCCGCATCAGGCGTCGATTCGATCACCGCGCTCGGGTCCACCGGATCGTACGCGTACCTGGACCGTCGTGAGCGCGCGAACGCCATCCAGATCGCTGTCGAGCTTTCAGGCACGGTGCCGGTGTTCGCCGGCATCGGCGCACTGCGCACGCGAGATGTCTTGGCGTACGCAGAGGATGCTCAGAGGGCTGGGGTGGCGGGTGTGCTCCTGCCGGCGATGAGCTACCAGCGACTGACGGAGGATGACGTCTTCGGGCTCTTCAAGACCGTCACCGCGAACCTCGACGTGCCTCTCATCGTGTACGACAACCCCGGAACAACCCATTTCGAGTTCACGGACGATCTGTATGCGCGAGTGGCGGCCCTGCCGCACGTTGCGTCCATCAAGATTCCTGGTGTGCCTGAGACTCCCGTCGAGGCCACTCGACGCGTTACGGAGATCCGTGCACGAGTGCCGGAGGACGTGACCATCGGGGTGTCCGGTGACGCGCTCGCAGCAACCGGCCTGAGTGCCGGGTGCGAAGCGTGGTACTCAGTGATCGCCGGGACCTTGCCTGCGCCTGCGCTGGCGATCACGCGGGCAGCACAACGCGGAGACGATGAGGAAGCGGAGCGGCTGTCCCAGCAGCTCGAGCCGATCTGGGCGGCGAACCGTCGATACGGGAGCCTCCGAGTTGTCGCCGCACTTGCCGAACACATGGGTTTGACGCAGAAGAATGCCCTCCCGCTTCCGATTGTCGGGCTTAGCGACGCGGAGCGTGATGCCGTTGTCGCCGCAGCCGTGGAATCGAAAGTGCTGAGCACGCCGTGATGCAGTCGTCCGACGAGCGCCAGGGAGGACTCGCGCGATACGTCGTCGCGGCGACTCTCGCGCGCACGTCGGACGGCGGTGCGGTGGTGGGCGTCGTGCTCCTCGTCACCACGGTCGGCGGACCTCCCTGGGCCGCCGGTCTTCTGGGGGCGTGCATCACCTTCCCCCACCTGATCGGTCCGTTCATCGCGCGCGTACTGGATACGGCGCGCGATGGACGGAACGTCCTCGCACTGGCCTGCATCCTTCATGCCGCCACACTGGCTGCGGCCGTCGTCCTTTACGACGTCGTCTGGATAGGCATACCCGCCATCCTTCTCATCGCATCGGGTGCGCTCGGCCCCCTCCTCACCGGCGGCATTAGTTCTCGACTGCCCGCCATCGCCGGACCCGAGAGAGAGATGCAACGCCGAGCCCAAGGATGGGATGTGGCCACTTACGGCATCGGAGGTACTGTCGGCCCGACTGTCGTCGCAGTGATCGCTGCAGCATGGAATCCCACTACTGCGGTGCTCGTGCTGGCCAGCTCCGCGGCATTCGCTGCATTCCTCGTCAAGATGCTGCCGCCCTCGACACAGGACGTGGCCGCTTCCGACGTCCCGCGTCCGCTGCGAACCCTGTCGTTGATGATCAGCTCAGGCCCTCTCCGACGCACCCTGTACAGCACGATTGCAATTGCCCTGTCAGTCGCTGTGCTCCCGGTCGTCGCGGTCGCCGGAACCACCCGGTTCGATGTGGCGCCCGCCGCTGCAGGTTTCCTGACCGCCGCGTACGGCCTAGGGAGCTTCGCCGGTTCCGTGGGCGTGATGGTCCGGCCTCTCCGTGGTGATGCGGATAAGGCAATGCCGGTTCTCGCGGCATGTGTGGGGGTAAGCCTGTTCGGTGTGTTTGTCTCCGGGCACATAGGTTGGGTCATCGCCGCGTACGCACTCACGGGGATCCTGAACTCGTACTTCTTTGCCGCAACGCTCGCGGCACGAAGTGAGTACGCGCCAGTGGCTGCACGCAGTCAGGTGTTCGTCTGGGTGGGTGCTCTGAAAATCACCGCCGGGTCGCTAGGGACGGCGGCCGCGGGCACTCTCATCGCGTTGGACGCTTGGCTGCCCGTCATCCTTGCATCGGCGGTCGCAGTGACCTCAGCTGGCGTTGCCACCATCGACAGGCTTTCATCGCGATCCGGGAAAGGCAGCGAGTCATGATCTCTCTTCCGGGCGATCTCGCCCGCACCCTCGCTGCTGTTGCTGATGCCGGAACCCTCGACGGTGCGGCGCGTGACCTTCACATCACCCCTTCCGCTGTGAGCCAGCGGCTCAAGGCTTTGGAGACTCTCCTCGGTCAGGTCATGTTGGTGCGCTCGAAGCCGGTCCGTTTGACGAGCACGGGTGCCTCGGTCGTTCGCTTCGCCCGTCAAGCCGAGATGCTCGAGAGGGAAACACTGCGCACTCTGGGTCTGCTGGCAGACGGTGCTTCTCGTGCCCGTGCGACCGTCGCCGTTGAGGTGGATCTGAGTTCGGTGTGGCTTTCCGCGGTCGCGCGGGCTGCGGCTGTCACACCGGTGGACCTGAACATTATCGATGAGCCGGCCAAGGGACAGGTGCTTGCGAGCGATGACATCACGGTCCGGATCACGACCTCGTCTGAGGAGATGTCAGGGTCGCATACGGTCGATCTCGGCCTGGGGATGTTCGATGCGGTGGCGACCCCGGACTTCATCGACCACTGGATCTCGCGAGGCGTCCCGCAGGCAGATTTCGCCTACGCTCCGACCGTGGTCGTCCGTGGACGCGAAGCTCGTCATCACGCGTTCGTGGAAGAGGCATCGCTCGCGCCGAGCCGCGCACTTTCTACAGCGGCGTCTACCTCGGCAGCGAAAGCACTACTGCTGGAAGGCGCGGCGTGGGGCCTACTTCCGCGGTATGAAGCGAGAAGAGAGATCCAGATGGGTCGCCTCCATCGTGTGTCGACGGCCACAACGACGGAACGTTACTACCTGAGGTATGCAGCTCTCGAATCCCAAGCGCTGCACGCCTTGGCGGAGCATGTGCAGGTTGCCGCCCGCACGGCCCTCGAGGCGGGCCCAACGGTTCAACAAGGAGGGTTCACGCATGCGTCAGCTTGACTCCATAGACCAGAGGATCCTCGTCGAGCTTCGACAGAACGCGCGTATCAGTCACGCACAGCTCGGCGAGATCGTGCGACTGTCACGGAACGCCATCCGTCAACGGATCGAGCGTCTGGAGCGGGACGGGCACATCCTCGGCTACACGATTCAGGAAAGACCTCCCGGTGCGCCTCCGGTGAGTGCCACCATGCTTGTCTATCGCCAGGACCGGATGCGCGGCGCCGATGTCCTTGCAGCACTGCAACAGATCCCTGAAGTTGTGCAGTGTGACGTGGTGGCCGGTGAGCTCGACTTGGTTGTGCGAGTGGAAGCCCCCTCACCCGAACGCATCCAGGACGTGTGGACCACAGTCGCGGCTCTACCGGGTGTTCGCGACATCACCACAGCGATGTCGCTGCGCACCGTCATCGCCCGGGGTGGCCGGTAGACAATCTCGTGCATCTCTGTGCCCATCGGAGTGCATTCTGATGATTGTTGGAAGCTGAATGCGCCCCGAGACTTGAGCCAGTTGTTCACCACAGCAAGGCGGCTTTCTCATGACCAATCCCCGCACGTTCGAGCTCATCGGCGCTCCCTTCGATGGCGCAGCCACGCTCGGCTGGCCGGGGTCACGGTATGCACCTGCCAAGATCCGGGAGGCTCTCGGGTGGGTGACTCAGCGCGCCGTTGACGGTGAGGTCTACTCCATCGAGACCGGAGAGACTCTTCCTGCTCCCCAGATCATCGACGGTGGAGACGCAGACGTCGTCGCCCATGACCTCAACGAAACTCTCACGAACGTCTCGGATCGCGTCGCTGCGAGTGTCCGTGCGGGAAATGTTCCCATCCTCCTCGGAGGAGACGACAGCATGCTGTTCGCGGGGACCAAGGGACTGCATGACGCCGTCGAGGGTGAGGTGGCGATCATCCATTTCGACGCGCATCTCGATGCTGTACACGAGAACCGCCAGCAGGGACGGTACAGCCAGTCCAGTGGGATGCGCCGCAGCCTGGAGCTTGAGCGTGTGAATCGCGAGAACACGATCCAGATCGGTCTGCGTCACTTCAGCTTCCCTGAGCTTCACGGTTTTGCAGAAGCTGAGGGACCCGCGCAGATCACTGCGCGTCGGTTCGCGCGAATCGGCACCGAAGAGGCGGTCGCCGAGATCCTCACGCACATTGCAGGAGCGCAGCACGTCCACCTGAGCTTCGACATCGACGCTGTCGACCCCGCTCATGCGCCCGGAGCGGGCGCGCACGAGCCGGGCGGGATGACGTCTCGGGAGGCGCTGGAGATCGTCGGAGCCCTGGCCCCGCACTGTGACTCGCTCACCATCGCTGAGGTCAACCCGCTCAAAGACGTCCAGGACCTCACTGTGAACCTGGCGGCCTACCTGTCCTACTACTTCGCACTTTTCGGCGCCATTCGCGCCTGAAGCCTCCTCTACGCAACACACCCGAATGAACGAAGGAGTTCTCATGACCACGCCCGCAGCCGGTGAGCCCGCAGCGCTCACAACCGGCACCATCAACGTCATCCGTCGGAAGACACTCAACCGCGCCGTCCGGGGGACCATCGTCGGCAACGTGATGGAGTGGTACGACGTCGGAGTGTTCGGCTACCTGATCGTCACACTCGGTGCCGTGTTCCTCCCGGACGCTGACCCCGCAGCTCAGGTTGTGTTCCTTCTCGGGACGTTTGCAAGCACCTACCTGCTCCGACCAGTCGGCGGGCTGTTCTTCGGATGGCTCGGAGACAAGATCGGTCGCCGACGGGTCCTCCTGCTCACGCTGATCCTTGTGGCCGTGTCGACGTTCTGCATCGGAATCCTGCCGACATACGACGCCATCGGCTTCTCGGCTGCTCTCCTGCTCATGTTCCTCAAGGTGGTGCAGGGGTTCTCGGCCGGCGGCGAGCTCACGGGAGCCCTGACATTCATCGGTGAGTCCGCCCCTGACAAGAAGCGGGGTTTCTACTGCGCGCTTCTCGACTCCGGCAGCTACATGGGGTTCGCGCTCGGGGCAGCCTTCGTGACGCTGCTTCAGGTGACTCTGGGGCAGGACACGATGGTCGAGTGGGCGTGGCGCATCCCGTTCCTGGTCGCCGGGCCCTTGGGTATCATCGCCATCGTCCTTCGCCTGCGGGTCGAGGAGTCGCCTCACTTCGCTGCACTGCAGGCGGAGCAGCTCGCCAAGGTCGGCCAGACGGCTCTCAAGGTCAGCATCTTCCGGGTGTTCGCTCAGAACTGGCGTCCCATGCTCATCGTCGCTCTGCTGGTGGCAGCGGCCAACACCGCAGGGTATGCCTTCACGTCGTACATGCCGACCTACCTCGCGACCGTGGAGAACTACGACGCTGTGCAGAGCAACCTGCTGACTCTTCCGCTCCTGGTCCTGATGGCGCTCGCCATGCCATTCGTCGGTGCGCTGTCGGACAAGGTCGGCCGCAAGCCTGTCCTGTTCGCAGCATCTGTCATCACCATCGTGCTGAGCGTGCCCGCGTTCCTGCTGATTGACGCCGGCACCCCCGCCCTTGTAATTGCAGGGCTTGCTCTGATGGGGTTCCCGGTCGCGTTGTACATGGGGTCGCTGGCGGCGACGTACCCTGCGCTGTTCCCGACGAAGAGTCGCTACACAAGCCTCGGAGCCTCGTACAACATCTCCGTGGCGATCTTCGGGGGTACCGCGCCTCTCGTGATCGACTCCCTGATCCACTCGACCGGCACGTTCCTTGCCGCACCGCTCTTCCTCATCGGGGCATCCGTTGTCGGATTGGTCACGGTCTTCTTCCTGAAGGAGAGCGCGCGGCGTCCCCTCGACGGGGCGGAACCCAACGTCGAGACGGACGAAGAGGCCCACGAAATCCATACCGCTCGCATCGCCGCTCTCGCCGCGCGCGACTGATCCCCACGAGGAAAGACCAGATGTTCGGATCGAGCATGCAGTCAGCGGCAGCGTTCACGCGACCCTTCTCGCTGTGTGTGCAGGACACGCCATTGATGGCTGGTTCATCCGCGAGTCAGCCGGAGGACGAGCGATGACTGCTACCGATCCGCACCCGTCGGTCCTGGCGCCCCATGTGTCCCCAACCGCGCGAACGAACCTGACGTTCGCGCGGTTGGGGGCGGAAGCCGTCGGCACTGCGGTTCTCGTCGTCGCCGGTGTCGGCACCGGCGTTCTTTCCTTTTCAATGCCCGGCGGCGAGGGCCTTGACTCCGGGGTCGGGATCCTCGGCGTCGCCTTGGCCGTCGGCTTCAGCATCGTTGCTGGAGTCCTGGTTTTCGGCCCCATCTCCGGAGCGCACTTCAACCCCGCAGTCACTGTGGGTATCGCCGCGGCGGGTGAGACGTCCTGGCGAACCGTGCCGGCCTACGTGGCTGCGCAACTCCTCGGTGGCGTAGCGGGCGCATCGCTGATCGCTTTCGTCCTTGGCCAGGCGCCAGGACGATTCGATGTTGCGGTCGCGTCGGGTTTCTCTGCCAACGGCTATGGGGACCAGTCGTCGTTGAGTGTGGGCGTTCTCGGCGTTTTCGTCGTTGAGGTTCTCTTCACGGCTCTGCTGGTGATGGTTGTGCTGATTGCCCGAAGACGGGGGACGATGTTCGCAGCGTTCGCCATCGGGCTCACGGTGGTGCTGTGCTGCATCGTGACTATTCCTGTCGACAACACGTCCCTCAACCCGGCGAGATCTTTCGCAGCAGCGCTCTTCGCGCCATCGACCGCCATGGAACAGCTGTGGCTCTTCTGCATCGCGCCCGTGTTCGGCGCTGCGCTTGCGGGGCTCGGCTACCGGCTGATGCGCCCTTCGCGGACTCAAATGGAGCGTGTATCTCGCTCCTGAAGAGCGAACCACAGCGACATTCGAACATCTGCGGAGTCGAACGACGCGCCGAGGCGCCCTTCGATGGACGCAATTCGTTTGACCAAGGTCTGCCGGTGGATACCGAGAGCCCTCGCAGCCGGCTCCCATCGCCCGTTCGCCTCAAGGAAGGCGCGCGCGGTGCGCAGCATCTCCTCCCTGTCGGAATGGAAGGAGTCGAATGGTGCGAGTAGCGTGCGGCTCACAGCGGTGGCGTCCTCGGGACGAGCGACGCCCAGCACCACGTCGACGGACGACAGCTCGGAGAACGCGACGATTGGCGCGGAATTGCTCGCATGTTCCAACGCCACAGCGGCCTGCCGGCGCGCCTTTTCCAAGCCCACGACGAGCGTCGCATCGCTGACACCGATTCGTGTGTCTTCCCCCAGTCGGGTTCGCAGGGTGACCACGTCGTCACTCGCTGCGCCAGGTGTTTGCAGGATGACGATGTGACGGTTCGTCTGCGTGCGATCCCGGATGCTGATGGTCGGAACCTCGTGCGGGGAGAACACATCGTGCACGACCTGCGCGACGTCTTCGACTGCGGTCATCGCCGCGATGACCTGCACGGACGTTCGCGGTCCGATACCGAGACCCGCCGCGGCACCTGCTCGTTGTGCTGCAGTCGCGGTGGTGCTCAACAAGGTCGCCCCGAGGACGTCGGCGGCCGCAGCCTGCTGGCCCGTCAGACGAAGCCGCTGTTCCGAGGCGAAAGACAGCAGGGACACGGCACTCGCGATGACGATGCGGTCGAAGGCGTCGAAGGCCTCCGTCTTTCCCACGATGAGCACCTGGCGAACGGAGAGCGGACCTCCCAGCGGGTGCAGGCTTGTCATGCCCTGCGGCCCAGATACGGAGGCCACCGACCCGGACTCGCGCACGCGTGCGAGATCCTGGTCCAGCTCACCGAGCAGGTCCGACGACGCGGCATTCGAGGCGGCAATCGTTCGCCCCATGGGGGTGGTGAGTGCGGCCCAACCGTTGATCAACGACGCCAACGTTGTCACGACGCGTGCGTGGCCCTGGGCGTCGAGAGCGACCCGGGTGAGGTCGCGTTGGGCATCGAAGGCACGCTGAGCGAGCTGGTTCTGCTCGTCTGCGATGCGGCGGGAAACGTACTCGGAGATGAGCACCCAGGGGGTGTCGATGGGAACTTCGAGCAGCGGGATTCCTCGCTCCGCGGCACCGATGAGGAGCGCCTGTGGGATGACCTCATGCATTCCGAGATAGTTGCCGGTGCTGAACCCGATGCCTGCCACCCCGTGCGCGGCGAGACGATCCAGGTACGGCGGAACGAGGGCATCGTCGGTGAGTCGGAACCCTGTCGTCAGGACAAACTCACCGCCCTGCATCCACGGGGTCGGATCGAGCATCTCGCTGACATGCACCCACCGCACAACGTTCTCGACGTTCTCAACGCCGGTGCGCAGCGTGAGGTTCGCGTCCTCAAGCTCGAGGAGGGAGCGGACGGTGACTGACATGACTCAAGGGTAGGCGCGGGGTGAGGAGGGCGACCTCACCCCGCGAGCTGCTGTGCCTGTTCGACGTCGATGAGACCGTGACGGATGGCAAGGCTGATGACGTCCTCGCCGGACACGCGTGCCTCCGCCGCGAGCGTGGACGCACGGCTGTATCCGAGTAGCGGTACCAGAGCGGTTGCCTGGGCGGAGTTGGATGTCCGGCGCGCGACGAGCGCGGGCCCCACCTCGATGCCTTCTACGCACAGAGCCGCCAGGGTGGATGCTCCGTTCCCGACCCACGTCATCGACTGAAGAATCGCGTGTGCAATTGCCGGCTCGAACGCGTTGAGCTGCAGCTGCCCGTGCTCAGCAGCGAACGTGACGGTGAGGTCCGCACCGAACGCGAAGAAGGCGATCTGGTTCATCACTTCAGGAATAACCGGGTTGACCTTGCCGGGCATGATCGAGGATCCAGCTTGCCTCGCTGGCAGCGTGATCTCCGCGAAGCCTGTTTCCGGCCCGCTCGCCAGCAGCCTGAGATCGCTGCTGATCTTGGACAGCTTCGTCGCCACGCGCTTGAGTACACCGGAGAACTGCACGAAGGCGCCGGTGTCCCAGGTCGCCTCAATCAGGTCTCCTGCGGGCGTCAGATCGAGGTTGGCGACCGAGATCAGCCGACCAAGGATCTGCTCTCGGTACTCGGGCGTTGCGGTCACCCCCGTACCGATGGCTGTCGCGCCGATGCTGCACTCGAGGAGCAGCCGGGCCGCGTCGATGAGTCGTTCTTGGTCTTCACGGATCGTCACGGCAAACGCAGTGAACTCCTGCCCGAGGGTCATCGGCACGGCATCCTGCAGCTGCGTGCGCCCGAGCTTCGGTACGTCCGCGAACGCTGCGCCCCGTTCCGCGAACGCCGATTCCAGGTGCCGGAGGGCATCGAGCAGCGGGTGAAGGGCGAAGACCACAGCGATCCGGATGGCGGTGGGGTAGACATCATTCGTCGACTGGCACAGGTTCACGTGCTCAATCGGGTGGATGATGTCGTAACGACCGAGATCGTGGCCGAGAAGCGTGAGAGCGCGGTTTGCGATCACCTCGTTCGCGTTGAGGTTGACGGACGTTCCTGCCCCGCCTTGGATCACGTCGACGACGAACTGATCGTCGAGCTCTCCGTTGATGACGTCCCGGCTGGCGGCGACGATGGCGTCTCCTACCTCTCGGGGAATCAGGCCGAGGTCACGGTTGGTGAGCGCGGCTGCCGCTTTGACGGTGCCGAGCGCTTTGACCAAAGCTCGGTGGGTTCCGACCGGGGTCCCGCTGATGCGGAAGTTGTTGATGGCGCGCTGCGTGTGGATGCCCCACAGGGCTCCGTCGGGGATGTCGACGGAGCCCAGTGAGTCACTTTCGGTGCGGGTGATCATCGTGAGATCGCCACGACCTTCGGCTGAGTCATCTCCTCGTAGGCGAAGCGCACGCCCTCACGACCCATCGACCCGTACTTGCTGCCGCCGAAAGGCATCGCGTCGAGGCGGTAGTCGGAGGAGTCGTTGATCATCACGCCACCAGCCTCGATGGCTCCGGCCACGCGGAGAGCACGGTTGAGGTCGCTCGTGAAGACACCGGCCTGGAGGGCGTACTCGCTGTCGTTCGCCGAGATGATGGCGGACTGCTCATCGTCGAAAGGCTCGACGATGACGATGGGGGCGAAGACTTCTTCCTCCCACAGGCGGCAGGTGCGAGGCACACCGGTCAGCACGGCCGGGGTCAGCAGCGAGCCGTTCAGCTCACCGCCGGTGAGCAGCGCGGCACCGTCGGCAACAGCTTCGTGGATCTTGGCGCTGGCCGCCTCGGCGGACTGGGCGCTGATCATCGGCCCCACATCAGTGGCGTCCAATCGCGGGTTGCCGGTCACGAGCTTCTCGGTGGCGGCGACGAACGACTTCAGGAACGCCGGGAACACTGACCGCTCCACGAGGATGCGCTGTGCGCCGATGCAGTTCTGCCCTGCTGCCCAGAACGCTCCAGACACAGAGGCTTCCACCGCAAGGTCAAGGTCAGCGTCGGCGAAAACGAGAACCGGGGCGTTGCCGCCAAGTTCCATCGCCAGCTTCTTGATGCCTGCGGTTGCCGCGATGGCCTGGCCCGTCGCGAAGCCCCCGGTGAAGGAGACCATACGCACGTTCCGCGCCTGGACGAGTGCCTGTGCCACGTAACGGTTACCGCGGACGATGGTGATGACGTTGTCCGGAAGGCCCGCTTCGACGAGAAGGTCGACCAGGAGCTGTGCGGTGAGAGGCGTCTGCTGAGCAGGCTTCAGGAGCACCGCATTGCCGCCGGCGATGGCCGGCCCGATCTTGTGAGCGACGAGGTTCAGCGCATCGTTGTACGGCGTGATCGCCACGATGAGACCGAGCGGTTCCCTGCTGAACCATCCCTGACGGTTCTCCCCACCGGGGAACGAGTCGAAGGGGATGACCTCGCCGGCGTTACGCAGCGCCTCTGCGGCGGAGAGCCGGAGCGTGTTCACGGCTCGCGACACCTCCTTGCGGGCCTGGCGGATCGTCTTGCCGGCTTCGGAGACGATGAGCTCAGCGACGCTCTCCGAACGCTCATGGAGCAGGGCCGCTGCCCCCTCGAGGATCGCGGCGCGCTCATGACGCGGGAGCGCCGCGGCAGTGGCCGTGGCGATCTCTGCATCGTCGATGGCGTCGAGCGCCTGCTCCACGGTGAACTGGGAGACTGCAGCGATCTGCTCGCCGGTGAACTTGTCGAGGACGACCAGGTCGTCAGCCTGCTGCGGGGTCGTGAGGGTGTCAGACATTGACCTTCTCCTTCTCGTGAGCGTGGATGGCGATGATGTCGGTGATGAGTGCGTAGGCGGTCTCGATACGTCCGGCACCGGGACCGGTGATCGTGACGGTGCCCAGCAGGTCCGTCTCGAAGGAGACGGCGTTCGTCGCGCCCGGGATGTTGGCGAGCGGGTGATCGGCGGCGACCGCTTCGGGGGCAACGGTCGCCGTGAGCTTGCCGTTCTCGTCGCGGCGTGCGGTGCCGATGAGCTTGTAGCGCTTGCCTTCACGTGCTGCGTTGATGATGTGGTCGGCGGTGATGTCGGTGATGCCGGTCGTGTCGACGTCCTCGGGTGCGATGTCGGCACCAAGCAGTTCGTTGGCGAGGATGGCGACCTTCAGCTGGACGTCGGAGCCTCCGATGTCGGCCGTCGGGTCAGCCTCCGCGTACCCCTCGGCCTGTGCCTCTGCGACGGCGTCGTTCAGAGACAGGCCTGCTTCCATGCGGCCGAGCACGTAGTTCGAGGTGCCGTTCAGGATGCCCTGAACGCCAAGGATCGTGAGACCGGCGAACTGGTCACGGGCAAGGCCGAGTACCGGGGTGCCGCTGAGGACGGATCCTTCGTACGCGAAGTGTGCGCCGGTCTCCTCGGCGAGGTGCTTCAGAACCTTGCCATGCAGCGCGATGGGGCCCTTGTTCGTGGTGGTCACGTGCTTGCCGGCCTCGAGTGCCCAACGCACGTGAGATGCGGCGGGCTCCCCGTCGACGGGATTCGTGAATGTGGCTTCGGCCACGATGTCGACAGCGTCGTGACGGATCACGGACTCGTTGTCTGCCGTGGCTGAGCCGCCAGGGAATGCCTCGAACGTTGCTCCTCGGGGGAGGGCGAGAACCTCGCTGATGGCGATGCCGTCAGGCTGAACGAGCGAACCCATCAGTAGATCCGTGATCGCGACGACCTTGAGGTCGAAGCCGAGGTGCGAGAAACGGGTGGGGTCCTCGTCGATGAGCTGGGCAAGCGCGCGGTTGACGCCGCCGAAGCCGATGAGAGCCAGATTGTACGTGGTCATACCGGCGTACTCCTTCGTGTGCGGGATTGAGGATTCCACTCTCCGCCCGGAGCTGCACTGCCGAATATGGGCGAAATGACACTGCGCACTGTCGTTGTGACAGTTGTTCTCGGTCCTTCTGCGGAAACGCTCAATGCGGGTGTTGTGACAGGAAAAGACGGTGCACGCCCGTGAAGGCGTGCACCGTCTTGGGTGAAACGGCGTCGCGTCAATCAGGTGGTGGACCTGCTGTGACGCTGGGGAAGGATGACCACCGGAACTTGCGTACTCCGCGTGATCTTCGCAGCACGGGACCCGAGGAACACCTGCGAGATCGGACCCCGTTCGCTGGACCCGAGGACGAGCAGCTCATCCTCTCGCCAGCCGATGTTCGCGACAGCTGATTCCCACGTTGGCCCCCTCCCCACCACGGGCTTGTCCACCTGCGCGGCATCGCTCACGTGGGCGAGCAGTTCTGAGAGTCGCGAGATGCTGCCCTTTGACCACTCGTCCGCGATGCGCTCGCCGACATCGTGTCCTGCCCCGGAGGTGCCTGAGTCCCGGGGAATGACAGCGAAGGATGCGAGGCGGAACTCGACATTCCATCGAACGGCGAGACTCGCCATCTCGCGTACGAGTCCTTCTTCGGCAGCGGCCCCTTGAACGGCTCCGGTGATGCGTCCGACAGCGGCTCCAGGGCCCGCTCTGAATCCTCGCGGCGCCACAACGACGGGAACGGTTGACGCATGCAGGATCGCGTCGCCGTCCGCGCCAATGGTCACCCGCCCAGGAGCTCCATCAGATCCGGAACCCAGAACGATGAAGTCAGCCTTGTACTGTTCTGCGACTTCCAGCAGGCCGCCTCGAGCGGACTGAGCCTCGTGCACAAGGTACTGGGCTGCAACGGTGTCGCCGAGGACCGCGGCGGCGTAGTCCAGCGCGAGGTTTGCTGCTTCGTGCGTGTAGCGCCGCCACTCTGCATCGACGCTTCCCGCAACCGGCCCCCACGTGGCGGGCAAGACGGCAGCAACCACCAGTTCCCCCTGCACGGAGCGCGCCAACAGTCGTGCGAGGTTCACAGCGGAAGCGGAGCGGCGTGTGGGGTCTATCCCGACGACGACGATCACTTCCGTGTCGACTTCCGGCGGGCAGCGGCGGCTCGGCGGATGGCGGCTGTGCTGGGGCGTGCGACATTCGTCGTGAACGGGACATCCGGCTCAGCGCCGGTTGTGACCTCCTCCTGTACGAGCAGCGAGCGCTTCCGGCCGTAGAACCAGTAGAAGACGAGGAATGCCGCGGTCCATATGGCGAAGACCACGATGGTGATCGGGCGCAGCTGTGTGATGATCGCGATGCATCCGATGATTGACAGGATGGGGATCGTCCATCCGAGGGGCAGCCGGAATCCACGCTCGAGCTCTGGTTCCCGAACACGCAGGATGATGACACCGACTGAGACGACGAGGAATGCCACGAGGGTGCCGATGCTCGTCATCTCGGCGAGGAAGTCGATAGGAATCACTGCGGCGAGAATGCTCGTGGCGATCATCACGATCACGGTGTTCGGGATCGGGGTCATCGTGCGGGGGTTGACCTTCGCGAACACCGGGGAGATCATCCCGTCGCGGGACATGGCGAACAGGATGCGAGTCTGGCCGTAGAGGACGACAAGGGTCACGGACAGGATCGAGATGATCGCTCCGGCGGCGACGACCGTCCCCGGCCAGCTTGATCCGATGACGTTCTGCAGGATCGCGGCAAGCCCTGCGTCCTGGTCGGTGAAATCCTCAGGAGCCTGTGCGCCGAGGGCTGCGATGCACGTGATCACGTAGAGAGCGATGATGATCCCCAGCGCGAACATGATGGCGAGCGGGAGGTTGCGTTTCGGGTTCTTCGCTTCATCACCGGCTGTTGAGACGGCGTCCAACCCGATGAACGAGAAGAAGATGATTCCGGCACCTCCGACGATGCCGGCGAAGCCCGCGGGGGCGAAGTTGTCGAAGTGGTCTGCGTTCCAGCCGGTGATGGCCACAGCGCAGAAGAAGAGCAGGACGCCGATCTTCACGATGACCATGATGTTGTTGACCAGGGTCGACTCGCGTGCCCCGCGGATAAGCAGGAGCGAGCACAGCACGATCACGATGATCGCGGGTACGTTGACGACGCCCCCCTGCTCGGGAGCTTGAGACAGCGCCAGTGGAAGGTGCCAGCCGAAAAGGTTCTGCAGCAGCTGGTTGACGTACTGGGACCAACCGACGGCGATTGCTGCCGTCGAGACCCCGTACTCCAGCAGGAGGCACGCGCCGACGGCCATGGCCGCCCCCTCACCGAGGGTGGCGTAGGCATACGAGTAGGTTGACCCGGAAACGGGCACTGCGCCTGCCATCTCGGCGTAGCAGAGGGCGGTGAGACCGGCGACAACTCCACCGATGACGAACGACCAGATCACTGCGGGACCGGCAACAGGCACCGCCTGAGATAGAACGAAGAAGATCCCCGTGCCGAGCGTGCCGCCGACGCCGATCATGGTGAGAGAGAAGAGGCCGATGCTCCGCTTGAGCGGGGCGTCCCCGGTCACCGGGGAGGTCGTTGGCTTCCGGCGCAACAGTTGTTGAGCGATGGTGGGCATTTCCAGTCTCCTTTGAGTGGTGCGGGTAGGGGGCGGGCGGCGGGCGAATCCCGCTGCCGCAGATCAGGGCGCGTGTGTAATGCCGAGTCCGGGGGTGCCGTACGTGGTGAGCACTTCGCTGAGGACCACTCGGTAGTCGTCGATCCACCGCTTGCTCTGGCCTTTCGCCGTGCGGTGAATGGGCATCCCGATTAGCTGCTGCATCGACTCCCGGGTCGCCCAGTAGTACACCTCGGCATGGAGCTCGCCGCTCTCGTTCGTCCACTCCTCCTCGCCGAGGAAGCCGGGGATCTCGCGTGCGCGGGCAGCGATCTCGTTATTGAGTTCGTGGAACTCGGCGTCGAACGGCTTGGCATGGAAGATGAACGTGGACGTGAACACGGATGCCTCCTTGCATCGAGTGATCCCGACGGGACTGTCGATCAGCATAGAGCACTGTACTGCACTTTGCTAGCAGTTTGGTGCACTATGGGTGTATGGATTTCACTATGTCGCCCGACATCGATAGCCCATCCACGCCGTGTGCTCGTGTCGATCTGTCGGCGCTGCGGGCCAACGTGGAGACCGTGAGGAAGCTCCTGCCGTCGAAACGGCTCATGGCCATCGTGAAAGGCGACGCGTACGGTCACGGCCTGATTGAATCCGCCAGGACTCTGGTAGGTGCGGGAGTCGACGCGCTCGGTGTCGCGTCACTGGAGGAGGCCCTCGAACTACGAAGTTGGGGGGTGTCCGAGTCGGTTCGCATCCTCGCGTGGTTGTATGCGCCGGTGCACAACGATGCACGCATCGCTGAGGCGATACGTGCACGAGTCGACCTCTCTGTGGGCTCGATGGAGCACCTTGAAGCGGTGCATCGCGCCGCGATGAGTGCTGGCGGGCCGGTTCGGGTTCATCTGGAAATGGATGCCGGTCTCGGACGTGGCGGGGCGCCCCTGAACGAGTGGGACAACCTTGTGCGTGCAGCAGCGCTGTATGAAGCGACCGGCGCGATCCAGGTTGCGGGGCTGTGGACTCAGCTCAGTTACGCGGATGCGCCGGAGGATCCCGTTAACGAACGCCAGTTGGCCGTGTTCCGTCGCGGCGAAGCAGCAGCGCAGAGTTACGGACTCCGATTCGATACTGTTCACACCTCAACATCCGCGCGTGCGCTTACCAGACCGACGTCCGAGCTCTACGGGGCCACGATACGGATCGGTCTCGCACTGTTCGGTGTGTCGCCGGTGAGTGGCATCCCTGCCGAGTCCTGGGGCTTGGTGCCCGTCCTCACCGTGACCGCACCTATCGTTCAGGTGAAGTTCCTCGAGGCCGGGACTCGCATCGGATATGACGAAGGTCACCGTCTGTCCCGCGACAGCTACATCGGTCTGGTGCCGATGGGGTACGCAGATGGCATCCCGAAGTATCTTCCGCGAGGGGCGCACGTGAGCGTGCTCGGGCGGCGCCGTCCTGTCGCCGGCGCGGTCAATATGGACCAGTTCCTGATTGACCTCGGCGCGGAACCCGTTCCTGTTGGGGCAGTCGCCACGATCCTGGGCACGGACGGGCCAGTGACTATCGACGCCAATGACTGGGGCGCGGCGATAGGTAGCTACGGCGATGAGATCGTCGTTCGGCTCGGCGGTGGTCTCGCACGCAACTACCTGGCCTAAGAGCGGGCTACCGATTCAGAGCGCCCAGTTCCAATCCTCGTCAGCAGTCACCTCTGTTCTTCCGATGACATAGGACGAGCCCGAACCCGAGAAGAAGTCGTGGTTCTCTGAGCTCGGCGAGAGGGCGGACAGGATCGCGGGGTTCACGTTCGTGACGGTCGAGGGGAACATCGCCTCGTAGCCCAGGTTCATGAGGGCCTTGTTGGCGTTGTAGTGCAGGAACTTCTTGACGTCCTCGGTGAGGCCGACGCCGTCGTAGAGGTCCTGCGTGTACTGCACCTCGTTGTCGTAGAGCTCGAACAGCAGGTTGAACGTGTAGTCCTTGAGCTCCTGGCGGCGCTCCTCGGTCTCGTTCTCGAGCCCCTTCTGGAACTTGTAGCCGATGTAGTACCCGTGCACGGCCTCATCGCGGATGATGAGGCGGATGAGGTCGGCGGTGTTCGTGAGCTTCGCCTTCGACGACCAGTAGATCGGCAGGTAGAAGCCCGAGTAGAACAGGAACGACTCGAGCAGGGTCGAGGCGATCTTGCGCTTCAGGGGGTCGTCGCCCTGGTAGTAGTCCATGATGATCTGCGCCTTCTTCTGAAGGTTCGGATTCTCCGTGGACCAGCGGAACGCCTCGTCGATCTCCTTCGATGAGCAGAGAGTGGAGAACACCTGGGAGTAGCTCTTCGCGTGCACCGACTCCATGAACGCGATGTTCGTGTACACCGCCTCCTCGTGGGGCGTCAGGGACTCGGGGATGAGCGAGATCGCGCCGACGGTGCCCTGGATCGTGTCGAGCAGCGTCAGCCCCGTGAATACGCGCATCGTCAACAGCTGCTCCTCGGCGCTCAGCGTGTTCCACGACTGGATGTCGTTCGACAGCGGCACCTTCTCCGGCAGCCAGAAGCTGCTGGTCAGTCGATTCCAGACCTCGAGATCCTTCGCGTCGTCGACCCTATTCCAGTTCACGCCTTGGAATGGTGCATAGGTCATGATCTTCCCTCCGGTTGCGCTGTGTCGATGAATGGTCGTGACAGCTCGGCCCAGCTGGCCCCAATCCCGCGGGCCACGCGGGCGACGTCGTCGGACGTACCGAAGAGCTCGAACCGGTCAAGAAACGGCACGTTGCACTTCCGGCTGATGATCTCTCCGGCCAGGCAGTATGCGGAACCGAAGTTGGTGTTGCCGGCCGCGATGACGCCACGGATTCCGCGGCGGTTCGCCTCATGATTGAGGAACTTGACGACCTGCTTCGGCACTGCGCCCTTCTCGGAGCCGCGCCCTTGCCCTCCGCCGTAGGTTGGGGTGAGAAGCACGTAAGGCTCCTCGACCACGACGAAAGGGTCGGCGGGCATCGTCGGTAGCTGCTGTGTGCGGAGTTCGGGAAGGTGGGCGGCGAGCTTCGCGACGAAGCGCGCTGTGTTCCCTGAGACGCTCGAGAAGTAGACGAGGAGGGGTGTCGTCGGCGCTGTGTGTTCAGCCAAGGCGCCTCCTACTGTTTCGTCGGCGCGGTGGATGCTGTGTCGCCGCTCCTGTTGAGCGGAGACGAGGGCCGTCGCCCGTGGTCCTGCCCCAGACCGAAGTAGTGCCTATAGCTGTAAATCGTCGGCTTCCAGCTGCGAGGGTCGATGTGGTTCGTCCCGTCGATGATGAGGCTGTCACGGGCGTGTACGGTGACGACCTCTACTTCGGCGATGACGTAACCGCCAATGCCAGGGGTCGCCCGACGCAGTACGGCCTCGAGCTGCAGGTCGCACTCGTCAACGCGGGGCGGGCTGACGTGTGTCGAGGGTGCAGGTGTCAGCGCGGCGAACGAGAACTTGTCCTTCACGTGCACGTAGGTGTCGGCCTTCGCCGCAGGAACGGGCAGCATCCCCGTGACGTCACCGAGTGCCTCGATGGCGGGCACAAGGTCGGGGGATGGAAAGTTGATGGTGATCTCGCCGTGGCGGAGAAGGTTGGCTGCGGTCATGCTCGAGTCCTCCAAGCCGAGGACCACCATGTCTCCGAGAGCCCAGTACGACGACGCGGGGGCGAGGTTTGCGGTGCCGTCCTCGTTCGACGTGGAGAACAGCATCACGGGCGTTCCGACGTAGTGAATGGGAGGCTTCACCTGCCGGTGGGCCACACGAAGATGAGTCTCGGACAACGAATGCCTCCCCGCAGAGTTGGGCCGACGCCGAAGGGCGCGAGCGCGAGCTTCCAACCTAGTGCATTGCGATGCCCCGTCGAGTGCACCATGGTGGTCCGCGGGTGAGTACGAGTCGCCGACAAAACGGTCGAGCATGAGACGTCGCGGACGCCTCTTCGAAAAACTGCAGAGGGCCCCGATCCAGCTTCTATGGATCGAGGCCCTCTGCAGTCCGAGGTGCGGGCGAGCGGAGGTGACTCAGGCCCAGTCGGCGAGGTCCGGGACCGCGTCCGCGCTGGTGGCGGCAGCAGGCGGGCAGCCGTGGCTCGTCATCGCCTTCGCCGGCGCGGCGCTCCTCGTCACGATCTTCTCCTTGGCCATCGCCAAGCCGGTCGGCATCGGAGACGACATCCTCGAGGAGGCGGGAAGCGACGCATCGGTCGATGATGTCGACCCCCGTCGGGTAACCACTCACTGAAATCGGTAGTGAGTCCCGCGCCCCCTCCCGGGTGCGGGACTCGCTTCGTTCTGCCGACGACGCAACACGCATGGGCGCGGGTGCCGGCGGCGCCGACGCCGTGATGACCCACCTTGTCTCATCGGCCAGTGGATGAGACAAGGCGGGTCATCCTGCCTGGGCGCTCGGGTCTGCGTCGGTGATCGCCGCGCCCGCGGGGGCGTGCTCGAGCCCCAGTCCTTCCTGACCGTAGGTGCTCAGCACTTCGGCGATCACGACTCTGTACGAGTCGATCCATCGTTCTCGACGCCCTTTCGCCTCGCGATGTGCGTCCATGCCGATGAGTTGATGGAGCGATTCGAGGCTGTCCCAGTAGTAGACCTCGGAGTGCAGTCCGGTCTTCTCATTCGTCCATTCCTCTTCGCCGAGGAAACCCGGGATCACGCGCGCTCGCTCCGCGATCTCGTTGTTCCGAGCATGGAACTCGTCGTCGTACTCGAGCGAGTGGAAGATAAAAGTCGACGTGTACACGGGACCTCCAGGCGTCTGTCTTCGAGCATTGTCATCCAACCCGACAGATGCGACAAGCTGCGCAGGATATCCAGGGCCTATCGCGCGCGCTCGGCTTCATCGGAAGCCCGTGCCGCTCGTGACAACCAAGGCATGTATCCAGATGCACACGAGCGGTGACCCAATTCTTGTCTGCAGCACCGCCGCGACCGGACTCCGTTCCGTTGGCCTGGTGCTGCTCGAGATCGATGAAGTGGCCGTGAGTGGGGCATCGGACAGTCTCGTCGACGACCTCTTCGCCGCCGTTATCGACGCGACAGAAGAGGCCATCGTCAATGCGCTGGTCGCCGCGCGCACGATGGTCGGACGGTTCGGCCTCACCGCCCGGGCCGTTCCCCATGATCTTCTCCGCGCCGCTCTCTAGGCGAGTCCTCACAGGAAGGCGATGAGCGGCGTTTTCGCCCTCTCCAGAATGGATCGGGCATCACTCTCGACACTGGTGAAGGAGCCAGCCCAACCGCAAATTCTGAGCCCAGATCGAGCGATCAGCGCGGGTGTCTCTGGGGTTGCTTGTCCGTCAGACCGTTGGTTGATGATCGAGACCACGAGGCGAAGCACTTGGTCGCCCACATCTTCGGAACCGGTAATGTCGACGACGTCACGCGACCAGGTCACGTATCGCTCGCGGAGACGCAGACGCGCCTGCTGATAGTCGGACATCTCCTCACTCCGAGCCTCGGGAGATAACAGGATCGCGCCGACGTTCCAACGCCAACTTGCCAGCAACGTGGCATCGGCGAGTGCGAGGCTGAAGAGCCGGCCAGGCGAATCCTCCTTCGCGGGGCTCGTCACGCGCTCGATGGCGTCGGCGATCTCCAGTGAAGGGCGAATCCCCTCCATGAGCAAGGTCTTGAGAATCGCTGCCTTGGAGCCGAAATGATGGTAGATCGACTGTTGGCCCACGCCTACTGCCGTCGCAATCTGCGCGATGCTGGTCCCCGAATATCCCTGCTGGCTGAACAGCTCGGCAGAGGCGTCCAGGATCTGCTCGGCGGTGTCCTCTCCACGCCTTAACCGTGGGCTCTTTCGGGGGCGGCCAGGAGCAGGGGACACCCTCAGAGCATCTCACAGTCGCGCGTCATCAACCGGAACGTGATGCGCCCCACATCGAAGGTCTTGCGTTCTGGGTGATTTTGAGTGGATACTCAAAACCACTCAGAACGCACAAGTGAGCAAAAGACCCAAAGACAAGGTGGGCGACCAATGACGTATCTGCGCTCAGACCGTCTCGTCGGCGCTTGCTTCGTCGACAACGCTGAGGATGAGCTCGACCTCGACCGGCGCGTTCAACGGCAACGCCGTGACGCCGACGGCAGACCGTGCATGGTGACCGCGAGAGCCGAAGACGTCTACGAGGAGGTCGCTCGCCCCGTTGATGACGGCCGGCTGGTCAGAGAAGTTCGCCGTAGACGCGACGTAACCCATCACGCGAACCACTCGCGCCGCGTCAAGGTCACAGACCGCCGCCGCTGCCGCCAACGCGTTGAGAACGCTGACAGCGGCCAGTTCCTGCCCGAGGTTGGTATCGACTTCGGCGCCGAGCTTGCCAGCCTGGATCAATACGCCAGACTTCAGCGGCAGTTGCCCCGAGGTGTATACGAGTTCGCCGATGCGAACTGCCGGCACGAAGTTCGCAATCGGTGTGGGTGCGGTGCCGAGCTCGAAACCGAGCTCGTTGAGCCGCGCACGCGTTCGACGGTGTCGCTGGTCGATGGCCGACGAAGTGTTCATGGGTCTCCTTACCGGATGTCTTTCTGCGTCGCGGTCGAGGGCGAGTTTCGCAGGCGGGCGACTCCGATTGTGGCTAGGGGATCCCGCCCGAGGCGCCCGGCGTCCCGCTCAGTAGGACGCACGGCCGGCATGGTCGCCATCCAGCAAAGCGACCCGCCTCGCCCTCCCGACCCCGTGTTCGTTCATCCCGTCCCAGGGGGTGGGACGGGATCTTTTCGCTCGGTCCAAACGCCCGTATCCATGATCCTGAGCGTTAGCTCGACCTGAGTACCTACCGCCGAAGACCTGGGCATCGTTCCCAAGGACCGGCCCGCGACTATCACCCGGAAAGAGGAATCGTGACCACTATCAGGAAGGTCATCATCACCTGCGCCATCACTGGCTCGATCCACACGCCGTCGATGTCGCCGCACTTGCCCATAACGCAGAACGAGATCGCAGACCAGGCCATCGCAGCGTGGGAGGCCGGCGCTGCGATCATCCACCTGCATGCCCGGAGCCCGCAGGACGGTCGTCCGTCGCAGGACCCCGACGACTACATCCCGGTGTTGGAGCAGATCAAGAAGCACACCGACGCGGTCGTAAGCATCACGACCGGCGGTAACCCTGCGATGACGGTGGACGAGCGGATGCGCCCCATCAAAGCCTTCAAGCCTGAGCTCGCGTCTCTCAACATGGGCTCGATGAACTTCGCCAACCACCTGATGCTCGACCGCTTCAGCGACTTCAAGTACGACTGGGAAGAGCCGCAGCTGAAGCGCTCGAAGGACGTCGTCTTCAAGAACACGTTCGCCGACATCGAGAACATTCTCGAGATCGGCGCCGCGAACGGCACGAAGTTCGAGTTCGAGTGCTACGACACGTCGCACATCTACAACTTGCACCACATGCACCAGCGAGGCCTCACCCGCGGCCCGCTGTTCGTGCAATCCGTCTTCGGCCTGCTCGGAGGAACGGGTACGCACCCTGAGGACCTCATGCATATCCGACGCACAGCGGATCGGCTTCTGGGCGATGACTATCGCTGGTCGATTCTCGGAGTCGGCAAGAGCCAGCTGCCGCTGGGCATGATGGGCGTCACCATGGGGTCACACATCCGCGTCGGCCTCGAAGACTCGCTGTGGATCGAGCCGAACGAGCAGGCGCACAGTAACGCGCATCAGGTGACCAAGGCACGGGCCGCGCTCGAGAACCTTTCATTCGACATCGCGACCTCGGCTGACGCTCGCGACATCCTCCAGCTCAAAGGCAAGGCCAACGTCGGGTACTGACCCTGCCTATTGCACTGCACCGCCGCACGCAGACACGGCGTCCCCCCTACCGTCCGAACCCCATCAAGGAAGAACCAGCCAATGAGCATCTTCACCGAATCTGAGATCCTCCGGCGCCAGAGCCTTGTCGCCGCCGACCTCGCAGCGAAGGACGTCGACCTCGCGATCTTCACGTCCTCTGACAACGTCTACTACACGTCCGGCGTGCCGCTCCTGTCGGAGTGGGGACGGCCGATGTGGTCGGTGTTGTTCCCCGACTCGCGCTCGGTGGTCATTGGCGCGGAGATCGAAGCCGAGACGATGGAGCGCAACGCACCCGCGTCCAAGGTGTTGCCCTTCGGCGACGAAGGCAACGTGATCGACCTGGCGCTGGAGAGGCTCTTCAGCGAGATTCCCGCCGAGGTCCGCGTCGGACGTGTCGGGATCGAGATGGGCTGTCTCTCGGTGAGCGTGTTCGAGAAGATCCGTGCCCGGTTCTCGGAGGCGGAGTTCGTCGACGTTGGACCTGTGGCCGCGGCAGCGCGGATCATCAAGTCTGAGGAAGAGTCGGTCATCCTGAACGTCGCCGCCGAGATCGCGAAAATTGGCGCGAACGCTTATCTCGAAGCTCTCACCCCAGGCAACACTGAGCTGGCGGTCGCCGGCCACGCGCGAGCTGCGATGGATAAGGCGCTTGGAGCGCTGTACCCAGAAGGCGCGACGAGCTCTTACGTCTACGCGCAGTTCGGAGACCACTCGTTGAGCCCGCACCTGCACGCCACGGGGCGGCGGCTGCAGCGAGGCGACGTCGTCGCGCTCAACGTCTTCCCTGTCGTCTGGGGCTACTGCATCGAGCTCGAGAGGACGTACGTGTACGGGCCCCGCACCGACCGGCAGGACTCGATGCTGGACATCCTGGAGAGATCGTTCACGCTCGGCAAGGAGCTGTACCTCCCGGGCAAGCGCTTCGACGAACTGCACGCCGACTGCACAGCCGTACTCGCGGAAGACGGGCTCGACAAGTACGTGCGCCATGGCACCGGCCACGCCCACGGCATCATGGTCGGTTCGGCATCGCGTGAAGAGCTCGGTGAGATCCGCAAGTACAACCACGGAACCGTTCAGACCGGGATGTTCAACTCCATCGAACCGGGTTTCTACATTCCTGGCGAAGGTGGGTTCCGCCACTCCGATGTGATGCAGGCGACATCGGAGAGCGCCACCTGCATCACAGAGTTCCCGGTGCGCCTCGATCTCTGATCGCGGCGTACCGGACACGCCGCAAGGCGTCTCCCTGCACGACCAGAACCCGCGGCGCGAAGCCGCACTTACCCTTGGGAGTTCAATGATGAGCAGCACCACTCCAACCACTGAGACCTCGCGAGCCGAGTTGAAGAAAAGACGGAGAACGCTCTTCGCGTCCTCGGTCGGCACGTTCATTGAGTACTTCGACTATGCGTCGTACTCGTACCTCGCGCTCACCCTTGCGCAGGTATTCTTCGCCGACTCCGACCCGGGAGTTGCAGTTGTGCAGACCTTCGGTCTGTTCGCCCTCTCGTTCGTTATGCGCCCCCTCGGCGCCTTGTTCTGGGGGCACGTCGGAGACCGCATCGGTCGGAAGCGCACGCTCGCCTTCACGATCATCGGAATGGGGATCGCCACGACCGCCATCGGCCTGCTGCCGGGCTACGCCGTGCTGGGTCTCATCGCGCCGCTACTCCTGCTGCTGCTGCGGATGACCCAGAGCTTCTGTGCCTCCGGGGAGTATGCAGGTGCTGCGGTGCTCGTCGGCGAAAGCGCCCCGATCCGGCAGCGCGCCCGCTGGATCAGCGCCGTTCCCATCGGGAGCGCGACGGGCTTTCTGCTGGCATCATTCACGTCGACGGGTCTGCATGCCGCGTTGCCTGAAGACGCGATGCTCGAATGGGGCTGGCGCGTTCCCTTCCTGCTCAGCGCTCCGCTGACTCTCATCGCCTGGTACATCCGTACCCGCATGGAAGAGAGCCCGGTCTTCCGGGCGATGGAGAAGGCAGTCGAAGACAAGGCGGTTGTCGCGCCAGTCAATCCGCTGCGCTCCCTGTTCCGCGACCACTGGCGCACTGTCATCCGGATGCTTCTGATCATGGCGATCAACGCGTGCGGTTACTACCTGGTGCTGACGTACATGGCCACGTATCTCGAACAGGAGGTCGGGCTGAGCGGCCTGGACTCGAACGTCATCGTCACCGTGGCGCTGGTGGTGTACCTCCCTCTGCTTTACCTGTTCGCAACGATGGCGGATCGTTACGGGCGCAAGCGGATCCTGATGATCAGCAGCATCCTGTTCGTCCTGGTAACGCTCCCCGCGTTCCTCGTACTCGGGTCCACAGGCTTCGTCGGTGCGCTGATCGTTCAGCTCCTTCTCGTCGCAATCTTTGCCATGAACGACGGCGTATTCGCGACCCTCTTCGTTGAATCGTTCCCTACCTCCGTTCGGTTTAGTGGCTTCGCACTGCCCTTCAACGTCGGCAACGCATTGTTCGGAGGGCTCGCGCCACTGACTGCGGCGTGGCTCATCGAGGTGACGGGGGCGCCGACGGCGCCGGCGTTCATCGTGATCGCACTGGCTGTCGTAGCGATCATCGCGTTGCTCCGTACGCCGGAGACCAAGCCAACGGCGGACGCAGATCGCGTCGACGCCTGACCATCATCGCGTTCGCCTCGGTCGACCTCTCGTCGACCGAGGCGTACGCGTCGTGACGCCGGAGAGTTTCATGATCGAGAGCCGCAATCGTAGAGATGAAGAGGGCGCGCCGCGGCCCTCCATTGAGGAGAGCCTGCCCGTCATGTCCTTGCAGGTGGATGCCGAGCCGGAGACGAGCACTTCTTCTCTGTCTCGTGCGCTGTCGCTGCTCGATGCGTTCTCCGTCGAGTCGCCGGAGTTCAGCATCAGGGAACTGTCGCGTCGAAGCGGCGTCCCCAGATCGACCACCCACAGGCTTGTCGACGAGCTCATCAAATGGGGTGCCCTCGAACGAGGTGCCGACGGAGTCCGGCTGGGAGTAAAGCTATTCGAGCTAGGGTCACGCGCGCCCACTCAGACCACATTGAGAGAAGCGACGACCGCCTCCCTGCATGCGCTGAGCGAGGTGTGCAAGCTCACCGCGAACCTCGCCGTCCGCGACGGTGATCGCATCGTTTACCTCGACAAGATCACGTCGCCCGCGCTAAGGGTGCCGCACTCACGTTTCGGCGGACGTGGTTACCTCCACGCAACTGCGCTCGGTAAGGCGATCCTCGCGTACTCGTCGACCGAGATCGTGGATGACCTACTGCGAGACCCTCTTCCACGCATCGCCGCACGGACAATCGTCGACCCGGACCGACTCCGCGCGGAGTTCGCGACTATCCGACGTACGGGAGTGGCGTACGACGTCGAAGAGTCTCGAACCGGACTGTTCTGCGTCTCTGCGCCTATCCTCGACCGTCGCGGTCAACCGTTGGCAGCACTATCGGTGACCGGGGCAACGGCGTTCGCGCAGGCGGAAAAGTATGCCCCCGCCGTACTGGCAACAGCGCGAGCGGTCTCGCGGCGACTCGCGGCTAACGCAGCACGCTGACAGGTCCATCCGCTTGACGTTCGGTTGGGCATGTCCCGCAGAGCGGGACCATACCTCGCAGCAACGCTTCGCTGTTGACACAGTGGCGGAGTGATAGAGCAACAGGCAACCCGTGAGGTCGTCGTATCGGCCGCCGAGATGGAGGGCGTGATCGCCGCCGTGCTTCGGGCGCACGGCGCAACCTCCCACGACGCCACCAGACAGGCACAGATGCTTGTCGAAGGCGAACTGCGCGGACAACCATCTCACGGCGTGCGCCGGCTGCCGGTTCTTTCAGAACGGCTCCGCAACGGAGTCTCGACCTCGGGAATGCAGCCCGTCGTGACCTGGAAGGGACATTCGCGCGTCGACATCGACGGGCAGGCATGTCTGGGCCCCGTCGTCGCCCACCATGCGATGGATCTCATTGTGTCAGCTGCTCGTGAGCATGGCATCGCGGTCGCGTCGATCCGCAACGCAGGACACATCGGCATGCTTGCCCCGTACGTCGAGCACCTCGCGACACAGTCATGCGTCGGAGTGGTCCTCACCGTGAGTGAGGCCCTCGTCGCGCCCCACGGCGGATCTCGGGCGATGGTAGGAACGAACCCCATTGGGATTGGCGTCCCGACGGCCGACGACCCGCTCATCCTGGACATGTCGACCGCTGCCGTCTCCGCAGGAAAGGTTCTGGACTACGCCGCTCGCGGTCAGGCCCTTCCGTCTGGCTGGGCAGTGGACGCGGCCGGGCAACCGACGACGGATGCCGTGGCGGCGACCATGGGGGCGATCTCTGCGTTCGGAGGCGCGAAGGGATATGCCCTCGGCGTCGCCTTGGAGCTTCTCGTCGGAGTGCTTGCTGGGTCAGCCTTCGGCCGCGATGTCTCCGGCACCTTGGATGTCGACCTCCCGCCGACGAAGGGTGACGTGTTCATCGCTATCCCCGTGCAGCCGGACTCGCCCGCATTGTCAGCGGCCGCGGCCTATCTCTCCACGCTGAGGCAGGAAGGTGCGCCAGGGTCTCCGGTACTCATTCCAGGAGATCGAGCGAGGCAGCTGCGCGCGAAACGCCTCGAGCACGGCATTCCTGTCGACGCTCAACTCTGGGACCAGATTCTCGAACTGCACGCCGCCTCATCAAGGAGCACTACATGACCACCAGCATCGGCGTTCTGCGCCTCCCGCGATCCATTCAGTTCGGCTTCGGATCACGCGAGGCCATCCTGCACGCGGCGCATCAGCTCGGTGAACGCGCGTTCATCGTCGTCGACCCGTTCCTCGCACCGAGTGCCGAGTTCCAAGGCATTCTCCGACAGCTCGACGAGGCAGGCGTCACCACGTGCGTTCACACCGAGGTCCTGCCCGAGTTGCCGGTGACCTCCCTGCAGGCTTCCGCCGAAGTCGCTGCCGCGTTCGCACCAGACGTGATCATCGGATGGGGCGGGGGAAGCGCGCTGGATGCGGCGAAGCTTGTCGCGCTCCTCGTCGCTCACGGTGGAACCCTCGCCGACTACTACGGGGAGAACGCGGTCCCCGGGGAAGTGCTCCCGCTCATCGCGGTTCCCACCACAGCAGGCACAGGATCCGAAGTCACGCCGGTCGCCGTTGTCGCGGACACCGAGCGTGAGCTGAAGGTAGGGATCTCAAGCCCCTACCTCATCCCTCACACCGCCATCGTCGACCCAGAACTGACGCTGGGTGCTCCGCCGACAGTCACGGCGTATTCCGGGATCGATGCGCTCGTTCACGCCATCGAGTCGTACACCGCTGCTGATCTGAGCACTGTCTTCAACGAAAGCCAGCCAGTGTTCATCGGTCGCAACGCCCTGAGTGACCCGCTGTCACTCGAAGCGGTACGCCTGATCGGGCCGCATCTCGAACGAGCGGTGAACACACCATCGGATCGCGACGCGCGTGCTGCAATGGCGAAAGGAAGCCTCCTCGCGGGGCTCGCCTTCGGTAACACCGGAACGCACCTTTCCCACGCGATCCAGTACCCCATCGGCGCCCTCACGCACACACCGCACGGACTGGGAACCGGACTGATGCTGCCCTATGTGATGCAGGCGATCTCCTCGGCGGTTCCCGAACGACTCGCTCGAATCGGAGATGCTCTCGGGACTGAGTCGACCGCGGAGGCCGCCATCGAGCGTGTGGCTCAGATCGTGCATCGAATTGGTGTGCCCGCCTCCCTCGCAGACATCGGCATCAAGCAAGGCGACCTTGGAAGAATCGCCGAGCTCGCTCTCTCATCACGTCGACTCGCCGGGATCTCCCCAGTCCCCGCCGACATCGACCTCCTCACGCACATCCTCACAGCCGCCCACGCGGGTGACCGCGCATCTCTGCGCGCATAAAGATCGGAGACATCGCATGGAACTGTTCACACGTCTGTACGTCGACGGCGCCTGGCGCGACGGCGCCGACGGCACGACATTCCCCGTCATCGACCCTGCTGACGGGACAGAGATCGCACAGTTCGCCGCAGCCAGCGAAGGCGACTGCCTTGACGCGGTCGCGGCGGCCGCACGAGCGCTCCCTGGATGGTCGGCCACTGCGCCACGAGCCCGCAGCGAGATCCTCCGCCGCGCATACGACATCCTCACGGATGAACTCGACGTCTTCGCGGAGATCATTGTGCGCGAGAACGGCAAAGCGTGGGCGGACGCGGTGGGCGAGGCCAACTATGCGAAAGAGTTCTTCCGTTGGTTCGCCGAGGAGGCCGTCCGCATCCCCGGCGAGTATCGTCTCTCGCCCGCCGGCGACAAGCGCATCGTCGTGACCCGACAGCCCATCGGAGTGGCACTGCTGATCACACCGTGGAACTTCCCCGCGGCGATGGCGACTCGTAAACTCGCCCCCGCCCTTGCCGCCGGCTGCACCGCGATCCTCAAGCCTGCACGAGAGACCCCTCTCACCGCTGCCTACATGGTCGATGTCATGGAACGAGCCGGCGTGCCATCCGGAGTCGTGAACTTGGTCACGCCGGTTCCGACTGGTCCCCTCGTCCGAAAGATGGTCGATCACCCGGCCGTGCGAAAGCTCTCGTTCACCGGGTCGACCGAGGTGGGGCGCGAACTCCTTCACGCTAGTGCAGACTCCGTGGTCTCCACGTCGATGGAACTCGGCGGCAACGCCCCGTTGATCGTCCTCCCCGGCGCGGACCTCGACCTCGCGGTCGAAGGTGCCTTCCTTGCGAAGATGCGAAATGGAGGCTCAGCGTGCACCGCGGCCAACCGTTTCTATGTGCACACCGACGTCCATGACGAGTTCGTGGCGCGCATGCGGGACCGCCTCTCGAGAGTGTCCTTCGGCAGTGGCCTGGATCCCGCAAACGACCTAGGTTCCCTGGTGTCGGTCGGCGAGCGGGACAAGGTGGCCGCCTTGGTGAGTGCGGCGGTAGACGACGGTGCGACGGTCGAGCTCGGGGGATTGACTCCTGACGTCGAGGGTGCGTTCTACCCGGCGACCCTCCTGACATCGGTAGAGCACGGAAGCCGCATCAACGCGACTGAGATCTTTGGTCCCGTCACAGCTGTCGTCCGCGTCCCTGACATCGGCACCGCTGTGCGGATGGCGAACGACACCGAGTTCGGTCTCATGGCCTATGTATTCGGTGACGAGGACGAAGCTATCGCCGTGGCCCACCGGCTCGAGGCGGGAATGGTCGCTGTTAACCGCGGGGTGGTGAGTGATCCCGCCGCGCCGTTCGGCGGGATGAAGCAGTCGGGCCTCGGCCGCGAGGGCAGCTCCGAGGGGATTCTCGAGTTCCTCGAAGAGCAGTACATCGCTCTGAATCCCTGACCTGAGTACAGCCGCGAAGCACCGTGGGACGGGGTCAGCGCACACGCCATCACACCTTCCTCAAACGTGACGGCGGACGACTCCATGCATCACGCCCCCAGGCCAGCCGAGGGCGCTACTGAACGAGGTAGCGCTCTCGGAAGGTGCGGAGCCGACGGCGATGGTTGGTCAGCCCAACCGCTGTTGTCCCGGGCTGTCGTGAACGAGGGGTCCTCGGCCTAGACGCGCAATTCTTGTCGTGGCCCAGGTCGCGCGGGTCGTCGTCGCTAGCGCAACGTTACGCAACGAACTATCGTGGGTTCATGACTACCGAAGTCCCTAAGCGAAAGCGCCGCAGGCCGAGCATTCATGCGGTCGCAGAGATCGCGAGCGTCGCACCATCGACGGTGTCGAGGTATCTCAACGGCAAACTGGAGATTGCTGCCGATACCGAAGAGCGGATCCAGTCCGCGATGACCGAGATCGGCTACATCAAACCACAAGCGGAGGAGTCCTCGACCAGGACGCCACTCATCGCAATCGTCGTTCCCCGAGTCGAGATCGCCTACTTCGCAGACCTGGCCGACCGTGTGGCTGATGCAGCAGAGAGGGCAGGGCTGGAGACGGTGATCTGCACCACTCGTAGCCGCGGCTTCAAGCGAGGATCCCTCATCGAACAGCTCTTGTCCCTCCCCATTGCGGGCGTCGTGTTCGCCGGAACCAATAGGCACAACGATGGCGTGCGTCAGTTCCAGGAAGCGGGTATCCCCGTCGTCGCCATCGCGGAGCCGGTGGAAGGTCTCGAACTCGATAGTGTGCGCGTCGACTACCGTTCGGGAGCCAATCAGGCTGTTGCATACTTGGCCAGCTTGGGGCACAAGTCCATAGGGATGATCGGGGGCCCCCCTTGGTTGGGATCGAATGTCGCCGCCAGATCGGGGTTCGAAGATGCACTGACGCAGTGCGGGCTGCAGCCTCGGCCAGAGCTTCAGCTGTTCGGTGAGATCAGCCGGGACTTCGGCTACTCCGCACTCTCGCAGCTGTTGCTCGAGACGGAACGTCCGACAGCGATCTATGTCACCGCCGATGAGATCGCGCTCGGCGTCTATTGGGCCGCGCGGGATCTTGGGGTGTCCCTGCCAGAAGAGCTCTCAATCGTCAGCTCGGATGACATCTCCACGGCGCAGTTCCTCACCCCGGCGCTGACATCTGTGCGGCTTCCGCGAGAGAAGATGGCCGACCGTGCAATCGACATCCTGCTCAACAGACTTGCCGGCGAGATGTCGACGAGTGTTGCAGACCTTGTCCTGCCCGTCACGTTGCAAGTGCGAGGCTCCGCCGTCGCTCGAAAGTAGTGGTCGCGCGAACAACATTCGCGAAACACTTGCGCAACGTTGCCTGAATGGTGCATGCTCTCTGTAATCGCTTTACACAGAGAGGTGCCTCACGATGGCTCGCTACGCACACGTCCCCCTTCCCGCCTTCGGACTCGGTGAGAACCCTGCCGAAACGACGGTGGAGGAGTACCAGCAGCGGATCGCCCAGGCGCGTGAGCTGATGAAGTCCAAGGGTCTCGACACGCTCGTCGTGTACGGAGACCGGGAGTACTTCGGTGACCTGTACCACCTGATCGGCATCGACCCGCGTTTCGAGGAGGGGCTGCTTGTCCTCACCGCTGATGACAGCACGATCATCCTCGGCAACGAGAACCTCGGCCGCCCCAACCGTGAGATCGGCCACAAGGTCGTCCTGTGGCAGGAGCTGAGCCCCGGTGGGCAGCGTCGCGACGCCGCATCGACCCTCGAGAGCCTGTTGCGCGGCGCCGGTGTTACCGCCGGATCCGTTGTCGGAGTCAACGGTCAGAAGCGTCTGAGCCCTGCATTCTTCGAGTCGGCGGCGGAGCAGTTCTCCGCTCCTGCATACCTCGTCGACGCCCTTCGGACGCTGGTCGGAAACGGCGAGCTGCGCGACGCGAAGGACCTGTTCACGCACCCCGACTTCGGTCTTCGCTCCGTCGCCACCGTCCACGACATCTCGCGGTTCGAGTTCGGCTCGAGCGTCCTCTCCCTCAGCGTTCTGCGCGCGATGGAAGGCATCACTCCCGGCGTGAACGCTGACGAGCTCAGCGACGGCTACTTCAGCCGCGGAGTCTCCGAGACCGTGCACCGCATGCTCAACTTCGGATACCGCGTCGGACTCGGCTCGCCGCGACCGCTTCCCGCGCGCCTCGGCGACAAGTTCCAGCTCGCGCAGGGCATCCAGGGCGGCCTGACCGCACGCGTCGGTGTCATCGCCGGCGGTGAGAGCGACCTTAAGCCCGAGCAGGCGGAGCTGTTCAACGCCCTCACCCTCAACTACTTCGATGTGCTCTCCGCATGGCACGAGACGGTGCGCGTCGGCGCTGACACCGCGGACGTGTTCGACGTCGTCGACGGTATCCGCGACGACTCCGTGTGGCAGTTCGCCCTCAACCCCGGCCACCAGCTGCACTACGAAGAGTGGAGCAACAGCAACTTCTGGAAAGACGACCACCAGATCCTCCGCTCCGGCTCGATGCTGCAGTGCGACGTCATCCCCGTCACTGCACGCGCAGACGTCGAGGTCGGCATCGAGGACGGGCTGGTCCTCGCGGACGCCGCGCTTCGCGACGAGATCGCGAACCTGTACCCCGAGCTGTGGGGCCGCATCCAGGCCCGTCGTAGCTTCCTCGCGGACAGCATCGGCGTGCAGCTGGACGAGTCCCTCCTGCCGCTGAGCAACACCCCTCTCTGGCACACCCCGTACGTGCTCGATGGTGCACGCAACCTCACCCGATAAGGAGCCGAGACCATGACACACGCAGACAAGACCATCGTCATTCGTGGCGACGGGATCGTTGACGGCACGGGAGGGCCCGTGAAGGAAGCGGTCGACATCGTTGTGACCGGAACGAAGATCGAGCGGATTGTTCCTCGGGAGTCGGAGACGTTCGCGGCCGATGTGGAGATCGTCGACGCATCCGGCTCGACTCTGATGCCGGGCCTCATCGACTCGCACATGCACTTCTTCGGTGTGCCGAGCCATCAGCTCCAGCGGCTTCCGAAGGAGACCGAGTCCTACCGCGCGCTTCGCGCGGCAGGCGAGGCCCGCAAGATGCTGCTCGCGGGCATCACGTCCGCTCGCGACCTCGGCTCGTCCATCGGACCGGATGTGCGCCGAGGCATCAACGAGGGACACATCCCCGGGCCGAAGCTGGTGACTGCTGGCGAGTTCATCACCACCACTAACGGCACCTGGGAGTACACGGACCTCCCCATTGAGTGGGCTCGTGAGCGGGACATCATCGCTGATGGCGCGGATGGGATGCGTGAGATCGTGCGTCGTCGGACGCGCGCCGGTGCGAACGTGATCAAGCTCGGTCTGTCCAAGGGGTATATCGACGACCAGTACCACGCGTGGGGCGATGACCCGAACATGCAGCTCGCAGCGATGACCCTCGAAGAGGTCGAGGCTGCGGTCGACGAAGCCCATATTCACGGCATCAAGGTCAGCGCGCACTGCATCGGTGAAGCCGCAGTCGTCCTGGCCCTGGACGGCGGCATCGACATCATCGAGCACGGCTACGCCATCACCGAGGAGACTCGGGCGCGCCTGGCAGCATCCGGGAAGCTCGTCGGTTCGACGATCTCTCAGCTGTACAGCCACCAGGCCGCCTACGTCGAGTACAACTACCCCCAGTGGGAACGGGATGTGTTCGACCGTCACACGACGCAGATGAAGATCGACTTCGTTCGCAGCCTCGCTGCTGGTGTTCGCTTCGTCCTCGGATCCGACCTCATCGGTTACCCCACCCACCCGCAGGACACCGCGGCACGCGAGTTCCAGTACGCGGTCGAGTGGGGAATGGGCCCGGAGGAAGCACTGGTCGCGGGGACCGCCCGTGGTGCGGAAGCCCTCGGTGTCGAGAACGAGACCGGCACGCTCGAGGTCGGCAAGTACGCCGACATCATCGCCGTCCCCGGTGACCCCATCGCGGACATCACTCTTCTTCAGCGACCGTCACTGGTCGTGAAGAACGGGCAGCTCATCCGACACGGCAGCAACATCCTCATCTGAAGGAAAACACAACCATGACACTCCTCAATGACAACGGCGTCTCCCTGAGGGAGGACGACCCGAACGAACCGTACATGCGGTTCCAGGATGTCGGGCTGCGCTACAGCGAGCGTGGCCCGGCGATCCTCTCCGACATCAACCTCGACGTGAAGAAGGGCGAGATCGTCTGTCTTCTGGGGGCAAGCGGGTGTGGGAAGTCGACGCTGCTGAACGTCGCGGCCGGATTCCTTGAGCCGACCCAGGGGAAGGCGCTCCTCCAGGGGAGCGAGATCTCAGGCCCGGGTGCGGACCGTGTGATGGTCTTCCAGGAGGACGCTGTGTTCCCCTGGTACACGGTTCGGCAGAACGTCGCCTACGGTCTGCGTGTGCGCGGTGTCTCGAAACAGGAGACGGCCGAGCTCGTCAACGATGCCATCAACCTGGTGGGGCTTACCGAGTACGCCGATGCGTACCCGCGTGAGCTCTCCGGCGGCATGCGCAAGCGGTGCGACATGGCCCGAGCCATCGTCCTTCGACCGGAGTCGATTCTGATGGACGAGCCTTTCGCTGCTCTGGACGTCATGACGAAGGAGCGGCTGCAGGTGCAGTTCCGTGAGATCAGTGAAGCACAGAACTCCACGTCTCTGTTCGTCACTCACGATCTCGAGGAAGCGCTGTTCGTCGGTACGCGCATCGCGATTCTTCGTAAGGGTGCGGGCCCGTTCCTCACCCTCGCAGACGTCCCGTTCGGCGCGCATCGAGAGGTGGAGATCAAGACGTCCCCGGAGTTCCAGAAGCTCCGTCGTGAGCTGGCTGATGTCATCGCCAGCGACCCCTCCCACAGGAAGGCCGCATGATGTCAACGACCACGCAGATTTCCACCCGATACCGTCGTCCGCCCAGCGCTTGGCGCAGCCGGAGCCTTCGGGCTATCGAGGCGCTCGTCGTGCCTGTCGCGCTCCTCGTCCTCTGGGCTGTGGTGACGTCCGCGGGCCTCATCGACACGCTGTTCCTGCCGAGCCCTGAGATGTTCTGGAACAGCCTGGTGGGTCTTGCGCCGCTGCTGCCCAGCGCAATCGGGATGACGGTCAGCCTCACCCTCGCCGGCTTCTTCATCGGCACACTCGGGGGCATCATCGTCGGACTGCTGCTCGCGTACAGCTTCAGGATCCGCAACTTGTTCGGTGGCGTGTTCGAGGCGTTGCGCCCCGTCCCGGTGTTCGCATTGATCCCGCTGTTCATCCTCTGGTTCGGTCTCGGCACGACACCGCAGATCATCCTCGTCGCCTTCGGCACCTTCGTGGTGCTGGTGGTGACGACGTTGGAAGCGATCCGAAACGTCAGTCCGGTGTACGTCAAGGCCGCGCTCAATCTCGGTGCCAGCCGCAGCTTCATCTACCGGACCGTCATCGTCCCCTCCATCACCCCGCACCTTGTCGGTGCCGTCCGAGTGAGCGCCGCAGCCTCCTGGGGGCTGGGAGTCGCCGCGGAGTTCATCGGCGCACAGGACGGCCTGGGCTACCTGATGCTCAATCGGCAGACGTTCCTCGACACCGCCGGGATCCTCGTCATCGTCGTGATCTACAGCCTCATCGCGTTCTTGTTCGACACCCTCATCCGCATCGGCCAGCGGCGACTGCTGCGCTGGACCGGTCGCAACCAGTTGTCCTCGCAAGTTGGTTCCGTCCTAGGAGTGAAGTAATGATGCAACACACCAAGCGCACTACCCGATCCCTTCTCGCCTCCCTTGCCGGCCTGTCTGCTGTCGTCGTCGCTCTCAGCGGCTGCGCGAGCGGCGCCGCCGAATCCACAGATGATGAGCTGACGACGGTGCGGATGTCCGTGCAACCGCTGCATCAGTACGTGGCCTGGGAGTTCGCGGAGCAGAGCGGCATGGCCGAGGAACTCGGTCTGGATCTGGAATTCACCTACCTTCCGCAGGTGGACACGGCCGTCCAGTCCCTCGCCCGCGGCGACCTCGACATGATTAGCACCTGCGGAGCATGCAACTTCCCGTACCTCGCGCAGTCGCCCGACCTTCGCGATGCCCTCATCATCAGCCAGTTCAAGGGGTTCATTCTCGTGGGGCAGGACGGGGCACCCAGCTATGACGCCCTCGTAGAGAGCGGGACGAGCCCGGAAGACGCACGCCAGGAGGTCTTCGACTACCTGAAAGGTCGCACCTTCGTCCTTCGCGAGTCGGCCTTCGGAGCGCTCGTGAACGGCCTGCTGAAGGAAGCTGGCCTCACCCGTGACGATGTCACGATCCTCGACGTCGCCGACGACGCACGTGCCGGCCAGGCGTTCCTGCAGGGCCAAGCGGACTTCTACATGGGCTCGCTCGCTCAGGAGTCCAAGCTTCTGCGTGATTACCCAGACCGTGCCGTCAACATGGGCGGCGCAGAGATCCTCGGCCCGGGTGGGCTCTGGTACGACACAATGGCTGTCGATCAGGACTGGCTGGACGAGAACCCCGAGACGATGGTCAAGATGGCTGCACTCTGGGCGCGCGTCGCCCGGTACGTCACGGAGAAGCCCGACGACGTCGTGCCGCTCATCACGGAACTCATCAACAAGAACTCCGGCTCTACCTTCTCCGATGAGGAGATCGAACAGCTGCTCAACGACTTCCTCGGCTTCGCGACCCTGGATCGCTGGGAGAACGACACCTACAACCCGGACAGCGACCTGTACTGGAAGAAGTCCATCGACTTCTACGCAGCCCAGAACGTCACCGACGGAGTTCTTCCTGAGAGCGTTGACGTCGACCAGCACTATGTTGACGAAGAGATCTACAGCCAGCTCACAGGCGACCAGGAACTGCTCGACTGGGTCAACGCACCTCTGACCTGAGCACGGCATAACTGGGCACGCGACCTGCGTCGCGTGCCCAGTTTCGTCCCCCCAAAACGTTCGACGACGAGAGAACACCATGGCGAAGACCCCGCGCACCCTTCGGCTCTCCTTTCCCCAGTGGCAAGGTGGAGACATTACCGGCTACCGCCTCGGAGCGATGGTGCTCAACCAACTGCTCCCGGCTCCGGGTCACATGATGAGCGAGGCAGTCGCCGTGCCACTGGCGCCGGCCGGCCGAACGGGACTGCTCGCAAGCGACGAAGAGAACCTGACGTCGTCCTACGGCCAAGTCCACGCGCAACTCCAGCAAGCCGTCAACATCATCACCCGCGCTGATCCCGACCGCATTCTGACCATCGGCGGCGACTGCGCCGTATCCATCGCACCGTTCGCATGGCTGGCGTCGAAGTACCCGGAGTTTGGCGTCGTATGGGTGGACGCTCACCCGGACATGTGGGCAGCCGATGCGCAGCCGCACGCGAACGCCCGGGCAGCTTCCATTCTCAGCGGCCAGGACGCCACCGAACTCGGCACGCTCCTTCCCACGACCGTTCCGGCCGACAAGTTTGTCTGGGTGGGTACTCGCGCGGAGGTCGTGCCGCAACTGGTGGACCTCGACCGGGTGTGGAGCAATCGCGTCCGGGTCGACGAGGTCGAGACCTCTCCGCGAACAGTCGTGGAGCGTCTGCGTCGCAAGGGCGTCCGACAGATTGCGGTGCATTTCGACCTCGATGTTCTCGACGCCGACGAGTTCCACGGTGTCGCGGTCGGAGAAGACGCAGGCATGACCTGGAAGGGCATCGCTGCGCTCCTACAGAGCCTGGACGAAGAGTTCGAGCTCGTCGGGCTCACCGTCGCTGAACACATCCCCGAGGGGCTGGAAACACTGCGCGAGATCATCTCGTCCACCTCGCTGATACGCCCGTCCTCTGACGCGCACTGACTTTCAAACCTCCCCCTCCACATCCTGATCCAAGGACCCGACATGACCCGTCCAGAAGAATCTCGCCAACTGGTCGAGACGAACTCTTTCAACCACGTTCCCGAGTCCGGGCGACATGGATCCGTGTTCGGCCAGACGCAGTTCTGGTTCATGATCAACGCGACCATCATCACCGCGTTCGCGGGGACCGTAGGACCTCTCGCCGGGCTCAGCCTTGGGTGGACGCTCGTGGCGATCCTCGTCGGCAACGTGGTCGGGGTGAGCTTCCAGGCCTTCCACGGAGCACAGGGTCCGCACATGGGGCTGCCTCAGATGATTCAGTCCAGAGTGCAGTTCGGTTCTCGAGGTGCTCTCATCCCCATTGCGGCCGCTGCCATCATTCAGATCGGTTTCGGCATCTTCAACCTGGAGACAGCGAGTCAGTCGCTCGGATCCATCACCACGCCCCAGCCCGTGATCTACCCTCTCGTGCTGGGAGTCGTCGCAGTCGCGGTAGCCATCGTCGGATTCCGCCTCATCATGGCGGTAGAGAGAATTGCCTCGTACTTCATGGTCGCGAACCTCGTGTTCCTCGCCATCGCCATCTTCGTCGTGCTCGACATGCGCACTCTGTTCAGTGTCGGCGAATTCGTACCTGCTGCATTCATCGCCCAGATCGCCGCGGCCGCCAGTTACCAGATCGCACTCGCCCCAATGGTCTCTGACATGACCAGGTATCTTCCGACACGTATCGGAACAAAGGCAGTGGTCGTGTCAGTTTTCTGCGGCACCCTTGTCTCCGCAACGTGGATTGAGGGGCTCGGCGCGGTGGCCGTCACCGCGTTCCCGGAGCAGGACGCCGTCAGCGCACTCGCGGAGATCGGCAACGAGTTCGGATTCGGACTCGGCACCATCATGCTTGTCATCGCGGTCGTGGTCACGCTCGCGACCTTCACCCAGGGGATGTACAGCGGTTCTATCGCGGCACTCAGCGGTATCGAAGCCTTCAAGCACCTCGAACCGACAGCACGACTTCGCGCGGTAGCGCTCGGCGTCGCTGGGGCCATCGTCATCGCTGCCAGTCTCCTCGTGCCAGCAGACATCCTGAGCAACTTCGGGGTCTTCCTCGCACTCCTCGGCTATCTGCTCATCCCGTGGACGGCCATCAATCTCGCGGACTACTACCTCGTGCGTCGTGGGAAGTACTCCATCACAGACATCCTGAAGCAGGACGGTGGCATCTACGGGAAATGGAACGCGAACGGTCTGATCAGCTACGTGATCGGGCTCGTATTCATGGTCCCGTTCATCGTGGTCCCGTTCTACACAGGTCCGGCCGCCGCGTTCATTGGCGGGACGGATCTGAGCTTCCTCATCGGTTTCATCGTGGCTGCGACCGTCTACGTCATTCTCAGCAGGCGTGTCGATCTGCGAACCGAGTTCGAGATCGTCGATGCCAGCCCAGTGAGCACTGGCACGATTCGTCAGGCAGCGCGGCGCTAGCTGGACCTGATGTAAGCGTGGTCCGGTCGAACGCGGACCACGCTTACAAGAGAGGCGTCATGAGGAGACCTATGGGGCCCACGGTGCATGGAACCGGTTCGCTCTAACTTGTCTCAAGGCTCTGCCGCGCCTGGAGATCACGACCCGCTCATGTCATACGATGCCGATAACGTGACCCGAGTCGGCGGGCAGCGTCGCGTAGGGGGGAACGCCAATGAAGTTGCTACGGGCACACATCCGGGGCATCGGGAGACTCGTCGACTCGACCATCAAACTCGACCAGAAGCTCATTGCAGTGGTTGGGCCTAACGAGGCTGGCAAGAGCACCTTGCTCAAGGCTCTCGAGATGGTGAACGGCGAGCTCACCTTGCCTCCGGAAGAGCGTTCCAGAGCGGTGGAGGTCGCCGACGATGACGACGTGGTTACTGTCGACTTCGAGCTAGGGCCCGACGACCTCGATGTTCTCAATGACTTGAACTTGGCGGTGCAGCCAAGGACTCTCTCGCTGTCTCGAGCCCCGGACGGTCAGGGATCTGTGGGCATCGTTCCATACCCGCGCACGGCGCTTGGCGATGTGGTTGAGCAGGTTGCCGTCTTTCGAGGGGCTGTCCCAGGTCTCGACGGGGTCATGCGGGTCGATACGGGGAACCCGAACGCGGACGAGAGCCCCGAAGAGTTTGAGCATAGAAGGTCTGTTACGGAAGACCTTCATGAGCTCGGGGCGGCTCTGGCCGCGTACTTCGAGGAGGCGCGCCGCGCGCGAAGCGTCGGGGACGAGCTCCTGTCATCCGGGCGAGATCTGTTCAAAGAGCTTGCTCGGTACTCGAGTCCGACGGCGCTGAGGTCGGCGTGGGCGAAGATCGAAGGCTGGCTCGCCAAGCCCTCGCCCGAGCCCATCGTCCGAGAGCGGCTGGTCAAGCGCATACCGTCAATGGCGTTGTTCTCGGATCCCGACCGGAACCTGAAGTCCGCCTACACGCTGGATCAGGCGCTGCTGAGCGACACTCCTCGTGCCCTCGCGAACCTCGCGCGACTCGCGGAACTTGATCTCGCAGCCCTGGTGGCCGCGGTCGAGACCAACCAAGTGTCGCGACGCAACACCCTCCGGAACCAGGCCAATCGCAAGCTCATCGCCCACTTCTCATCCGCATGGAAGCAGTCGTCGCTCGCAGTCGACCTCAACGTCGAAGGCAAGACCCTTCGGATCGGTCTGATCGAGGACGAGGTCTTCTCCTCGATCCTCGAAGAGCGGTCGCAGGGGCTCAGGTCGTTCGTCGCGCTCACGGCTTTCCTCGCATCGCGGGAGCTAGACGTTCCACCGATCCTGCTCATTGATGAAGCCGAGAATCACTTGCATATCAATGCGCAGGCCGACCTCGTGGAGATGCTGTCAAGGCAGGATCAAGCAGCGAAAGTGATCTACACCACACATTCGCCAGCCTGCCTACCCAGCGACCTCGGCGTCGGTATCAGGGCGGTCGTGGTCGACGGCGACGAGACCAGCCACATCGAGAACAGTTTCTGGGCTCAACGAGCCCCCGCGATGACTTCGCTGATGATGGCGATGGGCGCGTCGGCGGCCGCGCTCACCCCTGCACGCTGCGTTGTTGTGGCTGAGGGGGCCGGCGACATGATCCTTCTGCCTACGCTCATCCGGCTCGCAACCGGGCTGCCGCGCCTCCCCTACCAGATCGCGCCGGGGCTCTCCGAGCTGCCGTCCGACCTCTACCCGGAGCTCGACTTTCAGGCAGCGAAGGTCGCCTATCTCGTAGACGGTGATAGAGGTGGAGTGGAACTCGCCCGGACTCTTGGCAGAGCGGTTCCGAGCGACCTCATCGTCTCCCTCGGAGTGCCAGGTGCAGAGAACCTGCTTCGAGAGGCGAGCTACATGGCTGCGATGGAGAAGCATCGCGGCGAGCACGCGGCGGTTAGCGCGACGAGCGCGCTGGAACTCCCCGACCGCTTTTCGGCCTCGTGGGCGAACGCGGCCAGGGACTGGCTTAGTGAGTCGGGAGTCCGCCCACCCTCGAAGGTCGCGGTTGCTAGCGAGTTCGCTGAAGACCAGAACCTCGAGATCGACCCGGGGGTTGCTGATCTTCTCCGAGCAGTGCACGAACGATTGTGCGTAGCCCTCGGCCTGAACGCTTAACGCTGGCTACGGCTCGACGAGGTTCACTGCACCGAACGACAAAGCGGTGGAGTGAGGCGTCGTCGGGCGTTGACCGCGACTAGGCGCTCTCCGACCGACTTTTCTAGCGTCGGCCGAGGATCGACGGCCGTGGGCTCCCGGAAACTTCAGTCTGGAGTAAGTCTGGATTGTCCGGACTAGCTTTGGAAATCACAGTTCGTGAAGCTACTGGGTTGAAGACTTGTGGACCTCGCGTGAACACTCGGATCTATGCGGTGTTCCCCGTTTTGAGGTGGCTCGGTCCGAGGTGGGTGGTGTCGTTGAGCGTGGCGACGGTGTGGTTGTGGAAGTAGTCGTCCTCGACCAATCGGGTGATGCTGCCGGAGTTCACTGTGAAGCTCACGCGGTCGAGAGCGTCGATCGGCATTCCGATCCAGCGGGCGATGATGAAGGTCGCGGACCCTCCGTGCGTGACGATGATCTTCTGCCGGGCAGGGGCCCGCATGATCGTCTCCATGCCGGAGTAGACGCGACGTGCCCATTGCAGCTTGGTTTCGGCACCCTCCAGTCCCTCGTCGTGGTCCATGCGTTCACCGTTCGCAGGCGGCGGGACGAACCTCTCCCGGAACCAGGCGTCGGGCTTGCCCTCACCGACGCCGTAGGACTTCTCCCGTAGCTCTGACAGCCACACTGGCTCCAGTTCCAACCGTGCGCCGACGACTCCCGCTGTCTGGGCAGTGCGGCGAAGCTCAGAGCTGTACAGGGTTGCGCCCGGCGCGACGGTGCCCTTGAGAGCCTCGGCGATCTGTTGCGCCTGGTACAGTCCGCGTTCCGTCAGGTCCGAGTCGAACCAGCCCCCGACTCGTCCTTCGACATGGTGTGTCGCTTCGGGATGGGTGACGACGAAGATCTCTTTCACACCACTGATCCCATCATGTGGTCGAGCATCAGCGAGGGTCCGTGTCGAGCACTGCGCCGACGCCCGTGAGACGTGAGGGATCGGCGAGCACGTCGAGCGCGACGATCCGGTCATCGACGACGTCGAACGCCATGATCGACACGACCACGCCCCGCATGACGGCGGCGACGCCGGGCCTGCCATCGATTCGGATCGGGGTGGAGTGCGCCGCAAGTCTGCCGGAGAGGACGGCCTGCTCGGCGATGGCGCGAGCACCTTCGACGATCTGGGTGGATGTCCCGTAGTCCGCGCGCAGTGTCGCTCCGTCATCGAGGAGGGACAGCAGAGCCGTGAGGTCTCCGTCTCGTGCAGCGATCAGCCAGGCATCGACCATCCGTCGTTCCTTGCCGCGATCCGTGGCTCGGGGTTCGTCCGAGCCACGCACTCGTCGCCGGGCGCGTGAGGCGAGCTGACGGACGGCGTCCGAGGATCTGTCGAGCACCTCGGCGATCTCGTCGAACGGGCGGCCGAAGACATCGTGCAGCACCAGGGCGATGCGCTCGGCGGGGCTCAGCGTGTCGAGCAGGACGAGCAATGCGGTGCTGATCCGGTCGCTCTGCAGCACGAGATCTGCGGGGTCCGCATCGACCGCGGCAGGTTCGTCGCGCCACTGCTCGACCTGCCAGGACTGCTCGCGTGTGCGTCGCGGGGTGCGTAGCATATCGAGGCTCACGCGGGAGACGACGGTGGTGAGCCAGGCCTCGAGGTTGTCGATGGTGGTGACGTCGATGCGCTCGAGGCGCAGCCAGGTCTCCTGGATCGCGTCGTCGGCGTCGGCGGGGGAGCTGAGCAGTCGTGTCGCGATCGCTCGCAGCCGCGGACGCTCGGTCTCGAATCTCCTCGCAAGAATTCTTCGGTCGGTCATGTCACATCTCCTCATCGTTGATCGTCTTCATGTCGACGAGGGAGAGCCCTCGAATGTGACAGGAGACCATCACCATGAACACCCCACTTCTCGTGACCGGCGGTACGGGCACCATCGGACGCCGTGTCATCCCGCTGCTCCGGGCCGCAGGGCGCGACGTCCGCATCGCTTCGCGGAACCCACGGGCTGATGAGCCCGGTATCCAGCATGTCCGCGTCGACACCGTCAGCGGCGACGGACTCGCCGCCGCGCTCGGGGGTGTGGACGTCGTGCTCCACCTTGCCGGCGGCGCGAAAGGTGACGACATCGCCGCACGCAACCTCGCGCAGGCTGCTCGGGAGTGCGGCGTGCAGCATCTGATCCTCATCTCCGTCGTCGGGGCCGATCGGATGCCGATCGGGTACTTCCGCGCGAAGGCCGCCGCGGAGCAGGCGATCGCCGACTCCGGCGTGCCGTGGTCGATCCTGCGTGCGGCGCAGCTGCACGAGTTCGTGCTCCCGATCATCCGGGGGATGGCGAAGCTGCCGCTGCTCCCCGCGCCCGGGGGACTCCGCTTCGAGCCGGTCCACGCCGACGAGGTCGCAGCGCGACTCGCCGACCTTGCGCTCGGCGACCCTGCGGGCCGAGTAGCGGACGTCGCGGGTCCCGAGATCCTGGACGCGCGCCAGCTCGCGCAGGCGTACGCCGACATCAACGGCGGTCGCATCCGCCGGCCACTTCCTGTCCGCATTCCCGGAGGTGTCGGACGTGCGTACCGCGCCGGCGAGAACCTGGCCGGAGCACACGCGGATCGTGGCGCGCGGACCTGGCAGGACTTCCTGCACGAGTCGCACACTGATCCCGCCACCGCCGCTAAGGTAACCGGATGAGACTCGGGCTGTCGCACGTCATCGAGCCGCGACTGGCGCCGCTGGTGGAGGAGACTCGCGCGTTCTACGCGTCCAGAGGCACAGGAGTCGGACCGCGTAACCGCGACGAGCTGGTCGTCGCTCGGGCGGCCACCAAGCCCGCGGTTCCGTCTCACCCGCCGGCGGTAGAGAACGTGGTTCACCACGAGGGGCGAAGCGTCCCCATCCGCGTTCACCCTCCGACGACCGGCGACGTACGGGGCGCTCTTCTCGACGTGCACGGAGGAGGCTTCTACATGGGGAGCGCCACCGCGGACGACGTGCGGAACCAGGCCCTGGCCGACGCCCTCCGCATCGCCGTCGTCAGCGTCGACTACCGCCTGGCCCCGGAGAACCCTTGGCCTGCCGCCCCGGACGACAGCGAAACCGCCGCGTTGTGGCTCGCCGAGCACGCCGCAGAGCTGTTCGGCGTCGGTCGCCTCGCGATCCAGGGGTTCTCCGCCGGCGCCACGCTCGCCATGTGCACCCTCCTCCGTCTACGGGATCGTGGCGTGAAGGCGTTTGAGGGATCCGTGCTGCAGTTCGGCACCTACGACCTCAGCGGGCTCACACCGAGTGGGAGACTCATCGCGGACGAGTACTTCATCGAGGCCTACGTCGGGTCCGCACCGGATCGCACCGTTCCCGACATCTCACCGGTGTTCGCCGACCTCTCCGGTCTCCCGCCGACGCTCATGGTGATCGGCGAGGACGACATCCTGCTCGACGACAACTTCGCAATGTCCGCGCGTCTGGTCGCCGCGGCGAACGACGTCGAACTGCGGGTGTATCCCGTAGCGCCCCACGGATTCACGCGTCACCCGACGCCCATGGCGACGGCGGCGCAGACCGACATCCATGCATGGCTCGACGCGCTCTACGATGCGGGGAGGACCTGATCGAAGCACGCCGTCGAGTCGGGCGACGAGCGACTCAACGGGGGGCGACTTACGCGTCGGTCCGCGGAGGCAGTAGGTCCGCGTAGAACTGCGCAGCACTGGCAGCATCGATCGCGTGGGTCTCATCCTCGGCGACACCGCGTGCGCTGAGCCGCGCACCAAGAACAACGGCACGGATTTCCACGGCTCATCGACCTCAGTTCATGTAACAGTTCGAGCGATACGGGATTCAGCACGGAAAGAACTGGCTCTCGATCACACCGAGCGGTCCTCACGGAGCATTCGAGGAGGTTCGGCGGTCTGCGCGTGAGTGGGGGCCCTCATATTCGCTGTTACATGGATCCTCGATGGGTGAAGAAGCAAATCTCTGCTGGCAACGCGTCTGAGGCTGGGGCCTATGCCGAACACATCCTCGACCAGACGACGTACGCGTTCCGAATCCAGCACATTGGCTACCTGCGCCTCACGCCTCCGGTGCTGGCCCGAATCGCAGGGCGAGACGAACTCGTCGACAAGATCAATGAGAACGTCGACGTCATCACCTGGGGAGGCGCGTCTATGGACGCCGATTCGCGAGATTTCTATCGGCGAGAGTTGTTCCCGAACGTGAACATCGTCGCCGGGTTCGGTACTACCATGGCGTTGGGAAGGTGCGCAGCCGAGCGCCTCGGCGTCGATACCGACGACGCGATCCTCGATCCGACCATCGACCCGTACAGCACGTTTCAGGTGCGTGATCCCGACACCGGCGAAGTTGTTGAGTATGGCGAGCGAGGGCAGCTGGTCGTCCACCACGTGAGCAAGTCCTTCCTTCTTCCGAACAACGCGGAGCGAGACTCTGTCATCCGACGCGCACCTCACAACGCGGATCAGTTGGGTGACTCGATCGGGAGCATCGCACCTCTTGATGCCTTCAAAGGTGTGGAGGTCATCGAAGGCGTGTACTGACGAAGCAGAAGAGGTGGTGGGTCTTCGCAGACCCGCCACCTCTTCTCTACTCTCTTCCCTCCGGATTCGATCAACCGAAGTTATGTACGCCGTACGGCGACAACGTTATGTCCAATCCGCGAGCTCTGGGACGGCGTCGGTGTTGACCCGGAGTCCGATGCCCGGTTCGGTGGGCAGAGCGGGGACGCCGCCGTCAACGGGAGGTTCGCCGAGGAACAGTGGGGATACGCGTTGGTCGAGGCCCCAGTAGCTGGGGTTGGTGAGGTGTTCGATCCATCCGCAGTTCGGCTGGGAGAGTACGACGTGGAGCGTTGCGGCGGAGTAGACGTGGGGGATAACCTCGACGCTCGATCCGGAGGCCATCTGCGCGATGCGTCGCATCTCGGTGATGCCGCCGACGCGGTGCACGTCCGGCTGCAGTACGTCGGCGGCGCCGGCGTCGAGCAGGTGCTGGAAGCCGTAGCGGGTGAACTCGTGCTCGCCGGTGGCGATCTGCACGATGCCCATGTCGCGCAGGCGCGCGTGACCCTCGACGTCGTCGGGGATGAGAGGCTCCTCGACCCAGCGCAGCGAGAACTCGCCGAGTGCGCGGATCATCTCCATCGCGTAGGGACGATCCCAGCCCATGTACGCGTCGCTCATGATCTCGATGTCGTCACCGACCTCTTCGCGGATCGCGGCGATGTAGCGGAGGTTCTGCATCATGCCGGCGCGTCCTTCGGCGGGGCCGTAGCCCCAGTTGGCCTTGACGGCGGTGTAGCCGCGGTCGACGTAGTCGCGGGCCATGCGCTTGACCTCGGTGAGGTCGTCGTCGGGCTGGACCTTGCTCGCGTAGGCGATGACCGACTTGCCCGAGGCGCCGCCGAGCAGCTGGTAGACGGGGACGCCGGCTTGCTTGCCGAGGGCGTCCCAGATGGCGATGTCGATGGCGCTGATGGCCTCTATGGCGGCGCCCTTGCGCCCATAGACGATGGAGGAGCGATACATCTCTTCCCAGATGCGTTCCGTCGCGTGGGCGTCGAGGCCTTCGGCGATTCGTCCCAGGTGGGCGTTGACCATGAGCGCGGCCGCGCCGACGCCATCCTCGGAGTAACCGATGCCGAAGGTGCCGTCCTCGAGCTCGACGCGAACGACGATGATGCCCTGGGGCCAGGTGTACCAGGACCAGCCGTCTCCGCGGCGCGGGAAGGTGTTCATCGGGCTCGGCCCGCGGACGCTCTTCTGCTGCTGCCAGAAGTTGCCCCACATGGACTGGGCGACATGGCGGGCTTCGACGCTGACGATCTTCATGATTCCTCGCTCACTTCAGTGTGACGGCCACTGTGGTCGTGTGGGGCTAGTCTACTCTCAGATGCACATGTAGCATTACCGTTGCAAGGAATGCACCACAACGAAGGAGTCGACGTGCCTCAGATGGAAATGGATGTGGTGACCTGGGCTGGCCCGGATCACCTCGAGCCGCAACGACGCCCGAAGCCGGACGTCGCACCCGGATGGGTCGTGCTGCGCACGGATCGTGTCGGGATCTGCGGATCGGACCTCTCCATCCTCCATGGACATCACGCGCGTGCCCAGCCGGGAATCGTGATCGGCCATGAGTTCATCGGCACGGTCGCGGAAGCGGGCGACGGTGTGGACATCGCGGTCGGTACTCGCGCGGCGGTCTTCCCCCTGATCTCCTGCAAGGACCAGGCGGACGGCACGGTCTGTGACGCCTGTGCGGCCGGTCATGAACACGTCTGCGCACGTCTCGGCCTGTACGGCGTCGACGAGCCCGGCGCGTTCGCCGAATTCGTGGCCGTCCGGGCGCACTCGCTCGTGCGGCTCGCCGACGGCGTCGAAGACGCACTCGCGGCACTCGCCGAGCCGCTCGCTGTCAGCGTGCACGCCGTCGAACGCTCCGGCCTGGAGCCGGGTCAGTCGGTCGCCGTCTTCGGGGGCGGCCCCATCGGCATCCTCACCGCTCTCGTCGCCCGCCAGCGCGGTGCGAGCTCGGTCGTCGTGGTCGAGCCCAACGAATGGCGGGCGGGAGTCGCGCGTGAGCTCGGGTTCGAGGTGCTGTCGCCCGCTGACGCCGTCGGCAGCATTCGGGAGCGCACCGGCGGTGCCGGCGCGCACGTCGTCTTCGATGGTGCCGGTCACCCGTCTGTGACCCCGCAGCTGACGGATGCCGTCCGCATTCGCGGCACTATCGTCATCGTCGGCGTCTATGCGACCCCGCCGGCGACGGACCTACGCGCGGTGAACTTCCGCGAGCTCACCATCATCGGTACCCGCGTCTACCGGTTCGAGGACTTCGTGGCGGCGGTGGATCTGCTCGACGGAGACAAGCTCGGCCTGCGCGCACTCCCCGTGCTGCAGTTCCCGCTCGACGAGTCGGCGGAGGCGTTCACCCAAGCGCAGAAGGGGATCGGCAGCATGAAGGTGCTCGTCGCCCCGAACGGAGGACTGGTCCATGCCTGAGTTCGCACGCACAGGACGCCACGCACCCGGCGTCGCTGTCGTCGTCGGAGGATCCGGCGGCCTCGGGTCCGCCGCCGCCGAGCGGCTCGCGGCCGACGGACACCACGTCGTCGTCACCGGCCGTCGCCTCGACGCGCTCGACACCGTCGTCGCTCGGATCACCGATGCGGGCGGCCGCGCGGAGGCGCGAGTCCTCGATACCGCCGACCCCGCGGCTGTGCGCGAGGTCTTCTCGGCCATCGCCGATGAGGTCGGCACCGTGACGACCCTCGTGCTGTCGGCCGGTACCAACACGCCGCAGCGTTGGTGGTCGACGCTCACCGATGAGGACTTCACACGCATCGTCGACACGAACCTGTCCTCGGTCACCCGCTGCATCCTCCGGGTGCTGCCGGGGATGCGCGAGGCCGGTTTCGGGCAGATCATCGTGATCTCCTCGTGGGCAGGTTTCCGTTACATGTCCGTCGCCGGTGCCGCGTACGGCTCGTCGAAGACGGGCCTGTCCTTCCTCGTCGAGTCTCTCAACGACCAGGAGGGGCGCTCCGGCATCCGCAGCACCCTGCTCTGCCCGGGTGAGGTGGATACGCCCATCCTCAAGACTCGCAACCCTCCGCCCCCGCAGGAGGAGATCGACCGGATGCTCGTGCCCGAGAACGTCGCCGAGGCCGTGGGCTGGATCACCGCGCTCCCCAGCGGCGTGTGCGTCAACGAGCTCGTGCTCACCCCGACCTGGAACCGCATTTACGTCGCTGACTCCGCCTACCCGCCGAAGGCCGTCTGATGCGCGTCATCGTCAACGACGCGAACGTCGGACCGTGGCTCGAGCAGGACGCGACCCTCGCCGAGGACGGCATCGAGATCGTCCTCACGGATCCCGTGGGTGCACAGGCGATGCTCGCCGATGCGGACGCCTACGTCGGCATCTACTTCCCGGACGAACTGCGGACGGCGACGAGCGAGCGGTTCGCGTTCCTGCAGGTCACCGCCGCCGGAGTGGACCACATCGACCTCGACGCGCTCGCTCCCTCGGTGACCGTCGCCAACGCGTACGGGCACGAGCGCTCCATCGCCGAGCATGTGCTCATGGTCTCGCTGGTGCTGAGGCGTCGCCTCTTCGCAGCTGACCGGGCGCTGCGTGACGGGCGGTGGGCCAGCAGGCTCGTCGATCCCGCTGCCCCGAGCTTCACCACGCTCCGGGAAGCGAAAGTCGGCATCGTCGGCTGGGGGCACATCGCTCAGGAGATCGCGCGCACGGTTCGCGGCTTCGGTGCATCGGTCGCCGCGGTGACCCGTACCCCTGCGCGCGCGGAGGAAGCGGATCTGGCCGAGTGGATCGGCGGGTACGACGACATCGAGCGTCTGGCCGCCGAGTCGGACATCCTCGTGCTCGCCTGCCCGCTGGTCGAACGCACGCACCACATCGTCGACGATGCCGTGCTCTCCGAGCTCGGTTCGACCGGCATCGTGGTGAACGTCGCCCGAGGCGCCGTGGTCGACGACGCAGCACTGTATCGGGCGCTCGCCTCCGGCAGCATCCTCGGCGCAGCCATCGACGTGTGGGATGTGCCGGCCGGCACGGCGCCGGTCTCGACGCAGCCATTGGCCGAGCTCGACAACATCGTGATGACTCCGCACTACTCCGCGACGGCGACGGACACCTATCGCGTCAGGGCGGGGCAGGTGGCCGACAATCTGCGTCGTGTCCACCGTGGTGAGCAGCCGAGCACGCTGGTGAAGGCGGGTGTCCGGTGACGGCCTGTGATGTGCTGGCCATCGGCGAGACGATGGCCATGGTGACGCCGGTCGCCGGCGGCACGCTCAACGGCCGCTCCGCGCTGGTCCTGCATCCGGGTGGTGCGGAATCGAACGTCGCGGCGAGCCTCGCGCAGTTCGGGGCGAGGACGGAATGGGCGAGCGCCGTCGGGGCAGATGCGCTCGGTGACATGATCCTGTCAGAGGTCGCCTCTCACGGGGTGGGCACCAGCCACGTCCGACGTGACGCACACGCCCCCACCGGTGTGTACTTCAAAGATCCGAAACCCGACCGTACCGACGTGCTGTACTACCGTGCGGGCTCCGCAGCCAGCGCGATGGGCGTCGACCGACTGGACGACTGGACTCCTCTGAAACCTCGTCTCGTGCACGTCTCGGGCATCACCCCGGCCCTGTCGGCGACGTGCGAGGCGCTCATCGAGGCGGTGGTCGTGGAGCGGGTCTTCGGCGACGCCGTGGTGAGTTTCGACGTCAACCATCGCCCGCAGCTGTGGGCAGGGGATGCCGGACCGGTTCTCCGCAAGCTCGCCGCTCACTCGGACATCGTCTTCGTCGGGCGAGACGAGGCGGAGCGTGTGTGGGGGACCACGGATGCCGACTCGGTGCGGGCGATGTTCCCGGACGTGCGCCATCTGGTCGTCAAGGACGGTGATGTCGAGGCGGTGTCGTTCACCGACGGGGGACGTGTCGCCATGCCCTCGCGACACGTCGATGTGGTCGACCCTGTCGGCGCCGGTGACGCATTCGCGGCAGGATGGCTCATGGCGCACCTGCGCGGCGAGACCGAGCCCGACAAGCTGTCTCTCGGTCATTGGACGGCCGCCCAGGTGCTTCGCGCGGCGGGAGACCTCGCACCGCTTCCCGACTACACCGACGCGCTGAGCGCCGCCATACACGCATCGTCGCCTACGCTGACGATGCCCGCCTTCGACCGAGAGAGCTGACCATGTCGCAGACAGTGTCCCGCGCGATTGACATCGTCGATTACGTCTCCCGCGCCAACCGGACCATCGGCGAGATCGCCGACATGCTCGGCGTGCACAAGTCCACCGCGCTGCGGCTGCTGCAGACCCTCGAGGAGCGTGGCTTCGTCCGCCGAGGAGTCGACGGTCGCTACGGGATGGGGTTCGAACTCATCGCCCTCGGGCAGCTCGCTCTCGACCAGGTCGAAGCACGGACCATCGCGCACGATGCGCTCACGGAGCTCGCGAACTCCGCCGGACACACGGTGCACCTCGCGCAGCTCATGGGCGACACCATCGTCTACGTCGACAAGGTCGACGGACGCGGCAGCGTCGCGATGGGATCGCGTATCGGTCTGACCGCGCGCACGAACACGGCCGGGGTGGCGAAAGTCATCGGCGCCTTCCAGACACCAGAGGTGCAGGACAAGCTCATCGCCGGCGCGGACTTCCGCCGATACACCGACACCACCATCACAAGTGCGGACGCGATGCGGGAGGAGTACCAGCGGATCGTCGAACGCGGATGGGCGGAGGACGACGGCGAGATGGAAGAGTTCATCAACTGCGTCGCATTGCCGATCCGCGACGCACGCGGACGCGTCACGCACGGCATGTCGGTCACGGCGCTGCGCGCCGTGTCCTCGCTCGAGGAACTGCGTGAGCACCTGCCGGAATACCGCGAGACCGCGAACCGCATCTCTCGCGACCTCGGATGGAGGGGAGCGCTGTGAGCGACACCTACTTCTCGGATCGACTCTCCACGATCCCCGTCATCGGCATCTTCCGCGGGGCAACCCCGGAGCGCACGCTCGAACTGTGTGAGTCGGCGTGGGCGGAAGGGGTGGAGCTCGTCGAGATCCCCGTCCAGTCCGTCGACGCGCTCCCGTCGCTCGATGCGGCGGTCGCCGCAGCGGGGACGCGGGCGGTCGGGGCTGGGACCGTGACGACCGTCGAGCAACTCGAGGATGTGCTGCGTCGCGGGGCGGAGTTCATCGTGTGTCCCGGCCTGCACGTCGACGTAGTGCGCGAATGCATCCGCAGGGGCGTGCCGGTGCTGCCCGGCGTGGCGACGGCGACGGAGATCGCCGACGCGGTCGCACTCGGTGCGAGTTGGGTCAAGGCGTTCCCGGCATCCGTGCTCGGCGCCGACTGGGTCTCCGCCGTCCGTGCACCGTTTCCCGACGTGTCCTTCGTGGCGACAGGAGGGATCGACGCGTCCAACGCGCGGTCGTTCCTCGACGCCGGATGTCGGGGCGTCGCCGTCGGTTCGGCGTTCGGCTCGCCGGACGCTATCGCCGCCTTGCGCAGCGCGGTCGCCCCGAGCTGAACACCGCCGCGGATGCCGGCCGGGGGAGTGCTCCCGCGGCCGGTATTCGTCGTGCCTTTCACGCCCATCAGTCGTGGGAAATCGGCCTCGACACGGAGTTGACAGAGCCGCCCTCGCGTTCTTACTATTGTGTTTATTGCACACCTGTTGCAACATATGCATCAAGATCGAAGAGGATCGGAGCCTCACATGGCCACATCAGTCGCTCAGGCGCAGACGCCGGAGCAGCGCGCTGCGACAAAGCGCGTCGTCGTCGCGAGTTCCATCGGAACCGCCATCGAGTGGTTCGACTTCGCGCTGTACGGCGCGGCGACCGCTCTCGTGTTCGGCCCGCTGTTCTTCCCCGGAGAGAACAAGCTCGCCTCCACACTCGCATCGTTCGCCGTCTTCGCCGTCGCGTTCGGTGTCCGCCCCATCGGCGGCATCATCGCCGCGCACATCGGCGACCGTGTCGGCCGCAAGCCCGTCCTGATCTTCACCGTCACCCTGATGGGCGTCGCGACGGTCGGCACAGGCCTTCTGCCGACATACGACGCGGTCGGCGTGCTCGCGCCGGTTCTGCTGGTGCTGATGCGAGTTCTGCAGGGTGTGGGTGCAGGCGCGGAGTTCGCCGCAGCGGTGACCACGGTCTCGGAGTACGCGCCCACCGGACGCCGTGCCTACTTCACCAGCTGGATGCAGGCATCGGTCGGACTCGCCATCGCCTCGGCGACCGGTCTGTTCGCGCTCCTCACCCTCATCCCGACCGAGGTGCTGCAGGGCTGGGCATGGCGTGTGCCGTTCATCGCCAGCTCGGTGATCTTCGTCATCGCGATCTTCATCCGCCGCCGCATCGAAGAGACCCCCGAGTTCAAGAAGGTCAAGGGCGACGCCACGGCCGTCAAGGCAGAGAAGGTTCCGCTCATCGCCGCCTTCCGCGAGGCGCCCCGCGGCGTCATCGCCGGCTTCCTGTGCGGCACCGGCCTGAACGTCTGCGGCTACCTCATCAACACGTTCTCCATCAGCTACGTCGTGAACACCCTCGAAGTGGCGCCCATCGTCGGCACGCTCGCCGTCGTCTGCGGCACCGGCCTCAGCTTCCTCACGATCCCGCTCTGGGGCCGCCTGGCGGACAAGATCGGCTACCGGAAGGTGTTCGCCGGCGGCGCGATCTTCCTGCTGCTGTACATGGTCCCGTACTTCATGCTGCTCGGCACGAAGAACCCGGCGCTCATCATCCTCGCCGCGATGGTCGGATACGGCGTCGGACAGGGCGCCATGCTCGCTTCGCAGTCGGCATACATGTCCGAGCTCTTCTCGACCCGGTTCCGCTTCTCCGGCATCACCGTCGGCCGCGAGATCAACGTCGCCCTCCTCGGAGGCACCACACCCCTCATCGCCACGGCTCTCGTCGCCGCCGGCGGAGGCGAGCCGTGGCTGGTCATCGCGTTCGCTGCAGCAGCCCTGCTCGTGACGATCTTCTCCCTCGCCATCGCCAAGCCCGTAGGCATCGGCGACGAGGCCATCGACAACACGGAAGGTTCGACGACTCCGAAGGCCGCGGCCACCACTGCTTCCTGACGAGAAAGGCTGGGCCCGCTCCGCGCCGGGGCGGGCCCACTCTGCGACGAGCTCTCGTGTAACGCGGCTCGTCATCGGATAGGACGGCGTCCGCACCCGCGCTGAACGCCTCACGTCGTGCGTGAGTACGTGATGTCGAAGTCGTGCGCCCAGGTCCCCCCGTCGTCGCGAGATGCGAACCATGCGCCCGTAATCGTGTCGAGGGATACTCGCGCCTCGAACCGCTGATGGAATCCCGGGTCTTCGCGCTTCATGATCCACGTGCCGTCAGCGAACATCATCGTGTAGGCGCGTGATACGCCGCGCTCGTCGGCGTAGAGGACCTGATAGTCATCGCGGTCCTCATTCCGACCGATCACCTGCACAGCAGTCGGCGGGCCACTGGGGATGACCGATCTCAAGACGAGGAACGCGCCGCCGTCGAGCCAGGACCCTGTCATCTCACCGACGAGCGACGCGTTCGGCGGGACGAACTCCGCATTTGTGACAGTGATACGCCAGATGCCGACGAGAGCCGCCAGTGGGGCGAGCGCCGGATTCTCAAACTCCTCGAGCACCTGATGCCTCCGATGCGTGACTGTGTGAGTGACGATCCCACAACCGCGACGTGAGTGCTACCCAGTTGGAGCGCTGACTGTCGTGCTGCCCCCGAAGATGTGGGCCGTAGCGGCGTTCGGTCGGATAGCGCTGATGAATGAATCTATCGACGGCTTCGGCGTTGGGCTGGAGCGAAGGGATCGCCGAGACGCTCGAACGTGATCAACACCGCTAGTAGAGGTTCGCGCCGACATCGCTTCTCAGTGAGGCTACCGACGGCTTCGTGCCAGGGGTTTCGTCCTCCTTCCGTGCGCAGGGAGGCAAGGAACAAGTATGGACTGGCTTCGTCAGCGACCAACAATAGGCGGCTTCGTGCGCTGCGGCCACTTCTGGCTCGCGGTCGGTGCCAAGTCACAGTTCTGGTCGGGGCTTCGGTGAACTAATTGGCGCTCGGGTACAGACTCGTTTCTAGGGCGGTCTCCAGCCGAGAGATCGTCCGAAGGTCGGGCCAAACCGATCCGTTAAGCACGTGACGGATCGCGCCCTCGCTGATTCCTGCCGCCGCAGCGACCGAACGCACACTACGCTTCCCGATGGCATCTCGTAGGTTCAGAGCGAATCGGCGTGCAGTCTCAGCGGCCTGATCGGAGGAGGGCTGGTTCGGCCAAGAGGTTGAGAGATCAGCGGGCGACGGGCGTTCGTTGCGTGCCATTTCATCTCTCCCGTGAGACAATTGCGAGCGTTCCCAGTGTTTCCATGGATCAGTTCCCCGATCTGGTGCACTTGGTGTGACGAAGATCAACTTCAACCGTCATTTGGATCATTTAGGGCGACGTCTCATACTCGCGCGGCGGCGGGCCTCCCAGCCGGTGCGGACCATCTCGTCGACCGAGTAGCGCATCCTCCAGTCGAGGTCGCGAGCGGCGAGCTCGCCCGTCGCCACGATGCGGTCGGGGTCGCCCGCGCGGCGCGGGCCGATCTCGGGAGTGAAGTCGATGCCGGTGACACGCGCCACGGCATCCATGATCTGCTTCACGCTCAGCCCGTCGCCGGAGCCGAGGTTGTACGCGGGCTCGACCGGCTCCCCGGCCGCGAGTCGCTTCGCCGCGGCGACGTGCGCGGCCGCGATGTCACCCACGTGCACGTAGTCGCGCACGTTCGTGCCGTCGTCCGTGTCGTAATCGTCGCCGAAGATCTTCGGCGTGCGGCCGTCGAGCAGCGCCTCGAACACGATCGGGAAGAGGTTGTGCGGGCTCACGTCGTACACGGTGGGGTCGGCCGATCCGACGACGTTGAAGTAGCGCAGCGAGGTGTGCCGCAGCGGAGCGTCCGAGTCCGCCGTGGCGACGGCCTGGTCGCGGAGAAGCCATTCGCCGATCAGCTTCGACTCGCCGTAGGGACTGGCCGGGCGCTTGGCCGTGTCCTCGACGACGAGGGGCACGTCGGGCGTGCCGAACACGGCTGCGGACGAGGAGAACACGATGTTCCAGACGCCCGTCGACTGCATGGCCTCGAGGATCACGCGGGTGCCCTCGACGTTCTGGGCGTAGGTGTGCAGGGGGCGCTGCACCGAGACCCCCGCGTACTTGTAGCCGGCGACGTGGATCACGCCCTCCGCTCCGTACTCGCGCAGCGCGCTCTCGACGAGCTCGCGGTCGAGGATGCTGCCGCGCACGAACGGCACGCCTGCGGGGGCGAACGAGTCGACGCCGCTGGAGAGGTCGTCGATGATGACGGGGTCGAGGCCTGCGCCCGCGAGGGCGCGGACGACGTGGGCTCCGATGTAGCCGGCGCCGCCGGTGACGATCCAGGACATGCATTCCTCTCCTGCCGCGATGCGCGGCTCCGGCTCCATTGTCCCAGGGCGGTCAGGAGTCGCGGTGCGCGCCCGCCGAGGGGATGACGGTGAACACGACCGGTGGAGTGAAGCCGGAGGATGCGAACGCGGCGCGCACGGCCTCCGTCACCGCCCCCTCCTCGTCTCGCTCGATCAGCGCGATGGCCGCGCCGCCGAACCCTCCTCCGGTCATCCGCGCGCCGATCGCGCCGGCGCCGATCGCGGCGTCGACCGCGGTGTCGAGCTCCGGTACGGAGATCTCGAAGTCGTCGCGCATCGACGCGTGCGAGGCGACGAGGAGGTCGCCGATGGCTCGCGCTCCCTGCTCGCGGAGCGTGCGCACGGTGTCGAGCACGCGCTGGTTCTCGGTCACGACATGGCGGACGCGCCGGAACGTCACGTCGTCGAGCAGGTCCCGCGCGCGGTCGAGATCGTCGACGGACACGTCGCGGAGGCTCTCGGCCCCGAGCATCCGGGCGCCGAGTTCGCAGGAGGCGCGACGCTCGCGGTACCCGCCGGTGGAATGCGCGTGCGCGACGCGCGTGTCGATCACGAGCACGGCGAGGCCCGCCTCGAGGATGCCGACGGGCACGGGAACGGCGTCGAGCGAGCGGCAGTCGAGGAAGATCGCGGCGTCGGGCTCGCCGAGCATCGAGGCCATCTGGTCCATGATCCCGGTGGGGGCGCCGACCGCATCGTTCTCGGCCTTCCGGCCGATTCGGGCCAGGGCCGTGCGGTCGAGGCCTGCCGCCCACAGGTCGTTCAGAGCGGATGCCGTCGCGCCCTCGATCGCGGCCGACGACGAGAGACCGGCGCCGACCGGCACGTCCGAGGCGATCGCGATGTCGAGACCGGAGCCGACGACTCCCGTCCCGCGCAGCGCCCAGGCGACACCGAGCGGGTACGCCGCCCACTCCGGCACGCGCGGCTCCTCGCCGGCGGGCGTCGGGAACAGGTCGTCGAGGCCGTCGAGCGCGACCTCCACCGGCTCGTCCGCGAACGTCGAGACCACGCGGATGCGGTCGTCGTCGCGGCGGCCGACCGCGGCCACGGTGCGCTGCGGGATCGCGAAGGGGAGGACGAAGCCGTCGTTGTAATCGGTGTGCTCGCCGATGAGGTTGACGCGACCGGGCGCGGACCAGAGGCCCTCGGGGTCGTGCCCGGTCAGGCTCGCGAAGAGCGAGGAGGCGGTCGCGGGCGTGGTCATGCGGTCGCCTCGGGGATGCTCCCGACGGCGTCGCGCAGCCGGGCGGCGCCCTGCTCGGGCGTGACCTCGGCCGCCCAGGCGCCCATCGCGGCCTCGGAGCCGGCGAGGAACTTGAGCTTGTCCGCCGCACGGCGAGGACTCGTGAGCTGCAGGTGCAGGCGCACCCCGTCGCGGCCGCGGCGCACGGGGGCCTGGTGCCAGGCCGCGATGTAGGGCGTGGGCGTCTCGTACAGAGCGTCGACGCCGCGCAGCAGGCGCAGGTACAGCGGGGCGAGCTCGTCGCGCTCGGCATCCGTCGTCCCGGCGAGGTCCGCGACGTGCCGGTGCGGCATGAGGTGCACCTCGAGGGGCCACCGCGCGGCGAACGGCACGAACGCCGTCCAGTGCTCGCCGCGCAGGACCACGCGCTCGGAGCCCTGCTCGAAGTCGAGGATGCGCGAGAACAGATCGACGCCGGTCTGCTCGATGCTCTCGAGCACGCGGGTCGTGCGCGGGGTGACGTACGGGTAGGCGTAGATCTGCCCGTGCGGATGCGGGAGCGTGACGCCGATCGCCTCGCCGCGGTTCTCGAACGGGAACACCTGCTCGATGCCGGGAAGCGCCGACAGTGCGGCCGTGCGGTCGGCCCAGGCTTCGATCACCGTGCGGGCGCGGGTGACGCTCTGCGTGCCGAACGAGCCGGTGTGCTCGGGACTGAAGCACACGACCTCGCACCGTCCGACCGAGGTGCGGGTGCGGCCGAGGCCGAGCGTCGCCAGATCGTCGAGCCCGCGGGGAGGATCGACGGCGGGAGGGGCTCCGTCGTGTGCGGCGGTCAGCGCAGGGCCGAACGCGGGGGAGCGGTTCTCGAACACCGCGACGTCGTACTGCGAAGGCACCTCCGACGGGTTCGTCGGCGTCTGCGGGGCGAGCGGGTCGGCGTCGGCGCTCGGCATCATGACGCGATTCTGCCGGTTCGCCGCGACCGTGATCCAGTCGCCGGTGAGCACATCGAGTCGCATGGTGGCGGTCTCGCCGCGGGGGTCGAGCGTGCGCGCGTCGATGCCCCGGTCGGGGCCGAGGGTCGTGCCGGGGTCGTCGAAGTAGAGCAGCTCGCGACCGTCGGCGAGGGTGGTCGTGCGTTTGACGACCCCACCGCGGAGGGTCTCGGTGCGCGGCTCTGCGGCATTCTCCGTGTTCACGTCAACATGCTTGCACGCCAGGCGTGGTAACGTCAACACGATCAAGTTGCGGAGGGAAGGACGGCCGGTGAGCGACGACCCTCTCGTGAACGCCCGCTCGGATGCGGCGCGCTCGCGACGCGCCTCCGGAACGGGGCGCGTGTCGATGGCCACGGTGGCCGCTGCCGCCGGCGTCTCCGGGCAGACCGTGTCGCGCGTCGTGAACGGGAGCCCGCGCGTCGACCCCGAGACGCGCGATCGCGTCGAGCGGGCGATGGCCGACCTCGGATACCGTCCGCACCGCGCTGCGCGCGCCCTGCGCACCGGTCGCTCCCACACGATCGGCCTGGTCGTCACGACTCTCGCGACCGTGGGCAACTCGCGCATGCTGCAGGCCACGGCCGAGGCGGCGGCCGAACGCGGCTACGCCCTCATGCTCGTCACCGCGCGCGACTCGGTGGCCGACGCCTTCACGCGCCTGGCCGAGCAGGAGGTCGACGGCGCACTCGTGCTCAACGAGGCCTCGGCCCTCGTCCCCGCGGTGGAACGCCCCGCGGGTCTGCGGCTCGTCGTGGTCGACGCCCCGGCCGACTCCGGACTCGTCGTGGTGCACAGCGATCACGCGGGCGGCGCGGCGGCCGCGACCAGACGGCTGCTCGCGGGCGGCCACGCGACCGTGCACCACGTCGGCGGTCCGGAGGGCTCCTTCGCGGCGGCCGAGCGCGAACGCGGGTGGCGGGAGGCGCTCCAGGCCGCGGGGGTGGACGCTCCGCCGGTCGTGCGGGGCGACTGGTCGGCGGAGGCCGGGCATCTCGCGGGTGAGGCCCTGGCGACGGCGTCCGCGGTGTTCTGCGCGAACGACCAGATGGCCCTGGGGCTGCTGCGCGCGCTCGCCGAGTCGGGGCGCCGTGTGCCGCAGGACGTCGAGGTCGTCGGCTTCGACGACGTGCCGGAGGCGGCGAACTTCCGTCCGCCGCTCACCACGGTGCGCCAGGACTTCGCAGCGCTCGCGCATCGCGCCGTCGAACTGCTCGTCGCCGAGATCGAGGGCGAGCACGCCGACCCTCCGGCATCCACCGTCGTCCCGACGGTCCTGGTCTCGCGCTCCAGCACTCGCTGACCCGTCGTCGAGAGATCGGAAACGCCTCTGACGCGGGCGCTTCCGAGGCGTTATCCATCTCCCAACCTGTGCGAGAGGCGAGAGAGCGTTTACTGGGGCGGCTTGCGCCCACCGCACGCGCGTGTCATGATCTGGGAAAGCGTTTACCCGCACGAGCACCTCCCACGGAACGGATCACGAATGGCACAGGCGACCACCCGCGAGATCGGGATCATCATGAACGGCGTCTCCGGGCGCATGGGCTACCGGCAGCACCTCGTGCGGTCGATCCTCGCGATCCGCGAGCAGGGCGGGATCGAACTCCCCGACGGGTCGCGCATCACCGTGAAGCCGCTGCTCGTCGGCCGCAACGAGGCCAAGCTCGCCGAGCTCGCGGCGTTGCACGGCATCGAAGATTGGACGACCGACCTGGATGCCGCGTTCGCCGACCCGCAGTGGGAGATCTACGCCGACTTCCTCGTGACCAAGGCCCGCGCCTCCGCGATCCGCAAGGCCATCGCCGCGGGCAAGGCGATCTACACCGAGAAGCCCACCGCCGAGTCGCTCGACGAGGCCCTCGAACTCGCCCGTCTCGCCGATGAAGCCGGCGTCAAGACCGGTGTGGTGCACGACAAGCTCTACCTGCCCGGCCTGCAGAAGCTCAAGCGCCTGATCGACTCCGGGTTCTTCGGCCGCATCCTCTCGGTGCGCGGCGAGTTCGGCTACTGGGTGTTCGAGGGCGACTGGCAGCCCGCGCAGCGCCCCAGCTGGAACTACCGCACCGAAGACGGCGGCGGCATCATCTCCGACATGTTCCCGCACTGGAACTACGTGCTCGAGAACCTCTTCGGCGAGGTGAAGAGCGTGTATGCGCAGGCCGCCGTGCACATCGCCGACCGCTGGGACGAGAGGGGCGAGCACTACACCGCGACCGCCGAGGACGCCGCGTACGGCATCTTCGAGATCGAGGGCGGCATCGTGGCCGAGATCAACTCCAGCTGGACCGTGCGCGTGAACCGCGACGAGCTCGTCGAGTTCCAGGTCGACGGCACGCACGGCTCGGCCGTGGTCGGCCTGTTCGGCGCCAAGATCCAGCCACGCAACGCCACCCCCAAGCCGGTGTGGAACCCCGACCTGGAGGACGGCCACGACTACGATGCCGACTGGCAGAAGGTGCCGACGAACGAGGTGTTCCTCAACGGCTTCCGCCAGCAGTGGGAGGAATACCTCGTGTCGTACGTCGAGGGCACGGACTACCCGTTCGACCTGCTCGCGGGCGCCCGCGGTGTGCAGTTCGCCGAGGCCGGACTGACCTCCAGCGCCGAGGGCCGCAAGGTCGCGCTCGAGCCCCTCGCGCGAGGCTGAGCATGAGCGCGCTCACACTCCTCGCCCACGACGGCACGACCGCCGCGGTCGACCTGCAGGAGGGCGGCGGCTACACCCGACCGACCGCGCCGCTGCGGAGCCGCGTCGCCTACGCCGCGGCGCACGTCGTGCCGAAGACGCACGCCGACAACACCCCCGGGCAGCCCGCGGACATCGACTGGGACGCGACGCTCGCGTTCCGCCGCAACGTGTACTCGTGGGGTCTCGGCGTCGCCGACGCCATGGACACCGCGCAGCGCAACATGGGCCTCGACGCCGCGGCGACACGGGAGCTCATCGCCCGCAGCGCCGAGGTCGCGCGCGAGGAGGGCGGCGCGGTCGTGGTCGGCGTCAACACCGACCACGTCGACGAGCAGCGCATCACGCTCGCGCAGGTGATCGACGCGTACGTCGAGCAGCTGCACTTCACCGAGGAGCAGGGTGCGGGGCCGGTGCTCATGGCGTCGCGGCACCTGGCGCGGGCGGCGACGGATGCCGAGGACTACCGCCGTGTGTACCGCGCGGTGCTCGAGCGGGCGACCGCGCCGGTCGTGCTGCACTGGCTCGGACCGGCCTTCGACCCGCAGCTGGCCGGCTACTTCGGGCATGACGACTGGGAGTCGGCATCCGCGGTGCTCCTCGACATCATCGCCGAGAACCCCGACAAGGTCGCCGGTGTGAAGATGAGCCTGCTGAACGCGGACTCGGAGATCTCGGTGCGCGAGCGTCTGCCGCAGGGCGTGCGCATGTTCACGGGCGACGACTTCCACTACGTCGGCCTGATCGGCGACGACGATTCGGGCACGCACTCCGACGCCCTTCTCGGCGCGTTCGCCGCGATCACCCCGGTCGCCTCCGCCGCGATCCAGGCGCTGGACGCGGGGGACCCCGCGCGGTACCTCGAGATCCTCGGGCCGACCGAGGCGCTCAGTCGGCAGGTGTTCGCGGTGCCCACGTTCTACTACAAGACCGGTGTCGCGTTTCTGTCCTGGCTCAACGGGCACCAGCCCGCGTTCCAGATGGTCGGCGGCCTGCACTCGGCGCGCAGCCTCCCGCACCTGAGCCGCATCGTCGAGCTCGCGAACGCGTCCCTCGCGCTCGAGGACCCGCAGCTCGCGCGCGAGCGCTGGCACGGGATGCTCCGCCTGAACGGAGTGGACGCGTGACGGCCGCGCACGCCGGCGCGACCTCGCCGGACCCGCGCCTGAGCATCAACCAGGCGACCGTCAAGCACGCGGATCTCGCGACCGCGCTCCGTGTCACTCGGGATGCCGGCATCCAGGCCATCGGTCTGTGGCGCGAGCCTGTGAACGAGGTGGGGCTCGACGTCGCGGCGCGCATGCTCGCCGACTCGGGGCTGCGCTTCACGACGCACTGCCGCGGCGGGTTCTTCACGCTGCCGACGGGTCCGGCGCGGGTCGCGGCGCTCGACGACAACCGCCGGGCCATCGAGGAGACCGCCACGCTCGCCGCGGCCGGTGCGGACGGCTCGACGGCCGTGCTCGTGCTCGTCGCGGGCGGGCTGCCGGAGGGGTCGCGCGACCTGATCGGCGCGCGCGAGCGGGTGCGCGACGCGATCGCGGAGCTGGCGCCGGATGCCGAGGCCGCGGGCGTCACGCTCGCGATCGAGCCCCTGCATCCGATGTACGCCTCCGACCGGGCGGTCGTCTCGACGCTCGGCCAGGCGCTCGACATCGCGGCGGACTTCGCCCCCGAGGTGGTCGGCGCCGCGGTCGACACGTTCCACATCTGGTGGGATCCGCAGGTGCTCGCGCAGATCGCCCGCGCCGGCCGTGAGGGGCGCATCGCGACCTACCAGGTGTGCGACTGGAAGACCCCGCTCGCGGCCGATCCGCTGCTGTCGCGCCACTATCCGGGCGACGGCGTGATCGATTTCGGATCGCTCACGCGGGCGGTCGTCGACGCCGGGTACGACCGTGACATCGAGGTCGAGATCTTCCACGCCGACGTCTGGGCCGACGCCCCCGAGAACGTCGTGCGCCGCACGGCCGAGGCCTTCGGGGCCGCGGTGTCGCCGCACCTGCCGTGACTCGCGACCCCGCCCAGTAGGCTCGCCTCATGAGCCTGCCGGAAAGCCCTTCCCGCGCGCGCCCGCCGCGTCCCGCGCGCGGCGCGGCCCCGACCCTGCACGACGTCGCCCGCGAAGCCGGGGTCTCGCTCGCGACCGCCTCGCGCGTGCTCAACGGGTCGGATCGCAAGGTGGCCGAGTCGTTCCGCGAGAAGGTCGAGCAGGCCGCCGCGTCGCTCGGCTACACGGCGAACGTGTCGGCGCAGGCGACGGCCCGCGGCACCTCCCCGGTCATCGCCCTGCTCGTCGCCGACATCGCCGACCCGTACTTCGGCCTCATCGCGGCGGGCGTCGCGCGCGGAGCGGACGAGCACGGTCTCGTCGTCACGATCTCGATCACCGAGCGCGACCCCGCGCGTGAGGCGCGCATCGTCCGCGCGCTTCGGGGGCAGCGGCCGCAGGGACTGATCATCGCCGCTTCGAGGACGAGCGGGGACTCGGATGCCGACACGATCGCTGAACTCGACGGCTTCGCGCGCTTCGGCAGTCGCGTCGTCACCTTCGGCGCGCGGGTCGGCGAGAACCGGCACGTCGAGATCGACAACCGCTCGGGCGCCGAGGACCTCGGCCGCCGGATGGCCGACCTCGGCTACCGGTCGGCGATCGCGCTCGCCGCCGCGCCGGGAATCCTGACGTCCGACGAGCGTCTCGCCGGGTTCCGCAGCGGATTCGAGGCGGGCGGGGGGACGGTCGACCGTGTGCTGCGCGGGGACTTCCGTCGCGATGCCGGTGCCGAGGCCATGACGGCCGCGCTCGTGGACGGGGTCGAGCCCGGGACGCTCGTCTTCGGCATGAGCGACGTGATCGCGATCGGTGCCATGGCGGCCATCCGCGACGCCGGGCGCGAGGTCGGCGGCGACATCGCGGTGTGCGGTTTCGACGACGTGCCGTCCAGTCGAGACGTGACCCCGGCGCTCACGACCGTCCGCGTGCCGCTGAGCGACATCGGCTATCAGGCGTTCCGCGCCACGATCGACGTCGACTGGGAGCAGACGCCGCTGCCGCTCGAGGTCCTCGTGCGGTCGAGCACTCCCGGGCGGTCGAGCACGCCGGTGGTCGGCGCATGACCCGCGTGGTGCTGGCGCCGGACAGCTTCAAGGGCACGATCACGGCCGCGGACGCCGCGGCGGCGCTCGCCGACGGCTGGGCCACGGTCGACCGCGACGCCGAGTTCGTGCACCGTCCGATGGCGGACGGGGGAGAGGGTACCGTGGCCGCGTTCGCCGCCGCGGTCCCCGGAGCTCGCCGGATGCCCGTGACGGTCGACGGTCCGGCCGCGAGACCTGTCGAGACGTCGTGGCTCCTGCTGCCTCCCGACGCCGACGCGCCCGGAGGGACCGCCGTGGTCGACCTCGCCTCGACCTCGGGCATCGAGCTGCTCGACGAGCTGCGCCCCTGGGACGCCGACACCACCGGCTTCGGCCAGGCCATCGCCGCGGCGCTCGATCACGGCGTCTCGCGCCTCGTCGTCGGCATCGGATCCAGTGCCTCCACCGACGGCGGCACGGGGATGCTGTCGGCGCTCGGCGCCCGGTTCCTCGACGCCCACGGCATCCCTGTCGCCCGCGGGGCGCGTGGTCTCGCCGACATCGCCACTGTCGACCGGAGCGCGCTGCGCGCGGCCCCCGAGGTGCGCGTGCTCACCGACGTCACGAACCCGCTGACCGGCCCACGCGGCGCAGCGACCGTGTTCGGCCCCCAGAAGGGTCTCGACTCGGTCGACGACATCACGACGGCGGATGCCGGGCTCGCGCGCCTCGCCACCCTGCTCGACATCGACCCGACTACCCCGGGCGCCGGGGCGGCCGGAGGCACCGGCGCGGCGCTCGCGGTCTGGGGTGCGACCCTCGCACCCGGGGCCGCCGAGGTCGCCGAGCTCATCGGCCTCGAGGAGGCCGTCCGCGCAGCCGACGTCGTCATCACGGGCGAAGGCTCGTACGACGGTCAGTCGGGCGACGGCAAGGTCCCCTCGTTCCTCGCCGGGATCGCCGCCTCGTCCGGAGCGACCGCCCTGCTCGCGGCCGGACGCATCACCGCGGATGCCGACACGGCGCTGTTCGCGGCATCCGCGTCGCTCACCGCGCTCGCGGGTTCGTCGGATGCCGCGCTCGCCGAGCCCGCCCGCTGGCTGCGCGAGGCCGGCGCCGCGCTCGCCCGCACGCTCTGAGCCGCGCCGACCCGCCCCCCCGAACTCAGCCCTCGAGCGCGGCCGAGACGACGGCCCTGGCCTCGTCCTGCACCTGGGCGAGATGCTCGGGGCCTCGCAGGCTCTCGGCGTACAGCTTGTAGACGTCCTCCGTGCCGGACGGGCGTGCCGCGAACCACGCGTGCTCGGTCTGCACCTTGAGGCCGCCGATCGCGGCGCCGTTGCCCGGAGCGTGCGAGAGCTTGGCCGTGATCTCCTCGCCCGCGAGGGTCGTGGCGGTCACCGCATCCGGCGCCAGCCTCCCGAGCGTCGCCTTCTGCTCGGGCGTGGCTGGCGCGTCGACCCGCTGGTAGGCGGAGGAGCCGAACGCCTGCTCCAGCTCGGCGTACCGCTCCGAGGGGGTCTTGCCCGTCACGGCGATGATCTCCGCGGCCAGCAGGCAGAGCAGGATGCCGTCCTTGTCGGTCGACCACACCGATCCGTCCTTGCGGAGGAACGAGGCGCCGGCCGACTCCTCCCCGCCGAACGCGACGCTGCCGTCGAGCAGCCCGGGGACGAACCACTTGAACCCCACGGGGACCTCGAGCAGGCGGCGGCCCAGCGACTCGGCGACGCGGTCGATGATCATCGACGACACGAGCGTCTTGCCGATCGCGGCGTCCCGCGGCCACTCGGCGCGGTGGGAGAACAGGTAGTCGATCGCGACCGCGAGGTAGTGGTTCGGGTTCATGAGCCCGGCGTCGGGCGTGACGATGCCGTGGCGGTCGGCGTCGGCGTCGTTGCCCGTGAGCACGTCGAAGTCGCCCTTCTTCGCCACGAGCGAGGCCATCGCCGACGGCGACGACGGGTCCATGCGGATCTTCTCGTCCCAGTCGAGCGTCATGAAGCGCCACGTCGGGTCGACCTCGGGGTTCACGACCGTGAGGTCGAGGCCGTGCACCTCCTTGATCAGCTGCCAGTACTCGACCGAGGCGCCGCCGAGGGGGTCGGCGCCGATGCGCACGCCTGCGGATCGGATCGCATCGACGTCGATGATCGACGACAGGTCGCGCACGTACGCGTCACGGAAGTCGTAGCCGGGCAGAGCATCCCAGTCGATGTCCGAGAACCGCTCGCGCTTCACGCCGTCCAGCCCCGCGGCGATCAGCTCGTTCGCGCGGTCTGCGATCCAGCCGGTCGCGTCGGTGTCGGCGGGGCCGCCGTGCGGCGGGTTGTACTTGAAGCCGCCGTCGCGCGGCGGGTTGTGGCTCGGCGTCACCACGATGCCGTCGGCCCGACCTGCGTCGTCGGCGGCGCGGCCGCGGTTGTGGGTGAGGATCGCGTGGCTGAGCGCGGGCGTCGGCACCCAGGCGTCGCGGGAGTCGACGCGCACGTCGACGCCGTTCGCGACGAGGACCTCGATCGCACTGCGCTCGGCCGGCAGCGACAGTGCATGCGTGTCGCGGCCGAGGAACAGCGGACCGGTGATGCCCTGTGCGGCGCGGTAGTCGACGATCGCCTGCGTGGTCGCGAGGATGTGGTGCTCGTTGAAGCTGCTCGACAGCGACGACCCGCGATGACCGCTCGTGCCGAACACCACGCGCTCCGCCGCGACGGCGGGATCCGGCGTCCGGTCGTAGTAGGCCGCGATCAGCTCGTCGACGTCGATCAGGTCTGTGTCCTCCGCGGGGAGGCCGGCGCGGCTCGTCATGCAGACAGTCTGCCCCCATCTCGGCGTCCGCGCACGCCGATGACGGATGCTTGACACGGGGCGGATCCGCGGTCCCGACGCGTGCCCTACAGTGAAACGCGTGACCGAACGCCGCACCTACAGCTATCTGGGACCCGCAGGAACGTTCACGGAAGCGGCGCTCGAGCAGGTCGCCGAGGCCCGCGGACAGGACTGGCGGGCCGTGCACAACGTCGGCGAGGCGCTCGCCGACGTGCTCGAGGGGCGCAGTCACGCCGCCATGATCGCGATCGAGAACTCGGTCGAGGGCGGTGTGTCCACCACGCAGGACGCCCTCGCCACCATCCCCGGACTCCGGATCATCGGCGAGTACCTCGTGCGCGTGAACTTCGTGCTCGTCGCCCCGCGGGGCACCTCGCTCGCCGATGTGAGCGTGATCGCCGCGCATCCGGTCGCCTACGCCCAGTGCCACGGGTGGCTCGGGGAGCACCTGCCCTCCCACTCCCACGTGCCCGCGGCGAGCAACGTCGCCTCCGCCATCGGGGTGCTCGACGAGTCGCTGCCCGCGCAGGCGGCCATCGCCGCTCCCGGAGTCGTGAAGCACCTCGACGTCGACGTGCTCGCGACCGACATCGGCGACAACGCGCAGGCCGTCACGCGGTTCGTGCTGGTCACGCGCACGACGACGGCTCCGGAGCCCACCGGTGCGGACAAGACCTCGCTCATCGTCGAGCTCCCCAACGACCACCCGGGATCGCTCCTCGAGATGCTCGAGCAGTTCTCCACCCGGGGGATCAACCTCTCGCTGATCCAGTCCCGTCCGATCGGCGATGAACTCGGCCGCTACCGGTTCGTGATCGACGCCGACGGGCACGTCTCCCACGAGCGCATGGCCGACGCGTTGCTCGGCATCCGCCGGTTCAGCCCGCGCGTCGTGTTCCTGGGGTCGTACCCGCGTGCCGACCGCCAGATCGTGCAGTACCCCGACCGCTATGCGGACGACGTGTTCGTCGAGGCGCGCGACTGGCTGCGCGGCATCCTCTCCGGCGAGCCCGAGGCGTAGCCCGCGCGGGCATGCCCCCGGGCCTCGGCTCAGTGCTCGCGGAACATCGGCCAGTCGCTGCCCGGCCGCATCTTCGCGTGCAGGGCGCCCTTCGCCGACGCGAGGCTCGGGTACGTGCCGGATGCCGCATCCGAACCCGCCATCACGACGGTGTACCCCTCGTCATCGTGGCGGATGCTGCCGACCACGCCGTTCGTTCCGTATGCCACCCAGAGGGCCAGGGTCTTCGTGCTCATGGTCGAACCCCTTCCGTTGCCGCTGACGCTACGCCCGCGGACGCGCGAAAGCCACCCCTTGCGGAGGGCGGGTCGGATGCCGCGGGGGCCTAGAGTGCGGCGGCGATGAGCTCGAGCGTCTGCGCGCGACCTCCCGCGGCGTCGCGCGGTTCGGCCTCGTAGGCTCCGGCGACCGGCGACAGCATGACCTCGTCGACGCCGTGCGTCGTCGCGAACGTCTGCAGCTCGGCCGCGACGGACTCGCCCGTGCCGACGATCCACCGCGAGCGCGCGGCCTCGACGACCTGCTGCTCGGCGGCATCCATCTCGGCGGCCTGCGCTTCCTCGACGGTCTCCAGGGCGATGAGCGGCTTGTTCAGCCGCAGCCGCGCCATCATGCGCAGCTGCGGCAGGGCGCGGGCCTCCGCTTCCTCCTGCGTCGGCGCGGCGACGGCGTTCACGGTGAGGAACGTGCGGGGCTCGGGGTGCTCCTCGCTCGGCCGGTACGAACTGCGGTACAGGTCGAGCGCGCGTTCGAGGCCCTGCCCCGAGAAGTGGTTCGCGAACACGTAGGGCAGACCGTGCGAGGCGGCCAGCTGCGCGGAGTAGTCGCTCGATCCGAGCAGCCAGATCTCCGGGGCGCCGGTCGCGGCAGGCGTCGCCCGCACGGTGTACTCGCCGCCGGACGTGAAGCGCACGGTGGCGCCCTCATCCGAGGTGAGAGCCCCGATGTCCTGCACATGGCGCGGGAACTGCTCGACGTCGCTGGTCGTGCCCGATCCGCGGAGCAGCTGCGTGATGACGGGGTCGCTGCCGGGGGCGCGACCGAGCCCCAGGTCGATGCGCCCCGGTGCGATGGCCTCGAGTGCGGCGAACTGCTCCGCGACGATGAGCGGCGCGTGGTTGGGCAGCATCACGCCACCGGAACCCAGGCGGATGCGCGCGGTGCGCATCGCGGCGGCGGCGATCAGCACGGGGGGAGTGGTCGACGCGACGGCCGGCATGTTGTGGTGCTCGGCGAACCAGTAGCGGCGATAGCCCAGCCGGTCGGCCGCCTCGGCGAGAGACAGGGAGGCCGCGATGGCCTCGGCGCTGGTCTGCCCGGTGCGCACCGGGACGAGGTCGAGGACGGAGAGAGCAGTCACCCCCAGTCCAACCCGCAGACGGCGGCGCGCATTCCCCGCGCAGTATCTTGAAGGGCATGGATGCCGAGATCTTCTATGTGCTCGTCGGTGCGGTGGTCGTCGCGGCGGTGGCCCGATGGCGCGGCTGGCCCGCACCGCTGCTCGTGACGGTGGTCGCGCTCGCGGCATCCTTCCTGCCCTTCGTGCCCGACGTCGACATCGACGGGCATCTGCTGCTGAACCTCGTGTTGCCGCCGCTGCTCTACTCGGCTGCGCTCGACGTCTCGTTCGTGGGGTTCAAGCGCAGCCTCCCGCAGATCCGCCGCCTCGGCATCACACTCGTCCTGCTGACCTCGCTCGCGGTCGGGCTCGTGGCGTGGTGGATCCTCCCGTCGCTGACGCTGCCCGGAGCGCTGCTGCTCGGCGCGATCGTGGCCCCGCCCGACGCGGTGTCGGCCGCCGCGATCGGCCGCAAGCTCGGTCTGCCCCGCCGCATCATGACGGTGCTGTCGGGCGAGAGCCTCATCAACGACGCGACCTCGCTCACGCTGTACCGGGTGTTCGCGGCGATCATCGCCGGCGCGACGCTCACGGTGTGGGACGGCGTGTGGCAGTTCCTCCTGGCGGTCGGAGTGGGCGTCGTCGTCGGGCTCGTGTTCGGCGCCGTGCTGCACCAGCTGCGCATGCGCGTGAACGATGCGGTCGTGATCGGCACGTTCGGGCTGCTGGCGCCGTTCGGGGCCTACGCGATCGCGGAGCACCTGCTCGGATCGGGTGTGCTCGCAGTCGTCGCGATGGGCCTCTTCGTCGGCTACAACTCCCCGCGCACCGACTACACGACCCGTCAGCAGGAGAAGCCGCTGTGGCTGTCGGCCGACCTGCTGCTCGAGAGCTTCGTGTTCGCGTACATCGGCCTGCAGTTCCCGCGGGTGCTGAGCGACCTGAGCGGCGAGGAGGTCCCGCGCATCCTGCTGCTGTCCGGTGTGGTGCTGCTGGTCGTGCTCGTGATGCGTCCGCTGTACGTGTATCCGACGAACATGTGGTCGAATTTCCAGGACCGCAAGCGCCTCGAACGGTGGGATCGCAGCGTCGCCTCCGGGGCGTTCGACGAGCGGCGGCGCGAGTCGAAGCGCTGGAAGGAGTACACCCCTGAGGAACTGCGGTCCAAGATCGTGCGCGACCGCATGGCGGGACTGCAGCTCACCTGGAAGGACAACGCCGTGATCTCCTGGGCGGGGATGCGCGGCGTCGTGACGCTGGCGACCGCGCTCGCCGCCGCCGACCTCGCGGGACTCTCGACCGAGCCCTCGCACGCGATCGTCGTCGTGGCCTTCATCGTCACGGTGGGCACGCTGCTGCTGCAGGGCCTCACCCTGCCGATGCTCATCCGTCGGCTCGGCATAGCGACGGACTCCGAGGAGGAGGAGGACGAGCGCGCGCTCGAGGCCGTCAAGGAGAAGAGCCGGGCGGCCGGCAAGGAGTTCCTCACCGCGAAGCGCGCCGAGTGGGAGGCGAAGCACGGACCCGCCGACCTCGACATGTTCGACGCGTTCACGAAGCGCATGACCCGCGTGCAGAAGGACACGGACGAGGCGCAGGAGGTCGAGGATGCCGCGGTGCACCGGCCCTCGTTCGACGACCTCGTGGCGCTCTCGCGCGGGTGGCTGCAGGTGCGGCGCGACATCCTCGTGCAGGAGCGCGACGCCGGCAACCTCGACGAGGAGGTCATGCGCGAGCTCATGACCGCGATGGATGCCGAGGAGCTGGCGCTCGACACCCGCGGCGCCACCCGCCAGCAGGGCCGCGCCTGAGCATCCTGTCCTGATCCCGCCGGGTCCTGCCGACACCTCGTCTGGGCGTCGAAACCCACCACTCCCGCCGAAGCCCACCACGCCGGACGCCGCTACTGGTGGGCCTCGACGCGGGGGGTGGGTTTCGACGACAGTGACGGGGATGTGCAACGGCTGGGGGACGCGGGCTGGGGCGGGGATGCAGAAGCGCCCCGCCCCGGGAGGGGCGAGGCGCTTCGGGACATGCGGGTCAGCGAGTCGCGGCGGGCTCCGTCTCGGATGCCGCGGCGTCGGCCTCGGGCTCGTCGTCGGTGTCGTCGGCGAACGGCAGGCCCTCGCGGGGTGCGTTGTAGAGCTCCTCGTTGAGGATCCCTTCGCGCTTGGCGACGATCGCGGGCACGAGCGCCTGACCGGCGACGTTGACCGCGGTGCGGCCCATGTCGAGGATCGGGTCGATCGCGAGCAGCAGGCCGACGCCCTCGAGCGGCAGTCCGAGGGTCGACAGCGTGAGCGTCAGCATGACGGTCGCGCCCGTGGTTCCGGCGGTGGCGGCGGAGCCGACCACCGAGACGAGGACGATCAGCAGGTACTGCACGAAGTTCAGTTCGATGCCGAAGAACTGCGCCACGAAGATCGCGGCGATGGCCGGGTAGATCGCGGCGCAGCCGTCCATCTTGGTGGTCGCGCCGAACGGCACCGCGAACGACGCGTACGAGCGGGGCACGCCGAGGTTGCGCTCGGTCACGCGCTCGGTGAGGGGCAGCGTGCCGATCGACGAGCGGCTGACGAAGCCGAGCTGCACGGCGGGCCACACGCCCGAGAAGTACTGCTTGATCGACAGGCCGTGCGTCTTCACCAGCACGGGGTAGACGACGAACAGCACGATGGCGAGGCCGATGTAGATCGCGATCGCGAACCAGCCGAGCGCGGCGAGCTTCTCCCAGCCGTACTTGACGACGGCCGCGCCGATGAGGCCGAACGTGCCTATCGGGGCGATGCGGATGATCCACCACAGCACGCGCTGGATGACCTTGAGCAGCGACTCGGTGAACGCGAGGAACGGCTCGGCCTTCTTGCCGGCCTTCAGTGCCGCGATGCCCACGGCGACCGCGACGACGATGACCTGCAGGATGTTGAAGTTCACGCTCGAGGAGAACGTGCCCTCGACCGCGCCGGGATTGGTGCTCACGCCGATCCCGAGGAAGTTCTGCGGGATGAGGCCGAGCAGGAAGTTCCACCAGGTGCCGACCGTGTACGGGTCGCTGGGCTCGAGGCCCTCACCCGCGCGGGAGCCGGGCTGGATCACGAGGCCCAGCACGATGCCGATCGTCACGGCGATGAACGCGGTGATCGCGAACCAGAGCAGCGTCTGCCCCGCGAGGCGTGCGGCGTTCTGCACGCGGCGCAGGTTCGAGATGCTCGCGACGATCGCGGTGAAGATCAGCGGCACGACGGCGGCGCGCAGCAGCGTCACGTAGGAGCTGCCGATCGTGTCGAGCGTCGCGGAGAGGCCGTTCGGGCTGTCGGCGGTGGCGCCGAGCTGGCGGGCGATGAGGCCGGCGGCGATCCCGAGGACGAGGGCCGCGAGGATCTGGAAGCCGAACGAGGTCAGCAGCTTCCGGACCGGCCCGCGGGTGTCTGGCGCCTTGACGGCGCGCGCGGTGGTGCTCATGGGGTGGGGACTCCAGGGTCGTTGCGCGTCTGGGGGCGCGCGTGGACGGATCGATGCGCGCGAAATGCACGCCATATCGGTCAACGCTAGGAGCGCCCTGACATTCCCCGGGCCGATGTGACGAAGGATGACGGATGCCGCGGCATCCGTCATCCTTCACGTTCCGAGGCGTCGCCTCAGGCCGCGCACTCCTGCAGGTGATCCGCGATCACCTTCGTCGTGATGTCCTTGTCCTCCTGGTTGGCCTGCTTGTCCTCGCCGTTCGCGAGGTAGTTGAGCGTCTCGTCGCTGAGGTCGGAGTCGACCAGGTACTCGGCCAGGCACTGCGAAGCATCGGCGTCGATCGTGTCGCCGAAGCCCTGCTCCTCGAAGACCTTGCCGATTCCGGCGGCGACGTCGTCCGCCGACGGTCGGGGTGCGGCTCCGCCGCAGGCGGCGAGCGAGAAGGCGAGGGCCGCGATGGGCAGGGCGAGGAGGATGCGGGAGGCGGGGCGCAGGTTCCGGTCGTTGAGCTTCATGCCTCGACCGTATCCATGCACAGGGGATTCATAGAAGGGGGTTGCATGGGGAGAAATCCCCACTCCCCGGCTCTGTCGCCGCCGCGCGCGGAGTGCCACGATGGCGTCATGTTCATGGTGACGACGAACGACATCCCCGGCTACCGCATCACCCAGGTGCTCGGGGAGGTCATGGGGCTGACTGTGCGCTCGACCGACTTCGGTCAGGGCTTCACCGCAGGGTTCCGCTCGCTCGGGGGCGGTGAGATCCCCGAGTTCACGCAGGTCATGTACGAGGCGCGCCAGGTCGTGATGGGCCGGATGTGGGCCGAGGCGCAGCAGCGCGGCGGCAACGCGATCGTCGCGATGCGCTTCGACGCCGGCTCGATCGCGAACTTCACGGAGATCTGCGCCTACGGCACCGCGGTGGTGGTCGAGCCGCTCGCGTCCGCCGCGGCATCCACCGCCCCGCAGCCTCCCCAGCCGCCGGTCGCCTGACGGCACGCCGACCGCCCGGCATCCGCTCGCTGTCCGGCATTCGTTCCGGTCGCACTTCGTTCCGGGTCGCACATCGTTCCGGGTCGCACATCGTTCCGGTCGCACTTCGTTCCGGGTCGCACATCGTTCCGGTCGCACTTCGTGCCGCCCGTGTCGGATTCCGACGGCACGAACTGCGACCCGGCGCGCCGGCGGTGGCACGAACTGCGACGGGAAGCACGTGCGGAGACCGTCGAGGTCCTCGGAGCGGCGACCCGAGCCCGGATCAGGCGAGCACGAGCAGGTCGCCGACCTCGCACTGCAGCGCCTCGCAGATCGCGCGCAGGGTCGAGTAGCGGATGGCCCTGGCCCGGTCGTTCTTGAGCACCGACAGATTGACGATGCTCACGCCCACGCGTGCGCTCAGCTCGGTCAGCGTCATCCCGCGCTCGGCGAGCAGCTCGTCGAGACGGCAGTGGATGCCGGTGAGCTCGTCGTCGCTCTCGGCCGGGCTCACACGAGCCCCCGGGTGTCGTCGGCGAGCGTCTCGTTCTCGCGTTTCAGCGCATCGCGCTCCTGCTGCAGACGGATGCCGTGGCGGAACACCGCGGCGAGCGCGGCGAGGAAGAGCGCACCGGCGAACGGCAGCATCGTCACGGTGAGCTGGTACGTCGACGGGTACCACGCGTAGTCCGAGGGAGAGAACACCTCGCGCAGAGCCGCCGTCGCGGTGATCCCGCCGAGCAGATCGTGGGCGATCCCGATCACGAGGACGGCGATCGCGCCGCCCGTGAGCGTGCGCGGAAGTGTCGCCGAGAAAGCGCGACCCCGCAGCGTCCGGAAGCAGACGATCGCGAGCAGGGCGATGGGGATCGTCCACAGGAGGACGGTGCTGATCTGCGACGATGCTGCGAGCATCCGCAGCCCGAGGGAGGCGTGCGCGACGGTCAGGTCCGACAGCGCCGCCGAGGAACAGCGCAAGGTCGGGGTGCTCGAGGCCGGGGCATCCCCTCCGTCGTCGCGGGAACACGGCAGGTCCGCGGGCCAGTCGATCGACGTCCCACTGGGGCCGGGCACTTCCGCCCAGTCGACCGTGAAGGCCTTGATGACGAAGATGACGATGCTCGCCGCTGCCATCACGAGCCAGAGTCCCGTGATCGCGAGGGTCGCGTCGAGCGCGATGGTGCGGCTGCCGCGCAGACGTCCCGCGAGCGCGATGACCGCGACGATGAGCGCGAACACCCCCAGCGCGATGCCGATGCTCGCGAGTGACGAGTCCAGCGTCTCGGCTCCGAAGCTGAACATCAGACGAGTCCCTCCGTCTCCTTCTGCAGGCGGTCGCCGATCGAGAACACCGTGGTGATGAGCGCGATCACGAACGCCGCGAGGATGAAGGGAAAGGGCTCGACGGTGATGACGGCGTTGTCGATCGCGTTGTCCGTGAGGCGCGACACCGTGGCGTTCGCGAGCATGTTGTCGAAGAATCGCACGCCGGAGAAGCCCAGGAGGCCGGTGATGCCGGCGGTCGCGACGAGCGCCGTGCGCCCGCGGCCGAAGATCCTCCCGCCGATGGTGCTGCGCGCGAGGAGGATCAGGCAGGCGATCACGACGACGACCGCGATGATCTGCACGACCTGCGCGAGAATTCCCGGAACGACGGCGACGAGGGGGAGCTGCGGGGCGAGGATCGTGCCGCTGTCGAGTGCGACCGGGATCGTGCCGCCGGTCGCCAGGGGGAGATCGACGCTGTCGCCGAGGAACTCGATCGGCACCGCGACATCGGTCCCGCGCGCCAGCTCGACGATGCGGGTGATCGAGAAGACCGTGAAGTACAGGGCGATCACCACACCGGCGATACAGAACCCGACGAGGGATGCGACGTCGCCGCGGCTCAGCGTGCGGTCGTTCTTCGTGGAGGACATCGTCCGCTCCTTATCGACTATCGTTGTTACCGACAATCGTTAACATATCGACTCTCGATATGCGCGTCAACACCGGCATCCGCATCTGTCCGTCTCCGCCCGTCGCCGCACTCCCTCGCCGGCCGTCATGGCACTATGCCGACGGCGAACACGGGCATACCACCCGCGCGCGGTGGTTACTCTCGATGTACAAGCGCTTCATGCGTCTTCGCCAGTGTCGAACAACACGTGCGAATAAAGGAGTCACAGCATGTTCGAGAGATTCACCGACCGAGCCCGTCGTGTGGTCGTCCTCGCCCAGGAAGAGGCGAAGATGCTCAACCACAACTACATCGGCACCGAGCACATCCTGCTCGGCCTCATCCACGAGGGTGAGGGCGTCGCCGCCAAGGCGCTCGAGAGTCTCGGCATCTCCCTTGACGCCGTCCGCGAGCAGGTCCAGGACATCATCGGCCAGGGTCAGCAGCAGCCGACCGGGCACATCCCGTTCACGCCGCGCGCCAAGAAGGTGCTCGAGCTCAGCCTCCGCGAGGCCCTCCAGCTCGGCCACAACTACATCGGCACCGAGCACATCCTGCTCGGCCTCATCCGCGAGGGCGAGGGCGTGGCCGCCCAGGTGCTGGTCAAGCTCGGCGCCGACCTGAACAAGGTCCGTCAGCAGGTCATCCAGCTCCTGTCCGGCGCCCCCGGACGCGAGCCCGCCGCCGTCGGCGCGCAGTCGAACGACACCCCGAGCGCCCAGGGCGGCTCGCAGGTGCTCGACCAGTTCGGCCGCAACCTCACGCAGGCCGCGCGCGACAACAAGCTCGACCCCGTCATCGGGCGCGAGAAGGAGATCGAGCGGGTCATGCAGATCCTCTCGCGTCGTTCCAAGAACAACCCCGTCCTGATCGGCGAGCCCGGCGTGGGCAAGACCGCCGTCGTCGAGGGCCTCGCGCAGGCCATCGTCAAGGGCGACGTGCCCGAGACGCTCAAGGACAAGCAGCTCTACTCGCTCGACCTCGGCTCGCTCATCGCCGGTTCCCGCTACCGCGGTGACTTCGAGGAGCGTCTGAAGAAGGTCACGAAGGAGATCCGCACGCGCGGCGACATCATCGTCTTCATCGACGAGATCCACACCCTCGTGGGTGCGGGCGCTGCCGAGGGCGCGATCGACGCCGCCAGCATCCTCAAGCCGCTCCTCGCGCGCGGCGAGCTGCAGACCATCGGCGCCACGACCCTCGACGAGTACCGCAAGCACTTCGAGAAGGATGCCGCTCTCGAGCGCCGCTTCCAGCCGATCCAGGTGAACGAGCCGAGCCTGCCGCACGCGATCAACATCCTCAAGGGGCTGCGCGACCGCTACGAGGCGCACCACAAGGTGCAGATCACCGACGGCGCGATCGTCGCGGCGGCGAACCTCGCCGACCGCTACGTGTCGGACCGCTTCCTGCCGGACAAGGCCATCGACCTGATCGACGAGGCCGGCGCCCGCCTGCGCCTGTCGATCCTCTCGAGCCCGCCCGAGCTGCGCGAGTTCGACGAGAAGATCGCCGCCGTGCGCGAGCAGAAGGAGATCGCCTCCGAGGAGCAGGACTTCGAGAAGGCCGCCTCGCTGCGCGACGAGGAGAAGAGCCTCCTCGCGGAGCGTCTGCGCCTCGAGAAGCAGTGGCGTTCGGGCGACGTCGCGACCCAGGCGGTCGTCGACGAGGGCCTGATCGCCGAGGTGCTCGCCCAGGCCACCGGCATCCCCGTGTTCAAGCTGACCGAGGAGGAGTCCTCGCGGCTCGTCTTCATGGAGAAGGCGCTGCACCAGCGCGTCATCGGTCAGGAGGAGGCCATCGCGGCCCTCTCCAAGACGATCCGTCGTCAGCGTGCGGGCCTCAAGGACCCGAAGCGCCCGTCGGGCTCGTTCATCTTCGCCGGCCCCACGGGCGTCGGAAAGACCGAGCTGGCCAAGGCTCTCGCGGAGTTCCTGTTCGACGACGAGGCCGCGCTGATCTCGCTCGACATGAGCGAGTTCGGTGAGAAGCACACCGTCTCGCGTCTGTTCGGTGCCCCTCCCGGGTTCGTCGGATTCGAAGAGGGCGGCCAGCTCACCGAGAAGGTGCGCCGCAAGCCGTTCAGCGTCGTGCTCTTCGACGAGATCGAGAAGGCGCACCCGGACATCTTCAACTCGCTCCTGCAGATCCTGGAAGAGGGTCGTCTGACCGACGGCCAGGGTCGCGTGATCGACTTCAAGAACACCGTGATCATCATGACCACCAACCTCGGTGCGCGTGACATCGCCGGCGGTCCCGTGGGCTTCCAGATCGAGGGCAGCAACGCCACGACCTACGAGCGCATGAAGGGCAAGGTCAACGAGGAGCTGAAGCGCAACTTCAAGCCCGAGTTCCTGAACCGCGTCGACGACATCATCGTGTTCCCGCAGCTGAACAAGGAGGAGCTGGTGCAGATCGTCGATCTGTTCACCAAGCGCCTCGGCGAGCGTCTGCTGGACCGCGACATGACGATCGAGCTCTCGCTGGCCGCCAAGGAGCGCCTGATCGAGATCGGGTTCGACCCGGCGCTCGGCGCCCGGCCGCTGCGTCGCGCGATGCAGCACGAGGTCGAGGACCGTCTGTCGGAGAAGATCCTGCACGGCGAGCTCAACCCCGGCGACCACGTGAAGGTCGACGCGAAGGACGGCGAGTTCCTCTTCGACCACGGACCCCGTGGCGAGAAGGTCGCGGTCGGCGTGAACACCGGTGGCGGCGAGATCTCCGCGACGCCGGACCTCGCGATCACCGGCAACGACTGAGATCGACACCGAAGGGGCGGATGCTGCGGCATCCGCCCCTTCGTCGTGTCCGGCGGGCGATCAGGCGGACGGTTCTAGGCTGGAGGACGTGAGCGAGTACATCGTCCGTCCGGCGCGCAGCGCCGACGTCATCGGCATCAGCGCCCTCCTGCGTCCGATGGTCGAGCAGCGCATCCTGCTCGGCAAGGACCTCGCGGTCCTGTACGGCGCCGTGCAGGAGTTCGTGGTCGCCGAGGCCGACGGCGAGCTGATCGCCTGCGGGGCGCTGCACGTGTTCTGGGAGGACCTCGGCGAGGTGCGCACGCTGATGGTGCGCGACGACTGGCTGCACCACGGCGTCGGCGGCGCGATCGTCGGGCGCCTCGAGGAGCAGGCGCGCGAGCTCGGTCTCAGCCGCCTATTTTGCCTCACCTTCGAGGTCGCGTTCTTCGGACGTCGCGGCTACACGCCGATCGGGGAGCAGGTCGTCGACCCCGACGTGTACTCGCAGCTCCTGCGCAGCGGCGACGCGGGTGTGGAGGAGTTCCTCGACCTCGCGCACGTCAAACCGAACACGCTCGGCAACACCAGGATGCTGAAGCGCCTGAACTAACCTGGGATCATGCCCCGCCAGTCCGCCGCCGTCTATCGTCGCCGGCGCATCGTGGCGCTCATCGGGCTCGTCCTCTTCGTCGCGTTCGTGGGCCTCTCGGCCTGGCTGCTGATCACGCGGCCCTGGGCGGCGGAGACCGACGCGTCGCCCGTGCCGACCTCGACCGGCACGCCCACGCCCAGCGTCACCCCGACCCAGGGCACGGAGTCGCCGTCGCCCGATCCGACGGCGGAGGAGACCCCCGGCGTCGTGGCGTGCGAGGCGAAGGACATCGTCGTCACCGCGGTCACCGACGCCGACACGTACGCGGCCGGCGTACTGCCGAACCTGTCGATCTCGCTCACCAACAACGGAGCGACGGATTGCACGATCGACGTCGGGTCGACCACGCAGGTGTTCACGGTGTCGAGCGGCGCCGACGTCTGGTGGCGTTCGACCGACTGCCAGGAGAATCCGAGCAGCATGATCGCGACGCTCGCGGCCGGCGCGACGGTCGCGAGCAAGGTCCCGGTCGTGTGGGATCGCACGCGCTCCAGCGTCGAGACCTGCGCCCAGGAGAACCGTCCTCGGGCGCCCGGCGGGGGCTCGTCGTATCACGTGGCGGTCGAGATCGGCGGTTTCGCCGGAGCCGCCACGAAGCAGATCCTGCTGTACTGATCCGCGGTCGCGGCGGTTCGACACCCCCGAATACCTACCTGCACTCAGTATCGGGGCTGACACCCCGCTTTCTTTGGGATACCATTGGAAACGGCTCTCTGATCATGCGGCGCTCATGCCATCCCCAGTGGCGTCGACTCACAGCGTCCCCAGCGCTTCGACACTTGCCGCGCGAGAGCCCGAGGGCCCTCTCGAGTACCCCAGTCCCCAATGTGGGACTCGAGAGGGCCCCAATCACCTCCCGGGCGGATTCCGACGCGACGCCGTGCGCACCGTGAATAAGCTGGAGTCATGGCAGCGAAGAAGGCGAAGGCCGGCAGCAGCAAGCCCGCACCCGAGGACTTCCGGTCGGATGCTCTCGCGCAGGCCCTCGAGAAGCAGGACGTCGCGGCCGTCGCGCTGGCGCTCCGCCACGGCACCACAGTCGTGCCGTTGGTGAAGCCCGGAGCGCGTGACAACCCTCTCGACAGCGGGGAGGTGTGGACCTACCGGGACCCGTCGAGCGGCGACCTCGCCCTGCTCCTGTTCAGCGACGCGAAGAACAAGCCCGCGAACCTCCCGCCCGGCGTGGGCATCTACTCCGCCGACTGGCTGCGGAAGTTCCTGACCTCGCACCCCATCACGACGGTGTTCCTCGACATCGCGGGCCCGCATCCCATGCAGGCGTCTCCCGAGGAGATCCTCAAGGCGCTCGACGCCTGACGTCAGAACGGCGGGATGTCGGCCTCGCGTCGGCGTGAGGTGTTGCGCGCGCGGACATCGTCGAGCGCAGCACGCAGCGTCTTCGACCGGTCGTCGACGACCTGCTCGTAGCCCAGGCGCGCGGCCTCGGACCGGCGCTGCGTCGACTGCGTCACGGGACGGATCTCGCCCGCGAGGCTGAGCTCGCCCACCGCGGCCACCGTCCGCGGAACGGAGATCTGCTGGATCGACCCGGCCACGGCGATCGCGATCGCGAGGTCGGCCGCGGGTTCGGTGAAGCGCACTCCGCCGACCGTGGACACGTACACGTCGAGCGTGCTGGTCTTGATGCCGGCGCGGCGCTCGAGGATCGCGAGGACCATCGCCACGCGCGAGGAGTCGAGCCCGTGCACGACCCGCCGCGGGTTCGGCGCGGTGGTGCCCACGGTGAGCGCCTGCACCTCGACCGGCAGCGCGCGACGGCCCTCGAGGGAGATGGCGACGCAGGTGCCGGGTTCGGTCGCGCCCTGCGACAGGAAAAGGCCGGACGGATCGGGCACCTCGGCGATGCCGTCGCCGGTCATCTCGAAGCATCCCACCTCGTCGGTGGGGCCGAAGCGGTTCTTGAGCGCGCGGATGAAGCGCAGCGTCGTCTGGCGGTCGCCCTCGAAGTGGCACACGACGTCGACGAGGTGCTCGAGCACCCGGGGGCCGGCCACCTGACCGTCCTTCGTCACATGCCCGACGATGATGACCGGGAGGCCCCGTTCCTTGGCCACGCGGATCAGCGTCGCGGCGACCTCGCGCACCTGACTCGGCTGGCCCGCGGCCCCGTCGATGAGCGACGACGACACGGTCTGCACGGAATCGACGATCACGAGCTGCGGAGCGACATCGTCGATGTGGCCGAGGATCGTCGCGAGATCGGTCTCGCTCGCGAGGTACAGCTCGTCGTGCAGCGCACCCGTGCGCTCGGCGCGCAGTCGCACCTGGGCGGGAGACTCCTCGGCGCTCGCGTACAGCACGCGACGGCCCGACTGCGCCGCCTTCGCCGCGACCTCGAGCAGCAGGGTCGACTTGCCGACCCCGGGCTCGCCGCTCAGCAGGATGGCGGCGCCGGGCACGATCCCGCCGCCCAGTACGCGGTCGAACTCGCCCACGCCGCTCGTGCGTCGGGGCGCATCGGTCGTCGTGATCTGCGTGATCGGTCGTGCCGCACGGTCGGCCGACGGCGTGAGCGGGGTCACGCGGCTGAGGATGCCGGTCTGCGCACTCTGCTCCTGCACCGTGCCCCACTGCTGGCACTCGCCGCAGCGGCCGACCCACTTCGCCGTCGTCCATCCGCACTCGGTGCAGACATACGCGGGAGGAGCGGGTTTACGGGCAGCCATGCAGCCAGGCTATCGCCGGCATCCGACATCCCTATCGCTGCGCGCATTATTCACGGCCGAAGCCCTCGATGTCGCGCAGCGGCCACGGGATACTGGAGCCATGGCCAACGGAGCGCCCGTGTGCGGGCCGATCTCGACGTTCTCCCGGGTGCGAATCCTGCACCTGGTGCAGAGCCGCGCGGAGCGCACGATCGGCGAGCTGTGCGACGCGACGGGCCTGCACGCCAACACGGTCCGCGAGCATCTGCAGCGTCTGATCGAAGGCGGCTACGTGATCCAGGTCACCGAGCGCCGCACGACCCGGGGCCGGCCGCGCATCCTCTACAGCGCCGCGACGGGGACGGGCGACGCCTCCAGCCCCATCGCCCGAGGCAAGGCGAAGGCCGCGGCCCAGCGCGGCGACCTGCTCCGCCGGATGCTCCCGGCATCCGCCTCCGTCCTGGGTCGTGACGCGACCTACCAGCTGGACGCCCTGATCGAACACTTGGAGGAGAGCGGCTTCGAGCCCGTCGTCGATGACGAGCAGCTCACGGTCGACCTCACCCCGTGCCCGCACGCCGCGGGCCGCGCCGAAGACCGCCCGATGCTGTGCTCCGTGCATCTCGGCCTCATGCAGGGGGTGCTCGCCGAAGCGGGCGGGCCGCTCGCTGCCGAGGCCGTGCGCGCCTCCGGACTCCCGGAGGAATGCACCGTGCAGCTGCGTCTGACGGAGATGACCGCCGCCTAGGCGACCATCTGTCCTCCCCGACCGGCGACCCCACGAGGGTCATCGGTCCCCGATCCGCGCGGCCGCAGGCTCAGAAGAAGGAGTGGCCACCATGGAATGGCTCGACCCGCTCGCCCTCTCGCGATGGCAGTTCGGTCTCACGACCGTCTACCACTACCTGTTCGTGCCGCTGACGATCGGCATGGCGCTCGTCGCCGCGATCTTCCAGACCGCGTGGGTGCGCACCGGCAAGGTGCAGTACCTCCACCTCACGCGGTTCTTCGGCAAGATCTTCCTCATCAACTTCGCCATGGGCGTCGTGACCGGCATCGTGCAGGAGTTCCAGTTCGGCATGAACTGGTCGGACTACTCGCGCTTCGTCGGCGACGTGTTCGGCGCCCCGCTCGCGTTCGAGGGTCTGCTGGCGTTCTTCTTCGAGGCCACGTTCATCGGCCTCTGGATCTTCGGCTGGGACAAGCTCCCGCAGAAGCTGCACCTCGCCACGATCTGGTGCGTCTCGATCGGCAGCATCCTGTCGGCGTACTTCATCATCGCGGCGAACGCGTTCATGCAGAACCCGGTCGGCTACGTGTTCAACCCCGAGACGAACCGTGCCGAGCTCACGGACTTCTGGGCGCTGCTGACGAACCCGGTCGCGCTCGCCGCCTTCCCGCACACGATCTTCGGCGCGCTGATGTTCGCCGCCGGCGTCGTGATCTCGGTGTCGGCCTGGCATCTGGCCCGCGGTCAGCACTTCGACACCATGCGCATCTCGCTCAAGTTCGGCCTCTGGGCGATGATCGTCTCGACCGCGGGCGTCGTGCTCACGGGCGACCAGCTGGGACTCGCGATGTACGCCGCGCAGCCCATGAAGATGGCCGCGGCCGAGGCGACCTTCAACACCGTGTGCGGACCGGATGCCGCGTTCAGCCTCTTCACGCTCGGCACGCCCGACGGCAGCTCCGAGCTGTTCAGCATCCGGGTGCCGTACCTGCTGTCGCTGCTGTCGACGCACACGTTCGACGCCTGCGTGCACGGCATCAACGACCTCAATGCCGAGTACGCCACGACCTTCGCCGACACCGGACTCACCGAGTTCGCGCCGATCCTCTGGGTCACGTACTGGGCGTTCCGCTGGATGATCGGCCTCGGCATGGCCGCCGGCCTCGTCGCCGTCGTCGGCCTGTGGCTGACCCGCAAGGGCGCCAAGAAGGCCCCGGCGCCGTGGATGTGGAAGCTCGCGATCTGGTCGTTCCCACTCGCACTCGTCGCCAACATCATGGGCTGGGTGTTCACCGAGATGGGTCGACAGCCGTGGATCGTGTTCGGCCTCATGACCACGAAGGACGGCGTCTCGCCCGGCGTGACCGGCGTCGACGTGCTCATCTCGCTCATCGCGTTCACGGCGATCTACGCGTCGCTCGCGGTCGTCGAGGTCCGACTCATCGTCAAGGCCGCGCAGAAGGGCCCTGACACCGACGAGCAGCCCCACGAGGAGACGGCCCAGCTGCCGTCTGTCGTGTACTGAGAGGAAGGAACACCATGGATCTCGCAACGCTCTGGTTCTTCATCGTCGCCTTCTTCTTCGTCGGCTACTTCGTGCTCGACGGCTTCGACTTCGGCGTCGGCATGTCGCTGCCGTTCCTCGGCAAGGACGACGTCTCGCGCCGCCAGGTGATCAACACGATCGGCCCGGTGTGGGACCTCAACGAGACGTGGGTCATCGTGGCCGGCGCCGTGCTGTTCGCGTCGTTCCCCGAGTGGTACGCGACGCTGTTCAGCGGGTTCTACCTGCCGCTGCTGCTCATCCTGCTCGCACTCATCCTGCGCGGCGTCTCGTTCGAGTACCGCCACCAGCGCGACAGCCTGAGGTGGAGGCGCGGCTTCGACCGCATGATCGTGATCGGCTCGGTCGTACCAGCGCTGCTGTGGGGCGTCGCGTTCGGCAACATCGTGCAGGGCGTCGCGCTCGATGAGAATCACATCTATGTGGGCGGGTTCTTCGCGCTGCTGAACCCGTACGCGCTGCTGGTGGGCGTCACCACGCTGCTGCTGTTCTTCCTGCACGGCGTGCTGTTCGTGGCGCTCAAGACCGACGGTCCGGTGCACGAGGACGCGCACCGGCTGGCGAAGCTCGCGGCCGGTCCCACGATCCTCGCCGCCGCCGGCACCGTCGTGTGGACGGCCGTGATCGCGATGAACCGCGAGGCGCCGCTGCTGTGGCTCGTGATCGGGGCCGGCGCCCTCGCCGCCGTGGCGCTGATCGCCGCGGTCGGGTTCTCGATGCTGCGGCGCGACGGCTGGGCGTTCGTCGCCGGGATGGTCACCGTGATGCTCGCTGTCGTGATGCTGTTCGCCGCCCTGTTCCCGTACGTCATGCCGTCGACCATCGCCGATGCGAACAGCCTGACGATCGCGAACGCGTCGAGCACGCAATATACGCTGGAGATCATGAGCTGGACCGCGCTGATCGCGACCCCGCTCGTGCTCGCCTATCAGGCGTGGACCTACTGGGTGTTCCGCAAGCGCGTCACCCGCCGTTCGATCGAGGGGGCTCCGGCGCACGCGTGAGTGAACTTCGAGGTTCCGGTCGCACTTCGTGCCGCGAGTCCGTCTCGGCAGCGGCACAGACTGCGACCGGAGCGGCAGTCGGGGCGCACGCGTGAAACCCGTCGACATCCGGCTCATCCGGTACGCGAGCGCGGCACGGGGGTTCCTCGTGCTGTCCGGCCTGATCGGCGTGCTGCAGACCGCGGTCGTGATCGCCTTCGCCTGGATGCTCACGGATGCGGTGACCGGCGCCCTCGCCGGCCGGGACGTGACGGCGTCCCTGCTCTGGCTGCTCGCGCTCGCGGCGCTGCGCGGCGGGTTGATCGCGGCGTCGGACGCCGCGGGCATGCGCGCCGCCGCGAAGACCGGGATGCAGCTGCGATCGGCGCTCATCGCCGCGATCGGGCGTCTCGGACCCGGATGGCTCGCGCAGCGCAACGGGGCGGGGCTCGCGGTCACCGCCGGGCACGGCCTGGAGGCGCTCGACGCGTACTTCGCGCGCTACATCCCGCAGCTCGTCCTCACGGTCGTGGCCACGCCCGTGATCCTCGTCGTGATGTGGTGGCAGGACTGGCCGAGCGGACTCACCGCCGCGATCACGCTGCCGCTCATCCCGCTGTTCCTCATCCTCATCGGCATCGCGACCCGCACGGTGCAGCGTCGCCAGTGGCAGACGCTGCAGCACCTGGCCGCCCGGTTCGCCGACACGGTGCAGGGACTCGCGACACTGCGCCTGTTCGGCCGGGAGGGGCGAGCGGCGGCGCAGATCGAGCACACCGCCGACGAGTACCGCCGCGAGACCATGAAGGTGCTGCGTTTCTCGTTCCTCTCGGGCTTCGCGATGGAACTGCTGTCGTCTCTCGCGGTCGCGCTCATCGCCGTGGCCGTCGGGTTCCGGCTGCTGTCGGGCGACCTGTCGCTCGAGGTCGGGCTGTTCGTGCTGCTCCTGGCCCCCGAGGCCTTCCTGCCGATCCGCCAGGTCGGGGTGCAGTTCCACGCCGCCGCGGAGGGCGTCGCCGCGACCGAGGACGTGTTCGCGGTGCTCGACGAGGCGGGGGATGCTCGCCAGTCGCCCCTCCACCGGCCGCCCCGCGAGGAGCGCAGCGACGAGACGAAACGCGCCGCACGCACCCTGATCGTGACCGACCTCCGCGTGCGCGACCTCCCGCCCGTGTCCTTCACGGCCGATCCCGCGACGATCACCCTGATCGAGGGGCCGAGCGGCGCCGGCAAGTCGAGCCTGCTCGCGGCGCTCCGCGGGGCGGTCGCGTTCGACGGCACCGCGACCGTCGGCGGCGTCGACGTCCGCGACCTGTCGCCCGCCGACTGGCTGGCCTGGGCGGGGCAGCGGCCCCAGCTCAGCCGCGGAACGGTGGCCGAGAACGTGGCGCTGGGCGACCCGGAGCCCGATGCCGAGCGCATCCGTCGCGCCCTCGACGACGCGTGTGCCGATGAGGTCGACGCCGCGCTCGAGCTGGGCGTGCAGGGGAGCGGTCTGTCGGGCGGTCAGGCGCAGCGGGTCGCGGTCGCGAGAGCGCTGCACCGGCAGGCGCGACGGCCGGATGCCGTGCTCGCGCTCGACGAGCCGTCCAGCGCTCTCGACGCCGACACCGAGCGGCGCCTGTGGACGACGCTGCGCGCGCGAGCGGATGCCGGGGCCACCGTGCTCCTCGTGTCGCATCGACGGTCGGCGCGCGACATCGCCGACCGGATCGTGGAGCTGGGGGTGCGGGTATGAGCACCGGCATCCGGTCCGTCGCGCGCGTCGACCGCGTCCGCGAGGTGCTGCGGCTCGCCCAGCCGCCGTTCCTGCGTTTCCTCCCCGGTCTCGTCTGGGGTGTGCTCTCGGCCGGAGCGGCCGTGAGTCTGCTGGCGGTGAGCGGCTGGCTGATCGTGAGCGCGTCGATCGTCGACTCCCTCGTGCCGCTGTCGATCGCGGTCGTCGGGGTGCGGTTCTTCGCGGTGACCCGGGCCGTGACGCGGTACCTCGAACGTCTGAGCGGGCACGACGCGGCGTTGCGGCAGCTCGCCTCGACGCGGGCCGACATGGTCCGTCGGCTCACTCCGCTGTCGCCGGCCGGGCTCGGTCGCACGGATCACGGACGCGTCCTGTCCGCCCTCGTCGACGACGTCGAGAACCTGCAGAACCTGCCGCTGCGCGTCGTGCAGCCGCTCGCGGTGTCGGGTGCGGTCGCCGTGGGAGCGGTCGTCTTCCTGCTGTTCGTCTCGGTGCCCGCAGCCCTCACGCTCGCGGTCTGCCTCGTGGTCGCCGCGCTCGCCGCGGTCGGACTCGGCTGGCTGTTCGGCTCGCGCGCCGAGGCGGTGGTGTCGGAGCGGCGGGGCGACCTCGCGGCCGCGCTCACCGACTACGTGGGCGGTCTCGACGTGCTGCTCGCCTACGGGGCCGAGCCCGAGGCGCGGGAGCGCGTACGACGAGCGGATGCCGCGCTGCGGCGTGCCGTGGGGCGGGCGTCGCTCGCGCAGGCCGTCGCGGCGGGAGTCGTCTCGGCCGTGGCCGGTGCGGCGTCGGTGTGGGCGCTCGCGGCCGCCGTACCCGGCCTCGGCTCGGCGATCGACGGTCCGTGGCTCGCCGTCGCCGTGCTCGTGCCGATGGTGGTGTTCGAGGTGTTCGGTGCGGTGCCGATCGCCGCGGCATCCTGGCGGAGCGTGCGATCGAGCGCCGAGCGCATCGTCGATGTGCTCCCCGACCGGATGCCGGAGCAGCTGCGTCCGGATGCCGGGGTCGACGACGCGGTGGACGGGTCGCCGACGCTGCGACTGCGTGACGTGCGGGCGGACTGGCCCGGCGGCGCTCCGGCGCTGCGCGGCGTGGACCTCGATCTGCATCCGGGGGAGCGCGTGCTCGTGTCCGGGCCGAGCGGTGCGGGCAAGAGCTCGCTCGCGGCGGTGCTCGTCGGATTTCTGCGCGCGGAGGGCTCGTACAGGGTCGGCGGGGTCGAGGCGGCCGCGCTGTCGGGTCCGGCGCTGCGGCGCACGATCGGCCTTTGCGAGCAGAGTCCGCAGCTGTTCGACGAGGACATCCGTCAGAACCTGCTGTTCGCCCGGGACACCGCGACCGACGACGAGCTGCTCGGCGTGCTCGACCGGGTCGGCCTGGGGGAGTGGGTGCGCGAGCGCGGGGGCCTCGACGCGCGCGTCGGCGACCGTGGCGGGCTCGTGTCGGGCGGGCAGGCGCAGCGGATCGCCCTCGCCAGGGCGCTGCTGCGCGGCTTTCCCGTGCTCGTGCTCGACGAGCCGACGGCGGGCGTCGACCCCGATGCCTCGGATGCGCTGCTCGCGGACCTGCTGAGCGCGGCGGGGGAGCAGTCCGTGCTGCTGATCTCGCATGTCGCTCCGCCGGCCGGATCGGTCGACCGGGTCGTGCGGCTGGAGGACGGCCGGACCGTCTGAGGTTCGCGTCGGCGAGCACAGCTTCGGATCCGGCGGGTGACGCGCCGACGGCATCCGTGCCGTGACGGCGTGTCGCCGGCGATGTCCGAAACTGTGCCCGGCGGGGTTACAGTCCGGTCAGACGTTGAGGTCGGCTCGCGGCTCCATGACGATGCCCTGAGCCTCGAAGGCGCGGCGGCGCTCCTCGATGCGGCGGTGCAGCTCGACCTGGGCGTCGTCGATCAGCTGGGCGTCGAGCTCGACCGTCGCGGGATGCGGGTCGCCGTGGTTCGCGGTGATGTACGCGTCGAGCTCGGGGCCGGACGTCCACGACGTGATGAGCGCGAATCGCGGTGCCACTCCGCGGTGCCAGACGGCGTGCCAGAAGCGCTGGGTGTCGACGATGATGCGCGACCCCGCGTGCAGCGGCAGGCGGATCTCGGTCGCCGGGTCGAAGCGGTCGCTGCGGAGGACGAGCAGCGAGTCGGGATCGTCGGTGAGGTTGTAGTAGCCGCGCACGACCCACCCGGTTCCCTCGTCGTTGAGGCGGTTGTTGTCGTCCTGGTGCAGGTTGTAGATCGCGTCGGCGTAGGTGTTCGGCTGCAGCTCGATCACGCGGCAGCGTCCGACGCCGGCACCGGGCTCGAGCGCGCGGCGCTGCAGGGTCGGGGCGATCGCCACCTGCGACGGCACCCACACGCCGTCCTTGTCGGTGCGCGGAGGCGTCTGGTTCCAGAACCCGTTGCACTCGATCTCGCCCGCATAGCTCGCGAGAGGTGCGAAACGCGTGACCCCCGACGACCTCCACCCGATGTACTCCAGGTCGAGCCATTCGGCGGGGTCGGATGCCTGGTCGTGGTCGTCGAGCACGACGTAGCCGGTCTCGGCCAGCGCCTCTGACGTGATGTAGCCCATGTGCGCATCCCTCCGTTGCGTCGCTTAGGCCATCCTAACTATGCTGTGCGCGACGTGCCCGGGGTGCGGCCGTGCATATGCCGCCGACGCCCCGATTCGCGCGGGGACGCGGACTGTCGTAAGCTAGTCGGCGGTGACGTGTCCGAGCGGCCGAAGGTGCAACTCTCGAAAAGTTGTGTAGGGTAACCCCCTACCGTGGGTTCAAATCCCACCGTCACCGCCAGAAAAACCCCCGAGAGATCGGGGGTTTTTTCCTATCCGGGGCGGGGCGGGGCGCGGTGCATCCGAGGGGTGTCGCCGGGCGGCGTCGTCCCTGGTTCGACGTCGCCCGGCGACGGTCAGGCCTGTTCGATGTCGGAGAACAGGCCGATGAACGGTACGCCGGTGCCGATCAGTCGCTGGAAGAACTCTCCGGCGATGGGCGTGGTGACAGCGGCCGAGGCCGCTTCATACGTTTCGAAGTACAGGTCGAGCGTCCGGTGGGCGGGAGTCGGAGTCCCGTCCTCCTTGGGCCAGACCCTCGCCGATTCGAGGCGCTGCAGCGCCGGGAGCTGCGAGGCGAGTTCTGTGATCTCCGCGTAGGCGTCCTCGAATCTGGGCGGGTCGGTGGGGTTCTCGATGACGAGGGTGATCTTGGTGGGCATGGTGGCACGTCCCTTTCGTGGTTGTCGAATCGGCTGTCAGGCGGCCGGTCGGCCGTATGTTTCGAGGAGTCGGAGCCAGACCTCGCTGATGGTCGGGTAGGCGGGAACGGCATGCCAGAGCCGCTCGATCGGCACCTCTCCGACGATCGCGATGGTCGCGGCGTGCACGAGCTCGGCGACGTCCTGCCCGACGAACGTGGCGCCGACGATCACTCGCCGGTCCTCGTCGACGATCAGCTTCGCGTGTCCGGTGTAGCCGTCGGCATGGAGCTTCGCGCCGCCCACCCAGCCGAGGTTGTACTCGACCGCGCGGTAGCGGAGCTGCTGCTGCCTCGCGCCCTCTTCGGTGAGGCCGACCGCGGCCACCTCGGGGTCGGTGAAGACGACGCGCGGCACTGCCGCGTGATCTGCCGTGGCGACGTGCTGTCCCCACAGCTCGTCGGAGACGGGTGTTCCGTCGAGTCGCGCCGCGATGGCCTCTCCGGCCGCTCGCGCCTGATACTTGCCCTGATGGGTGAGCAGTGCGCGTCCGTTGACGTCGCCGACCGCGTACAGCCAGTCGGTCCCGGTCACGAGCATGGTGTCGTCGACGGGGATGCCGCGGCTGACCTCCAGACCGAGATCCTCGAGGCCCAGACCGGCGGTGGCGGGGCGGCGCCCGGTCGATACCAGGAGTTCGTCGGCGCGGATCGCGGTGCCGTCGTCGAGGGTGATCGTGACGACGCCGTCGGCGTCGCGCTCGATCCTGGTGGGGGTGGCCGCGGTGTCGACGGTCACGCCCTCCGCGATCAGGGCGGCCGCGACGTGTTCACCGACGAACGGCTCTTCGCGCTCGAGCAGGCGAGTGCGGGAGAGCAGCGTGACCTGCGAGCCGAGAGACGAGAACGCGAAGGCGAGCTCGGTGCCGGCGACTCCGCCCCCGATGATCGCGAGCCGGGGCGGGACGCGGTCGGCCGAGGTGGCTTCCCTCGTACCCCACGGCGCTGCGTCGGCGAGCCCGGGGATCGGTGGGAGGACCGGGACGGAACCGGTCGCGACGGCGACGGCCTTCGCGGAGTAGACGCGATCGCCGACGGTCACCTCGCCGGTGCCGGTGATGCGGCCGTGTCCGCGGATGAGGTCGATGCCGGCGGATTCGAGCCAGGAGACCTGACCGTCGTCCTTCCAGTCATCGGTGAATGTCGTGCGTCGTGCGAGAACGGCCGCGACATCCAGGTGATCGGCGACCGCCTCGCGCGCTCCGGCGAGACGTCGGGCGGCGCGGACCGCATGCCCGCTGCGGAGGAGGGCCTTCGAGGGCATGCACGCCCAGTACGAGCACTCACCGCCGACGAGTTCGGATTCGACGACGGCGACGCGAACGCCGCGCTGGGTGGCGTAGTCGGCCACGTTCTCACCGACCGGCCCTCCGCCGATGACGATCAGGTCGTAGTCGTACGCTGCGGGGGCGGTCATGCGGCCACCTGCTTCTTCAGCACGACGGACAGCCGGATGGCGGAGATCAGGAAGAACACCGCGCCGACCAGGGCATAGCCCGCGGCGCCGGTGATCATTCCGCTGCCCTGCGCGCCCTGGGCGACGAACGCGGCGCCGGCGAACAGCGAGATCCCACCGGAGAGCATCTGCGGAACCTGACCGCCGGAACGGCGATTGCGGATGGCGGTGATGAGCTGGGGGAGTCCGGCGCCGATGGCCCAGACGCCCCATACGGTCAGCGCGGTCGCGGCGGACACCGTCGACGCCCAGCCGAGGGTGATCGCCACCAGCACGCTGACGATGACGTTGATCCACTCCGAGACCTTCGCCCGGCGGTTCTCACCTTCGGCGCGGATCTGCCAGAAGACGGATCCCGCGTCGAAGAGCGGGTACACGATCAGCAGGATCGTGAGGAACGGTCCCAGGGTGCCCCCGGTCAGGAACAGCAGTGCGGCCCAGACGACGGTGAAGCCGAAGCGCACGAAGTAGAGGCGGCGCAACGCGCTGCCCAGGGTGGTCGAGGGGCGGATGTCGGACATTCTCGGCTCTTCTCTCTGATGAAGGTCAATTGGTAGAGTTACTAGTACGTCTACATAGGGACGATAGACCTCTTCCCGCGCTGGCGCAACCAGCTCGATCCAGACCGGAGTCAGAAGTGAACGACGGTGTTCTCAACGCGGGTTCATCGCGGCGAAGATCTCCGCGTATGCCCCGTCCCTCTCTGCCCACCGACGTGCGTGGTCGCGTTCGAGGAGAATCTCACCGTTCGGGTGATCCTCGCGTTCGAGTGCATCCATCACGGCGGCGATGTACTCGTCGACCGGCATGGCGCGGGGATCCTCGGCTTGCAGCGATCCGGTCAGGGCCGTGCGGAGGTAGGGCGGCAGGAGCTCGATCACCTCGATCGGTGTCTCCCGGAGCTGGTGACGGAGCGACGTGAGCCACGAGTGCAGGAACGCCTTGCTCGCGCAATAGGCCGGGAAGCCGGCGAGCGGGACGAAGGCGAGCGCTGACCCCGTCGCGATGATGGTGGCGTCCGATGACTCCTTGAGGATCGGCAGGAATGCCGCTGTCGTGCGCATCACCCCGAGGACGTTCGCGTCGACGACGGCCTCCGCATCCGAGATGTCCCAGTGATCGTCCACCACGTCCTCGGGACGCGAGACGCCGGCATTGGTGACGAGGACGTTCAGCTCGGGGTGCTCGGCGCCGACGAGATCGGCGACGCGTCGCAACGACTCACGGTCGCCGACGTCCAGCTGCAGTCCGAGGATGCCGGGACGCTCGGCGGTGATCTCGTCGAGTAGCGGCTGTCGCCGGCCGGTGATGATCACTCGATTCCCGCGGTCATGGAGTGACTCGGCGAAGGCGCGGCCGATGCCGCTGGTTCCGCCGGTGATGAGGATGGTGTTTCCTGAGATCTTCATTTCGTTCGTCCTTCTCGAGGAGAAGGCCGCGGGTGCTCCGTCCGGACCGGCGTCGCCGCTCGCGGCAGAGCAGGCCTGCGTGCGGGTGGACATCGTCTCGATGCGGGTGGGCATCACCGTGGCGCTTCGACTGTCGAGTTCCCTCTGCTGAGGCCCATTCGCTGTCGGGTGCGTTGGATGACGATAACGCCTGCGGCATGCCACGGTAACGGCTGCGTTCCCGACGATAGTCACCGAACGGTCACTCGTCAAAGCGGCTTCATCTCGAATGCCGGGGCGGCGGAGAGGACGACGGAGGACGCAGCGAGATGACGAGCGCGACGCCCGGTTCCTGTGATCGACGGGTTAGGGTCCTAGACATGACGACCCCGGCCGACACCCCGACACGAGTCCGACGCGGCGGCTGGTCGGTCGTCGGGGGCGTGCTCGCCGTCCCCGCCGTGCTGCTCATCCTCGCGGCGGTGATCATCGGCCCGCAGTTGGGGATCCAGGCCGCGAACGACGCCGCGGCTCGCGGGGTCGAGTCCAGTCTTCGCGACGTTCCCCTTCCTGCGGGCGCGGAGCTCGTGGACTCGATCGCGGTGGCGGGCAAGCTCAGCGGCAACGGCAACGGGATGCAGTATCTCGGCGCACTGCTGATCCGGAGCGACCAGACGATGAGCGAGCTCCAGGCCCACTACGACTCCCAGACCAGTGCCGGCGACCTGACCATCGAGGTGTCGGGATCCCAGGGGCTGAACGGGCTGCACAGGACTCCGGGGTTCCTGGGCGAGCCGGACGGCCCGGGGACGTTCCTCGTGTTCGCCTGGGGCGATGGGCCCGGCCCGCTCTTCGAGGACTCCGACATCCGCGGGCACTGAGATCCCGAGGCTTCCGCGCCCGCGCGATAGCACCATCGCGCCGGTCGGGCGAGTTCGATACGACGCGACGGCCTGATTACCGTGGAGACCCATGGGAGACGTGAGCGCACCGACACTGACCTGGGACGACTTCGGCGCCCTGTGCCGCGCGGCTGTGCGCGGCGCCGGCGGGTCCGTCCGCACCGCGAGGGCGCTCGCATCGAGCATCGTCGCTGCCGAAGAGCACGGTCGCCGCGAAGTCGGGGCCGCGCATCTGCTCGACTACCTCGATGCTCTGCGCGACGGTCGGCTCGTGGGCGATGCGGAGCCCATCGTGCGGCATCCCCGCGGCTCGTCCGTCCTCGTCGACGCGGCCGGCGGGACGGCGCAGGCCGCGTTCGACGAGGCGTTCCCCACGGTCGTCTCGGCCGCCGCGCAGGCGGGTGTCGCCGTGCTTTCGATCCGCGACTCCTACAGTGCGGGGGAGCTCGGATACTACGCGCGGCGTCTCGCCGCGGAGGGACTCGTGGCGCTGGTCTGTGCGAACTCGCCGGCGCTCATGAGCGTGTACTCGGCATCCGCGCCCGTCACCGGCACGAACCCGATGGCGTTCGCGCTGCCGCACCCTGCGGGGCCCCGCTCGTTCGACCAGGCCAGCAGCGCGACGGCCTGGGTGTCGGTGCGTCAGGCGGCCACCGACGGCAGGGCGATCCCGGAGGGCTGGGCGGTGGATGCCGACGGTGAGCCCACCACCGATCCCGATGCCGCGCTCGCCGGCGCGCTGCTGCCTTTCGGCGGAGCGAAGGGGTCGAACGTCGCGATGATGATCGAGATGCTCGCGGTGCTCTCGGGCGCGGACTTCTCGGCGGACGCGGCGCCGTTCGACTCCGGCTCGACGCCTCCGCGGCTCGGGATGTTCGTGCTCGCCCTGGACCCTGCGGCGTTCGACTCCGGGTACGTGGAGCGGGTCGAGCGGCATCTGCGGGCGGTGGCCGAGGCGCACGGTGCCGACTTCGGCCGACGGCACGCGACACCGGCGCACGTCGAGCTCGACGAGCAGGTGCACGCGGTCCTGCGTGCGGCGGCGCAGGGAGACGCGGGGGTGTCGCGATGAGGAGCACGCTCATGATCCAGACGGTGGAGGCGCACACCGAGGGCCTGCCGGTCCGCGTCGTCACGGGCGGGGTGCCGACGATGCCGGGCGCCACCATGGAGGAGCGCCGACAATGGTTCCTCGCGCACTCCGACGATCTGCGCACGCTCCTCATGAACGAGCCCCGAGGGCACGGCACGCTCTCGGGAGCGATCCTGCAGCCGCCGACGATCGCCGACGCGCACTGGGGAGTGCTGTTCATCGAGGTCACCGGCGTGCTGCCGATGTGCGGTGCCGGCACGATCGCGGTCGCCACCGTGCTCGTCGACGCGGGCATGGTGCCCGTGGTCGAGCCGGTCACCGAAGTACGGCTCGACACCCCCGTCGGGCTGATCACCGCGCGGGTGCAGGTCGCAGACGGCAAGGCGCAGGCGGTCACGGTCGTGAACGTCCCCTCGTACGTCGTGGAGCAGGACGCCGAGGTTGAGGTGCCGGGGCTCGGAGCAGTGCGGTACGACATGGCGTACGGCGGCAACTTCTACGCGTTCGTGGAGGCCGCGGCGGTCGGCATCCCGTTCGAGCGCGCATCCGCCGAGGCGTTCACCGCGACGGGACGCGCGATCATGCGCGCGATCGACGAGCAGCGGCTGCCGGTGCATCCGACAACCGGGTTCTCGGGGTGCGAGCACGTCGTGTTCCTCGCCGAGGGATCGGATGCGCGGCACACGCGCCATGCGCTGATCAACCATCCCGGGTGGCTGGACCGCTCGCCCGGAGGGACGGGGACCAGCGCGCGGATGGCCGTCCTGCATGCGCGCGGAGAGCTCGCGATCGGTGACGATCTCGTGAACGAGTCGTTCATCGGCACGACGTTCACCGGCCGGCTCGTCGACCGGACGCTCGTCGACGGGATCGACGCCGTTATCCCCGAGATCACCGGGCGGGCGTGGATCACCGGGACCGCGACGTTCCTGCTCGATCCCGACGACCCGTTCCCGCACGGCTACACGGTCTGAGACCCCGCGGCCTCCGGTCGCGCGCTGCGACGATTCAGCTCGCGGGGAGCGCGATCCCGGTCCGGAGGCGCGATGACGCGCAGATTTCGCTTGAATGTACGTTCAGTCTCACCTCTGCGTGGATCCGCCGATGCGCAGTTCGGGGGCGAGACGATTGCGGCGCAGCGCGCCCGTGCCTCCACGGATCCGATCGACGAGCAGGGTCACGGCGTCGGCCGCGATGGACGGCAGCGGCTGCACCACGGTCGTGAGGGTCGGCCACGAGATGCGCGACAGATCGCCGCCGTCGAAACCGGTGACGAGGGTGTCCCGCGGCACGTCGTGACCGCGTTCGCGGAGGCGGGCGATGAGTCCGACAGCGATCTGGTCCGAACCCGTGACGATCGCGTCGGGGAGGGAGCCGGCCGCGAGGATGTGGTCGGCTGCGGCCGTGCCGTTCTCGACGCTGAACTCGCCGCGGTAGGTGGCGCCGATCTCGATGTCGTGGCGCCGAGCGAGCCGGTGGAACCCCTGCCAGCGCTCGACTCCGCTCGTCGTGGCGTCGTCGGTGCCGGCGTAGGCCACCGTGGTGACGCCCTGCTCGACGAGGTGCTCGAACAGCAGCTGCATCCCCAGTTCGTTGTCGACCCCGACGAAGTCGGCGATCGGTCGATCGGTCGCGCGGTCGACGGTCACGACGGGGATGTCGTCGGGCACGTTGACGATCGACGGCATCGAGGCGGTGCGGTCTGAGGCGACGATGAGGATGCCATCGACCCGACGGTCGCCGAGCACGCGCAGTCGGCGCACCTCCTCGTCGACGAACCCGTGCGAGTCCGCGAGCAGCAGCTCGAAGCCCGCTCGGCTGAGTTCCTCCTCGACCGCGTCGATGAGCTGCGCGTAGAACGGGATGCTGATGACCGGGACGATCATGCCGACGAGCCGGGTCGACCCGTCGCGCAGCGCCCGGGCGATCGGGTCCACGCGGTAGCCCAGCTCGGCGGCCACCGCGCGCACGCGGTCGACCATCTCGCGCGAGACGCGAGGCTTGCCGGCCAGCGCGCGGGAAGCGGTGGCGATCGAGACGCCGGCCCCGGCGGCGACGTCGGAGAGGGTGACGGTGGACTTCACGGATGCTCCGTTCCTCGATCGGGATCCCCGGGTTCGAGCGATACCTCGGTGCTAAAATCGCTGACGAGTAAACGATTACATGAAACGTAGCAGAAGGGATGCGCCATGCCGACGCCCGTCATCCTCGACTGCGATCCCGGATACGACGACGTGTTCGCGATCTGGCTGGCGGCCGCGCACGAGTCGATCGACCTGCGCGCCATCACGACCGTCGCGGGCAACGGCACCGTGGATCACACCGCGCTCAACGCACGCGTCGCCTGCACGGTGGCCGGCGTCCGCGGGGTGCCGATCGCCCGCGGGTCCGAGTCCCCGCTCGCGCAGGAACTCGCGCCGGCGGACTGGATCCACGGGGCGAACGCGCTCGGCGGGGTGGACCTGCCGGATGTGGCGATGTCGCTGGACGACCGCGATGCGGTCGCGGTGATCGCCGACGTGCTGCGCGACTCCGCCGAGCCCGTGACGATAGCCGCGACGGGGCCGTTGACGAACATCGCGCACGTCGTGCAGCGGCATCCGGACCTGCTGTCGGGGATCGAGCGGATCGTCTGGATGGGTGGATCCACCGGCCGGGGCAACGTCTCGCCCTATGGCGAGTTCAACGCCTCCACGGATCCCGAGGCGCTGGCGCTCGTGCTCGACAGCGGGATCCCGTTCACCATGGTCGGGCTGAACATCACGCACCAGGCGCTCATCACCCGGGAGGTGCGGGCGCGCATCCGGGCGATCGGCACCGAGACCGCGCGCTTCGGCGCCGATCTCATGGAGCGGTTCTGCTCCACCTACGACGCCTTCGGCGACATGCCGGACGGTCCCCTGCACGATCCGCTGACCGTCGCGATGATCATCGACCCGGAGGTGGCGACGACCGTGCGCGCCCGGGTCGACGTCGAACTGCGCGGAGAGCACACACGCGGAGCGACGGCGGTCGACCTCCTCGAGCTCGCGCATCGGCGCCCCAAGAACGCGACCGTCGCCCTCGAGCTCGACGTCGAGCGGTACTGGCGCCTCATCGAGTCCGCGGTCGCCGCGCTGCGCTGATACGACCGTGTCGCGGGGGCGCTCCTGCGGGCGTCAGCGAGACGAATCCGGACCTCAGGTGTAATCGTTTACACGCCTGTGTCACAGGTCGATAACTCGCTTGACAGCGCCCTCGGGCAGTCGCTTCGCTGTGTTCATGCCGCGTAAACCGTTTCTCAGATTGGGAAACACTTTGCATCCGCGGTCCTCGCGCCGTCACGGCGGGACACGAAGGAGTGACATGGAGAAGATCATCCTGGACTGCGATCCGGGCCACGACGACGCGATCGCCATCCTGCTGGCGGCCGCGAGCCCGGAGATCGACCTGCTCGGCATCACCACCGTCGCCGGCAACCACACGATCGAGAACGTGACCCGGAACGCCCTGTCGGTGTGCACCGTGTTCGGCATCCGCGTCCCCGTGGCGCGCGGCTCGGAGGGGCCGCTCGTGATCGACCAGGTGATCGCCGAGGAGATCCACGGAGTCACCGGCCTCGACGGACCGTACCTGCCGCCGGCCTCGTTCGACCTCGATCCTCGTCACGCGGTCGACTTCATCATCGAGACCGTGATGGCCCACGAGCCGAACACGGTGACCCTCGTCCCCGTCGGCCCGTACACGAACATCGCGCTGGCCGCCCGCAAGGAGCCGCGCATCGTCGAGCGCGTCAAGCAGGTCGTCGTGATGGGCGGCGCCTACACGCGCGGCAACATCACCCCCGCGGCCGAGTTCAACATCTACGCGGATCCGGAAGCTGCGCACGTCGTGTTCAGCGCCGGGTGGCCCGTCACCATGATCGGCCTCGACCTCACCCAGCATCAGGCGCTCGCGACCCCCGAACTGCAGGAACGTGTACGCGCGATCGGTGGGGACATCAGCCGGTTCATCCTCGACACGTGGGACTTCGTCCACACGACCCACAACGGACTGCTCGACATCCCGTACCCGGCGATCCACGACGCCTGCTGCGTCGCCGCGGTCATCGATCCCGACATCATCACGGTCGAGAAGGCCGACGTGCGCGTCGAGCTCGAAGGCCGCTGGACCAAGGGGCAGACCGTGGCGAACTTCGAGAGCGCCTCGGGGATGCGTCATTTCGGCGGGACCGCGAGCGCGCAGACCGACTATCGCACCGACGTCGCGATCACCCTCGACTTCGAACGCTTCGCAGACCTCATCGTCGACTCCGCCACCGCGCTCACCCACGCTCGGGTCTGAGCGCGCCCGCACCCGAATCACCCCTCACCCGAATCACCACGAAAGGACCGTCCATGAACACCACGCGGTACAGCCTCATCGCCGCGGCTGCCGTCCTCGCCCTGAGCCTCAGCGCGTGCAGCTCCCCGACCGCCGGCGGAGACGCCGGCGGCGACGACTCCCGATCCGTCGCCAACGTCGTCCCGGGCGCACTGGGCGACCAGAGCTTCTACGACGACGCCGAGAGCGGCATCGCCGAGCTGAAGTCCGACGGCTACACCACGACCACCCTGCAGGGCGACGCCAACAACCCCGCGCAGTGGAAGGCCAACCTGCAGTCCGTCTCGACCGGGCAGAACGACGTCGTCGTGATCGGCAGCTCGACCTCCTCGGACACGATCACCGAGGTCGCACCGAAGTTCCCCGACCAGCACTACATCTTCTACGACGGCGTGATCGACGCTCCGAACGTCGCCTCGCTCACGTACAAGCAGAACGAGGGATCGTTCCTCGCCGGTGTGCTGGCCGCACTCGCCACGACCCAGACCGCCGACTTCCCGCTCGCCGAGGGCAGCAAGAAGGTCGGACTGGTCGGAGGCATGGACATCCCGGTCATCAACGACTTCGCCGCGGGCTTCAGGGCCGGCGTCGAAGCCGTCGACCCGAGCGTCGAGGTCCTCGTCAGCTACGTCGGCTCCTTCAGCGACTCGGCCAAGGGGTACGACCAGGCGACCGCGATGTTCGATCAGGGCGCCGACGTCGTGTACCAGGTCGCGGGCGGCGCCGGCGTCGGCGTGCTGCAGGCCGCGGCCGACGCCGACAAGTACGCGATCGGCGTCGACAGCAACCAGAACGCCCTGCAGCAGGGCCACATCCTCGCTTCGATGCTCAAGCACGTCGGCGCGTCGATCGTGCAGGCCGTGAAGAGCGACGAGACGGGCGACCTCGCGTACGGCGAGACGACGTCCTTCGGACTCGCGAACGACGGCGTCGGACTCACGTTCGATGACAACGGGGACATCGTCCCGCAGTCCGTCATCGACGCGGTCGACGACTACAAGCAGAAGGTCGTCGACGGCGAGATCGACGTCCCGAGCGGCTTCTGACCGCTCACGGTGGCGGAGGCGACCGCCTCCGCCACCGCCCCTCGTACTCGAAGGAGAGAACAATGGATCGGCCGATCCTCGAACTGCGTCGGATCACCAAGACGTTCGGCGCCAAGGTCGCGAACCGCGACGTGTCGCTCCGCATCCTCCCGGGCACCGTCCACGCCATCGTGGGGGAGAACGGTGCGGGCAAGTCGACCCTGATGAACATGATCTCCGGCAACCTCCAGCCGGACTCGGGCGAGATCGTCGTCGACGGCAGCCCCGTGGTGGTCACCGACCCGAAGCGGGCGGATGCGCTCGGCATCGGCATGGTCCACCAGCACTTCAAACTCGTGCCGTCGCTCAGCGTCGCGGCCAACATCTTCCTCGGCAACGAGACCAGCAGCCTCCCCGGAGTGCTCGACCGACGGGCCATGGACCAGCGTGTCACGGAGCTGAGCTCCGAGCTCGGCCTCGCGCTCGATCCGCGCGACCGCGTGCAGGATCTCTCGGTCGGCGAACGTCAGCGCGTCGAGATCGTCAAGGCACTCTCCCACGACACCCGCCTGCTCATCCTCGATGAGCCGACGGCCGTGCTCACACCCGCCGAGACGGACGAGCTGTTCGTCGTCGTGCGTCGACTCGCCGCGCAGGGATGCGCCGTCGTCTTCATCTCGCACAAGCTCGGCGAGGTGCTCGCCATCGCCGATGAGATCACCGTGATCCGCGACGGCGAGGTGGTGGGCAGCCGCCCGGCCGAGGGGCTCAGCCAGAGCGACATCGCCTCGATGATGGTCGGCCGCGAGGTGCTGCTGCGCATCGCGCACACCCCGCCCCGCCCCGGTGCCGACGTGCTCGCGGTCGACGGCCTCTCGGCGATCGACCAGCGCGGCGCCGTCGCCGTGAAGAACCTCTCGCTCACGGTGCGCTCCGGCGAGATCGTCGGCATCGCGGGCGTCGAGGGCAACGGGCAGTCCGAACTCGCCGCCGCGATCGCCGGCATGTACCTGCCTCCCCGCGGGCGCATCGCGATCGCGGGCGACGAGGTGACCACGGCGTCCGTCGCCGAACGCCGGGCGCGCGGCCTCGCCTACATCCCGGAGGACCGGCACGAGGAGGGCGCGGCGCCCGCGCTGAGCATCGGCGAGAACATCGCGGCCGGTCACCTGCGCCCGCCGATCGCCCGCCGCGGCTGGCTGTCGTTGCGCTCCGTGCACGACTACGCGCAGCGCCTCATCGCGAAGTTCGACGTGCGCGGCGCTCGGCCGGACACCCCGATCGGATCGCTGTCGGGCGGCAACATGCAGAAGGTCATCATCGCGCGGGAGTTCGAGTCCGAGCCTGCGTTGCTCATGGTGTCGCAGCCGACCCGGGGCGTCGACGTCGGCGCGATGGAGTTCGTGCACAACTCGATCGTCGACCTCCGCGACAAGGGCGCGGGGGTGCTGCTGTTCTCCGCCGACCTCAACGAGGTCATGAGCCTGTCGGACCGTCTGCTCGTGATGTACCGGGGCGAGGTCGTCGCCGAGTTCACGCAGGAGAACATGACCGAGCTCGCGGTGGGCCTCGCGATGGCAGGAGTCCCGCCGACGGCCGAGGCGCTACGCGAGGCGGCGGTCGAACGGGAGCGCGTCGCCGCCGAGCTCGAGGCCAGCGGCACCCGGCTCGTCGACGGATCCGCCGAGGTCGCGATCGTCGAGGAGGTCGCGACGACCTCGGTGGTCGTGCCCCGGACGGTCGCGGTCGAGACGGCGCCGAGGAGCGTCAGTGCCGTCCTGTCAGAGTTCGCCTCGCACACCTTCCGCAGCGCCACGCAGCCGATCGTCGCCGTGCTCGCGGCGCTCGCGATCGGCGCCGTCGTGATCCTCGCCATCGGCCAGAACCCGATCACCGCGTACGTCGAGCTGTTCACCTCGGCCTGGCGCACGCCGTTCGGCATCGGCAGCATCATCGCGATGTTCGTCCCTCTGGCGATCATGGCCGCAGGCACGATCGTGTCGTTCCGCGCGGGATTCTTCAACATCGGCGGCGAGGGGCAGCTCTACTTCGGCGCCTTCTTCGGCGCTTTCGCCGGCTTCACGTTCCACGGTCTGCCCCCGCTGCTGCACATCCTGCTCGTGCTGCTCTTCGGTGCGGCCGCGGGAGCCCTATGGGGTCTGATCCCCGGCTTCCTCACCGGGTTCCTGAAGGTCGACATCGTCGTGATCACCCTGCTCCTGTCGCAGGTGGCGCTGCTCATCACGAGCTTCTTCGTCACGGGGCCGTTCGCCGACCCCACCGCGACGCTCGCCGGCTCACCGCGCGTGGACGCCTCCGCACTCCTGCCGGTCTTCGACCCCGCGTTCGGCTTCGGACCCGATCTGCTCATCGCGGTCGGCATCGCCGTGCTCCTGGGCCTCGTGCTGAACCGCACCACCTGGGGCCTCCGTGTGAAGGAGCTCGGCGAACTCAACCGCTTCGCCGACTACATCGGCACGTCCTCCAAGGGCATGGCGATGCAGGTCATGTCGGTCAGCGGCGCCGCAGCCGGCCTCGCCGGAGCCCTCTTCGTGATCGGGCCGAACGGCGGGCGCTTCCTGCAGGCGTTCTCGCCCGGATTCGCGTTCCTCGCGATCACGGTCGCGCTCCTGGCCCGCCTCAACCCCTGGGCGTCGCTGGTCGCGGCGCTGTTCTACGCGACCATGATGGCCGGAGGCACCGGCATCCAGGCGGTCGGCGTGCCGTTCCCGATGATCAGCGTCCTGCAGGGGCTCATCGTGATCGCCATCACCGCCACCTTCGCCCTCTCGTTCCGCAGACGGCGGCAGTCCACGAAGGGCGCATCGAAATGAACGAGATCCTCGCACAGGTGCTCACGGTCGGCACCCTCGCCGTCATCCTCGCCAAGACCACGCCGATCCTGCTCGCCGCGATCGGGGGCGGCCTCAGCCAGGTCGGCAACATCCTCAACATCGGTCTCGAGGGCCTCATGCTCGTCGGAGCCTTCGCCGGCATCGCCGTGGGCGCCGTCACGAACCCGTACGTCGGGGTGCTCGCGGCCCTCGGCGCCGGTGTCCTCCTCGCGCTGGTCTACGCCGTCGCCTCGCTCGTGTTCAAAGCCGACTACATCGTCGTCGGCATCGGCACCAACCTCCTCGCGATCGGCATCACCGTGCTGCTCCTCACCGTGCTCTACGGCAACGCCGGAGTGACCCCGGGAGACGTGAAGTCCGTGCTGCCGAAGATCGATCTCGGTCCGGTGGGTGACGTCCCTGTCCTCGGGCCGATCTTCGACGACCACACGATCCTCGTCTGGGTCGCGCTGCTGCTGGTGCCGGTGTACTGGTTCGTGCTGTACCGCACCCGCTACGGCGTGCACCTCCGCGCGGTCGGCGAGGACGAACCGGCGGCGCTCGCCGCGGGCATCCGGGTCTTCCGGGTGAAGTTCCTGTCGATCATCGTGTCGGGAGCCCTGTGCGGACTCGCCGGTGCTCAGCTGGCCATGGCCTCGGTGGGCTCCTTCACCGCCGGGATGACGTCGGGGCGGGGGTTCATCGTCGTCGCGGCCGTGATCTTCGCCGCCGGGCGCCCCGTGCCGACGCTGGTCGTCTGCCTGATCTTCGGCGCGGCCGACGGACTCGCCGACCGCCTGGCGCTGGGTGGCGTGAACTCGTCGCTGGCGCTGCTCACGCCGTACGTCATCACGATCATCGCGCTCGTGGTCGCCGCCCTGCGCATCCGCGCCGCGATCCGGGCCCGCACCCGGCGCGGCCTCGCGCAGCTGACCGCCTGAATCCGCACGACCGTGCACGAGAGGAACGAAGAACAGATGAGCCACGTCGCCGTCCTCGGCAGCGCGAACGCCGACCTCGTGGTCGAGGTCGACCGCAGACCCGAAGCGGGGGAGACCCTGCTGGGATCGGATCTGCGCGTCTTCGCCGGGGGCAAGGGCGCGAACCAGGCCGCGTCGTCGGCGCGTTCCGGCGCCGAGACGTCGTTCATCGCGTGCGTGGGCGACGACGACCACGGGAGTCTGCTGCGCACCGCACTCGCGGACGCGGGTGTCGACGTCGCCGGGATGGTCCGCGTCGACCGCCCCACCGGCACGGCTCTGATCCTCGTCACCCCCGACGGGGAGAACTCGATCGTCGTGTCGCCCGGGGCGAATCACGCGCTGGACATCGATCGGGCGGATGCGGCGGCGGCGCGCTGGGCGGACGCCGACGTGCTCGTGCTCAACCTCGAGACGCCGCTTCCCACGGTCGAGCACGTGGCGGTCGCGGCGGCGGCGCGCGGAGTTCGGGTGCTGATGAACGCCGCGCCCGCGCATCCGCTCCGTCGCGACGTCCTCGAGGTCTGCGATCCGCTCGTCGTCAACGAGCACGAGGCGCGCATCCTGGCGGACGGCGGCGACGGCTCGGACTCCTTCGAGGGCCTCGCCCGGATCCTCCTCGATCGCGGCGCCCGATCGGTCGTCATCACGCTCGGTTCCGCGGGAGCCCTGCACGCGGACGCCGAGGGCTTCGGGACGGTGCCCTCGTACGCGGTCGACGTCGTGGACACGACCGGCGCCGGCGACGCGTTCGTCGGCGCGATGGCGTGCGAGCTCGCCCGCGGCGTGGGGCTGCGCGATGCGGTGGCGTTCGCGACCGCGGCGGCGGCGGTGTCGGTGCAGTCGATGGGCGCGCAGTCCTCGTATCCGGACCGCGACGCGGTCGAACGGTGGCTGACGACGACGTTCTGACAGCGTAGTCAGGACGCGCTCGGATCTGACAGCATGGAGGAGAGGTTCAGCGTCGAGTCGTTCGTCGTGGGCCGCAGCAGAGCGATCGAGGCCCCGGGGCAGATCGCATCCCCGAGCTCGAAGGCGGACACCCGTGACGATCGCAGCACCTCTCACCACCGGCTGGACCCTCGGCGCCGTCGACGTGGCACCCGGATCGCCCGCGGCGGCGCTCCCCGCCGTGATCCCGGCGACCGTGCCCGGCACGGTGCACACCGATCTCCTGGCGGCAGGGCTGATCGACGATCCCTATCTCGACCTGAACGAGCTGAAGGACGAGTGGATCGGCCACACGGAGTGGGCGTACCGCACCGTGATCGACTGGCAGGGCAGCGCGGAGGAGCGCACCGACCTCGTGTTCGACGGTCTCGACACGGTCGCGATCGTCACGCTGAACGGCGTCGAGATCGGACGCACGTTCAACCAGCACCGCACGTATCGCTTCGACGTGAGCGCCCTGCTGCAGGTGGGCGAGAACGCCCTCGAGGTGCGCTTCGCCTCGGCGTGGGAGTACGCGGAGGGCGTCAAGGCCCAGCTGGGCGACCTCCCGAACGCCTACCCGACGCCGTTCGGCTTCATCCGCAAGATGGCAGCGAACTTCGGGTGGGACTGGGGCCCCCAGCTCGTCACGGCCGGCATCTGGAAGGACGTGCGGCTCGAGTCCTGGTCGGGCGCCCGGCTCGCCGAGGTGCGCACCGCCCTCACCCTCGACGGGGAGGCCGGTGTCGCGCACGTCACGGCCGTGCTCGAGACGACGGATGCCGGGGTGAGCGCCGACCGGGTCCTCGCCGTCGATATCGCCGGTCAGGGCGTCGAGGTCCCCGTCGCGGGCAGCACGGTCGAGGCCGAGGTCCGCGTGCCCGACGTCGCCGTGTGGTGGCCCCGCGGCATGGGGGAGCAGCCCCGGTACGACCTGACCCTCGAGGTCCGTGACGACGAGGGCGTCCGCGACTCCTGGTCGCGTCGGGTCGGATTCCGCACCGTCGAGCTCGACACCTCGGAGGACGAGACGGGTGCGAAGTTCACCTTCGTGATCAACGGTGTCCCGCTGTTCATCCGCGGCGCGAACTGGATCCCCGACGACTGCTTCCCCTCGCGGATCACGCCCGAGCGCTACCGCGACCGCATCGAGCAGTCGATCGGCGCGAACCTCAACCTCCTCCGGGTCTGGGGCGGCGGCATCTACGAGCGCGACGAGTTCTACGACATCTGCGACGAGCTGGGCGTGCTCACGTGGCAGGACTTCCTGTTCGCGTGCGCGGCGTACCCCGAGGAGGAGCCGATCCGCTCCGAGGTGATCGCCGAGGCGCACGACAACGTGCTGCGCCTGTCGACGCACCCGAGCCTCGTGCTGTGGAACGGCTGCAACGAGAACATCTGGGGATGGTTCGACTGGAACTGGCAGGAGCCTGTCGGCGACCGCACCTGGGGTCTCGGGTACTACACCGAGGTGCTTCCCGAGATCGTCGCCGAGCTCGACCCCACCACGCCGTACTGGGCCGGCAGCCCCTTCTCGGGATCGATGGATGTGCACCCCAACGAGCCGTCGCGGGGCAACATGCACATCTGGGACGTCTGGAACCGCGTCGACTACACCGTCTACGCCGACTACGCGCCGCGCTTCGTGTCGGAGTTCGGCTTCCAGGGACCGCCGACGTGGTCGACGCTGACGCGCGCGATCCACGACGAGCCGCTCACCCCCGAGTCGCCCGGGATGCTCCTGCACCAGAAGGCCGACGACGGCAACGGCAAGCTCGCCCGCGGCATGGCGCCGCACCTGCCCGAGCCGCAGTCCATGGAGGACTGGCACTTCCTCACGCAGCTCAACCAGTCGCGCGCGATCGTGTTCGGCACCGAGCTCTACCGGTCGCAGCGTCCGCATTGCATGGGCACGATCGTGTGGCAGATCAACGACTGCTGGCCCGTGACGTCCTGGGCAGCGGTCGACGGCGACGGTCGGCGCAAGCCGCTCTGGCACGGACTGCGCCGCGCGAACGCCGAGCGCCTTGCCACGGTGCAGCCCACCGCGGACGGCGGGCTCGCGCTCGTGCTCGTGAACGATTCCCGCGAGCCGTGGTCGGCCGACGGGGACCTCCGCCGTCTCGCCTTCACCGGTGACGTGCACGCCGAGCAGGCGGTGTCGGTCGTGGTGCCGGCGCTCGACGCCGTCACCATCTCGCTCGACGCGGAGATCGCCCGGCCCGGGGACGCGCGGGCCGAGGTCGTGAGCGTTGAGGTCTCGGGGGCGCGACCGATCACGCACCTGTTCGCGGAGGACAAGGACCTCGATCTCGAGGCGCCGGAGCTCCGCGTGATCGTCGGAGCGTGGGACGACGGCCGCCAGACGGTCGAACTCGCCGCCGACCGATTCGTCCGCGGCGTCGTGCTGTACCCGGACCGCCTCGCACCGGACGCCTGGGTCGACGACGCGGATGTCGACGTCGTGCCGGGGCGGACGACGGTGCTGACCGTCGAGACGGCCGTGCCCCTCGATCCGTCCGCGCTCGGCACGCGCCCCGTGCTGCGGAGCGTCAACGACGTCATCGGCTGACGCGCGGAGCCGCCGCCACCCGGACGACCCCGCGCGCCCGAGCCGTCGGCCTCGTATCCTCGGAGCAGGTGGGAGTCTGACGGAAGGACAGGGCGATGGAGCGTGTCGACACGATCGTGGTCGGAGCGGGGGTCTCGGGCCTCACGGCGGCGCGGCTGCTGGCGGATGCCGGTCAGCGCGTGCTCGTGCTCGAGGCGCGGGACCGTGTGGGCGGCCGCGTGCACACCGATCGCACGGGGGCGGCGACCGACCTCGGGGCGTCGTGGATCCACGGCGTCACCGACAGCCCCGTCGCCGCAGCGGTCGCGGCGTTCGGGATGCCGACGGTCGAGTTCACGGTCGGCGGATACCAGCCCGACAGTCGGCCGATCGCGTACTACGGTCCCGACGGGGCTCGGCTGAGCGACGAGGCGGCGCGGGCGTTCGCCGCCGACGTGCACGCTGTCGACGCGACACTGCGAGAGGTGGTCGAGGGCTCGGCGCCCGACGCGTCGTACCGCGACGTGACCGACGAGGCGCTCGCACGTCAGGGATGGGATGCCGAGCGCGCGCAGCGCGTGCGCGAGTACCTGGAGCACCGCTCCGAGGAGCAGTACGGCGTGTGGATCGAAGATCTCGCGGCGCACGGGCTCGACGACGATTCGATCGACGGCGACGAGGTCGTGTTCCCGGAGGGGTACGACGTGCTGCCGACCCGGCTCGCCGAAGGTCTCGACGTGCGGCTCGACCATGCGGTGACCGCGGTCGACCGCCGTGACGGCATCCTCGTCCGCACCGAGCGCGGCGAGTTCGCGGCCGACGCTGCGATCGTCACGGTCCCGGTCGGGGTGCTGCGCTCCGACGCGATCACCTTCACCCCGCCGCTGCCGCCCGTGAACTCCGAGGCGCTCTCCCGCCTGGAGATGAACGCGTTCGAGAAGGTGTTCCTGCGCTTCCCCGAGCGGTTCTGGGACGAGGGCGTCTACGCGATCCGTCAGCAGGGTCCGGAGAGCCGCTGGTGGCACTCCTGGTACGACCTCACGTCGCTCCACGGCCAGCCGACGCTGCTGACGTTCGCCGCGGGACCGGCCGCCCGCGGCATCCGGGACCGGAGCGACGAGGAGGTGGTCGAGTCGATCTTGGAGCAGCTGCGCCGCCTGTTCGGCGCCCGGGTCCCGCAGCCGCTCTCGGTGCACCGCACGGACTGGCAGGACGACCCGTGGTCGCACGGCTCCTATGCGTACATGACCGTCGGCTCGACCACGGCCGACCACGACGACCTCGCGACGCCGGTCGACGGCGTCCTGCACCTCGCCGGCGAAGCCACGTGGACCGACGACCCCGCCACCGTGCCCGCCGCGATGCTCTCGGGTCACCGCGCCGCCGAGCGCGTGCTGCACCGCGCGGTGCCGATCGAGCGGCTCTGGGCGCACGCCTGACCGGACTGCTCCCGGCACCGCTCTTCCATCGCGATCACAGCATCCGCTCGATACAGTGATCATCGAGCCGTCCGTCGGACGAGCGACTCGCATACGACCCCAGGAAGAGACCTGTGAGCCGTCACCGCCCCGCCCCTGATCAGGAGGGTCGATCTACCGACCCCTTCGTCTTCGTGCGAGGGGGTGAGTTCGGATGCTGGAGGCAGTGCTGACGCTGCTGCTCGGCGTGCTGCTGACGCTGGCGATCATCGCCGCGTGCGGGTTCTTCGTCGCGCAGGAGTTCGCGTACATGTCGGTCGACCGGTCGCGCATGGCGGCCCTCGCCGAGAAGGGCGACGCGCAGGCGAAGCGCGTCCTCGCGATCACGAAGCGCACGTCGTTCATGCTCTCCGGCGCGCAGCTGGGCATCACGGTCACAGGCCTCCTCATCGGCTACGTCGCGGAGCCGCTGATCGGCGAGTCCATCGGCACGCTGCTCGGCGGCGTCGGCATCCCGCCCGCGGTGTCGGTGCTGATCGGCACGACCGGGGCGCTGCTGCTCGCGACGATCGTCACGATGATCTTCGGCGAGCTGTACCCCAAGAACCTGGCGATCGCGAGCCCGGAGCCGCTCGCCCGCGCCCTGGCGATGCCGACCCGCATCTATCTCGCGGCGTTCGGCTGGCTCATCACGGTGTTCGACGTCGCCGCGAACGCGCTGCTCCGACTCGTGCGCATCGAGCCGCTCGAGGACGTCGACGAGAGCGCCACGGCGCGCGACCTCGAAGCGATCGTGGAGGAGTCCCGCGTGAGCGGCGACCTGCCCGACGACCTGTCGATCATCATCGACCGGATGCTCGACTTCCCCGAGCGCGACGTCGAGCACGCCATGGTGCCGCGGTCCAAGGTCGACACGATCGCCCCGTCGACCACGGTCGCCGAGGTCCGCGAGCTGATGTCCACGGGGCACACGCGCTATCCCGTGATCGGCGACGAGGACATCCCCGTCGGCGTCGTCGAGCTCATCGACCTGCTGCGGCTCGTCCCCGCCGGCAGCGCTCCCGTGTCCGAGGTCATGCGCCCCCCGGTGATCCTGCCCACCGCCATGCGCCTCCCGCTCGCCCTCGACCGCATGCGCCAGACGCGCAACGAACTGGCCTGCGTGGTCGACGAGTACGGCAACTTCGACGGCATCCTCACCGTCGAGGACCTGACGGAGGAGGTCGTCGGGGAGATCGAGGACGAGCACGATCCCGACGCCGTCGCCGTGACCGACGGCGAGGACGGCTGGACTCTCGCGGGCGACGTGCACCTCGACGAGATCGAGCGTCTCATCGGGCACGACCTCGCGGAGGACGACGCCGAGACCATCGCGGGTCTCGTCGTCAGCGTGCACGGCGACCTGCCCCGATCGGGCGACGTCGTGCGGATCGACCTGCCCGCCAAGGCGGCCGAGACCGTGCAGGGCATCGAGATCGACCGCTGGCTCGACGTGCGCGTGGTCGAGGTCGCCCGCCACGTGCCGGCCGTCGTGCACATCGCCCTGCAGGAGTCGGGCGGCGATCCCGACCCGGATGCCGAGACCACGACGGAGGTGGCCCGATGAGCTGGTGGATGGTCACCCTGATCACGACGGCGCTGATCGTCGCGAGCGCGTTCTTCGTCATCGTCGAGTTCGCGCTGCTCGCCGCCCGGCGTCACCGCCTCGAGGCCGAGGCCGACACGAGCGCCTCCGCTCGGTCCGCCCTGCGCGGTCTCAACGAGCTCACGGTCATGCTCGCGTTCGCCCAGCTGGGCATCACGGCGTGCACGTTCCTGCTCGGCGCGATCACCAAGCCCGCGATCGACTACGCGCTGTCACCGGTGTTCGAGGCGTGGGGGCTGCCCTACATCGCGGCCGACATCATCGCGTTCATGCTCGCGCTCATCGTGGTGACGTTCCTGCACCTGGTGATCGGCGAGATGGCGCCGAAGTCCTGGGCGATCGCGCACCCCGAGACCGCGGCCAAGGCCACGAGCATCCTCGCCCGCGCGCTCACCTGGCCGCTGCGCCCGTTCCTCCTCTGGATCAACCGCATCGCGAACCGCCTCGTGAAGGCCTCGGGCGTCGAGCCGGTCGAGAAGGCCGCGGCCGGCGGTCAGGACGTCGACACGATCCGTGAGCTCGTGGCGCACTCGCGCGCCGCCGGGACGCTGGAGGTCGAGTACTCGGAGCCGATCGTGCGAGCCATCTCGCTCCAGTCGCTCACGGTCGGCGAGATCGTGCGGACGGATGCCGCCCCCACCGCGGTGCCGCAGGGGGCGACGGTGCGCGACGTGCAGGCCGTGGCCGCAGCCTCGGGGCACCTGCGCATCCTCGTGGGGGAGGGGGCGGCGGTGAGGGTCGTGCACGTGCGCGACACGCTGTCGCTCGACGCCGAGACCCCGGTCGCCGGGATCGCGCGCGACGTCACGACCGTCGTCCCCGACGCCGGCGCCTACGACACGCTCAGCCGCATGCGCCGCGATCACGTGCAGCTCGCCGCGGTCGTCGAGGGCGACGCGCTGATCGGCGTCGTGACCCTCGACGACCTGCTCCGGGAGCTGCTGCCCGCGACGGTGTGACGAGACGGTGTGACGAGACGGTGTGATGCGGGCCGGAGGGGTCAGGCCGTGACCTGACTCCTCCGGTACCGCCGGCTGCTGATCGCGAGCAGCGTGCCTCCGATCAGCGCGGCGACGAGCGACCCGGTGAGCACGCCGATCTTGACGTGCTCGTCGGCGACCGAGGCGCTGCCGAAGGCGAGCTCGCCGATCAGCAGCGACACCGTGAAGCCGATCCCGGCCACGAATGACATCCCGATGAGGTCGAACCAGCGCAGGCTCGGGTCGCGCCGCAGCGCGGGGATGCTCCCGACGCCGAGGGTCGTGAGCAGGATTCCGATGGGCTTGCCGAGCACGAGCCCTGCGACGATGCCGATCGTGATCGGGTCGGCGAACGCCGAGCGCAGACCCTCGGCCCCGCCGATCGCGACGCCGGCCGAGAAGAACGCGAACACGGGGACGGCGAACAGCGTCGCGACCACACCCCAGCGGTCGGCCCAGTGCGGCGCGAGACCCTCGCGCATGCGCTCCTCGCCGCGACCCACGATCACGTGCGCCCGGTCGGTCGGCCGCACGGGAACGGTGAACGCGAGCAGCACACCGGCGACGGTCGCGTGCACCCCCGAGGCGTGCACGAGCGCCCACGTCGCGAGGGCCAGCGGCAGCAGGATCCACCACGACCGGATGCCGCGTTGGGCGGCGAACGCGAAGGCGGCGAGCGGGAGCACGGCCAGACCGAGCCAGATCAGGCTGATGTCGTCGGTGTAGACGGTCGCGATGATGGTGATCGCGATCAGGTCGTCGACCACCGCGAGCGTGAGCAGGAACACCCGAAGGGCCGGCGGGAGGAAGCGTCCGACCACGGCGATGACGGCGACCGCGAAGGCGATGTCGGTCGCGGTGGGGATCGCCCATCCGCGCGCGGCATCCGCTCCGGCTCCGGTCGTGAGCAGCAGGAAGATCAGCGCGGGGACGAGCACGCCGCCCGCGGCGGCCGCGACCGGGAGTGCCGCGGCGCGCGGGTCGCGGAGGCGCCCGGTCGTGAACTCCTCCTTCAGCTCGAGGCCCACGACGAAGAAGAAGATCGCGAGCAGGCCGTCGGCTGCCCACGCACCGACGCTGAGCTCGAGGTGCAGCTCGGGGATGCCGAACGTGAAGTCCCGCACGGCGGTGTACCAGCCGGACGCGGGGCTGTTGGCGAGGATCACGGCGGCGACGGTCGCGGCGAGCAGGAGCACCCCCGCGGTGACGTCGCTGCGGACGGTGGAGCGGATGCCGCGCCACAGCTCATGCGGGGCGAGGGGGAGACGGGGAGACGACGGGGATGACGAAGACATGGGGACCTCACGGTAGGGACGCAGCACGGACACGAGCGCGCGCACCGGTGCCGGTGGCGCGTCAGTGCCCTGGCGGCGGGCAGCCCGCGATCTCGCCGTGGGACAGCGTGCCCCAGACGCTCGTCCACCCGTTCGTCCCCGGGTGCATGACGACCTTCGCCCAGGACGCCATCGGCGTGGCCGACGGCAGTGCTCGCGGGGCGCGAGAGGCGCCGGAGGTCGCGAGGGAGGGCATGCCTCCAGACTATCGGGGCGTCCTGCGAGGGTGCTGGAGTGCGGTCGATCCGCCGTGGGTCAGCGCGAGGTCGGCGGGAGCTTGTCGACGCCGTGCCGCGAGGGTGCGCCCGGTTCGGCGGCCGTGTCGGGGGAGGCATTGCCCTCCCCGGCCGGAGCGTCGGTGCCGGGGTAGTGCGGCTCGTCGATCTCGACGGCCTTGTCGCGCTCCTCGAGCGGGGGCAGGTGGTCCAGGGGCTGCTTGATGTCGTCGGGGTGGCTCATGACGACAGCATCCGCGCCCCCTGTCGCGTCGGCCAGGGGGTTGCACGACTATCGGGCGTGTGCGTCGAATCGATACGATGGAGACCGTCGAGGTTTGTAACCTCTCCTTCCATATTTCTTCTTCCCCTCCCGAGAGCGGTTCGCGTGTCGCACGAGCAGCCCCCGCGGCCCGAGGCGTCGGCCACGCGGTACATCCTCCGCTCGCGCCTGCTGCGCGGCGCGTTCCTGAGCCTCGTGATCTCCGGGATCGGCATGTCGATCACCGCGCCGCAGATCACCCTGTTCCTCGTCGAGGAGCTGCACCTGACCGATTCGCAGGCCGGGCTCTACTTCCTCACGAACCTCGTCGCGCCGATCACGGGCTACATCGTCGGCTCGCTCTCGGACCGCATGGGATCGCGACTGCTGGTGTTCCGCATCTCCGCGGTCGCGGGATTCGTGGGCTGGGCGCTCATGGCCGTCGCGATGCAGGCATGGATGCCGTTCGCGATCAACATGCTGCTGCTGAGCGCCGCCGGCGCCGGGGCGGCGCAGCTGCAGGCCGCCGTGCGCGACGAGCTCAATGCCGCGCCCACCCCGGCCGACAACAGCGTGATCGCGGTCATGCGCACGGCCATGGCCTTCGGGTGGGTCGTCGGCCCGGTGCTCGGCGCCGTGCTCGGTGCGGCGCTCGGTCTGCGCCCGCTGCTGTTCCTCACCGGTCTCAGCATCCTGTTGTCGATCGTGCCGCTCATCGGGGTGCGGACGCCGCCGGTGCGGTCCGGCCGGGCGTCGCCGATCCGTTCGGCGGCCGACGATCCCGCCGAGCTCGGCGCTGCCGAGCCCGTCCGCGTCGAGGCCGTCGGCGCAACGAACGTCGCGATGCGGCGATCGATGGCACCGCTGCTGCTGTTCACCGCGATCTACATCCTCATCATGTGCGGCGAGACGGTGAAGCTCGCGTACCTCCCGCTCTACATGGACAGGACGCTCGGCATGGACGCCGGCCTCCGCGGAGCGGTCATCGGCCTGCAGCCGCTCGTCGAGCTGCCCCTGATGCTGTTCGCCGCGAAGCTCGCCGACCGCTTCGGCGTCACGCGCGTGCTGCTGGGCGGAGCGGCGATGGCGGTCGGCGCGCACGTCGCCTACGCCTCGGCGGATGCTGTCGCGCAACCGATCCTGCTGCTGGTCCTCGGGCAGCTGCTCATGGCCGGGGTGATCGCGACGTTCGGGGTGCTCGGCATCACCGTGGCGCAACGACTGCTCCCCGAGCGCGTGGGCACGGCATCCAGCGTCTTCCTCAGCTCTTACGCGCTCAACGCGGCACTCGGCGGCTTCCTGGGCAGCGTCGGCGCCGCGTGGCTCGGCATGCCGCATCTCTTCTGGATCCCCGCCGGCATCGCGGCACTCGGAGCGGTGTCGCTCGTGGTGCTGAGCGCGGTGGTGCCGCTCGGGACGAAGGGGCGGGGACCGACGGCACCCTGACCCCGCCTAAATGAGTACGATCGTACGCACAATGGTACGATCCCTTCATGATCGATCACTTCGCCGGCGACCCTCGCTCGAACCGTGAGCGGATGCTCGCGGGCGACCTCTACATCGGCGACGACCCCGAGCTCGCCGCACGCAGCGCGCGCGCCGCACGCCTCGCGGACGTCTATCAGCGCCAGACCCTGGCAGGCGACCCCGCCGCACGCGGGTGGCTCGACGATCTGATCGGCGACCTGGGCGCGGAGGTCGTGATCCGCCCGCCTCTGCACGTGGACTACGGCGAGAACATCTCCATCGGGCCTCGGACCTTCATCAACTTCCATCTCACCGCGCTCGACGTCGCGCGCATCACGATCGGCGCCGACTGCCAGATCGGCCCGAACGTGCAACTGCTCACACCCACGCATCCGATCGATCCGCAGCAGCGTCGCGACAAGCTCGAGGCCGCGGAGCCGATCGTGATCGGCGACAACGTGTGGCTCGGCGGGGGAGTGATCGTCTGTCCGGGCGTCACGATCGGCGACAACAGCGTGATCGGGGCGGGCTCGGTCGTGACGCGCGACATCCCCGCGAACGTCGTCGCGGTGGGCAGTCCTGCTCGGGTCGTGCGGTCGATCGAGGCCTCTCGTGTCGGCTGAGGGGCGATCCGGGCGGACCGCGGGTGGCAGCCGCAGCGGGCGCCGGAACGATCCCGAGCGCCGCGATCGCATCATCGCGGCGTGCCTCGACGTGATCGCCGAATCCGGCGTGGCCGGGGCCTCGCATCGTCGCATCGCCGAGGCGGCAGGGGTGCCCCTCGGGTCCATGACCTACCACTTCGACGGCATCGGCGAGCTGCTCCGCGAGGCTTTCACGCTGTTCTCGCAGACGATCAGCGAGCGCTTCGAGCTGCGCATGGCCGCCGCGCGCGATCAGGAGTCCGCGCGAGCCGCCGTGGTCGCGATCATCCAGGAGGACGTGTTCGGCGACGGGCGCGAGCTCGTCCTGTCGCATGAGCTCTACACGCTCGCGGCGCGTGAGCCCGCCTACCGCGCGCTCACCACGGCGTGGATGCGGCGCAGCCGCGCCGCCCTCGAGCGTCACTTCGACCCGGAGACCGCCCGACTGGTCGACGCCATGATCGAGGGGATCTCGATCCATCGGGCGCTCGACGAGGAGCCGCGCGACCCGGGAGAGATCGCCGAGGCGGTCGCGCGCGTCACAGCGTCGCGATAGCCCCGCGTCGCAGGGGTCCGCGGCGCGCGCCCCATCGAGCGCATCCGCAGCGGTGGAAGACTGGTCCTCGCGGGCGGCCTCCCGATGCTTTTCGGGCTCAGGGCTGGACGCCAATAAAATAGTATGTAAAATACTATTTGATTCGGAAACGCGATCGAAGGACGATGATGACCACAGTTCTGTACACGGGCGGCACCGGCCGCATGGGTCGGGTGATCCGCGACGGTCTCGCCGGGCGCTACGACCGCGTCATCCTGTTCTCGCGCCACGCCCCCGAGGAGCCGCTGCACCCGGGGGAGGAGGTCGTCCTCGGCGACCTCGCCGACCTCGACCTCCTGACGGATGCCGCGCAGGGCGTCGACGTCATCGTGCACCTCGGCGGTGTCGCCGACGAGTCGAGCTACGACGACATCCGCTCCTCCAACATCGACGGCACCCAGCACGTGTACGAAGCCGCGCGGCGGGCCGGCGTCGGTCGCGTCGTCTACGCGAGCTCGAACCACGTCGTCGGCTTCCACGAGGCGACCACCGTGCTCGACGAGAGCGCCCCGCTGCGTCCCGACACGTTCTACGGCGTGTCCAAGGCCTTCGGCGAGGCGCTCGCCAGCCTGTACCACGAGAAGTGGGGGATCGAGTCGGTGCTGCTGCGCATCGGCACGTTCCGTCCCGCACCCGAGGACGTGCGCCAGCTCGCGCTGTGGCTCAGTTGGCGCGACGGCATCGAGCTCGTCCGCTGCGCGATCGAGAACGGCCCCGTGGGCTGCCAGATCGTGTACGGATGCTCCGCCAACAGCGACTCGTGGTGGAACGGCGCCGCGGGGTGGGCGGCCATCGGCTACGTCCCCCAGGACGATGCGGCGGACCACGCCGACGGCGTCGACTCCGACGCACCGGCGCCGCGGTTCCACGGCGGCGCCTTCACGGCCGCGGACTACGAGGGAGGCATCTGGTGACCACCGCTTCGACCGGGGACGCGCGCCACGCCGACGTCCTCATCACGACCGCCTTCCTCGCGCCCGGCGACGAGGTCGACATGCTTCTGCGCGACGCGGGATTCACGACCAGGCACGAGCCGGAGCTCGACGCCCTCCCCGCCGAGGAGCGCACCGCGATCCTCGGCGAGGCGCGCGCGATCATCGCCGGCACCCGCCCGCTCGGCGCCGACGACCTGTCCGCCGCCGCGCGCCTGCAGGTCGTGGTGCGCACGGGGGTCGGCTACGACAGCGTCGACGTCGACGCGGCGACCCGTCGCGGCATCCCGGTGTGCATCACCGCGGGCGCCAACCGTCAGGCCGTGGCCGAGCACGTCTTCGCCCTGTTGCTCGCTTCGGCGCGGCGCATCCCCGAGAACGTCCGCAACCTCGCGGACGGACGCTGGAACCAGCTCACCGGACGCGAGCTGCGCGGAGCGACCCTCGGCATCCTCGGGCTCGGCTCGATCGGCAAGGCCGTCGCGACGATCGCCCGCGGCTTCGGGATGCGGATCGCGGCCTACGACCCGTACTTCGACGAGGAGTTCGCCGCCACCCACGGCATCCGCCGCGCGACCCTCGACGAGGTGCTCGCCGACTCGGACTTCGTGACGCTGCACCTGTTCCTCGACGACTCGACACGCGACCTGATCGACGCCGAGCGCCTCGCGCTCATGAAGGACGACGCGATCATCGTCAACACCGCCCGCGGCGGCATCATCGACGAGGACGCACTGGTGGATGCCGTGCAGCGCGGCGTCATCGGCGGCGCGGCGCTCGACGTCTTCGCGCAGGAGCCGCTCCCCGCCGACAGCCCGCTGCTGCGCACGCCCGGCATCCTCGCCACCACGCACGTCGCCGGGGCCACGCGCGAGGCACGCGGAGAATCGGGGCGCATCGCCGCCGCCACCGTGATCGCGGTCCTCGGCGGCGGAGAGCCGCAGTTCGTCGTCAACCCCGACCACCGTGCCCACGTGTCCCCGGAGGTCCCCGCATGATCTCGCTGTACAGCGGCCTGGTGGTGAAGCAGGCGCTCGAGGAGACCGTGATCCCCGCGTACGAGCGCGAGACCGGCGAGACCGTCGTCACCACGTTCGAGCCGACCACGGTGCTGCTCGACCGCATCGCGGCCGGCGAGCGCCCCGATCTCCTGCTGGGGGTGTCGTCGTCGGTGCGCGAGCTCGCGGCGCAGGGCGTGCTCGATCCCGCTCAGGTGACGGACATCGCGGTGTCCGCGGTCGGCTTCGCGCGGCTCCCCGACGGTCCGGCTCCGGTCGACGAGGGCGAGGCCGCGTTCCTCGACTACCTGCGAGCCGCACCGGCCGTCGCCTACACGCTGAGCGGAGCGAGCGGACTGCACTTCATGTCGGTGCTGCGCGAGCGCCGCCTGCTCGACGAGATCGACGAGAGGGCGGTGCGCTTCCCCTCGGGGCTCACGGCCGAGGCCGTGGTCGACGGACGGGCGAGCGTCGCGATCCAGCAGGTGAGCGAGCTGCGGTCGGTCGCCGGCCCCCACGTCGTCGCCCCGCTGCCGCACGCCCTGCAGTCGTACGGACGCTTCGCGATCGGCGTGCGCCGCGAGACGCCCGCGGCGTCGGCGTTCGCCGAGACCCTCGTACGCGCCGACGCCCGTCGTGCGTTCGCCGACATCGGGCTCGCCGCCCCCTGACGCCGGGCGCCCTCCGCCATCCCCGTCATCCGAAAGAAGAAGAACATGAGAAAAGTCATTGTCGACACCGACACGGGCGTCGACGACGCACTGGCCCTGATGCTGCTCGCCGCGGACCCCGAGGTCGAGATCCTCGCCGCGATCAGTGTGTTCGGGAACTGCGAGAGCGAGCGCGCCGCCGACAACGCGCGCTACGTGCTCGACACGGTCGGTCGATCCGATGTGCCCGTGTACCGCGGAGCGTCCGTGCCGCTCGAGCAGGAGCTCCAGCTCAACCCCGGAGTGCACGGCGAGGACGGCTTCGGCAACACCGGACTGCGACCCGCCGTGTCCGTGCCCGCAGAGCCCGACGGCGTGCAGATGCTGCTCGACCTCGTCGACGCGCACGACGGGGAGATCGACTACGTCGCGCTCGGCCCGCAGACCAACCTCGCGCTCGCGCTGCATCGCGAACCCCGGCTGCTGCAGCGACTGCGCAGCGTGACGATCGTCGGCACGCTCGGTCCCGCGCTCTACCACGACACCGAGCCGTGGGCGGATCGTCGGTTCCGCGTCTCCCGCGACCCCAACGTGTCGTTCGACCCCGACGCCACGCAGGAGGTCGCGCGTCACGAGGGCGTCGTCACCTGGTGCGGCCCCTACGTCACGCGCCAGGCGCTGGTGCCCGAGCGCTTCTTCCTCGACATCGCGGAGGAGACGGGCTCGCCCGCCGCGCAGCTGATCACCGCGATCAGCGCCGACTACGCCGGCTTCTACACGCGCTCCTACGAGCGCCCGGACGACGAGCGCATCATGGGCATCAACGACAGCCTCGCCGTGGCGACGCTGCTGCGTCCCGAGCTCGTGGCCGCCTCCGTGCAACGTCCGCTGCAGACGTTCGAGGATCCGGCCACCGGCGATCGCTACCTCGCCGGAGTGCATCCGGTGCGCGGCGAGACCAGGCCACTGCACCGCGTCGTCGTCGATATGGACTTCGACGGCGTCCTCGACCTGATCGGGGAGACGCTGCGTCGCCCCGTCCCCTGGAACTGACCACCCCTCCGAACGACCCGAACACCCGATACCCGACCACCCCACTCTCACGGGGTAGAGCGAAGGAGCTCGAATGAGTACTGACGAAGCAGTGACGACGACCGCACCCCAGCAGCTGAAGGGCAAGGCGAGCAAGACCGAGCGCCGCAACCTCCGCGCCCTGAGCTGGGGCCACGCGCTCGAATGGTACGACTGGGCGATCTTCGGGTTGCTGTCCGTCTACCTGGGAGCCGCGTTCTTCCCCTCGGACAACCCCCTGGCGTCGACCTTGAACGCCCTTGCGGTCTTCGCGGTCGGGTTCGTCGCCCGTCCGCTCGGCGGCGTGGTGTTCGGATTCGTGGCCGACCGGTTCGGCCGACGCAAGATCATGATCTTCGCGATCGGCGCCGTGGCCCTGGGCAGCTTCATCATCGGCGTGCTCCCGGACTACGCCACGATCGGCGTCGCCGCGCCCATCATCGTGGTGGCCGCACGCCTCCTGCAGGGCCTCTCCGCGGGCGTCGAGGCGCCGCTCGGCACCGCGTACGCGCTCGAGCTGGTGCCCAACCGCCCGGGGTACGTGGCCGGGTTCTTCGCGTTCTTCAACAACCTCGGCAACCTGCTGGCGCCGCTGTCGATCTTCTTCATCAGCTCGCTGCTCGGCCCTGCCGTCCTCGCCGCGTGGGGCTGGCGCATCCCGTTCCTGGTCGGCGGCGTCTTCGGCCTGCTCGTCCTGTGGCTGCGCCGCACGCTGCCCGAGACGATGAACACCGAGGCGATCCGCACGGTCGGCGCCGTGCCGACCTCCGAGAACTCCGTGTGGCGCGACGTGCGCAAGTACTGGCTGAGCGTGCTCGCGGCGATCTTCATCGTCGGCGCGATCCAGGCGTACAACTACACGTGGATCGCGGGCCTCCCGAACCTCGCGAACGGCACGTTCGGCGAGGACCCCACCGCGGTCTTCGCGATCACCACCGGCATGGGCATCTTCCTCACGCTCGGGGCTCTGGGCCTCAGCCGCATCCTCGATCGGTTCCCGATGTCGCGCTGGTTCGTCGTCGCCCGACTGCTGGCCATCCCGACGATCTTCCTCGCGCTGCTGTACTCGCAGCCCGGCGTCGGGACGCTCGCCGGGGTGATGTTCGGCGGAGCGATCGTGCTCCTCCTCAACATGACGATCTTCGTCGTCGTGTCGAACTCCCTCCTGCCGCAGCACATCCGCGGCACGGCTCTCGGACTCGGCTACGGCCTCGGCGTCGCGATCTTCGGCGGCACGGCGTCGTATCTGCTGCTGTGGCTGCAGAGCCTCGGCCTGATGTGGGTCTTCCCGATCTACATCGCGACCCTGTGCGCGATCAGCGTGGTGCTGTACGTGCTCGCGAAGCGCCGCAACGGCCTCTTCGTCGGGAAGTGACGCCCTGATGGACCTCTGGCGCGAGATCGTCGGTTGGGCGGGCAGCGCCCTCCTGATCACATCGCTGATGCAGCCGACGATCTCGCGCCTGCGGTGGGTGAACCTCGGCGCATCCACGCTCCTCATGGCGTACAACCTGCTGCTCGGCAGCGCCCCCATGGTCGCGCTCAACGTCACGCTGATCGTGATCAACTGCGTCTACCTGTTCCGGGCGAGGCGCGCGGCGCGCGCAGCATCCGAGCCCGTTGTCGCATCCGCCCCCGACCCTGCATCCGCCCCCGACCCCACGGAAGTACCCGACCGGCATCCGAGCCGCGCGGACAGAGAGAAAGCACGCACATGGAACGACTGATCATCGACACCGACCCCGGGATCGACGACGCGGGAGCGCTGTTCTGGGCGCTCGCCTCCGACGCCTTCCAGATCGAGGCGCTGACCACGGTCTTCGGGAACGTCCCCGTCGAGACCGCGACGATCAACGCACGCAAGATCGCGACCCTCGCCGGTCGCCCCGACCTCCCGATCTGGAGCGGCGCCGCGCGACCCCTCGTCGGCGAGCCGCACTTCGCGGAGCACATCCACCGCCCCGGCGGAGTCGGCTACTGGGAGTACCCCGACCCGGATCCCGATGCGGTCGTCCCCTCCGACGCCGTGCTGCGGATGATCGACACGGTCATGTCGTCGCCCGGGGAGATCACGATCATGGCGCTCGCGCCGCTCACGAACGTCGCGCTGGCGATCAAACTGGAGCCGCGGTTCGCGCAGTCGGTGCGTCGCATCATCTACATGGGCGGAGCCGCCCTCACGTGGGGCAACGTGACCCCGGTCGCGAGCGCGAACATCTACAACGACCCCGAGGCCGCGGAGATCGTCGTGAAGTCGGGCGCCCCGCTCACGCAGGTCGGCCTCGACGTGTCGCGGAGCTTCGCGCTCAGCCCCGCCCACATCGCGACGCTCTGGGAGTCGGAGTCGCCCATGGGCCGCGCGCTGTGCGAGATGATCGGCTACCCGGATCGCCACGACGACCCCGACGAGATGCCCGAGTGGAAGACCGAGGGCATGCACCTCAACGACGTGCCGTGCGTCGCCTACGCCCTGAACCCCGACTGGTTCACGGTGCGCCGGCTGCGCGTCGACATCGAGCTGCACGGCGAGCACACCCGCGGGCAGACCGTCGTGCAGATGATCGACCGCTGGAAGGGCGAGCCGAACGTCGACGTGCTGTTCGACATCGACGCCGCGGCCGTCGCCGACGCGCTGACGGCGGCGGTCACGGCGCACCGCTGACGGACGGATGCCGAAGGGGCGGGTGAGGATTCCTCACCCGCCCCTTCGTGTGTGCGGATCAGTCGGCGGGTCGCAGGGCCTCGGCCTCGGCCGCGGTGAGCGGTCGGGTCGGCATGCCGCGCAGCAGCAGGAACAGCTTCGCGGTCTCCTCGAGTTCTTCGAGCGCGTCCATCGCCGCCGACAGCGAGGCGCCGGCGACGACGGGGCCGTGGTTCCGCAGCAGCAAGGCGGTGTGCGTGCGCGCGGCCGCCTCGGCGATGCCCTCGAGCGCATCGTCGCCCGGCGCGTGGTACGGCAGCAGCGGCAGACGTCCCACGCGCATCGCGAAGTAGGCCGTGAGGGGCGGGAGCGCATCGGTCTCGTCGAGGTCGCGCAGGCACGACACGGCGGCGGCGTGCGTGGAGTGCGTGTGCACGACGGCCCGTGCGGAGGGGCGTGCGCGCAGCACGGCCGCATGCAGGAAGGCCTCCTTCGACGGACGGGGCCCCGCGAGGTGCGCTCCGGAGGCGTCGATCAGCGACAGGTCGTCCTCCGTCACGGTGCCGAGGCTCGACCCGGTCGGGGTCACGAGGATGCCGTCGCCGGTGCGCAGCGACACGTTGCCCGTGCTGCCGTGCGTGAGCCCGCGGTCGAACAGCGACCGAGCGGCGCGGATCACCGCGGTGCGCTCCGCGCTCATGCGGGAGCCTCCGCGTTCTCCGACGGGTCAGCCGACGCCGTCACGAGCAGATCGGGCTCGCCGAAGTTGCCCGATTTGAGGAGCAGGCGGATGCCGTCGGCGGCATGGATCCACGGCACGCCGCGGGCGGCCTCCACGCCGATCTCCCCGGCATCCACGCCGAGCGCGGCCACCACGGCCCCCGAGGTCTCCCCGCCGGCCGTCACGAAGCGGGCGACGCCGCGCTCGCGCAGACCCTGCGCCACGAACGACAGCGCCGATTCGAGGATCGCGGCCGACTCCGCGACGCCCAGCAGCTCCTGCACGCGGTGCAGCTGCTCCGGGGGGAGGGAGGCGTAGACGAGCGGGGCGCCGTCGGCCCCGGAGTCCGAGGTCGACTCGAGGCCGTCGTACCAGGCCAGTGCCGCGGCGGCGAGACGCGCGGGGTCCTGCTCCCGGAGGGCGTCGAGCCGGAACGCGGGACGCCCGGCGTCGAGCATCGCGTCGATCTGCTCGAGCGTGCGCCGCGAACAGGAGCCCGCGAGGACGACGGCGCGGCCCGCGGCGGACGGCGGGGTCGGCGCCGCGGCGGCGTCACCGCGCTGCTCCGCCACGACGCGGGCCAGCGCGCCGGCGAACCCGGCCGCGCCTCCCCACAGCGCATCGTCCGCGGAGGCACGAGCGATCGCGACGAGGTCGTCGTCCGTGACGGCGTCGGGCAGCACGTAGTGGACAGCGCCGGCGAGACCGGAGATCGCGTCCTGCACGGCCTCGGGTCCGCGGCGCACGACGTCGAGGGGCACCGCGGCGCTCGCGGGCGCGGGGAGCTGTCCGTCGAGCAGACGCACCAGATCGGAGTCGCGCATGGGGGTGAGCGGGTGGTCGCGCATCGGCGATTCCGCGAGGGGCGTGCCGTGCACGAGGAGCTGTCCGGCCTCGACCGTGCGTCCGTGCTCGGGAGAGCTCGGCGTGGTCACGACCCGATCCGCGCCCACGAGGGCGGCGAGGGCATCGAGCACCGGGCCGATGTTGCCCTCGGCCGTGGAGTCGAAGGTCGAGCAGTACTTCAGGTAGAGCTGCGTCGCGCCGGCCGCGAGGAGCGCCTCGGCGGCCGAGAGCGACTGCGCCACGGCATCCGCCGCGGGGATCGTGCGGGTCTTGAGCGCCACGACCGCGACGTCCCACGACGCGTCGATCGCGCCGGGGGAGGGTTCGCCGAAGACGATCCCCGTGCGCAGGCCCTGCCGTCGGCACGCGACGGCCACATCGGTGCCGCCGGTGACGTCGTCGGCGATGATGCCGATCATCGGTCTCCCTCCCGCGGAGTCAGCCGGTCGCGCAGGGCGACGGCGGAGCTGGCGGGGCCGGACACCACGGGGAGCTCCACGGCCGCGCTCAGAGCGGGGCCCGCCGGGGCGAGGGAGTACTGGGCGAGGAAGATCGCGTCCACATCAGCGGCGAGGGGTCGACACGCGTCGATGAGCGCGGTCACGAGGGCCCCGGAGTCCTGTGCCTTCGTCGCGGCCATCGCCGCGGGCACGGCGACGCCCGCGACGGTCGTGTCCGCGCCCGAGCGCGCGAGAGCCTCACGCAGTCGGGCGACCGAGTCGTCCTTCGCGCCCTCGAACGAGGCGACGACGAGCACGTGGCGGTAGCCGGCATCCGCGATCTCGGCGAAGGCGGCCTCGTCGGGCGCCAGCACGGGGGCGTCGCGCTGGAGGTCGGCGACCACCGGGCCGTACAGGGAGCACGTGAGCAGCACGCCGTCTGCTCCTTCGGCGAGCGCATGGTCGATCAGGCGCGTCATGCGTGCGCGGAGCGCGTCGTCCAGGCCGCCGCGCTCGTCGGCGTCGCGGAGCAGTCGGTCGTCGAGGATGTTCCACACCTCGGCGTCGGGGTAGAGCTCGTCGAGTGCGGCCGTGGCCGGGCCGATCGCGGCCGTGACGGCGCTGATGAGAGCGATGCGCGGGGGAGTGGTCATGCGGGGAGGCCCTTCATCCAGTCGAGGCCGCTCACGGTGTCGGTGAGCGGCTGGTACTCGCAGCCGATCCAGCCGTCGTAGCCGGACTCGGCGATGGTCGCGAAGATCCGATCGAAGGCGATCTCGCCGGTCCCGGGCTCGTGGCGCCCCGGAGGATCGGCGATCTGGATGTGCGCGATCCGCCCGCGGTGCGCGAGGTAGGTCGTGATGAGATCGCCCTCGTCGATCTGCGCGTGGTAGAAGTCCATGAGCAGTCCGACGGCGTCGCGGCCCACCGCGTCGACCACCGCGGCGGCCTGAGCCTGCGTGTCGAGCACGAAGCCCGGGGCGTCGCGCTTGTTCTGCGGTTCCAGGAGCAGCCGGACACCGGTGCCTCTGGCCTGCTCCGCCGCCCAGCCGATGTTGTCCTGGTACAGCGCGAACGCGCGGTCGCGCTCCACGCCGTCGGGCACGATGCCGGCCACGACGTGCAGGAACGGGGCGCCGAGCGCCGTCGCGTACCGCAGCCCCTCGAGCACGCCCTCGCGGAACGCCGCCTCCGCGCCGGGCACGCACGCGAGACCCTGACGCGTCGGAGACCCCGCCGGGCCCATGGGCGTGTTGATCAGCACCTGCGCGAGGCCCGACTGCCGGAGCAGGTCGGCGAGGCGCTCCGGTGCGTGGGCGTACGGCGCGGGGTATTCCACGCCGCGGAACCCGGCGCGGGCCGCGGCGTCGAACCGCTCCTCGAAGGGATGCTCCGTGAACAGCCACTTGAGGTTGGCGTCGAATCGCAGGGCGGTCATTGTCTCTCCTCGGCAGGGGCGGACCGGGGCGGCCCGCCCGGGGTCAGCGGATGCTCCGGTCGGCCTCGCCGCGCACGCCGTCCGCGAAGAAGCCGATCCGGGCCGACTGCGGAGCGAGGCGCACGGCCTCCCCCGCGTCGAGTCCCAGTGCCACGTCGTGGCCGGGGACCAGCACCCCGTCGGTGTCGCGGATCAGCGAGCGCAGGCGATCGACGCTCGCGCGGCTGGCGTCGGCATCCATGGTCGAGTCGACCTGCAGCGTGTTGAGCTCGAACACGTTCTTCACGGCGTCTCCCGCGAACACGTGGGAACGGTCGGCGGCCTCGACGTGGAAGGCGAGGTGGCCGGGCGTGTGGCCGGGGCTCGCGATCGTCGTGATGCCGGGAAGCACCTCCTGGCCGTCGCTCATCCGCTCCACCCCCTCGCGACGGCGGCGCAGCTCCTGCACGTGCAGGTCCGGCACGAACGGCGTGCCGGCGGGCTGCGTCTCCGCCCAGGCGAGCTCCTCCTCGCCGACCCAGGTCGTGGCGTTCGGGTACATCGTGAAGTTGCCGACGTGGTCCCAGTGCAGATGCGTCACGAGGACGTCGGTGATGTCGGCGGTGGTCAGGCCGAGTGCGGCTAGACCGTCGTGGATCAGGGGGATGTACGCGGGCGGACCCGCATCGACGAGCACTCGGCGGTCGGCGTCCTGGAGCAACCACAGGCTGCTCCAGCCGAAGGCCCCGTGCGAGGCGGATTTGCCCGGGAAGCCGTCGACGAGGGTGTGCAGCGAGTACATGGGTCGATTCTCTCCCTTCGAGCGGGGGAGCCGTGCTGTCGTCGTCGAAGCTCTCCGCAATCAATAGTATCGACAATACTATTGTATTTGGGTGGAGAGGGCGAGAAGGAGGAAGCCAGCACATGGCGGCCGCCGCTCGGGGGCCCGCGGGATGCGGCAGGTCGTGGTCAGGGGTCGAGCAGGCGACCCGCTGCACCGTCGATGTGCTCGCGCATCCGCTCGCGCGTGCCCTCGACGTCGTGGGCGCGGATCGCGTCGAGGATCGCGCGGTGCTCGGGTGCCGCCCACTTCGCGCCGGTGCGTCCCAGCTTGGAGAAGAGGCGGAAGCGCTGGATCTGACCCGCCAGGGTGTCGTATGCGGTCGCGAGGAAGGGGTTGCCCGCGTGCGCGGCGATCAGGCGGTGGAAGCGGTCGTCGGAGCGCCAGTAGATCCGGAAGCCCTCGGTCTCGCGGTCGGCGTGGTCGATCGACGACTCGAAGTCCGTCACGGTCTCTTCGAGGCTCGCGACGAACGCGTCGGTCGCGCGGGCGGTGGCCTCCGCCGCGAGGTGCGGCTCGATGAGCAGACGCGCGTCGCGCAGCTGGCGCACCTCGGTGAGGCTCATCATCGGGGCCACGCGATAGCCGCGCAGCGCCTCGCGGTGCACGAGACCGGTGTGCTCGAGCCGCGCGAGCGCTTCGCGCAGCGGCGTCGGGCTGACGTTGAGCTCACGCGAGAGGGCGCCGATGTTCAGGGGCTCGCCGGCTCCGCGGATGCCGTCCATGAACTGCCCGAGCAGGACCTCGTACATCTGGTCCGCGACGGGCGTGCGTGCACCGCTCTCTGCCACCATTGCCTCCTCCGGGGCGCGCGGCCCACGACCCATTCTGACCCATGGCGGCGTCGCGGCCGTGGAGCGGAGCGTGGGGAACTGCTCGGGTGAGGCCGGGGGAGGCGGGTCCTCACGCTCCGATCGCGCGCATCAGAGCGTCGTCCTCGGTGCCGCTGAACTCCACGACGCGGTCGTGCGCGATGCGGTACATGCCGAACTCGGCGACGTTCACGTGCCGACGCGTCGGGGCGATGCCGCGATACACGCCGGTGTGCGTCCCGCTCCCGCGGAGGTGGGCGGCGATGCGGTCGTCCTCCACGACGAGCTGGATGCGCCGCCATCGCCAATCCGGGAAACCGTGGAACAGGTCGGCCACGTCGTCGATCCAGGCGTCGGCGCCGGCGGGCAGGTGGGCTCGTCGCACTCGAGGGTCGAGGAGCTCACGCACGGCGTCGAGATCGTGCCGGTTACAGGCGTCGAGATAGTCCTCGAACCACCCGCGCAGCTCCCACGTCTCCGTCATCCTCCGATCCTCGCATCCCACCGATAGTTGCACTTTTGCAACCAATAGATGTATAGTTGACACTTATCAACTTTCTAGACGGAGCTCTCCTACAGTGACAACCCCCTCATCCACCTCCGCCGAGACCACGCGCTCGGCCCGCGAGGTCTTCACCGCGATCTCGGGACTCGTCGTCGGCATGTTCGTCGCCGTGCTCTCGGGCACCGTCGTGTCGACCTCGATGCCCGTCATCATCGCCGACCTGGGCGGCACCCAGTCCCAGTACACCTGGGTCATCACCGCGAGCCTGCTGGCCACCGCGGTCAGCACCCCCATCTGGGGCAAGCTCGCCGACCTCGTCGACCGCAAGATCCTCGTGCAGATCTCGCTCATCCTGTTCACGGTCGGCACCGTGATCGCCGGCTTCTCGACCGACACGAACATGCTCATCGCGGTCCGCGTGATCCAGGGCATCGGCGTCGGCGGGCTCATGTCGCTCGTCATGATCGCGGTCGCGCTGATCATCTCCCCGCGCGAGCGCGGCAAGTACATGGGCGTCGTCGGCGGCATCATGGCCCTCGGCACGATCGGCGGCCCACTGCTCGGCGGACTCCTCACCGACGTGTGGGGCTGGCGCTCGAACTTCTTCGTGGGCGTGCCCTTCGCGATCCTCGCGCTCGTGCTCCTCCAGTTCACGCTGCACCTGCCGAAGCCGCAGCGCGACACCAAGGTGTCGATCGACTACTTCGGCATCGTGCTGCTCGCCGTCGGCGTCTCGACCCTGCTCATCTGGGTCTCGATGGGCGGCAGCCAGTTCGACTGGGACTCCTCGACCAGCATCATGCTCGCCGTCATCGCGGGCGTCGCGCTCGCCGCCTTCATCACGGTCGAGTTCTTCGTGAAGGAACCCATCGTCCCGATGTCGCTGTTCCGGAACCGCACGTTCACGCTCTCGGTCATCGCCTCGATCGCGATCGGCGTCTCGATGTTCGCGACCTCGGTCTTCCTCGCGCAGTACTTCCAGCTCGCCCGCGGCGCCACGCCCACCGAGTCCGGTCTGATGACCATCCCGATGATCATCGGCCAGATGGGTGCGTCGATCGTGATCGGCCAGCTCGTGAGCCGCTTCGGCAAGTGGAAGGGCTGGATGCTGACCGGCTCGCTGCTCACCACGGTCGGCGTGAGCCTCATGGCCACGCTCCGCTACGACACCCCGTTCGGCCTCGTCGCGACGTACATGTTCGTGCTCGGCGCCGGCCTCGGCATGGTCATGCAGAACCTCACGCTCATCGTGCAGAACGACACCGCGCCGCAGCAGCTGGGCGCCGCCTCGTCGAACGTCAACTTCTTCCGCACGATCGCCGGCACCATCGGTGTCACGATCATGGGATCGCTGCTGTCGACGAGCGTCGCCACGTACGTGAAGGACGGACTCGAGGGCTTCGCGCCCACCACGCAGGACGAGATCGACGCGCTGCAGCACCTCGGCTCGGGTGACGTGCCCAAGGTGGGACAGCTGCCCGACAGCATCCGCGCGATCGTCGAGGGCGCCTATGGCCACGGCATCGCCGACGCGTTCATCATCGCGATCCCGCTCGCGGTCATCGCGGTCATCGCGATCGCGTTCATCCGCAACAAGCCGCTGTCGACGAAGAACGCCGCAGAGCAGATGCGCGACCAGGTCGAGGAGTCCGTGATCGAGGTCTCCGAGGCCGAGGTCGGCGCCTCCACGGGCGTCATCCGGATCTCGGGCCTCGAGTCCGGGTCCCCGGCCCCCACGACCTCGCCGGTGACCGTGCTGGAGCGCGAGGACCGGGAGTCGAAGGGCTGACATGAGCGCCCCGGACGCCCTGGCCGCCCCCGAGGTGGAGGCCGCGATCGGCGACCTCCAGACGCATCTGAACCTCATCTTCGCGAGGACTCGGACGCTCTGGAGGGAGTCCGCGGCTCGCATCGCCCCCGACCTGCAGGTGGGCGGCTACAAGCTGCTCACCTTCATCGATCGGGCGGGGACGGCCAGTGCCCACGAGCTCGCGGAGCGGTTCGAGATGGACAAGTCCGTCATCAGCCGTCAGGTGCGGATGCTCGAGGAGCTGGGGCTGCTGGAGTCCCGGCCGGACGAGCGGGACGGTCGGCTGCGCGTGCTCAGCGCCACGCCGACCGCCCGCGCGGCTCTCGCCGAGCTGCGTCGCGATCACAGTCTGAGGCTCCACGCGGTGATGGCCGAGCTGTCGCCCGAGGAGGTCCGCGCGGCGTCGAAGGTGTTCCGGCTGCTGTCCGAGGTGTGACGCACGGGGACTCGTGCTCGTCACGGGATGCCTCCGAGTGCCGTGACCACGGATCTCCGGACCTGCCGCTTCGCCGTATGCTGGCGACCATGAGCGCCGCCGACGACCCCGCCGACCTCGACGACGCGGTGCATCGCGTCGAGCACGAGCTCGGACGCCTGTTCGCCCGCATCCGGGTGGGCTGGCGCGAGGCGGCGATCACGGTGCACCCCGACCTGCAGCCGCTCGGCTACCAGGTGCTCACCTCGATCGCCTCGGGCAAGGCGACCTCGGCCGGGGCCATCATCGACCGCCTGCAGACCGATAAGTCCGCCGTGAGTCGTCATGTGCGTCAGCTCGAGCAGCTCGGTCTCGTCGAGAGCGTCCCGGACCCCGACGACCGCCGTGCCCGCGTGCTCGTCGCGACGCCCCTCGCGCAGGAACGGATCGCGATCGCCCGGTCGCGCTACGAGGCCAGGCTCGGGGAACGGGTGCGCGGATGGTCGGAGGAGGACCTCGACCGCTTCGTCAGCCTCCTCGGCGACCTGACCGGAGGATGACCGCCGCCGGATCTCGGACGACCCGAGAAACGCACCAGCCCCCGCGGGAATACACCGTGCGCTGCCGGGCTTGGCCCTCTTCGTGAGTCTTTTCGAGCCCGCCGCCTTCGGCGCCCTTGCCCTGTCCAATCGCGTCGTCATGGCGCCCCTGACCCGCACCCGCGCGGACGACGACGGTGTGCCGACCGAGACCATGGCCGAGTACTACCGCCAGCGCGCCGGACAGGGTCTGATCATCACGGAGGGGACGTGGCCCGCGGCCGAGGGCAAGTCGTATCCCGGACAGCCCGGCATCGTCACGCCGGCGCAGATCGAGGGCTGGCGTCGGATCGCGGAGGCCGTGCACGAGGCCGGCGGCACGATCGTGATGCAGCTCATGCACGGTGGTCGTGTCGGCCACCCGGAGATCTCGGGCGAGCCGCGGGTCGTCGGGCCGAGCGCGCTCGCCGCGCCGGGCGAGACGCACACGCCGGTCGGGAAGGCGCAGATGCCGGTCGCGCACGCGTTGACCCTCGACGAGATCCCGATGGTCGTCGAGCAGTTCGCGCGGGCCGCCCGCAACGCGATCGCGGCCGGTCTCGACGGCGTCGAGGTGCACGGTGCGAACGGCTATCTCGTGCACGAGTTCCTGTCGCCGGTGTCGAACATCCGCGACGACCGGTACGGAGGGTCGCCCGAGAACCGTGCCCGCTTCGCGATCGAGGTGACGCGCGCGGTCGCCGCCGCGGTGGGGGCCGACCGCACCGGAATCCGCCTGTCGCCGCAGCACAACATCCAGGGCGTGCTCGAGGAGGACGACGCCGACGCCCGCGCCACCTACCTCGCCGTCGCCGAGGGACTCGCGCTCGACCTCGCGTTCGTCGACGTGCTGGCCGCCGACCCGACGACGGAGCTCGTGCAGAGCATCCGTCGCACGGCCGGTGCGCCCTTCATCGTGAACACCGGGTTCTCGGTGCCGACGACGTTCGCTGCCGCGGAGGAGCTCGTGACCGGCGGATGGGCGGATGCCGTCGCCGCCGGCCGCCCCGTGATCGCGAACCCCGACCTCGTCACCCGCTGGCACGCGGAGGCCGAGCTCAACGAGCCGCGCCCCGCCCTGTTCTACGGACGCACCGCCGAGGGCTACACGGACTATCCGGCCCTCGACGGTGCGGGCGTGATCAGCTGAACAGCACGATCGTGTAGGCGGCGAACAGCACCAGGTGCGTGGCGCCGTGGGTCGCGGTCACGCGTTTCGCGGAGAACGTGGTGACCGAGAGCAGCAGCGTCGCGCCGAGCATGAGCAGGTTCGCGGGGGATTCGGCGAGGATCACGGTCTGGCCGGTGAGCATGCCGATCACGAGCACCGCGGGGATCGTGAGGCCGACCGTCGACACGAGCGCACCATGGCAGAGGTTGTTCACGCGCTGCGCCTCGCCCGCGAGAGCGGCCCGCACCGAGGTGATGGACTCCGGGAGGAAGACGATCGCGGCGATGAGCACGCCGGCCAGGGCGGAAGGGGCCCCGAGGCGTCCGAGACCGTCGTCGAGCAGCGCCGCCATGTCGTGCGAGAGGAGCACGATGGGCAGCACCGTCACGACGAGGAGCACGAGCCGGACGAGGACCTCGATGCGATGGGCGGCGATCGTCTCGCGGATCCCGGCCTGCGCCGCATCGTTCGCGGCGTCGGCCGCTGCGAGCGTCGTCGCCCGGACCTCGGTGAAGTCCTCGGCCTGTGCGCCCATCTGCCGGGTCAGGAAGAACGCGTAGATCCCGAGCGTGAGGACCACGATCGGGATCTCCTGTCCGAGCGTGTACGCACCGTCGTCGCCGATGAGCGCCGGGAGGCCGAAGGCCAGAGTGACGAGCAGCACGAGCATCGCGAGGTAGGCGGACGTGCCGGTGCGGTTGTGCTGCAGGCCGCGGTGGCGGAGACCGCCGAGGAGCAGCGAGAGCCCGATGACGAGGTTGAGGATGATCATCGCGACCGCCATGACGGAGTCGCGGGCGATGGTCGCGTGCTCGCCCGGCCCGAGCATGACGGCGGAGATGAGGATGACCTCGATCAGCACGATCGACAGCGTCAGCACGAGCGAGCCATACGGGTCGCCGAGCCGGTGCGCGAGTGCTTCGGCCTGCTTCACGACGCCGAACGCGCAGACGAGGATCACGCCGACGATGGCGACGAGTCCGATCACGAGGATCGGCGCGGGGGCGGGGGCTTCGAGCAGCGGATGCGCGAGCAGCAGGGCGCCGAACGCTCCCCAGCCCAGCGCGATGCGAGCGACATCCGAGGGGCGGATCAGATCGACGATCCGGGTGGTGGGACGGGTACGGGTGCGTGCGGCGTGCGACATGGTCGCGCTCCTTCGAAGTGGGGCCGTCCCCGACTGAGGATGACGAGCGGGTCGTCCCGGTCGTCGCGCGGTGCCGTTGCACCGACTCTCACATCACGGACTCCAGGATAGGCGACGAAGTGGAACAACACCTGAGCATGGTCGCGGGCGGACGGTACGACGCCAGACGGCGATACGTGCAGAATTCCGATACATCGCTAGCGTGGGGGGATGCCGTTCCCGCTTCCCGCCGCCCCTCCGGGGACACTCGTCGCGGGGTGGGGTGACTACGGGCGGCTCCTCCGGATCGCTGCGGAGGCTCAGCTCCGGATGCTCGTGCGTCAGCCATCGTTGGGCTGGCTCACGCTCGCGCTGATCGTCGTGCTGGTCGTCGAGGCCTTCTGGTTGGCCGACCTCACGGGCTCGCGAGCACCGCTCGTCGTGATCCCGTCCGTGGTGGTCGGCGGCGGCGTCGTGTTCCTCCTCGGGCACACGGCGTACCGCGTGATCGATCCGCGCAGGCTGGTGCTGCTCTCCCCGACACGGGGCTCGGTGGTGGACCTGCGGTTCAGCCCGGATTCTCGTATCGAGCCGAGCAACCACACACGTCTGCGGGGCGACGCCTCGGCGCCGGCTCTCCGCGCGACGATAGCGGCGTGGGCGCGATCCTCTCCGATCGCTCGCTCGACGTTCCGTGCCCAGAACGCGAAAGTGGCGGCGCTGTACGCGTCCCACGTGCCGGAGCTCGTCGTCGGCGATGCCGACGTACTCGGTCGCGTGGAGTTGATCTTCCCCGGCGCCGGCCCGTCGCACGACCCGCGCCCGCCGGGTTCGCTCGACACGTGATGCCTCCGGTCGCGTGCCCTCATCCGGCACGCGGCCGCGCAGCTCGGTCAGGTCGTGCATCCGGGAGGCTGAGTCGTGGCGCTCTCCATCGTCGGGCCGGGTCCCACCACGCAGGTCCACGGACTTCGGGCACGCCGTCCGCCATCCGGATCTCCCACCCTGAGGACCCCAGGCTGCGATGATGCCACCAGCACAGCGGCACGCCGTTGTCGGTGTGCGTCGGCCCGCCGCGGGCGTGCTCGGTGACGTGATGGATCTCGCACCAGGACGCGGGGACGTGGCATCCCGGGATGAGGCACTCCCTGTCACGGGCGACGATGGCTCGACGCTGATGCACCGTGAAGACCCGGTCGGTGCTGCTGATTCCGATGATGCGCCCCTCATCGAGGATCACGCGCTGCATGGTGCCGCCGCAGCCGACGTGCGCGGCCACGCTGACCGGAACCTGATCCCACGCGCCGGGAACGTGCGCGCGCCCGGTGCCCGCCGCGAGATCCGCCGCGTCGACCGTGACGACGAGTGTCGGGGCGGCGCCTCCGAGACTGGGCATGTCGCGGTGGCGGGCGGCGATGCCGAGAGCGGCGGCGAGCGCATCGTGACGCTTCTGCGCCGCTGTGCGGCTGTCGATCACCTGCCGCGGGTCGTCGTTGTAGGGGTCGTGCTCCGAGGCGGCCGCGCCGCTCGAAACTGACGCGTCACGGGAAGCGCCGCCGTGCTCGTCGTCAGCGCTCCCGACGCCGGCGGTCGGCACGAAGCGCACGCCCGGAGCCGATGGGCCGTCGCCCTTGGGATTGTTCAGCGCATCGAAGATCAGCTCGAGCTGCGCAGCCACTTCGGGCGTCAGAGATCCCGCGATGGGCCGAAGCCCGTCGCGAAGGCGCCCGACCGTGATGCCGCGTCGCCGCGCGGAGTCGTCGGACGGTTCGTCGCCGTCGGGGTCGAGCACGGCGACTAGCGCCTCGGCCAGAAGCCGCAGGTACTCGGGCAGAGGCGCCGGACCACGGGTCGCATGGTCGTCGGTCGCTCGGGTGTCGGCATCCGGCTCGGCGGCTGGTTCGATGTCGGCGTCACGATCGAGGTCCGCATCGCGCGGTCCGCGCGCCGCGTCGGCGAGGCATTGGTCGACCGCGAGTCGATCGTCGAGCCCGATCCGGTACGCGACCTTCTCTATGGGCGTGATCGCGGCCAGCACGCCGGCGATTCCGACTGCGCCGTCGACCAACGTGTCGCGCAGCGCAGGCCAGCGCGCCGGCAGTCTCTCGCCCGAGACGATGCTGACGTCGCGACGGACGGCGTCGACGACCTTGTTGAGGCGCGCCGCGCCGGCGGAATCGACCAGAAGCGCGCGTCGGAGCAGTTCGTTCTCGCTGCGGCAGCCGGCGGAGTGGGCGAACTCGGCGTCACCGGTTGCGACCGTCTCGACGATCACCGCCTCGATCCGCCGTAGCGCGGCGCCCGCCGTCGCCAATGCCTTGACGCGTTCGCGTGCGGGGAGCGCCGCGAGCGAGCCATCACCGAGCACTCGATCGAGGTCGGCGACGACCTGATCGAGCAGCAGCGTGGTTGTGGAAGGCATGACCCCATTCCACTCGGGGCCACCGACATTCCTGACTCCGGATCGCGCTCTTTCTCCCTGTTCAGAGGGATATTCCGATACTCCTGCGCGAAGTGCGGGAGCCCCTGCATATCGCGAGAAAGCGGACCCCCAGGCCCACCCCCAGGCCCACCCCAGGCCCACCCAGGCCCACCCGAACCCCGCGCGCGTCTCCCACGGCATCCGCTCTGTCAACCCTCTGTCCTGCGCACGCATCGCCTCGGAGTCTGGCTGTCCCGCCATACGCGACGACACGACACGCATTCACCCATACGAGACGCACACGAGGAGAACCCATCATGAAGGCACTCACCTGGCAGGGCACGCGCACCGTGACGGTCGAGGAGGTGCCCGATCCGGTGATCCAGCATCCGACCGATGCGATCATCCGGGTCACGTCCTCGGCGATCTGCGGATCCGACCTGCACCTGTACGAGCTCCTCGGGCCGTTCCTCGATCGCGGCGACATCCTCGGACACGAGCCGATGGGCGTGGTCGTCGAGGTGGGCGGCGAGGTCGCGAACCTCGCGGTCGGCGACCGTGTCGTCGTCCCGTTCACGATCTCGTGCGGACACTGCTTCTTCTGCCGTCAGGGCCTGCAGTCGCAATGCGAGACGACCCAGGTGCGCGAGTACGGCAGCGGCGCGACCCTGTTCGGCTACACGAAGCTCTACGGACAGGTGCCGGGCGGGCAGGCGGAGTACCTCCGGGTCCCGCTGGCCGACTACAACCACATCAAGGTCGCGTCCGACCTGCCCGACGAGCGCTACCTGTTCCTCAGCGACATCCTCCCGACGGCCTGGCAGGGCGTCGAGTACGCGAACGTCCCCGACGGCGGCACTCTCGCGGTGATGGGTCTCGGACCCGTCGGCCAGTTCGTCTCGCGGATCGGCCTGCATCGCGGCTACCGCGTCCTGGCGGTCGATCCGGTCGCGGAGCGTCGCGAGATGGCTGCCCGGCACGGCGTGGAGACGTTCGACCTCTCCGACGACGTCGTCAGCGAGCTGCGTGATCTCACCGAGGGGAGGGGAGCGGATGCCGTCGTCGACGCGGTGGGCATGGAGGCGCACGGCAATCCGGGGGTCGGCGTCGTGCAGAAGGCCGTGGGGCTGCTGCCCGATGCGCTGGCCCAGAAGATGATGGACAAGGCCGGAATCGACCGACTCGCCGCCCTGCATGCGTCGATCGACGTCGCCCGCCGCGGCGGCACGGTGTCGCTCAGCGGCGTGTACGCGGGCGACGCCGACCTCATGCCCATGAAGACCATGTTCGACAAGCAGCTCAGTCTGCGCATGGGCCAGTGCAACGTGAAGCGGTGGATCGACGACCTGATGCCGCTCGTCGAGGATCTCAGCGACCCTCTGGGCGTCATGGACCTCATGACGCACGACGCACCGCTCGAGGATGCGCCGGAGCTCTACGAGACCTTCCAGCGCAAGGACGACGGCTGCATCAAGGTGGTGCTCCGCCCCTCCGCGAGATAGCCGAGCCGGTGCAGCGTCTCGGCATTCCGCCACCGCAGCAGGGGAGTGGTCACGAGACCGGGCAGCAGCGTCGCCGGACCGTTCACCGGTTCCTCGTCGATGCGCACCATGCATCCGCTGCCGTACGACCGCACCCGGATCGTGACCCGCGCCTCGCCGATCGGCCACCCCTTCGCGCGCATCACCATCCGCCGCGGCGGATCCCAGTCCTCCACGACCGTCGTGTCGTCGAGCAGCGCGGGCCAGACTCCCACGGAGTGGTGCAGCTCGGCGCCCGGACGCGGCCAGGTCTCGTCGACGTCGCGCATGCGCGACGCTCCGACCACCCATCCCGGATATAGCCAGCCGTCGCCGAGTACTGCGAACACGTCCTCGGGCCGACAGTCCAGGGTGCGAACGTTCTTCGCCATGTCATCCACCTCTCATCGGTCCCGTGCATGCTCGGCGCAGACGGAGGCCGCGCCCAAGGGGCTTGACGCGCGCGTCGACGACGCTCAGAGAACGGCGCGGCAGCCCCGCTAGCACACCGCGCCCGTGCGCGCCTCCCCCTGGAACGCCACGGCACCGCCTGAGAGCCTCGCGGCATGGCACTCCTCGATCTCCCCGGCCGAGCCGTCCGTCGCCTCGGTGCACTCGCTCACGACGACGCTCCCTCCCTCCTGACCCGCGGCTACGGCTTCGGCCCCCGCATCTGGAGACGCGTGGCGCCGGGAGCCCGCTCCGCACCGATGCGGCTGCTCGGCGACGAGGCCGTGTTCGTGCGCGGCGTCGAGGGCGTCGAGCTCTTCTACGACCCCGAGCGCATCGCCCGGCACGGGGCCATGCCCGCGATCGTGCAGGAGAGCCTGTTCGGCCATGGCTCCGTGCACAGCCTCGACGGTGAGGCGCACCGGCATCGCAAGGCGACCTTCGTGGACGTCGCGTATGAGGACGCGCAGGTCGAGCGTCTCCTGCCCCTGCTCGAGCGCGAGTGGCGTCTCGAGCAGCGGGCGTGGCTCGACGGCGGCACCCGCACCGCATACGACGCCGCGGTCGGGGTGTTCGGGCGGGCGATCATGCGCTGGGCCGGCCTGCCGGGCTCCGGCGCGGCGAAGACCCGGTGGGCGGCGCGCCTCGCGCAGATCGTCGACGGGTTCGGATCCCCGTACTCGCCCGTCTACCTCGCGGCGCTCGCGAACCGCTGGTGGTCGGATCGGCACTCCATCCGACTCATCGAGGCCGTGCGTCACGGCGCTCTGCGCGCCGACGCCGGCACCGCCCTCGAGCAGTGGGCGCATCATCGTGACGAGCACGGCGAACTGCTGCCGGCCCGGGTCGCGGGGGTCGAGCTGCAGAACAGCATCCGTCCGATGATCGCGGTGGCGCGCTTCGTCGCGTTCGCGGCGAAGCAGCTGCACGATCGACCCGAGTGGCGGGAGCGGATCGCCGCCGAGGCGGACGAGCGCGGGATGCTCGTGGGCGGCCCGCTCGCGGTGATGTTCGCGCAGGAGGTCCGCCGCACGTCGCCGTTCGTGCCGATGCTGCCGGGATGGGCGATCGCCGATATCGAGATCGACGGACAGCACGTCGAGGCCGGCGGACGGGTCGTGCTGGATCTCCTCGGGACCGACACCGACCGGCGGGCGTGGTCGCGCCCCGACCGCTTCGACCCCGAGCGGTTCCGCGACGTCGGCGACGACTACGAGGCGCTCGCCGCGTTCGTCCCGCACGGCGGCGCCGGTGTCGCGACGGGGCACCGCTGCCCCGGGGAGAAGCTCGCGATCGCCGGGCTCGCCGCCGCGATCGCGGCGCTCAGTCACTCCGATCTGCGCCTCCTCGGCGAGGGGCTCGACGTCGACCGCCGACGCCTCCCCACCCAGCCGCGGTCCGGCGGGCGGGTGCGCTCGGCGACGGCGTCAGGTCGGTGCCCGTTCCACTGAGCGGCTCGCCGGATCCGCATTGTCAAGGGGCCTGCCTCCCGACGCGATCGCGGGGATGCTGGTCCCTCAGCCCGGGGAACGCCGCACCGCCGACCGAACCCGACCAGCCACCGACGAAGGGAGCCACCATGTCGGACACCGGACCCGCGGACGAGACGCCGCTGATCCCCGAGGAGCTCGTGCCGAGGCAGGTCTCAGACGATCCCGTCGCCAACGATCCCGACGCCGCCGGCGTCCCGAACGAGGACGGCGGGGACGACCACGACCACCCCGATCAGCGCCGCCACCGCGACGAGGACGGCGGGGACGACCACGACCACCCCTGAACCATCTCGCCTGATCGAGGCGCAGAGACCGCCGGTCGCACTCTCGCGGCCGGCCCACGGCGCCCGCCGCTCGGTTTCCCCCTTCCGCGTGCGGTGGGCGTCGCTCGCGTCCGGCACCGGGTCGACGGACGGCGTCAGCCCCGCCCCGACCGGTCCGTCCCCTCCGGCAGCGACCGGGTCGGCACGATCACGATCTCCTGCACCTTCCAGTCGAGGTCGGTGATGCGCTCCTCGAGGTCGGTGATGTCCGCGAGGGCGACCTTGCCCCGATGCGGCACGACGAACGCCTCGATGTGGAACACCTGCCCCTGGTCCCGCATCCGCACCGACGCCTCCTTCACCCACGGACGCGAGCGGATCGTCGACAGGACGTCGCCGGCGAGCGGGTGCGGTGCGGCGCTGTCGTACGTGCGGGCGCGCTGGTCCATGAGGTCGATCACGGCGGTCTTGGTGTTCTTGACGCCGTCCCAGATGATGCCGAGCGAGATGAAGAGCGCGGCGGCGCCGTCGAGCCACCACAGGCCGACTCCGACGCCGAGCACGCCGACGATCGACGCGACCGTGGTCTGCCAGTCGGCCTTCGCCATGTCGGCGTCCGCGTACAGGAGCTTGTTGTGCAGCACGGGGGCGAGCTTCGACTTCGCCGGCCCGTAGAAGAAGACGGGACCCACGATGACGACGGCCATGACCGCGACCATGAGCCAGCCGAGCCAGATCGTCTGCCCGAACAGCACGACCGTGCCGATGGTCGGATGCTCGGCCGTGACGAGCCCGACGACCGATTCGCGGGCGAGGTTGAGGCCGACCGCGAGCAGCGCGACGCCCGCGACCAGATGGCCGACGCCCATCGCCCGATGCAGTCCGTAGGGATGCTTCACGCTGGGCCGCCGGCGGACGAAGATCAGCGCCGTGAGGAAGGCGATCTGCGGGATGAGGGACAGCATGTCCTCGATCCACGCGGTCCGCATGGCCTGGGAGTTGCCGACCACGAGCGCGATCACCGCGATCGTGACAGACGTGTACGCGATCGTGAACCACTCCCACTTCACGGCCGAGCGCAGCGCCTTCTGCTGCTCCTCCGGCAGTTCGGTGCGTCCGATGCGCTCGACAGGACTCACGAGCCGACCTCCTGGTCGAGATAGCGTTCGAGCGCGCTGAGGAACGCGTTCTCCCCGAGAGGCACGAACAACACGATCGAACGCCCGTCCGCACCGTCGATGCCCGGGAATCCGCGCGTCATCCCCGCCTTGTCGACCCACAGCGTCGCGTCGGTCATGCCGCCGGCGATCAGGTCGAGGTCGTCGCGTTCCAGCATCCCCACGAGGGTCTCCTCCGAGGCCTCGGTCCACTCGACGTCGGCGTCGATGCCGTCGGCGAAGCCGTCGACCAGGTCGGGGAGGCTTCCGGTGGGCTCGCCGTCGTCATCGGCGGCGATGAGGCCGGGGTCGGCGGACCAGCCGACCCGGAGCTCGCCGCCGGTCACTCGCTCCAGCGTGCCGTCGGGGTCGGACGGGACGGCGAGGCCGCATCCGGCGAGACCGCCGGCGAGTGCCAGGGTCGCCGCCGCCGCCAGGAGGGAGCGCGTCGTTCTCATAGCGTGATGCTCCTGCCGCGGAGGGGCGCATCACAATGCAGTTGACGGGCGAGGCGGCGAGGGCTAGCAGGGAGCCGACCTCGGCGCCCGCTACGGTAGGGCACATGGCATCGGCCCTCCGCACGTTCGGGCGCATCCTCGCGCGGCACTGGCCCGCGCTGATGGCCTGGTATCTGGGCGGCGAGGCTCTGCACCGGCTGCTGATCGAGCTCGCGGGGTTCGTGGGCGGCCACACGACCCTCGGAGGCCTGCTCCTCCTGCCGCTCGCGGTCGCATCGCGGCTGGTGTCGTACGTGGCGATGTACCTGACCGTGCGCCCGACGCTGCCCCACAGCCGGCGCGACGACGCCGGGGGCCGCGGGAGTTCGCGTCGGCGACCCTGGCCGCGATTCTGCCGTTCTTCGCGTTCTACACCGCCTGGGGGATGCTCGACGCCGACCAGATCGACTTCTTCCGCGTCGCGAGCGCGATCGCCCTCGCCGACTCGGGCTACCAGCTCGACCAGGTCGGTGACCGCGGCGGTCTGATCGCCGTCGGGGTCCTGCCGGTCACGGTGCTCGTGATCGCCCTCGCCGCGCGCCTCGTGTTCATCCGGCTCTCGGCCCGACTGCCCCGCTGGACCGTGGTGCTGGCCGTGTACGCCGAGGTGCTGTGGACGTTCATGCTCTTCACCCTCGTCGCCCGGTGGTGGAACGGCGTCCTCGACTGGGTCGCCCGGCGCGAGGTGGTCGGCGGGCTGCAGGCGTTCGGCGACTGGTTCGCGGTGAACCTCGCCCCGGTCGCGGTGGTGTGGGAGGTGGGCACGGGGATCGTCGGCGTCGTGATCGCCGCGGTGATCGTGCCCGCGGCGTGGCTCACCGTCGCGGGCGTCGTGTTCGGCACGACGTTCGACTCGACGCCCTCGTTCGCGCGCTGGGGCGGCGGCGCGACGCGCGGCGCCGTCGTCAGCGTCGCGCGGACGATCGTCCTGCGGCTGGAGGGCCTGTGGGCCGCGGTCGCTGTGATCTGGCGCGGCGGCCCGCTGCTCTTCGGGACCTACGCGCTCGCGTACGCCGTGTGGTCCTGGGGCGAGCAGTCCGGCACCCGGGGCGTGCTCCAACTGATCGGCGGACACGAGGAGTCGTTCTGGGCGGGGGTCTATCCGCTCGTCCTCGTGGCCGTCGCCGCGATCGCGGAACCGCTGCGCGTGGCGATCGTGGCGACCGCGTACGACAGTGTGCTCGCACGCCCGCAGGCCGGGCTCGACACCCGCCCGTCAGGGCTCGACGACGAACCTCGCGACGTCGGAGTCGCGTCCCTCGATGTCGAGCACGAAGGGACCGTCGGCGTCCTCGGGGAGCAGGAAGACCAACAGGATGCGGTACGACGAGGGCTCCGCGATGCATGAGGTCTCACCCTGACCGGACGGCACGTCGACGCCGCTCCGTGAGCTCACCCAGGTCCGTGAGGTGGCGGCCTCGGTCAGGGTGGCCGTCCCGCAGGCTCCGGCGTCCGGCCCGCCGCTCGCGCGCAGACGGATACTGAGCGTGCGGGTGCCGTCCGGGGACTCGAACTCGCCCCATTCGGCGGGCCCGACGGTCAGCGTCTGCCCCGACACGTCCGCGGCGTCCTCGGCCTCGATGACGCGGTCAGCGGGCCGGATCGAGGGGACGACGTCGAGCCAGACGTACGTGCCGACCACGGCGATCGCCGCCACGGCGAGGGCGATGAGCGCCCTGCGCTGCCTCCTCCACCACGTCACGGTGCACCCGCCTCGGACCGGGGGATGTCGGCGTGGGGCGTGCGGTCGAGGCCGTCGAGCACGATCGGGACGACGACGAGGTCGTCGAGCTCCGCCGTGAGGTACGAGGTCGTGAGGCGCAGCTCGGCCGTGCCCGTCGTCACATCCGGGGGCAGCTCGAACGCGAGCACGCCGACCGTGTCGATGCCCACGCGCAGCGCGGTCCCGCGCAACGACGCCCCGGGGCGCTCGCTCGCCAGGAAGACCCTGCCGTCGACCGCGAGCGTCGCGAGCTGGATCGTCGCATCCACCTCGGTGCCGTGCGCGGAGGCGGCGACGGTCACCAGCAGCCAGTTGCCCCCGGCGCTCCAGCCGCCCGGATCCTCGACCTCGTCGGCGAACGCGGCGTCGGTCACGGTGGCGACGATGGTGCGCGACTGCACGGCGTCGCCGGGCGCCCCGCGCACCGAGAACGGGGCCGTGACGTCGTCGTCCGTGGGCGTCACGGTCACGATCGCGCCGGCGACGACCACGAGGACCGCGCCGAGGAGCCAGGGGAGCGCGCGCCTCACGGTGCTCGCTCCGCGGGGACGACGATGCGCGCGACGAGCTCGGCCGGACGCCAGGTCACGACGCGCGACGACAGGATGACGGCGCCGCGGCGCACCTCGACCTCGTGCACGTCGATCGCGACGTCGCGATCGACGTAGGCGTCGTCGGGCACCGTGAACGCGAACGTCACCTCGCTCGGCACGCCCGGCTGCAGCACCACCTGGCCGGACGACCCGTCGTCGCGCCAGACCGACACGACCTCGAGCGGCGTCACGCCGACGAGCTCGAGCAGCGGCCGGTCGGTGTTGACGAAGCCGGCGCGTGTGCGGTCCGCGGTCGTCGCGACGCCGACCGCCTCATCCGAGAGGTTCTCCATGCGCGTCGTCAGCACGAGCAGGCTCTCGCCGGCGTCGGCGCTGAGGAACTCCGACTCCACGGCATCCGTGAACTCCGCATCGACGACGGCGATCGCGTACGCCGACGTGCGCACCTCGTCGCCGGCCCCGACCTCGGCGTGCGTCGTGCGCGCGGTCGCGTAGCCGCCGACGAGACCGACCACGACGAGGACGACCGCGACCGCGCCCGCCGCGAACCAGATCCACCGGGGGACCTCGGCGAACGAGCGTCCCCAGCGTGCCACGACGGCGCGCGCCGCCGCACTGCGTCCCCCCGAACCGGTCACGGGGTCAGCCTATCCAGAGCGGGGGCCGATCGTGCGAGCCGGTCGCCTCAGGCGCACGTCTCGAACACGTGTCCGTCGGTGTCGGCCGTGAGCAGCTGCCGGTCGCGCAGCACGACCGAGCGCGGCGTCTCCGGGTCCGCGCACACCTCGTCGAACGGACGGGGGAGCTCGTCGGTGTACTCGATGTCGATGACGTGGTCGCCGTACACGTCGGTGTAGGCGCCGCACTCGCTGTACACCGCGCACTCCTCGACCACCGCGAAGTCGAAGCCGGCTCTCTCGTGCAGTGCGACCGCGTCCTCGGCGGCGTTCTTCTGCCCGGCGGCGAGTCCGGCGTCATGGGCGATCCCGACGAGCTCGGTGGCCAGCGCGAGGTTGTCGTCGAGCGACAGCGCGTCGTCCGACCGGGAGTACGTGTCGAGGTTGTCGAACTCCACGGCCTGGAAGCCCGCGTCGGCGCAGCCCTCGATCCACGGGCCGACGATCGCGGCGATGCGGTCGCGCTGCGCGGAGGTCGACGTGTCGAGCAGTGCCTCATCGGGCCAGTCGGGGTCGAACACGGGACCGTCGTCGCCCTGCAGCAGCAGATCCTCGGGCCAGACGTCGAATTCGCCGGGTTGGGTCTGAAACCCGTTGACGTAGCAGATCGAGTAGACGCCCTCGGCGGGCTCGTCCGAGCGGTCCCGGCCGACGACGCCCACGCCGTCGGCGGGGTCGTACGCACCGCCCAGCTGGTAGTCGGGGACGGCGCCGTCCGGCCACAGCGCGACACCGGTCGGGGAGGACGCCGCCGGAGGACCCGCATCCCCTCGCGCGTCCTCCTCCGCCGGAACAGCGCAGCCTGCGAGTGCCACGACCAGGGCGGTTGCGACCGCGGCCGTCGTGAGGCGTCTCACGACGTAGGCAGCGTCGTGAGGTCGCGTCGGCGCTCGACGCGGTCCTTCACGAGGAACAGCGCGATGATCGTGAGGATCAGGTAGACGTAGACCGACAGTCCGGCGAACGTGAGGAGCGGCGAGGGCGCATCCCCGGCCACGTCGATCCCGCCCGTCGCGAGGAACGTCGTGGGATCGGTGATCGCGTGCAGGAGGATCGGCCAGATCAGGCTGCCGGTGACGCGCAGGGTGAGGTACATCGCGACCCCGAACAGGAACGTGAACGCCATAGTGAACAGCACGGTCAGGAGGGGCTGCCCGCCGAGGAGGTTCGAGGAGTGCAGCAGCGCGAAGAGCAGCGACGACAGCACCATGACCCAGCGCTCCGAGTAGCCGCCGCGGCGCAGCAGGTTCACCGCCAGACCGCGCGTGAGGAGCTCCTCCGCGAGGCCGATGAACAGACCGGAGAGGAACGTCAGCAGGATCACGCTCACCGCGTACCGGCTCCAGTCGGTCCCCGCGACGCGCAGGACGGCGGCGAGGAGCACCAGGACCGGGGCGATCCACATCCACCCCTTGCCCTTCACCGGCTGTCGGCCGAAGAGCTCGGGGAGCCACTTCAGGGAGGCGGCGAACGCGAGGAGGATGAGCGCGCCCACGGCGATCGGCAGCAGCAGCGTGATCGCCACGGTCTGCGGACTGCCGAACTGGTCGCTCACGTCGAACCGTCCTGCGAACAGGATGCCGATGAGCTGGGACGCCCCGAGGTACAGGGCCATGTAGACGGCGGCGACGAGGACGGCTTTCCACCATCCGCCCCGGTTCCAGAACCGCAGCCAGGGCGTGGCGGAGTGCGAGTCAGGCATGGTCATGGACATCACCGTACAGTTCGGCGACCTCCTTCGACCCCATTCCCTGTGCATAAGTCGGGTGCTGAGGCCATCCCGCGGGCGAGTCCTCCCACGCCTCCTGACGTCCGTAGGGCAGGAGGTCGACGAGCCCCTGCAGGTAGCTGAGCCGTTCGGTGCCGCGGCCGTTCGTGTGCCAGGTGCGGTAGACGGTGTCGCCGTCGCGCAGGAACACGTTGACTCCGAAGCCCTCCCCGGGCCCGGCATCCATGTCCGACCCGAAGGTGCTGTCGGCGCTCGAGTACCAGGCCATGGTGTTGCCGACCTTCGCGCGGTAGGCGAGCGCCTCGTCGATCGGGCCGTTCGTGACGATCACGAAGCGCGCGTCGTAGTAGCGCTCGATCACGTCGAGGCGCGTGAACTGGGAGGTGAAGCCCGTGCACCCGGGGCACTGCCACTCGTTGCCGTCGGACCACATGTGGTTGTAGACGATGAGCTGCGCGTGCCCGTCGAACACGTCTGCGAGGGTCACCGGCCCCTCGGCGCCCACGAGCGTGTACTCGGGCAGCTCGACCATCGGCAGCCGACGGCGCTGCGCGGCGATGGCGTCGAGCTCGCGGGTGGCCGCCTTCTCGCGCACACGCAGGGCGTCGAGTTCGCGGCGCCACGCGTCGGCGTCGACGACCGGCGGGAGAGGAGTCTGGGTCGTGCTCACGGTGGACCTCCGGATGCTCGGGCGCCGAGCTCTGCGCGGCGCTGCCCCTCAGTCTGCGCCCGGCCGGCGACACGGTCAACGCCCGTGCATCCGATCCGGCGGCGTCAGCTCTCGGGGACCGCGGCGACCTCGGCCGCCTGCTCCTCCGCGGGGTTGCGGCGGATGCCGATCCACGACACCACGCCGCCGAGCACCAGGAGGGACGCCGTGACCCAGGCCGCGCTGTGGAAGCCGGCGAGGTCCAGCGTGCCGCCGATGATGGTCGACAGCATCGCGACGACGAGCAGACCCGCGACGCGCGAGACGGCGTTGTTCACGGCGGAGGCGATGCCCGAGCGCGACTCGTCGATCGCCCCGAGGATCGCCGAGGTGAGCGGGGCGACCGTCAACGACAGGCCGAGACCCATCACGATCATGGCCGGGAGCACCTGCCACCAGTAGTCGAAGTCCTCCGCCACGAGCAGCAGCATCACCGCGCCCGCCGCCATCACGAGGGGACCCACCGTCATGAAGATGCGCGGCCCGTAGCGTCCTGCCCAGGAACCGGCGCGCGAGCTCACGAGGATCATGAGGATCGTCATCGGCAGGCTCGCGAGACCCGCGGCCGTCGCGCTCAGGCCCGCGCCCTGCTGCAGGTAGACCCCCACCACGAAGCCGTTGAGCGACAGCGCGGCGTACACGAAGAGCGTCGCGAGGTTGCCCCACGCGAAGTCCCGCACGCGGAACAGCGACATCGGCATGAGCGGTGTCGAGGAGCGCTGCTGACGCACGAGGAACCAGGCGAACAGGCCGGCGCCGACGATTCCCGGCAGCCAGATCGCGGGGGAGGACCATCCGAGGTTCGGCTGCTCGATCAGCGCGAACACCACGGCCCCGAGCCCCACGGCGCACAGGATGCCGCTGATCCAGTCGACCCGGACCCCGCTCGGCCTCTCGTTGAGCTTCAGGCGGGCGAGGAGGAACAGCGTGACCCCGATCGGCAGGACGTTGATGAGGAACACGAAGCGCCACGACAGGAAGTCGACGAACAGGCCGCCGAGCAATGGGCCGACCAGCTGCGCGCCGGTCGTGAACGCCGTCCACACGCCGATCGCCCGCGACTGCACGTCGGAGCGCATGGTGGCCGTGATCAGGGCGAGCGAACTCGGCACGAGCAGGGCTCCGGCGGCCCCCTGGGCCGCGCGGGCGATGATGAGCACGAGCGGGTCCGGTGCTGCGGCGACCGCGACGGAGGCGACGCCGAACGCGATCAGCCCCACGCGCATCACCAGCACGCGCCCGTAGGCGTCGGACAGCGAGCCCGCGAGCAGGATCAGGGCGCTGAGCGTGATGAGGTACGCGTCCACGACCCACTGCTGCGTCGTGATCCCACCGCCGAGCTCACGACTGATCGCGGGCAGCGCGACGGTGACCACGGTCCCGTCGAGGAAGGTCACGAACGACGCGAGCACCGCGACCGAGATCACCAGCCGCTGGAGCGGTGCGAAGCGAGAGGTTGCCACACGCCGACACTACTGCGGCCGGGAGGGGTGCGGGGCGGTCGTGGAGCGATAGAGATCGCGCAGACCGGCGACTCCGAGGCGCTCGACGGCGCGGCGCTGACGGTGCGCGCCGCTGCCGTCGCGACGGATCCGGGCGAGCTGCGTCGTCACGAAGTCGGTGTCGTCCTGTTCGTCCAGCGCCGTGACGAGGCGCGACAGCATCCGCCCGGCCACGACCTCGGCGGGGGCGGCGTCTCCGGTCGTGGGGTCGACGACGCGCGCGGACATGCCGTAGCGCGCCGCCGTCCACAGCGACGCGTCGACCGCGTCGACGCCGATCTCCGGTCCGCCGTCGAGGTCCTCGCTCGTGAGGATCGCGCGGCAGAGCGCGGCGACGAGCAGGGTGTCGTCCACGTCGAGCTGCGCGTCGCACACGCGCACCTCCACGGTCGGGAACCGCGCCGAGAGACGGATCGTCCATCCGAGCGAGGACTCCTCCGTGATGCCGCCGAGCGCGAGCAGCGCGTCGACCCGCGCCCGATAGTCGGAGTGGTCGTAGACGTGCGGCGGCGTCCACGCCGTCGGGAGACGACGGATCACGACCGACCGCCAGCTCGCGAAGCCGGTGGACCGGCCGCGTGCGAACGGCGAGTTCCCGGTCAGCGCGAGCAGCACCGGCATCCAGGCGCGAGCCCGGTCGAGCGCCCGCACGCGCTCCTCGTCCGACGGCATCTCGACGTGCACGTGCAGTCCGTTGACTTCGTGACCTCGGCTGATCTCCCCCAGGATGTCCGCGACCGCGTCGTAGTGCGGCAGCGACAGGATCTCCGGGTGCGGGGAGGCGAGGAAGGGCGTCCCGGTGGCGGCGGCGATGGCACCCCGCCCGGAGACATGGCGCGCGAGCGTCGAGCGGAGGCCGCGGAGCTGCTCCGACGCCTCGGCGATCGTCGAGAGGGGAGCGGTCGCGGTCTCGATCTGGCTCGTCAGATACTCGGGCGAGATCGTCCCGCCGTGGTGGGCGCCGACCAGTCGCTCCCGGGCGTCCCCGTCCAGGGCGAGCGGCACCAGGGTCTCGCCGTCGACGAGGACGAACTCCTCCTCGACGCCGAACCGTGTCATGCGGACGCCTAGTGGTTCCTGAGCGCGGAGATGAGCTCGGCCTTGCGCTTGCCGCTGTACCCGGTCAGGCCGATCTCCTTCGCGCGCTTCCGCAGCTCGGGCACGGTCCAGTCCTCGTAGTCGCCGTGCTCGCCGCCGCGGCGGCCCACGGTGCTGCGACCGTCGCGAGCGGCGGCGTTCGAGATCCGCGCGGCCTTCTCCTTCGAGGCGCCGTCGTCGCGGAGCTCCTCGTACAGCTCCGGATCCTTGAGCGAGTTGTTCCTGCGTCCTGGCATGTCTCCTGCTCCTCTACTCACGTTCGGACACCCCGCGTCAAGCCCCTCGGAGAGATGGTGTCGGCGGCACTACGTTGTGAAATCAAGAGGGGCGCCACCGCGCCCCGAAAGGAAGGGAAAGACCGATGAACATCCTTCTGATCATCATCATCGTCGTCGCCATCATCCTGGCGATCACCGGTGGACTCGTCCAGTCGCTGCAGTTCCTGCTGTGGGTCGGACTCGTCCTGCTGGCGGTCGCCGTGATCGCGTGGCTCATCCGATCGATCTCGGGGAACCGTACGCGCTGACCCGATCGAGAAGGAGAGGGGGTCCGCTTCGGCGGACCCCCTCTTCGTCATCTCACTCGCGGAAGCCGTCCTTCAGACCGTCGCCCACGTTCTTCGCGGCGTCCTTGACGTTCTCGCCGGCCTGCTTGGCCGAGGCCTTGGCCTGATCCGCCTTGCCCTCCGCCTCCAGACGCTCGTTGTCGGTGACCTTGCCGACGCCTTCCTTGACCTTCCCGGTCAGCTTCTCGGCGCTGTTCTTGATGTTGTCGCCTGCACTCATGATGCGTGTCCTTTCATCGTCCGATCAACGGGACCACCACCCTCGCACGGGCGCGCGAAGCGGCCTACGGGATTGACAACCGGCCGTCTCCGTGACAGCCGGACTCCCCGTCGACGCCCGGGGGATCCCCGGCTACCCTGGCCTCAGGCGGGTGGACCTGCCCGCTCACACTCCGGCTCAGGCCGACGACGGAAGCGGTGCGCGATGGACTCGATGATGATGGACGTCTGGCGGACGAACATGTCCTCGAAGCCGGACGCGTCGATGATGGACATGGCCGCGATGGACATGTCCGTCCTGCAGGCCTGCATGGACGCGTGCTCGGCCTGCGAGCAGGCGTGCACCGTGTGCTCGACGCAGATGATGGACTGCTCGCCCGCCTGCATGAACTGCGCCGACATGTGCAACACCATGATGCGCGGCATGATGCGGATGCAGGGCATGACGCCGGCGTCGATGATGGCGATGCTCGACGCGTGCATCGCGATGTGCCAGACCTGCATGGACGAGTGCATGGAGCACGCTGCCCACAGCGAGGTGTGCCGGATGTGCGCGCAGGCATGTCAGGCGTGCATGGACGCCTGCATGGCCGTCAAGGCCATGATGATGCCCGCCTGAATCCCTGCGGCTGAATCTCTAGACCCGCGCGACGTTGAACCGTGTGCGCCCGACGGCGAGGACGCCGTAGCGTCCGTGCAGCGCCACCGGGGTGCCGACGGGAGCCTCGAGCGCGGCGCCCGCGCGGTTCCACAGGTCGTGCGTCTCACCGTCGAGCGTGCGCACGACGAGGCGTCCGTTCGCGGCATCCGCGTGCTCGACGACGGCGTCGGTCCAGTCCGAGGGCGTCGCCGACGCGAGCCGCGCCTGGATGAGATGCAGCGCGTGTCCCGGCGCGAACGAGGAGCAGACGTCGCCGTGGTCGCACATGCACGCCGAGACCTCACGCACCGTCGCGGGTGAGAGGCGGTTCTGCGGCGTGGACACGGGTGCTCCTTCGGATCGAGGTGTCCGGCAAGAGTAGGTCGGTCGTCGACGGGAGGGAATCCGGGCCGACACGAGACGACACAAACGGGCGTAGACTCGCCGGGTGCTGTCATCGATGAGCGCCCCGGAGCGGGCGCGGAACGGAGCCGCAGGCGCGATCAGCGCCGCGGGCAGAGGCTGACGATCGGCCGGAGGCGGAACATCCCGTCCCCGGTGCCACGTCGTACCCGGCATCCCGTCGGGCCCTTCTCCTGACATCCCGCCGCATCCACCGCGGCCCGTTCGAAAGCACACACTCATGCGTCCCCTCGACGAGCGCGTCCTGCGCGCCTCCTTCCTCAACGCCTCCCGCAAGGAGGTCTCCGACCTGCACCTCCCTCCCGGATTCGACGAGATCGACTTCGACAAGCTCGATTACCTCGGCTGGACCGACCCGAAGATGCCGCGCCGCGCCTACGTCGTGGTCTGGATCGACGACGTCGCGACCGGCGTGATCCTGCAGCGCGCCGAGCAGCGCGTGATCGCCCGAGCGCAGTGCTCGTGGTGCGAGGACGTGACGCTCCGCAACGACGTGCAGCTGTTCGTCGCGCGCAAGGCCGGCCCGGCCGGACGCAAGGGCGACACGATCGGCACGCTCGTGTGCGCCGAGTTCGGATGCTCGAAGAACGTCCGGATCCTGCCGCCGCTCGCGTACCAGGGCTACGACCGCGAGTACGCCAGGGACGTGCGCATCCTCACTCTGCAGGAGCACGTGCAGGCGTTCGTCGCCGCGGTCGCGGGCTAGTCGACCTTCTGTCCGACCACGACGCGCACGTGCGCGGACGCCGCGTCGGCGAGTTCCGCGGAGCGCCGCGCGAACTCGCCGACGCTGCGTCGGCCGGGCCAGTCGTCCGGCAGCATCGCCGGGGGCAGGCCCGGATCCACGTAGGGCAGCACGCGCCAGGCGTCGAACAGCCGCACGTAGGCCGCGAACGGGTCGGCGGGCAGCGCCTCCAGGGAGCGCTGGAACGCGAGGTGCTCGTCGCGCAGCGCCGCCAGGTCCCACCACCCGGCGGCGGCGTCGGCGGCGGTGCCGCCGAGGACCGGCAGCGCATCGCGGAACAACGTCACCCAGCGTCGCGCGCCCAGGTCGTCGACGACCTCCTCGACCTCGCTCTGCAGGTGCCCGGGGCAGATCCACAGCGCGGCCGACACCGTGCCGGCGCCGATCCACTGCAGGCGCCGTCGCAGCTGATGCCGCACGCTGCGGGCGCTCTCCGGGATCGAGAACGATACGAGGCACCAGCCCTCGGCATCCGTCATCTCGCGCATCGCGAAGAGTCGCCGGTCGCCGCGCTCGAGCATCGGCACGGCGTCCGGGTTCAGGCGGTAGCCCGCCGCGCCCCGCCGCTCCGCGAGCAGGAGTCCCTTCTGCTTGAGGCGAGCGATGCTCGTGCGGGCCGCCGCCGCCGGGATGCCGAGGTCGCCCGCCAGGGTCACGAGGTGCGCGGTCGACACCCAGCCGCCGAGCGGGCGCAGGTAGAGCCCGATCAGGGTGCGCAGCAGCGAGGCCGTGCTGCCGGGGCGGGCGTCGATGTCGTCGAGCACCGCCGTCCGCCCGGCGGCGACGTCCGGCGGGGACCCCCTGCGACTCTCAGCGTCCACTCGACTCCAGGGCATCGCGCACGGCGATCACACCCGTCACGGTCTCGACGAACGAGGTGCTGAGCGGCGAGAGGCCGAGGCGGATGCCGTCGGGGAAGCGGAAGTCCGGGATGACGCCGTCCTCCCAGAGTCGCTGCGTCACGGCGCGGAACTCCGGATGTCCGATCGTCACGTGGCCGCCGCGCCGCTCGGCATCCCGCGGGCTGAGCAGCCGCACGCCCAGCGGGGCGAGGAGCTCGTCGTGGGCGCGCACCGCGAGGTCGGTGAGCGCCTCCGACTTGGCGCGCACGGCCTCGATCGTGGCCTGCTCGATGAGGTCGAGCATCCCCTGCATCGCCAGCATGGACGTCACCGGCGGCGTGCCGCTGAGGAGCTGCCGGATGTCTCCGGCGGGGACGTACTCGGGTCCCATCGCGAAGATGTCGGCGGCGCTCCACCACCCCTGGATGGGCTGGCGCAGCACGCCCTGCAGCGAGCGGCGCAGGTACGCGAACGCGGGGGAGCCCGGCCCGCCGTTCAGGTACTTGTAGGTGCACCCCACCGCGAGGTCGACGCCCCACTCGTCGAGCTGCATCGGCACGACGCCCGCCGAGTGGCACAGGTCCCACATCATGAGCGCGCCCGCGTCGTGCGTCGTCGCCGTGATGCCCCGCATGTCGGCGAGAGCGCCGGAGCGGTAGTCGACGTGGCTCAGCGACACGACCGCCGTGCGCTCGGACAGCACGGCCTCGACGTCGGCGATCTGCACGCCGAGCACCGGGTCGGGCTCGATCCAGCGGATCGTCGCCCCCGTCTCGGCGGCGACGCCCTCCGCGAGGAAGCGGTCGGTGGGGAAGTTCCCGGCCTCCATCACGAGCTCGGTGCGCGAGGGGTCGTGCGCGAGTGCGGCGCGCAGGAGCTTGTAGATGAGCACGCTCGTGGAATCGGCGACGACGGTCTGTCCCGCGGCCGCGCCCAGGGAGAGAGCGCCGATGCGGTCGCCGAGCTCCATCGGCAGCGCCATCCACTGCTCGTCCCAGGAGCGGATGAGCCGCGTGCCCCAGTCGTCCTGTGCGAAGGCCGCGAGTCGCTCGGGGACGTCTCGCAGCGGGCGGCCGAGCGAGTTGCCGTCGAGGTACGCCGTGACGCCCCCGGCGGGCGCGAACGCGTCGAGGTGCGCGCCGAGCGGATCGGAGGCGTCGAGCGCGGCGGCGAGCTCGAGGAGGGTCTCCGCGGCGGCGCGGGTGTCGTGGGCGGTCATGTCAGTTCTCCAGATCGGCCGCGGTGAGGCGGCGGGCGCGGGTCGGGTCGGCGTCGCGGTGCGGCAGGAGCAGCAGCACCGATGCAGGGTCTCGGGGGTCGCCGGGCGCGAGAGCGCGCAGCAGCGCGGGGGCGTCGAGTCCGGCATCGCGGAGTGCGGCGATCTCGAGGGCGTTCAGGTCGACGGGGGTCGGGCCGTTGCCCATGTCGGTGCCGTAGAGCACCCGGCCGCCCGCGGCCTGGAAGCGGCGGACGTTGTCGAGGGCCACGTGCAGGTCGGCCCCTCCGTGGATCGCGAGCGTCGAGATCCAGGAGACGGATGCCGCCTGCTCGGCGATCTCGTCGTCGTCGAGCCGCTCGGTGAAGGGCGCGTGCGCGAGCGTCGCGACCCCGAGCCGGGCGACCCGCTGCGCTTCGCCCCGGCCCTCCGCGTGCGCGACGACCGGCAGGCCGACGGCGCTCGCCGCCTCGACGATCGCCCGCAGCACGATGTCGTCGAACACCGGGCCGGCCGTGCGGTTGCTCGCGACCTTGATGCAGGAGGCGCCCGCCTCCGCCATCTCGGCCACGGCGGTCGCGGCGTGCGCCATGCTCGACGCGTCGTTCTCGATCTCACGGACCGAACCGGCCGGAGCCCACTCGCGGTCGGAGGGGTAGCCGCCGGTCGGCGTGAGGAAGGCGCCGGCGTACTCGATGCGGGTGGCCGGCGCGCCCTCGGCCAGAACCGACAGCACCCCCGGGTTCCCGCCGAGATCGACGACGCGGCCGAGGCGCGACGCCGCGAGCAGTTCGTGCTCGACGAGCTGCAGGTGCACATGGTGGTCCGTGAACCCGCCGACGATCACTCCGTCGAGACGGGGCAGGTCCGCGGGGTCGGGCTCGTCGCGCAGCAGCATCCGTCCGCCGTCGTCGAGCGCGACGGCGCCCTCGCGCCATCCCTCCCCGTCGAAGAAGATCGCTGTGCGCATCAGCCGCCGATCTCCGTGCGCACCGTGTACAGCTCGGGGAAGAACGTGAGATCGAGCGCACGCTGCAGGAAGCCGACGCCGCTGGATCCGCCCGTGCCGACCTTCATGCCGATCGTGCGCGCGACGGTCTTGAGGTGGCGGAAGCGCCAGAACTGGAAGTTGTCCTCGAGGTCGACGAGGTCCTCGCAGGCCTCGTAGAGGTCCCAGTGCGTGCCCGGATCCTGGTAGATCTCGCGGATCGCCGGCACGAGTTCCGGCGTCTCGCGATAAGGGAGCCGCACGTCGCGGTCGAGGATCTCGGCGGGCACCGGCAGGCCGCGGCGGGCGGCGAAGCGCAGGAACTCGTCGTACAGCGTCGGCTTCTCCCACTCGGCCTCGAGCAGAGCGCGGTTGGCGGGGTGATCCGAGAAGACGCCGAGCATCTTCTCGTTCTTGTTGCCGAGCGCGAACTCCACCGCACGGTACTGCACGGACTGGAAGCCCGAGGAGTTGCCGAGCGCGCCGCGGAACTGCGCGTACTCGGTGGGGGTCAGCGTCGCGAGCACCGACCACTGCTGCGTGATGACGTCCTGGATGCGCTTGATGCGCGCGATGCGCTTGAGAGCCTCACGCAGGTCGTCGCGGGCCAGCAGCTCACGCGCCGACGACAGCTCGTGCAGCAGCTGCTTGAGCCACAGCTCGGTGGTCTGGTGCTGGATGATGAACAGCAGCTCGTCGTGGTGCTCGGGCACGCTGACCGGGTTCTGCGCCGTGAGCAGCTGGTCGAGCGACAGGTACGACCCGTAGGTCATGCGGCCGGACAGGTCGGTGACGATGCCCTCTTCGAGTGCGCGCTCGTTCTCGGTGCTCATGCCCCGAATGTATCACTTTCGTGGCGAGCGTCACACTAGTGAAATATGGCGAGGGGATCCGCCGGAGGCGCGGACTCCGCGTCGGATCGTCCGCGGCGCTCCCTCCGTGTCTCGACCACGCCGAGGACCACGGCCACCGTGGTCCAGATGACGAGCGCCCCCGCGAGGAGGAGCAGGACGAGCACGAGGACCCAGAAGGCGACTGTCCACACGATGGAGAACATCAGCATCCGGGTCCCCCCTCCGCGCCGAGACGACGGCGGTCGCGGGTGCGCGTGAGCTCGTCCATGTGGTCAGCGTAGACCGTCCCGGGATACGGGTGTCCTTCCTCGACGGAGGGGCGTCCGGTGGATACCGTCGGAGCATGGGTGACAGCATCGAGGCGCGGACGTTCACGCGCGAGGACCGCACGCAGTTCCGCGCGAAGGTCGAGCGATGCCTCGACGCCCTGGCGTCGATGCTGGCCGACGGGCGGTTCGCCGACGTGGACGCGCCCGACTCGCAGCTCGGGATGGAGATCGAGCTGAATCTCGTCGATGAACAGGGCGCACCGAGCCGGAGCAACGAGGCGGTGCTCGAGGCGATCGCCTCTCCGGCCTTCCAGACGGAGCTGGCGCGCTTCAACGTCGAGGTCAACGTGGCCCCGCGGCCGATCGGAGGCGGCCACCTCCGGGAGCTCGAGGGCGTTCTGCGCGGCGCCCTCGACGTCGCCGACGACCGGGCGCGCTCTGCGGGCAGCGGCCTGGCGATGATCGGGATGCTCCCGACGCTCGACGAGACGCACTTCACGGAGCGCTGGTTCTCGGCCGACCCGCGCTACAGCCTGCTGGGTCAGCAGATCCTCGCAGCGCGCGGCGAGGACATCGAGTTGCAGATCGACGGGGTCGCGCTGGGCGACGACCGCCCCGATGAGCGGCTCGCGATGGTGTGCGACACCATCCTGCCCGAGGCCGCCTGCACCTCGGTGCAGTTGCACCTGCAGGTCGCGCCGGACTCGTTCGCGTCGTACTGGAACGCGGCGCAGGCGATCGCCGGACCGCAGGTGGCGCTCGCGGCGAACTCGCCGTTCTTCGCCGGCAAGGCGCTGTGGCACGAGACGCGGATCCCGATGTTCGAGCAGGCCACCGACGTCCGTCCGCAGGAGCTCAAGAACCAGGGCGTGCGTCCGCGCGTCTGGTTCGGCGAGCGCTGGGTGACGTCGATCTTCGACCTCTTCGAGGAGAACTCGACCTACTTCCCCGCGCTGCTGCCCGTGTGCTCGGACGAGGATCCCTTCGAGGCGCTCGCCGAGGGACGCGCCCCCGAGCTGTCCGAGCTGCGCATGCACAACGGCACGGTCTACCGCTGGAACCGTCCGATCTACGATGCCGGCGACGGAACAGCGCACCTGCGCCTCGAGAACCGCGTGCTGCCCGGAGGTCCGAGCGTCGTCGACGTGATGGCGGATGCCGCGTTCTACTACGGCCTCGTCCGCAGCATGGCGGAGGCCGATCGGCCGATCTGGACGCAGATGACGTTCGACGCCGCAGGCGAGAACCTGCACGCGGCCGCACGCGGCGGCCTCGACTCGCGGCTGTACTGGCCGGAGGTCGGCGGGATCAGTGCGCGAGAGCTCGTGCTGCGGCGGCTCCTTCCGTCCGCGGCCGAGGGGCTGGATGCCTTCGGCGTCGACCCGGAGGTGCGCGATCGGTATCTCGGCATCATCGAACAGCGGTGCGTCACCGGCCGCAACGGTGCCGTCTGGCAGCGGGAGAACGTGGCGGCTCGCGAGCGGTCAGGCGCGTCGCGGTCCGCGGCCCTGCACGGGATGCTCGCCGACTATCTCGGGCGGATGCAGGCCGGCGAGCCCGTGCACACCTGGACGCACTGACCCGGGTGGAACCTGCCGGTCGTCGAGCGAGGAGCGCAGCGACGAGCGCCGTACTGAGCGAGCGCAGCGAGCCGAAGTGACGAAACGCGGTCCCGTTACAGCGCGGGCGTTCGCGGCGGGGGAGTGCGACGCTCGCCCGGGGCGCCGGACGCCTCGAACGCGGCCGCGAGCCGCAGCAGCCTCGTGTCGTCGTAGGCGCGGCCCGCGAACGTCAGACCGATCGGCATCCCGATGTCGGCCATGAGCCCCATCGGCACCGTGACCGTCGGGATGCCGAGGTGGCGCACCGTGAGGTTGCCGTTCGCGATCCACGTCCCGTTGCGCCAGCCGAGGTCGGCCGACGCCTCGTTCACGTCCATGTCGGCCGGGCCCACATCGGCGACCGCGGGAAACACGACGGCGTCGAGCCCCAGGTCGTCCATCCACTGCTCGAGGTCGACGCGGCGCGTCTCCTCCAGTCCGCGCAGACCGTCGGGAAGCTCCGGCATGTCGGCGATCCGGACCCCCGGGTTCCTGCGCACCCAGTCGGGGTACTCGGCGATGTCGTCGTCGAACCCGGTGTACCGGTCGGGCAGCGCCCCCGCCGGATGCGGGAAGATCGTCGCCCCGTCGACGTCCGCGAGCGTCGACAGTCGCGGATCGCCGTTCGCCTGCAGGAAGTCCTCCCAGCCCCACGCCGACAGGTCGACGATCTCGCGGCGGAGGTACTCGGGCGACACGAGGCCGCGCGTCGCGATGGTGGGGGATCCGGGGCGGTCGCCCTCGTAGTTCGACACCACGGGGAAGTCGACCTCGACGACCGTCGCGCCCGCCGCCTCGAGGTCGCGGCGGGCGGCCTCCCAGCGTGCGAGCACGGACGCGCGGGTCTCGATGCGCTGCCCCGTCGGTCCGCCGATGCCGGGGGAGGCCGCGGTGCCGGCATCCGGATCGGCGTCGATGTACATCCGCGGGATGCCGATGCGGGCGCCCCGCAGGGCCTCGGCGCCGACCGCGAGCTCGCGGTACGACTCCGGCCGCACAGTCGACGGCGCCGGGATCTCCACCCACGGCTGGGCCCGCCAGAAGTCACCGCGGGTCTCGGCGTCGTCGGCCACGATCACGTCGAGCACCTCGAGCAGATCGGCCATGGAGCGGGCGTGCGGCACCACGACGTCCATGGTCGGGACGAGGGGCCAGTTGCCGCGCGTGGAGATCACGCCGCGTGAGGGCGTGTACGTGCACAGGGCGTTGTTCGTCGCAGGGCCGCGGCCGCTCGACCAGGTCTCCTCGCCGAGCCCGAACGCCGCGAAGCTCGCCGCAGTCGCCGTGCCGGAGCCGTTCGAGGAACCCGAGGCGAACGGCGCGGTGAGGAAGTCGCCGTTGTACGGGCTCTCGGCGCGACCGTAGACGCCGCGCTGCATGCCGCCGTTCGCCATCGGCGGCATGTTGGTGAGGCCGAGGCAGATCGCCCCGCCCGCGCGGAGTCGCTCGATCGTGAACGCGTCGTGCTGGGCCACCAGGTCCGCGAACGCGGGGCTGCCGGATGCCGCGGTGAGGCCCCGAACGAGGTAGCTGTCCTTCGCGGTGTAGGGGATGCCGTCGAGCGGCCCGCGCGTCTCGCCACGAGCCCGCCGGGCGTCGGAGGCCTCGGCCTCGGCGCGCGCCTCGGGGTTCGCGACCACCACGGCGTTGAGCGCGGTCGCCGTGCCGGGGGCGTCGAACGCCGCGATGCGGGCGAGGTACGCCTCGACGAGGTCGACGGCCGTCACGGCGCCGCTCTCGAGCGCGCGGCGCAGGTCGGCGATGGAGGCTTCGTGGACGTTCACGAGCTCGCACCGGAGATCCGAGGCTGCTGCTGCGTGATGCAGTGGATGCCGCCGCCGCGGTCGAACAGCGGCCGGGCGTCGACCGTGACGACGCGGCGCCCCGGATACACGTCGGACAGGATCGCGCGGGCTGTGGCGTCGGCCTGGGCGTCGCCGAAGCCGCACGCGACCACGCCGTCGTTCGTCACGAGGTGGTTGACGTAGCTCCAGTCCACGAAGCCCTCGTCGTCGCGCAGCGTCGCGGGAGCCGGGAGGTCGACGATCTCGAACCGTCGACCCGCGGCATCCGTCTGCTCCGACAGGTGCGCACGCAGGTCGCGGGTGACCTCGTGGTCGGGGTGGTCGGGGTCGCGCTGCTCGTGCAGGAGGAGGCGTCCGGGCGAGACGAGTGTCGCGACGATGTCGACGTGACCGTTCGTGCCGAACTCGTCGTAGTCGCGGGTCAGGCCGCGCGGCAGCCACACGGCCTTCGTGGCGCCGATCGTGCGCGCCATCTCCGCCTCGACGCGCTGCCGGTCGGCGTAGGGGTTCCGGCGGGGGTCGAGCTGCACCGTGTCGGTGAGCAGCACGGTGCCCTCGCCGTCGACGTGGATGCCGCCCCCTTCGTTCACCAACGTCGAGCTGACGAGCTCGGCTCCCACGACGCCGGCGATCAGTCGCGCGTGCTCGGCGGCCTTGCGCCACTGCGCCCAGGCGGGGGCGCCCCAGCCGTTGAAGATCCAATCGACCGCGCCGAGCACGCCCGGCCGGTCGTCGTCGACCACGAACGTGGGACCGGAGTCGCGCATCCAGAACTCGTCGACCGGCGCCTCGACGATCTCGACGCCGGACCCGAGCATCCGACGCGCACGGTCGCGCTCGGACGGGTCGACGAGCATCGTGACCGGCTCGAACTCGGCGACCGCGTGGGCCACGGCGGTCCAGGTGGCGTAGCCCTCCTCGCGCTCGGCCGCGCTCTCGCCGAGCGTCGGCCCCTCGGCGGGGAACGCCATCCAGGTGCGCTCGTGCGGTGCGGTCTCGGCGGGCATGTGCCAGGCCATGTGCTCGTCTCCTCGCTGTCGACGCGGCTCCGCATCGACGCTATTGAACATGCGATCAACGGGTGCTACGGTAGCCCGTGATGAACACGACGTCAAGACCCGCGGCGCCGCGACGGCTCCCGCCCGAGGAGCGCGAGCGGTCGATCGTCCATGCCGCCATCGATCTCGCGTCCGAGAGCGGACTCGAGGCGCTGACCGTCCGCGCCGTGGCCGCCCGCGTCGGGGTGACGCCGGCTCTCGTCGCGCACTACCGCCCCGTCATGGACGCGTTCGTCGCCGAGGTGTTCACGGCGATCGTGTCGGCCGAGCGCGACGAGGTCATCGCCTCCTATGACCCCGCGCTGGACCTGCGCACCAACCTCCTCCGGCTCATCGAGACCCTGCTCGACGACGCGCGCGACGACGTCGCCATGGTGTGGGCGCAGTCCTGGGCCATCGGCGTGCGCAACGAGACGCTCGCCGCCCGAGTGCGCTCCGAGATGGACGGATGGCAGAGCGCGCTCGAAGACCTCATCGCCCGGGCGATCGCCGAAGACCCGCGCCTCCGTGTCGACCCCGCCTCCTCCGCGTGGATGCTGCTCGCGATGGTCGACGGCATGAGCGCGCACTCCCTCGTGGGGTGGGCGCCGCACGACCGCGCGGCCCTCGCCCGCCGCACCCTGGCCGCCGTGCTCGACGCGCCGGCCGACGACCACCCCGCCTCCGTCGCAGTGACCGAGAGTTAGGACCCCGCTCATGGCAGCAGACCGCATGCACGCGGCATCACCCGAGTCGACCGCGATCGTCGACGCCGTGCTCGACTACTCGCGACGACGGATGCTCGCAGCCGACGTCCCGCTCGACAAGCCGCAGACGCCGGCCGAGCTGAACCGGCTCGTGGGCACGACCATCACCGACGCGGGCCTCGGCGCGCAGCGCGCCCTCAGCGTGTTCGAGCACATCCTCGCGCCGGCGTGCCTCACCACCAGCCACCCCTCGTACCTGTCGTTCATCCCCACCGCGCCGACCATCGCGTCGATCGCGTTCGACCTCGTCGTCTCGGCCTCCGGTCTCTACGGCGGCAGTTGGCTCGAGGGCGCGGGGGCCGTGCACGCCGAGAACGAGGTGCTGTCGTTCCTCGCCGCCGAGTTCGGGCTGCCCGACACCGCCGGCGGAGTGTTCGTGCAGGGAGGGACGATCGGCAACCTGTCGGCGCTCGTCGCGGCGCGCGAGTCCGCGAAGGCACGGCTGGCCGAGCGCGGCGTCGAGCCGCCTGCGCGCTGGAAGATCGTCTGCAGCGTCGAGGCGCACTCCTCGAACAAGTCGGCCGCGAAGGTCATGGACGCCGACGTGCTGCTCGTCCCCGCCGGCGACGACGGCGTGCTGCGGGCGGATGCCGTGCGCGCGGCGCTCGCGGAGCACGGCGACGAGATCTGCGCGGTGGTGGCCACCGGGGGATCGACGAACTTCGGCATCGTCGACGACATCGCCGGGATCGCGGCGTTGAAGGACGAGTTCGACTTCTGGCTGCACATCGACGGCGCCTACGGCCTCACGGCCATGCTCGCGCCCGAGGCGCGACCCGTGTTCGCGGGGGTCGAGCGCGCCGACTCCGTGATCGTCGACCCGCACAAGTGGCTGTTCGCGCCGTTCGACTGCTGCGCCCTGATCTATCGCGACCCCGAGGCCGGACGCCGTGCCCACACGCAGCACGCCGAGTACCTCGACACGCTGACGGATGCCGGCGACTACAGCCCCTCGGACTACTCGATCCAGCTGACGCGTCGCCCGCGCGGCCTGCCGCTGTGGTTCTCGCTCGCGACCTACGGCGTCGAGGCCTATCGCCAGGCGGTCAGCGCGACCCTGGCGCTCACGCAGCGCATCGCGGCCGAGATCGCCGCCCGCCCCGAGCTGCGTCTCGTGCGCGACCCGCAGCTCTCGGTCGTGGTGTTCGAGCGCGAGGGATGGGAGCGGGCGGACTACGACCGCTGGTCCGACGAGCTGCTCGACTCGCAGCGCGCCTTCGTCGTGCCGAGCTCGCACCGCGGACGACCGAACACGCGCTTCGCGATCCTCAATCCGCTCACCACGTTCGAGGAGCTCACCGGCATCCTCGACACGATGAAGTAGCGGGCCGGTCGATTCAGCGCGCGCCCGACTCAGCGGGTGGTGTGCTGGTCGAGGAACTCGAGGGTCCGGTCGAGCGCGGTCTGCGCGTCGGGCAGGTCGAGGTGGAACTGGTACTCGTGCGGGAGCGACGGCTCGTGCGGCGCCGGCCAGAACAGGGTCGTGACGTCGACACCGAGCTCGTCGAGGCGCTGCGCCATCGGGATCGACTGCAGCCAGGTGAGACCGTCGCCGTTGCCGCCCGAGATGTACGTGGTCGGGAAGTCCGCCGTGACCCAGTCGATCGTCGACATCGTGGCGCCGGTCGAGTCCTCGGCCCAGGTCTTGGTTCCGGAGTAGGCCCACATCGCCGACTTGAACCCCCACCCGGCGATGCCGTCGAGCCGCGCGAGCGCCGCGAGGTCGTACACGCCGCAGTTGAGGATCGTGGCGACGAGCTGCGATGCCTCGATAGACGGCTCGACGGCCATGATGTCGGCGTAGTCCGGGTTCGTGACGAGCGTCGCCATCTGGCTCGCGAGCTGCCCGCCGGCGGAGTCTCCCGCGAGCACGATCTGCTGCGGGTCGACACCCAGGTCGGCGGCGTGCTCGTCGATGTACGCGAGCGCGTCGTTGAGCTGCGTCACGGCGAGCGGGTACACGCCCTCGGGGCCGATCGTGTAGTTCACGCCGATCGTCGTGTAGCCCTCCGCGGCGATGATGCGCAGGTAGGGGTCGACGTTCTCCTTCTCGCCCGAGATCCACGCGCCGCCGTGGATCCACACGACGGTCGGCAGGGGGCCGGCCGCGGACGCCGGGGCGAAGACGTCCATGGTGGTGTCCGCTCCGGCATCCCCGTAGGCGATGTCGAGCTGCTCCGTGAGCTCGACGTCGGGCACGTGCTTCTGCATCTCCGCGGCGGTCGCGTCGCCGCCCTTCTCGAACACCGCCCGGATGAGCAGGGCCGAGGGCCAGGGCGTCACCGAGGTGATGACCGCGACCACGGCGATCACGGCTGCGATCACGAGCAGCGCGATCCGCGTCCGACGCCACGGGCGCCGCGAGCGGCGAAGATCATCGGTCGTCGTCGTGGACTCCTGTGCGGACTCCTCGGCGGGCGCGCTGGTGGCCATGGAAACCCCTCTCCGCGCTCAGTGTGCCAGTATTCCGGTCCGCCGCGCACGCGGGGGCGCCCAGGCGAGGGGCGGGGTGGGCCGCGGCAGCGACTACGCGGCCGGGGTCGCGGCGGGACCGACGGATGCCGCGGGGGTGCGCGTCAACCCGCGGGTGACGCCCATGCGGTCGAGGCGCTTCGCGACGAGACGGGCCAGCCAGGTCATCGCGACGGCGCTCGCGGCGGCCAGGGGGTACACGGCGAGGCGCACGCCCTCGGGGGTGTCGGCGGTGAAGATCGCCTGTGCCGGGAACGCGTACGCGAGCCCGATCAGGCCGTTCGCGACGTAGAACAGCCAGGTCGGCCAGCGTCGGTACAGCGTCGCGAGGAACGGCAGCTCCTGGCACAGACCCACGGTCGCGGTCGACAGCACGGTCGAGAACCCGTACGGAGTGAACGGCGCGATCACGAGCCCGGCGATCACCGAGGTGAGCAGCGCCATGCCCGGGCGGTGCGTGATCGACTGCATGAGCACTCCGCCGAAGAACCAGAAGCCCAGGAACACCGTGTAGAGCAGCGGTGCGGCGGCGATCGCCGCGCTCGAGAAGACGCCGAAGATCGGCAGGAGGACGATGCCGCTCGCGACGCCGATCGCGGCGCAGGTGAGCAGGAGACGGGTGCTGATGTTCTTCATGCGTGTGCGCCCGTGGCCTCAGCCCGTGGCCTTCCCTTCGATCCAGTAGAACTGCGTGAAATGGTGGCCCCGATCGAGGCCCAGATGCTCGCGGAGCGCCCCGCGCACGTGCTTCACGAGGGTCTTCTCCCCGGCGGCCCAGCCGTACAGGCCCGGCTGCGATGCGACCGAGGAGCGGATGGCGCGGTCGAGGGCGGCCCCCCGGTCGCCCTCGCGCGCCACCCACTCCCACGTCCCCCTGTCGCGCTCGACCCGGGGGAGCGAGGCCCGATCCTCGTGCTCCTCCTCCAGGAAGACGCGCGTCTCGACGTCGGCGGGGACCGACTCGAGCCAGGTGTTGATCGCCGGGAGTGCGGTGGAGTCACCGGCCAGCACGAGCGTGGTCGTGCCGTCGGGGATGTCCACGCGGGCCGGCGTCAGCGCGACCTCGGCGGTGTCGCCCACGACCGCGAGCCTCGCCCAATCACCGGCGGGACCGGCCACGTCGTGCAGCACGAAGTCGAGGCTGAAGGTCTGCGTCCCGGCATCCACGCGCACGAAGGTGTAGCCGCGCTGGACGACGAAGCCCTCGCCCTTCGCCGGGTGCGGAACCCAGAGGCGCAGCCACAGCGTCGGGAACATCTCGAGGCCGTCGGTGAGCGTGGGCGTGCGGAACTCGATCCGGCGGTACCACGGCGTGAAGTCCCGGATGCCGACCACGTCGACCTCGTGGTTCGCGATGCGCATCAGGCGCATGACACCCCGCTGCCAGTTGGCGGCCATCAGCGCACCGCCCCCGCCGCGGCGAGATGCCATCCCGACGCGCGCGAGCGCTCGTGCCAGAAGTCCGCGTACCGTCCGCCCGCCGCGAGCAGCTCGGTGTGCGTGCCGCGTTCGACGATGCGTCCCCGGTCGAGGAACAGGATCTGGTCGGCGTGCTGGATGGTCGACAGGCGGTGCGCCACGACCATCACGGTCTTGTCGCGGGTCAGCTCGTGGACACCGCGCACGACGGCCGCCTCGTTCTGCGGGTCGAGCGCGCTCGTGGCCTCGTCGAGCAGCACGATCGGGGCGTCCTTGAGCAGAGCCCGGGCGATCGAGACGCGCTGGCGCTCGCCGCCGGACAGCGCGGTGCCGCCCTCGCCGACGTTCGTGTCCCAGCCCTCGGGCAGCCGCTCGACGATCTCGTCGACGCGGGCTGTGGCCGCGGCACGCGCGATCTCCTCGTCGGAGGCGTCGGGTCGCCCGATCCGCACGTTCTCGGCGATGGACTGGTGGAACAGGTAGACGTCCTGGAACACGAGCGAGAACTGCTCCATGAGCGTGGTCGAGGGGTAGTCCGAGATCGCGTGCCCGCCGACCTCGATGCGTCCGGAGCCGACGTCGTAGAAGCGGGACGCGAGCCGCAACAGGGTGGTCTTGCCGCTGCCGCTCGGACCGACGAGGGCGGTGGTCGTCCCGCTCGGCACCGTGAACGAGACGCCGTCGATCACGGGTTCGGCTTCGTCGTACCCGAACGTCACGTCGGTGAAGCGCACGCCGGCGTCGACGGGGCGCACGTCGAGTGCGGACTCGGGCAGCACCGGGGTGTCGAGCAGATCCGTGACCCGGTCGGCGGCGTTCGCCGCCGCACGCACCGCGGTCGACAGCTCGGCCGCCTGGTTGAGCGGATCGATGAAGCGCGAGCTGACCGCGATGAGTGCGATGGCGGCGGGCACCGACAGAGTCCCGCCCGAGGCGAAGGACACCACGAGGTAGACGAGTCCGACGAAGGTCAGCTGCACGAGGAAGGAGAACACGACGAGTCCAGGGACGGAGGCGACGACCAGTCCTCGGCCGACGCGGCGCTGGGCGGTGAGGGCGTCCTGCATCCCGCGATTGCCGGTCGTCGCCGCACCGAACGCTCGGAGCACCGGCTGCGCCTGCGCGAACTCGATCACACGCGAGTTCGCCTCCTCGGCCGCCGTGTGGGCCTTGGCCTCCGCGCGCGCGTACAGGCCCTGGCCCCAGCGGTTCACGAGGGAGAGGAGCGGGGCGGAGATCACCATCGCGAGCGACACCCGCGCGTCGATGAACAGCATCCCGACCGCGACGCCCGCGGGCACGAGGATGCCGGTGACGAGCGGCGTCAGCAGATGGGCGAACACGCCCATCGCGTCCTTGACGCTGCTGCTGATCAGCCGCGACACCTTTCCCGCGGTGGCGGAGCCGAACCAGCCGAGCGGGAGCGTCGCGATGTGGTCGCCGAGGCGGGTCTGCAGCGAGTGCATCATGCCGGTGCCGACCTTCAGCCCCAGCACGGCCTGACGGTAGCCGCAGACGAAGACAACGACGACGAGCGCCGCGATGCCGGCCGTCCAGGCCCAGGCGGTGGCCAGGTCGCCCTCGAACACCGCCTCGAGCAGCGGCACCAGCAGCACGTACGCGGCGGACTGCGCGAGAGCGAACAGCACGATCGTCGCGAGGTACAGCGGGACCATCCCGCGGTACGGGTCGGGGACCAGACGCAGCACCTTGCGGATCATGCGTGCACCTCCAGAGTGTCGGTGGCCGAGGCCGAGGCCGCGGCAGTGGGCGGGGTCGCGGTGAGGGGCGCGTTCGCGACCTCGGTGAGTGCGCGCTCGTCGGCGGCCCACAGGCGGGAGAACAGTCCGTCCGAGGACCGCAGCTCGGCGGGGGTGCCCCGCTCGACGACGTGCCCCTCGTCGAGCACGACGATCTGGTCGACGTCGACGATGGTGTGCAGCCGGTGGGCGATCACGAGCACGGTGCGGTCGGCGACGAGCACCGCGAGGGCGTCCTGGATCGCGGCCTCCGACTCGGGGTCGGCGAAGGCCGTCGCCTCGTCGAGCACGAGGACCGGTGCATCGGCCAGCAGCGCGCGAGCGATCGAGAGGCGCTGCGCCTCGCCGCCGGAGAGGCGGGCGTCGACGCCGATCTCGGAGTCGTACCCGCGAGGCAGTTCGAGGAGGCGCTCGTGGATCTGCGCGGCGCGGCACACGCGTTCGAGGTCGTCGTCACCGGCATCCGGCCGCGCCAGCAGCAGGTTCTCGCGCACGGAGCCGGCGATGAGCTGCACGTCCTGCAGCACGAAGCCGACCGATCGGTACAGGTCCGCCGAGCGCAGATCGCGCAGGTCGTGCCCGTCGAGCGTGATGCGTCCGCCGGTCACGTCGTAGAAGCGCGGGACGAGGCGGGCGAGCGTCGACTTGCCCGATCCGCTGGGGCCGACGAGGGCGGTGATGGTCCCGGGGCGGAGCTCGAGGTCGACGCCCTTCAGGACGGGATGCCCCTCGCGGTACCCGAACTCCACGCCCTCGAACCGCACCAGCCCGGAGGAGGGACCGGGTCCGTCGGCCGGATCGATGAGCTCGGCGGTCTCGGTCAGCTCCCACAGGCGCACCGAGGCGGCGGATGCCAGGCGCAGAGCCTGCATGCCGTACCCGAACGTGAGCACGGTGCCGCCGATGCCGAGGCCGACGAGGATGAACGGCACGAGGGCTGCCGGCTCCATCGCGCCGCCGCCGAGGAGACCGAGCGCGGCGACGAGCACGAACAGCATCACGACCACCGGGTTGAGCAGCTGGCTGCCGATGCCCTCGAGGCGCGTGATCGGTCCGACCCAGCCACGGAAGAAGACCGCGTAGCCGTCGATGGCCTCCTGATAGCGGTGGTGTCCCTTGCGGGGCTGGCCGAACGCGCGAACGACCTGGATGCCGTCGACGAACTCGATGGTCGTCTCGCTGACCTGCGTCTGCCACCCCTCGTAGGTCGCCATCTTCGCGGCGTACCCCGGGCCCATGATCCGCGACATCACGAACGCGTAGATGAGGATCGGCACGAGCAGCAGCAGGGCGAGGCGCCAGTCGACGAGCAGGAGGTACGCGAAGGTCGCCAGCGGTAGGGTGAGGGCGCCGACGAACTCGAGGCGCGCGTGGGCGACCAGGTAGTGCAGGGCGTCGACGTCGTTCTGCAGGAGCTTCTTGACCTCGCCGGAGCTGCGTTCCGTGAACCACCCGAGGGGCACCCGGGAGAGCTTCGCCGCCAGCAGCGTCCGGAGCGTGTACTGGTGCTCGGCATCGATCAGGTGCGACCACAGCAGGGCGCCGGACTGCAGCAGCCCGCGGAGCGCGAGGATCCCGAGGGCCAGGAGGAGCAGCCCCCACACCCGCGCCCAGTCGGGAGAGGTCGCGAGCAGCTCGCGGCAGACCTCGGCGATGAGGAGGAACGGCACGACGGCGCACAGGGAGGCGATCGCGACGATCGCGCTCGCCAGGGTCAGTCGCGCGGACACGGGGCCCAGGATCGCGCGGTCGGCTGCGCGCTGCCGGAGCCGCGCCTCGCGGCGTGCGGCTTTCGCGGCGCCGCGCTCGGTCGTGTCTGTCATCTCGGCCCTTCTTTTGCAATGAGTTATTGCAAAACAGGAAGAGCGTAGCCGAGAAACGATCGGTAAGGCAAGGGTAGCCTTACCTGTTTTCCCTCCGCGCTCGGGGAACGCCGGAGCGCGGCGGGTAGCATGAGCCGATGTCCGTCCCACCCCGTCGAGGCCGTCCCCCGCTCACGTCGCGCGCGGCGATCCTCGACGCCGTGCTCGAGATCGGGCTGGACCGGGCAACGACCTCCGCCGTCGCGGAGCGGCTCGGCGTCGACCAGTCGACTCTCTATCGGCACATCTCGAGCCGCGAGGAGATGCTCGATGCCGCGGTCGGCGTCGCGGCGGCGCGGGCGGTCTGGCCGGATCCGGGCGAGGACTGGGCGCAGTACCTCCGCGATTGCGCGCAGGCCATGTGGACGATGTTCGTGTCCACTCCCGGACTCGCGCAGCGCGTGCGCGGGATGACGTCGATGCCCGAGGCCTTCGTGTTCCAGGCGTACCGCGTCGTGGAGCACCTGACCGTCGCCCTCGGCTTCTCGTTCCGCGAGGCCGCGCTCATCGTCGACACGATCGGCGACATGACCGCCGATTCGTACCTCACGATCGAGCTTCTCGACCGGGAGGTCGACGGGGAACGCACCTTCCGGGAGCTCGCGATCGAGACGATGGAGGATGCCGGCGATGCGGTGCCCGACGAGGGGATGGCGCAGGAGTACCTCGAGGTCATGCGCGACGCGATGGGCGAGCAGGGCAACCCCAGCAGCTGGTGGCGGGACAAGGTCGAGCTCGTGATCGACGGCGTCCGGCTGCGGCTGGAGCGGCGCGATCGGTGAGCGAGGTCGCGTACGACGGGATCCGGCGGGTTCCGCCGGGGTATCTGCTCACGACGTTCGAGTACGACATGGACGACCCGATCGTGTGGCCCGCGCACCGGCATGACGAGCACGAGCTGCTGTGGTCGGTCGGGGGCATGGCTCGCCTCGAGGCGGACGGGCGCGTGTGGGCGATCCCCCCGGCGCTCGCCGTCTGGGTGCCGTCGAGGGTCGCGCACCAGGCGTCGGCCGAGCGCGGCGCGCGTGTGCGGGCGACGTACTTCACCGAAGGAGGGCCGCATGACGGTGCGATGCCGAGTGTGGTCACCGGTGTCGCCATGACCGAGCCGCTGCGCGCGCTGCTCGACCACAACCTCATGGGGACGGTCGACACGGATGCCCGGATGCGGGTGCAGCGCGTCATCCTCGATCTGCTCGTGCCTGCACCGCGCGAGTCGTTCGAGCTCGTCATGCCCCGGAGTCCTCATCTGCACATGGTTGCGAGTGCCATCCTCGCCGACCCCGGCGACAAGCGCACGACCGCCGACTGGGGGTACGAGTGCGGCATGCACGGCCGCACGCTCGCGCGGCAGTTCGAGGTCGAGACCGGCATGACGTTCACGCAGTGGCGCATCCTCGCCCGCCTGCAGCTCGCGATCCGGGAACTGACCCACGGCCGTTCGATCGTGTCGGTCTCGCGTCAGGTCGGGTACCGAAATCCGTCGACGTTCATCGATCACTTCCGCGAGCTCACGGGGCAGACTCCCGCGGAATACGTGCGAGGGGCGCGATCGCCGCGGCCGTCGACCGGCTGAGCCCGTACCGAAACCGGTACAACTCGTCCCCTCCCCGGCATGGGTGATCGTCTAGCTTAGGTCAGGCAACCCTTACCAACGCCGGACGGTCGATGACCGCCCGGCGTTCCCCTGCGATCACAGGAGAAACATGTCCTCCCTCACCTCGGCGCGCCCGAATCGCGCCGTCCGCCTCCTCGGCCTCGTCACGGCATCCGCCGCAGTCCTCGCGCTCGCCGCGTGCAGCGCCCCGGCGGAGGGCGACTCGGCCGACGGGACGCGCGTCTACGAATCCGCCTTCGGCGATGTCGAGATCCCCGAGACGATCGAGCGCATCGTGTCGGTCGACTTCTACACGCCCGCAGCCCTGCTCGACATCGGGGTCACCCCGGTCGGCGTCGTGAACAGCTACTTCACGGACACCGAGGGTGTAGCGATCCCCACGCAGTACTCCGACGCGATCCGCGAGTCGGACGCCGAGTCGATCGGCGAGTACTACGAGCTCAACCTCGAGGCCGTCGCCAAGGCCGATCCCGATGTCATCATCGCGACCAGTGACTTCCTGCCCCTGGACGACCCGCTCCGCCCGGAGCTCGAGAAGGTCGCGCCGATCATCACCTTCGAGGCGCGCGACGGCGAGAGCTGGCGGACGCGCGCGACGGAGCTGGCCGAGATCCTCGACAAGGAAGGCGTCCTGCAGCCGCTCATCGACGAGTACGACGCGCGGCGCGATGAGATCAAGGAGCAGTACGCCGACGTCCTCGCGAACGAGGCCGTGACCGTGTTCGTCGCGAACGAGGACGACTGGGGCACCTACGGCGACACGCACTTCGCCACGCCCATCCTCCGGGACCTGGGAGCCACGTTCCGCGAGCAGGCGGATGACGAGATCAACGAGGCGAAGTTCCCGAACTGGTTCTCGTACGAGAACCTCGATCGTCTCGCCAACGCCGACGTGATCCTCGACGCACGCAGCGACGACGACGTGCTGGCGCCGCTCGCGACCAACGCGGTCTGGCTCAACCTCCCGGCGGTGCAGAACGGCATGGTCGTGGACTACATCCCGCTGTCGCCCACCGGGTCGTTCGGGTGGGCCTCCGAGAACCTCGAAGACCTCGCGGACATGCTCGCCGTGATCCAGGAGAAGGTCGACGCCCGCGGCTGATGACCGTCCTGCACGACCAGGAGGTGACGCGCACCGCCCGCCCCGCCCAGGGCCCGGTGCGCGTCACCGTCTCGCGCACCCTCTTCCTGCTCGCGGCCGCGGTGCTGCTCGCCGTGGTGTTCCTGCTCAGCCTGTGGGTCGGCGCGCGAGGCATCCCGTTCGCGGAGATCTGGACCGCCCTCTGGCATCCCGACGGCGGGGAGACGTCCTTCATCGTCCACGAGATGCGCATGTCGCGGGCGAGCCTCGCTCTCGTCCTCGGCGCCGCGCTCGGGGTCGCCGGCGCGCTCATCCAGGCGCTCACACGCAACCCGCTCGCCGACACCGGCATCCTCGGCGTCGGCGCCGGCGCGAACGTGGCTGTCGTGATCGCGATCGGTCTGTTCGGCGTCACCGCGATCTCGCAGTACCTGTGGTTCGCGTTCGTCGGGGCGATCCTCGTGACCGTGCTCATCTACGCCCTCGGCTCGATCGGGTCGGTCGGCGCGACCCCCATCCGCCTCACGCTCGTGGGCGTCGCGCTCGGTGCGCTCCTCGGCGGATTCGCCTCCGCCATCACCATGCTCCACCCCGAGTCCTTCGATGACATGCTGCGCTGGAGCGCCGGCTCGCTCGCCGGACGCGGCTGGGGGACGCTCGCGACGGTGGCCGTCCCCATCGCGATCGGCCTCGCCATCGCCGCCGTCGCGGGCCGGCCCCTCAACGCGATCTCGCTCGGCGACGACCTCGCCCGCTCCCTCGGCGCGAACGTGGTGCGCACGCGCATCCTCGTCATCATCGCGGTGACGCTGCTCGCCGGGGCGGCGACGGCGGCCGCCGGGCCCATCGGATTCGTCGGTCTGATGGTCCCGCACGTGGTGCGCTGGTTCACCGGTCCCGATCAGCGCTGGATCATCCCGTTCTCGGCGGTCGGCGCCGCCCTGCTGCTTCTCGCCTCCGATGTCATCGGCCGTGTCGTCCTCGCCCCGCAGGAGCTCGAGGTCGGCATCGTCACCGCCTTCGTCGGTGCCCCGGTGCTCGTCCTCCTCGCTCGTCGGACGAAGGTGAGCGGGCTGTGACCGCCACGGTCGACTTCGGCTACCGCCGGCTCGCCACGCGTCGGATGCCGTGGTCGGGTGCCGTGTCCCTCCGCGCCGTGCTCGTCACTCTGGCGATCGCCCTCGCGACCGCGGCCGGCGTCATCCTCTCCATCTCGACGGGGACCTACGACATCCCTCTCGACGAGGTGGTCGGCGGACTGCTCGGCACGGCCGACGGCGGCGTGGTGCTCGTGGTGCGCGAATGGCGGATGCCGCGGGCACTGCTCGCCGCGCTGTTCGGCCTGGCTCTCGGGATGTCGGGGGCCATGTTCCAGTCGCTCACCCGCAATCCGCTCGGATCGCCCGACATCATCGGCTTCTCGTCCGGGTCGTACACGGGGGCTCTCGTCGTGATCCTCGTCACGGGCGGCGGGTACTACGCCGTGGCGTCCGGAGCCCTCGTCGGCGGTATCGTCACCGCACTCGTGGTGTTCGTGCTCGCGTACCGTCGCGGCGTGCAGGGTTTCCGGCTGATCATCGTGGGCATCGGCGTCTCGGCGCTGCTCGCGGCGGTGAACACCTACCTCATGCTGAAGGCGACGACGGAGGAGCAGCTCACCGCCGGGGTGTGGGGGAGCGGATCGCTCAACGGCGTGTCGATCGATCACCTGCTCCCCGCAGTCGTCGTGCTCGCCGTGCTCGTGCCCGCCGCGCTCGCCCTCTCTCCCGCGCTCCGGGTGCTCGAGCTCGGCGACGATGCGGCCGGATCGCTCGGGTCGCGGCCGACCGTCGTACGGCTCGTCGCGATCGTCGTGGGCGTCGCGCTCGTCGCCCTCGTCACGGCGGCGGCGGGGCCGATCGCGTTCATCGCGCTCGTGGCTCCCCAGATCGCTCGACGGCTCACCCGGTCCGCCGGCATCGGCCTCGTCGCGGCCGGGATGACCGGGGCGCTCCTGCTCGTGATCAGCGACTTCCTCGCGCAGCGCGTGTTCGCCCCGCTGCAGCTGCCCGTCGGCATCGTCACCGTGTCCGTCGGCGGCTTCTACTTCGTCTGGCTCCTGATCAGGGAGACACGACGCCGATGACCGCACCCCCGAAAGATCCGCATCGCATGACCGCACCCGCTCCCGCATCCGCCGCATCCGCTCCGGCAGCCGTCCCGGCCCGCCTGCATGCCGACGACGTCTCCATCGGCTACGACCGGCGGGTGATCTCCGAGCATCTCGACGTGCGCATCCCGGACGGCTCGTTCACGGTCATCGTGGGGCCGAACGCGTGCGGCAAGTCCACGCTGCTGCGCAGCCTCGCCCGCCTGCTGAAGCCGTCAAGCGGTGCCGTGACGCTCGACGGGCGCTCGATCGCGAGCATGCCGTCGAAGGCTCTCGCCCGCGAGGTCGGGCTGCTGCCGCAGACGTCTCTCGCACCCGACGGGATCGTCGTCGCCGACCTCGTCTCCCGCGGACGCTACCCCCATCAGAAGCTCATCAGGCAGTGGTCGGCCGAGGACGAGCGCGCCGTCGCCGCAGCTCTCGCGGCGACGAACACGACCGGACTGTCGACGCGGCTCGTCGACGAGCTGTCCGGCGGCCAGCGCCAGCGCGTCTGGGTGGCGATGGCACTCGCGCAGGAGACCCCGATCGTGCTCCTCGACGAGCCCACCACGTTCCTCGACATCGCCCATCAGATCGAGCTGCTTGAGCTGTTCCGTCGACTCCATCACGAGGGACGCACGCTCGTGGCGGTGCTGCACGACCTCAATCACGCCGCGCGCTACGCCACCCACATCATCGCGATGAAGGACGGCGCGGTCGTCGCCGAGGGCACGCCGCGCGAGATCGTGACGGCTGAGCTCGTGCAGGAGGTCTTCGGACTCGACTGCGTGGTGATCGACGACCCGGTCGCAGGCAGTCCCCTGGTCGTGCCGAGAGGATCGGCGACGCTCCCGTGCTGAGACGAAGTCGGCGCGGTGCGAGCACGAGATGTCCGCTGCGCGACACGAGGCTCGCCTATGGTGAAAGTGACGCGGGTCGAGACGGACGAGCGTCCGTGAATCCCCTCCGGAGTACCTGATGTCCCGCTCTGCCCCTGCGCCCGCCGAGCGTCCCCGTTCCGCGGCGGACCCGACGTGACCACCACCGTCGGCAAGGTCTTCCAGGAGGGCGTCTGGGGTCGTGGACGCCGGATCCGCGCCGTGCTGTCGGTCGTCGGCTTCTGCGGCCACCAGTTGGCCGAGGTCATGGTGCCCGTCGCGGTCGGCGTCGTGATCGACCGGGCGATCGCCCCGGGAGACCCGGTCGCCCTCGCCTGGGCGCTCGTGTTCCTCGTGGCGGTGTTCGCGGTGCTGATCTGCGCCTGGCAGCTCGGCGACCGCGCCGGCACCCGGGTCTACGCGCAGGGCGAGCACGCGCTGCGGCAGGGCGTGCTCGGACTCGCGCTGCGTCGCCGCACGCGCCGCCCCGCGGGCGAGGTGCTGACGATCTCTTCGTCGGATGCCGGGCAGACCGCCGGGTTCTTCTGGGTCATCGCCGAGCAGGCCGCGTCGGCGACCGCCGTGCTCGTGGCGTGCTTCACCCTGCTCGTGATCGCCTGGCCGCTCGCGATCGCGGTCGTGATCGGCACGCTCGTGCAGGCGTTCGTCGTGCACGCGGTCAGCGGCGGTCTGCGGCGCCGCGGGTACGAGGCGCAGAAGCAGGCGGCGCGTCTCGACGCGGTGAGCACCGATTTCGCGACCGGTCTGCGTGTGCTCGGCGCGCTGGGCGGAGCCTCCCGGGCGACCGAGCGCTATGTGGCCGAGAGCGCTGTCGCGGCCGAGGCCGCCTACCGCGCCGAGAAGGCCGCGGCCGGCCTCGCGGCCCTGAACCTGCTCGTGAGCGGACTCGCCTTCACGGGCGTCGCGATGCTCGGCGGCTGGCTCGCGCTCGACGGCGCGATCACCGTGGGCGGCTTCGTCACGGCGATGGGCCTCGCGCAGACCATCCGCGGGCCGTTGCAGGCGCTCGGCTATCTGCCGGCGGCGATCGCGTCGAAGCACGGCTCGGCCCGGCGCATCGCGGAGTTCTCGGTCGAAGCGGGCGCGGTCGCCGACCGGGTCTCCGCGCGCGGTTCCGCGAGTCGTGCGGTGCGGACGTCGGACGACCGGGACGTCGTCGCGCGCCTGTCGGTCGGCGGCCGTGACATCGAGGTCCCGGCAGGCCAGGTCACCGGCATCCGCGCCGACCCCGACCGCATCGTCGACCTCGCGCGGCTGTTCGGCGGACTGCGTCCCGCGGAGCCCGGCGAGCTGCTGATCGGCGGGACGGACGCGGCGCACCTCGGCGACGAGGGGCTGCGCGCGGCGGTGTTCGCGCCTCCGCACGACGCGGCCGTGTTCAGCGGCACGGCGGCCGAGAACATCGCCGAGCACGTCCATGAGGCCCATCTGTCGGCATCCGCGTTCGACGAGGTGCTGCGCCGGCTCCCCGACGGTCTCGACGAGAGAGTCGGAGAACGCGGTCTGCGCCTGTCGGGAGGACAGCGTCAGCGGCTCCTGCTCGCGCGGGCGCTGCACCAGCCGCAGCCGCTCCTCGTGCTGCACGAGCCCACGACCGCGATCGACCCCATCACCGAGGCGCAGGTCGCCTCAGGTCTCGCGAGCGAGGGGCGCACGATCGTGCTGCTCACCGATCGGGCCTCGCTCCTGTCCAGCTGCCATCGGGTGCACGACCTGAGGGAGGCGCACGCATGAGCGACGAGAAGCTCCCGATCGCGAGTCGTCGCGACACCGCCCGAGGACTCCTCGCCGCCCTCGGCCACCGCCGTGGGCTGGCGCTCTCGGCGATGCTCACGCTGTGCGCGGGTGTCGGCGCCGCGCTCGTCGCGCCCTGGATCATCGGGCTCATGGTCGATGACATCGTCGCGGGCGGCGGTGCCCTGCTCCCGTACGGCCTCGCGCTCGCGGGGTCACTCGCCGGCGGTGCCGCCCTCACCTGGGTCGGCCGCGTCCTGCTGGCGCGCCTCGGTCAGGGGACCATCCGCGAGGTGCGCGAGGCCGCGTTCGGCACAGCCCTCGCCCAGCCGACCGCCCGCATCGAGGCCGCGGGCACGGGTGACCTGGTGGCGCGGCTGTCCGGCGACGTGCGAGCGGTCGGCGAAGTCGTCGAGGAGGCGCTGCCCGCGTTCCTCACCGCCCTGTTCGGCATCGTGCTCAGCATCCTCGGCCTCGGTCTGCTCGACTGGCGCTTCGCGCTGGCGGCGCTCGCGGCCGCGCCCATCCAGTACTTCTCGCTGCGCTGGTTCCTGCGCCGCTCCGCACCGGTGTACCGGGAGCATCGCGCCGTGGTCGCCGAGCGGGGTCAGCGCACGATCGAAGCGGTGCGCGGCGTCGACACCGTGCGCGCGCTGCGCTCCGAGGAGCGTCACCTCGACCGGATCGCGGAGTCGAGCACGCAGGCCATCGCTCTGGAGGTGCGGGCGACGAAGGTGCGCAACGACTTCAACGTGTTCCTCAACGGCGCCGAGCTCGTCGGCCTCTCGGCGGTGCTGCTCGTCGGATACCTCCTCGTCACGGGCGGCCACGTCGAACTCGGCGCGGCCTCGGCGGCGGCGCTGTACTTCCTCGGCCTGTTCGGCCCGATGGGGACGCTGCTCTACCGGATCGACGAGCTGCAGGATGCCGGGGCGAGCCTCGCGCGGCTGTTCGGCGTGATCGGACTGCCCACCCCGCGGGATCGGGGGACGGGTTCCGTGGTGGCCGAGCGTCGAGGGGCGATCGAGGTCGACGGCCTGTCGTTCAGCCACCTTCCGGACCGGCGCGACCTCGACGACGTGTCGCTCACCGCCGAGCCGGGGGACACCATAGCGATCGTCGGTGCGAGCGGCGCGGGCAAGACCACCCTCGCGCGAGTGCTCGCCGGCGCGCTGCCCGTGGGAGGCGGCGCGGTGCGCCACGACGATCGGGGCATCCAGGACTGGCATCCGCACGACCTCCGCGACGCCGTCGTGATGCTGAGCCAGGAGCCGCACGTGTTCGCCGGTACGGTGCGCGACGACCTCGCCCTGTTCGGCGACGGCGACGAGGGGCGGATGCGCGCCGCGATCGACCGGCTCGGCGCCGACTGGATCCTGCGCCTGCCCGAGGGACTCGACACCGTGATCGGGGAGTCCGGGCATCCGCTCACGCCCGGTCAGGCCCAGCACCTCGCGCTCGTTCGGGTCGCCCTGTCGTCGGCATCCGTCGTGATCCTCGACGAGGCCACCGCGGAGGCGGGATCGGCCGACTCGGAGCTGCTCGACGGGGCGTCGCTCGGCGCCATCGACGGACGTACGGGCATCGTGATCGCGCATCGGCTGAGCCAGGCCGTCGTGGCCGACCGCATCCTCGTGATGCAGGACGGCCGGGTCGTGCAGTCGGGAACGCACGACGAGCTCGTGGCGGAGACCGGGCCCTATGCCGAACTGTGGGCGGCCTGGACGCGGTGGTGACGCGCCCACCGTTCGGGACGCCCGTGGCGCGTGCGGTCAGGCCGTGAGGGCGCGGATGATGCGCTGGGTGGCGTAGTCGAACGCCGCGTCGACGTCGCCGCCGAGGCGGAACGCACCGCTGAGCTCCATCTGCAGGAACCCCGTCGACCATGCCGTGAACAGGCGCGCGGCGTCGAGCGCGTCGTCGGCGCCGACCAGGGCCTCGCACGCCCGGAGCACGGGGCGGGCCGTCTCGCGGAGGGCCTCGGGCGGGGCAGACGAGGTGAACAGGAGGCGGAACCCCTCGGGCTGGTCGTGCGCGAAACCACGGTAGGCGCCGGCGATCCCGGCGAGTCCGCCGTCGGTGCGCTCGAGGCGTTCGGTGAGGTCGTCGGCGATCGCCTGGGTCACGGCGGAGAGCAGGGCGTCGCGATCGCGCACGCGCTTGTACAGCGACGGGGCGCGCACTCCGACGCGGGCGGCCACGGCCTGCATCGTGACGCCGGCGGGTCCGTTCTCCTCGAGGATCCCGCGTCCGGCCGCGACGATGGCGGGGAGTGAGGTGCGGTCGGGTGTCGGCATCCGGTCCTCCGGGTTCTGGTCACGATGGCTATTGACAATAGCCATGATAGCTACGTATCGTAGCCTTCGCAACCGAAGGGATTCGCCATGAAGCTCGCACCGCACCTCCACCGTCTGGGCAACGACATCGTCGCCTCGTACCTCATCGACCTGCCCGAGGGGATCACGCTCATCGACGCGGGGATGCCGGGGCACTGGCACGACCTGCAGCGCACGCTCGTCGAGATCGGCCGGCCGATCTCCGACATCCGCGGCGTCGTGCTCACCCACGGCGACGGCGATCACATCGGCTTCGCGGAGCGACTGCGCACCGAGGCCGACGTGCCGGTCTTCATCCACGCCGCCGACGCCCACCGCGTGCGCACCGGGGAGAAGCCGAAGACGCCCATGGGCCCGTCCCGCCTCGGCCCGATGCTCGGGTTCCTCGCCTACGGCATCCGCAAGAACGCGCTCCGCACGCGGCAGGTCGCCGAGGTCGTCGAGGTGGCGGACGGCGACGTGCTCGACCTGCCCGGCGCACCCGTGATCATCGGGATGCCGGGACATTCGCCGGGCAGCGTCGCGATCCACGTGCCCGCGGTGGACGCGGTGTTCGTCGGAGACGCGCTCACCACCCGGCACGTGCTGACCGGTCGTGAGGGTGCGCAACCGGCCCCGTTCACGGACGAGCCGGACCGCGCGCTGGACTCCCTCGACCGGCTCGCCGCCGTTCCGGCGTCCTGGGTCCTGCCCGGGCATGGCGCCCCGTGGCACGGCACGCCCGCCGACATCGCCGCCGCGGTCAGAGCCGCCTGACCTCCACCCGCCTCAGAGCGCCGCGAGCACCGAGGCCGTATCGCCGATCGTCAGCTGCGGCGGGTACAGGCCCATGACGTGCACCGCGGCGGCGTGGTTCTCGGCCGTCGAGCCCGCACAGGCGTCGGCGACCACCGTGACGCGCGCCCCGGCATCCGCGGCGGCGAGCGCCGTCGACAGCACGCAGCAGTCGGTCGAGACGCCGGTCAGCACGACGTGCGCGCCGTGTCCGACGACCGCCTCGATCGCGGGTCCCCACTTGCCGAAGGTCGGCAGGTCGAGGGTCGGATGCGGGGACAGGTCCTGCGCGGCAGGCACCAGGTCGAACAGGGGGTCGTCGGCGGGGCGGTCGGCGAACGGCCACTCGGCGAAGTAGTTGCCCCAGGCCGTGGAGCGGTCGGCCGTCGGCATCCAGCGAGTCACGAGCACGCGGTCGCCGAACGCGGCGGCGAGCTCGCGGATGCGTACGATCGCCTCGCCGAAGAACGGAGAGCCCCACGCCGAGTCCGGCGACGCGAAGATGTGCTGGGGGTCGATCACGACCAGCCAGGGCCGCGCATCCGGCTCCATCACGCCGTCTGCTCCTGGCGGCGGATCACACCCGCGCGCGCGAACCACGTGAAGACGAACGACAGCACGAGGGCGAAGAACACGCCGAGGTTCGCGTACGCCCAGTCGCCGTCGACGCCGCCGACGAGGAACAGCAGATATCCCTGCCAGTTGTTCCACGGTGCGGCCTCCGCGAAGCCGTTGAGCACCAGGCCCCACCCGATCACGCTCGTCACGATCATGGTGCCGATCGAGATCCAGTCCCAGGCGCCGTAGCGGCCGCGGCTGTCGAACAGCGCCTCCTCGTCGTAGTCCTTCCTCCGGCGCAGGATGTCGGCGATGAGGATGCCGGCCCACGAGGCGAGCGGCACGCCGAGCGTGATGAGGAAGCTCTGGAACGGGCCGAGGAAGTCGGTCGCGAAGAACACGACGTAGATCGTGCCGAGGGTGAGGATCACGCCGTCGATCGCGGCGGCGGACGGGCGGGGGATGCGGATGCCCAGGCTCAGCAGCGTGAGGCCGGAGGAGTAGATGCCGAGGACTGCGCCCGAGACGAGGGCGAGCACGGCGGTGAGCAGGAACGGCACGAGCACCCACACCGGCAGGATCGTCGCGAGGGCGCCGATCGGATCCGCCTGGACGGCGGCGAACAGGTCGTCGTTCGAGCCGGCGAGCAGCAGGCCGAAGATCACCAGGATGACCGGGGCGATCGAACCGCCGATCGTGTTCCAGGCGACGATCGCCCCGTCGGAGGCCGTGCGCTTCTGGTAGCGCGACCAGTCGGCGGCGATGTTGATCCAGCCGAGGCCGAACCCCGTCATGACCATGACGAGCGCGCCGATGACCTGGCCGAGGCCGCCGTCGGGACGCGCCATCACCGCGGCGAGGTCGATGCTCGGGGCGGCGAGGATGACGTAGAGCACGGTGACCGCGCCGGTGAGCCAGGTGAGCACCGACTGCAGCTTCATGATCGTGTGGTACCCGAGCACCGAGGCTGCGACGATCAGGGCGGCGACGATGACGGTCGCGACGATCTTCAGGGCGATGCTCTCTCCGTCGCCGCCGAGCTGCGTGATGACGGTCGCGGTGGCGAGCACGGCCATGATGGCGAGGAACGTCTCCCACCCGATGGACGTGAGCCACGAGACGATGCCCGGCACCTTCTGCCCCTGCACGCCGAACGCCGCGCGCGAGAGCACCATGGTCGGAGCGGAGCCGCGCTTGCCTGCGATCGCGATGAGCCCGCACAGCAGGAACGACACCACGATGCCGATGATCGACACGATCGTCGCCTGCCAGAACGAGATGCCGAATCCGAGCACGAACGATCCGTACGACATGCCGAACACCGATACGTTCGCCGCGAACCACGGCCAGAACAGGTCGCGGGGCTTCGCGGTGCGCTCGGACTCGGGGATGATCTCGATGCCCGCGCGCTCGATGAGGGCGCCGCGGGTCTCCACGGGCTGGATCTGCGTCATCTGCTCATGATGGCACCGACCCGCGCCCGTGGGGCGGAGCGTGACACTCAGCCGGCGAAGAACGCTCCGGCGACGCGCGTGAGGTCGTGCAGGTCAGAGACCCCCGCGAGCTCGCGCGCCGAGTGCATCGACAGGATCGGGATGCCGACGTCGACGGTGCGGATGCCGAGGCGCGTGGCCGTGATGGGACCGATCGTCGACCCGCACGGCACGTTGTTGTTCGACACGAACTCCTGCGTCGCGATCTCGGCCGCGTCGCACCAGCGGTGCCAGGCGGCCGCACCGACGGCATCCGTCGCGTAGCGCTGGTTGGCGTTGATCTTGAGGATGGGCCCCGAACCGAGGACGGGCTGCACCACGGGGTCGTGCTTCTGCGCGTAGTTCGGGTGCACCGAGTGGCCCACGTCGCTCGAGAGGCACCACGACGAGGCGAAGGCCTGTCGGCGCTGCGAGGCGTCGGCTCCGAGCGCGTCGTACACGCGGCCCAGGATGTCTTCGAGGAAGGGACCGGCGGCGCCGGAGCGCGAGTTCGAGCCGAGCTCCTCGTGGTCGAACGCCGCGAGCACGGCGATCGGGCCGGACTCCGCGGTGCCCGCCTTCTCGAGGGCGACGATCCCCGCGTGCACGGAGGCGAGGTCATCGAGACGTCCCGAGGCGAAGAACGCGTCGTCCTTGCCGAACACGGCACCGCGGGCGGAGTCGGCGATCACGACGTCGTAGCCGCGGATGTCGTCGGCGTCGACCCCGGCGGACCCGGCGAGCTCGGCGAGGACGTCGGCCTCGGTCGCATCGCCCAGACCCCACACGGGCTGCGTCTCGGTCTGCTTGTCGAGCGCGAGACCGTTGTTGTTGACGCCGCGGTCGAGGTGCACCGCGAGCTGGGGCAGACGCAGGAGGGCGCCGGTGTCGGCGAGCACGACGCGCCCGTCGGAGAGCGCCAGACGGCCGGCCAGACGCAGTTCGCGATCGAGCCAGGAGTTCAGCAGCGGACCGCCGTACACCTCGACCGCGGCCTGCAGCCAACCGCGGCTGCCGGTGGTCGGCTGCGGCTTGAGCTTGAAACCGGGCGAGTCGGTGTGGGCGCCGAACACATGGGTCGGCGTGGTGGCCGTGGCGTCGGACGGCACGGTCCACGCGATGGCGGCGCCGTCGCGGACCACGACGTAGCGGCCGCCGGGGACGATCTCCCAGGCGTCCTCCTCCTGCAGGGGCGCGAAGCCCGCGGCCTCCAGGCGCCGGGCCGTCTCCGCGGCGGCGTGGTAGCTGGAGGGCGAGGCGGCGACGAAGTCGGCGAGGTCCTCGGCGTGGGCGATGGCGTCGGGGGTGACGGGCATGGTCGACCTTCCTGGTGGCGTCCTTCGATCGTAATCGGCGGGCGCGGGGCCGTCGTGGCGCGGGCGTCCGGCGCGCACCCCGTTCACCCGCGCGTCATCTTCCCGCGGTACGGTGGTCCCGATAGCGCCTAGGGTTCCGGGGCGCGACACCGTCCGGGAGGTCGGGGTCGCCCCGTCTGGTCCGAGCGGCGCCACGGCAGCCCTCCGCAGGGATGCCGTCATCTGACAGGACAAAAGCCCGGAGGACCCTGTTCGTCGCGCCCCGCGATGGATGGAAGGGTCGGTCATGTCCGCTTTCGCGTTCGTCCTCGTCATCACCGCCGCTCTCGCGCACGCCGCCTGGAACGTCATCGCGCACGGGGTGAGCAAGGCGGGCACGCCGTTCCTCTGGTGGGGCGCCGTGGGCAGCACGGTCGTGTGGATCGGCGTCATCCCGTTCACGGGCGGCCTCGGCACCGACGACCTGTGGGGCTTCGCGCTGGGCGTCGCGGTGTCGGGCGTGCTCCACGTGCTCTACATGGCCGTGCTGCAGCGGGGGTACCGGGAGGGCAACCTGTCGACCGTGTACGCGACGGCGCGCGGCACCGGACCGTTCCTGTCGGTGATCGTGGCGGTGCTGCTGCTCGGCGAGAGACCGTCGCTGCTCGCGCTGGTCGGAGTCGCGGCGATCATCGTGGGGGTCGTGGCGATCGGGCTCGTCGACCGCGGCCGGGGAGGGGGAGCGCGGCGCCGTCTCGATCCCGGACTCGTCTTCGGTCTGTTGACGGGCGTCGCGATCGCCGCGTACACGATCTGGGACGCGAACGCCGTGCGCACCTGGGGTCTGTCACCCGTCGCGTTCATGGTCGGCACGACGCTGCTCGAGATCCCCTTCTACACGGCGGGGGTGCGCCGGCGGTGGCCTGCCGTGCGGATGCTGTGGACCACGCAGTGGCGGCGGATCGTCGCGTTCAGCATCCTGTCGCCGCTGTCGTACATCCTCGTGCTCACGGCGATCCAGATCGCGCCGGTCGCACTCGTCGCTCCACTGCGCGAGGTGAGCGTCGTGCTCGTCAGCCTGTTCGGCGTGTTCGTGCTTCGGGAGAGCCGCCCGGGATGGCGCATCGCGGCATCCGCGGTCGTCGCCGCCGGCATCGTGCTGCTGGCGCTCTGACGGCGTCATCGCGCCGTGCTGATTGGATGGAGTCGTGATGACGTGGGAGTTCCGTGCTGCCGGACAGGCGGACGCCGAGTGGATGGCCGAACTGCGTGCCGTCGTCATGCGTTCCGACCTCGAGCGGCTGGGGCGTTTCGACCCCGTGCGGGTGCGGACCCGGTTCCTCGACGCTTACGTGCCGGAGGCCACGCGCGTGGTCGTGGTGGACGGGGCGGATGCCGGACTCGTCGCCGTCCGGCCGGAGCGCGACGAGACCTGGATCGAGCACTTCTACCTGGATCCTTCGGTGCAGGGGCGCGGGATCGGCGCCGCCGTGCTCTCGACCCTGCTCGCGGAGGGCGCGGTCGGGGACACCTTCCGGCTGAACGTGCTGCAGGGCAGCCCCGCGAGGAGGTTGTACGAGCGGCACGGTTTCGTCGCTCATGCCGCGGACGAGGTCGACGTCTTCATGACGCGGGCCTGCTGAGCATCGCTCGCCGGCGTGACCGGTTGAGATCGGGTGTGCTCCCGTGGGACCTCAGCGGAACTCGACGAGTCCCGCGTGGGCCGCGGTCACGAGGATCTGCACGCGATCGCGCACGTGCCACTTCGACATGATGCGCCCGAGGTGCGCCTTGACCGTCCCCTCGGACACGATGAGCGAGCGGGCGATCTCGGCGTTCGACATGCCCTGCGCGAGGCGCTGCAGCACCTCCTGCTCGCGATCCGTGAGCTCCTCGAGAGTGCCGTCGCTCGCAACCGGCTCGGTGTCGCGCACGTGCTTGATGAGCAGCGAGGCGATGCGCGGGGAGAGCGAGCTCTGTCCGCTGTACACCTCGCGCACGGCGGAGACGATGCTCGCGGCGCTGGAGTCCTTGAGCATGTACCCCGAGGCGCCCGCGCTGAGCATCGGCAGCACCGTGTCGCTGCCGTCGAGCGTGGTGACGGCGAGGATGCGGATCTCCGGCCACCGCTCGGCGATCACGGCTGTCGCCTCGATGCCGTTCATCTCGGGCATCTGGACGTCCATCATCACCACGTCCGGGCGTTCGCGCTCGACGGTGTCGATGCCTTCGAGTCCGGTCTCCGCCTCGGCGATCACGGTGATCTCGGGGTCGCGGGAGACGAAGTGGGACAGGGCAGAGCGCACGAGGGGATCGTCATCGACGATCACGACACGGATTTCCGGCATGGAGGAAGCCTACCTGCGGCGAGCCTCACCGCGAAGGACTAGACGTTCGTCTAGTTGACTCTGGCCAGAAGACAGATGTGCAGCCCCGGCACTCACCGAGATGATGAATACATCACTAATCAAAAGTACAACTCAGGAGGTGAATTTCATGGGCTTTTGGAACGCAGTTGGCAAGATGTTTGGCTTCTATTGATAACTTACCTGGAACTTAGAACATACTGAAGTATGGTCTTCCGTTCCCCCCGCCGAGTCGGTTCTGACCCCGCCCGTTTCGGGCGTGGGGAGAGACCCACCGTCATCGAGCGGATAGCGGTGCTGGGAATCGTCGGGACGATCGTCGTCATCAATGTCGTGGATGCGCTCGTGTCTGCGAACGTCGACCCCCTCGCTACAGTGATCGGGATCGCGCTGACAGGAATGTTGGCGGTGTTCCTCTGGTCACCTCTCATCGCGGTATGCGGACTCGGCATCATCTTCGCGCTCTCCTTTCTCGTGGGAGCGGAGTCGCAGAGTCTGATCATCCTCGCGATCGCTGCAGGGCTCGTAGTCCGATTGGGCTGGAGTTCGCTCGTTTTCATCTATGCAGGAGTGTTCCTGCTCGCAACGGCTCTGGTCGCTGTGGGCATCAACACGAACCCGATCAACGTCGGCGTCTACCTCATCGCCGCCGTGGTCTCCAGCGTCATCGGGTACGCGCTGCGACTCGCCTTCGCACGAGGGCGCAAGCTCGAGGTGGAACTGGCCGAGAAGGCCGAACAGGAACGACAGGCGGTTCTCGCCGAGCGACGATGGATCGCCGGCGAGTTGCACGACAGCATCGCCCATCACCTCACGGTGGTGTCGCTGCACGTGCAGATGCTCGACGACGCCGACGCGAGTCCGGCGTCACAGGAGGCCATCCGCATCGCGGCCCGAAAGGCCATGACGGACCTCCGCTTCGTGATCGATCTCGCCGACGACGGCCCCCGTGCTTCGGGCATGCCGGCCGGCGATCTCGCCGCCTCGATCGCCGAGGCCACCGAGGAGTTCGAATCCGCCGGCCAGACCGTGCTGCTCGTGGGCGATCCCGCCGATGAGCGCATCCCGCGCGCGGCCGAGATCATCTTCGCGCGCATCATGCGCGAGTCCGCGACCAACGTCCTCAAGTACGCGGGGCAGGGTCAGGTCGAGATCCGCCTCGACGTGACCGACGACGCCGCCGGCCTGACCGTCGCGAGTCCGCTCTCGGCGACGCCCCGGCGCGAGCTGTCGTCCAGCCGCACGGGCATCGGACGCATGGCGGAGCGTGTGCTCGGCGCCAGCGGCGAGTTCAGTGCGGGAGAGGTCGACGGGCGCTGGGTCGTCTCGGCTCACCTGCCGATCGCCCGCCGGGCGCGTGCGGAGGACGACGACGCGCCTGCGACGGATGTCGGCGCTCCCACCGCAGAGACGGTAGAGTCCTCGGAGAGCCCTCGCGTCGAGACCCGCATTCTCCGCAGGACTAGACGAAAGTCTATGTAAGGTCTCGACGTTCGACGGTGTTCCATGGTGCATCTGGGCGCTTACCTTGGTACTACCCCAGAAATAGCGCATCCCCAGCGCTTTGATCGCGAGCGCGATCCTTGGAATCTGATCCCCATCGCGCTCGCGATCGGCTTCTTCTCCAGAAGAACGTCGACGTCCCGACTCTCGATCGAGACGATCGTCAGCCGCCCACTGCACGCATGTAGTGCCCGTCCGTGGATATCCCGGACGCCGCCACCGTGAAGCGCACCACCTCGCTGAGATAGCGATCCTCCGACGCCTCGAAGATCCGGCCGTCCGCGTCGCGGGAGATCCGGCTGAGACGCAGGATCGGCGCCCCCTGCGGAATGCGCAGCAACGCGGCATCCTGCTCGTCGGCGGCCACGGCGTCGATCTGATGCTGAAGACCGACGATCGGATGTCCGATCGAGGCGAGATACTCCGTGATCGAGATCGCGTCGGTGTCGACCTCGAAGAGCCTCCGCCCCGGGACCTCCGTGTAGAACAGGCGCTCGAGCATGGTCGGACGTCCGTCCAGCGAGCGGAGGCGCACGACGCTCACGATGGTGTCGTCAGAGGCGACTCCGAGCAGTTCGGCGCGATCACCGGCCTTCCGCAGGCTCACCTCCTGCGTCTCGGCGCCGGGCGTGACGCCCAGCTCGCGCGCCCAGCGCGTGAAGGGCACGGACACGTCGACGGCCTGGCTCGCCTTGCGAGCGACCACACGCGCCGGGCGCCCGCGTCCGGTCTCGATCAGCCCCTCGCCGCGCAGGCGTGCCAGTGCGTTGCGGATCGGTCCGCGAGACGTGCTCCACCGTTCGGCGAGCTCCGCCTCGGTGGGGATGTCGTCTCCCGGGCGCAGCGCGCCGATCGCGATCTGGGTCCGCAGGTCGTCGGCGATCTGGGTGTACACAGCTTCAGCCACATAGGCATACTACTTCGCCATACCCATCGCCGCCCCGCTGTTCCATGCGTGTTCATGCGGAGGAATCGCGAGGGAATCGCGGGTGAACGAACCCTGAACACTTCCGAGTTAGGTACATACCTCGACCCCTGTCCTGTCAGAGTTGCTCATGGATCACCCCTCACACCTCTGAAAGGTCCTCATGAAGCTTCGCGCTCTCCCCGCCCTCGCCGGCGCCGCGATCCTCGCGCTCGGCCTCGCCGGTTGCTCCGGTGCCGCCGACGCGACCGACTCCGGTTCCGACGCCGCCGCGGCGTCCACCGCCGGCGGCTTCGCGGTCGACGAGAACACGCTCGTGTTCGGCGTCGTGCCCGACTCCGTCGACACCGAGACCAACTACCAGCCGCTCATGGACTACATCGCAGAGATCACCGGCAAGACGGTCGAGTACCACGAGTCCACCGACTACGCCGCACTCATCGAGGCCGCGGTCGCCGGCAAGGTCGACGTCGCATCGTTCTCCGGCTTCACCTACGTGACCGCGACGAACAACGGCGCGAAGCTGACCCCGATCTCCTCGATCGTCACCGAGGAGGGCCAGGAGCCCGGCTACTACTCGCAGGCGATCGTTCCCGCGGACAGCGACATCGACAGCATCGAGGACTTCAAGGGCAAGAAGGTCTGCTTCGTCGACCCGTCCTCGACCTCCGGCTACCTCTTCCCGTCGTACAACCTGCTCGAGGCCGGCATCGACCCGACGACCGACATCACGCCGGTCTTCGCGGGCAAGCACGACGTCTCGGTGCAGAAGGTCGGCGAGGGCGTGGAGTGCGAAGTCGGCTTCGCCGAGGACTCCGAGGTCGCCAAGTCCGACGCCGTCAAGGTGATCGACGAGACCATGGTGCCGGGCGCGCCGCTCGTCTACTCCTCGACGCTCCCCGACGATATCGCGCAGGAGCTGATCGACGGCCTCGGCCAGATCACGATCGACGACATCATCGCCGCGGGCATCGAGAGCGCCGACTCGGACGCTTTCCGCAACGTGTTCCACGCCACGGAGCCGGTCGACGACGAGTACTACGACCTCATCCGCGACATCTGCAAGGAGACCGAAGCGGAGCAGTGCAAGGCCTGACCGCCTGATCGGGACGGAACGCGTCGACCTTCGGCGCGTTTCGTCTCGCTTCGCTCGCTCAACGACCAGAACCGGGAGAACACCCATGAACACGGCATCCGAGGCGCTGATCCGTCTCGACGGCGTCACCAAGACCTTCGGCTCGACCACGGCGCTGAAAGACGCGTCCCTCCAGGTCGCGCGCGGCGAGATCGTCGTGCTCCTGGGACTTTCCGGCTCCGGCAAGTCGACCCTGCTGCGGCACCTCGACGGACTCGAGGTGCCCACGGCCGGGTCGGTCGAGGTGCTCGGCTCCCAGGTCCCCGCGCTGAAGGGTCGCGCCCTGCGTGCCCTGCGCAGTCGCGTGGGCTTCATCTTCCAGCAGTTCGAGCTCGTGCCCTCGCTCACGGTGCTCGAGAACGTGCTCACCGGATCGCTGTCGACCGTGCGCGGGCCTCGGCTCGGCCTGTGGGGCTACTCGAAGGCGTCGAAGCTCCGCGCTCTCGAGCACATCGATCGCGTCGGACTGCTCGATCGTGCCTACCAGCGCAGCGACACCCTCTCCGGCGGGCAGCAGCAGCGCGTCGCGATCGCCCGCGCTCTCATGCAGAAGCCCGACATCCTGCTCGCCGACGAGCCCGTCGCCTCGCTCGACCCCGAGTCCAGCGACCAGGTCATGGCGCTCATCCGCGAGATCGCGGCCGACGAGGGACTCACGGTCGTGTGCAGCCTCCACCAGGTCGACCTCGCGATCTCCTGGGCGGACCGCATCGTCGGCCTCCGCCACGGCGAGATCGTCCTCGACACCCCGACCACCGACCTCACGAAGGCGGAGGTCATGGAGATCTACGGCCGCGTCGCGACGACGACCGCCGAGATCCAGGCGGTGCAGCTCGAGCTCACCGAGACCACGGCGGACCTCGCCGAGGCCGATCGCGAGGCCGCCGTCGCGGCTGCCGCCGCCGTGGACAAGGCTCCCGTCTCGTGACGCTCCTCGACACCTCGGCGGCGGCCGCGGCCGGCGCGTCGGTCGCGGCACGCGCGCCGCGTCGCCCGGTCTCGCCCGAGCGCATCGCCGCTGGTCTCACGCTGCTCGCGCTCGTCGTGCTCGGCATCCTCGCCGTGCGTGAGGTCGACATCTCGATCCCCGCGATGGTGCAGAGCTGGGGCAACGCCGAGAACTTCATGGCGCGGGTCGGCGGACTCTCCTTCCCCGAGTTCGGCGACCTCGTCTGGCTGATCGCCCTCACGGTCGGACTCGTGCTCGTCGGCACCCTCCTCGCGGCGGTGCTGTCCGTGCCGATCGCGTACCTCGCCGCCGCGAACACAACCCCCGGCAACGGATGGCGTGCCGCCGCGCGCTTCGTCGGCGTGCTGACCCGTGCGCTGCCCGACGTCGTGCTCGCGATGGCGTTCGTGCTCATGTTCTCGCTCGGCACCCTTCCCGGCATCCTCGCCATCGGCATCCACTCGATCGGCATGATCTCGAAGATGTTCGCCGATGCGATCGAGCAGATCGACGAAGGACCGCGTCTCGCGATCCGCGCCGCCGGCGGATCGAAGGTGCAGGAGTTCACGGCCGGCATCCTCCCGCAGGTGCTCCCCAGCTGGGTCGCCACGGTGCTGCACCGCAACGACATCAACCTCCGGGGCAGCGTCGTGCTCGGCTACGTCGGCGTCGCAGGGCTCGGCCTCGAGATGTCGTACGCCTTCAAGGCCCTCAACTACGGCAAGGGTCTCGGCATCGCGCTCGTCATCTTCCTCCTCTGCATCGTCATGGAGATCGTGTCGAGCATGGTGCGCGGAGCGATGCTGGGCCAGCAGAAGCACACGCGCTCGTGGATCGACCGCCTCATCCACCCGCGCCTGCGGGACGCGGATGCTGCCGCGCCCGCGGGCCGTCCGGCCTGGGCCGCCACACCGCAGACCGCCGTCCGTCGCCCCTGGACGGCCGAGCGGGTCCGCAACACGACGGGCGTCGTCATCGCGGTGCTCGTCGTGATCGGCAGCGTCATCGTCAGCCAGATCAACTGGATGGACTTCTTCACCTTCTGGGCGAAGCTCCCCGACGTCGCAGCGAAGTTCTGGCCCCCGTCCTTCGGCAGCTACGACGCCTCGGCCATGTTCCTCGCGATGCGCGACACCGTGGCGATCGCTCTCGCGGCGACCGTGCTCACGCTGCTTCCGTCGCTGCTGCTCGGCTCCCTCGCGGCCTCGAACGTCGCGCCGAACTCCGGCATCCGCGGCACCGCGCGCCTCCTGCTCGTCGGCATCCGCGGCATCCCCGAGCTGATCCTCGCGATCGTGCTGGTCGTCATCACGGGACTCGGCGCGCAGGCCGGTGTGATCGCGCTCGCGATCGGCGGCATCGGGCTGCTCGGCAAGCTCATCGCCGACTCCTTCGAGGAGGTCGACCGGGGCCCTGAGCGCGCTCTGCGCGCGGTCGGAGCCACGCGCCTGCAGACCTACGCCTCGGCCACCGTGCCGCAGGGGGCGCAGGCGCTCATCGGGCACAGCTTCTACATGCTGGACACGAACATCCGCGCGGCGACGATCCTCGGCATCGTGGGCGGCGGCGGGGTCGGCTACTACCTGCTCAACGCGAGCCAGGGTTCGCGCTACGAGACGGTCACGGCGATCGTGCTCATGATCCTCGTCACGGTGCTCGTGGTCGAAGGACTCGCGATGTGGATGCGGAGGGTGTTCCGGTGAACGGCGCGCAGGGTGGGCAGGACTCCGCCGACCTCGTCGTGGTCGGCTCGGGCATCGTGGGCCTCGGCGCCGCCTACGCCGCGGTGCGCCGCGGGCTCCGCGTCGTGGTGGTCGACCGTTCCGACGCCCCCGTCGGCGCGACGATCCGCAACTTCGGGCACCTGTGCATCGGCGCGCAGACGGGGGAGGCGCGGCGCTACGCCGACGCCTCGCGCGACCTCTGGCTGCGCCTCGCGCGGGATGCCGGGTTCTGGCTCCGCGAGTCGGGCACGCTCGTCGCGGCCCGCCTCGACGAGGAGGTCGCGGTGCTGGAGCGTGCGGCGCAGGGCGGCGGCATCCGCATGCTGGACGCGGACGAGCTGCGTCGACGCGCTCCCCTGCGGGCGGACGGCCTGCGGGGCGGCGCCCACATCGAGACCGACCTGCAGACCGATCCGCGGGCCGCGGCCTCGGCGATCGTGCGTCACCTCTCCGCGCTCGGCGTGGAGTTCCGGTTCCGCACGGCCGCGACGGAGGTCGGGACGGGAACGGTGCGGACGACGCGGGGCACGATCAGCACCGGAGCCGTCGTCGTCGCGGCGAACCACGACGTCGACCAGCTGCTGCCCGATCTCGCCGAGCGTGTCGGCGTGGAACGCTGCGTCCTCGACATGATGCGCGTCGCCGCCGATCTGCCGCGCCCGCTCCCGGCGCCGCTGCTGACGGGCTGGTCGCTCGTGCGCTACGGCCGGTTCGCGGAGGGGCCGGAGGCCGGGGCGCTGCGCGAGCGCCTGCACGGCGAGCGCCCCGATCTCGCCGCGTTCGACCTCAACCAGATGTACACGCAGCTGCCCGACGGCACCCTCATCCTGGGGGACTCGCACGCGACAGCGACGGCGCCGCTCCCTTTCCAGCCGGAGGCCGCGTTCGCGTCGTTCCTCGCCGAGGCGGAGACGCTCTTCGAGACGTCGACTCCGCGCGTGCTGGAGCGCTGGCAGGGCGTGTACGCCAAGGGGCCGCAGGACTTCCTCGTCGACACCGGCGTCGAGGGGGTGCTGGTGCTCGCCGCGACCACCGGCATCGGCATGACGACGGGGCTGGGGCTCGCCGAAGAGAATCTCACCGCCGCCTTCGGGTGGACACCTGCAATGGAAGGAACATCATGACCGCTCACGAACCTCTTCCCCTCGAACTCGTCGTGCTCGACATGGCAGGGACCACGGTGCTCGACGACGGGGTCGTGGAGTCGGCCTTCCAGCGTGCGGCCGAGCGCACGGGCGTCGCCGATCGGATGCCGTGGGACGATGCGCTGCAGTACGTGCGCGACACCATGGGCCAGTCCAAGATCGACGTGTTCACGCACCTCGCCGACGGCGATCGCGAGGCCGCGACCCGGGCCACGGCCGCATTCGAGGGCGCGTACGCCGAGATCGTCGCCGAGCAGGGCGTGACGCCGATCACGGGTGCGGCCGACGCGATCCAAGGGCTGAAGGATGCGGGTCTCTCGGTCGTGCTGACGACCGGTTTCGCTCCCGTCACGCGTGATGCGCTGATCGACGGCCTCGGCTGGGGCGGACTCGTCGACCTCGCACTGTCGCCCGTGGACGCCGGACGCGGACGCCCCGCGCCCGACCTCGTGCTGACGGCGCTGCTGCGCACCGAGACGTCGTCGGTCCGCGCGGTGGCGGTCGCGGGAGACACCGTCAGCGACGTCGAATCCGGCCGCCGTGCGGGTGCGGGCTTCGTCGCCGGAGTGCTCACAGGCGCACACGACTTCCGCGCGCTCACGGCCGCCGGAGCGGATGCCGTGCTCTCCGACGTGACGGCGCTGCGCGGCTCTTTGGCCGAGCACGGGCTGCTCCGTCTCGTCGCGACGTCCTGAGGCGCAGGACATGGGCACACTGCTGATCCGTCCGCCTGGTCATCGCCGGGACGTCACGCTGCGCCCCGCCGCCACGGCGATGGTCTGGATCGGCGAAGGGCACCCGCACGAGACGATCGCCGTGCCGGGGGTGGCTCTCGGCGACGATGACGTGCTGGTCGCGGTCGAGCTGTCGACGATCTGCGGCTCCGACGTGCACACCGTCCAGGGGCGTCGTTCGGCGCCGGTGCCGCTGGTGCTCGGGCACGAGTGCGTCGGACGCGTGATCGCCACGGGCGATGCCGGTGCGACCGCGGTCGACGGGTCCCCGCTGCGCATCGGCGATCGCGTGGTGTGGTCGGTGACGATCTCGTGCGGGACGTGCGACCGGTGCGCCGGCGGACTCCCGCAGAAGTGCCGCACCCTGGGCAAGTACGGGCACGACCGGATCGGCGTGCACGGCGACCTCACCGGAGCGTTCGCGAGCCACGTGCAGGTGCGCGGCGGCACGGCGATCGTCCGGGCGCCGGAGTCCCTGCCCGCCTCGGTGCTCGCTCCGGCATCGTGCGCGACGGCCACGGCGTGGGCCGCCGTCGCCCGGGCCGCGAGGGATCGGCATCTCGAGGGCGCGGCGGTGCGCATCCACGGTGCGGGACTGGTCGGACTCACGGCTGCGGCGATCGCGGTCGAGCAGGGGGCGACGGTCGAGGTCCTCGATCCGAATCCGCTGCGCCGCGCCCTGGCGTCGCGTTTCGGGGCGACGTGCCTCGACCGCGACCCCGACGTCGTGATCGAGGCGTCCGGTCATGCGGTCTCGCAGTCCCTGGAGGGCGTCAGCACGGGCGGCACCGTCGTGCTGGTCGGCAGCGTGTTCCCGGCCGAGCCCGTGCCGTTCGACGCCGAGAGCGCCGTGCGGCGCCTCGTCACCATCGCGGGCGTGCACAACTACACGGGTGTCGATCTCGCGGAAGCGGTCGCCTTCCTCGCCGGACGCGGACGCGCCTACCCGTTCGCCGACGCGGTGGGGGAGGTGCGGCAGCTCGCGGCGATCGATGAAGCGCTCGTGGCCGCGGCCGCGCCCGATGCGCCGCTGCGGATCGGTCTCGTCCCGGGGCGCTGACTTTCGCCGACGCGCACGCGCGCATACGTGCAGACTCACAGCCACACGGATGAGCTACCCCAAGCCGAGCGGCGCGTCAGACGAACATGACTCGTCGTCGTGGGGGGTCGGTGTACGTGCGTCCGAGGGGGCTGGTCCAGGTGACGTCGCCGCCGGGACCCTGGCGGGCGGTCCACCGATATTGGTCGTCGATGTCGGGGTGTTTGAGGGTGTGGTGGGTGCGGCAGAGGTGGCTGAGGTTGTCGGCGCGTGTTCGTCCGCCGAGGGCGTGGTCGTGGGTGTGGTCGATGTCGCAGCGGTGCACCGGCATTCGGCATCCGGGGAAGCGGCAGTGCTGGTCGCGCGCGCGGAGGAACCTGCGCATGGGTTCGGTGGGGGTGTAGGTGTCGGTCTGCGTGACGAGTCCGGTGGGATCGAGGAAGAGGCGGGACCATCCGGTGGTTCGTCCGGCGAGGCTCCGTGCGATGTCGGGGTCGAGCGGGCCGTGTCCGTCGAGTTCCGCGGGCCGGTCGTCGCTGCCGGTGAGGGTGGTCGCGGCGACGGTGACCTGGATGCGCGCCTGGATGGTGTCCAGTCCGGTGCCGAGGGTCTCGGAGGGGTCGGAGGCGAGGAGCAGGTCGGTGAGGAGGTCGGCACGGATCTGGTCGAGGGTGCGCTCATCGGCCGGGACGTGCTCGATGTCAGGGCTGGACGGATCCGTGAGCGGGTCGACGAGTCCGGCGAGCGGGTCGATCGTGTACGTTCCGTCTTCGCCGTGGATGATGTTCTGCCTTTGGTCGGCGTCGAGGCGTGGATCTCCGGGCACGAGGTCGCGCGCGAACTCGTCGTCGGGGGCGGAGGGTTCGAGCGGCGGGAGGACGGGTTCGCGGTCGTCGCGGGTGCGGACGATCTCGCGGGCCATGCGGGTGAGGCGGTCGGCGATCGCGACGGCGAGCGCTTCGGGGAGCACGGCGGTGAGCAGGGCGAGGCCGTCGTCGACGGACCGCACGCTCACGCAGCGTTCGCTCGCCGCGCGGCGGTGGCGTTCCACGATCGTCTCGGGAACGAGCGCCGCGGCGACCTGACGGGCGTGGGTGCGGGTGCGGGCCGGGGTGTCGTGCTCGGCGACTTCGAGCACTGCCTGCTCGAACAACGTCAGGGTGCCGGCATCCACGTGCTTGTTGCGGACCGCTTCGCCGACGATCCCGCTCGCGCGGACGATCTCCCGGACATGCCTGACCGTGATCGCGCCCGCCCGGAACGCGGCACGCACTCCGGGCAGGTCGACGGAGAGGGTGCGGGCGTCGGTGAACGCGTACTCCGCCGACCCGGTGGGCAGGTGCCCGGCGGCAGCGTACTCGGCGATCATCGACCGGTAGATCGCGTCACGGTGGAACGGGCTGTCCGCGACATCCGCGTCGTGCACCGCGATCCGCTGCACGAGCAGCTCCGACGCCTGCGCTTCCAGCACCGCGATCTGCCGCCGCACATCGACCCAGTCGTCGAGCAGGCGGCACCGCTCCTCCATGTCGAGGTCGAGATCGGTGCGCCGGGTCATGCCTCCAGTTTAGAACAAATCTTCGAATCCATCCGGAGTCCCCCACGAAACATACCGGCATCCTCATCCTCGCGGCTGCGAGCCCGGCACCCTCTCCGCATGCGACGCCAGCAGTTGCACGGCCGCATCGACCGTGTCGTCGAGCACGTCCTGCGGATCGCCGGTCAGCTCGAGCATCCGACTCCCGACGCCGTCAGCGGTCGCCCAGCCGAGGAAGACGGTACCGGGAGGATGCCCGCCCTCCGGTCCCGGGCCGCCGACGCCCGTCGTCGCGACGCAGAGGTCGGCGTCGAAGAGGTCCCGCGCGCCCACGGCCAGCTGCTCCGCGCAGGAGGCCGAGACCGGATCGGTCCCCGGCGTCAGACCCAGCACCCGTTCCTTGACGTCGGTGAGATAGGCGACGATGCCGCCCGCGAACCAGTCGCCGGCATCCTCCGCGGCCCCCACGGTGTTCGCGAGCCGCCCGGACGTGAGCGACTCCGCGACGCACAGGCGGAGTCCGCGCTTCGTGGCGAGCTCGCTCAGCCTCGCCAGCGCGTCGTCCACCGCCGTCACTGCGAGATGCCCTCGACCGTCTTGCCCGTCGAGGCCGCCGACAGCGACAGCGCGACGTCGGCCTGGCTCACGATGCCGACCAGGCGGTGCTCCTCGATCACGGGCAGTCGACGCACCTGGTGCTCCTGCATGCGCTCGAGCACGACGCGAACGTCATCGTCGGCGGCGATCGTCACCGGCTTCCCCTTCGCGAGCGCGCCGGCCGGGGTCGTCTCCGGGTCCATGCCCATCGCGACGGCACCGACCACGATGTCGCGGTCGGTGAGCATGCCCTTCAGCCTGCTGTCCTCGCCGCAGATCGGCAACGCGCCGACGTCGAGGTCCGCCATGACCGAGGCGGCGATGCGCAGGGAGTCGTTGACCCCGATGCACCGGGGGCTCGGGGTCATGATCTCCCGCGCGGTCGTCATCGGCCCGACTCGGCCGCGGTCTCGTCGGTGTGCGCGGCATCCGCCTGGTCGGAGTAGTCCGGACGCGGCTCCTGCAGCGGCTGGTCCGAGTACTCGCCCCCGAGTCGACCTCCGAACGGCCGTCCGTGGTCGGCGAACTCCTCGCGCGCGAACGTGAGCGTCCAGTCGCCGATCGTGAACTGAGCGCCCGTGCGGAGCGTCTCGGTGCGGTCGCCCGGATGCGTCGCGTCCGCGGCCGGGTTCGTGTTCATCTCGCCCTCGCCGTGCATCTCCAGCACGTACTCGTCGCGCTCGTCGTGCGTGATCGTGGCGTGCACGGGATCGGCATCGGGGATCCGCAGGTCGGCGTCGGCGGCGGAGCCGATGCGCACGACCTCGCCCTCGAGCGCGAACTCGGAGCGGTCGTCGTCGTGGGTGACGCGCAGGCGGGGATTCCCCGCCCCGTACTCCGCGTGCGTCGTCGTGGGGGTGTAGCCCTCGTCGGAGCGGTCATCGATGTGTCGTGCGTTCATGCGCAGGCCTCCTCGCGGTTCACAGACGACGTTAGATCGAGAGCGCCGGGACGCGGAAGGGGTTGACTTCGCCGTCACGCATCGTCCGACTCCCCGAACTCGAGCGCCGGGAGCAGATCCTCCGGTACGAGAGTGATACCGCCGGTGCTGGAGGCCGAGTTCGCCATCGCCGCGATCCATTCGGAGCGGAGCGGCACGGGCACAGGGTCGTCGAAGATGAATCGGAGCGGGATCGAGGGATGCAGCCAGATCGTCGTGCGTCCTGGCGCATCGCCGTCCGGATGCTGCCAGCTCAGCGTGAAGCTCTCGTTGCGTCGCAGTTTGGTGGCGATCACGACCTTGAGGTGAGCAAGGGCGCGATCCTCGATCTGGATCGGATTATCCGCACCGTCGTAGTAGATCATTCCCATAGGATCGACGCTACGCACATGCGCGCCGTCACGACAGGGGATGTGCGACGGAGCGTCCGGATCGAGCAGGAGAGGGGCCGATGGGCAAGTTCATCTATGAGGGAAGCGTCAAGACGGAGATCGAGGACCGCGCCCTCACGCATCTGCAGCTCGTGATCACCGCGAAGCTGCGTCGTTCCGAGCCGTTCCCGTTCAGCTGGCGTGAGGACGCGAGCGTCGGCGGAGGCCGCACGACCGTGTGGATGCAGCCGGGCAGCTCGCTCGTGTTCAAGTACTTCGGCAGCCGCCAGCCGTCGATCAACCGGGCGTGGATCGAAGCCCTCGCGTACACGGCCAATGCTCCGAGCGGTCTGTATCTCGTGCCCGAACCGCAGGAGCAGCACGCGTCGTCGTCCGAGCACGTGGACGACTCGGTCACGCCGCCCCTCTGATCTGCCGTCGCGGCCGCCCCGGTTCGGGGCTGTCAACCCCCTGCCGATGACGGCTTCCTCCCGTGAGTCTCGAATGACACGGATCGAGAGGAGCGACATGACCGATGACACCACCGACCCGCGCCACGCGCACCGCGACGAGGGTTTCCCGGCGCAGCAGCAGGACCAGCCGGGGCTCACCGACGACACCCGTCCCGACCCCGACCACGGCGAGGATTCGTATCGCGGTCACGGGCGGCTCGAGGGACGCCGCGCACTGATCACGGGCGGAGACTCCGGCATCGGCCGCGCCGTCGCGATCGCCTTCGCCAGGGAGGGCGCCGACGTCGCGATCGTCCATCTGCCGGAGGAGCAGGAGGATGCCGACGAGACGCTCGCGCTCGTGCGCGCGGAGGGGCGCACGGCTCTGGGCCTGGCGGGGGACGTCCGCGACGAGGACTTCGCCACCGGAATCGTCGCAGAGACGCGCAGCGGCCTCGGTGGACTCGACGTGCTCGTCCTCAACGCGGGCTACCAGCACGACATCGACGGCTTCGAGACGCTCAGCACCGAGCGGATGCGCCGGGTGTTCGACACCAACCTCGTCGGGATGCTGTTCACGGCGCGCGCCGCGTTCCCGCACCTCGAGCCCGGAGCGAGCGTGATCGTCACGGCGTCCGTGCAGGCGTATCAGCCGTCGCCCGGCCTCATCGACTACGCCATGACGAAGGCCGCCCAGGTCGCCGTCGTGAAGGCGCTCGCCGAGGAGGCGGGGCCACGCGGAGTGCGCGTGAACGCCGTGGCGCCGGGGCCGATCTGGACGCCGCTCATCCCGGCGACGGGGTGGGATGCCGAGCGCCTGGCGACCTTCGGAGACGACACGCCTCTCGGCCGCGCGGGTCAGCCCTCGGAGCTCGCCGGGGCGTACGTGTACCTCGCCTCGGACGACGCGTCGTACACCTCGGGCGCGGTGCTCCCGGTGACCGGCGGCAAACACCTCTGAGGGCCTCTCCACAGGACGGTCGTCCCGCATCGTGCGACCGTCCTGCGGCCTAGGCTGGACGAGTGCAGCAGTCCGCGTCCTCCCGCCCGCTGGTGGGCGTCGCCCTCGTCATCGGTTCGTGCCTGTCGCTGCCCTTCGGCGCGGCCGTCGCGGCGCAGCTCTTCCCGGTGCTCGGACCCTGGGGAGTGACGTCGTTGCGGGTCGCGATCGCCGCCCTGCTGCTCCTCGTCATCGTCCGGCCGAACCCCCGTGGATGGACACGCGCGCAGTGGACCGCCGCCGCGTTGTTCGGCCTCTCGCTGGCTGCGATGAACGCGTGCTTCTACGCCGCGATCGACCGCATCCCGCTGGGACCCGCGGTCGCGATCGAGTTCCTCGGGCCGCTGATCCTCGCGGCCGTCCTCACCCGCCGCCTCGCCGATTTCGCCTGGGTGGGCGTCGCCCTGCTCGGCATGGTGCTGCTGGGCGTCGACGGGCTGATCGGCGCGGAGCCGCTCGACCCGATCGGCGTGCTGTTCGTGCTCGTCGCCGCGGGATTCTGGATCATGTACATCCGGATGAGCGCCCGTGTCGGCGCGCTCATCCCCGGCAGCGGCGGTCTCGCGATGGGCCTCGCGATCGCCGCGGTGCTGCTGGTCCCCGTCGGGGTCCCCGCGGCGGTCACGGTGGCCGGCGACATGCAGCTGCTGCTGCTCGCGGCGATCACCGCCGTGCTTTCGTCCGTGATCCCGTACAGCTTCGAGCTGGCCGCGCTCCGACGACTGCCGCAGCGCGTGTTCGGCGTGCTGCTGAGCCTCGAGCCGGCGTTCGCGACACTCGCCGGCTGGCTGGTGCTCGGGCAGTCGGCGACACCGTTGCGGATGCTCGCGGTCGCGCTCGTGGTCGCGGCGAGCGTCGGCACCACCCTCGGCGTGCGTCGTCTCCGGAAGAGGGACGAGCCCGGCCCGTTCACCGGACCCATCCCACTGCCCGACTGACCCGCGGCCCGCTCCGAGGGGTCGCAGGCCTCGGCCGTCACCGGGCGATCGCCGGCACCGGCAGCGGATACCGGCGTCGCAGGAGCACCCGCTGCACGAGCGTCCAGGCGACCGTCACCGTGAGGTACAGCGCCGCGGCCAGGGGCACGAAAGCCGCGAACACGGCCGTGAGGTAGTGCAGGGCACCCGCCACCCGCATCATCGCCGGCGAGTTCAGCGGCGACTCCTCGGCGCCCTCGACGGGAACGGGGCGGAACACCCGGCGCGAGATCTCGGCGACGGCCACGATGATCGCGAGCAGCACGCCGAACACGAGGAACGTCGCGGGTGTCGCGGTGCCGCCGAACAGCGCCGAGACGAGGCTCGTGCCGAGCGGGGCGCCGAAGAGCTCGTGCGTGAGGAGGTCGTTGGGATGTCCGGCGATCTCGGGGCGCAGGAACAGCGTGTAGATCAGGCCGACGACGGGAGCCTGCGCCAGGACGGGCAGCATCCCCGCGAACGGCGAGGTGTTCTCCGAGCGGTAGAGCTCCATCATCTCCTTCTGCAGGCGTTCGGGGTTCTTCTTGTGGCGCTTCTGCAGTGCGCGCAGCCGGGGTGCGAGACGCGCCCTGGTCTGCTCGGCCTTGGCCTGCGAGACCCCGACGGGGATCAGCAGGGCGCGCACCAGGAGCGTCACGAGCACGACGGCGAGGGCTGCGGCGGATGCTCCGGCGAGGGGTTCGACGAGGGTGGCGAGGCCGGCCAGGGCGCCGTAGGCGGCGTCGAGGAGCGCGGCGAGGGGAGGGAAGGCGAAGATGTCCATGGAAGTCCGTTCGTGTGTCGGGAAGGGTCGGCGAAGGCCGCGCTATCCCGTACGAGAGACGGACTACGCGGCGACGGCGACTCCCGGCGCACGAGGACGAGGATGCCCGGCGGCATCCGGGTCGCTCTGCGCGAGCAGCGTCGAGGCATCGATCGCACGCAGCGGGTGCGGGGCGCTGCGCGGCGTCGGCGGCGCGAGGCTCAGCGCGACGGCGATCGTCAGGGTGGTCAGGGCGATCAGCGCGATCGCGAGACCAAGGGCGGCGGCGTCGGGCAGAGCCACGAGGCCGAGAGCGGACGCGACGAACGTCAGCATCTGCCCGAACCACTCGTTCATGCGCGCCTCCCTCCCCGCGAGCGTAACACCGCGTGGGAGCCGTCACCCGTCGGAGCCGGCCTGTCCGCTGCGGGCGTAGCCTCGAGGCATGAGTGATCTGCGCGCCCTGTTCGGCATCGAGCATCCGATCGTCCTCGGCCCGTTCGGCGGCCTCTCGTCGGTCGCTCTGACCGCCGCGGTGAGCGAGGCCGGCGGTCTCGGCGGCTTCGGGCTGTACGGCTTCGACGGCGACCGCATCCGCTCGACCATCGCCGCGCTGCGCGAGAAGACCGCTCGTCCGTTCGCCGTGAACATCTGGCTCCCCACCGGCGACGAGGTCGAGCCGAACGCCCAGCACACCGTGTTCGCCCAGGCGCTGCAGCCGTTCTACGAGGCCGTCAGGCTCGACGTCCCGGGGCGCCCGGAGAGTTACCTGCCGTCGCTCGACGAGCAGCTCGACGCGATCTGGGAGTCGGCGCCGCCCGTGCTCAGCGTCGTCTTCGGCGTGCCCTCGGAGGGGATGATCGACGAGGCGCGGCGCCGCGGCATCCGGGTCGTCGGCACCGCGACGACGGTCGCCGAGGCCGTGGCGCTCGCCGACGCCGGAGTGGATGCCGTCGTCGCGACCGGTCTGGAGGCGGGAGGCCACCGGGTCTCGTTCCTGCGACCGGCCGAGGACTCGCTCATCGGCACCCTGGCTCTCGTGCCGCAGGTCGTCGATGCCGTCGACGTGCCCGTGATCGCCGCCGGAGGCATCGCGGATCGACGCGGTGTCGCGGCCGCGTTCGCGCTCGGGGCGTCGGCCGTGCAGGTGGGCACGGCGTTCCTCGCGACCGCCGAGTCGGCGACGACCGACGCGCACCGCGACGCGATCCGCGCCACAGCCGCCGACGAGACCGTGCTCACCCGGGCGATGAGCGGCCGCCTCGCCCGCGGAGCCCGCAACCGCGCGGTGCGCGCGATCGAGGCGAGCGGCACGATCGCACCCTTCCCCATGCAGAACTGGCTGACAGGGCGCTTCCGGGCGGTCGCGAACGAACAGGGCCTCGGCGAGCTGCAGTCGCTGTGGATGGGACAGGGCGCCCCGCTCGCGCGCGCACGCACGGCATCCGACGCCTTCGCGGAGCTGCTCGCGGGAGTCCCGCGCGAGAAGTGACGTGGACCTGGCCAGATATCTGGCTAGAATGTGCACATGTCGACCCACAACGTCCTCGACGCGAGGAACAACCTCTCGCGACTGATCGTGGAGTCGCAGAGCGGGGAAGACGTCGTCATCACCCGGCGCGGGACCCCTGTGGCGCGCATCGTGCCGGTCGGCCCCGTCGACATCGTCAGGAGCGGGCGACTGCTCGTGGAATGGATCGACGCGGCGCCTCTCCCGCCTCGACTCGCACGCCCCTCTCGCGAGATCGACGCTCAGATCGCCGAGAGCCGGGACGCCTGGGAGTGATCTACCTCGACTCCTGCATCCTGATCTATGCGCTGGAGGACTCAGGCCCTCGCGGCGATGCCGTTCGTCGCCTGCTCCGGGAGACCGACGAGACCGTGGCGTCGAGCCCGCTGGCCCTGCAGGAGTGCCTCGTCCTCCCGATGCGGGAGCGCAATGCCGAGATGCGCGATCGCTATCTGGGCCTCTTCGATCACCTCGAGAGCATCGCCCTCGATACGGCGGTCTTCGTCCGCGCAGCCGAGCTCCGCGCGGACTTCGCCATCAAGACCCCGGACGCCCTGCACCTCGCCGCCGCGCAGACGGCGGGATGCACCGAGCTCTGGACGAACGACAAGAGGCTGCTCGCGGCCTCGCGAGGACTCGCCGTCGATCTGATCGATCGCGCCGCCTCGTCCTGAGGGCGCGTGACGCCTACAGGATGACGGTCGAGCGGCCGTGCACGATCACGCGGTCCTCGGCGTGCCACTGCACCGCCCGCGCGAGCACGAGACGCTCGACGTCGGCGCCCCGGCGCTGCAGCTCGGCCGCCGACTCGGAGTGCGTGACGCGCGTGACGTCCTGCTCGATGATCGGCCCCTCGTCGAGGTCGGCCGTGGCGTAGTGCGCCGTGGCGCCGATGAGCTTGACGCCGCGCTCCTTGGCGCGGGCATAGGGGTTCGCGCCGATGAACGCCGGCAGGAACGAGTGGTGGATGTTGATCACCGGGGCCTCGAGGCGCTCGATGAAGTCGTCGGTGAGGATCTGCATGTAGCGTGCGAGCACCACGAGGTCGACGTTGCCGCGGAGCAGCTCGAGCTGACGCTGCTCCATCGACCCCTTGTCGCCGGAGGGGATGTGCACGAACGGCACGCCGAACGAGCGCACGGCCTCCGCGAGGTCGGGGTGGTTCGACACGACCATCGTCACGTCGATGTCGAGCTGGCCGCGCTGCGTGCGCCACAGCAGCTCCATGAGGCAGTGGTCGTACTTCGACACGAAGATCGCGACCCGCTTGCGGCGGGCCGTGTCGTGCAGCGACCACTCCATGCCGAAGCGCTCGGCGACGACCGTGAGATCCGCCTCGAGTGCGACGCGGGCCGCGGAGAGGCCGGGCAGGTGGATGACCGTGCGCTGGAAGAAGCGTCCGCCCTCGGAGTCCGTCGAGTGCTGGTCGAGCGAGATGATGTTCGCGCCGTGCTGCGCGAGCACACCCGCGACGGCGGCGACGATGCCGGGCTGGTCGTCGCAGGCGATGAGCAGGCGGGCGGTGTCGGGCTGGGGCATGGGGACTCCTCGGGGGTGTGCATCGATTCTGCCGTGGATGCGACCCTCGGGCGAATCGCGGTCCTACCCTGGAGGGATGGACACGCTCGCGCCCCTCGCCTCGCAGCTGCTCGCCGATGCGCGCGCGGACCTGCAGGGCGCCCCCACGGAGGGGCTGGGGGAGGAGCGCGAGTCGCGCTGGCGCGGCCACCGCATCGTGAAGATCGGTCAGGTCTGGCATCTCGGCGTCCTCCTGCTCACGGACACCCACGCGCTCGCGACCGCCGAGGTGCTGCGCGCCGCCGACCCCGGACGACGCGGGTACACGGCCGAGTCAGCCCGCGAGCGCGCCGAGCGTCGGGCGCTGGCCCTGCGCGGCGGATTCGACGAGGGCGAGGTCGCCCACGTCGGCTGGTCGGTCATCGACGTGGACGCCGTGGACGCCGGCGGCGCATCCGGTCCCCTCGCGGTGGTGGAGGGTGTGCCGTCGGTGCGGTGGAGCACGGCCGGCGGATGGATGCCGCTCGAGACGTATCTGCGCGAGCGCGTCGAGCTCCTGCGCGGCTGAACCCCGGTTGCCTTGTCAGCCCGCGAACGTCTCGGCGAAGCGCCGCAGCAGCGCCGCCCCCTCCGTGACGGAGGCCGCGAGCACCTGACCCTGCACGAGGTCGAACTCCTCGGGGTCGAAGTACCCGGTCGTGCGGTAGAACGTCATGCGGTCGGCGAAGTCCCGGGGCGTCGGCTCCGGGTGGAACTGCGCCGTGTACAGGTGCGTGCCCACGCGGTAGGCCTGGACCGGACAGGCCGCGTTCGTCGCGAGCAGCACCGCGCCGTCGGGCAGCGCCGCCGCGGACTCCTTGTGCGCCGTGAAGACGGTGAGCGCCGGGGAGCTGGGACCGAACACCGGATCGGCGGCGCCGGCCTCGGTCGTCTCGATCACGGTGGCGCTGGCCGGCTCCGGGGTGTCGGTCGTGACGTCGCCGCCGAGCATCCGCGTCACCACGCCGATGCTGAAGCATGTGAAGAACACCGCGACGCGCCGGTCGATCGCGAGCCGCGCGAGGGTCTCGAGATCGGCCTCCACGCGCCTTTGCTCGGCCGTCTTGTGCTCGTCGCTCACGTTGAACGGCGAACCGCCGACGACGATGCCGCGATACCGGCTCAGATCGACCGCGTCGAGGCGCTGCGAGAGCAGGTCGAGGCGGTCGACGACGTCCGCGCCGAGCGCCCGCCGGAACGAGGCGTGCTCGGCATCCGCCGCCCCCAGCTCGGGACGCACGCAGACGTAGAGAAGCGAGACCACCACGCGAGTCTAACGAGCGCTCGGGGTCTCGCCCGACGTGGCCGTCACCGGGACGAGTTGGCCGTGCGGCCCCGCACGATGCCCACGAACGTGTCGACGTCGGGGGTCGTCCGATCACGCAGCCAGGCGAGAGCCACGGTCGAGGTCGGGCCGTCGACGAGCGGCCGGTGCTCGACATCCTTGCGGTGGTGCAGACGCGCGAGCGACATCGGCACGATCACGACGCCGGTCCCCGTCGCCGCCGTGGCGATCGCGTCGCCGGTCGACATCGCGGAGAAGCGCGGGGCGACCGCGTCGGGCACATCGAGCGTCCCGAGCGCATCGTCGTTCAGCGCGATCACGACCTCGCCGGCCAGGTCGGCGATCGTGAGCTCCTCGGCCGCGAGCAGATGCGACTCGACGGAGGCCACCACCACCGGCACCTCGTCGTAGAGCGGGATCACGTGCAGGGCGTCGTCCGTGAGCGGCAGGCGCACCAGGGCGGCGTCGACCTCGTCGAGGGCGTCGCGCTGCGCGGCCACCTCGATCGGCACGAGCTCGAGCGGCACGTGCGGCATCCGCTGCTTCCACGCGTCGATCCACTTGCCGGGCGTCGCGCCGGGAACCGCGCCGAGCCGGAACGTGCGCGGCTCCTCGGGCTCGGGTGCCGGGGCGTCGAACACGATGCTCGAGGTCTTGCGCGGGGGCTTGGGCGGCGGGAAGCGCTGCGCGGGCGCGGCCTTGTTGCGTCGCGCGGGCGTGCCCTTTCCGGAGCCCCGCGGCCGTCGTCCCTGGTTCGCCATGTGTCCCAGGCTACTCGCCGCGCGCTCCCTCACCGCCCGGGCTCGCGACGTCAGGCCGCGAGCCAGAGTCCCTTCGGCGTGGTGGCGATCGTGAGTCCGGCGGCGACGGTCTCGTCGTCGCCGATCCGCGCACCGCGGACGATGCGCGCCCCCGCGCCGATCTCGGTGCGGACGCCGATGTGCGCGTGGTCTCCCACGGCCGCGCCTTCGCCGATGTGTGCGTGCGCGTCGATGAACGCGCCCTCGCCGATCACGGCATCCGGTTCGATCCACGCGCCGCGGGCGATGGACGCGCCGGCGCCGACGCGTGCGCCGGGTTCGATGTAGGCGCCCGCTTCGATGTGCGCCTTCGGATGGACCTTCGCGCCATGCGCGACGAGACCCCGACCGTTGGCGTGCTTGCGGTAACGCAGCGTGTCGCCTCGGTCGTTCTCGATGTCGACGTAGTTCTTGCCCACGATTCCTCCCGTGCTCCGGAGTCTCCCGGATATATGAACAACCACAGATGGTTCGGATTCATTCCCCGGAATGGATGGGACGGATGTGTCGCCTCAGCGCTGGCAGACGGGGCACCAGAACGTCACGCGCTCGCGCGTCGGGTCGGCTCCGAGCTCTCCGCGGCGGATGAGCGTGCCGCAGCGGCGGCAGGGCCGACCGGCGCGGCCGTACACCCAGGTGCCCTGCCCGGGACGGTCGACGCCCGTGAACGTGCGATGGCGGCGGTCGCGGTTCGCGCGGATCGTGCGGACGCCGAGCTCGATCAGCGCGGCGGCGTCGACCTCGGGCGTCGGCGTCGTCGGCAGCACGCCCCTCAGGAACAGCAGTTCGGCGGCGTACTCGTTGCCGAAGCCCGCCACGTTGCGCTGGTCGAGCAGCGCGACGTGGATGCTGCGTCGGTCGGCGCTGAGCCGGCGCACGGCTTCGGCCGCGTCCCAGTCCGGCGCGAGCGGATCGGGGCCCAGGTGGCCGATCAGCTGCTCTTCGTCGCGGGTGGGCACGACCTCGATGTCGGCGAGGTCGATCCCCACGGCCTCGCGCTGCGCCGTGCCGACGATCGCGCGCACCTTGAATGCCGGATGGCGCCACTTCTCGCCCGGGCGGTAGACGAGCCAGGCGCCGTCCATGCGCAGATGGGAATGCAGCGTGCTGTCGCCGATCCGCAGCAGCAGGTGCTTGCCGCGGGAGCCCGACGACACGACCGGCTGACCCGTGAGGTCGACCGTGGCGGCCTGAGGCACCCGCAGGTCGAAGCGCGTGACCTCGGACCCGACCAGCGCGTCCTCCAGGCGCCGGGCGGTGCGGAAGACGGTATCGCCCTCGGGCATCAGACGGATCCGGCGCCCGGAGAGGCTCCGGGGGGAGGGGGGAGCGGAGCGGGCGTCGCCCCGGGGGCCGGGGGCGGCGGGACGGGTGGCGCGGGGAGTGCCGCACGCTGCACCATCGTGCGGGCAAGCATCGTCGAACCGGCGACCGCGGCCGGCATGACCGCGACGGCGCCGCCGGGGATCAGGAAGCACAGCTGCGTCGCGACCCCGAAGCCCAGCACGCGGGCGCGACTGCCGCGGAACAGCGCCGCGCGGTCGGCAGGCGTCAGGTCGCGAGCGTCGAAGGCCCGTGCCGTGAGCTCGCGCGCGAGCATCCGTCCGGTGAGGATCACGCCGACCACGGGTCCGAGGAACCCGCCCACGAGAGGAACGACGCCGAGCAGCAGCACGACGACGGCGACGAGCACGCCGAGCAGCACGAGACGGATGCCCTCGCCGAGCGCCATCCAGAATCCGCCGCCGTCCGTCTCGGGTGCGTCGCCGAGATCGGCCTCGACCGCACGCCAGATGCGCTGGTAGAACGGATCGCCGATCGCGAGGGCGAGGGCCGTGAACACGGTGCTGGCGAGAGCGAGCGCGGCCGCGAACAGGATGACGCCGACGGCACCGCGGAACAGTCCGCGCCACGGCTCGATCCAGCCGTCGGCGAAGGGGGTGATCGCGTCGGAGACGGCGCCGAGCGAGAGGGCCAGGGGGATCAGCGCGGCCAGCAGCAGCACGGCGGCGATGACCGCGGGCACGAGCCCGAGAGCCATGAGGCCCGGGCGGGTGCGCCACGTCCCGAAGCCGCGCAGCAGCATGCGGACGCCCTCGCCGAACTCGCCGATCATGGGTCCAGCCTAGGAGCACGCGCCGACACCGGTGGCGAGCAGGCGGCGGCGCCTACGACGACACGGGGCTCGCGGCGATCGCCCGCAGCATCCGGACGTCGACGTCCTCCAGGGACGGGACACGGTGCACGCCCGGCGGCAGGCTCCGTGCGAGGTCGCCGACCACCACGGTCGCGCAGCCCGCGGACACGGCCGACCACGCGCCGACCTGGGAGTCCTCGAGCACCACGCAGCGCGACGGGTCGAGGCCCAGCGCGGCGGCGCCGTCGAGATACGGATCGGGTGCCGGCTTCGTGCGCGTGGTGTCGTCGGCGGTCACCATCACGCGGAACGCCGACAGGTCGACGCTCCGCGTGAAGCGCTCGACCCAGTGGCGCGGCGAGGAGGTCACCAGCGCGAGGGGCACCGCGGCGTCGACGAGGGCCCGGAGCAGTTCGGGGGCTCCCGGGCGCCACGTCACCGACTCGGCGTACGCCGCGAGAGCCCGACGGTCCAGGTCGTGAGCCACCGCGGATCGTGGTCCGTCGAGGTTCAGGCGCTCGCTCAGCAGAGCCGCCGCCCTGTCGAGGTCGAGACCCTCGGAGGCGGCGGCCAGACCCGCGGCATCCGCTCCGTCGTGGTCGTGCACGAACCGCTCCACGACGTGCAGCCAGGTGCTCTCGGTGTCCAGCAGGGTGCCGTCCATGTCGCTCAGCACGCCCCATCCGGGTGCGGGATCGTGTGTCATGGGTCGCCCTCCGGTCGCGTCGATCTCGAACGGACCGCCGAGTCCATCCCCGCGGGGGGAGGAGGACGGTGCGCGGCCTGAGGGGGAACAGCGGGTGAACGCCGAGCGGACGGATCGGGAAACTCCGCGGACAGGTGCGTGCAGGTGTGCAGGATGCCGGGGCACACGCGTTCCCCGGGGCGGAGGCGGGGATACGCTGACGGGCGGACCGAGCGCGCCGGCCCGCACCCGACCCGGCGCCGCGGAGAGGAGACGTCGTGCACCGGTATCGGGAGATCGCCCGCGACCTCACCATGCAGATCGCCGACGGCGCGTTCGACGCCACCGGGATGCTGCCCGCCGAGGCGCAGCTCGCCGTGACCTACGAGGTGTCGCGCGGGACCGTGCGCAACGCGCTCGTGCTGATGGCCCGCCAGGGAGCGATCGCCCCGCGTCGCGGGTCAGGGTGGCTCGTGCGGACGACCGTGCTCAGCCAGCGCTTCTCGGAGATGCGCTCGTTCGCGCAGTGGGCGCGGAGCCGGGGAATGGAGCCCGGTGGGCGGGTCGTCGCCCAGCAGCGGCGCGCGGCGACCGCGAACGAGGTGCGGCGATTCCGTGGCGGTCAGGGCATCGGCGACGTGCTCGAGGTCGTGCGGCTGCGGATGCTGAACGGTCGTGTCGTCATGCTCGAGCGCACGGCGTACCCGTCGTGGATCGCGCCGCTCGTGGAAGACCTCTCGCCCGAGGAGCCCTCGGTCGTCGGCGCGCTGGAGGCACGGGGCGTGCGCATGGTGCACGGAGAGCACTCGATCGACGCGATCGCCGCGCCCAGCGAGGACGCCCGGCTGCTCGACGTCCGCCGGTCGAGCCCGCTGCTGCGCGTGAACCGCGTGAGCTACGCGTCGGACGGCCGCGCGATCGAGGCGGGCGACGACCGCTACCTGCCCGACGTCATGTCGTTCCAGGTGCAGGCGTCCCTGCAGGGGATGTCGCTCACTCGACAGACCGGCTGAGAGCGGCGGTCTCAGATCGCCTTGCGGAGCGTGTAGCCGCGCGGCGTCGCGACGAAACCGGCCTCCTGCAGCGCGGTCGCGAGCTCGGTGCCGTAGACGCCCTCGCCGTTGACCTTCTCGACCGTGAGCGTGTCGAGGCGGCGGGCGCGCGACGTCGCGACGAGGTCGGCGGCCGCCGCGCGCAGCACCTCTGCCTCGTCGGTGAAGCAGATCACGGTGCGACCGCCGCGCTCGAGGTAGAGAACGAGAGCGCCGTCGACGAGGACCACCAGCCCGCCGGCCTTGCGACCGGGGCGGTGCGAGACGTCGTCGCGGCGCGGCCAGCCGAGCGCCGCTCCGTACGGGTTGGCCGGATCCGTGGCCGCGAGCGTGACGGCGCTCCGCGGCGGAGGATCGGCGAGCCCCGCGAACGTGCGGAGCCGGTCGACCGTGGCCGAGGCCGCGAACTGTGCCGCGCCGAGCTTCTCGATCACGTAGCCGCGACGGCAGTGGCCGGCCTCCTCGAAGCCGGCGAGCACACGGTACGCCTGGGCGAAGCCGCCGGGCACGCCCTCGGCCTGCACGGCACCGCGCGTGACGACGCCGTATCGGTCGAGCAGCAGACCGGCCGTCACCGTCGCCCGACGTGCGGGGTCGTCCTCGGTCGTGGGCAGCAGCGACCAGCGACCGCCGATCGACGAGGGGCGCGGGGCGGGGCGGGCGAGCGACATGCCCCGGTAGGCACGGGTGCGCGGGGCTCGGCGGGTGACGCGGTGGGCCTGCGAGCCTCCCGCGAGCAGCGAGCGGATCGGCGCGAACGTGTCGTTCGTGACCCGGCCGGCCCACGTGAGGTTCCAGAGCGCCTCCAGGACGGACTGCTCGTTCTCGGCCTGCGTCATGTCGCGCAGCCGTGCGGCGAAGTACGCGCCGCCCGCGCCGAGGGCGTCGAGCACGCGCGCCTCGAGCGAGTCGGCGGCGATCTCGTCGTCGGGCTCGGGCAGGGTGAAGGGCGCGAGGTCGGCCGGGTGCAGCGAGATCCATCCGTCACGGCCGGGCAGGGTGCCGTGCCCCGACCAGATCACCTCCCCGGCAGCCGTGAGCTCGTCGAGCAGGGCGGGCGAGTAGTCGCGCACGCGTGACGGCAGCACCAGGGACTCCCAGGCGCTCGCCGGGATCGGCACGCCCGCGAACTGCTCGATCACGGAGAGTACGCCGTCGATGCCCTCGAGCGGACGGTGCAGGTGCTGCCAGTCGGGCAGGAAGCGTGCATAGGCCTCGGGGGAGACGGGCTCGACACTGCCCCGGATCGCCGCGAGCGAGCGCATCCGCAGGCGCCGCAGCACCTCGGTGTCGCACCACTCGGTCTCGCTCCCGGAGCCGGACGCCTCGGGCAGGAAGTACCCGCTCGTCACCCGACCGGAGTGCTCGAGCCGCTGCAGCGTGTGCCGGGCGACCGCGGCGCCGATGCCGAGGCGTGTCGCGAGCGCGTCGGTCGTGAAGGGGCCGTGGGTGCGGGCGTGCCGGGCCACGAGGTCGCCGAGAGGATCGGCCATCGGCTCGAGGAACGCGACGGGGATGCCGGTCGGCAGCGCCACTCCGAGCGCGTCGCGCAGGCGCCCGGCGTCTTCGATCGCCGCGACGCGCGCGACGCCGGCGATCGTCACGGGGATCGCCCGTCGCGCGGTCACGAGGGCGTCGAGGTGCGCCGCGGCGTCTGCCACGGTCGGCGTGCCGGCCGTGCCGTTGCTTCCCGATTCCGTCTCCGCGCCCGTCGCCGGGTCGGACGAGGGAGTCAGCCGCAACGCGACCTCCTCGGCGTCCAACGGTCCGAGCACGCGGAGCAGGTCGGCCACGCCTTCGAGGCCGCGCGCGCGACGCTCGGGGTCGAGACGCTGCACCTCGCGCTCGAACTGCGCGATGACCGCGGGGTCGAGGAGCTCGCGGAGCTCGACCGTGCCGAGCAGCTCGCCCAGCAGGGCCGGGTCGACGGAGAGCGCGGCGGCGCGGCGTTCGGCCAGCGGGGAGTCGCCCTCGTACATGAACGCGCCGACGTACCCGAACAGCAGGTCGCGCGCGTACGGGGACGGCTGCGACGGCTGCGTCTCGACGAGGCGGATGCGGCGGTCGGCGATCGACGTCGCGAGGCGGCGCAGTGACGGCAGGTCGTAGACGTCCTGCAGCACCTCGCGCAGGGTCTCCAGGATCACCGGGAACGTGGGATGACGGCGCGCGACCTCCAGCAGCTGCGCCGACCGCTGCCGCTGCTGCCAGAGCGGGGTGCGGCGGTTGGGGTTCGTGCGGGGCATCAGGAGCGCGCGGGCGGCGCACTCGCGGAACCGCGACGCGAACAGGGCGGAGCCGCCGACCTCCTGCGTCACGAGCTGTTCGAGCTCGTCGGGGTCGAACACGAACAGCTCGGCGCCCGGGGGGTCGGACTCGGCATCCGGCAGGCGGACGATGATGCCGTCGTCGCTCGCGACCGCCGATCCCTCGACGCCGAGCCGCTCGCGCACCCGTGCGTTGATCGCCAGAGCCCACGGGGCGTGCACCTTCATGCCGTACGGGGAATGCAGGATGACGCGCCAGTCGCCGACCTCGTCGTGGCCGCGCTCGACCGTGAGGGTGCGGTCGGTCGGGAGCGTCCCTGTGGCCTCGCGCTGCTCGGTGAGGTGCGCCATGAGGTTGGTCCTGGCCTGCTCGTCGAGCCCCGCGTCGATCAGCCGCTGGGCGGCCTTCTCGGGCGCGGCCGACGACACCTCGCGAGAGAACCTCCCGAGCGCCTCTCCGAGCTCGAACGGGCGCCCGATGCCGTCGCCGTGCCAGAACGGCACCTTGCCCGGCTGTCCGTACGCGGGGATCACGTTGACGCGGTCGTGCGTGATCTCGGCGATGCGCCAGCTCGTCGTCCCGAGCGTGAACACGTCGCCCACGCGCGACTCGTAGACCATCTCCTCATCGAGCTCGCCGACTCGCGCGCCGGTCGACTCGCCCGCGACGAAGACGCCGAACAGTCCGCGGTCGGGGATCGTGCCGCCGCTCGTCACGGCGATGCGCTGCGCGCCGGGACGGCCCGTGAGCGTTCCGGCATCCCTGTCCCACACGAGTCGGGGACGCAGCTCGGCGAACTCGTCGGACGGGAAGCGTCCGGCGAGCAGGTCGAGCGTCGCCTCGTACGCCGATCGGGGCAGCGACTGGAACGGCGCCGAGCGCCGCACCGTCTCGAACCATTCCTCGACGCTGATCGCGCCGAGTGCACTCGCCGCGACGGTCTGCTGCGCGAGGATGTCGAGCGGATTGCGGGGCACCTGGATCGCCTCGATCTTGCCCGCCAGCATCCGCTCCGTCACGATCGCGGTGTGCAGCACGTCACCGCGGTGCTTGGGGAAGAGGGCGGCGCGGCTGATCTCGCCGACCTGGTGGCCGGCGCGGCCCACGCGCTGCAGTCCCGACGCGGCGGAGGGCGGCGCCTCGACCTGGATCACGAGGTCGACCGCGCCCATGTCGATGCCGAGCTCGAGGCTGCTCGTGGCGACCACGCACCGCAGCACCCCGGACTTCAGCTCCTCCTCGACCTGGGCGCGCTGCTCCTTCGACACCGAGCCGTGGTGGGCCTTCGCGAGCACGGGATCGGCGCCCGCCGTGGCGCCGGCCTGGGCCATCATCGACGCCGGCACGGTCGCCTCGGGGAGGGCGACGCCGATGCGCTCGGAGTAGATCTCGTTCAGCCGGCCGGTCAGGCGCTCGGCCAGACGTCGGGAGTTCGAGAACACGATCGTGGAGTTGTTCTGCAGGATGCGGTCGACGATCGCCTCCTCGACGTGCGGCCACACGGAGCCCGTGACCTCGGTGTACTCGGCTGCGCTCTCGTCGACGGCGCTCGCCGAGGCTCCGGGCGGCGGGGGCGGGTTGGTCATGTCGTCCATCGGGACGACCACGCCGAGCTCGAAGGTCTTGGATGCCGGAGGGGCGACGATCTCGACCGGGGCTGCTCCGCCGAGGAAGCGCGCGACCTCGTCGATGGGTCGCACGGTCGCCGACAGGCCGATGCGCTGCGCGGGCTCGTCGTGCCCGTGCGAGGCGCGGAGGGCGTCGAGGCGTTCGAGGCTCACGGCGAGGTGCGCGCCGCGCTTGGTCGCCGCGACCGCGTGCACCTCGTCGATGATGATCGTGTGCACATCGCGCAGGGTCTCGCCGGCACGGCTCGTGAGCATGAGGTACAGCGACTCGGGGGTCGTGATGAGGATGTCGGGCGGATCGGACACGAGCTTGCGCCGGTCGCTCGACGTGGTGTCGCCGGAGCGGACGCCCACGGTGACGTTCGGCGAGGGGAGATCGAGCCGACGGGCGGACTGGCCGATGCCGATCAGCGGCGACCGGAGGTTGCGCTCGACGTCGACGCCCAACGCCTTGAGCGGGGAGATGTAGAGGATGCGGGTGCGCGACGCGTCGGCATCCTTCTTCGGTGCCTTCTTACCCGTCGCTGGTGCGTCGATCGCGCCCGCGGCGATGCGCTCGCGGAACACGCTGTCGATCGCCCACAGGAACGCCGAGAGCGTCTTGCCCGAACCGGTCGGAGCGACGACGAGGGCATGCTTGCCCTGCGAGATGGCCTCCCACGCGCCGGCCTGGGCCGGCGTGGGCGCGGTGAAGGCACCCCGGAACCAGTCCTGCGTGGCCGGGGTGAAGCGCTCCAGCACATCGCCCATCCCTCCATCATCGCCCGTGCCACCGACATCGGCTCCCGGATTGTCCGAGGTCGGGAGCATGCTGTAGGCATGGCCGCGCACACCACGAACTACCGCACCACGTTCATCGAGGTCGCCGATGACTGCCCGGTCGACCACGCCGAAGAACCGCCCGCCGGCGACAAGCCGACGATCGCGGCACTCCACTACCGCCTGATCTCCGAGCAGCCGTACGGTCGCACCTCCGACGACGTGATCTTCACCACCCATGCGCTGCGACAGGGCATCGACCCCGACGACGCCGCGGCGCGCGAGGCGTTCTTCGCCAAAGGGCAGCCGTGCCTGCGGTCGTCGCCGCTGGGCAAGCGCTACGGCTGGGGCCTCGACCACGACGAGGAGGGGCGGGTCGCCCTCGTGCCGCGCGAGTCCGAGGAGTACGCGCTCCGCGCCGCCGACCCCGCGGTCGCGCACACGCGCGCGATGCGGAGCCGGCGGGCTTAGGCGTCAGTCAGTCAGTCAGCCGGAAAGGAGCGCGATCACGGCCCAAGCTGCGCCGACGGAGATAGCACTCATGATCACGGCGCCGACCCACATTCGCTCCACCGCGAAGCCGATGGCCGCCACGATGCAGGCGGCAGCAAGGAACGCGAGAGTGATCGAAGACCAGCCCGAGGCGATCTCTGGAGCGGCGGTGTCTCCTTGCAACGTGACGACGAACGTCGTACCGAGTGTCAGCAGCACGCTCACCGCGAACGCCAGCCACAGAACGGCAGCGATCCTCTCGATGAGAGCGGCGAGGCTCCCCGGGGCAGTGATCTTCAGGGCGGACGAGAGTTGCTCGGATACTCGAGCAAGGAGTTCAGCATCGTCCGGCAGTCGGCTGAGCTCCCTCATCCGGCGGTCATCTGCACGGAGTCCACGGAGCATCGACGAGTAGGCCCTGACCTCGTCGGCCGTCGCGGCACCGTCGATTGCGATCGCATACCGTCCCGCTTGATCATTGTGACCGTTCTGGCGATACCAGGATACGAGTGCCGTACGCGCCTCGTCGTCGGAGGGATCGTCCGCGAGGCGCGACTTGAACACCCCCAGCTCCTGTGGGCTGAGGGGGAACTCCATCGGGTTGCCTGACACCGGTTCATTATGGCGGGCGCGCATCCGGTTGCGAGACTCCGGTATGCCAGGGAAGGTTCCGTCGTGAGCACCACGACGAAACCTCCCCGAGTCCTCGATCCGAAGGTCAGTCGACCTGCTGCAGCATTCCCTCGGCATCGATCTCGAGCGTGAGGTCGAGATCGAGCCGGGCGAGGAACGCGTCGTCATGGCTCACCACGAGCACCGCGCCCCGATACGCTCGCAGCGCCTCGACGAGCTGGTCGACCGTGTCGATGTCGAGGTTGTTCGTCGGCTCGTCGAGCAGCACCAGGTGCGGCGCGGGATCCGACAGCAGCAGCTTCGCCAGTGCGACCCGGAAGCGTTCGCCGCCCGACAGTGCGGACACCGGCCGGTCGGCGGTCGCCCCGCGGATCAGGAACCGCGCGAGGCGGTTGCGCAGCTCCTTCTCGGGGACGTGCGGCGCGGCATCCGCGATGTTCTCGAACACCGAGCGCGTCTCGTCGAGCCCGTCGACGCGCTGCGGGAGGTAGCCGACCCGCTCCGTGAGCGGCAGCGCTGTGAGCGGACCCCGCGCGCGGTGGTGCACGAGGTCCTCGAGCAGCGTCGTCTTTCCGGCGCCGTTGCGCCCGATCAACGCGACCCGCTCCGGACCCTGCACCACCCAGCTGCGCTCGCCGTCGCCCAGCTCCGCGATGCGCCGACCCGGCGCGACCTGTGGATCCGGCAACTCGATCTTCATCGAGGCGTCGGCGCGGATGCGCCGTCCGGCGTCGTCGAGGGCCGCCCGCGCCGCATCCTCTTTACCCGCGACCTCGGTGCGCAGGCGACCGGCCGACACCTGCGCTGCGCCGCGCCGCCCGTGCGCGATGATCTTGGGCACACGCTTCTCGATCTCCGCCTTCTTGGCGGTGCGGGCCCGGTGCGACAGCTTGACCTCGGCCTCGATGCGCTGTCGCTTCTCCTTGCGGAACTCCTGCTTCGCGGTCGCCTCGGCCTGCCGGGCGGCGTCCTGCTCGGCGTCCAGCCAGGCCCGCCATTCGGAGTACGGCCCGCCGAACACGCTCAGCGTCTGGGCGTAGAGCTCGGCGGTGTCGTCCATGAGCTCGAGCAGCGACAGGTCGTGGCTCACCACGATGAGCGTGCCCTTCCAGGCGCGCACCATCGCCGCGAGCGCGGCGCGTGCATCGCGGTCGAGGTTGTTGGTCGGCTCGTCGAGCAGGGTGATCGGCGCTCGCCGCAGCCGGATGCCGGCGATCGCGACGAGCACCGCCTCGCCGCCCGAGAGCTCGCCGATGCGGCGATCGAGGAAGTCCGGGGAGAGTCCGGCCTCGGCGAGGGCCACCTCGGCGCGCGCCTCGATGTCCCAGTCGTCGCCGACGGCGTCGAAGTGCGCAGGGTCGACGTCACCGGTGCCGATTGCGCGCACGGCGTCGAGGGCCTCGGCCACGCCGAGCAGCTCGACGACCCGGCGATCCACGTCGAGCGTGAGCTGCTGCGGCAGATACGCGACCTCGCCGGTCGTCGACAGTGTTCCCGAGGTCGGGGTGAGCTCCCCGGCCATGAGGCGCAGCAGCGTGGACTTGCCGGCGCCGTTGCGGCCGACGAGTCCGGTGCGGCCGGTGCCGAACGAGCCGGACACGGCGTCGAGAGCCGTCGAGCCGTCGGGCCAGGTGAAGGTCACGCGGTCCAGCGTGACGGAGGCGTGAAGGGTGGGGGTGGTCATGGGGTCTCCTGTCGAGTGCGAGGGTGCACTGACACCGGTCGCCCTGCTCCCGCGATGCGGGGTCGCGAGAAGCGGAGGCCGTCAGAGAGACAGCGGGCGGTGGTCGGCCGTGGAGTCGGCGATCGTCGGGTCAGCGCGCGGATAGAGGAGCGCGGAGGCGACGATTCAGATCAAAGGACTTCCAGACACGGCGGACAGGACTCCCTGACGATACCCGGGCGTGTCGTCATCCGCAACCTCCCGGGCGTGTCGCGACCTCCGCCGCACGGGGGATGCCGTCGCGCGGCGCCTTCCGTACGGTGGAGTCATGGCAGATCGCGAACCGAGCCCCCAGGAGATGCGCACGCGACTGGGACTGGGCGCGGGCATCGCGGTCGGCATGGGGGTCGGAGTGGCCCTCGGCGTCACCTTCGACAACCTCATCCTGGGGATCGGCATCGGACTCGTGATCGGCCTGTCGCTGTCCGTCGCCATCAGTCAGGCACCCTGGCGGCGGGACAAGCGGATGCCGGGCGACGACCTCGAGGAGAGAGAGGACGGCGACGGGGACGCCGGGGAGCCGCCGGTCCGCTAGCCCGTCTCGGCGATGCGCTCCAGCCACTTGGCGAGGAACGCGCGCACGTCTCCGAGCTCCTCCTCCGAGATGCTGTGCGTGAGCCCGGTGTACACCCGCCCGGACAGCTCGGAGTGCCCGGGAAGCCATTCGGCCGTGTGCGCGACGAGCGCGTCGGGGATCACGTCGTCGTGCGAGCCGCGGCCCCAGAAGACGGGCGGGCGGAGTCCGACGAGCTCGGCGTCGCGGGGGAGCTCGCCCGGTGCGACGTAGCCGCTCAGCGCGACCACCGCGTCCACGCGCTCGGGGTCGAGGCGCAGCGCCTGCAGTGCCACGGCGGCGCCCTGCGAGAAGCCCAGGAACGCCACGGAGGAGGCGTCCGCGGCCTCCTCGTCGAGCCAGCGCAGGAACGCTCCGGCCGCGGCGGTCACGCTCTCGGCGCTGCGGCCGTCGAGTCCCTCGATCGGATACCACGAGCGTCCGGGCATCGGCCACGGCGGAGCGAGCGGTGCGGCGACGGACGCCACGGCGATCCGCTCGGGCAGGTACGGGACGAGGCCGAAGAGGTCGTGCTCGTCGGCGCCGTAGCCGTGCAGGAGCACGAGAAGCGGCATCCCGCGTCGCTCACCCGCGGACCAGCGCGTGAGGGCGCCGTCGAGTCTCAGTTCCTCGCTCACGGCTCCATCCTGCCAGGGGAGGCCGACACGGACCCTCCGCGACGTCGTATCCCGGTCGTCGCTGTCGACGCGCGGGCGCGGCTGGTAGAAATGACTCATGGCCGTCCGCACACCCGATCCCGATCCCGAGCCCGACGACGGCATCGGCGGGTTCGGCGATGCGCAGCCCCCCGTACCCGACGCCAACCCCGGCTGGCTCAGCGAGTTCGAGCTCGAAGAGGCGCGACGGCACCTGCCGATGCTCTACGTTGAGGCGATCCCGGTGCGCACCGACGGCTCCGGGCAGGTGACCGAGCTCGGCATCCTGCTCCGCTCCACGCCTCTCGGCGAGATGACGCGCACGATCGTGTCCGGCCGCGTCCGCTACGGGGAGACGATCCGTGACGCGCTGTTCCGCCACGTCGAGAACGACCTGGGTCCCATGGCGTTCCCGTTGCTGCCCGCGTCCCCGCTGCCGTTCACGGTCGCGGAGTATTTCCCGCTTCCCGGTGTCAGCGCGTACCACGACGACAGGCAGCACGCCGTGTCACTCGCGTTCGTCGTTCCGGTGACCGGCACGTGCGAACCGCGTCAGGACGCGCTCGAGGTCACCTGGTTCACGCCCGAGGCCGCGGCGTCCGACGCCGTCGCCGCCGAGATGGAGGGCGGCCGCGGCACCCTCATCCGTCAGGCGCTCGCGAACCTCGGCCTGCTTCGCTGACCTCGACTGACCCCGATGCTCAGGGAGCAGTGAGGCGGGCGAGCTCGGCGACGAACTGGTCGACGTCGGACTCCTCGGTGTCGAAGCCGCACATCCACCGGACCTCGTTGCGGGCGGCGTCCCAGTCGTAGAACCGGAAGCTCTCGCGCAGTCGGTCGGCCACGCCGTCGGGCAGCGCCGCGAACACGCCGTTCGACTGGGTCGGCTGCGTGAACGTCACGCCGTGGACGGAGCCGTCGGCGATCCCGGCCTCGATCGAGCCGCGGAGGCGCTGGGCCATGGCGTTCGCGTGACGGGCGTTGCGCAGCCACAGGTCGCCCTCGAGCAGCGCGATGAGCTGGGCCGACACGAATCGCATCTTCGACGACAGCTGCATGTTGAACTTGCGCGAGTACGTGAGACCGGTCGACGCCTCGGGGTTCAGCACCACGATGGCCTCGCCCAGCATCGCACCGTTCTTCGTACCGCCGAAGCTCAGGACGTCGACGCCGGCGTCGCGGGTGAACGCACGAAGGGGCAGGTCGAGCGCCGCGGCCGCATTCGAGATGCGGGCGCCGTCGAGGTGCAGCGTCATGCCGCGCTCGTGCGCGTGGTCGGCGAGGGCCCGGATCTCCTCGACGGAGTAGAGCGTGCCGAGCTCGGTGGACTGGGTGATCGAGACCACGAGCGGCTGCGCGCGGTGCTCGTCGCCCCAGCCCCAGGCCTCGCGGTCGACGAGCTCGGGGGTGAGCTTGCCGTCGTCGGTGGGGACGGAGAGGATCTTGAAACCGCCGATGCGCTCGGGGGCGCCGCCCTCGTCGACGTTGATGTGCGCGGAGGATGCCGCGATCACGGCGCCCCAGCGGGGAAGCATCGACTGGATGCCGGTGACGTTGGCTCCGGTGCCGTTGAACACGGGGAACGCGTGCACGCCGTCGCCGAAGTGGGTGCGGAAGACCTCCTGCAGGCGCTCGGTGTAGGCGTCCTCGCCGTAGGCGATCTGGTGCCCGCCGTTGGCCCGGGCGATCGCCTCGAGGACCTCGGGGTGCACGCCGGAATAGTTGTCGCTCGCGAAGCCGCGGATGGCGGGATCATGCTGAATGCTCACCGGACAAGCCTAATCGGGCGGCCGAGGGGAGAAGCCCTACCGGATGTCCGAGGCTGCCCCTACTCTCGGACCCATGGAACGCACCGTGGCGAAGACGGCCTTCGCGAACGTTCTCGTCAACACGCTCATCGCGAACGTGACGACGAGCTTCCTGTGGTTCGCGCTCACGTTCTGGGTCTACATCGAGACCCAGTCTGTGCTGGCCACCGGCATCATCGGCGGCGCCTACATGCTGTTCATCGCGTTCTTCGCGATGATCTTCGGCACGATCGTCGACCGGCACCGCAAGCACACCGTCATGCTGCTGTCGAGCGTGGTCTCGGCGGTGGCCTTCCTGCTCGCCGGCGTCCTGTACGTCTGGCAGCCCGAATCGGCGATCCTCGACCTGGGCGGGCCGTGGTTCTGGGCGTTCTCGCTCCTCATCCTGTTCGGCGGCGTGATCGAGCAGATGCGCAACATCGCGCTGTCGACGACCGTGACGCTGCTGGTCCCGGCTGACAAGCGCGCGAACGCCAACGGACTCGTCGGCACCGTGCAGGGCCTGGCGTTCCTCGTGACGAGCGTGTTCTCCGGGCTGTCGATCGGCTTCCTCGGAATGGGGTGGACCCTGGGCATCGCGATCGTCGCGATGGTGCTGACCTTCGTGCACCTGCTCTTCATCCGTATCCCCGAGGGCACGCCGACGCCCGATCCCGAGGCCGCGAGCGCGCTCGACTTCCGCGGCAGCGTCGCAGCGATCCGGCTCGCCCCGGGGCTCTTCGCCCTCATCATCTTCTCGACCTTCAACAACCTCATCGGCGGCGTCTACATGGCGCTCATGGACCCCTACGGGCTCACGCTGTTCGACGCGCAGACCTGGGGCTTCGCGCTGGCCTTCGCGTCGACCGGATTCCTGATCGGCGGCGGCGTCGTGGCCAAGTTCGGCCTCGGGAAGAAGCCCATGCGCACGCTGCTCCTGGTGGTCATCGCGATGGGCCTGCTCGGCTCGGTGTTCATGTTGCGGGAGTGGTGGCCGCTCTACGTGGTCGGGATGTGGATCTACATGGCGCTCGTGCCGCCGGTCGAAGCGGCCGAGCAGACCGTGATCCAGAAGGTCGTGCGCTTCGACCGGCAGGGCCGCGTGTTCGGCGTCGCCGCCGCGATGGAGGCGGCAGCCGCACCCGTCACCGCGTTCCTCATCGCGCCGATCGCGGAGTTCGCGGTCATCCCGTACATGGAGTCCCGGGCGGGGCAGGAGCAGTGGGGATGGCTCCTCGGCGACGGGGACGCGCGGGGGATCGCACTGATCTGCCTCTTCGCCGGACTCGTCATGGTCGTCGTCGGCACGCTCGCGTTCTTCACCCGCTCGTACCGCAAGCTCACCGACCTGTACGCGAACGCGCCCGAGCAGGATCTGCCCGGAGACGGCGCGGACGCAGAGGGAACGGACGCCGAGGGAACGGACGAATTGAGCACGGGCGGAGCGGCGTCTGATGACGTGGATGCCGTCGCTCCGAGCGTCTCACCCCTCGACGCACCGGCGCCCGTGCGCGGGACGCCGCCGGAGGTCCCCGACGCGCGCCGCTGACGAGAACGGCCGATCGGACGGTCGATCGACGAAGCGACCGACGAAGCGACCGCGTCAGTCGTCGAGCAGACGGATCTAGTCGAGCAGACGGACCTGATCGTTCAGCGCGGCGGCATCCTCGTCCCAGAGCGCCACGATCCGCGGCGCGAGGGAGGAGGGATCCAGCGCCTTCGCCCGGTAGACGACGGACGCCGCACGCAGAGGCTGGTCGGCGTCCCGGGCGGCCTTGGCATAGCCCTGCGCGACGGCACGCGCCCACGCCTCGCTCGCCGCCTTGACCGCGGCGTAGTTCGCACCTCCCGCGAGCGGACGCCCCACCGCGGTCGACGAGACGATCGTGAAGCGTCCGGCCTCCGCAGCGCGCAGCAGCGGGTCGAACGCCCGGCTGGTCGCCCGCACGGCCTCGAGGGCGGGCAGCAGCGCGGCGAAGTCGTCGTCGGACTGGCCGGCGAGCCCGCCCCCGCCACGCCAGCCGCCGACGAGCGGGATCACCGCGTCGACGGCCCCCAGCCGCGAGGCGAGATCGGCCATCGCGTCGAGCGACGTCGCGTCCGCGACCTCGACCTCGGCTCCGAGAGCCGTGAGCGGCGCGAGGCGCTCCACCGATCGACCGGTCGCGACGACGCGGGCCCCGGCCTCGATCAGGGCGGACGCCACGGCGATGCCGGAGGCGCTGGTGGCCCCGGCGAGGACGATCGTGCGGTCTGCGACGCTCATGCTCTCCACTCTCGCGGATCAGAACGACTTCTGCGGCCACGGCCCCCTGGCGTGGCCGCAGAAGTCTCGTCCGGCCGTCAGATCATCGGCCGGAACCCCGGAAATGCGCTCGAGTCAGTCGTCGTCGCCGCGGATGCCGACGGTCGACTCGATGACCGGCTTCATCTTCTTGTCGAGGGTCTCGAAGAACATCGACAGCGGGAACTCGTCGTCCATCACGGCATCCGTGTAGCCCTTGGGCGCGCCGGCGAGGATCTCGTCCGACAGGCCGCGGGCCCACTGCGAGGCCGGGTGCGGCGTGAGCGTGCCGCGCACCAGGTCGTAGGCCGCGAGCCAGTGGGCGACCTTCGGGCGGTCGATCGAGTGCCAGTACAGGTCATCGATCGCATCGCCCAGGGCCACGACGGCATCCGGCACGGCGTCCCAGTCGAACGCCAGGGCCGTGTCGGTCCAGTGCAGCACGCCGCGCTGGTGCAGCCACGCGAACAGCAGCTGTCCGCCGACGGCGTCGTAGTTGCGCACCCGCGTGCCGGTGATCGCGAAGCGGAAGATGCGGTCGAAGATCACCGCGTACTGCACGAGACCGGCGTGGTCGTGCATCTCGCGCTCCGCGTCGGTGAGCTCCTCGCCGGCCTCGATGCGCGCCGCGAGGGCTCGTTCGATCTTCACCGACTCGCGGAACGCCGTCATGTCGCAGCGCATCTCCTCGAGCGAGTAGAGGAAGAACGGCATCCGCTGCTTGATCATGAACGGATCGAACGGCAGGTCGCCGCGCATGTGCGTGCGGTCGTGGATGATGTCCCACATCACGAACGCGCGCTCGGTGAGAGCCTGGTCGTCGAGCATCGCGGCGGCGCGCTCCGGAAGCTCGAGGTTCGTGATCTCGGCGGCGGCGCGGGTGACGCGACGGTAGCGTGCGGCCTCGCGGTCCTGGAAGATCGCGCCCCAGGTGAACGACGGGATCTCGCGCATCGCGACCGTCTCGGGGAACAGCACGGCGGAGTTCGTGTCGTACCCGGGGGTGAAGTCGACCAGGCGCAGCGAGACGAACAGCTTGTTGCCGTAGTCGCCGGCTTCGAGGGCGGCGATGAACTCCGGCCAGATGGTCTCGACGAGGAGCGCCTCGACGAGGCGATCGCTCGACCCGTTCTGCGTGTACATGGGGAAGACCACGAGATGGCGGATGCCGTCGACGCGGTGCTGCTGCGGCTGGAAGGCCAGGAGCGAGTCGAGGAAGTCGGGAACGCGGAAGTCCTCCGAGGCCCAGCGCTCGAAATCGATCACGGACGCGGCGAGGTAGTCGGCGTCGTGCGGGAACGCCGGAGCCAGGGCGCGGATCGCGCCGACGATCGCCGACACAAGCTCGCGGGCGGCGGCGTGGTGCGCGGCGTCGGGGATCGAGCCGTCCTTCACCTGCATCTCGCGGATCGCGATCGCGGCGTCCTTGAGCTGCGCCCACGCGGCGCTCTGCTCGGCGACGGACGCGTCCTCGACGACCTCGGGTTCGCCGACGATGGCCTGAGAGTTCAGGGTGGGAGTGGACATGGAACCTCCGATCGCGAGTATTGCCGTAAAAATTCCGGTCATTATGGAATCCTGACGATAATCTTACATCCATGGATGATGCTGTCGACCGATCGATCCTCGCCGCGATCTCCCGTGACGGCCGAGCCACGCTGGCTCAGCTGTCCGAAGCCGTCGGCCTGTCCGTCTCGGCCGTGCAGTCGCGGCTGCGACGGCTCGAGAGCCGCGGCGTGATCACGGGCTATCGCGCCGTGCTCGATCCCGAGCAGGTGGGGGCGCCGCTCTCCGCGTTCATCGAGATCACCCCGCTCGACCCCGCCCAGCCTGACGACGCCCCCGACAAGCTCGAGCACCTCACCGCGATCGAGGCGTGTCATTCGATCGCCGGCGATGCGAGCTACATGCTGTTCGTGCGCGTCGCCACGCCCCGCGACCTCGAGGAGCTCGTGCGCGACATCCGCCTCGCCGCGAACGTCAACACGCGCACGACCGTGGTTCTCCAGACCTACTACGAGCACCGCCCGATCATCACCGTCGCCGAGGCCTGAGCGCGGGGTGGTGCGCGCGCCGGTCGCACCGCGATACTGAGACCGGCATCCACCGACCCCAGGAGCATCCATGTCCTTCCAGGCGTACCTCGACAAGGTCGAGGCCCAGACCGGCCTCACCCCGCGGCAGTTCATCGAGCTCGCGGCGGAGCAGGGCTTCGACGAGACCACGAAGTCGACGGTCGTGCTGAACTGGCTCAAGGAGGAGTACAGCCTCGGGCACGGACACGCGCAGGCCATGGTGCACGTGATCCTCAAGGGCCCGAAGATCAGTGACAAGCACGTCGGCACGGGCGGAGCGCACGGCGACAAGTCCGACACGCTCTGGCTCGACGGCAAGGACAGCAACCCCAACCCCTGACGGGCGGGGAGAGCCGCGGCCAGTAGGATTCCCTGCGTGGCAGCATCCTCCCAGCGCAAGAAGAGCACCAGGTCCCGTCGCACGCCGGCACGCGCGAGCGGCAACCCCGCCAAGCGCCCGGTCGTCGAGGCCGGCCCGGTCACGGCGCGCGACTGGATCGGCGCCGCCCGGCTGCGCACCCTGCCTCTCGCCGTCGCCCCCGTCGTGATCGGCACGGGAGCCGCGCGCAGCACCGGACCGGAGTTCCACTGGGTCATCGCCCTGGCCTGCCTCGCGGTCGCCGTGCTGCTGCAGATCGGTGTGAACTTCACGAACGACTACAGCGACGGCATCCGCGGAACCGACGCCGTGCGCGTCGGACCCGCGCGTCTCACCGCCTCCGGTCGCGTGAAGCCCCGCACGGTCCTGGTGATCGGACTCGTGTTCTTCGCTCTCGCCGCCGCGGTGGGCGTCGCGATCGTCGTGCGCACCGGCCAGTGGTGGATGCTGGCGATCGGCGCCGCGTGCATCGTCGCCGCCTGGTTCTACACGGGCGGCAGACGCCCTTACGGCTACTTCGGCCTGGGCGAGGTCTTCGTCTTCGTGTTCTTCGGCCTCGTCGCCACACTCGGCACGACCTGGGTGCAGATCTTCGCCCTGCCCTCGCAGGCGTGGCTCGGAGCGGTCGCCGCGGGGCTCTTCGCCTGCGCCGTGCTGCTCGCGAACAACCTCCGCGACATCGACCAGGACCGCCTCGTCGGCAAGCGCACGCTCACGGTGCTGATCGGTCGCCGCGCCACGCAGGTGCTGTTCACGCTGTTCGTGCTCGCACCGTTCGGCATCCTCGTCTTCCTCGCGCTGCTCTACCCGATCGGATGGATCGGTCTGCTGGCGCTCCTCGCGGGGGCCCCGGCGATCCTCATCGTGTGGACGTACCGAGAGGCGAAGGAGCTCGTGATCGCGCTGGCGCTCACCTCGCTGACGGCGCTGCTCTACGCGGGTGCGCTGTTCTGGGCGTTCGCGGGCTGACCCGGGGTCGGCGTCAGGGGCGGTCCGACTCGTTCGAGTCGATCGCCGCGTCCTCGGCATCCGCGTCGGCCTGCTCTCCTGCGGAGCGGCCGGATCGACGCTCCTGGATCCGCGCGGACGCGTCGGTGAGCGGGGTGCGCAGGAACAGCATCGAGATGCTCATGCCGATCAGGGCCGCGAAGATCGCGGCGAGCCACCAGAACTCCCGGAAGATCGGGAAGAAGAACCAGAGGATGGCGAGCGGGACGAGGAACGCCAGCAGCCGGAGCACGGTGTAGACGAGGAGGGGCGCTGGTTTCTTCACGCCCCCAGTCTACGTTCGGGTGCTGAGCAGCCGGCTGGGACGGTGGGAGTCAGAGGCCGAGGGCGCCGAGCGGGATGCCGCGCACGACGCGTTTCCACGGGTGCTCGCCGAGCGTCCACAGCAGACGGGCGTCCGGGTCGAGCGCGAGGTCCTCGCAGCCGACCGGGAGAGGAATGCGGCTCCGCGTCAGGGCGTCGCGCGTCCCCGTCCACAGCGCGCCGGGGCGCAGGTGGTCGGACTGCGACACGAAGTGCCGGTCCCCCCACCGCACCGCGCCCTGCATGCGGGGGATGCCGGGGGAGAAGCGCTCTCGCTCCGTGAAGCCGCCGTCGTCCTCGGGGATGTCGAACTCGGCGATGCGTCCGGTGTCGTCGGGCGTGTACTCGCCGATCAGCACGCGGCGCAGCGGCGTCCCATCGGCGTCGATCACCCGTCCGAGGTACGAGCAGCGCAGGTCGATCGGATGCACGCGCGTGCGTTCGGCGACGAGCGCGCTGACCTTCGGCCCCTTGGGCGATGCTCCGGCCAGCCGGCGCGCCTCGGCGCCGTGCACGCGACGGATCCGCGACAGGTCGAACTCCCACACGCCCCGTCGTGTGGCCGCGACGAACAGGCGGTCGCCGAACCAGGCGATCCCGCCGGCGTGGATCGGCGCGGGCTGCAGCACGCCCTCCTCCTCGACGGCGAGCAGCACGTCGAGGTGCCGGGACCGGTCCAGGTCGACGAGGGCCACGCGCGAGGCGAGGTGGTGTCCGTCGAGACGCTGCCGGAACCAGCTCACCGCCAGCGTGCGACGGCCGTGCCACACGCCGAGGTCGACGCCCTGCGGATACCAGCGCCGCGTCCACGAACGAGCGGTCAGCCAGCGCAGGTCGACCGCGGTGCGCCGCTTCTGACGCACCGGGCGCCAGGTGGTACCGAACGGCCAGAGCATGCCCTCCATCGTGGTCGATCGCGACGGCTGATGCGAACCGAGTCGTGCCGATGCCGGAGCGAGTCACCCCGCGTTCACCTGCAGGTCGCCGACCGGCAACGAGCGCCTGACACCATGCCGGGACCGTCCACCCCGGGAGATCCGTGCGCACACCCCTCGTCACCGTCATCCTTCCTGCGAAGGACGCCGGCGCCTACATCGGCACGACGCTCGAGACGCTGACCCGTCAGTTCGACGATCCGGCCGCTCTGCAGCTCGTGGCGATCGACGACGGGTCCCGAGACGACACCGGGGCGATCATGCGGAGGTATGCGGAGCGGATGCCGCATGCCACGGTGATCGCGAATCCGCGGCCCCAGGGCCTCGCGACGGCGCGCAACCAGGGACTCGCGCACGTCGAGGGCGAGGCGTTCACGTTCCTCGACGGCGACGACTGGATGCAGCCGCAGCGCCTCGCCGTGCTCGCACGCCGCCTGCAGGATCACGACTGCGACCTCGTGCGCACCGACCACGTGACCGTCACGGGGAGCCGGCGCGTCCTGGTGCGGGCGCCGTTCGCGTGGCGCGAGACCGTCGCGCCGCCGCGGGACGCGATCCTGCCCGAGGACGAGCCGACCATGGTCGACTACCCCTTCGCGTGGGCGGGGCTGCTGCATCGCCGCGTGCTCGACCAGGGGCTCGCCGACTTCACCCCCGGTCTGTTCACGGCCGAGGACCGCCCCTGGATCTGGCGGCTGCACCTGCACGCCCGCTCCTTCGCCGTGGTGGACGCCCCCGCGCTGCTGTACCGGCGGGGCGTCTCGACCTCCCTCACGCAGGTGCGCGACCGACGGCAGCTCGATTTCGTGACCGCGATGGGGGAGGTGCTCGACATCGTCGAAGCGGATGCCGAGGCCGAGCGCTTCCTGCCCAAAGCGGTGTGGACCGTGCTGGCGCTGAGCTCGCGTCATCTCGTGCGTGCTCGTCGCATGACGCCGTCGCTGCGGTCGGAGATGCGCTCCGGCATCCGCGACCTCCTCGGGCGTCTGCCGCGCGACGAGTCGTCCGCGGTGCTGCGACGGCTCGACGGCCCGCGGCGTCGCGTGCTCGCATCGCTGCTGCGCACCGTGGGGCGTGCCGCATGACCCAGCTCTTCGCCCTGCACAGCGCCTACGGTCTCGCGACGGCGGCCGCGGCGATCGACGGCGGTCTCCTCGGCGAGCACGGCGACCGTCTGCTCGTGCCCTTCGTCTCGGCACGCGTCCCCGAGACGACCGTCGGCATCGCCGCGGATCCCGCGCTCGCACGGTTGCGTTCGCGCTTCGATCGGATCGAAGACCTCGATGCGCTGCTCGGCCCCCTGCATCCGAGCTCCTGGGCTCCCGACGACGCCGACCTGCCCGTGCTCGAACGGCTGATCACCCGCGCCTGGGACCTCGACCCGGACGACCTGGAGCTGCTGGTGCAGAGTCCGCAGGTCGCCCCGGCGCGCACGCTGATGGCGCTGTTCCCGCGGGCGCGCCTCACGATCATCGGCGACGGGCTCATGACGTACTCGCCGATGCGGGTGCGGATGCCGCACACCGTGACGGCCCGGATCACGCGGGTCGTGCACGCCGACGTCGTGCCGGGCGTCGCGCCCCTCGTCGCCTCGCCGCACGCGGAGACCGTGCCCGTGGCCCCGGAGCTGTTCCGGCGGGCGCTGGCCGATGCCGCGACCGACGAGACTGCACTGCCCGAACCCGCCGACGGCCGGGACGTGCTGGTGCTCGGGCAGTACCTCGCCGCGCTCGGCCTCATGACGGGCGCGGAGGAGGTCGCGCTGCAGCGGGACATGATCGACCACGCCGCGCTCCGCGACCCGCGACGCATCGTGTTCAAGCCGCACCCCTCGGCGCCGCCGCGCGTGACCGACGCGCTGCGCGAACGGGCTGCGTTCCACGACATCGAGTTCCTCGAGTACCGGGGAGCCCTGTCGGCCGAGCTGCTCGCCGAGCGCCTCGACGTGCTCGCCGTGATCGCCGGGTTCTCGACGGCGCTGCCCACCGTGCGTGCGCTGTTCGACCGCGACATCGACGCCGTCGGGACGGATGCCGTCCTGCGGCGCCTCACCCCCTACGAGAACAGCAACCGCATCCCCGCCACGATCGTCGACGCGCTGACCCGTGCGGACTCGCCCTACCGCGAGCCCGCCCTGCTGCAGCTGCTGATCGACGCGGTCGGCTACGCGATGCAGCCCGTCGTCGCGGGGCACCTGCGCCCCCGCGCGGAGCGCCTCCTCGACGGCATCCGTCCCGCAGACCGCGACCGGTACTTCTCCGCGCAGCGGCTGATCGAGCTGGGCCTCCCCGGGGCGCCGGAGCAGAGTCTCGTGCAGCGCGCGATCCGTCCGGCCGGGGGCGTCGGCCGCGTCGAGGAGCTCAAGCTCACGGCGCTCGGAGCCCGGCGACGGGTGGGGCGCGCGTGGCGCGCGCTCCGCGGACGGTGACGGCCATGGCGAGAGACGACGGACGAGAGGAGACCGCATGACGACGGTCGCGATCATCCCGGCACGCGGCGGATCGAAGGGCGTGCCGCGCAAGAACGTGCAGCGCGTGGGGGGCGTGCCCCTGGTGGAGCGCGCCGTGCGCACCGCGCTCGCCGCCGAGGGCGTCGACCTCGTGGCGGTGTCGACCGACGACGCCGAGATCGCGGCGGTCGCGTCGTCCGCCGGCGCCGTCGTGGTCCGGCGCCCCGCCGACATCTCGGGCGACGCCGCCTCCTCCGAGAGTGCGATCCTGCACGCCCTCGACGAGCTCGAGGCCGACGGGCACCGCATCGACATCGTGGCCTTCCTGCAGGCGACCTCTCCCTTCATCCCCGGTGACGCCCTGTCGTCGGCGGTGCGCGAGGTGCAGGCCGATCGCGCCGACAGCGTGTTCTCGGCGTTCGAGACGTACGGCTTCCTCTGGGGACGCACCGGTGACGACGCGGCCGTGGCGCTCAACCACGAGGCCGGGCACCGCCCCCGTCGCCAGGACCGCGAACCGCACTACCTCGAGACCGGGGCGTTCTACGTGTTCCGCGCCGAGGGGTTCCGGGCCGCGCGGCACCGGTTCTTCGGGCGCATACGCATCGCCGAGGTGCCCGAGTGGACCGCGATCGAGATCGACGACGCACAGCAGCTCGAGATCGCCCGCGCGCTCGCCGCGCTGCACGAGGCGCCCGCGCGCATCCCCGTGCGGGCCGTCGTGACGGATTTCGACGGCGTGCACACCGACGACACGGCCAGCGTCGACGCCGATGGCGTGGAGCGCGTGCGCGTGAGTCGTGAGGACGGCATGGGGGTCGCTCTGCTGCGTCGTGCCGGCATCCCGATGCTCATCCTGTCGACCGAGGTGAACGCTGTCGTGCGCGCCCGGGCGGAGAAGCTCAAGGTGCCCGTGCTGCACGGCATCGACGACAAGGAGTCCGCACTGCGCGGCTGGGCCGAGGAGAACGGCCTCGACCTCGACGAGATCGCCTATCTCGGCAACGACGTCAACGACCTGCCGGCCATGCGGATCGTGGGCTGGCCCGTCGCGGTCGCGAACGCGCACCCGCGGGTGCTCGCGGAGGCGCGGGTCGTGCTCACCCGGCGGGGAGGCCACGGCGCCGTGCGCGAGCTGATCGAACGGGTGTTGCCCGCCTGACCGGTGCCTGACGGGTGCCGGTAACCCTCCTGTCGCACGGAGTTCACCCTCGGCGCGTACCCAGGACAGAAGGCCATTTCGACGACCGGAGGAATCATGACTGTCAGCATCGGATCGCGTGTCATCGGAGGCGGTCGTCCCGCCTACGTCATCGCGGAGATCGGCCTCAACCACAACGGCGACGTCGAGATCGCCAAGCGCCTCATCGACGTCGCCGCCAAGGCGGGCGCCGACGCCGTGAAGTTCCAGAAGCGCACCCCCGAGATCTCGACCCCCGAGCACATGCGCGACGTGCAGCGCGAGACGCCGTGGGGCACCATGACCTACTTCGAGTACCGCCACCGCATCGAGTTCGGCCGGGACGAGTACGTCGAGATCGGCGACTACGCGACGATGCGCGGCCTCGACTGGTTCGCATCGCCGTGGGACGTGCCGAGCGTCGACTTCCTCGAGGACCTCAACGTCGTCGCCCACAAGGTCGCCTCCGCGAGCCTCACCGACACCGAGCTGCTCCTCGCGCTGCGCGAGACCGGCAAGCCCGTCATCCTGTCGACCGGCATGTCGACCATGGAGCAGATCGACCGTGCCCTCGACACTCTCGGCACCGACCGGGTCGTGCTCATGCACGCGACGTCGACGTACCCGCTCGAGCCCGAGGAGGCGAACTTGCGCATGATCGCCACGCTGCGCGACCGGTACGCCGGGGTGCCCGTCGGGTACTCGGGCCACGAGCGCGGGCTGCAGATCTCGCTCGCCGCCGTCGCGCTCGGCGCCGTCGCGGTGGAGCGCCACATCACGCTCGACCGCACGATGTGGGGCTCCGACCACGCGGCGTCCCTCGAGCCCACCGGCCTCGAGCACCTCGTGCGTGACATCCGCGTGATCGAGACCGCTCTCGGCGACGGCGTGAAGCGCGTGTTCGACAGCGAGCGCGCCCCCATGGCGAAGCTGCGTCGCGTCACCGCATGACCGTGAGCATGCCCCAGGCGCTGCGCGTCGTCGCGATCGCCGATGCCGACTCCTTCGTGAAATGGTCGGCATCGCTGCTCGGCGGCGTGCCCGGCATCCGTCCCCATCTGCTGCTCGTGCAGACGCCTCTCACCGCGAGCGTCGAGCAGCAGCGGACGGCGCTCGCCGGAACCGGGCTTCCGGAGTCGGCCGTGACCCGGCTGTCGTTCGGCGAGACGACGGGATGGCTCGAGGGCCAGCGCCCCGACGTCGTGCTGCTCGCCGGCCGCGGACCGTTCGTGCGTCTGCTCGGCCGCGTGATCGACCGCCTGTCGCGGCGCCCGGTCGTGGTGGCCGGGCTTCCGGGGATGGCGATCCCGGCGCAGCGCGGAGCCCTCGACTACCGTCGGCACGCCGACCTGCTCGTGGTGCACTCGCACCGCGAGGAGCGCGCGTTCGCCGAGCTCGGGCGTCGCATCGGCGTGACGCTGCCGACCGCCCTCGCGACGCTGCCGTTCGCGCGCCCGCGTTCGCGCATGCTCGCCCCCGACCGGGCCCGCGTGCTCGCCGGGGAGCAGACGGCGCGTCCCGGCGGCACGCTGCTGGCCGACCGTCCGGAGCCGTCGACCGACACCGGAGCACGGCGTGCGGTGCGCACTCCCGCCACCGACATCGTCTTCGCCGCGCAGGCCCTCGTGCCGATGGACCGCGAGGATCGGGCGGAGATCGCGGCGACGCTCGTGCGCGCGGCGGAGGCCGATCCGCAACGGCGGGTCGTGGTGAAGCTGCGCTCGCGTCCGGGGGAGGCGGAGACCCATCTCGAACGCGACCCGTACCTCGACCTGCTCCCCGCGCGTCGTCCGGAGAACCTCGTCGTGTCGTACGACTCGATGGCGCACGCTCTCTCGACCGCGGCGGGGCTCGTCACGGTGAGCTCGACGGCGGCGATCGAGGCCACAGCGCTCGGCGTGCCGGTGATCGCACTCGACTCCTTCGGCGTCAGCAAGGGCCTCCTGAACACGGTGTTCGTCGGCAGCGGTCTGCTCGGCGGTCGCAGCGAGGTCGTGGCCGGGCGCTTCCGGCAGCCCCACCGCGACTGGCTGCGCGACAACTACTTCCACCCCGCGCGGGAGTCGACGTGGTGGAGTCGGGTCGAGGAGCTCGTGGCGCTCAGACGGGCCGGGGCGCTCCCCGCGCGGACCGTGCCCGCGGCGCGCGGCGGCTCGATGCACGAGGCCTGGCACCGTGTGAGCGTGCTCGGACCGGAGGACCGGTCGCTGCGCGGCGCGGCGGCTCTCGCGCTGGGCGTGCCGGCGACCGCGGCGATCTCCCGTCTGCGACGCGGCCGGACGACGGTCGACGGCGGCACGTGGGCCGACGCCTCGACGGACTTCACCCTCGAGCCGAACCCGTTCCACGACTCGATCCGCCGCTGAGCGCGAGCCCGGAGCACGGGAGCCGGAGCCCCCGGACCGACTCCGAGTCTCAGTTGCTGCGGCGGATCGCCCGCACCCCGACCACGAGTCCGACGACGGCGACGGCGAGCGCGGCGATCCAGCCCCACAGCACCGTGATGTCGCCGAGGTCGCCGGCGAACAGCGCGCGTTCGGCCTGCACGACCCAGTTCACGGGGTTCACGGTCGCGACCGCCCGCATCCACGCCGGGCCGTCGTCGAGCGGAAGCAGCATGCCGGACAGGATCAGCAGCGGGAAGATCAACGACTGCTGCACGCCCCAGAACAGCCACTCACGGTCCTTGGTCGCCAGAGCGAGGGCGTACGACAGCGACCCGAGTCCGACGCCGAAGACCGCGAGCAGCGCGAGTCCGATCAGCAGGCCGGGCACGTGGATCGCGAAGCCGAAGGGCCAGGCGATCAGCACGATCACGAGCGCCTGCACCACGATCGGCGCGATCTCCTTGAGCGCGCGCCCCACGAGCAGCGACGAGCGCGCGAGCGGGGCCACGAGGGTGCGCTCGTGCGAGCCGGTCATCATCTCGTACTGCAGGTTCGACCCCGTCGCGCCGGTGCCGAAGAGCACGATCATCACGAGCACGCCGGGCACGAACCACCCGAGCGTCTCGCCGACGGGCTCGCCGGAGCCGCCCACCAGCAGTGGCGCGAAGAGTCCGAGGAACACGAGAGGCTGCACCAGGCTGAAGATCAGCGTGAACGGATCGCGGAGGGTGGGACGGAGCTCGCGCGTGAGCACGTGACGGGTGTCGCGGGCGAGGCTCGGGCGCACGAGGGTGTCGGTGGTGGTCGCGGTGCGGTTCATGAGAGGACTCCCGTCGGGTCGGTGGTGGTCGCGGTGGTGGTCGCGGTCGCGGTGGTGTCGGTCGTGTCGGATGCCGAGGCGTCGCCTTCGCCCGCCTCGCGCAGCGTGCGGCCGGTGAGCGCGAGGAAGACGTCGTCGAGAGTGGGCGGCACGCCGGTCGCCCGGTGCACGAGGATCCCCGCAGCGTCGAGGTCCCGCACGATCCGCGGCAGGAGGCGGTCGCCGTCCGGGGCTGCGAGCGTGACCGTGTCGGCCTCCAGGGTCGTCTCGGCGTCGCTGATCCGCGCGATCACGGGACGCGCGGCCGCGGCATCCGTCTCGCTCGCGAAGCCGAAGCTCAGCACGTCCCCGGCGAGCGTGGCCTTGAGAGAGGTCGCGTCGTCGTCGGCGATGATGCGTCCCCTGTCCATGACCATGACGCGCTCGGCGTAGCGGTCGGCCTCCTCCAGGTAGTGCGTCGTGAGGAAGACGGTCGTGCCGTGCTGGGTGCGCAGGTCGAGGATGTGCTCCCAGAGGTTCGCGCGACTCTGCGGGTCGAGGCCCGTGGAGGGCTCGTCGAGGAACAGCAGCGGTGGGGCGTGCATGAGCCCGAGCGCGATGTCGAGGCGCCGCTTCTGCCCGCCGCTGAGCTGCTGCACCGTGCGGGTCTGGAACGAGCCGAGGTCGAGGGACTCGATCAGCTCGTCGGCCCGCCGGATGCTGTCGCGTCGCGTCATGCCGTAGAACGCGCCCTGGCTGAGCAGCTCGTCTCGGACGCGCTGCGCGAAGCTGCCGCTCGTGAGCTGTCCGACGTAGCCGATCCGGGCGCGCACGCCCGCGGCATCCGAGCGGATGTCGTGGCCGACGACCCGCGCCGTGCCGGCGGTCGGCGGGATCAGGGTGGTGAGCATGCGCAGGCTCGTGGACTTGCCGGCGCCGTTGGGACCGAGGAAGGCGACGAGCTCGCCGCGTGCGGCGGTGAAGGTGAGGTCCGTCACGGCTTCGACGGGTGCCTTCTTGACGGTGAAGACCTTGGTCAGGCCTTCGGTTTCGATGAGGGGTTCGTTCGTCATGTCTCGACGGTAGGAGGCAATCAGGACAGATCCTGTCCGCGATCTCTGCGAATCTGGAAGCATGTCCGACACCACCTCGCGCGCGCTGACGCTGCTCAACCTGCTGCAGACCCACCGGCACTGGCCCGGCACCGAGCTCGCCGCACGGCTCGGCGTGACCGAGCGCACCGTGCGCCGCGACGTCGACCGGCTGCGCGACCTCGGCTACCGCGTCGAGTCGACGCCCGGTGCCGCCGGCGGGTACCGGCTCGAGGCGGGCAGCGCCGTGCCGCCCCTGCTCCTCACCGACGACGAGGCGGTCACGATGGCGATCGGGCTCCGGGTGGCCGCGACGCAGCAGCTCGTCGACGGAGCCGAGGTCACGCTCACCGCGCTCGCCAAGCTCGAGCAGGTGCTCCCCGCCGCGCTGCGACGCCGCGTCAACGCGCTCGCCGCCTCCGTGCAGCCGACCACCGCGCGCACCGCGCCCGTGATCTCGCCGCTCGTGCTCGGGGAGCTCGCGCTCGCCGCCCGCGACCACGAGCGCGTGCGGCTGCGCTACGTCGACCGGGAGGGCGCCGAGAGCATCCGTCGGGTCGAGCCGCACGTGCTGTCACCGGCCGACCGCAACTGGTACCTGCTGTGCTGGGACCTCGAGCGCGACGACTGGCGCACGCTGCGCGTCGACCGGATCGTGTCGGTCGAGCACACGCGCGTGCTGTTCCCGCCGCGGGACATGTCCGAAGAGGAGGTGCAGGAGCGCATCCTCCTGGCGACGTCCTGGTCGCCGCAGAAGATCGAGGCCGATGTCGTCATGGACCTGCCGATCGAGACCATGCGCGAGCACTTCGGCATCTGGGCCGACGGAGCCGTCCCCGAGGGCGACCGCACCCGCTGGCCGGTCGGGGGCTCGGACTGGCGCGAGGCCGTGTACGGGATGTTCTACGTGCCGACGGGGGTCGAGTACACGACCGATTTCCCCGAGCCGCACCGGGCCGAGCTGCGCGAAGCGCTCGGTCGCCTCATCCGCGCCCTGGACGCCCCGGCGCCCCCGTCACGCTTCTGAGCGACGCGGAGTCGAGGCGTGAAACGGGAGGATCGACGGCGGATTCGCGTCGTTCCAGCGCTGGAACGTCTGCACGGTCCAGAACCAGGCGAACAGCACCAGCGCCACGACCTCGCCGATCAGCACGGCCGGGGTCTCGCCGAACGTCTGCCGGAAGACGATCGCCGCGACGAGGAACAGCAGATCGAGGATGAGCAGTCCCGCGATCACGCGGTAGATCACGCGCTGGCGCGGCGTCGGAGCGGTCTCGTGCACATCGAGCGGGCCGCCCGCGTAGAGGATCGGCACCGCCGCGAAGCATCCGAAGAACAACAGGGTCACCGCGAAGTGGATGCTGTGCACCGGCCAGAAGTTGAACGGGAAGTCCTGGTTCAGGGTCGGCGCGAACGCGAGCGCCACGACCACGGCCGCGGTGAGGAGCGCGATCGCCGACACGATCACGGCCGAGCGGTTCGGGGTGCGCGTGCGGGCGCGGATCACCGCCATCACCACCACCGTCGTGACGACGACGATCGCATACACGGCGATGCCGGCCTTCGCCCCTCCCACGGCCGCGGAGGGGATGCAGTCCGTCGCGGAGGGGCATGGCAGATGTCCTTCCGCGCGGGCGTCGGCGATCCCGGTCGGCACGATCGCGATGAGCGGAGCGAACACCGCGCAGATGTCGAGCAGCGTCGTCGCACGACTGCGGCCGGACAGCGCGAGAAGCGCCACGGCCACCGCGAACAGGCAGCCGGTGAACACGTCGCGCATCGGGGTGTAGAACGCATGGCTGATCGACGTGAGCGGATGCCAGCCGAGCTGGAGCGGCTGCCACGTGACGACGACGCTCTGCACCGCGACGCCCATGAGCAGTGCGAGCACGACGAGCACGAGCGACAGGCGCAGATAGCGGTGGGTCTTCTGGCCGGTGGAGGCGGAGTCGACGTCAACGGCCATGCCCGCGACGCTACACCGAACCCGCCGACGCTCCACGACCGCCCGCGGATGTCGCTCGATGTCGGATGCCGTCACGCGACGACACGCAGGGTTAATCCAGGGAATGGTCCTGGTGGATCAGATCACGGCGGGGTAACGTCGACCCCATCGCGGCGATCCGGGCGGTCCCGGGCCTCAGCTCATATCTGACGGCGTTGCGGGTTCGACTCCCGCCGTCGCGTCCACTCCGGACGCAGTGCCTGCGACGCTATATCTCGCGTCGTGCGGGACTCCGATCTCCGCCTCTCGCTACGCTCCGTGCGTGTCCGTGATCCACCTGTACGCCGACGAGACGGGGAACCTCGACTACAAGGCGCCGACTTCACCGACTGAGTCCGGGTACTTCGGGTTCGGCACCGCCATGTTCGTCGACGAGCACGGCGGTGCGATCTGGAGAGGTCACGAGCTGCGTACTGGTCTCGCGGACAAGGGGATGCAGCTTCCGGGCGGCTTCCATGCGAAGAACGACAGCGTCGCGACGCGCACCGAGATGTTCGACGTGATCCGGGAACTGGGGCCCCGCATCGACACGACCTTCCTGTACAAGCCCAACGCGTACGAGTACGTCAAGGCGAAGGGGCAGATGTACCTGTACAAACTCGCCTGGTATCTGCACATCAAGGAGGTCGTGCTGAGGGTGTCGTCGCGAAGTGACCGGCTCGTGATCGTGGCGGGCAGTTTCGGCACCCATCAGCGCGCGACCCAGGCACGCGAAGCGATCCGCGACGTCTGCGATCAGATCGATCGGCGGATCACCCTCTGCGTCTGGGACTCGCCGACGTCTTGGGGGCTGCAGGTCGCGGACTACGCCCTCTGGGGTGTGCATCGACATCTCGTCGGCAAGGGCGGCGCGTGGTACCACGACGCGATCGCGCCTTCGTTGGCGACGACCTTCAGGCCTTGGGGTGTCGCCCCAGAGAAAATGTCGGCTATCCCCTGAGGGAAGAGATCCCCTGGACCTCTTGTCGCCGACGCCCTCAGCGTAGCAGGGCCGTCTGACATCCTCCCTCAGCGTCCGGCGAGCCGTGCCTCGACCTGGTCCCATCCGCCGTCGAGCACGACGAAGCCGGCTTCGAGCGTCGCGAGCTGGTCGTCGCTGTCGGTCACCAGCAGCTGCAGCTGCAGCACGAAGCGGGAGAAGACGCGCAGCTCGGCCGTGGGGGCGTCGAGGTCGAGTTCGTCGGCGATCGCATCGGCCAGGGCGTCTTCGTGGCGCAGCCACATCTTCGCGGCGTAGTCGCGCAGCGCGGGGGTCTCGTTGAGGAACCGCATGAAGATGCGGGCCACGTCCTCGCCGTGCTCGTCGAGGTTCACCCCGATCTCGCTGCGGTAGAAGTCGTGGATCGCGCGGCTGATCGTCACGCCCTCCGCCCTCTCGCGCACCGCGGCGACGAGCCGGTCGCGCTGCTCGTCGTCCTCGTCGAAGACGAGCGCCTCCTTCTGCGGGAAGTGCGCGAACACGGTCGTGGGGGAGACGTCGGCGGCGTCGGCCACCTCGCGGATGCTGACTTCGTCGAACCCGCGCTCGAGGAACATCATCGTCGCGACGTCGGAGATGTTCTTGCGCGTCGCGGCCTTCTTGCGCTCGCGGCGGCCGAGGGGCTCGCTGGTGGTCATGCCCTCACTCTATCGCGAAGTCGGTACAAAACTGGCTTGACACCAAAACTGGTATTGATACAGTTACGGAGTGACTTCACTCAAATCGCCCGCGCGCAGCGACAAGCGCGCCTGGGTCATGCTCATCGTCCTCACGATGCTCACCGTGATCGGCATGACCGTCGTCCTCCCCGTGCTGCCCTTCGTCGTCCTGCAGTACGTCACCCACGAGCACGATCTCGCGCTCTGGGTCGGCGTGCTCGAGGCGATCAACGGACTCTGCGCGTTCCTCGTCGCGCCGTTCCTCGGCCGACTCTCCGACCGCTTCGGCCGCCGCCCCGTGATCATCGCCGCGGCCTTCGGCGCCGCGTTCTCGATGGCGCTGTTCGGCATCGGCGGCGCCATCTGGGTCCTCGTGCTCGCCCGCGTCATCCAGGGCCTCACCGCCGGCGACATGCCCGCGCTGTTCGCCTACCTCGCCGACATCACGCCGCCCGAGAAGCGCGCGCAGCGCTTCGGCCTGCTCGGCGCGCTGTCCGGCATCGGCATGATGCTCGGCCCGGCGATCGGAGGCCTCCTCGCGGCCGTCAGCCTGCAGTTGCCGGTCTTCCTCACGGCCGCGGTCTCGCTCGTGATCGCGATCCTCAGCCTCTTCCTGCTTCCCGAGAGCCTCAAGCCCGAGAACCGCATCCCCGCGATCCGCGCCCGCGACGTGCAGCCGTTCGCCGTGTTCAAGGAGGCATTCGGCCGCACCGAGCTCCGGGCGCTCATGATCGGCTTCGGCCTCCTCGCGCTGCCCTTCGGCTTCTTCGTGAACAACTTCAGCGTGCTCGCGCTCGACTCGATCCAGTGGGGCCCGACACAGATCGGCCTCCTGACGGCGGCCGTCGGCATCATCGACATCCTCATCCAGGGCGTGCTGCTCGGCATCCTGCTCCCGCGGATCGGCGAGCGCGGCGTCATCGTCAGCGGCATCGTCGCGCAGATGATCGGCCTCGCCGGTCTCGCGATCGTCGCCTCGGTCCTCGCCCAGCCGTGGGTGTTCATCGTCGGCGCACTGCTGCTCGCCGCCGGACAGGGCGCCTCGCAGGCCGCCATGGACGGCGCGATGTCCAACGCCGTCGGCGACGACGAGCAGGGCTGGCTCGGCGGGGCGACGCAGTCCTTGAACGCCGCCATGAGCACGGTCGCGCCGCTCATCGCCGCCGCGCTCTACACGACCGTCAGTCACGCGGCGCCGTACTGGCTCGGCGTCGCGCTCATGATCGTCGCGGCGATCGTCGTCGGCCGCGCGCACATCGCGAACACGGCCAAGCACGAGCCGGCATCCGCTCCGGCATCCGACTCCGAGCCGCTCGAGCCCGTCGCGCGCTGAGCCCCGCTTCCCGGCAACGCGGACGACGTGCCGGATCTCGGACGATCCTCCCCGGATCGTCCGAGATCCGCGTGCGTCGCCGAGATCCGTGATGCCGGGAGCATTCCGGACGGGGTGGATGATGGAGGCATGCCCGCTCCGCACCGCCCCGGTCTTCGGGTGTCCGGCGCGCTCACGATCCCCGAGGCCGAGCTGTCGTGGAGGTTCTCCCGGTCGTCGGGCCCGGGCGGTCAGGGCGTGAACACCGCCGACTCGCGTGTGGAGCTGGTGTGGGATGCCGCGCACAGCGCCGTCCTCTCACCCGTCCAGCGCGAGCGCGTGCTCGACCGGCTCGCGGCGCGGCTCGTCGACGGCGTGCTGACGATCGCGGCATCCGAACACCGCGCCCAGCTGCGCAACCGGGATGCCGCGCGCGAGCGCCTCGCGGCCGTGGTCGGGGCGGCGCTGCGGCCTCCCGCGCCGCCTCGCCGGCCGACGAAGCCGAGCCGCGGCTCGAAGGAACGCCGCCTCACGGCCAAGCACCGCCGCACCGACGTCAAGCAGCTGCGGCGGAAGCCCCGAGACCTCTGAGATCGCTGTTCCGCCGCGGTGCCCGGGGATCCTCTCCTGTGGCGACGGCTCCGATCGCAGTTGGTGCCGCGGTCGACGCGCTGGTCCGTGTTCCGGTCGCAGAAGGTGCCGCTCGAGCGCCGTCTCGGCGGCACGAAGTGCGACCGGAACGCGGGACGGCCGTGGGTCGCCGGCACGCCGTGCGACCTAGTCGCCCCCGCCGCGCACGAGCTCGAGTCCGGCGCCGGCGAACTGCCGCAGCGTCGCGTCGGGCAGGAACGCCCTCGTCAGGGCGGGCCCGATCGCCGCGAGGTCGCTCTCGTCGCGGAACAGCAGGTACATGGTCTCGTAGCGCGGGTGGAACTTCTGCTTGAAGCGGTGCAGCGAGCCGAAGCCGTACACCGGCTCCAGGGCTTCGGCGAGCCGGTCGCTCAGCGCCGCGATCATGCCCGCGTCCGGCGGGTAGTCGTGCGCGAGCGGAGCGCCCGAGAGCGACATGATCTCCGCGCCCTCCTCGGAGAACAGCTGCGCCGACGAGCCGATCAGGAACTCCATGACGGGCCCGAAGCCTCCGTCACGCCGTCGCATGAGGTCGAGCGTCCATCCGCGCACCCCGCCGTCGCCGCCGTACACGGGCAACCACGACAGGAATCCGTCGACGTCGCCGTTCGGCGCGAGGGCGAGCGCCAGCCGCACCTCGGGGTCCTCCGCCTCCTCGAGCGTGCCGAGCGTGAAGCGCATCTCGGGCAGGTCCTTGTCTCCGACCCACGCCTCGGAGATCGCGCGCAGCTGCTGCTGCACGCCCCACGACTCCGACTCGAGGTGCGTCATGCGGAACGTCATGTCCTCGCGCCCCGCCTTGTTGAGCGAGGTGCGCACCGAGTTCCAGCGCTTGCCCGTGAACTGCAGTCCGGGGAGGTCGACGATCGTGTCGTCGGCCACGACGAGGCTGCGCCATCCGGAGGGCACGGCGTCGCGAGTGGCCTGGTCCGCGCTGAAGAAGCAGGGGACGAGCCCGGCGTGCTCGGAGACGCGGATGAAGTCCGCGACCGCCGCGGATCTCTCGGATGCGGGTCCGATCGGATCCGCGAGCGCGAGTGCGACACCGCTCCGTCGCTGGTAGGCGACGATCCCGCCGTCGGTGCGGGCGTAGCTGTTGCCCTCCCAGGTCGTCATCCACGACAGGGTCCCACCGCCGTGCGTGCGCAGCGCGTTCTTGACGTCGTCCGCGGTCGGGGCGGGCTGCGCGCCGAGGAGCGACTTGCGCTTGGCGCGGAACGCGCGGCGTACCCACACCAGATACACGAGCATGATCACCCAGAGGATGCCGTTCGCGAGCGCGAGAGCGGTGTCGCCGTCCCACCGCAGATCGATCTCGGCCTGCGTCGCGATGGAGATGAGCGCGAGCACGAGCCCCGCCACCAGGATGTTGAATATCCCGAGCAGGAGCACGAGCACCCAGGCCCAGCGGCGTCCGCGTCGCAGACCGTTCACGAGCACGAGGATCACGACGAGATCGATCGCGAGGTCGATGAATCCGCCGGAGATGGGGTCGGTCGAGCCGAAGGGGCCGTCGGTCGCGACGAGGGTCGTGATGATCTCGACGGCTCCGAGCACGAGGATCGCGATCACGGCGATCAGGCGCTGCTCCCGGACCGTCGTGTGGCGTACCCGCAGCGACCGGTCGACGCTCAGGATCAGCAGCACCGCCAGCAGGTGCTCGAGGTCGGCGACCTTGCCCCAGAACAGCATCGCGATGAACACGAACCCGAGGAGGATCAACCAGCCGCGCACCCGCCACGGGGGCCGGAACAGGCCGACGGCCGCGGCGATGCACGCCATGGTGCCGCCCGAGGCGCCGACATCCAGCGCCTGCGCCTGCGTCGTCGCCCACGCCCACGGGAACAGCGACAGGACCGACAGGAGCAACGCGGTCGCCAGGATCGCGAACAGCTGCCCGATGCCGTAATAGGCGAGAGCGACGCGGCTGCCCCGCCGATGCTCCAGGTACGCCATCCCCCAGAATCCGGCGATCGTGAAGACGTAGACCCACGGCTGGTTCACGAAGAACGTGCCCGTGATCGGCGTCCACCACTTCCCGTCGACGAGGTTCGGCAACCCGTAGGCCACGTCGCCGAACAGCACCGACTCCTCGAACGGGCGCCACAGGCCCTGCCACACCACGCCGACGACGAGGATCAGAGCGACCAGGGTGAGTGTCGCGGGGATCCTCCGGGCGAACGCCAGGACGGGATGCGGGGTGCGACGCGCCTCGGTCATGCGCCTCAGCGTAGCGACGGAGGCGCGTCGGCGGGAGGTGGAGAGTCGAGACGCCGGCGCGGGGTGTCGCTCGACGGCGATCCGGTGTGGGATGGAGGCATGAGCGCACAGGCCGTCACGCGACGACACCGGATCGCCGTCCGGGGGATCGGAGTGCTCGCCGCGGCAGCCCTCGGTCTCGCGGGCTGCGTCTCGACGACGGTGGCCGAACCCGGCGCGACGGTCGACACCGTCGTCGACGGACTCGACGCACCCTGGTCGATCGCCTTCCATGACGGGACGGCTCTCGTGAGCGAGCGCGACAGCGCGCGGATCCTCGAGCTCGCCGACGACGGCGGGACGCGCGAGGTCGCCGTGATCGACGGAGTCGCGCCCGGGGGAGAGGGCGGGCTGCTCGGGCTCGCCGTGCACGACGACGAGCTCTTCACGTACTTCACGGCCGACGGGGAGAACCGTGTCGAACGACGGGCCATCGCGGGCGAGGCAGGGGCGCTGACGCTGAGCGATGCGACGGTCGTGATCGACGGCATCCCCGCCGCGGGGAACCACAACGGCGGCCGCCTCGCGTTCGGGCCCGACGGGATGCTCTACATCACGACCGGGGACGCCGGTGACCGCGACAGCGCGCAGGACCTCGACGCGCTCTCCGGGAAGATCCTCCGGGTGACCCCGGCGGGTGCCGTGCCGGACGACAACCCGTTCCCGGGCTCACCCGTCTACAGCTACGGTCATCGCAACCCGCAGGGCATCGCGTGGGATGCCGCGGGCACCATGTACGCGAGCGAGTTCGGCCAGGACACGTGGGACGAGCTGAACGTGATCGAGGCCGGCGGGAACTACGGATGGCCCGACGTCGAGGGCATCGCCGGCGACGACGACTTCATCGATCCCGTGCAGCAGTGGGCGCCGGACACCGCGAGCCCCAGCGGCATCGCCGTCACCGGCACGGACATCCTGATCGCGAACCTCCGCGGCGAGCGCCTGCGCGTCGTGCCGCTCGACGACCTGTCGGCGGGTTCGGAGCGGTACATCGGCGAGCTCGGCCGGCTGCGGGACGTGGTCGTCGCCCCGGGCGGCGCGGTGTGGCTGCTGACGAACAACACGGACGGTCGCGGCGGTCCGCGGGAGGGCGACGATCGGATCACGAGGTTCGACGCGGGCTGACGCGCTCCCGATACTCTCGCAGCATGGAGGAGACGACGACCGCGCCGGGAGCGTGGCGCACCGTGGCCTCGGCGGCCCGCATCGCCGGGCGTCTTCTCCGGCGCCGACTCGTGCTCGTGCTCGTCGTCGCGATCGTCACGCAGGGCCTGTACGTGTGGGCGGTCCTGCCGCTGCTCCTGACGCTGTTCCAGGGGGCTCTCGACATCGCGGGCGTCGACGGCCTGAGCGTCGACGGCCTTCCCGGGCTGCTCGGCAGCCCGCTCGCGCTGCTCGTCCTGCTGCTGCTCGCGGTCGTGGCGACGGCGTTCGTGCTCGTCGAGATCAGCGTCTTCTCGATCGTCGGACATCTGTGCCTGCGCGGCGAGGCGCCGAGCGTCCGGGCGATCCTCCACGGTCTCGGCGCGCTGCTGCGTCGCGTCGCGAGCTGGCAGGCGCTGCTCTTCGCGGGGTATGCCCTGCTCGTGCTGCCGCTCGCGCACCTGGGCGTGGGGGCCACCATCACCTCGCACATCGCGATCCCGGCGTTCATCTCCGGAGAGCTCACCAAGACCACGGCCGGAGCCTGGATCTACGCGCTCGCGATCCTCGCGATCGTCTACCTGGCTCTGCGGCTCGCCGCGACCGCCGCCGTGCTCGCCGGAGAGGATCGCACCGTGATCGGCGCCATGCGCCGCAGCATCGTGCTCACGCGGCGCACGCAGCTCCCGCTCCTCGCCGTCTTCGCCGTCGTGGCGGTGGTCGCCGGTGCCGTGCTGATCCTCGCCGTGCTCCTCGGAGCGGTCCCCGTCGCGCTCGCGTCGGAGTCGGGTGCGGGGAACGACGTCGCCGGCAGCGCACTCGCGCTCCTCGACCTCGTGCGCTTCGTCGCCGCCGGGCTCGCGGCGGCGTTCCTGTCGTTCCTGTTCGTGGCGCTGTCGCGCGGGACGGAGGCCGCACCCTCGACCGGCGAGCCGGTACGCGACCGTCTCTCCCGCGCGGTCGCGGTCGTGGTGGCGGTGCTGTTCGTGTTCTTCGGCGCCCCGCCGGTCGCGTTCGCGTCGATCGCCTCCGCCGAGACCGTGGCACCGCCCCTCATCATCGCCCATCGCGGGTACACGGCGTTCGGGGTCGAGAACACGATCCCCGCGCTGCGTGCCGCGGCGGACGCGGGAGCGGATGTCGTCGAGATGGACATCCAGGAGACCGCCGACCAGGGGTTCGTGGTGATCCACGACGCACGTCTGCAGCGTCTCGCCGGCGATCAGCGCTCCGTCGGCGCCCTCACGCAGGACGAGGCCGCGGCGATCACCGTGCGTCAGGGGGAGTTCGAGGCCCGCATCCCCACGCTCGAGGAGTACCTGCGCACGGCCGACGAGCTCGGCATCCGCGTCCTGGTCGAGGTCAAGCCGCACGGGGGCGAGGCGCCCGGTCTCGCGGGTCGCGTCGCCGCCGCCCTGAACGAGCTCGATCCGGATCATCGGCACCTCGTGCAATCGCTCGACTCCGACGTCGTGACGGGCGTGCGCGAGGCCGATCCCGAGCGCGAGGTCATCCTCGTCACCGGGTTCCAGATCGGCAACGCGCCCACGACCGACGCCGACGGGGTGGCGGTGGAGGACTGGTCCTACTCGGACGAGATGCTCGTGCGACTGCATCAGCAGGGCAAGACTCTGTTCGTGTGGACGGTGAACGACGCCGGGCTGCTCACCGAGTACGGCGGCAGCGGCGTCGACGGGATCATCACCGACGAGGTCGCCGAGGCGGTCACGCTGCGCGAGGTGCAGCAGAGCATCGGCGACCCGGTCACGCGCTATCTGTCGGCGGCCACACGCATCGTCGCCGTCTTCTGAGGGGCGGGCCCGGTCACCGGTCCGCGCCGATCGCCTCCTCGATCGCGGCCTCCAGGTCGTCCCACGCCTCCAGGGTCACGGCCTGGCCGTCGATGAAGAAGCTCGGGGTGCTGCGGACGCCGAGCTTCTCGCCGTCGCTCTTGTCGGCCTGCACGCGCTCGAGGGTCGCGGGGTCGGCGATCGCGGCGTCGTAGGCCGCGAGATCCAGGCCCAGATCCTCCGCGAAGCCGCGGAACACCTCGGGGGTCTCGACGCTGTTCTCGCCCCACTGCGCCTGCGTCTCGAACAGCCGGTGGTACATGTCCTCGAAGCGGTCCTGCTGCGCCGCGGCTTCGGCGGCGAGCGCGGCCTGCGTCGAGTTGATGTGGCCGGGGAGCGGGAAGTACCGCACGACGTAGGTGATGTCTCCGGCGAACCGGGTACGGAGATCCTCGACGATCGGGTAGAAGGCGCCGCACGCCTCGCACTCGAAGTCTAGGAACTCGACGACCGTGACGGCGCCGTCACCGCCCCGGTCGAGGACGTGCGAGTCGGTGCGGACGGTCTGCAGGCGCTCGCCTTCGGGTGGGGCCGGTTCGGCGGCTCGCTGCGTCATGGTGAACACGATGGCGACGATCGCGAGCACGATCGCGACGCCGAGGGCGATCAGGGTCGCTTTGACAGGGGTCTTCATTGGTCTCTCCCAGAGGGTGTGTCAGGCACGGATGATCCAGGACGGGCTCGTCGCCGGAGGTGGGGTCGGATGCCGCGGTGCGGCGAGCCCGGATCAGGTGCGGGAGAGGGAGAGCTGGACGAGCGTGAGGGCGGGGACCGCGCGGTGCGGACCCGCGCGGGGCGGAGCGGCCGCGCGCCGGGCGTCGGCAGGGCGCAGCAGCGCCCCTCCGACGGGGAGTCGTCGGAGCACCAGCACGAGGAGGAAGCAGCACAGCGCCGCGATCACGACCGTGCCGACGTCCACCGGCGCGGCGTCGGCGACCGATGCCGAGACCCCTGCGGATCCGTGACCGTGCTCGGCGGAGGCGGAGGCCCCCGGGGCGAGGCAGAGGCCCGCGTGCGCGTCGGCGGTGCGGTGCGAGGTCGACCAGGCGCCGATCAGCAGCAGCAGCGCGAGGCCGAGAGCGAGGGCGACCCTGACGATCAGCATCCGCTCGGTCCCGCGCGACGACGGCCGGAATGTCGGGGTGCGCATGGTGCGCGCAGTCTAACAATCCGGCCTCGGTGCCGCCTCCGGGGCTCCGAGCGGAGCCGCGGTCGATACGCGCACCTACACTGGAGGGGTGGCGAGACTGTTGATCGTAGGCGGCTTCCTGGCCGCCGTGTTCTGGGTGTTCAGCATCGTCGACTGCGCCGTGCAGCCGTCGACGCGTCACCGGGGCGTGCGCAAGGCCGTCTGGATCCTCATCGTCATCCTGATCCCCGTCATCGGCGGCATCCTGTGGTTCACGATCGGCCGCCGCCGCGCGAACGAGAAGGGGGCGATCCGCGTTCTCGCACCGGACGACGACCCCGAGTTCCTGCGCAGCATCAGCAAGAGCGAGCAGGACGCGCGCATCCGCCGTCTCGAAGAGGAGCTCGCCAAGCTCGAGGACGAGACCGACGACGGCTCCGCCCCGGACCCGCGTCCGTGACGTCATCTCCGGCGATGGATGCCGCGGCATCCCTCCTCGCGGAACTCGTCGCCCACGGGGTGCGCGAGGTCGTCCTCTCGCCGGGTTCGCGCTCGCAGGCCCTCGCGCTCGCCGCGGTGCACGCCGCCGATCAGGGGGCGCTGCGCGTGCATGTCCGGATCGACGAGCGCGTCGCGGGCTTCACGGCTCTGGGCCTGTCGCGCGAGACCGGCGTCCCCGCGGCGGTGATCTGCACCTCGGGAACCGCCGCCGCGAACCTGCTCCCCGCCGCGATGGAGGCGTTCCACGCGGGTGTGCCGCTGCTGCTGCTCACCGCCGACCGTCCGCCCGAGCTGCGCGGCGTCGGGGCGAACCAGGCGACTGTCCAGCCGGGTCTGTTCGCGGCGTTCGCGCGCGAGCAGATCGACGCGCCGGTCCCCGGAGACGGACCCGCCGACGGCGACTGGTCCGGACTCGGCGCGCGCGCGGTCGCCGCAGCGATGGGCGGAGAGGCCGCGCACGGACTTCCCGGCGTCGCCGGTCCCGTGCACCTGAACCTCCCGTCCCGCGAGCCGCTGTCCGGAGCGCACCCCGTCGTCGACCTCGTGCCGGGTGAGGCGCCTCGTCCGACCGCGGAGACCCCGTTCGAGATCGTTCCGGGGCTCCGCACCGTCGTGATCGCCGGGGCGGATGCCGGGCCGGACGCCGAGGACATCGCGCACGCCGGTTCGTGGCCGCTCCTCGCCGAGATCGTGAGCGGAGCCCGGTTCGGCCGCCGTCTCGTGCACGGCTACCGCGCGCTGCTCGACGACCCGGAGCTCGGCGGCCGCGTCGAACGCGCCGTGGTGCTCGGTCACCCGACCCTGAGCCGTCAGGTCGCACGCCTCCTCGCGCGATCCGGTGTCGAGGTGATCGCGGTGCGCCGCGGCGGCGAGGCTCTCGATCTCAACGGCCGGACGACCTCGGTGAGCGGCGTACGGGTGGTCGACGGTCCGGCCGATCGGGAGTGGCTGGGGGCCTGGCTCACGGCATCCGCCGTGCATGTCGTCGACCTCAGCGAGGCCGCGCCCGACCAGGACGGTCTCGTGTCGGCCGACCCCGCCGTGCGACGCGACGCCGTGGCCGCGGAGCTCGCCGCGGTCCGCCGTCCGCTCGACCGCGAGCTGCTGGTCGACGCGGTGTGGCGGGCGACCTGGCCGCACGACCGTCTGGTGCTCGGGTCCTCGCGCCTCGTGCGCGTCGCCGATGCGGTGCTCCCCGGCAAGAAGGTGCCCGTGCACGCCAACCGCGGTCTCGCCGGGATCGACGGCACCGTCGCGACCGCCACCGGCATCGCCCTGGCGAGCCAGGCGGGCGGCGCCCCCGGCATCACACGCGTGCTGCTCGGCGACCTCACGCTGCTGCATGACGTCGGATCGCTCCTCCTGCCGCCCGACGAGGACGAGCCGCGTCTGCAGGTCATCGTCGGCAACGACGGCGGGGGCACGATCTTCGATGCGCTGGAGGTGGCCTCCACGGCCGACCGCGCCGATCTGGACCGGGCGTTCTACACCCCGCACGCGGTACGCCTCGAGCAGCTCGCGACGGCCTACGGCTGGGAGTACCAGCGCGTCACGACCCGCGCAGCGCTCGACCAGGCGCTCACGGCACCCGCCGGCGGACGCCAGCTCATCGAGGTCCCCCTCGCACGCTGACCGACGCTCCCGTGCGGTGCGTCGGCGGTGGCAGGATGGGCGCATGAACGCGCACTCCTGGTCCCGCATCCTGCAGGTCGGCGAGGGCTTCCGCCTCGCCGACGTCGACCCCTCGAGCACGCCCGGATACCACGGGCACAAGGCCGAGGGAGAGCGCGATCTCGCCGCCGGTCTCGACGAGCTGAACATCCTGCAGGAGCGCCTCTTCGCCGAGAGTCGCGTCGGAGTCGCGGAGGACTCCGTGCTGCTGATCCTGCAGGCCATGGATTCGGCGGGCAAGGGCGGGATCGTGCGCCATGTGGTCGGCGGCGTCGACCCGCAGGGCGTGATGCTGACGGCGTTCAAGGCGCCGACCGCCGAGGAGCGCGCGCACGACTTCCTGTGGCGGGTCGAGAAGCGTCTGCCGGAGGCGGGGTTCATCGGGGTGTTCGACCGCTCGCACTACGAAGACGTGCTGATCGGGCGGGTGCGCTCCCTCGCGCCGGCCGACGAGATCGAACGGCGCTACGGGGCGATCACGGCGTTCGAGGACGCCGCAGTGGCGGCCGGGACGCGCATCGTCAAGGTCATGCTGCACATCTCGCCCGAGGAGCAGAAGTCCCGCCTGATGGAGCGTCTCGAGCGGCCCGACAAGTACTGGAAGTACAACCCCGGCGACGTCGACGAGCGGATGCTGTGGGACGAGTACATGGCCGCGTACCAGACCGTCTTCGAGCACACCTCGACCGCCGCGGCGCCGTGGCACGTGGTCCCGGCCGACCGCAAGTGGTACGCCCGCCTCGCGGTGCAGGAGCTGCTGCTCGACGCCCTGCAGCGCGTCGATCCGCAGTGGCCGGCCGCTGATTTCGACGTCGAGGCCGAGAAGAAGCGCCTCGCCGCGAGCTGACGAGACGCGCCTCGGCGCCCGCGAAACGCCTCAGGCCAGTGCGTCCACGAGCGGCCGGAACTTGACCCGCGTCTCGAGCAGCTCGGACTCCGGGTCCGACCCCGCGACGATCCCCGCGCCGGCGTACGCGGTGACGGCGATGCCGTCCGCGGCCGACGAGAACTGCGCGCAGCGCAGGGCGATGGCCCATTCGCCGTTGCCCGCGGCGTCCACCCATCCGACCGGGCCGGCGTAGCGCCCGCGGTCGAAGGGCTCGAGCTCGCGGATCGCGGCGATCGCGGCGGGTGTCGGCGTGCCGGCGACGGCCGCGGTGGGGTGCAGCGCCCCGACCAGGTCGAGCGACGAACCGCCCTCGGCGAGCTCGCCCTCGACGTCGGTCGCGAGGTGGAAGAGGTTCGGCAGCTTGAGCAGGAACGGCTGCTCGCTCGCGGCGAGGGCGCGCGTGTGCGGACGCAGCGACGCGAGCACGCTCTGCACCGCGTACTGGTGCTCGTCGAGGTCCTTCGTGCTGGAGGCGAGGTGGGCGGATGCCGCGACGTCGGCGTCCGCATCCGCGCCGCGCCCGATCGTGCCGGCCAGCACGCGGGCCGTGACGGTGCGGTCCTGCACGGTGACGAGCGTCTCGGGGCTCGCGCCGATCAGACCGTCGACGGCGAACGCCCAGGTGTCGGGGTAGCCGGTGGACAGCGCCCGGACGAGACGGCGCAGGTCGGATCCGGCGGGGATGCTGCCGGTGAGATCGCGCGCGAGAACGACCTTGCTCAGCTCGCCCGTGTCGATCCGCCCCAGCGCCGCGCGCACGGAGTCCTGGTAGCCCTGCGGGCTCTGCGCTCCCGGGCCGACGGTTCCCGCCCAGTGCGGCCCGTACGGCCGGGTCTCGGCATCCGCGTCGGTCGTGCCGATGCTCGTGAGCCAGGTGCGACCGCGATGGCGGCCGATCACGCGCGAGGGCACGATCAGCACGCTGTCCGCGGCGGAGTCCTCGTCGAACGCGAGCGCGCCGAAGGCGACGAGCCCGGTGCCGGGAAGACGCAGCGGATCGTCGATGTCGGCGCCGTCGGTCAGGGCACGCCAGGCCTCGGCGATCGCCGCGGAGCGCATCGTCCCCGTGCCCGCGGGCACGCGGACCGTCGAGACGACATCGGCGCCGACGGCCACGATCCCGTCGCCGCGACGCAGCCACGCCAGCGGCCGGTCGGGGTCGGCGTAGGCCAGGGGGTCCTCGATCGGATCGATCTCACGGGTCCGCACGACCAGCCTGCTGCTCACGCCTCCAGCCTAGTTCCGCCTCGGGGCCCTCTCGTCGTTCTCGGCATACCCTGAGGGCATGACCGACGCACGACCCGCACCCGGTGCCCAGATGACTTTCCAGTGGCGCAAATGGGACGGATCGCCGCACTGGCGCCACGACTGCGTGTACCTCGGCGCCGATGACTGGGGCGATTGGCTCGGGCAGCCCACCGGATGGCTCAGCGCCCGGCCGGGGGCGTCTTTCGTCGCCGAGACCCCGAACGTCACCCTGATCCCTCGGCGGACCGACTTCGCCCTCACCGTCAACCGTGCTCACCCGCGGGGGATGCGCGTGTACATCGACCTCGGCTGGGAGATCGGGTGGTCGGACGATCCGCTCCTGGCCACGGGGATCGACATGGACCTCGACGTCGTGCGCGTCGTGGGCGAGCGCGGCACCTGGGTCGACGACCGCGACGAGTGGGCCGAGCACAGCGCGCTGTTCGGATACCCGCCCGAGGTCATGACGGCGCTGGAAGAGCTGGCGCTCGACCTCGAGGATCGCGTGCGTGCCCAGGTGGCCCCCTTCGACGACGCCACGGCGGACGTGTGGCTCGACCGGCTCGAGGCCCTCGGGCTGCCGCCCAGGTCGCCCGCCTAGACTGGACGTGTGACCCCGAACGATGTGAACCGCGCCGACCTCGGCAAGGACCCCGACCGCGTCAGCGGCATGTTCGATCAGGTCGCCGCGGGCTACGACCGCACGAATACGGCGATGACGGTCGGCAACGACGCGCTCTGGCGTGCGGCCACGACCCGCGCCGTCGCGCCGAAGCCGGGGGAGCGCATCCTCGACCTCGGCGCGGGCACGGCCTCGTCGTCGGCCTCCCTCGCCCGCAGCGGGGCCGAGGTCGTCGCCGCCGACTTCTCGCCGGGGATGCTCGCCGAGGGCCGTCGTCGTCACGGCAGCATCCGCAACCTGTCCTTCGTGCAGTCGGATGCGACCGACCTGCCGTTCGCAGACGACGAGTTCGACGCCGTCACGATGTCGTACGCGCTGCGCAACGTCAACGACCCGAAGAAGGCGCTGCGGGAGCTGCTCCGTGTGACGAAGCCCGGCGGTCGCCTCGTGATCAACGAGTTCTCGACGCCGCCGGCGCCCCTGTTCCGCTCCGCCTACCGCTTCTACAACTCCCAGGTGCTGCCGCGGGTCGCCCGCGTGGCCGGCACGAACGGCGAGGCCTACGACTACCTGAACGAGTCGATCAGGGACTGGCCCGACCAGAAGACGCTCGCGGCGTGGATCCGTGACGCCGGGTGGACCGACGTCGCCTACCGCAACCTCTCCTTCGGCATCGTGGCGCTGCACCGCGCACGCAAGCCTCGCACCGGCACGACCGCGTGAGCATCGCGCGCGAACCCGCCCCACGGACGACGGTAGGCTGATCCCGTGACTTCGAGCCGCGTTGCCCCGGGTTCGCGACTGGCGAGCCGTCTCGGTTTCAGCGACCGCGTCTTCATCGGCACGGCCGGTCGCCGCATCGCCCAGGCCATCGAAGACGGGCTGGAGCGCGTCGAGACGGGTCTCGCCGAGGACGTGAGGGTCGCCGACCCGCTCGCCGACGCCGCGAGCCGCTACCTGTACGAGGCCGGCGGCAAGCGCATCCGCCCCGTGCTCACCCTCCTCGCCGCCCAGCTCGGCGACGGCAACACGGAGCAGGTCATCGACGTCGCCAAGGCGCTCGAGATCACTCACCTGGGCTCGCTGTACCACGACGACGTGATGGACGGCGCCGATCGCCGTCGCGGCGTCCCGGCCGCGCAGACCGTGTGGGGCAACAACATCGCGATCCTCACGGGCGACATCCTCTTCTCCCGCGCGAGCCAGCTCATGTCGCGCCTGGGCGAGCGGGCGATCCGCCTGCAGGCCGACACGTTCGAGCGTCTCGTGCTCGGTCAGATGCACGAGACCATCGGCGCTCAGCCCGACGACGACCCGATCGAGTTCTACATCCAGGTGCTGGCCGACAAGACCGGATCGCTGATCGCCGCCGCGACGCAGGGCGGCGTGATCTTCTCGAACGCGCCGAGCGAGTACGAGGAGCCGCTGCGCGTGTACGGCGAGAAGATCGGCGTCGCGTTCCAGCTCCTCGACGACGTCATCGACCTGTCGTCGAACCCCGAGGACACCGGCAAGGTGCCCGGCACCGATCTCCGTGCGGGCGTGCCGACCATGCCCTACCTCCTCCTCAAGGCCGAGACCGACGACGGTTCGATCGACCTCGCCGCGCGCATCGACGAGGGCGTCGCCCGCATCGCCGACGGCGCCGACCCCATGATCCTCGACGGTCCGCTCGCCGAGCTGCGTGACCACACCGGCACGCAGAAGACACTGGCGCTCGCGCACACCTGGACACAGGATGCGATCGACGCGCTCGCCCCGCTCCCGCGCGGCACCGTGCGCGAGGCGCTCACGCGCTTCGCCGAGACCCTCGTCGAACGCTCCAGCTGATCCGGACGCGGCCCACGGCCGCGCGGATCCGGGCGTGACGGCACACGAAAGGACCCTCTTATGACCAAGCTCAGACTGGCCATCGTCGGCGCGGGCCCCGCCGGCATCTACGCCGCCGACATCCTGCTGAAGGCCGAGCGCAAGTTCGACGTCTCGATCGATCTGTTCGAGCAGCTTCCGGCGCCGTACGGCCTCGTCCGCTACGGCGTGGCCCCCGACCACCCGCGCATCAAGGGCATCATCACCGCGCTGCGCGACGTGCTCGACCGCGGCGACATCCGCCTCTTCGGCAACGTCCGCTTCGGTGAGGACATCACGCTCGACGACCTCAAGAAGCACTACAACGCCGTGATCTTCGCGACCGGCGCGATCCGCGACACCTCCCTCGACATCCCGGGCATCGACGCGGTGGCCTCCTACGGGGCGGCGGACTACGTCAGCTGGTTCGACGGGCACCCGGACGTGCCGCGCGAGTGGCCGCTCGACGCGGCATCGGTCGGCGTGCTCGGCAACGGCAACGTCGCGCTCGACGTCGCCCGGATGCTGGCGAAGCACGCCGAGGACCTCCTCGTGACCGAGGTGCCGGAGAACGTCTACGACGGTCTGAAGGCCAGCGAGATCACCGACGTGCACGTGTTCGGTCGTCGAGGCCCCGCCCAGGTGAAGTTCACGCCGCTCGAGCTGCGCGAGCTCGGCGAGCTGCGCGACGTCGACATGGTCGTGTACGACGAGGACTTCGACTACGACGACGCGTCGAAGGACGCCGTGGCCAGCAACAAGCAGGTCATGGTGATCGATCGCATCCTGCAGTCGTGGCGCAAGCGCGATTCCGTCAACAACGCGGGCGGCACGGCTTCGCGTCGCCTGCACCTGCACTTCTGGGCGCGTCCGGTCGAGGTCCGCACCGACGACGCCGGACGGGTCGCCGCTCTCGTGTACGAGCGCACGCAGCCCGACGGGCAGGGCGGCGCCGTCGGCACGGGGGAGATGCGCGAGGTGCCGCTGCAGGCGCTCTACCGCGCGATCGGCTACTTCGGCTCGCCGCTGCCCGACGTGCCGTTCGACAAGAAGCACGGTGTGATCCCGAACCGCGAGGGCCAGGTGCTCGCGAAGGACTCCAACCAGCAGGTGCCCGGCATCTATGCGACCGGCTGGATCAAGCGCGGACCCGTCGGACTCATCGGGCACACCAAGTCCGACGCCATGGAGACCGTGCGGCACATCATCAACGACCAGGGGTCGTGGTGGCACCCGGAGGATCCCTCCGAGGAGGCCGTGGTCGCCCTGCTCCAGGAACGCGGCGTGCGCTGGACCGATCTCGACGGGTGGCACCGGCTCGACGAGCACGAGATCGGACTCGGCGCCCCGCAGGAGCGCGCCCGGGTCAAGGTCGTTCCGCGCGAGGAGATGGTGCGCGTCTCCCGCGGCGAGTGACCGTCATCGGATCGTTGCCCGTCCGCCGCGTGTCGGAGCAGGTGCGTCAATAGGCTGAACGCATGCGACTGCGTCCTCTGCTCGTGCTCGGCACGGCCGCCCTCCTCCTGCTGACCGCCTGCGCCCCGGAGCCCACGCCGAGCCCGACGCCGACCCGGTCGCCGTCGGCCACGCCGACCCCCACCCCGACCCCCGAGCCGATCGTCGAACCGGACGCCGCGTTCGCCGTGACCTGCGACGACGTCGCCGCGGAGATGGCGGGACTGGTGGGCGAGCCGAGCACCCCGGTGAACCCGGCGTTGAGCATCGTGTCGGGGCCGGGATGGCTCCCGGGACCCGCGCAGTACATGTTCCAGCGCGCCGCCGGCATCGCGTGTTCGGCCGGCGACACGACTCGCAACTGGGAGGTGTCGATCGCTCCCGGTGCCGAGTCGATCGTGGCGGGCGCCACGGAGCGCGGCGGGTACTGGGGCGAAGTGGGCTGGTGCGACGCCGGCACCTGCATGTTCGAGTTCCCCGACGGCGGTGTCTTCGTCTCCGCCTCGATCCGCGACTCCGTGATCGGCGCAGGCGACACCGAGCGCGTGAGGGAGGCCCTGCGTCGACTGGCGGCCTCCGCGGCGGCCAGCATCCGCGAGGTCGCGTACGTCGACAGCGACATCGTCGGCATGCCGTGCGAGCACTTCATCACGGAGGAGGGCGTGCGCGACGTCGCGGGCGAGGACGTCACCCTGTCCACGAAGTTCGAGGGGTGGGGCATCCCGGCCGAGATCTACGAGGTCGTGAACGGCTCACGCATCTGCTTCTTCATGTCGACCGAGGGGGACATGGGGACGGCTCGGAGCTATCTGATGGTCACGTCCCTCCCTGCCGGAGCCTGGGCCTTCGAGAAGCAGGTCGGCACGGCCGTCGACATCGAGGGAGCGGATGCCGCACTCGCGAGCGAGGGGCAGCACGGTCAGCGCTACCTCGACCTGCGGATCGGCCTCGACTGGATCCGCCTGATGACCTTCGACAACGGCTCGGGTGCCGCCGACCCGGCCGCGTACGCCGCGACCGTCGTGCGCAGTCTGACCACGGGCGTCACGGCTCCGGAGTGATGACCGGCGTGAGCTAGCCTGGCCGCATGGCTGACTGGATCCCCGACGTCCTCGGAGACGAGTTCGAGCAGCTGACGCTCACGCTCGAGCCCGACGACGAGGGGGACGTGGTCGCCACGGTCGTGCGGGCGCTGCCCTCCGAGCGCGGGTGGTGGGAGCGCTGGCGGGGGCGGACGCGGATGCTGGAGGACGTCGACGTCCTGTACGTGCACGGGTGGTCGGACTACTTCTTCCAGAAGCGTCTCGCGCGGTTCTGGACGGGGCGCGGCGCCCGGTTCTTCGCGCTGGATCTGCGGAAGTACGGACGGAGCCTCCGTGACGGTCAGACTCCGGGATTCGTGACGGATCTCACCACCTACGACGAGGACATCGCGGCCGCGCTCGATGCGATGGGCCGCGGTGCCGAGGGCACGGGTTCCGGCCGGCGCCTCATACTGCTCGGTCATTCGACGGGCGGTCTCACACTGAGCCTGTGGGCGTCGCGACACCCCGGCACCGCATCCGCGGTGATCCTCAACAGCCCGTGGCTCGAGTTCCAGGTGGCCTCGGCCCGTCCCCTCATCGCCCCGGTGGCGGAGCTGCAGGCGCGCTGGGCGCCCCGGGAGGTGGCGCCGCAGGTCGACCTGGGCTTCTACACTCGGGCGCAGCAGGAGGTCGCCGACCCTGACGACCCCGTGGAGGTGAACCTCGCGTGGCGCCCCGCGCAGACCATGGCGGTCCACGCCGGCTGGTTCCATGCGATCCTCACGGGGCATGCGGCGGTGGCGGCGGGCCTCTCGATCGCCGCCCCGGTGTGCGTGCTGCTGTCGGCCCGGTCGGCGACTCCGACCCGATGGTCCGACGACCTCACGCGGGCGGACTCTGTGCTCGTGGTCGACGACATCGCCCGCGCGGCGCTTCGACTCGGACCGTCGGTGACGGTCGAGCGCATCGACGGCGCTCTGCACGACGTCTTCCTCTCACGGCACGATGCCCGCGAGGACGCGTATGCGAGGCTCGACCGCTGGGTGCGAGGCTGGTCGGCGCTCGGCTGATGACCCCGGCGGAGCGCTCAGACGCCGTACATCGCGCGAGCGAGTCGCTCGGCGTCGTCGGCGTCGCCGCGCAGGATCGCGTCGTGGAATCCGCGGTAGATGCGCTGCATCGTCTCGCGGCCGCTCGCGGGGATCGACCACTGACGGAGGTTGCGGGCGAGCGCCATGCTGGCGTCGCGCAGCAGGATCTGGTGCTGCACGTTCCGGCTGTGATCGCTGAGGAAAGTGAAGACGGTCCAGCGGATGTCGAACGTCCGCAGGTCGTCGTGGGGACTCTCGTACAGCTCCTCGACGAGGAGGGCGGCGCTCTCGCGCTCGTGCAGGGTCATGCGAGCGACACCCATGCGTGCGGCCATGCCGGCCTGGTAGCCGGCGAACTCGAGTGTCTGCTCGACCACCTCGGGAGTCACCGAGGTGACCTCCGTGTAGCGGCTCGGATACATCACGACGAGTCCGAGCCGCTCGAGCCGCTGCAGAGCCTCCCGCACCGGCGTGCGCGATACGTGCAGCTCCTCCGCGACATCCACGTCACGGATGCGATGACCCGGCTCGAGCTCGCCGGTGACGATCTGCCCGCCGATGTGCCGGAAGACCTCTTCCGCGAGCAGCTGTTTGCTCTCGCGCACACCCGTCGTCGAACGGTTGTTGTTCATGAACTGCCCCCAGACGCGTTCCCAGACCGGAGCACCCCGAAATGCCCGGAACGCCACTACATCACGAAGTCGATCACTCTGCCAATAATCCACAGGTGTACACGAGGGGCGTTCACACGGACTCGCGCCGAAATGTGATCGCACGCCCGATCGAGCGATGAGGGTCGTGGGTGCCGACGACGACGGGGGCGGATGCCGCAGCATCCGCCCCCGTCGTTCTCGACCGTCGCGCGTCAGCGGTAGTTGATGAACTGCAGGTCGATGTCGAGGTCGGAGCCCTTGAGCAGCGCGATAACGGACTGGAGGTCGTCGCGGCTCTTGGACTGCACGCGGAGCTCGTCGCCCTGGATCTGGCTCTTCACGCCCTTGGGACCCTCGTCGCGGATGATCTTGTTGATCTTCTTCGCGTTCTCCGAGGAGATGCCGTCCTTGAGCGACGAGGCGATGCGGAACTCCTTGCCGCTCGCGAACGGCTCCCCCGACTCGAGGCTCTTGAGCGAGATGCCGCGCTTGATGAGCTTGGACTGGAACACGTCGAGCACGGCGTTCGCGCGCTCCTCGGTGTTCGCGGTGATGAGGACCTGCTCGCCGCTCCAGGCGATGGAGGCGCCGGTGCCCTTGAAGTCGTAGCGCTGCTCGATCTCCTTGCGCGCCTGGTTCAGGGCGTTCTCGGCCTCCTGGTGATCCACTTTCGAGACGATGTCAAAGGAACTGTCAGCCATGACGAAAGTGTATCGACCGCACCGGGATCCCGCTGATGCGCCGTGATTCTGAAAACGTTTCCACTCCTGCGCCGGTCACGGACACCGGTCACAGGTTGATATCAACCGCCGCTTCCGTTTCGCATCAGTCTCCGATCGATGCATACTGTAAGCGCTTGCAGTTCTGCAGGCGATCAGTTCCCAGAGAGGCACACACCAATGAAGGTGACCAAGAGGGGCATCGTCGCCGCCGGCGCCATCGCCCTCGTTTCGACCCTTTCCCTTGCCGGCTGCTCTCCCGCGACGAGCGGGGATTCCGCGGAGTCCGAGGGCGGCACGCTGACCGTCTGGGTCGACGCCGAGCGCGTCGACGCCCTGCAGGGTGCGGCTGACGCGTACCAGGAGAAGACCGGCGTCACGGTCAAGCTCGTGGGCAAGTCCGTCGACGACATGAAGGACGACTTCATCCAGCAGGTCCCGACCGGCAAGGGGCCCGACGTGGTCATGGGCGCGCACGACTGGCTCGGCGAGCTGTCGACCAACGGCGTCGTCGCGCCGCTCGAGCTGGGCGACTCGGCATCCGACTACCTGCCGGTCGCGCTCCAGGCCGCCACCTACGACGGCACTGTCTACATGCTCCCGTACGCGGTCGAGAACATCGCCGTGCTCCGGAACGCGGACCTCGTGCCGACCGCACCGACGAGCTTCGACGACATGATCTCGAAGGGCGCCTTCGTCGTCGAGCAGGGTGCCGAGGGCAACCCGTACCACCTGTACCCGTTCCAGACGGCGTCCGGGGCGCCGGTGTTCGGCACCGACGACTCGGGCGGCTACGACGCGACCGACCTCCAGCTCGGTGGCGACGGCGGCTACGCGTTCGCGGACTGGCTCTCGGCGCAGGGCGCGGCAGGGACGCTGAACACCGACATCGACGGCGAGATCGCCAAGCAGCAGTTCCTCGACGGCACCGCCGCCTTCTGGCTCACCGGACCGTGGAACGTCGGCCCGGCGATCGACGCCGGCATCAACGTCGCGATCGACCCGATCCCGAGCCCCACCGGCGAGACCGCGTCGCCGTTCGCCGGGGTCAAGGGCTTCTTCGTGAGTTCCGAGTCGAAGAACAAGGTCGCCGCGAACGACTTCCTCGTGAACTTCATCGGCACCGAGGACGTGCAGCTCGAGCTGTTCGAAGCCGGCAACCTCCTGCCCGCTCTGACGGCGGCGGCCGACACCGCGGCAGCCGACCCGATCATCGCCGGCTTCCAGGCCGTCGGCGCCGAGGCCGTCCCGATGCCCGCCATCCCCGCCATGGGAGCGGTCTGGCAGTTCTGGGGCGTCGCCGAGGCCGCGATCATCAACGGCGCCGACCCCACGACGACGTGGCAGAAGCTCGTCGACGACGTCACGGCCGCGATCAAGTAACCCACCCAGCACCACCCCTGCCGGGGCGGACCTCGTCCGCCCCGGCAGAACCACGACGGGGACGAGATGACTGACACCGCCGAGCCCACGGCTCCTCCCACCAAGCGCCAGCGCCAGGCCGCGCGCATCGCCGAGGCCGCATCCGCTCCGATCGGCTGGATGCTGCTGAAGATCCTGCTCCTCGCGGTCGTCGACGCGATCGCGCTGTACGCGGTGTTCGTCCTCGCCGGGAAGCACGAGTGGCTCGTGCTCGGCCTCGTGGTCGTCGTCACGATCCTCGTCAACCACATCTACTTCTCGCGGCGGCGCGTGCCGGCGAAGTACCTCACACCGGGGATCATCTTCCTCGTCGTGTTCCAGGTGTTCACGCTCGCGTACACCGGGTACATCGGCTTCACCAACTACGGCACCGGCCACAACGGCAGCAAGGAGCAGGCCGTCTCCTCGCTCCTCGCGTCGGCGCAGGAGCGGGTCGAGGACTCTCCCACCTATCCCGTCACGGTGGTCGAGCAGTTCGGCACGTACGGGCTGCTGGTGACCGACCCCGACTCCGGTGATGCGCTCCTCGGCACGGCCGAGCAGCCGCTGCAGGAGGTCGACGCCGAGTTCGAGGGCGGGCAGGCGGTGGCGGTCGACGGATGGACCACGCTCCCGCTCGCCACGGTGTTCACGCTCTCGGCCGAGCTCGAGAAGCTCTCGGTGCCGTTCAGCGACGACCCGAACGACGGCGCGCTTCGGGCTCCCGATGGGCAGAAGGGCTACCTGTACGTCTCGACGCTGGAGTACGACCAGGCCGCCGACACGATCACCGACACCGAGACCGGCACCGTGTACTCCGACATCGGCACCGGTGCGTTCACGGATGAGGACGGCGCCGAGCTGCTCCCGGGGTGGCAGACCACGGTCGGCGTCGACAACTTCGTGCGCGCCGTCACGGACGAATCCATCCGCGGCCCCCTCATCTCGGTCACCGTGTGGACGTTCGTGTTCGCGCTGCTGTCGGTCGCGACCACGTTCTTCCTCGGACTGCTGCTCGCCCTCGTCTTCAACAACACCCGGATGCGGTTCCGCAACGGGTACCGGATCATCCTGATCCTCCCGTACGCGTTCCCCGCGTTCCTGTCGGCCCTCGTCTGGGCGGGCATGATGAACGAGAGCTTCGGATTCCTCAACCAGGTGGTCTTCGGGGGCGCGGACATCCCGTGGCTCACCGATCCGACGCTCGCCAAGGTGTCGGTGCTCCTGGTGAACCTCTGGCTCGGCTTCCCCTACATGTTCCTCGTCTGCATGGGCGCCCTGCAGGGCATCCCGGAGGACGTGAACGAGGCGGCCGTGATGGACGGCGCGAATCCGTGGCAGATCTTCCGCCGCATCAAGCTGCCGCTGCTGCTCGTGACGGTCGCCCCGCTGCTGATCTCCTCGTTCGCGTTCAACTTCAACAACTTCAACCTGATCTACATGCTCACGAACGGCGGTCCGCGCTTCGACGACGTGAGCATCCCCGTCGGGCACACCGACATCCTGATCTCGATGGTCTACAAGGTGGCGTTCACCGGGCAGACCCGCGACTACGGACTCGCGTCCGCGTTCACCATCCTGATCTTCCTCGTGGTCGCGACGATCTCGATCATCAGCTTCCGCAAGACCAAGGCCCTCGAGGAGCTGAACTGACATGAGCACCACCGGCACCGCCGCAGCCCGCACCTTCGCCCCTCGCCGCCGATCCTTCGGCGCCTGGTTCGCCGACACCGGCTGGCGTCACGTCGTCGCGATCGTCGTCAGCGCCTTCGCGCTCTTCCCCCTGCTGTACGTCGTGTCGGCGTCGCTGAACCCCAACGGCACTCTGACCGGATCGAACCAGCTGTTCTCCGCGATCGGGATCGACAGCTACGTCCGCATCCTCAGCGACCCGCAGAACCCCTATGGGACGTGGTTCCTGAACACGCTGCTCATCGCGGTGGTGACGGGCGCCGTGACGGTCTTCATCGGCGCCTGCGCGGCATATGCCTTCTCGCGCATGCGCTTCGCCGGCCGCCGGGTGGGGCTCGTCACGATCGTCGTCGTGCAGATGTTCCCGCAGCTGCTCGCGGTCGTCGCGATCTTCCTGCTCATGTCGACCCTGGGGGACTGGTTCCCCGCGATCGGGCTGAACACCCACACGGGCCTCATCCTCGTGTACCTGGGCGGGGCCCTCGGCGTCAACACGTACCTCATGTACGGCTTCTTCAACACGATCCCGAAGGAGCTCGACGAGGCCGCACGCATCGACGGCGCGGGCCATGCGCGGATCTTCTTCACGATCATCCTGCGGCTCGTCGCGCCGATCCTCGCCGTGGTCGGGCTGCTGTCGTTCATCGGCACGGTCAACGAGTACGTGATCGCGAGCGTGATCCTCGTGGACGTCGACCAGCAGACGCTCGTCGTCGGTCTCACGAAGCTCGTCGCCAACCCGCGCTACGCGGACTGGTCGGCCTTCTCCGCGGGAGCGGTCATGGCCGCGATCCCCGTCATGATCCTCTTCCTCCTCCTGCAGCGGTACATCGTCGGCGGGCTGACGGCCGGCGCGACGAAGGGCTGATCCGGTCCGGCGTTGCGCCGCGTCCGGGCGACAGTGCGGCCGTACCGTGGAGGCATGGCACGAGTGGCGGGACGCAGCATCACGATGAGCTGGATCGCGGGCATCCTCTGCACCGGGATCGTCGTGGCACTCGTGTGGCTGTCCTTCCCGATCGTCCCCGTCCTGGCGTCCTTCGTCGGCGACGCGCTGCGATCCACGCTGCCCTGAGCGCGACCGCCGCGGTGGTGCCGCGACACGCCCGCGAGGTCGACGACACGTCGGCACGCCTCCGGTCGAGCGTCCCCGCGCGGCGATACCCTCGCAGAGCACACTTCCAAGGAGAGGCGCACCCATGAGTGACCCCGAGGTTCCCCAGCCCGAGCGGCCGAAGGACGTCGACGACGTCGTCGACAGCGCCAACGCTGGACTCGACGCCGCCGAGGCCGCGCGTGCCGACGTGCCCGCGTCGGGCGACGCCGCGGACGCAGCCTTCGTCCCGACGGACGACGTGCCCGCGCCCCGCACCGAGCCCGCGATCGACCCCGACCTCGCCGCGTTCGAGGCCGCCGAGCGCGACCACCCCGGAACGTTCTCCACGCCCGCGCTGAACGACCCGGCGTTCGCGCCGGCTCCTCCGGCCGCGGACGCGGACGCCACGGCCGCGTTCACGACGCCCGTCGCGCACGACTCCTCGTCGATGGCGGACGCCGCCTACACGGCGCCCGACGACACCGAGACCCGCGTGGTCCCGTCCGAGCCGATCGTCGCCGAGACGGTCGTCGCCGAGCCCGTGGTCGCCCCGGCGTTCGCCCAGCAGCCGATCTTCGTGCAGGCGCCCGAGCCGCCGCGTGAGCGCGGCAACCGGGGCACGGCGGGAGCCATCGGGCTCCTCGCGACACTCGTGTTCGCCGTCCTGTACCTCGGCGCCACCCTGGGACTCGGCGCCTTCACGGGCGACGTGACCGGAGAGAACATCGGACAGGCCGCGCTCGCTCCGCTGACGACCTGGGGCTACTGGGTCCCCGTCGTGGTGTTCTTCCTCGGATTCTGGCTTCTCGGGGCGTTCATCAACCGTGGACGCTGGGGTCTGTGGGTCGTGTTCGGCATCCTGGTCGGGCTGATCGCCTACGGCGGGCACCTGCTGGGCCAGCTGTTCGAGGCCCCGTTCTGGCTCCTCACCGCGCGCGAGGGAAACGAGCTGGTCGGCGAGCAGCTGTTCGCCCCGCTCGCGATCGCCGCCTTCGTGTTCGCCCGCGAGCTCACCATCTGGTTCGGCGCCTGGGTCGCCCGCAGCGGCGCCCGCAAGACCGAGCTCAACGCCGAGGCGCAGCGCGAGTACGAGCGCACGCTCGAGGCGGGCCCGACGCTCTCGAGGTAATCACGGACACCTCCTCGCCGAACCCCCGCAGGCCCGAGCCCGCGGGGGTTTCGGCCGTCCTGGCGCTGGTGCTCGCGGTCATCGGGTTCTTCGCGCTCGCGGTGTTCGGCCTCGGTGCGCTGAGCATCGCGACCGACGTCGACATCATCGCCGTGCCCGGTCTCGGTCAGGGGCCGGGGGTGTGGGGGATGCTCGCGGCGCTCCTCGCCTTCGCGCTCACGCTGGGGGCGGCGCTGCGCCGACGGCCTCCGTCGTTCCTGTCGGCGCCCGTGATCGCGCTCGCGACGGCGCTCGCTCATCTCGCGGGGGTATGGATCGCAGTGCTGGTGGGGCGGGGAGACCTCGTGATCGCGACCGCGGTGGTCGGCGGACTCGTCAGCGGGGGAGCGAGCCTCGTGCTGCTCGGCGCCGCAGCGGTGGCCGGATGGAGCGGGATCGCACTGAGACGCACCCGCGCGGAGCATCCTCGATGGCCCTGGGAGCGCGACGACGAGGAGTGACGCCCCGCCGTCCGGGAGGAAATCGCGGCGGCGACGCCGCGCGCGCCGTACGCTCATACTGTGGAGCGCTCGCTGGAGACGCAGGTCGACCAGGCCGTCGAGGCCTGGCTGCGCTGGGTGCCGCGCTGGGAGCCGGCCACCCACCGGGGGAGGGTCGCGCCCTGCCGGCGCTGCCTCGGCTCTCCGATCCTGTCGGCCGCGGGAATCGGCGCGAACGCGCCGCACGGCGTGCAGCACGGCCTCTCGACGCGCATGAAGACGATCGTCGACCATGCGGTCTCGGAGTACACGTCGCGCAACCTGCCGATGCTGCAGCAGGAGCTCGACCAGCAGGCCGCGCGCAACCGCGCGCGCAGCTACCGCCCGGGCGACGACCTCGACCCCGAGTTCGACGGGATGCCGCTGGACCCCGAACCCGTGCCCGGAGCGCCCTTCCTGTTCACGATCGCCGGTCTCGCCGACGACGAGGCCGCGGACCTGCCGCCCCTGCCCCCGCTCAGCGACGAGGCGAAGACGGCGCTGAGACAGGAGGTCGCGCTCGCCGACGAGTACGCCAATCTGGTGGGGCGCGAGATCTGCGGCATGCTGCTCCGCCACCGCATCCGTATCCAGGCCGCGATCTCGCAGCACGTCGAGCCGCAGATCGAGGCCATGCTGGCCGAGCTGACCCAGTCGCTCGACTCCCCGTTCGATCCCGATCTGCCCTAGCGACGTCGCGCCCGGCACTCATTTGACCGGCACGTTACGCGGCATTACACTTGACCAGGTGTGTGCACGTCTCGACGTGCGCGCTGGGCGTCGGCTCCATGGCCGGTCCGCCCCCACGGCATACCCACCACCACAAAAGCTCGTCGGTTCCGGCGTGCCGGTGGGTCATGATGTGAAACCCATCACGCTGTCACCGTGCAGCACTATGAGGAGAGAACGTGCCAACCATTCAGCAGTTGGTTCGCAAGGGTCGCTCGCCCAAGGTCTCGAAGACCAAGGCGCCGGCGCTCAAGTCGAACCCGCAGCAGGCCGGGGTCTGCACCCGCGTCTACACGACCACCCCGAAGAAGCCGAACTCGGCGATGCGCAAGGTCGCCCGTGTGAAGCTCCGCAACGGCACCGAGGTCACCGCGTACATCCCCGGTGAGGGCCACAACCTGCAGGAGCACTCGCTGGTGCTCGTGCGCGGTGGCCGTGTCAAGGACCTCCCCGGTGTCCGCTACAAGATCGTCCGTGGCGCCCTGGACACCCAGGCCGTCAAGAACCGTAAGCAGGCTCGCAGCCGCTACGGCGCGAAGAAGGGCTGAGTCCAATGCCTCGTAAGGGTCCCGCCCCGAAGCGTCCCGTCGTCAACGACCCGGTCTACGGCGCTCCGATCGTCAGCCAGCTGGTCAACAAGATCCTGGTCGACGGCAAGAAGTCGCTCGCCGAGTCGATCGTCTACAACGCCCTCCGCGGCGTCGAGGCGAAGAACGGCCAGGACGCCGTCGCCACCCTCAAGAAGGCGCTCGACAACGTGCGCCCCACCCTCGAGGTCAAGAGCCGCCGCGTCGGTGGCTCGACCTACCAGGTTCCGGTCGAGGTCAAGCCGCACCGCGCGAACACGCTCGCGCTGCGCTGGCTCGTCAGCTACGCCAAGGGCCGTCGTGAGAAGACGATGACCGAGCGTCTGCAGAACGAGATCCTCGACGCGTCGAACGGCCTCGGCGCCGCGGTCAAGCGCCGCGAGGACACGCACAAGATGGCCGAGTCGAACCGCGCGTTCGCTCACTACCGCTGGTGACAGCTTCGCCCGCTCCCGGCCACTCGCCGGGAGTGGGCACCCCCCTCTTCGCAGTACGACTGCACGAAAGATAAGGACACTCCTGTGGCACAAGACGTGCTCACCGACCTGAGCAAGGTTCGGAACATCGGCATCATGGCTCACATCGATGCTGGCAAGACCACCACGACCGAGCGCATCCTGTTCTACACGGGCGTCAACCACAAGCTGGGCGAGACGCACGACGGCGCTTCGACCACCGACTGGATGGAGCAGGAGAAGGAGCGCGGCATCACGATCACGTCTGCCGCCGTGACCTGCTTCTGGAACAACAACCAGATCAACATCATCGACACCCCCGGTCACGTGGACTTCACGGTCGAGGTGGAGCGCTCGCTCCGCGTCCTCGACGGCGCGGTCGCCGTGTTCGACGGCAAGGAGGGCGTCGAGCCCCAGTCCGAGACCGTGTGGCGTCAGGCCGACAAGTACAACGTCCCCCGCATCTGCTTCGTCAACAAGATGGACAAGCTCGGCGCGGACTTCTACTTCACGGTCGACACGATCGTCAACCGCCTCGGCGCCAAGCCGCTGGTGCTGCAGCTCCCGATCGGCGCCGAGAACGACTTCGTCGGCGTCGTCGACCTCATCGAGATGCGTGCGCTGGTCTGGCCCGGCGATGCCAAGGGTGACGTGACCATGGGTGCGTCGTACGAGATCCAGGAGATCCCGGCCGACCTCAAGGAGAAGGCCGACGAGTACCGTCAGCAGCTCCTCGAGACCGTCGCCGAGACCGACGACGCGCTGCTCGAGAAGTTCTTCGGCGGCGAGGAGCTCACGGTCGCCGAGATCAAGGGCGCCATCCGCAAGATGGTCGTCGCCTCGGAGATCTACCCGGTCCTCTGCGGCTCCGCGTTCAAGAACCGCGGCGTGCAGCCGATGCTCGACGCGGTCGTCGACTACCTCCCGAACCCCCTCGACGTCGGCGCCATCGAGGCGCACGACCCGAAGGACGAGGAGAAGGTCATCGAGCGTCACCCCGACGCCAAGGACCCGTTCGCGGCCCTGGCCTTCAAGGTCGCCGTGCACCCGTTCTTCGGTCGTCTGACCTACGTCCGCGTCTACTCGGGTCACCTCGACTCGGGCTCGGCCGTGATCAACTCGACCAAGGGCAAGAAGGAGCGCATCGGGAAGATCTTCCAGATGCACGCCAACAAGGAGAACCCGGTCGACTCGCTCACCGCGGGCAACATCTACGCCGTGATCGGCCTGAAGGACACCACCACCGGTGACACCCTCGCCGCGATCGACGCGCCCGTCGTCCTCGAGTCGATGACGTTCCCCGAGCCCGTCATCGAGGTCGCGATCGAGCCGAAGACCAAGGCCGACCAGGAGAAGCTGGGCACCGCGATCCAGAAGCTCGCCGAAGAGGACCCGACGTTCCGCACGGAGCTCAACCCCGAGACCGGTCAGACGACCATCAAGGGCATGGGCGAGCTGCACCTCGACATCCTCGTGGACCGCATGAAGCGCGAGTTCCGCGTCGAGGCGAACGTCGGCAAGCCGCAGGTGGCGTACCGCGAGACGATCCGCAAGGCCGTCGAGAAGCACGACTACACGCACAAGAAGCAGACCGGTGGATCGGGCCAGTTCGCCAAGATCCAGTTCAACATCGAGCCGCTCGAGCTCGACGGCGACAAGACCTACGAGTTCGTGAACTCGGTCACCGGTGGTCGCATCCCGCGTGAGTACATCGGCTCGATCGACGCCGGTTTCCAGGACGCCATGAACGTCGGCGTGCTCGCCGGCTACCCGATGGTGGGCGTCAAGGCGACCATCGTCGACGGTGCGGCGCACGACGTCGACTCCTCGGAGATGGCGTTCAAGATCGCGGGCTCCATGGGCTTCAAGGAGGCCGCTCGCCGTGCCAACCCCGTTCTGCTCGAGCCGCTCATGGCCGTCGAGGTCCGTACGCCCGAGGAGTACATGGGCGACGTCATCGGCGACCTGAACTCGCGTCGCGGTCAGATCCAGTCGATGGAGGATGCCGCCGGCGTCAAGGTCGTCCGCGCCCAGGTGCCGCTGTCCGAGATGTTCGGCTACATCGGCGACCTGCGCTCGAAGACCTCGGGTCGCGCCGTCTACTCGATGGAGTTCCACAGCTACGCTGAGGTTCCCCGCGCCGTGGCCGACGAGATCGTCCAGAAGGCCAAGGGCGAGTAACACTTCCTGGGAGCCGGGTTCCGGCTCGGCTCCCAGGTCGCCTACAACTTCACATTCCCTCTCTACTAAACTGAGAACCTAACCCGTAGAGAACCGGTCGCAATCCAGTGCCCGGCACCTCTACAACGACGTCCTGAGGAGGACCCAGTGGCTAAGGCCAAGTTCGAGCGGACCAAGCCGCACGTCAACATCGGAACGATCGGTCACGTCGACCACGGCAAGACCACGCTCTCCGCAGCGATCTCGAAGGTGCTTGCTGACAAGTACCCGTCCGACACCAACGTGCAGCGCGACTTCGCTTCCATCGACTCGGCGCCGGAAGAGCGCCAGCGTGGTATCACCATCAACATCTCGCACATCGAGTACGAGACCCCGAAGCGCCACTACGCACACGTTGACGCCCCCGGCCACGCCGACTACGTCAAGAACATGATCACGGGTGCGGCGCAGATGGACGGCGCGATCCTCGTGGTCGCCGCCACCGACGGCCCCATGGCTCAGACGCGTGAGCACGTGCTGCTCGCCAAGCAGGTCGGCGTGCCGTACCTGCTCGTCGCGCTGAACAAGGCCGACATGGTCGACGACGAGGAGATCCTGGAGCTCGTCGAGCTCGAGGTCTCCGAGCTGCTCGCCGCCCAGGGCTTCGCGGAGGACGCTCCTGTCGTCCGCGTCTCCGCTCTCAAGGCCCTCGAGGGCGACGAGAAGTGGACCCAGGCGATCCTCGACCTCATGCAGGCCGTCGACGACAACGTCCCGGACCCCGAGCGTGACCGCGACAAGCCGTTCCTGATGCCCGTCGAGGACGTCTTCACGATCACCGGTCGTGGCACCGTCGTCACGGGTCGCGCCGAGCGTGGCACCCTGGCCATCAACTCCGAGGTCGAGATCGTGGGTCTGCGCCCGACGCAGAAGACGACCGTCACCGGTATCGAGATGTTCCACAAGCAGCTCGACGAGGCATGGGCCGGCGAGAACTGCGGTCTCCTGCTCCGTGGCACGAAGCGTGAGGACGTCGAGCGCGGCCAGGTCATCGTGAAGCCGGGTTCGGTCACGCCGCACACCGACTTCGCGGGCACCGCGTACATCCTGTCGAAGGACGAGGGTGGCCGTCACAACCCGTTCTACACGAACTACCGCCCGCAGTTCTACTTCCGCACCACGGACGTCACCGGCGTCATCTCGCTGCCCGAGGGCACCGAGATGGTCATGCCCGGCGACACCACCGACATGACGGTCGAGCTGATCCAGCCGATCGCCATGGAGGAGGGCCTCGGCTTCGCCATCCGTGAGGGTGGTCGTACGGTCGGCGCCGGTACGGTGACCAGCATCATCAAGTAAGCATCTGCTTCCTGGCACAGGGGTCGGACCTTCGGGTCCGGCCCCTTTGTCGTCCCCTGCGGACGTCGAGATCTCCTCGTATCCGAGGACGACTCGCCGATGTATGTCCTTGAATATGACTTGAAGTGTCGTATACGGTGAGAGGTGCTGCACTTCGTGCGGCCCGTATGCGTCGAGGCGAGGTCAAGGTCGTCTCGACAGCCGACGTGGGTTGATCTGGGGAACCCGAACCTCCTCCGATCCGCGCGCCCGGTGCATGCGCGAGGGGAGTGCCCGCACATCGGGGAGTGGTGTGCGGGGTCATCGGGGAGTTTCAGCATGCGTTCGACCCTGCGTCGGAAGATGGATCAGCGCGCCCGGAGACTGACGGCGATCACCGCCGTCGTCTCGCTCGTCACCGGGGCGCTCGCGCTCGGAGTCACGGCGCAGATGGCGACAGCGGCCCCCTGGGCCCCGACGATCTCGGCGCAGAACGTCGATCCGTCCGGGTCCGGCAAGGATTTCGTGCTCGCGGGCGAGGACGTCTCCTTCGACGTGGCCGTGCGCAACGGCGACGGCGGCGCGCAGTTCAACCTCAGCCTGATCGCCACGTTGCCGGCCTCCGTCGAGTTCGTCTCCGGAGGGTCGTTCGGCACCCCCGTGGTGTACACGGAGGGCGAGACTCTTCCGAACCGCTCGCGCACCGCCGCGGACGATTGCGCGGCCCAGGGGCTCGTCGTCGCGACGGAGGCTCCGCTGTGCGCGGTGCCGACCGGTCAGCAGGTGTGGGTGTGGTCGAACGTCAACGACCTCCCGCAGGGTGCGACGGTCTCGTCGCGCATCACGATCGCGCCGATCAGCGACCTGTACCCCGTGGGCGGCGAGATCGGGTTCTCGATTCGCGCCCACACGAGCGACGACCCCTCGCGACTGCCGACCTTTGACGGCTCGCCCAGCGTGTCGCGCACCACCGACCACACCTCGGGCGCGGGCTCCGCGACCGATGACGTGCCGGTGCGGGCCCTGCGGATCGTCAAGAACGAGCCGAGCGTCGAGAGCGAACTGCTCCGCGGCGTGCACCGCAACGTGACGACGTACACGCTGGAGGTCGAGAACACGACCCGCGGGGCGACGACGGGCGTCACCGTCACCGACTACCTGCCGGCAGGTCTCGAGTACCTCGGCCTCGCGGTCGGCGACAACTCGACGAGCGCGGAGTACGACGGATCCGGCGCACTGGTCGGCGGCGTCACGGCGGCCGAGTCTGTCGACACCGTGCGGATCGACGCGGCCCGCGCGAGTGCTCTCGGCCTGCCCGGTGCCGGTGTCTACACGGTCGTCGTCTGGACGCTCGGCGACCTCGCTGCCGGCGCCGTCGCCGAGATCCGCTATCACGCGGCCGTCCCGCTCTTCGCGAACGCCCTGTGGGCCGAGGGCACCGCCCCCGCCGCGGCGACGGGCGGCCAGGCCGCGAACCTCGACAACAACACCGGCGCCTCGACGCGCCACGGCGGCGAGACCGGACCCGAGGCGGCGCAGTCGTTCCGTAACGTGGCCGCTGCGGCAGGCACCTACCAGGGCGTCGTGCTCGACGGCGACCCGGTGCACCGCGACGCGCGCGACGACGACGACGAGGTGATCGAGGCCGTCGACGTCCGCGTCGTGAAGAGCGTCGAGGCGGGCGCGATGTTCGACACCGGCTCGGTCGCGACCTACTCGGTGCGGGTCGACGTGAGCGAGTACGTCGACGCCTCGCACGTCGTCCTCACCGACGTCATCCCGAACGGCCTGTGCCCGGCGTTCCCGAGCTCGGGCGCGGCGGTCGCGCTGAAGGTGGGCGATCGCGCGGTGTCCGCCGAGGAGTGGAACTCCCAGGTCCCCGGAGACGCCTGCAACTTCCCGACCGAGGCGCAGGGCGCCCAGTTGTCGGACGGACTCACTCTCACCTCGATGACCTATGCGCCGGGAGACGGCACCTTCACGGTGACGTTCGCGGTCGCCGACCTCGCCGCGGGCTCGTCCTTCGTCGGACGGTACGCGGTCATGCAGCGTCCCAACTACACGGGCGCGAACGGCGGCACGAGCTCGGGCGACCGGTTCCTCAACACGGTGCAGGTCGCGGCGCAGACCACGCCGATCGCGGCCATCGCTGACGACCCCGCGCTCAGCGACCGCGTCGGCGGCGTCCGCCACACGCTCGACGACTCCTCCGCACTCATCACCTCGCACTTCACGAGTCTCGACAAGACGGTGCTCGAGCGAGGACAGGAACCCACGGATGCCGGGGCGACCTGGTCCGCCGAGAGCGCGACGCCGTTCTCCCCCGGGGACGACGTCTGGTACCGCATCGTCGTCCCGTTCGCGACGGGTATCGACACCCGCAACCCGATCCTCACCGATTACCTGCCCGAGGGTGTGGAGCTCGCCGAGCTCCGCTACGCCTACCGCGGCATCCCCGGATTCAGCGACGTGACGACGCCGATCGTCTGGGGGACGGGGACGTTCCCCGGCGACTACATCCCGAACACGGCCGCGAGCGGCACGTCGCTCTCGTGGGAGTTCGGCGCGCACAACCGCACCGGCAGCGGCGACCGCTTCATGCCCGCAGGCAGCGCGGTCACCGTGTACCTCCGCGGCGTCGTGCAGGCGCAGTCGGCGTCGCAGGACGACGTCGACAGCCCGCTCAACCACGCGAAGTACCAGCAGGTCAACGTCGACGGCGAGATCTCGTTCCTGCGCGACGACGCCGGCATCGACCTCGACTGGGGTGCGACGCTCACGAAGGGCATCCGCGCGGTCGACGGGTCGGTCATCGGTGCGGGTTTCGGTGCGCGCATCGAGACCAGGCAGGTCGTGCAGGGGCAGGCGGTCGAGTACCGCATCGACGTGAAGGCGCCGCAGAACACCACGACGGACTACGTCGTGTGGGACGTGCTCCCCGCCGGCGTCACGAAGGCCGATGTGTCGACATACACCGCCGAGCGGTACGACGGCGGCGCGACGACGCCGCTCTCGGCCGGAGAGTTCTCCGCGACCGCGTACGACGCGGGGGAGACGCTGCCCGACGGGATCTCGCTCGATCCGGCTCTCGCCGACCGCTCGGTGATCGCCTGGACGGTCGACGCGTCGATCGCCGGGTCCGTCGCCGCGGCGGGCACGGGCGTCGAGCGCGTGCGAGGTGTCAGCCTCGGGTACACGCTCACCGTTCCGGCGGGTGTCGACGGCGGCGGCGCAGCCGCCCAGCTGACCCAGCGCTACACGAACACCGCGGGGATCGTCAGCTACGGCGTCGAGAACACCCCGAGCCGCACGACCACCGTGGTGCCGCAGCGCGAGGGCGGACGTCAGCAACTCACGACGCGCACGCCGCGGGCCGACGAGGTGTCGGCGTCGGACGCCGACACGGTCGACAGCGCAGAGATCCATCTGCCCGACGTCGTCGTCGAGAAGACGCTGGTCTCCACCGAGGTCGCCCCCACCGCGGATGCCGCAGCCGGCGTCGTGGACCTCGGCGACGGGACGCGCAACAGCGCGACGCAGATCGTGCAGGGCGAGCAGGCCACGTTCGAATACTCCGTGACCATCCCGGCGCGCACCACCGTGCGGGGCGCGATCCTCTCCGACGACGGACGGCTCGGCATCTCGCCCGGCTCCGGCTCGATGGCCTACACCTACGTCGAGGGCAGCGCGGCGTTCTTCGGCCCCTCCGGCGGAACCCTCGCGATCGGCACCGGCGCGAACGACTTCCGCGCCTCCGAGCGTGCGGGGGAGTCGCACGGCGTGCTCACCTTCCCCGACGTCTACACCAACGCGACGTCCGCGCCGCAGACCTTCCGCGCGCGCATCACGGTGTGGGTGACCGACAAGGACGCCTCGGCCGACGGCGGCTCGCGAGCCGACATCGCGCACGCCACGGCGCTCACGAACACCGCGCGTCTGACCTTCCTCGACCCGAACGCGACGGGCGGCTCCCGTCTGGCCCGCACGGACACCGCATCGGCGCAGTTCATCGAGCCGTCGCCGACGCTCCGCAAGACCACGTCCTCGTCCACGGTCTCGGCCAAGGGCACGGTGACGTACACGCTCACCGCGGGCAACGCCTCGGGTCGTCCGGCGCTGTACGACGTCGTCGTGATCGACTGCGTGCCGCAGGAGGTCACCCCGAGCGCCCTCAGCGCCTCGGTCGGCACCGCGCGGATCCTCGACGAGGACTGCAGCGGCTCGGCATCCACCGCCATCACCCGGGGCTCCGGCACCGGGACGCTCATCGAGTGGACGATCCCCGCCCTCCACGGTGACGGCGTCACGCCGACGCTGACGTACCTCGGCACCGTGCAGGCCCACGCGGGCGGCGGGTCGGAGTTCGTCAACCGCGCCGAGCTCACGGGGCACACGCTGCCGCTCGCCGTGGGCGCCGACCGCGACACCGCGGATCGCCGCGGCACGTACACGCGATCTGCCACCGCCACGGTGAAGATGCCCGAGGCGTCGATCGAGAAGAAGGTCGGCCCCACGGCGGCCGCCGTCGGCGAGATCGTCACGTACTCCGTGACCGCCTCCCTCCCGTCGAACACCAACTTCTACGACGTCACGCTGAGCGACACGCTCCCGGCCGGAGTCGAGTTCCTCGCCGACGGGACGACCACGCAGACCGTGCAGTGGGCCGGCGGCCCCGACGCCCCGGTCGTCGGCGCGCCGACGGTCGACGGCCGCGCGCTGTCGTGGAGGATCTCCTCCGACGACGTGCTGGCCTGGACGTCCGCCCGGTCCATCACCGTCACGTACCAGGCGCGGATCACGACGGCCGTCACCTCGGCGGCGCCGGTGAACAGCGCGACGTTCGCCTGGAGCAAGGTCGACGGCTCGACGACGTCATCCGACCGTCGCACGCAGACCGCGACCGCACCGCTGACGATCCTCAACCCGAGCGTCACGATCGCCAAGACGGTCAAGAACACGGGAGCGGCGGACAGCGCCTACGGCGCCGCTTCGGCCGGCGGACCGGACCAGTCGTTCACCTACCGGGTCCGCGTCAGCAACGCGACCGGCGTCGGCACCGCGCCCGCCTACGGCGTCGTCGTCACCGACACCGTCGACCGCGGCATCCGCATCGATACGACGCAGACGGTCTTCGACGGCGCGACGTTCTCGGACGAGACCGCACTGCGTGAGGGCCGCGGCGGCGTGATCACCTGGACCCTCGCGGGGCCGCTGAGCAACCTCGCGGGCGCCAACACGCTCGACCTCGTCTACCGTGGCACGTTCGTCGCGGCGGAGGCGCTGGGCACCGGAGCACTCGGCAACCGCGCGGTCGTCACCCGCTACGAGTCCGCCGAGACCGGGGGATGGACGTATCGCCCCGGGACGGGCACGAGGCCGGGCGGCGGCGCGATCCTCTCGACGAACACCTCGGGTGCCGCGGCGATCACGCCGCGCTTCCCGCAGATCGCGCTGAGCAAGCGCGTCGCGTCGGGCAGCGAGGCCTTCGTCGGCGAGTCGTTCTCGTGGACGCTGCAGGCGCGCAGCACCGGCGCCGGCGACGCGCAGACGCTCACACTGACGGACACCCTCCCGGCCAACTGGGCGTACGACGCCACGGTCGTCCCGCGCCTCACGGTCGGCACCGCGTCGCCGGTCGATCTGGCCGAGTCGCCGGTGATCACCGCCGAGGACGGACGTCAGGTCCTGACCTGGACGCTGGGCTCGTCGACGGGACAGCCGCTGCTGCCCGGGACGACGGGGGGAGCGACGGATGCGCAGCGCACGCTGCTCGTGACCTTCGCGACGGTTCCGCACCCCGGTGCCGTGACCGACCCCGGCGCGGGCCTCGCGATCGACCACCGCAACACCGTCAGCGGCGTCGCGACCGACACGACGGGGTCGACCCGCAACGCCTCGGGCTCGTACGCGGGACCGGATGCGGCGGCGGACGCGCACATCGCGCGGGCGGACCTGCGCGTCGTGAAGCAGGCGATCGGCGGCGACCCCCAGGGGACCTGGATCGCGGGCGAGACCGCCCGCACCGGGTACGTGCAGCCGCAGTGGCGCATCACGGTCACGAACCAGGGGCCGGATGCCGCGAGCGGGCCGTTCGTCGTGACCGACGCGACCGATCTGCCGGAGGGCGTCACCACCGGTGCCTTCACCGCGCGGTACCACTCGAGCGCCTCGGATGCGACGGGCGTCGCGCTGACGCTGTCGGGCACCGGCACGGCGGCCGATCCGTTCGTCGTGGGCGACCGTGCCCGGACGCTCAAGGCCGACGGCAGCGATCGCATCGTCCTCCTCGCGAACGTCACGGTCACGGCGCCCGCGACGGGCACCGCCTCGAACACCGCGTCGGCGACCGGACGCACGTACGAGCGACCCGCGGACGTCACGAAGGACAACACCGCGACGGCGACGACCTCGATCTCCAGTGCGGCCGATCTCGCGCTGACGAAGTCCGTGAACACGGCGGAGCCCACGGCCGGTCGCCCGATCACCTGGAGCATCAAGGTGCGCAACAACGGCCCCTCCGTCGCGGTCTCGACCACGGCTTCGCCGATCACCGTGACCGACGTCGTCCCGGCGGGGATCAGCGGCGTGCAGGATCCTTCCGGGAGCCTCACCGCGTGGACGGTCTCGGCCTCCGACGGGTGGCCCGCCACGGCCGGTGACACCGTGACGTGGACGTTCTCCGGATCGCAGCTGCCCATCGGTCCGGCACAGGACCTGTCTCTCACCGGCACGATCGACTCCTCGTGGACGGGCGGCGCGATCCGCAACGTCGCCACGGTCGCGCCGGGCGCCACGACGGATCCGACCCCCGCGAACAACGAGGGCGAGGTCGAGGTCACGCCCGGCGACGACACGACGCTCGCGATCACGAAGACGCGGGTGGTCCTCGACGGCGGCACGTGGAAGGACGCCGCGCAGCTCGGGGCCGCGCTTCCGGCCGTCGTCGCCGGAGAGACCGTCAGCTACCGCGTGATCGTCACGAACAACGGTCCGGCGGATGCCCGCGACCTCCGCGTGGTCGACGAGGTGCCCGAGATGCTCTCCTTCGCCGCACTGCACGACGAGATCGGCGCGTGGACCCGCACCGCGGGACCGGGCGCGTCCGACACCTTCGCCGTCGACGGCGGCGTCTCGGCGGCGGCGGATCAGAACACCCGGTCGTTCGTCGTGACCTACACGATCGATGCCGCACTGACCCCGGACTCCGCGGTGGAGAACTGGGCCAGGGCCGAAGCCGCGAACTCGACGAACGTCCCGCGGGACGGGGACACGACGGGTTCCGACCGCGTGGCCGATCTGTCGATCGTCAAGCAGCCGCTCGACGCGGACGGCGTCGCCGTGGCCGACGGTGTCGTCCCCGAGGTGGTCGCGGGAACGCAGACCCGCTTCCGACTGACCGTGACGAACCGCGGCCCGAGCATCTCGGGCGCACCCGTCACGATCGCCGACCGGCTCCCCGCGGGGCTCGTGTACGTGTCGTCCACGATCGCCGTGGCCGGCGCGGAGCCCACGGCCGCCGACGCGACCGTGGGCGAGGACGGGCGTTCGGTCTCGTGGTCGGCGCTCACCGGTGCGGACACCATCGCGCCCGACGAGACGATCGTGATCGAGGTGACGGCGTCGGTCGCCGCGGACGTCCGTGTGCAGCGACTCGTCAACGCAGCCGACGTGACCGGACCCGACGACTCGGATCCCACGAACAACCATGACGAGGCCGCGATCGACATCGTGAGGCTCGCCGACATGTCGATCGCGAAGGAGGCCGCGACCGGCCCGTGGATCGCCGGCACCGAGGTCGTCTACACGCTCACGGTGGTCAACGACGGTCCCTCGGTCGCGGACGCGTTCGTCGCCGACGTGCTGCCCGCCGGGCTCACCGCGGTGTCGATCGCGGGGGAGGGGTGGACGTGCGAGGACGGCTCGCAGAGCTGCCTGCGCACCGAGCACCCCGTCGGCCAGAGCACCATCTCGGTCGTCGCGCGCATCGGATCGAACGTGCCGACCGGCACGGCGCTGACCAACACCGCGACGCTCACCTGGACGGACAGCCGCTCGACCTCGCCGCACGAGGACAGCGACTCCGCGCAGATCGACGTCACGACCGACGCCGACCTGCAGCTCGTGAAGACCGCGATCACGGTCGACGGCGTCGAGACCGCCGCGGCGATCGCGGGCGAGAGCCTCCGCTACCGCATCGAGGTGGAGAACCTCGGCGCGAGTGACGCGGTCGGGCCCGTCACGGTCGTCGACCGGCTGCCGGACGGCACCGCCTTCGTGGCGCTCGCCGGCGACGCCGCCGACCTGTGGTCCGCGGCGGTCGACGAGGCGGATGCCCGGACCGTGACGTTCACCCTCGACCCGGCCGGCGCCGGACTCGGAAGCGGCGTGGCCGCGCCGGCGATCGAGTTCGACGTGCGGATCGACGCGACCGTGGCGCAGGGCACCGTCCTGCGGAACTCCGCGTCGGTGTCGTCGGGCACTCCCGATTCGAACGCCGACAACGACACCGACGTCGCCGACGTCACGGTCGAGCGAGAGGTCGATCTCGCGGTCGTCAAGCGCCACGACGCCGGCGCCGTGCGGATCGGGGACGAGCTGCCCTTCACGCTGCAGGTCCGCAACGCCGGCCCGTCCGAGGCGACGGGCGTCGTCATCACCGACACGGTGCCGGCCGGGCTCGAGGTCCTGACCGTGCCGGGCGACGCCGTCGGTGCGGGGTGGATCATCGAATCCGTCGCCCCGTCGACGGCGGGACCCCCGAGTCGGGGACCCGCGTGGTCGCCCGGTACACGTCCGTGCTCGCGCCCGGGACGGACTCCCCGGAGCTCGTGGTCGCGACGCGCGTGCGCGTGGGGGCGTACCCGGAGGTCGTCAACATCGCCGAGGTCGCGGCCACGGAGATCACGGACGAGCATCCCGACCGCACCCCCGAGGACAACAGGGTCGAGGATGCCGTGTCGGTGCCCGCGCTGTCGGCCCTCGTCGTGAAGAAGACCGCACTCGGCCTGTTCCAGGTCGGCAAGGAGGGGAAGTACGAGATCGTCGTGCGGAACATCGGCCCGACGGCCGATCCCGGTCCGATCACCGTGACGGATGCGCTGCCCGAAGGGCTGACGTTCGCGAGCTCGCCGGACACCGGGGTGCGCGTCGACGGACGGGTCGTCACCTGGACGCTCGACGAGGGCATCCCCGTGGACGGCGAGGTCACCCTCACCCTCTTCGTGCGCATCGGCGCGACGACTCCGCCGACGGTCATGAACATCGTCTCGGTCGACTCGCCCACAGAGCAGGTCGACGACGCCGAGCTCGTGTCCGACGCGGGCGCCGACGTCGCCCCGGCCGATCCCCTCGCGGCGACGGGAGCGGAACCCGCGTGGCTGCTCGCCCTGGCGGCGCTGCTCATGCTGGTGTCCGGCGGACTCCTGCTCGAACGCAGACGCCGCCGGACAGCGGGCACGGAGGCCTGAGTCTCCGGGGTGTGACGCGACGCGGATGACGTCGCGTCACACCTCTCTTCCGCGCCGGCGTCCGGGCGTGCAGAATGATCGTGGCGCGGGACAACCGGCGCTGATCGGATCATCAAAGGGGGCCCGCATGGGTATCGAAGACACCGTCGGCAACGCCGTGAACAAGGGCAAGGAACTGTTCGAGCAGAACAAGGACAAGATCGAAGAGGCGGTCAAGAGCGAGCAGGCGGAGGAGATCAGCGACAAGGTCCTCGACGGCGTCGCGGACTTCGCGAAGAAGATCGCTCCCGGCGCGGCTGACAAGATCGACGAGATCCGCGACCAGGCCGACAAGGCCGTCGGCACCGAGTAGGTCCTGCCGCACGACGACGGACGGCGGCTCTCCGGGGGGAGGGCCGCCGTTCTCGTGTTCCGGCGCAGCGACATTCTCGATCGCGGTCTCGCGTTTCTGCCTCCGCGTCCTCTATGATGAAGATCGACCGCCTGGGGATCTTGCGGTCGAGGGATGTCGAAGGGGTTCGACATCCTGAATCCACGCGGTTCGCCGCGTCAAACTGGGGAAGCGATTTTGGGGATCATCGTGCGACGCGCGCACTCTGTGCGCTCAGGCGTCTTCCCGCCTGCGCGGCGGTCTTCTCGCCGCGCCCTCGGTCGAGGAATCCGGCGTCCCTTCACGCCGGAGACCTCGCGTTCGGTGTGCCCCCTCGCACTGAACGCCCTCCCCAAGCGGGGCGAGGCATGGGGATGCCTCGCCCCGCTCTCCTCCCGGGCCTGACAGGACGGATCGCCGCGACGTCGACGTCGGCGAGGAGCTGCAGTCGACATCCTCAGGGGATGCTCAGCCAGCGCGACACGCCCGGGTTTGCGGAACCGAAATCCGCCGTGGCAGAATAGACAGGTTCGACATTTCGGCGGCGCTCGCGCGTGCGCCGGATCACCACCAGGGCAGTGCATAGGCGGCGCAGGAGCGCAGGGACCTAGGCCGCGGGTGGCAGAACACCCCCGACACCTTCATCATGAGGGCCCTGCCGTGCGCGGCGGGGGTCGGCAACCGCTCGTCGTGAGGCGTGCGGGCTGACAGCAGAACAGTGGTGCGCAGACCGGCTCCCCGGAGCCGTTCGAGTGCCGAGGCGCGAACAGCGCCGACGTGCGTCCAATGCCCCTGGGTCACCCGATCGAGGACGGTACGACGCCTAAAGAGAGAGAGCAGACAATGGCGGGACAGAAGATCCGCATTCGCCTGAAGTCGTATGACCACGAGGTCATCGACACGTCCGCACGCAAGATCGTCGACACCGTGACCCGTGCGGGCGCGACCGTCGTCGGTCCCGTGCCCCTTCCGACCGAGAAGAACGTCGTGTGCGTCATCCGGTCGCCGCACAAGTACAAGGACAGCCGCGAGCACTTCGAGATGCGCACCCACAAGCGTCTGATCGACATCGTCGACCCGACGCCCAAGGCCGTCGACTCGCTGATGCGTCTCGACCTGCCGGCCGATGTCAACATCGAGATCAAGCTCTGAGGTCCGACATGGCTGACATCAACGCAAAGGTTTCCAAGGGCCTGCTGGGCACGAAGCTCGGCATGACCCAGGTGTGGAACGAGAACGGCAAGCTCGTTCCCGTCACCGTCATCGAGCTCGCTCCGAACGTGGTCACTCAGATCCGTACCCCCGAGAAGGACGGCTACAACGCCGTGCAGATCGCGTACGGCCAGATCGACCCCCGCAAGGTCAACAAGCCGCTCTCCGCTCACTTCGAGGCTGCAGGCGTCACGCCGCGCCGTCACGTCACCGAGGTCCGCACCGCGGACGCCGGCGACTACACCCTGGGCCAGGAGCTCACGGTCGACGGCACGTTCGAGGCCGGCCAGCTCGTCGACGTCGTCGGCACGAGCAAGGGCAAGGGCTTCGCCGGTGTCATGAAGCGCCACAACTTCAAGGGCGTCTCGGCATCGCACGGTGCGCACCGCAACCACCGCAAGCCCGGCTCCATCGGCGCATCGTCGACCCCGAGCCGCGTCTTCAAGGGCATGCGCATGGCCGGCCGTATGGGTGGCGAGCGCGTGACCGTCCTCAACCTCACGGTGCACTCCGTCGACGCCGAGAAGGGACTCATGCTCGTCAAGGGCGCCGTCCCCGGTGCGCGCGGCCGCATCGTCTACGTCCGCAACGCAGTGAAGGGTGCCTGATCATGGCTGACTCCACTCTCGCGCTTGACGTCCTCAAGGCAGACGGCAAGAAGGCAGGCTCCGTCGAGCTTCCCGCCGCGCTGTTCGACGCCAAGACGAACATCCCGCTCATCCACCAGGTCGTCGTCGCGCAGCTCGCGGCGGCTCGCCAGGGCACGCACTCGACCAAGCGTCGTGGCGAGGTCTCGGGTGCCGGCCGCAAGCCCTTCAAGCAGAAGGGCACGGGTAACGCCCGTCAGGGCTCCATCCGCGCGCCGCACATGACCGGCGGTGGCATCGTGCACGGCCCCAAGCCGCGCGACTACTCGCAGCGCACCCCCAAGAAGATGATCGCCGCCGCCCTCCTGGGCGCGCTCAGCGACCGCTTCCGCGGTGACCGCCTGCACGCGATCGACACCTTCGGCACCGAGGGCACGCCCTCGACCAAGGCCGCGGCGAGCTTCCTCGCCCAGGTCGCCACGTCGAAGAACGTCCTCGTGGTCACCGAGCGCGGCGACGAGCTCGCGCTCAAGAGCCTCCGCAACCTCGGCCACGTCCACGTGCTGACGTTCGACCAGCTCAACGCCTACGACGTGCTCGTCTCCGACGACATCGTCTTCACCCAGGCCGCTCTCGAGGGCTTCATCGCCTCCAAGTCCGGCGCCAACCAGGAGGTCTCCGCATGAGCGAGCAGGCATCTGTTCTCCAGACGGCCCTGAACAAGGACCCGCGCGACATCATCCTGAAGCCGGTCGTGTCCGAGAAGAGCTACGGTCTGATCGACGAGGGCAAGTACACCTTCCTCGTGGACCCGCGCGCTTCGAAGACCGAGATCAAGCTCGCCATCGAGAAGATCTTCGGCGTCAAGGTCGCTGGGGTCAACACCCTCAACCGCGTCGGCAAGGCTCGTCGCACCCGCTTCGGCACCGGCAAGCGCAAGGACACCAAGCGCGCCATCGTGACCCTGAAGTCGGGCACCATCGACATCTTCACGGCAATCGGCTGATCCGGGGGATAAAGGACAATCATGGCTATTCGCAAGTACAAGCCCACGACCCCGGGCCGTCGCGGCTCGTCGGTGGCTGACTTCGCCGAGATCACCCGATCGACGCCGGAGAAGTCGCTGCTGCGCCCGCTCTCGAAGACCGGTGGTCGCAACAACCAGGGCCGCGTCACGACCCGTCACATCGGTGGTGGCCACAAGCGCCAGTACCGCGTCATCGACTTCCGTCGCAATGACAAGGACGGCGTGGACGCCAAGGTCGCTCACATCGAGTACGACCCCAACCGCACCGCACGCATCGCGCTGCTGCACTACTTCGACGGCGAGAAGCGCTACATCCTCGCGCCGGCGAAGCTCAAGCAGGGCGACATCGTCGAGTCGGGTGCAGGCGCCGACATCAAGCCGGGCAACAACCTCCCGCTGAAGAACATCCCGACGGGTACCGTCATCCACGCGATCGAGCTCCGCCCCGGTGGCGGCGCGAAGATGGCGCGTTCGGCCGGTGCCTCCGTGCGCCTCGTGGCCAAGGACGGCAACTTCGCCCAGCTGCGTCTGCCCTCGGGCGAGATCCGCAACGTCGATGCGCGCTGCCGCGCGACCATCGGCGAGGTGGGCAACGCCGAGCAGTCGAACATCAACTGGGGCAAGGCCGGCCGCATGCGCTGGAAGGGCGTCCGCCCGACCGTCCGCGGTGTCGCGATGAACCCGGTCGACCACCCGCACGGTGGTGGTGAGGGCAAGACGTCCGGTGGACGTCACCCCGTCTCCCCGTGGGGCCAGGCTGAGGGTCGCACCCGTCACGCCAACAAGGAAAGCGACAAGTACATCGTGCGCCGTCGCAACGCCGGCAAGAAGCGCAAGTAGGAGTAAGAGAAGATGCCTCGCAGTCTTAAGAAGGGCCCCTTCGTCGACGAGCACCTGCTTCGCAAGGTGGTCGTGCAGAACGAAGCCGGCACGAAGAACGTCATCAAGACCTGGTCCCGTCGGTCCATGATCATCCCGGCCATGCTGGGTCACACGATCGCGGTCCACGACGGACGCAAGCACATCCCCGTGTTCGTGTCCGAGACCATGGTCGGTCACAAGCTGGGCGAGTTCGCGCCCACCCGCACCTTCCGCGGCCACGAGAAGGACGACAAGAAGGGGCGGCGCCGCTAATGGTCGAATCCATCGCACGCGTGAAGCACATCCGCGTGACCCCGCAGAAGGCTCGTCGTGTCGTCGCGCTCATCAAGGGCAAGCAGGCCCAGGAGGCTCTCGCCATCCTGAAGTTCGCTCAGCAGTCCGCGAGTGAGCCGATCTACAAGCTTGTCGCGTCGGCCATGGCCAACGCGCAGGTCAAGGCGGATCGCGACGGCGAGTACCTCGACGAGCAGGACCTGTACGTGAAGAACGCGTACGTGGACGAGGGCACGACGCTCAAGCGTTTCCAGCCCCGTGCACAGGGTCGCGCTTTCCAGATCAAGAAGCGCACGAGCCACATCACGGTCGTGCTCTCCACGCCTGAGGCGGCTCCGGTCGCTGCGGGCGACAGCAACAAGAAGGCGAGCAAGTAATGGGACAGAAGGTAAACCCGTACGGCTTCCGTCTCGGCATCACCACGGACCACGTGTCGCGCTGGTTCTCGGACTCGACGAAGCCGGGTCAGCGTTACGCCGACTACGTCGCCGAGGACATCAAGATCCGTCGTCTGCTGCAGACGCAGCTCGACCGCGCCGGCGTCTCGAACATCGAGATCGAGCGCACCCGTGACCGCGTCCGCGTCGACATCCACACCGCCCGCCCGGGCATCGTGATCGGTCGTCGTGGCGCCGAGGCCGAGCGCATCCGCGGCGACCTCGAGAAGCTCACCGGCAAGCAGATCCAGCTGAACATCCTCGAGGTGAAGAACCCCGAGGCCGACGCTCAGCTCGTCGCGCAGGGCATCGCCGAGCAGCTGTCTGCTCGTGTGGCGTTCCGTCGTGCGATGCGCAAGGGTCTCCAGGGCGCGCAGCGCGCTGGCGCCAAGGGCATCCGCATCCAGGTCTCCGGCCGCCTCGGCGGCGCCGAGATGAGCCGCTCGGAGTTCTACCGCGAGGGTCGTGTGCCGCTGCACACGCTGCGCGCGAACATCGACTACGGCTTCTACGAGGCGAAGACCACCTTCGGCCGCATCGGCGTGAAGGTCTGGATCTACAAGGGCGACCTGACCAACAAGGAGCTTGCCCGCGAGCAGGCCAACGCACCGAAGTCGCGTCGTGACGACCGTGGTGGCGACCGCCGCCGCGCTCCGCGCAACGAGGCCCCTGTCGCAGAAGGAGCGTCTGCCTGATGCTTATTCCCCGTAAGGTCAAGTACCGCAAGCAGCACCACCCCAAGCGCGACGGCCAGGCCACCGGCGGCACGAAGGTCTCCTTCGGCGAGTTCGGCATCCAGGCGCTCACGCCGGCGTACGTGACGAACCGTCAGATCGAGTCCGCTCGTATCGCGATGACCCGTCACATCAAGCGTGGCGGAAAGGTGTGGATCAACATCTACCCGGACCGTCCGCTCACCAAGAAGCCGGCTGAGACCCGCATGGGTTCCGGTAAGGGCTCGCCCGAGTGGTGGGTCGCCAACGTCAAGCCGGGTCGCGTCCTCTTCGAGGTCGCGGGTGTCAACGAGGAACTCGCTCGCGAGGCACTCACCCGAGCAATCCACAAGCTGCCGCTCAAGGCACGCATCATCAAGCGCGAGGAGGGCGACGCGTAATGGCGATCGGCACCAAGGAGCTCGCTCCGGCAGAGCTCGACACGTTCGAAGACCAGCGCCTCGTTGAGGAGCTGCGCAAGGCCAAGGAGGAGCTGTTCAACCTCCGTTTCCAGTCGGCCACCGGCCAGCTGGAGAGCCACGGCCGCATCCGCGCCGTCAAGCGCGACATCGCGCGCCTCTACACCGTGATCCGCGAGCGCGAGCTGGGCATCCGTGCGACGCCCGCTCCGGTCGAGGCTCCGGCCAAGAAGGCGTCCAAGTCGAAGGCGAAGAAGGCGGATGCCGCCGACGACGCCGTGAAGGAAGAGGCCGAGTGATGGCTGAGAAGAAGGCTGCGGCCGCTGAGGTCGAGCACGCCGCGCACGACGTCCGCGACGTGGACGCCCGTGGGTACCGCAAGGCCCGCCGTGGCTACGTCGTCAGCGACAAGATGGACAAGACCATCGTGGTCGAGGTCGAGGACCGCGTGAAGCACCCGCTTTACGGCAAGGTCATCCGCCGCACCTCGAAGGTCAAGGCGCACGATGAGGCGAACACCGCCGGCGTCGGCGACCTCGTCCTGATCAACGAGACCCGCCCGCTGAGCGCCACGAAGCGCTGGCGTCTGGTGGAGATTCTGGAGAAGGCCAAGTGATTCAGCAGGAGTCTCGCCTCAAGGTCGCCGACAACACCGGCGCGAAGGAGCTGCTCACCATCCGTGTGCTCGGCGGCTCGCGTCGTCGGTACGCCGGCCTGGGTGACACCATCGTCGCGACCGTCAAGGACGCGATCCCCGGCGGAAACGTCAAGAAGGGCGATGTGGTCAAGGCCGTCATCGTCCGCACCGTCAAGTCCACGCGCCGTCCCGACGGCTCGTACATCAAGTTCGACGAGAACGCCGCCGTGATCCTGAAGAACGACGGGGAGCCCCGCGGCACCCGTATCTTCGGTCCGGTCGGTCGTGAGCTTCGCGACAAGAAGTTCATGAAGATCGTCTCGCTGGCGCCGGAGGTTATCTAAGTCATGGCGAAGATCAAGAAGGGTGACCTCGTCCAGGTCATCACCGGACCCAAGGACGAGCGCGGCAAGCAGGGCAAGGTCCTCGAGATCCTGTCCGAGCGCAACCGCGTCGTCGTCGAGGGCGTGAACTACGTCACCAAGCACACGCGCGTCGGCCAGACGCAGCGCGGCACCAAGACGGGTGGCCTCGAGACCGTCGAGGCTCCCATCCACATCTCGAACGTCGCACTCGTCGACCCCTCGACCAAGAAGCCGACCAAGGTCGGCCACCGGGTCGAGGAGCAGACCAAGGACGGCGTCAAGCGCACCGTCCGCGTGCGCTTCGCGAAGAAGAGCGGTAAGGACCTCTGATGGCATCGACCGACGCTGCGGTGGCTGGCAAGATCCAGCCCCGCCTGAAGGCGAAGTACAACTCCGAGATCAAGAAGGCGATGCAGGACGAGTTCGGCTACACGAACGTCATGCAGATCCCCGGACTGGTCAAGGTCGTCGTGAACACCGGTGTCGGCGAGGCAGCTCGCGACAGCAAGGTGATCGACGGTGCGGTCGACGATCTCACCAAGATCACCGGCCAGAAGCCGATCGTCACGAAGGCCCGCAAGTCCATCGCGCAGTTCAAGCTGCGCGAGGGCCAGGCCATCGGCGCGCACGTCACCCTCCGCGGTGACCGCGCGTGGGAGTTCGTGGACCGCCTGGTCTCGCTCGCACTGCCCCGCATCCGCGACTTCCGGGGTCTGTCGGCCAAGCAGTTCGACGGCAACGGCAACTACACCTTCGGTCTCCAGGAGCAGAGCGTGTTCCACGAGATCGATCAGGACAAGATCGACCGGGTTCGCGGTTTCGACATCACCGTTGTCACCACCGCGAAGACGGATGACGAGGGTCGCGCCCTGCTGCGCCACCTCGGCTTCCCGTTCCGCTCGGACGACGCACAGGCGTGACACCTCGGCAGGCTCAGGGACTCCGGTCACTGAGCCTGCCGAAGTGCCCGTACAATTGAAGATTGCGTGCTCATCGCAGGCCGTCTGTCGTGTAACGGCAGCCGGAACCTCATGAACGAAGGAAAACACCAATGACAATGACAGACCCGGTCGCAGATCTGCTGACCCGTCTGCGCAACGCGAACTCGGCGCACCACGACTCCGTGACGCTGCCGTCGAGCAAGCTCAAGACGCACATCGCCGAGATCCTCCAGCAGGAGGGCTACATCGCGGGCTGGGAGACCTCCGCCGCCCGCGTCGGCACCAACCTCACGCTGCAGCTGAAGTACGGCCCCAACCGGGAGCGTTCGATCGCGGGCATCAAGCGCGTGTCGAAGCCCGGACTCCGCGTGTACGCGAAGTCCACCGAGCTTCCCAAGGTCCTCGGCGGCCTCGGCGTGGCCATCCTGTCCACCTCCTCCGGTCTTCTCACGGACCGTCAGGCTGAGCAGAAGGGCGTGGGCGGAGAAGTTCTCGCCTACGTGTGGTAATTCGACATGTCGCGTATCGGACGACTTCCCATCGACGTTCCTGCGGGCGTGACCGTTTCGGTCGACGGCCGCCAGGTCGCGGTGAAGGGCCCCAAGGGTGAGCTCACCCTGACGGTCGCCACCCCCATCGAGGTCGCGGTCGAGGAGAACCAGGTTCTCGTCACCCGTCCCGACGACGAGCGCGAGTCGCGGTCTCTCCACGGCCTGACCCGCACGCTCATCAACAACAACATCATCGGCGTGACCCAGGGCTACTCCAAGGGTCTCGAGGTCGTCGGCACCGGTTACCGCGTGCAGCAGAAGGGCAGCTCGGTCGAGTTCGCCCTCGGCTTCTCGCACCCGGTCCTGATCGACGCTCCCGCCGGCATCACGCTCACGGTCGAGGGCACCAACAAGCTCACCGTCAGCGGGATCGACAAGCAGGCTGTCGGCGAGGCAGCTGCCAACATCCGCAAGATCCGCAAGCCCGAGCCGTACAAGGGCAAGGGCGTGCGCTACGCCGGCGAGAACGTGCGTCGCAAGGCCGGAAAGAGTGGTAAGTAACCATGGCTCTCAAGTCAAAGTCTGACGCCCGCGCGCGTCGTCACGCCCGCCTTCGCAAGAAGGTCGTGGGCACCGAGGTGCGTCCGCGCCTCGTCGTCAACCGTTCGGCTCGCCACGTCTTCGTGCAGCTCGTCGACGACAGCAAGGGTCACACCGTCGCGTCGGCTTCGACGCTCGAGACCGACCTGCGCGGGTTCGAGGGTGACAAGACCGCCAAGGCCCGCAAGGTCGGCGAGCTCGTCGCCGAGCGTGCGAAGGCCGCCGGCGTTTCCGAGGCAGTGTTCGACCGTGGCGGCAACCGCTACGCCGGTCGTGTCGCCGCCATCGCCGATGGCGCTCGTGAGGGAGGCCTGGCACTGTGAGTGACAACAAGGAGAACGAAGTGACCGAAGCGGCTGCTGCCACTTCCGAGACGGCCGCCGGCACCACGCAGGCCGAGCCGACTCGTGACCAGCGCGACGGTCGCCGCGGCGGCCGTGGTGACCGCAACCAGGGTGGCCGCGACCGCAACTCGCGCGACCGTGGTGACAACCAGTTCCTCGAGCGCGTCGTGACCATCAACCGCGTGTCGAAGGTCGTGAAGGGTGGTCGTCGCTTCAGCTTCACCGCTCTCGTGGTCGTCGGCGACGGCAACGGTCTGGTCGGCGTCGGCTACGGCAAGGCCCGCGAGGTCCCCCTGGCGATCTCGAAGGGCGTCGAAGAGGCCAAGCGCAACTTCTTCCGCGTGCCGCGCGTCGGCAGCACCATCCCGCACCCCGTGCAGGGTGAGGCTGCGGCCGGTGTCGTGCTGCTGCGTCCCGCCGCCGCCGGTACCGGTGTCATCGCGGGTGGTCCCGTGCGCGCCGTGCTCGAGTGCGCCGGCATCCACGACGTGCTGTCGAAGTCGCTCGGCTCGTCGAACACGATCAACATCGTGCACGCGACGGTGACGGCCCTGAAGCAGCTCGAGGAGCCCCGTGCGGTCGCCGCACGTCGTGGCCTCGAGTTCGACCAGGTCGCCCCCGCGCGTCTCGTCCGCGCCGAGGCCGAGGCCATCGCCGCACAGAAGGTAGGTGCCTGATGGCCGCCCGGCTCAAGGTCACGCAGGTGAAGTCCAAGGTGAGCGAGAAGCAGAACCAGCGTGACACGCTGCGTTCGCTCGGTCTGAAGCGGATCGGTGACAGCACCGTCCGCCCCGACGACGCGCAGACGCGCGGCTACGTCAAGACCGTCGCGCACCTCGTGAAGGTTGAGGAGATCGACTAATGGCTGAGAAGAACGAAGCCGTCGAGGCCGAGAAGGCCCCGAAGAAGGCTGCCGCTCCCAAGGCTGCCGCCGAGAAGAAGCCCGCCGCGAAGAAGGCGCCGGCCGCTGCGGCCGACGCCAAGGCCGAGGCTCCTGCGAAGAAGCCCGCCGCCAAGAAGGCCGCGCCGAAGAAGGATGCTCCGGCATCCCGCCCCGGCGTCCTGAAGGTGCACCACCTGCGTCCGGTCCCCGGATCCAACACCGCGAAGACCCGTGTCGGTCGCGGTGAGGGCTCCAAGGGCAAGACCGCCGGTCGCGGCACCAAGGGCACCAAGGCCCGCAACACCGTGCGCGTCGGCTTCGAGGGTGGGCAGATGCCTCTGCACATGCGCACCCCGAAGCTGCGCGGCTTCAAGAACCCGTTCCGCGTGGAGTACCAGGTCGTGAACCTGGAGAAGCTCGCGGAGCTGTACCCCCAGGGCGGCGACGTCACCGTCGGCGACCTGGTCGCCAAGGGTGCCGTTCGCAAGAACGAGAAGGTCAAGGTTCTCGGTAACGGCGACATCGCCGTGAAGCTCACCGTCTCGGTCGACAAGGTCTCGGGTTCTGCCGAGCAGAAGATCGTGGCAGCGGGCGGATCCGTCAAGTAACCACGTCATGAGAGGGGTCGGAGATTCTCCGGCCCCTCTTATGCGTTAGCCTGTTCTTTCAGCCGTCCTTCGGGGATCGGCAACCTTTTCAGGAGGAACGTCCCTTGTTTAGCGCCATCGCGCGGATCTTCCGCACGCCAGATCTGCGTCGGAAGATCGGTTTCACGCTCGCCATCGTCGCGATCTACCGACTCGGCTCCAACGTCCCCGCTCCGTTCGTGAACTTCCCGAACGTCGAGCAGTGTCTGGCGCAGAACACCCAGACCGAGGGCCTCCTGGGTCTCGTCAACCTCTTCTCCGGTGGAGCGCTGCTCCAGCTGTCGATCTTCGCGCTCGGCGTCATGCCGTACATCACCGCGACGATCATCACGCAGCTCCTGCGCGTGGTCATCCCGCACTTCGAGGCGCTGCACAAGGAGGGCCAGGCCGGCCAGGCCCGTCTGACCCAGTACACGCGCTACCTGACGATCGCGCTCGCGCTGCTGCAGTCGACCACGCTCATCACGGTGGCCCGCAGCGGCCAGCTGTTCGGCCAGACCGACATCGCGGCCTGCCAGAACCTCCTCACGAACGACGTGTGGTGGGCGCAGCTGCTCATCATCATGGCGATGACCGCCGGCACCGGCCTCATCATGTGGTTCGCGGAGCTCGTGACCGAGCGCGGCGTCGGAAACGGCATGTCGCTCCTCATCTTCACCTCGATCGCCGCGACGTTCCCCGGTGCGATGTGGCTGATCTGGGAGAGCCGCGGCTTCGAGGTGTTCCTGCTCGTGCTGCTCGTCGGGATCATCGTGATGGGTCTCGTCGTGTTCGTCGAGCAGTCGCAGCGGCGCATCCCGGTGCAGTACGCCAAGCGCATGGTCGGTCGCCGCACCTACGGCGGCACGAACACGTACATCCCGATCAAGGTCAACATGGCGGGTGTGATCCCCGTGATCTTCGCCTCGTCGCTGCTGTACATCCCGGCGCTCATCGCGCAGTTCAACACCCCGCAGGACGGCTCCGAGCCCGCTGCGTGGGTCACCTGGATCAGCACGTACTTCACCACGGGCAACCACCCGATCTACATGGCGGCGTACTTCCTGCTGATCATCGGGTTCACCTACTTCTACGTCGCGATCACGTTCAACCCGGTCGAGGTCGCCGACAACATGAAGAAGTACGGCGGGTTCATCCCCGGCATCCGCGCCGGTCGTCCCACCGCCGAGTACCTCGACTACGTGCTCACCCGCATCACGCTGCCCGGCTCGATCTACCTCGGTCTGATCGCGCTCATCCCGCTCATCGCCCTCGCCACGGTCGGCGCCAACCAGAACTTCCCGTTCGGCGGCGCCTCGATCCTCATCATCGTCGGTGTGGGTCTGGAGACCGTCAAGCAGATCGATGCGCAGCTGCAGCAGCGTCACTACGAAGGGCTCCTCCGATGACAGCATCCGCACGTCTCCTGATCGTCGGCCCTCAGGGCTCCGGCAAGGGCACGCAGGGCGTCCGCATCGCCGAGTCCTACGGCATCCCCGTGGTGTCGACCGGCGACATGTTCCGCGCGAACATCAAGGAGGGCACCGACCTCGGCAAGCAGGTCACGGCGATCCTCGACAAGGGCGACCTCGTCCCCGACGCGCTGACCGGCGAGATCGTCCGCGACCGGCTGTCGCAGGAGGATGCCGCGAACGGCTTCCTGCTCGACGGGTACCCGCGCAACACCGCGCAGGTCGCGCACCTCGAGGAGTTCCTCGGCGCACGCGGCGAGTCCCTGGATGCGGTCATCCTGCTCGACGTCCCGCGCGAGGAGAGCATCGCGCGCCTGAAGCTGCGTGCGGCGGAGCAGGGTCGTTCCGACGACACCGACGAGGCCATCGCGCACCGTCTGGACATCTACGAGCACGAGACCGCTCCGATCCTCGAGGTCTACGGAGAGCGCGGCATCGTCGATCGCATCGATGGCGTGGGAACGCTCGACGAGATCACCGAGCGCGTGTTCGCGGCACTGGCCGCCCGCGGGCTCCGTCTCGCCGCCTGACGCCGACGCCATGTTCCGCCGGTCGATCTACAAGACCCCCGCGCAGCTGCGCGCCATGGTCGAGCCCGGGCTCATCACGGCCGCGGCGCTGGACGCCGTGCGGCCGCTCGTGCGTCCTGGGATCACCACGCTGGAACTGGATGCCGCGGCGAACCGGCTGATCCTGGAGCGGGGCGCCGAGTCGAACTTCCAGCTCGTGCGCGGCTACCGCCACACGACCTGCATCTCGGTCAACGAGGAGGTCGTGCACGGCATCCCCGGCGAGCGGGTGCTGCAGGCCGGTGACATCGTGTCGATCGACTGCGGAGCGCAGTATCAGGGCTGGAACGGCGACAGCGCCATCACGATCGTGGTTCCGGACGAGTCGCAGCCCGAGGTCGTCGCGCGGCGCCAGGAGCTGTCGCGCGTGACCGAGGGGTCGATGTGGGCGGGGATCGCCGCCATGGCCTCGGCCACGCACCTGGGAGACCTGGGCGCCGCGATCCAGGGCTACATCGAGGACCAGGGTCCCTCCGCGGTGTCGGGGAGCACGTACGGCATCCTCCGCGAGTACGTCGGGCACGGGATCGGCCGCAAGATGCACGAGGCGCCGAGCGTCTTCAACTACCGCACGCCGGACCCCGGTGCCGAGATCAAGCCGGGTCTCGTCCTCGCGATCGAGCCGATGGTCACGGCCGGCGGCGAGGAGACCTTCGTCGAGGACGACGACTGGACCGTGTCGACGGTCGACGGCACCGACGGCTCGCACTGGGAGCACAGCGTCGCCCTGCACGCGGACGGGATCTGGGTGCTGACGGCCCCCGACGGGGGAGCGGCGGGCCTCGCTCCGTTCGGCGTCACGCCGACCCCGATCGCGTAACGACGCCGTATCGTCACCGGCGTCACAACCGGCGCATAGGTTTCTCCGGGCACAATGGATGCATGGGTGCGCATGCACCCGTGGACTTCAGGCCGGGTCCGCCTCGAGCGGGCCTCGACAGAAACGGAAAGCAATGGCAGCCGCGAAGAGCAGCAGTCCCAACTGGTTCGTGATCGGCGTCTCGGCGGCCGTGGTGGTCGTCCTGGCCGTCCTCGCGTTCGTCGTGGTGTTCCTGAACAACCAGGCGAGCGCCCCGGGTGCCGCTCCGAAGAGCAACGACACGTTCAACTCCGAGACCGGCGCGATCTCGTTCGGCGACGGCGAGGACACGGTCGCGGTCTATGTCGACTTCCAGTGCCCCGTCTGCAACAGCTTCGAGCAGCAGTTCGGCTCGGCGCTCGAGGCCGCGGCGGCCGACGGGCGCATCACTCTCGAGTACCACCCGATCGCGATCCTGGACCGCTTCTCGCAGGGCACCGAGTACTCCTCGCGGTCTGCGGGCGCCGCGGTGTGCGTCGCCGAGTCGAACCCGGATCTCTACCTCGACTACTCCAAGACGCTGTTCGAGAACCAGCCTGACGAGAACACCTCCGGTCTCACCACGGAGCAGCTCGCCGACTTCGCCACCCAGGTCGGCGCGGACGACGCGGTCTCCTGCATCACCGACGAGACCTACCGCAAGTTCGGCGTCGCGCAGGCGAAGAAGGACGAGATCGCGGGCACCCCGACCGTCGAGATCAACGGGGAGCGTCTGGACCTGCAGAACCAGACCGACCTCAAGAAGTTCACCGATCTCATCAGCTGATCGAGGTTCGTCGATCCCGGGAGTTCCGGCATCCTGCTCAGGTTGCCGGAACTCCCGTCGTCGTCTAACATAGATCTTTGGTGCCTTGCGCCTTGATTCGGCGTGTTCCGAATCGGTGAGGCACCGCAATCCAACCACCACCGCAGATCGACCGGTCTGCAGAAGCGTCAGCGAGGCTATGGCTAAGAAAGACGGTGTCATCGAGATCGAGGGCGTGATCTCCGAGGCTCTGCCCAACGCGATGTTCCGCGTTGAGCTCACCAACGGGCACAAGGTCCTGGCAACGATCTCAGGAAAGATGCGACAGAACTACATCCGCATCATCCCCGAGGACCGCGTGGTCGTGGAGCTCAGCCCCTACGACCTGACGCGCGGCCGCATCGTCTACCGCTACCGCTGATCGGTCGAGAAGTAACACCCCAGGCCCCCGGGCCTGCCCGGTGAAGACAGCGAACAGGAAACATCATGAAGGTCAACCCCAGCGTCAAGCCCATCTGCGATCACTGCAAGGTGATCCGCCGCCACGGCCGCGTCATGGTGATCTGCAAGAGCAACCCGCGCCACAAGCAGCGCCAGGGCTGATCGACCGGATCTGACTCACAACTCAATATCTAACGGCAGGATCAGATCCCACTCCGGTGGGGGACACCTCGGGGCGGAGGCCCGGGCACCGATCCTGCTCCACACCTCCACCACACTCAGGAGAACCGCATGGCACGTCTTGCCGGCGTTGACATCCCGCGCGACAAGCGCGTGGTGATCGCCCTTACCTACATCTACGGCGTCGGCCGTACCCGCTCGGTCGAGATCCTCAAGGCCACCGAGATCGACGAGTCGATCCGCGTGAAGGACCTCTCGGACGACCAGCTCGTCGCACTCCGCGACTACATCGAAGGCAACTACAAGGTGGAGGGTGACCTGCGCCGCGAGGTCGCCGCAGACATCCGCCGCAAGGTCGAGATCGGCTCCTACGAGGGCATCCGCCACCGTCGTGGCCTCCCGGTCCGTGGTCAGCGCACCAAGACCAACGCCCGTACCCGCAAGGGCCCGAAGCGCACCGTCGCCGGCAAGAAGAAGGCCCGCTAAGCGCGGCCCCAGGGACTAGGAGAACACTTTCATGGCTGCACCCAAGGCCGCCGCGCGCAAGCCGCGCCGCAAGGAGAAGAAGAACATCGCGCTGGGCCAGGCCCACATCAAGTCGACGTTCAACAACACCATCGTCTCGATCACCGACCCGTCCGGCGCTGTCATCGCGTGGGCATCGTCGGGTGGCGTGGGCTTCAAGGGCTCCCGCAAGTCGACCCCGTACGCCGCCGGCATGGCGGCGGAGTCCGCCGCCCGCCAGGCTGCGGAGCACGGCGTCAAGAAGGTCGACGTCCTCGTGAAGGGTCCGGGCTCCGGCCGCGAGACCGCGATCCGCTCGCTCCAGGCCGCCGGCCTCGAGGTCGGCTCGATCTCGGACGTCACCCCGCAGGCGCACAACGGCTGCCGCCCGCCGAAGCGCCGCCGCGTCTGATCCGGCTCATGTGAGGGATGCTCCGGCATCCCTCACATGCCCGTTCCGCGGGTTCGCCCGCGCTGCGGGCCGACGGAAACGTCACAACTCAAGACCTCACCCACCACATGTCATATAGCGGTCATGTGATCGAAAGGAACACAGAGTGCTCATTGCACAGCGTCCCACACTCACCGAGGAAAAGATCGTCGAGAACCGGAGCCGGTTCGTCATCGAGCCTCTGGAGCCCGGCTTCGGATACACGATCGGCAACGCGCTGCGTCGCAGCCTGCTGTCGTCGATCCCCGGCGCCGCCGTCACCAGCGTCCGCATCGACGGCGTGCTGCACGAGTTCAGCACCATCCCCGGCGTGAAGGAGGATGTCACCGAGATCATCCTCAACATCAAGCAGCTCGTCGTCTCGAGCGAGCGCGACGAGCCGATCACCGCGTACCTGCGCAAGACCGGTGCGGGCGAAGTGACCGCCGCCGACATCTCGGCTCCGGCCGGTGTCGAGGTGCACAACCCCGAGCTCGTCATCGCGACGCTCAACGACACCGCGAAGTTCGAGCTCGAGCTCACGATCGAGCGTGGCCGCGGCTACGTCTCGGCGACGCAGAACCGCAACGAGTACGCCGAGGCGGGTCAGATCCCGATCGACTCGATCTACTCGCCGGTCCTCAAGGTCAGCTACCGCGTCGACGCCACCCGTGCCGGTGAGCGCACCGACTTCGACAAGCTGGTCCTGGACGTCGAGACCAAGTCGGCGATCAGCCCCCGCGACGCCGTCGCGTCGGCCGCCAAGACGCTCACCGAGCTGTTCGGTCTCGCCCGCGAGCTGAACGTCGAGGCCGAGGGCATCGAGATCGGCCCGGCGCCGGTGGAGGCCGTGAACTCCAGCGAGCTGTCGATGCCGATCGAGGACCTCGACCTGTCCGTGCGCTCGTACAACTGCCTGAAGCGTGAGGGCATCAACACCGTTTCTGAGCTCGTCGCCCTGTCGGAGACGCAGCTCATGAACATCCGCAATTTCGGCCAGAAGTCGGTCGACGAGGTGCGCGACAAGCTCATCTCGCTCGGTCTGTCGCTCAAGGATTCGGTGCCCGGTTTCGACGGCGCCCACTTCTACGGCGGCAGCGAAGACGAGTCCTTCTGATACCCGACCCTTCCTGACCAGGAGTTAGACGATTATGCCCAAGCCCACCAAGGGTCCCCGCCTCGGAGGCGGCCCCGCCCACGAGCGCCTGCTGCTTGCCAACCTCGCCGCTGCGCTCTTCACCCACAAGTCCATCAAGACGACCGAGACCAAGGCCAAGCGCCTGCGTCCGCTCGCCGAGCGCCTGATCACCTTCGCCAAGCGCGGAGACCTGCACGCTCGTCGTCGCGTTCTCTCGGTCATCGGTGACAAGGACGTCGTGCACACGCTGTTCGCCGAGATCGCCCCGCTGGTCGCGGAGCGCGAGGGTGGCTACACGCGCATCACGAAGGTCGGCAACCGCAAGGGCGACAACGCCCCCATGGCCGTGATCGAGCTCGTCCTCGAGCCCGTCACCCCCAAGAAGAAGGCTGCCAAGGCCGCTCCGAAGGCCGAGAAGCCGGCCGAGGAGGCTCCGGCTGAGGAGACCGCCGCCGAGGAGGCTCCCGCCGAGGAGACCACCGCCGACGCCGGTGCCGAGTCGCAGGCCGAGGGCGAGGCCGCTGAGGCCGCCGCTGAGGACGCCGTCGAGAACAAGTAAGTTCTCGCACCGAACGAAGCCCGCCATCCCTCCGGGGTGGCGGGCTTCGTCGTGCGTCGAGCGATGCTCGGGAGTTCGGGAGGTGCTCCGGTCGCAGTTCGTGCCGCGTGATCGCGAAATCGACGGCACCAAGTGCGACCGGAACCGTCGCACGGCGCGTCTCAGCGGGCGCGGAGGTCCTTGCGGAGGATCTTGCCCGAGGCGGACTTCGGGATCACGTCGATGAACTCGACCTGCCGCACCTTCTCGTGCGGAGCGACGTGAGCCGCGACGTGGGTCATGACGGCCTCCGCATCGAGCTCGGCTCCCGGCTGCACGACGACGAACGCCTTGGGCACCTCCTGCCCGTCGTCGTCGAGGGCGCCGATCACTGCGGCGTCGGCGATGGACGGATGCTCGAGCAGCACGGCCTCGAGCACGGCCGGCGCCACCTGGTAGCCCTTGTACTTGATGAGCTCCTTCAGTCGGTCGACGATCCGGAACACGCCGTCGGCCGTGACGGTCGCCACGTCGCCGGTGTGCAGCCAGCCGTCGGCGTCGAGCATCTCGGCCGTCGCGTCGGGGCGGTTCAGGTAACCGGCCATGACCTGGGGTCCGCGGATCAGCAGCTCGCCCGGATCGCTGGCACCCTCCGTCGGCACGTCGACGTCACCGCCGTCCTCGCCGACGAGCCGCGCCTCCGTGTTCGCGAGCAGCATCCCGACCGTGGACCGGTCGATGTCGTCGCGGTCGTAGGGGATCGCGTGGGTGACCGGACTGGTCTCGGTCATGCCATAGCCCTGACAGACCGTGCAGTCCAGTCGTTCGGCGACCGCGGACGCGAGGGCGCCGTCGAGCGGAGCGGCCCCCGAGAACACGACCTTGATCGCCGACAGGTCGTACTGGTCCACGAGCGGATGCTTGGCGAGGGCGACCGCGATGGGCGGGGCGATGAAGATCCAGCTGGTCCGATGATCCTGCACGACGCGGAGGAACTCGGTGAGGTCGAACTTCGGCATCGTGACGAGCGCGGAGCGCTGTCGCAGGGCGAAGTTCAGCAGCACGGTCAGGCCGTAGATGTGGAAGAAGGGGAGCACGGCCAGGACGCGGTCGTCGTCGGCGAGCGAGATCGTCGAGCGGCACTGGCTGACGTTCGCGACGAGGTTGCGGTGCGTCAGCATGACGCCCTTGGGGCGACCGGTCGTGCCGGACGAGTAGGGGAGCACGGCGATGTGCGTCGCCGGGTCGAACGAGACGTCGGGGGCCCCGCGGCCCTCGGCGAGGAGCGCGCCGAGCGAGGGGTGCCCGTCCGCGCCGTCGAGCACGATGACGTGCGAGGCGTCGAAGCCGAGGCTCTCGGCGGCGGCCAGCGCTCCGGGGAGCAGGGGAGAGACCGTCACGAGCCAGGTCGCTCCCGCATCCGTCAGCTGGTTCGCGATCTCCTCCGGCGTGTACAACGAGTTGATCGTCGTGGCCGTCGCGCCCGCGCGGAGGATGCCGTGCAGCACCGTCGCGAAGGCCGGCACGTTCGGGCAGAGGACGCCGACCACCGTGCCGACCCCGACGCCCCGCGCGGCCAGGGCGCCGGCGAAGCGGTCGATCTGTCCGATGAGCTGACGGTAGGTCGTCGTGGCTCCGCTCGTGCAGTCGACGAGTGCGACCGCATCGAGCCGCGTCGGATCGATGTCGCCGAACAGGAAGTCGTGGATCGAGACCTCGGGGACCTCGACGTCGGGATAGGTGCTGCGAACCATGAGATCTCCTTCGATCCGGGTCGGCGACGGCGTCGTCTGTTGCGATCCAGTGTCGCATGACCGGGCACTCGGTCCCAGCGGTTCCTGCGAGACTCGCAGGTTCTCAGACGCCGGTCTCGCGGTAGCGCGTCCCCGGGCGGCCCTTGGTCGAATAGTCGAGCGAGCGCAGCGCGCGTCCGGTGCTCGCGAGGTGCTCGAGGTAGCGCCGCGCGCTCACGCGGGACATCTGCAGATCGTCGCCGATCTCGGTGGCGGAAGCGTCCGGTCGCGCGCCGAGCGCTGCGGCGACGCGGTCGAGCGTCTCGGGGCTCAGGCCCTTCGGCAGGCCGAACCTCTGGCGGAAGGCGATGATCGCGTCGGCCGCCTCGACGCGCTGGACCACGTCGTGGAGCTCGGTGTGGTCCCGGAGCAGGAGGGTGGCCTCCACGCCGGCGCCGTCCACGACGCTCCCGGTGCTGCGAGCCACCAGCACGTGCGAGCCGAGGATCACCGGACGCCCCGCATCCTCGCCCTCGCGCAGCACGGCAAGGAGCTCGGCGTCGAGCACGTCCTCGGCGGCGGCGGCGTCGAGCTCGCCGGCGTCCCTCTCGAGGAGACGGGCCGCGGCATCGTTCGCGAGGGTGATGCGGCCGGCGCCGTTGACCGTGATGACGCCCTCGCTGAGACGGTGCAGCGTGGTCTCCTGGTTCTTCACGAGCGCGGCGATCTGATGCGGCTCCAGCCGGTAGATGCGTCGACGGATGACCGAGGTCACCCAGGCAGAGCCGAACACGCCGAGCACCGCGGCCGCGAGCATGGCCGAGATGAGCCACGCGAGGTTCGCCATGAACTCGTCGTTCAGCTCGGACTCGAGGATGCCGACGGAGGCCGTACCGATCACGGTGCCGGCGTCGTCGCGGATCGGCACCTTGACCCGCCAGGACGTGCCCAGCGTGCCCGTCTGCGTGCCCACGTACACGGCTCCGGAGAGCGGGACGGAGGGATCGGTGGAGACCTTCTCGCCGATGCGGTCGGGGTTCGGGTGCGAGTAGCGGATGCCCTGATCGTTCGCCACGACCACGTAGGCGAGGTCGGACGCCTCGCGGATCACCTCGGCGATGGGCTGGATGACCGAGGACGGGTCTGCGTCGTCGAACGCGTCGCGCACCGTGGGGAGGTTGGCGATCGACTGCGCGACGGCCTGCATCCTGTCCTTGTAGGACTCGCGCAGCGCCTGCTCCTGCGACGCTCCGGCCACGATGCCCGTGGCGAGGGTCACCAGGAACACGATCAGCGCCTGCAGCGCGAGCAGCTGCATCCGGAGCGTCATCTTCGAGGCCACTCGACCATTGTCCTCGCACTCCCCGCACGCCGCGAGCGCGTCATCCGACCGTTCGCGACCAATAGTTTCGGAACGCGACCAATGGTTTCCGAAGCTTGAGCCGACCGGTGCGCGATCCCAGGGTGGACGCACAGCATTCGAACGCTCAAGGAGGAGCGCACATGAACACATCTCGTATCGGAGCCGCGGTCGCCCTGGCCGCTGCAACGGCCCTCGTCCTCACATCCTGCGCGGGTGGCGGAGGCGATGCAGGGGCGGGAGGGGACGCCGGAGGCGGCGAGGACGTCTCGATCTCCGACGTCGACATCGTCGTCCCGGCCGACCCCGGCGGCGGATGGGACCAGACCGGCCGCGCCCTCTCGCAGCTGCTCACGGAGGAGGGCGTCGTGAGCTCGGCGCCCGTCACGAACGTGGGCGGCGCCGGCGGAACGGTCGGCCTCGCGCAGCTCGCGAACGAGAAGGACGCCAACACCCTCATGGTCATGGGCCTCGTGATGGTCGGCGCGATCGAGACGAACGCCTCGGCCGTGCGCCTGGAGGACACGACGCCGATCGCACGGCTCACGGACGAGCCTCTCGTGGTCGTCGTCCCCGCGGACTCGAAGTACGACACCCTCGAGGACCTCGTGGAGGACGTCGTCGACAAGGGCCAGGCCGTCACGATCACCGGAGGCTCGGCCGGGGGAGCCGACCACATCCTCGCCGGTCTCATGCTCGAGGAGGCCGGTCTCGACGGCGCCGAGATCGCCGAGAAGCTCAACTACACGCCCAACTCGGGCGGCGGCGAGGCCACGTCGCTGATCCTCGGCGACAAGGTCGCGGCGGGCATCTCCGGCGTCGGGGAGTTCCTGCAGCACATCGAGGCCGGCACGATGCGCGCGCTCGCGGTGTCGTCCGAGGAGCCGGTCGCGCAGCTCGCGGACGTCCCGACCATCACCGAATCCGGCTACGACGTCGTGCTCACGAACTGGCGCGGCGTGATCGCGCCCGGTGGGATCTCGGATGCGGAGAAGGACGAGCTCGTGCGGATCGTGACCGAACTGCACGAGTCGCAGGCGTGGACGGACGAGCTCGAGACCAAGGGCTGGGCGGATGCATTCCTCACCGGTGCGGACTTCGACGAGTTCCTCACCGGGAACATCGAGGAGGTCACCGCGACCCTGAAGAACATCGGTCTGGTGAGCTGACATGACGATCGGGTCCTCCGGGCCCGGCGACGTGCGGACCGGCGAACGCCGGTCCGCACGTGTCGTCGGATCACTCCCGGTCGGCGAGCTCGCGTTCGCCCTCGTCATGGTCGCCCTCGGCGTCTTCGCGCTCGTCGGCGTCTTCGCGATCCACGTCCCGGTCGGGTCCCAGGTGGGGCCGACCGTCTTCCCGATCTTCGTGGCGGTGCTGCTGCTCGGCTCCGCCGTCGTCGTGCTCGTCGGCGTACTCCGAGGGCAGCGCGGCGTGCCCGAGGACGGGGAGGACGTCGACCAGTCCCTCCCGACCGACTGGATCACGCTCCTGAAGATCGTCGCGTTCCTCGTCGCGCACCTGCTCCTCATCGAGGCGATCGGCTGGGCTCCGGCCGCGGCGATCCTGTTCGGCGGCGTCGCCTGGTCGCTCGGTGCGAAGCGCTGGTGGATGGCGCTGCTGATCGGCGTCGTGCTCGCTCTCGTCGTGCAGATCGTGTTCGGCGGTCTGCTCGGGCTCTCGCTCCCGTGGGGACCGGCGCTCGGATGGCTGGGGAGGATGTTCTGATGGACTCCTGGTCCCTGCTCCTCGAGGGCTTCGCGACGGCGCTCCAGCCGCAGTACCTCGTGTTCGCGTTCCTCGGCGTGCTGATCGGCACCGCCGTGGGCGTGCTCCCCGGCATCGGGCCGGCCATGACGGTCGCCCTGCTGCTGCCGCTGACCTACACGCTCGATCCCGCGGCGGCACTCATCACGTTCGCCGGCATCTACTACGGCGGGATGTACGGGGGCTCGACCACCAGCATCCTGTTGAACACACCGGGGGAGTCGGCCTCGATCGTCACGGCGATCGAGGGCAACAAGATGGCGAAGATCGGCCGAGGAGCAGCCGCGCTCGCGACCGCCGCCCTCGGGTCGTTCGTCGCCGGCACGATCGCCACGATCGGCCTCACGCTGCTCGCGCCGGTGCTCGCGCAGTTCGCCGTGAACCTCGGCCCCGCCGACTACGTGGCGCTGATCGTGGTCGCCTTCATCACGGTCGGCGCGCTCATGGGCTCGTCCGTGCCGCGCGGCCTGCTGTCGCTCGGCCTCGGACTGTTCCTCGGACTGATCGGCACCGACCAGCTCTCCGGTCAGCAGCGCTACACGCTCGGGCTGCTTCCCCTCGCCGACGGCATCGACATCGTGCTCGTCGCGGTGGGACTGTTCGCGGTGGGGGAGACCCTCTACATCGCGGCACGGTTGCGGCACGGCTCGATCGACGTGATCCCCGTGACGAAGGGGTGGCGCAGCTGGATGACCCGGGAGGACTGGAAGCGCTCGTGGAAGCCGTGGCTGCGAGGGACGGCGATCGGCTTCCCGATCGGCACGATCCCCGCGGGAGGCGCCGACGTCGCGACGTTCCTCTCGTACGCCACGGAGCGGAAGCTCTCCCGCCACAAGTCCGAGTTCGGCCACGGGGCGATCGAGGGCGTCGCAGGGCCCGAGTCCGCGAACAATGCGGCGGCGGCGGGCGTGCTCGTGCCGCTGCTCACCCTGGGCCTCCCCACGACCGCGACCGCCGCGATCATCCTCACGGCGTTCCAGTCGTACGGGCTCCAGCCGGGACCGATGCTCTTCACGAGCCAGTCGAACCTCGTGTGGGCGCTGGTCGCGAGCCTCTACATCGGCAACATCATCCTGCTGGTGCTGAACCTGCCGCTCGTGGGCATGTGGGTCAAGCTCCTGCAGATCCCACGGCCGTACCTCTACGCCGGCATCCTGCTGTTCGCTGCCTTCGGCGCCTACGCGCTGAACTACTCGGTCGTCGACATCCTGCTGCTGCTCGTCATCGGCGTGCTGGGCTACTTCATGCGGCGGTTCGGCGTGCCGGTCGCACCGCTCGTGGTGGGCATGATCCTCGGACCGATGGGCGAGGCGCAGTTGCGTCGTGCCCTGCAGCTCAGCCAGGGCGATCTCACGACGCTCGTGGCGCAGCCGTTCGCGGCCGTGGCCTACGCGGTGCTGGCGCTGCTGATCGTCGGCGGGCTGTGGCTGCGCCGCCGCCAGCGCCGCTACGAGCAGGCCCTCACCGAGTCGATCGCCGTGCCGATCAAGAGCGACTCGGAGGTCTGACCCCGACGTACACGAGCGCGAGCAGAGGAGGCCTGCGGGAGTAGGCTGATCCGGTGAGCGACGCCGAGACCCTGACCCGAGGGCCTCGTGCCTACGCATCCTTCATCGTGATCGGCCTGGTCGCGGGCCTCCTCTCCGGCCTGTTCGGCGTCGGCGGCGGCACCGTGATCGTCCCGCTGCTCGTGCTGTTCCTGCACTTCAACCAGCGCCTCGGCGCGGGCACCTCGCTCGCCGCGATCGTCCCGACCGCGACCGTGGGCGTCATCTCCTACGCGATCCACGGCTCGGTGGCGTGGATCCCCGCGCTCATCCTCGCCGCGGGCTCCGTGGTCGGCGCGCAGATCGGCACCCGGCTCCTGCCGAGGATCTCGCAGACCGTGCTGCGGTGGTTCTTCGTCGGGTTCCTCCTGGTCGTGATCGTGAGCCTGTTCCTCGTCATCCCCTCGCGCGACGCCGTGTTCGAGCTGACCCTGCTGAGCGGCATCGCCCTCGTCGCGGTCGGCATCGGCACCGGCATCCTCGCCGGCCTGATCGGCGTCGGCGGCGGGATCGTCGTCGTCCCCGTGCTCATGCTCGCCTTCGGCACGAGCGACCTCGTCGCCAAGGGCACCTCGATGCTCATGATGATCCCGACCGCGATCTCGGGGACCATCGGAAACCTCCGCAACCGCAACGTCGACCTCGTCGCCGCGGCGTTCGTGGGCGTCTCGGCGTGCACGACCACGGCCCTCGGCGCCTGGCTCGCGACGATCATCGATCCGGCCCTCGCGAACATGCTGTTCGCGGCATACCTCGTCGTCATCGCGGTGCAGATGGCGCTGAAGGCGATCCGCGGTCGCAAGAAGCCCTGACCCGGGCTTTCGTCCGGTCGGCCGCACCCGAGCCGTACGCGCGAGAACGTAGGATCGAGGGGTGGCAGTGAACCAAGATCTCGTCGGCCGGGAGTTCCCGCCGACCACCCCGTACCTCGTCGGACGCGAGAAGGTGCGCGAGTTCGCGCGAGCCGTGTTCGCCGACGCCCCGCAGCACACCGACGTCGAGGCCGCACGCGCCGCAGGCTTCGCCGATGTCGTGGCGCCGCCCACGTTCGCGATGGTCATCCAGGACCTCACCCTGCAGCAGCTCCTCGGCGAGCCGGACTCGGGCATCGTGCTCGCCCGGACGATCCACGCCGAGCAGCGCTTCGCCTACAGCCGTCCGATCGTCGCGGGCGACGAGCTCGTCGGGCAGCTCCGCGTCACCGGCATCCGCATGATGGGCGGCAACGCCATGATCACGAGTGAGGCCGAGATCACGGATGCCGAGGGCGCGCACGTCGTGACCGCCACCAGCGTGCTGCTGGTCGGCGCGGAAGAGGGAGCACAGTGATGCCGTACGCCGTCGGAGACGTGGTCGCCGAGCGCACCGTCCACCTGACCCGGGAGTCGCTCGTGCGCTACGCCGGCGCGTCGGGCGACTTCAACCCGATCCACTACCGCGACGACGTCGCCGCGGCCGTCGGCCTCCCGGGCGTGCTCGCGCACGGGATGCTGACGATGGGCATCGCCTCCTCGGTCGTCGTCGCGGCCATCGACCCGGCCGCACGAGTGCTCGACTACGGCGTGCGGTTCACGAAGCCCGTCGTCGTCGACCCCGACAACGGCGCCGACCTGCACGTGCTCGCCACGGTCGGGGCGGTCGACGAGACCGCGACGCGCATCGACCTCAAGGTCACGTTCGGCGAGACGACCGTGCTCGTCAAGGCGCAGCTGCGCATCGCCGCGTGATGGGGTCGGTGAACGAGGTGCAGCCGCTGCGGCTGTCGACGCTCACGACGCTGCGCACCGGCGGGGCTCCCGAGCGCATGATCGAGGCCCGGACCCGCGAGGAGCTCGTCGACGCGCTCGCCGAGGTGTGGTCGCGCGGAGACGAGTGGCTGGCCCTGGGCGGCGGGTCGAACCTGTTCGTCGGCGACGAGAGCTTCGAGGGGACGGTCGTCCGCATCCTCACGCGCGGCATCCAGGAGCTCCCCTCCCCGCACTCCGGCCGCATCCGCCTGCGCGTCGAGGCCGGACACGGCTGGGACGAGCTCGTCGCCCACGCGGTCGAGCACGGATACGCGGGTCTCGAGGCCATGAGCGGCATCCCGGGTACGGTCGGCGCGGCTCCCGTGCAGAACATCGGCGCCTACGGTCAGGAGATCCAGGAGACCCTGGTCGAGGTCGAGCTGATCGACGAGTCGACCGGCGAGGTCTCGACGGTCCCCGCCGCCGACCTGGGTCTCGGTTTCCGCACCTCGGTGCTCAAGCACCACTACGGACACGAGCCGCAGCGCCGAGCCGTCATCCTGTCGATCACCGTCGACCTGCTGGTCGCGGGCGAGCGGATCGTGCGCGGCGAGCAGCTGCGTCGTGCGCTGGGCCTCGACTCCGACGACCCCGTGCCCCTGGCCTGGGTGCGCGAGCGCATCCTCGCCACGCGGGCGTCGAAGGGGATGCTGCTCGACGAGGACGACCCCGACACGCACGGCGTGGGCTCGTTCTTCCAGAACGCGATCGTGACCGACGCCGTCGCCCGCACGCTGCCCCCCGAGTGCCCGCGGTGGCCCGTCGCCCCCGACCTCGACGCCGTCACCGTGATCCCGCTGTCGTCGTACGACGGTCTCGTGCCGGTCGCGAAGACGGAGGCGCCGGACGTCAAGGTCAGCGCGGCGTGGCTCATCGAGCAGGCGGGCATCCGCAAGGGCTTCAAACTTCCGCGGTCGCGGGCCTCGGTCTCGACCAAGCACGCTCTCGCGCTCACGAACCGCGGCGGCGCGACCGCGGCGGAGGTCTCTGAGCTCGCACGGTTCATCCAGAGCCGCGTGCACGCCGAGTTCGGACTCGTGCTGCAGCCCGAGCCCGTGCTGCTCGGCGTGGAGCTGTAGCCCGCGCCGGGGGTTCGCCGTACACTCGCGGGATGAGCGGACTGATCCCGTACCTGCTGTTCCCCGGTAACGCCGCGGAGGCCCTGGAGCTGTACCGGTCGGTGTTCGGCGGCGAACTGCACACCATGGACTACGCGCAGGCCGGCAGGCATGACGGCCCGCGAGACGCGATCGCGCACGGGCAGCTCATCGGACCGGTCGCGATCGCGGCAGCGGATGCGGGTGCCGATGACGACGCGGTGCAGATGAGCGGGATGTTCCTGTCGCTCCTCGGCGCCGCCGACGCCACGACCCTCACGAGCTGGTTCGACCAGCTGTCGGCGGGCGGTCGTGTGATCGACGCGCTGCAGAAGCGCCCGTGGGGCGACTACGACGGCACGCTCGTCGACCGTTACGGCATCCGCTGGCTGATCGGCTTCCAGGGGGAGTAGCGCGCACGGCGTGGCGCGAGGATCGCCGACGCCCCACCTGCGCGACGACGCCCCACCTGCGCGACGCCTGCACGGTGGGGTGCGGGCGGTCAGGTGGGGCGTCGGCGACTGTGCGGCGAGATCGGCAGAGGCCTCAGGAGGCGAACAGGCGCTGCAGGCGCTGCACGCCCGCGAGCAGCTGGTCGTCGCCGAGCGCGTACGACATGCGGATGTAGCCCGAGGGGCCGAAGGCCTCGCCGGGGACCACGGCGACCTCGGCCTGCTCGAGGATGAGGTCGGCGAGCTCGAGCGACGTCGTCGGCGTCACGCCGCCCCAGGTGCGGCCGAGGAGGCCCTGCACGTCGGGGTAGACGTAGAACGCGCCGAGCGGGTTCGGCACGACGAGGCCGTCGATCTTCGAGAGCTCCGACACGATCAGGCGACGGCGGCGGTCGAACGCCTCGCGCATCTGCTCGGCCTCGGTCTGCGGGCCGTTGAGGGCGGCGATCGCGGCCTTCTGCGCCACGTTGTTCACGTTGCTCGACAGATGCGACTGCAGGTTGCCGGCGATCTTGATGGCGTCGGACGGGCCCACCATCCAGCCCACGCGCCAGCCCGTCATGGCGTAGGTCTTCGCGACGCCGTTCACGAGGATGGTCTGGCCGGCGACCTCGGGCACGGCGGCGACGATCGACGTCGCGGTCGCGCCCTCGTACGTGAGGTTCTGGTAGATCTCGTCGGAGATGACCCAGATCCCGTGCTCGAGCGCCCACTCGCCGATGGCCTTCGTCTCCTCGGCGGTGTACACGGAGCCGGTGGGGTTCGACGGCGAGACGAACACGAGCACGGTGGTGCGCTCGGTGCGCGCGGCCTCCAGCTGCTCGACCGTGACCTTGTAGTCCTGGTCGGCGCCGGCGAAGACCTCGACCGGGGTGCCGTCGGCGAGGCGGATCGCCTCGGGGTACGTCGTCCAGTACGGCGCCGGCAGCAGCACCTCGTCGCCCGGGTTCACCACGGCCTGGAAGGCCTGGTACACCGACTGCTTGCCGCCGTTCGTCACGATGACCTGCGAAGGGGAGACCTCGAGACCCGAGTCGCGGAGGGTCTTCGCGGCGACGGCCTCGCGCAGCGCGGGGAGGCCGGCGGCCGGGGTGTAGCGGTAGCTCGCCGGGTCGGCCAGTGCCTCGGCCGCCGCGTCCACGATGAACTGCGGCGTCGAGAAGTCCGGCTCGCCCGCGGCGTAGGAGATGACGTCCTTGCCTTCGGCCTTGAGAGCCTTGGCCTTGGCGTCGACCTTCAGGGTCGCGGACTCGGCGATGGCGGAGAGTTTGCGGGAGAGGGGAGCGCGTTCGGTCACGATTACGAGCGTACTCGGGAAGCCCTGCGCCGTGCCGGGTGAGTCATCATCAAGAATCGCCGTTCTTTCGCTGGCGAAGCGTCAGGCGGTCGCGAGGCCGTGCGCGCGGGCGACGGCATCCAGCGTGATGCGTCCGCCCTGCACGTTCAGGCCCTTCGCGAGTGCGGGGTCGTCCAGCGCCGCGCGCTCCCAGCCCTTGCCGGCGATCGCCGACACGTACGGGAGCGTGGCGTTCGTGAGCGAGCGCGTCGCGGTCTCGGGCACGGCACCGGGCATGTTCGCGACGCAGTAGTAGATCGAGTCGTGCACCGCGAACGTGGGGTCGTCGTGCGTCGTGGGACGCGAGCCCTCGAAGCATCCGCCCTGATCGATCGCGATGTCGACCAGCACGGAGCCCGGCTTCATCGCGGCGACCATCTCGTCGGTCACGAGCTTGGGGGCCGCGGCTCCGGGGATCAGCACCGACCCGATCACGAGATCGGCGGTCGTGAGCGCCTCGGCGATGTCGTAGCGGCTGGAGGCCCGGGTCTCGAGGGCGCCGCCGTAGCGGTGCTCCAGTTCGCGCAGACGCGGCAGCGCGATGTCGATCACGGTCACCTGCGAGCCGAGGCCGAGGGCGTTCGCGGCCGCGTGCTCACCGGCGACACCGCCGCCGATCACGACGGTCCGGGCGCGGGGCGCGCCGGCGATGCCTCCCATGAGCACGCCGCGTCCGCCGGCCGAGCGCATCAGGGAGTACGACCCCATCGTGACGGACAGGCGCCCGGCGATCTCGCTCATCGGGATGAGGAGGGGGAGGCTGCGGTCGGGCAACTGCACGGTCTCATACGCCACCGCGGTCGTGCCGGCGTCGACGAGGGCGGTGGTGAGCGCGCGGTCGGCGGCGAGGTGCAGGTAGGTGAACAGCGTGAGGTCGGGGCGCAGGAAGCCGTACTCCTGCGAGATCGGCTCCTTGACTTTGATGAGCAGCTCGGCCTCGCCCCAGGTCTCCTCGGCCGTCGCGACGATCTCGGCGCCCGCGGCGCGGTAGGCGTCGTCCGAGATGCCCGAGCCGACTCCGGCTCCCGACTGGACGAGGACGCGATGGCCCTCGTGCACCAGCCGGTCGGCTCCGGCGGGGGTGAGCGCCGTGCGGTTCTCGTTGTTCTTGACCTCGGTGGGCACGCCGATCTTCATCGATCCTCCTGGTGTCGCTGCGTGCGTACAGAATCGCAGAAACATCGCCGAAGCGACAGAATCACTGAAGAAGCTTCGCCGCATGGTGTGAACCTGCATAATCGTTCGTATGGAGACGTCATCGGAGGCCCCCGAACCGCAGAGTCTTCGGGCGCCGGCGCTCGACCGCGTCGACGCGCACATCGTGCAGCTGCTCAGCGCCGACGGACGCATGACCAACGCGGAGCTCGCCGGGCACCTGGGTGTCGCCGCGTCGACCGCGCACGCGCGCCTGCGGGCGCTCGTCGACCGCGGGGTGATCACCGGCTTCCACGCGAGCGTCGACGAGCGGATGCTGGGCGCCGGCCTGCAGGCCGTGATCGGCGTCACACTGCGACCCAGCGGTCGGCGCGAGAGCATCGTGGAGTTCGCCGACCGCGTGCGCGTGCTGCCGCAGGTCATCCAGGTGTTCTTCCTCGGCGGTGACGACGACTTCCTGCTGCACATCGCCGTCGCGGACTCCTCCGAGATGCGGGAGTTCGTGCTCGAGCACCTGTCGGCCCAGGCGAGCGTCGCCTCGACCCGCACGAGCATCGTGTTCGACTACCACCGCAACTCGGTCGCGGCCTCGTTCCGCTGAGGCTCGCGCTCGTCGGGGAGCTGACGTCCGTCAGGCGCGGATCACCGAGACCAGATCCGTGAGACCTCGGAAGGCATCGCTGTCGCGCGATACGAGTGTGAACCCGTGCGCGAGCGCTGTCGCGGCGAGCATCCGGTCGAATGTGTGCGGTCGCGTCGGCAACTGTTGAGCGCTCAGGTGGGCGAGTACTCGGTCGTAGGCGTCGGCGCAGTCATCATCGAACGGGATGCCATCGCCGAAGGCGGCACGCAGCGCGGCTAGTCGCGTCGACCGCTGCTTGAAGATCTGGATGTCCTGTGTCGTGTGCAGGCCCTTGGCGAGCTCAGCCCAGGTGAGGGAACTCACGCGCAGGTCGTCGAATGCCTCGAGATCGGCGGCTGACTCGCCGGGGGAGTCGGAAGCGATGAGGATGTTCGTATCGAGGAGCGCGATCATCCTTCCCACGCGTTCCGGTCGCCATCGAGGTCGGAGCGCTCGATCATCATCTCCTGCACCCACGCGGCGTCCACGGGCGTTCCCGCGAGTACGCGGCGTAGATCGGCGGCGGTCGTCGCGCGGCGCGTTCGTGGCGGGACGAGTTGCGCGATCTCCCGACGGTGTCGCGTCACGGAGTACGTCTCACCGTGCGCCACCGCGTCGAGCGCGGCAGTCGGATTCTGACGCAGATCGCCGACGGAGATGGATTTCATGCGCAGAGTGTAGCAGATCTAGATATTTATCTAGATTTTCACGTGCGCTGTCATCAGGCGCCGAAGGCGGCGGGGAGGGCGCAGTAGTCGGCGAAGCGACGGGTCGGATGCTCCGGGTCGGTGACGTCGACCAGTGCCGAGGCGACCGAGTGGGGCTGCTCGTCGCCGGCGAGCTGCCACAGCGTGAAGTTCCACAGGCCGCGCGTGTCCTCGGACAGCAACGACGCGGGGCCGGAGACGACGAGCACGGTGCCGTCCGGCCCGTCGGCGCGGAACGGGGCGACCACCTCGGCACGCAGCGCGGAGTCGTCGCCGTCGGCGGTGTGCGCGCGCTCGGTGGGATGCCCCGCAGCGACCAGCGCGGCGGCGAGGTCGTCGGCCGCACGGCGCGAGCGCTCGGCATCCGCTCCCGCGACAGCGAGCAGGCGCTTCCCGCGCGGGTACAGGTGCAGGAACTCCGCAGCGATCCCGGTCCAGGTGTCCGTCATGGATTCAGGCTACGCCCGCAGCGGAGGTACGGGATCCGGTCTCGCTAGGCTGACCGCTGTGACCAGCGTCCCGCCCCTCCGCGACGTCCTGCGGCAGCCCGATCTCCCCCTGCATGGGACGGCGCTGATGCCCGACGCGTTCGTGCCTTTCCACGACGGCGGCGTGGCCGGGTGGCACGTCGACTCGCGACTCCGCGAGGGGCGCGCCGTCCGCGTCCGGATCTGGAGCGCCGAGTCGGACGGCGGCGGCCGGCCGTCGGTCGACGAGATGCGCTGCGAGGTGCTCGACCGCGCCGGCTCCGGCGCACCGGAGCCGCTCCTCGATCCCTTCCGGCGAACGCTCGGGCGGACTGCTCCGATCCAGGACTGGTACGACGCCGTCCGCATGCAGGATGCGGCGTGCTCCGCCGTCCTGCGCGATCGTCGCCGCTGGGGAGGCGAAGACCTCGAGCACATGATCGAGCGCAGCGAGCAGGGCGTGTCGGAATTCCGGATGGAGGAGCTCGCGGTCGACACGTTCCGCTCCCTCAGCGAACTGCAGGCGTGGATCGACCGGGTCCTGGCAGGTACGCAGGTGCGGGCGGAGGCGTTCGCCGTTCGCGACTTCCCGCTCGTCGACGAGCCGCGTGTCGGGCAGCATCTTCTGGGGATCGAAGACGACGAGGTGCTGGGCTGGCTCCCCTTCGCGGCGAGCACCGACCAGGACTCCGGCGATCTCTTCGCACAGCTCGCCCCGTACGGTGGGCTCATGCCCCAGGTGACGCTGCGGATGTCGGGCACGTCGATGATCGGGTTCCACGCCGATGTCGCTCAGAGCAGTGAGGGTCTGCAGACCGCGGGCGCACTCCGTACGGACGATGGACGGTGGCCCGAGCGCGGTGAATGGCTCGCGCTGAGCATCGTCGGGACGGCGTTCGCTCTGCCGATCCCGGCGCGGGTGTCGAACATCAACATCGGGGTCGGCGACGACGGGGCCACCGTGATGATCGGCATCCTGCCGTCCGTCGACCGGGAGCGGCACTACCGCCGACGGTGCGAGTTCGACCGCTGCTGGGGACGCTGGCTGGACGACGATGAGGCGATCTCCGAGCGGGAACTCGACGAGGGGGTCGCCACCGTGGAGCGAACGCTCTCCGCAGCACTGGAGACAGGAGCGCCGAGGTGAGGGCTCGGGCGCGCACAGGTGACGAGATCTCGCATCTCGTCGAGGACGGTGGCGGCGATCGCCCCCACGGATGCGAGTGGTACGAGAGCGCCTGCACACGGACGCCGACGCATCGCGTGGTGCACGGAGACCACGGGATGTCCGGGGGAGACGTCGATCCTGCGCCCTCCGAGACGATGGTGTTCTGCGTGCGGCACTACGTGCTGCATCTCGCCCTTCTGCTCGAGACGCATCTGCCCGACTGCCCTATCCCCGTCCGAGACCATGTGCTCGCGTACGGCTCCGGCGCCTGACGGCGTCGCGGCGGACGTCGAGCAGGCCCCGCCCCGCGCAACGGAGGGTACGGGTCGCGCAGGACGACGGGGCCGGGTGCGATCGGCATCCGGCCCCGTCGTGGCCTGCGCTCAGGCCTCGTCGACCAGGAACCGCGAGTACGCCCCGACCGTGAGGAACGCCGGGAACTCGGGCTGCAGAGCCACCTCGCGGAACACCTCGGCGGCGTCGTCGAAGCGGTCGCCGGCGGAGCGCGTCGCGCGGGCGAGGACGTCGACGATCAGCCCCTCGACGTACTCCGCAGTGATCGGCGTGCCGTCTTCGGTGGTGCGGTCCTGGTGGATCCACTGCCACACCTGCGAGCGGCTGATCTCGGCGGTCGCGGCGTCCTCCATGAGGTTGTCGATCGCCACGGCGCCCAGCCCCCGCAGCCACGCCTCGAGGTAGCGGATCGCCACCGAGACGTTGTCTCGCACGCCCTGCGCCGTGATCGGACGGCCGATGTGCAGGTCGAGGAGAGCCTCCGGTGAGACCGACACCTCCGGGCGCTGCCGGTCGACCTGGCTCGGTCGGTCGCCGAGCACCGCGTCGAACTCGGCTTGCGCGGTCGGGATCAGGTCGGGATGCGCGACCCAGGTGCCGTCGAAGCCGTCGCCGGCCTCGCGCTTCTTGTCGGCCGAGACCTTCTCGATCGCCCGTGCGGTGACCTCCGGGTTGCGGCGGTTGGGGATGAAGGCGCTCATGCCGCCGATGGCATACGCCCCGCGCTTGTGGCACGTCTGCACGAGCAGTTCGGTGTACGCCCGCATGAACGGCACCGTCATGGTGACCTCGCTGCGGTCGGGGAGCACGAAGCGGGCGCCGCGGCCGCGGTAGTTCTTGATGATCGAGAAGATGTAGTCCCAGCGCCCGGCGTTGAGGCCGGCGCAGTGATCGCGCAGCTCGTAGAGGATCTCGTCCATCTCGAACGCCGCGGGCAGCGTCTCGATCAGCACGGTCGCGCGGATCGTGCCGTGCGGGATGCCGATGTACTCCTCGCTGAACGAGAACACGTCGTCCCACAGCTTCGCCTCCTCGCTCGATTCGAGCTTCGCGAGGTAGAAGTACGGTCCGCGGCCGTTCGCGATCAACTCCTGCGCGTTGTGCAGGAAGTACAGCCCGAAGTCGACGAGCGAACCGGATGCCGCGGTGCGACGTCCGGCGCGGTCGACGAACTCCAGGTGCTTCTCGGGCAGGTGCCACCCGCGTGGCCGCATCACGATCGTGGGCGTGCGCTCGGCGGTGACGCGGTACTCCTTGCCCGGACCGTCGGCCGTGGCCGGACCCGTGAACGAGAGCTCGCCGCGGATCGCATCGCGGAGCGACAGCTGCCCCTCGATCACGTTCTTCCAGGTGGGGCTCGTGGCGTCCTCCTGGTCGGCGAGCCAGACCCGCGCGCCGGAGTTCAGCGCGTTGATCGTCATCTTCGGATCGGTGGGGCCGGTGATCTCGACGCGACGGTCCTCCAGACCGGGACCGGCGCCGGCGACCCGCCACGACGCATCCTCGCGGATGTGCCGGGTGTCGTCGCGGAAGCGCGGGTCGTGGCCGTTGCCGATCTCGAAGCGGCGGCGCATCCGGTCGGCGAGGCGGTCGTGACGGCGCGACGCGAAACGGTGGTGCAGCTCGGTGAGGAACGCGAGCGCCTCGGGGGTGAGGATCTCGGCGTAGCGCTCGCGGAGGGGGCCGGTCACGGTGATCGACGGGCCCTGCTGGGTGATGGTGGGAGTGCTCATGATCTGCGTCCTTCACGTACGAGGCGAAACGGGGGTCAGTGGAACTGCGCGGTCTCGGTGGAGCCGGCGAGGGCGAGCGTGACGCTGTCGGGGTTGAGCGCCGTCGAGATGACGTCGAAGTAGCCGGTGCCCGCCTCGCGCTGGTGCTTGGTGGCGGTGTAGCCGTCGGCTTCGGCGGCGAACTCGGCCTCCTGCAGTTCGACGTAGGCGCTCATGGCGCGCTCGGCGTAACCGCGGGCGAGGTCGAACATGGAGTGGTTCAGGGCGTGGAACCCGGCCAGGGTGATGAACTGGAACCGGTAGCCGAGCTCGGCCAGCTCCTGCTGGAACGTCGCGATCTCGGCATCCGAGAGGTGGCGCTTCCAGTTGAAGCTCGGCGAGCAGTTGTACGCGAGCATCTTGCCGGGGAACTCGGCGTGGATCGCCGCCGCGAACTCCCGAGCGAGCTCGATGTCGGGCTCGCCGGTCTCGACCCACAGCAGATCGGCGTAGGGGGCGAAGGCGAGGCCCCGGCTGATGACCGACTCGATGCCGGGGCGGATGCGGTAGAAACCCTCGGGCGTGCGCTCCCCGGTCGTGAACTCCTGGTCGCGCTCGTCGACGTCGCTCGTGAGGAGGTCGGCGGCGAGAGCATCCGTCCGGGCGATGATGACGGTCGGCACACCGGCGACGTCGGCCGCGAGGCGCGCGGCGTTGAGGGTGCGGATGTGCTGCTGCGTCGGCACGAGGACCTTGCCGCCCAGGTGCCCGCACTTCTTCTCGCTGGCGAGCTGGTCCTCCCAGTGGATCGCGGCGGCGCCCGCCTGGATGAGGGACTGCGCGAGCTCGTAGGCGTTGAGCGGACCGCCGAACCCGGCCTCGGCGTCCGCGACGATCGGTGCGAGCCAGTCCTGGGTGATGTTCCCCTCGGCGTGCTCGAGCTGGTCCTGGCGGAGCAGCGCGTTGTTGATGCGCCGCACGACCGCGGGCACCGAGTTCGCCGGGTAGAGCGACTGGTCGGGGTAGGTCTGTCCGGCGAGGTTGCCGTCGGCCGCGACCTGCCAGCCCGAGAGGTAGATGGCCCGGAGTCCGGCGCGCACCTGCTGCACGGCCTGACCTCCGGTGTAGGCACCGAGCGCCCGGACGTAGTCCTCGGTGTGCAGCAGGTTCCAGAGGTTCTCGGCGCCGCGGTGGGCGAGCGTGGAGTCCTCGCGGACGGAGCCGCGGATGCGGATGACGTCATCGGCCGTGTAGGTGCGCTCGACGCCGTCCCACCGCGGGTCGGTGTCCCAGATCTCCTGCAGCTCGGCGGCCGTCTGGATCTGGTCGCCCGCGCGGAGCCCGGCGGGGCGGGGGGTGCGGTTCTCGGCGGTGTTCGACATGGTGTCTCCTTCATCGGATGCCGGCGGCGATGCCGGGTGGCGTGTACCCACCATCCGTGAAGTTCGGCGACTCGAAGGAGCATTCGTCGTGTGAAGATCGACGGAAATTCTGTTTCTGTGACAGAATCGCCGCCATGGACGCCTCCACCGGTGCAGAAGAGACCGACGCCCTCACGATCGGGCGGCGTATCCGTCAGCTCCGCACGGCTCGGGGGATGACGCTCGACGACCTCGCCGCGGCGGTCGATCGCGCCCCCAGCCAGCTGTCGATGATCGAGACCGGCAAGCGCGAGCCCAAGCTCACACAGCTGCAGGCGATCGCGCGTGCGCTCGGCGTGACGCTCGACGCCCTGCTCGAGGGCGAGCCGCTCGACGAGCGGAGTGCGATCGAGATCGCCCTCGAACGTGCGATGAAGGGCCAGACGTTCCAGGCGCTGGGGATCGAGCCGTTCCGAATCGCCAAGAGCGTGCCGACCGACGCACTCAAGGCGCTGCTCGCCCTGCACGGCGAGATCGATCGGCTCCGCGACGAGCGCGCGGCCACACCGGAGGAGGCGCGACGCGCCAACGTCGAACTGCGGCACCTGATGCGGCGGCAGGACAACCACTTCGCCGAGCTCGAGGCCCAGGCATCCGACATCCTCGCCGCGGTCCGGCATCCCGGCGGCCCGCTCACGCAGCGCACGGCGTCGGAGGTCGCGGCGTACCTGGGGTTCACGCTCCACTACGCGCCCGACCTGCCGCAGACCACGAGGAGCGTCGCGGATCTCGCGAACGGGCGGCTGTACCTGTCGAGCACGGTGCCGGCGAAGGGGGACGCCCGCACGGCGGTGCTGCAGGCGCTGTCGAGCCGCATCCTCGGTCACTCCGAGCCGCGCAGCTACGCCGAGTTCCTGCGTCAGCGCGTCGAGACGAACTACCTCACGGGCGCCCTGCTCATGCCCGAGGCGCACGTGGTGCCCGCGCTGCAGGAGGCCAAGGCGCGCCGGTCGATCTCGATCGAGGACCTCCGCGACGCGTACTCGGTGTCGTACGAGACCGCCGCGCACCGCTTCACGAACCTCGCGACCCGGCATCTCGGCATCCCTGTCCACTTCCTCAAGGTGCACGAGTCCGGCACGATCACGAAGGCGTACGAGAACGACGACGTGAACTTCCCGACGGATCGTCTCGGCGCGATCGAGGGGCAGATGTGCTGTCGCCGATGGACGAGTCGCGTCGTGTTCGAGGAGGACGACCGCTTCAATCCGTACTACCAGTACACCGATACGGGCAACGGCACGTACTGGTGCACCGCACGCGTGGAGGCGTCGAGCGAGGGGCTGCACTCCGTGAGCGTCGGCGTGCGCTTCGACGACACGAAATGGTTCGTCGGGCGGGACACCCCGCATCGCGGAGTCTCGCGGCACTCGATCGAGGTGTGCTGCCGTCGGGCGCCCGCCGAGCTGGAGGAGCGCTGGCGCGAGCAGTCCTGGCCCAACGTGAAGACGCCGCGCACGCTGCTCGCGACCCTGCCCACCGGGGCGTTCCCCGGAGTGGACTCCACCGACGTCTACGAGTTCCTCGAGGCGCACGCCCCTCGGTGATCGGCCGACCCCGGCCTCCGCACCCCTCGCGCCACCCGTCCGTCGAGACCCACCGTTCCCGCCGACGCCCACCGCCGCCGACGTGCCGCGCGGTGGGTCTCGGCGGGCGCGGTGGGTCTCGCCGGGAGGACCTGGTCGCGGGAGGGTCTTGATCGAACACCGAACAGGTGTTAGGTTTTCGCGAGTCGGAGCGTTGCGATCGGCGGCGCCGTTCTCGATGAGGAGAGACGCGATGAAGCGATGGATGAGCGTGGTGGCGACGGCCGGACTGGTCGTCTCAGGACTGGCACTCGCCGGACCGGCTGCAGCCGGAGGCAACGCCGGTGGTCACGGCGGCGGCAAGCCCGGGACCGAGGAGCTGAACCGCTGGGCGGTCGACACCTGGGCCTCCCTCGACGCGATGACGGATGAGGCGACGGGGCTGCCGTCGGACAACGTGACGGGCGATCTCCAGACGCCGGGCGCCTACACCTCGCCCACGAACATCGGCGGCTACCTGTGGTCGACGGTCACCGCGCGTGACCTCGGCATCATCGGCGAGGACGAGGCGCGGGACCGCATGGCCACGACGCTGGACACACTCGCCGGACTCGAGCGCAACGACGCGAGCGGGATGTACTACAACTGGTACTCGCCCACGACGGGGGAGAAGCTCACGACCTGGCCGGATTCGGGCGATCCCGTGTACCCGTTCCTCAGCACGGTCGACAACGGTTGGCTCGCGGCGTCCCTGCGCATCGTCCGCGAGGCGGAGCCCGCGCTGGCGCAGCAGGCCGATGCCCTCTACGACTCCATGGACTTCGGGGCGTTCTTCGACCCGGCCGGCGCCGCGGGTCTGCCCGCCGGCACGAACCGCGGCGGCTTCTGGGACGCGGCGCCGCCGGACTGCAGCGTCGAGGCTCCGATGTACAACGGCTCGGGCGAGACCGCGTACTACACGTGCCACCACTACGACACGACCGTGAGCGAGAGCCGCATCGCGACCTACCTCGGCATCGCGAACGGGCAGATCCCCGCGACCGCCCTGTACGGCACGCATCGCACCATGCCCCCGGGGTGCGACTGGGCGTGGCAGGAGCAGCTCCCGCAAGGCGAGTACCGCACCTACGACGGCGTCGAGGTCTGGGAGGGCACGTACCAGTACGACGGCATGTCGTTCGTGCCCAGTTGGGGCGGCAGCATGTTCGAGTCGCTCATGCCCGACCTGCTCGTGCCCGAGGCGAAGTGGGGACCGAAGTCGTGGAAGACCAACCACGCGGTCACCGTCGCGGTGCAGAAGGCGCACGGACTCGACGAGGCCGGCTACGGGTACTGGGGCTTCTCGCCCGCCAGCAACCCGTTCGGCGGCTACGCCGAGTACGGGGTCGACATCGCCGGGATGCGGTCGGACGGCTACACCTCGGATGCCGAGCAGACCGACGTCGACGTCGACCGCCCCGGGTGCTCCACCGGCACGAACCCCGCACCGGCGTTCGGCGACGGCGTGGTGACGCCGCACGCGGCGTTCCTCGCCCTGCCCTACGATCGCGAGGGCGCGCTCAGCAACCTCGAGGGCATCGAGCAGGACCTCGGCGCCTACGGTCCCGGCGGCTTCTACGACGCGGTCGCGGTGCACAGCGGCACGATCGCCGAGCGCTACCTGTCGCTCGACCAGTCGATGATCATGGCGGCAATCGGCAACGAGCTCACGAAAGATACACTCAAGGACTACTTCGTGGACCGCGAGATGGAGCAGACGCTGCGGCCCGCGATGAAGCAGCAGGTATTCGGCTCGTCGTGGGGAGCGGGACACGGCCACGGCGGCTGACGCCCGGTCGGCCCGCGACGGAGGACAGGAGCGGGCCATGGATGCGGACGAGCAGCCGGTCGCGGGGCGTGGACGCCGCGGACCCTACGCGGCGGGACAGGCGCGGCGTCAGGCGATCGTCGACGAGGCGCTCGCGGTGTTCTCCCGCACGGGGTTCCGCGGTGGATCCCTGCGGGAGATCGCGAAGCGCGTCGGCGTGACGCCGGCCGGTCTGCTGCATCATTTCGCCGACAAGGAGGAGCTCTTCGCGGAGGTGCTCCATCAGCGCGACGCGAAGGTCCGTGCGGCGGCGGGGGACCCGGCGGAGCACGCGCTGCTCGAGCAGGCGACGCGCGTCGTGGCGCACAACCAGACGTCGCGAGGGCTCACCTCGCTGTACGCGATCGTGTCGGCCGAGGCGACCGATCCCGAGCATCCCTCGCACGCCGACTTCGCCGCCCGCTACCGGGACCGCGCGTCCGAGGCCGAGGACATCCTCCGCCGGGGACAGGTCGCCGGCGAGGTGCGCAGCGACATCGACCCCGCGCACGCCGCACGGTTGATCAGCGCGGTCATGGACGGCATCCAGCTCCAGTGGCTCCTGGATGATTCCGTCGACATGGTCGAGCTCTTCCAGGAGTTCGTGAGCCACTACCTCCTCCCGCCCGCGGCGCCGCGAGACTGAGCGCCCCTCGGCCGACTCTCGCGTGCTCCGCCGCGAGAGTCGTCGTCGACCCGTTGGTTAGTTTGTTCTTGCTTAGTCAATCTTGACTATGTTACTTTCAACGAGCCATCAACGACGAACGGCCGAGAAGGGACCCTCATGGCTACTTCCCCCGCGGAGACCCGATTCCGCATCACTGCCACCCTGACGTGCGTTCTCGCCGCCACGCTGACGCTCGGAGCCTGTTCCGCGCAGACGCCGGGCGGCGACACCGCCACGAACGACGCAGGCAGCAGCGACGCCTGCCAGCGCAACAAGGACGCCGGCACCATCACCTACATCTCCGGCTACGGCTACTCGGCCAGCGCCGGGCAGATCGACGTGTTCCTCGCGCAGGAGCTCGGCTACTTCGACGACCTGTGCCTCGACGTCGAGATCAACGCCTCCGGCGCGAACGGCCAGCAGCTCGTCGCCTCCGGGCAGGCGCAGTTCACGGCCCTCGGCTCGGCGTCCGACGTCATGCTCGCCGCGGCGAACAGCAAGAACCTCACCGCCGTCGCGACCTACGGCACCACCCCGCCGTTCTCCATCTTCGGCAACGAGAAGCTCGACAGCCTGAAGGACCTCGAGGGCGGATCGCTCGGCTACTTCATCAACCTCACGCCGATCGCCTCGGCCATGCTCGACGAGGCCGACGTGGACGTCTCGAAGGTCGAGATGGTGAAGATGACCAACTACGACCCCACCGTCGTCGTGCGCGACCAGGTCGACGCGATCGTCGGCTACGCCTCCAACCAGCCGCAGACCCTCAAGGCCCAGGACCTCCCGTTCAGCGAGTTCCTTCCCGATGACCTCGGGGTCGAGGGCACCTACAACGTCATGGAGGTCAACTCGCGGTTCCTCTCCGAGCACCGTGAGGTCGCCGCCGACTTCATGCGCGCGACGCTCAAGGCTCTGCAGTTCTGCCTCGACGAGTCCGAGGAGTGCATCGACATGCTCGCGACCCTCGCCGAGGACAACGGCCAGGGCGCGGCGTTCCCGCGGGACCAGCTCGCCCGCACGTGGGAGGTCGAGTCCGCGTGGGTCCGCGACAGCGCCGGCGGCAAGCCGGGCGTGCAGACCGAGGCCATGTGGGAGCCCGAGTACGACATCGTGAAGGAGTACGGCGGCGTCAAGGAGCTGCCGGCCATCGCCGACATGATGGACCCCGATCTCGTCGCCGACCTGTACGACGGCGACGCGCTCGTCTGGACCGCGAAGTGACCGCCGCCGCGAACGGCGCCGGCGTCGAGGTCCGGGGCGTCTCCAAGTCCTTCGGCGTCGACGGTGCGAGCGTCACGGTGCTCGACGACGTGAGCCTCACGATCGGGATGGGCGAGTTCGTCTCCGTGATCGGCCCGAGCGGGTGCGGCAAGTCGACACTCCTCAAGGTCGTCGCCGGGCTCCTCGACGCCGACTCCGGCACCGTGACCATCGACGGGGAGAGCGTCACCGCGGCCTCGCGCGACAAGAAGATCGGCCTCGTGCCGCAGTCGCCCGCTCTGCTGCCGTGGAAGACGGTGCGCGAGAACGTCGAGCTCCCCGTGCGGATCAACCGCGGCGCGAACGGCGACCGCGCGCTGCGCGACCCCGCCGAGCTGCTGTCGACGTTCGGCCTCGGCCACGCCCTGACGAAGTACCCCGGGCAGCTCTCGGGCGGGATGCAGCAGCGCGCGGCCATCGCGCGGGCGTTCGTGTTCGACCCCGCGATCATGCTCATGGATGAGCCGTTCTCGGCTCTCGACGAGATGAACCGCGACCTGCAGAGGATCGCGCTGCTGGAGTTCTGGCAGTCGAACCGCAAGGCCGTGATGTTCGTGACGCACTCGGTGCCGGAGGCGATCATGCTCTCCGACCGCATCGTCGTGATGGCGGCGCACCCCGGTCGCATCGCGCAGGTGATCGACGTGAACCTCCCGCGGCCGCGCACCGAGGAGGCGTACGCCACGGACGAGTTCCGCGAACTGGAAGCAGTCGTACGCGGTGCGCTGCGCGCGCAGACGGAGAAGGCCCATGTCTAAGATGACCATCCGCGACACCACCGCGACCCTCGCGACCGCCCGCCTGGCGCGGCGCCGACGCGGCGGCATCCCGCCCTGGCTGCGCTGGGGCTCCTGGCTCCCCACGCTGATCATGTTCGTGATCGCCGCGACCCTGTGGCAGGTCGTCGCCTGGACGAACCCGTACGTGCTCCCCACGCTCGAGACGATCGGCGCGAGCCTCGTCGACGACGCGGGCATGTACTGGTCGAACTTCCTCGTGACGCTGCTCGAGGTCGTGGTCGGCGCGTCCGCCGGCATGCTCGCGGGCTTCGCGCTCGCCGTCATCATGGCGCAGTTCCAGATCATCGAGCGGGCCGTGATGCCGCTCGTGATCATCGTCATGGTGACGCCGATCGTCGCGATCGCGCCGGCCCTCGTCGTGGCGTTCGGCTTCGGCATGGTCCCGAAGTTCATCGTCACGGGTCTCGTGGTGTTCTTCCCGATGCTGGTGAACTCCCTCGCCGGACTCCGCGACGTCGACCAGCGCGCGCTCGACGTGTTCAAGACTCTGCACGCCTCGCGGTGGGAGATCTTCCGCGAGCTGCGCTTCCCCGGGAGCATGCCCTACGTGTTCGCCGGGCTCCGGATCGCGCTGCCCCTCGCCGTGGTCGGCGCCGCGGTCGCCGAGTTCGTCGCCGCCGGACAGCAGGCGGGCCTCGGCTCGCTCGTGACGACCTCGGCCGCCCAGGCCAACCTCCCCGTGACCTGGGCGAGCATCACCCTGCTCTGCCTGCTCGGGGTCCTGCTGATCGTGCTCCTCGCGGTCGTGCGCAAGCGCGTCCTGTGGTGGAGCGACGGCGAGGTCACCGCGAAGGGCTGATCGCACGGAACCGGTCCCGGGAGACGCCCCCGCTCCCGGGTACCTCCGGCGTGCCCGAACGCCCCGACGACGAGAACGACGACGAGAACGACGACGAGAACCATCGGCTCCGCGCGAGCCGCCCAGAAGGAAGGCAACGACAATGACCGACCACCCCGTGAAGCCCCTGCGCCTCGGACTCTTCGAGAACGCGCAGGCCAACGACTCCGGCACCGCCACGTGGCGCCACGCCGACAACGGCCGCTTCCTGTTCGATCGTCTCGACTACTGGCGCGACACCGCCCGGATGGTCGAGGACGCCGGCTTCGACTTCCTGTTCCTCGCCGACGCGTGGGGCTGGGCGGACGTGGCGGGTGAGCGCCCGGACATCTGCTCGGTCGAAGGACTCGACCTGCCGCGCCTCGACCCCGCGATCATCCTCGCCGCGCTCATCCCCGAGACCACGCGCCTCGGGCTCGTCGCCACCGGGTCCACGCTGCTCGAGCCGCCGTACTCGTTCGCGCGGCGGATGGCGACGCTCGACATCCTCTCCGGCGGCCGGATCGGCTGGAACGTCGTGACGACCGGCACCGCCGACACCGCCGTGCAGGGCTTCGGTGTGCCGATGGTCGGGCACGACGAGCGCTACCTCATGGCCGACGACTTCATGCAGGTCGTCTACAAGCTGTGGGAGCAGGCCTGGGAGGAGGGAGCGCTCGAGCGCGACAAGTCCGGACGCTTCGCCGACCCGGCCAAGGTGCACCGCATCGCGCATGACGGCCCGTACTTCCGCTCGCACGGCTACGGCAACACGTCGCGCTCGCCGCAGGGCACTCCGGTGCTGTTCCAGGCGGGAGCGTCGCCCGCGGGGCGCGAGTTCGGAGGCAGGCACGGCGAGGCGATCTTCGTCGGCAGCGGCTCGGTCGAGCAGCTGCGCGGGCACTCCACCGCGATCCGCGAGGAGGCCGTGAAGAACGGCCGCGCGGCGGACGAGGTCAAGATCATGTCGGCCTTCGCCGCGGTCGTGGGCAGCACCGAGGAGGAGGCTCGCCGCAAGTACGCCGAGGTCGCGGATGCGCAGAACCCCGACGTCACCGTCGCGTCCTACGCGTGGTTCACGGGGCTGGACCTCTCGGCCTACGCGCCGAGCACGCCGATGTCGGAGCTGAGCACGGAGCTCTCGCAGACCCAGGTCGCGCGCTTCGCCGACAAGACGGTGGGCGACGTGCTGGGAGACTGGCACGCGCACGGCGTCGGCGCCCGCCCCATCGTGGGCACTCCGGAGCACGTCGCGGATCGGATGATCGAGCTCGCCGACGGCGCCGACCTCGACGGCTTCCTCTTCGCTCCCGTCATCCCGCCAGCGTCGACCGTCGACTTCATCGAGCACGTGCTGCCGATCCTCACGGAGCGCGGCGCGATCGTCGAGCCGTCCGCCGAGCCGCAGACCCTGCGCGAGCGCCTGATCGGCACGCCGACTCCGGCGCTCGCCGACTCGCACACCGGGGCGCAGTATCGCCGGACGATGTCGCGTGTCTGACACCCTCTCGGGCGTCGCGGTGGTGGGGAGCGCGAACCTCGACCTCGTGGTCGAGGTCGCGCGCCCTCCCCGCGTCGGGGAGACCCTGCTCGGACGCTCGGGCGGGAGATTCGCCGGCGGCAAGGGGCTCAACCAGGCGGTGGCGTCGGCGCGGGCCGGAGCAGCCACCCGGTTCTGCGCCGCCGTGGGTCGTGACGAGGCCGCGGACCTGCTGCGCGTCGCGTTGCACGATGCCGGAGTGGAGGCGCACCTGCGGGTCGCGGCGGGCGTCCCCACGGGAGTGGCCCACGTGCTCGCGTTGGACGACGGCGACAACAGCATCGTCGTGGCCGCCGGGGCGAACGCCGAGCTCGCACCCGACGACGCCGTGAGCGGGGTCTCCGGTGCCGCCGTGGTCCTCGCCCAGCTGGAGGTGCCGCTCGACACGGTCGCCGCCGCCCTGCGCGCGGCTCGGGCGCAGGGGGCCCTCGCGCTGCTGAACGCCGCGCCCGCGGATGCCGTCGCGCTCGAACTGCTCGGCGACGTCGACGTCCTGATCGTGAACGAGACCGAGTGCGAGACGCTGGGCGGAGTGGAGCGTCTGCTCGCGGCCGGTGCCTCCGCCGTGGTGCGCACTCTCGGCGGCGACGGCGTCGAGCTGCATCGTCGTGCCGTTCCCGTCGTGCACGTGCCCGCGTTCCGGATCGACCCGGTCGACACCACCGGCGCGGGGGACGCGTTCTGCGGGGCGCTGGCCGCGGCGCTCGCCGCGGGGGAGGAGCCGGTCGCCGCGCTTCTGACCGCGAGCGCCGCCGGGGCCATCACCGCCTCGTATCGCGGTGCGAACACCGCCGAGCTGTCGCCGGCCGCGATCGCCGATCTGGTCGCCGCCCGCTGAACGACGCGGCAGGCGGCCCTCGGGATCAGCTCCGGGCGGTGTCGTCGTCGTCGGCGACGGCCTCGCCTGCGAACGCGTACTCTCCGGCGCGCAGGCGCTCGAGAAGGTCGAGGAGCCACTGCTTCTCGGCCAGGAGCCGGGCGGTGGACAGGTCGAAGATCTCGCGGACGTACTTGGGTGTCGTCTCGGAGCGCAGGGTGTCCTGCACGTCGAAGCCGTTCTGCGTGATGATCGCATCGCTCTTGATGAGTCGGTGCTCGAGGCCGGCGATGACCTCTTGCCGGCTGAGCACGAACATGAACGACGCCACGGTCATGACGGCCTGCGTGTCGAAGGCCGCGACGTTCCAGAGGTTCTCGCGGAGCATCCGCTGCAGCTCGACCTCGCCCGACGGGGTGATGCGGTACGTGGTGCGGGCAGGACGCTTGCCCTCGGCCTCGGTGCCGCTCTCGGCGATGTAGCCGTCGACCTCCAGGGCGCGCAGGGCGTTGTAGATCGAGCCGGGCTGGATGTGCGCCCACTCGTCGACGTGCCAGGTCATGAGCTCGCGGCGGAGGAAGTACCCGTGAACGGGCTGGAACTGCTTCACGGCGCCGAGGACGACGAGGCGGGTTGTCGACATGTGGTTCATGCTAATCGGTCGGACGTCAGAAACCTGTTGTTTGAGTGATCAACTTTGACTACTATGAAGTTAGTCAAAGTTGACTAACGAAAGGACTCCGCCATGACCGATGTCGCGACCGAGCCGCTCCCGCGGGACCTCGCCCTCCGACGTGCGTTCTCCGTGTACCCGACCGGCGTCGTCGCTCTCGCCGCGCATGTCGGCGACCGGGCGGTGGGCATGGCCGTCAACTCCTTCACCTCGATCTCGCTCGAGCCGGCCCTCGTGGCGATCAGCGCCGCGCGCACCTCCAAGACCTGGCCTGTGCTCCGCGCGGTCCCCGAGCTCGGGATGAGCGTGCTCGCCGCCCATCACGAGCCCCTCAGCCGCTCCCTCTCGGCGCGCGAGGGCGACCGCTTCGGCGGTCACGGCTGGCGGCGCACCCCGGGCGGCGCCGTGCTGATCGACGACGCCGCGCTCTGGCTGACCTGCCGCCTGCACGGCACGTTCGACGGCGGCGACCACGAGATCGCCCTCTACGAGATCGTCGACGTCACGCTCTTCGACGATGTCGAGCCCCTCGTCTTCCACCAGAGCACGTACCGGGCGATCTCGCCCGCGGGCGGCGCGTGACGGTCGCGCCCCGGACGCTGGCGGGGCTCGTGGTGCCCGGCGACGGCCGCGGGCGCGTGCTCGGTTTCCCCACGGCGAACCTCGCGATCGACGGCGGCGACCTGCCCGCCGACGGGATCTACGCCGCCTGGGCGCGGATCGACGACGACCTCCGCGTCTGGGAGGCGAGCGTCAGCGTCGGGGCGAATCCCACGTTCGACGGCGAGCGGGAGCGCCGCCTCGAGGTGCACCTGCACGACGTGACGCTCGACCTCTACGGGCGGCGGCTGGCCGTGACTCTCGTCTCGCGGGTGCGGCCGACCGTGCGGTTCCCGGATGCGGCGGCGCTGGTCGCGCAGACCGCGGAGGATGTCGCCCGGTGCCGAGCGCTGCTCGCGCGCGCTGACCCGTGACCGCCCGGTCGCACTCTGTGCCGCTCGGTGGGATCCGGCAGCTGCTCCGGTCGCATTTCGTGCCGCTTCGAGCGCGATCGGGCGGCGCGAAGTGCGACCCGAGCGGGAGGTGGGCGCAGCGCCGAAGTGGCGAGCGAGCCGGGTCAGTCGCGGGCGGTCTGCAGCAGCGCCCAGAGCTCGGCCCGAGCTGGGAACGTCGACAGGTCGGCGCCGAGCAGCGTTCCGGCCTGCGCGATGCGCGTGCGCAGCGTGTGACGATGGATCCCCAGCGCGGACGCCGCCGCCTCGGCCTTCGCGTCGTGTTCGAGCCACACCCGCACGGTCGCCTCGAGGTCGTTGCCCGAGCGGGCGTCGCTCTCCCGGAGCGGCGCGAGACGGGTGTCCGCGAGCAGGCGGGCCTCGTCGGTCGCGAGGGCGCCGAGGATGCTCGTGCCCACCGCATCCGCATAGCGGAAGACCCCGGCGTCCGGTTGCTGCCGCAGCGCCGTCACGGCCTGCGCGTGCGCGCGGGAGAACGCGTCGTACGGCTCGGGACCCGATGCGCCCATGCGGATGCCGAAGCGCGCGGCCGCGTCGTCGAGCAGGGCCTCGTCGCCGGCCGGCACGCACAGCGTCACGCCGTCGTCGGACTCCGCGAGGAAGGAGGCGACGCCGTCCTCGGCTCGACGTCGTTCCCACCAGTCGATCAGCGGGCCGGCCGGGGCGTCGGCCGCGACCGCCACGACGACGGGAGCGGGAGGGAGGGCGCCCAGCACGCGGCGTGCGAGTCCCGGATCGTCGTCCTGCAGCGAGGAGAGCAGCTGCGAGTGCAGGCGTCGTCGGCTGCGGGAGAGCTGCTCGCTCTGCTCGAGCGCGAGGCCCGCCATCGCGATGACGGAGGTCACGACGGTGCGCGCCTCGGCGTCGAGCCCGTCGACCGCGAGCGCGATGACCCCGCGCAGGCGCCCGCCACGGCCGACCGTGAACAGCATGAACGTCTGCCCGTCGATCGTGAGGGACTGGCCGGCCTCGAGCCCGCGGGTGAGGACCTCGGCGACGTGCGCCGCGAGCTCAGCCTGGCGGTGGGCGGCGAGATCGGCGCGCGGATGCGACACCTGCAGGGCTCCCGCCGCGTCGTACATCCCGGCCCAGGCGCCCAGCCGGCGCCCGAGCTCGGCCAGGGTGGCATCGAGGCCGCGCGGGCGGAGGGCGGCGAGGGCGAGGGCGCGCTGGGTGTCGAGCGCCCAGGATCGTCGGGAGTACGCCTGCGCGGCGATCGCCTCGGAGTGCGCGCGCGCCACGGCGATGAACGGCGTGCGGTAGGGCACCTCGAACAACGGCATACCGCGCAGTGCGCACGCGGCGATCAGCTCCTCCGGGATGCCGGAGCGGTGCACCTCCGTGCCGAAGCCCAGGCCCTGCACGCCGCGGTCGGAGAGACGCCCGACATACACGTCGATGCCGGTCTCGGCATCGAACTGCGAGCCGGTCGTGAGCAGCACGAGGTCTTCGGCGAGGAACGGCGTCGGGTCGGCGAGGTCGGAGCCGTGCACCCATCGCAGGGGGCGGTCGAGAGCGCCGTCGGGGAGATCTGCTTCGGCGGACACGAGGCGGAGTCCGAGGTCGCGCCGCCGGAACAGGGCGCGCAGCGTCGGCTGATCGATGACCTCCATCCGATTCTCCCGTCTGTACGAAGTGGCGAAAAGACTCTCCAGATTGTACAGTCCGGTGAATGCAGGCGTCACGACCGCGGTCGTACGCTCGCGGCATGGCTCTCCTCGACACGGCATCTGCGACTGTTCCCCTCGGCGGCCCCGACCTCCCTCAGGAGCGTCGTCTCGTGACCGAGCTCCCCGGCCCTCGTTCGGCCGAGATCCTCGCCCGCAAGGCCGAGGCCGTGCCCGCGGGCGTGGGCCACACCGTGCCCGTCGCGGCGGTCGCCGCCGGGGGAGGCGTCGTGGTCGACGCCGACGGCAACTCGCTCATCGACCTCGGCTCCGGCATCGCCGTGACCACGGTCGGCAACGCGCACCCGAAGGTCGCCGCTGCGGTCGCCGCGCAGGCCGCGCAGTTCACGCACACCTGCTTCATGATCTCGCCCTACGAGTCGTACATCGAGGTCGCCGAGGCCCTCAACCGCCTCACGCCCGGCGACTTCGCCAAGAAGTCCGCGCTCTTCAACTCGGGCGCCGAGGCCGTCGAGAACGCCATCAAGATCGCGCGCAAGCACACCGGCCGCCAGGCCGTCGTCGCGTTCGACCACGGGTACCACGGCCGGACGAACCTCACCATGGCGCTGACCGCCAAGTCGATGCCGTACAAGAGCGGCTTCGGCCCCTTCGCGCCCGAGGTCTACCGTGCGCCCATGTCCTACCCGTTCCGCGACGGCCTCTCCGGCCCCGAGGCGGCGGCCCGCGTGATCCTGCAGCTCGAGAAGCAGATCGGCGCCGACAACCTCGCCGCCGTCATCATCGAGCCCATCCAGGGCGAGGGCGGCTTCATCGTCCCGGCCGAGGGCTTCCTTCCTGCGATCCTCGACTGGAGCCGTGAGAACGGCGTCGTCTTCATCGCCGACGAGGTGCAGACGGGCTTCGCCCGCACCGGCCGCATGTTCGCGAGCGAGATCTTCGGCATCGAGCCGGACCTCATCACCACGGCCAAGGGCATCGCGGGTGGCCTGCCGCTCGCCGCCGTGACGGGCCGCGCCGAGATCATGGACGCCTCGCACGCGGGCGGCCTCGGCGGCACCTACGGCGGCAACCCGATCGCCTGCGCCGCCGCGCTCGCCGCGATCGACGTGTTCGAGAACGACGGAGTGATCGAGCGTGCCCGCGAGATCGGTGAGATCCTCGTGCAGCGTCTCACCGCCCTGCAGGCCGGCGACGCCCGCATCGGCGACATCCGCGGACACGGCGCGATGATCGCGGCGGAGTTCGTCGACCCTGAGACCAAGGCCCCCGACGCGGCCCTCACCGCGGCCGTCGCGAAGGCCGCGATCGCGAAGGGCGTCATCGTCCTCACCTGCGGGACGTACGGCAACGTCGTCCGCTTCCTCCCGCCGCTGTCGATCGGCGACGACCTCCTGAACGAGGGGCTCGACGTCGTCGCGGAGGCCCTCGCCTCCGCCTGACCTCCGGCCGCCCGGCGGCCGGCACACACGTCCGGTCGCGACTCGTATCGGGGGATTTCGAGTCGCGACCGGCACATTCTTTCCAACGAAGGAGAAGCAGATGGCTGAGATCACCCGTGACGTGCTGATCGTCGGAGCCGGCGCTGCCGGCCTCACCGCAGCGAACGACCTGCGCAAGGCCGGCCTGTCGGTCGCCGTGCTGGAGGCCCGAGACCGGGTCGGCGGCCGTCTGTGGACCGACGTGATCGACGGCGCGATGCTCGAGCTCGGCGGCCAGTGGGTGTCGCCCGACCAGGACGCGCTCAAGGACACGATCGCCGAGCTGGGCCTCGAGACCTACAGCCGCTACCGGGAGGGCGACAGCGTGTACGTCGGCCCGGACGGTCAGGTGCATCGCTTCACGGGCGAGATGTTCCCCGTGTCGCCGGAGACCGAGGCCGTGATCGCCGAGATCACCGAGCGCCTCGACGCCATGGTCGCCGAGATCGACCCCGACCGCCCGTGGGAGCACCCCCAGGCGAAGGAGTGGGACTCCGTCACGTGGGACGCGTGGCTGCGTCAGCAGACCGACGACGACGAGGCCGTGCGCAACCTCGCCTTCGCGACCGGGTCGGCGATGCTCACCAAGCCCACGCACACGTTCTCGCTGCTGCAGTCGCTCCTGATGGCGGCGTCCGCCGGGTCGTACTCGAACCTCGTCGACGCCGACTTCATCCTCGACAAGCGCGTGGTCGGCGGCCTGCAGCAGGTGCCGATCCTCCTCGCCGAGCGCCTGGGCGACGACGTTCTGCTGGGCCAGCCGGTCCGCACGCTCGAGTGGGGAGCCGACGGCGTGACCGCCACGACCGACGAGCTCACGGTGCGCGCCCGCTTCGCGATCCTCGCGCACGCCCCCGTGCTGTACGACCGGATCTCCTTCGTCCCGCCGCTGCCCCGCCGTCAGCACCAACTGCACCAGCACCTCTCGATGGGCTTCGTGATCAAGGTGCACGCGGTCTACGAGACCCCGTTCTGGCGCGAGCAGGGCCTGAGCGGCACCGCGTTCAGCCCCTACGAGCTCTCCCACGAGGCCTACGACAACACCAACCACGGCGATGAGCGGGGCACGCTCGTCGGCTTCGTGAGCGACCAGAACGCCGACGACCTGTTCGCGCTGTCGGCCGAGGAGCGCAAGGAGCGCATCCTCGAGTCGCTGTCGCACTACTACGGTCCCGAGGCCAAGAATCCGGTCGTGTACTACGAGAGCGACTGGGGCACCGAGGAGTGGACCCGCGGCGCCTACGCGGCGAGCTTCGACATGGGCGGCCTGCACCGCTACGGCGCCGACCTGCGCGCGGCCGTGGGTCCGATCCACTTCGCGTGCAGCGACATGGCGGGCGCCGGCTACCAGCACGTCGACGGGGCCATCCGCATGGGACGCCTCGCGGCCGCGAACATCGTCGAGTCGTCGAGGGAAGCAGGCGAGACGGCAGAGGTCGTCTGATGCCCGGGTCGATCGTCGTCGGCTACACCGCGACGGATGCCGGAGCGGACGCCGCGGCGCTCGGCGCCCGACTGGCCCGCAGCCTCGGCGCGGTTCTGCGTCTCGTGATCGTGCTCCCCTCCGAGGGCACGCGGAACGCCGCGGTCGCCCCGGAGCGCGCCTATGAGGACCATCTGCGGCGTCAGGCCACGCAGTGGCTCGAGGAGGCCGTGAGCGGTCTCCCGCAGGAGCTCGTCCGCACCGGGCACGTGCGCTTCGGCGAGTCGTTCGCCGAGGGGCTCATCGCCGCGGGGGAGGAGTTCGGCGCCCGGCTGATCGTCGTCGGCGCGGCCGGAGGTTCGCTGTTCGGGCGTCACCGTCTCGGCAGCGTGGCCTCCGAGCTGCTGCACTCCTCGACCATCCCCGTGGCGCTCGCCCCGGCCGGCACCTCCACGCAGGACGACCACGTCCTGCCGCGGGTGACCGTCGCGGTCGGCACGCGCCCCGGCGCCGAGAACCTCCTCGACGAGGCGGCGTCCGTCGCGGGCGACGCGCACGTCGCGCTGCGTCTCGTGTCGCTCGTGCCGTTCGACGTGCCGCCGGGACTCGACACCGGGTCGATCCGCCTGGTCGGCGACGAGCACTCCCGCGAGGTGCTGGCCGTCGCGCAGGGCCTGCTCCCCGACACCGTCGAGGCGACGGTCCAGGAGGCGCACGGCGACACCGTCGAGGACGCGGTCGCCCACCTCGACTGGCTGCCCGGCGAGGTCGTCCTCGTGGGATCCAGCCGTCTCGCACAGCCGCGCCGGCTGTTCCTCGGGTCGACCGCGGCGAAGATGCTGCACGAGCTGCCCGTCCCCATGATCGTCGTCCCGCGCACGCGCGCCGAGGCAGGAGTCCGCTGATGAGCAGCTCGAACCGGGCGACGGAGCCCGCATCCGGCGTGACGACCGGCATCTCGCAGAAGGGCCTGAGCGTCGGCACCGTCGGCGTGATCGGTGCGGTCGTGATCGGCGTCTCGACCATCGCCCCGGCGTACACGCTCACCGCCTCGCTCGGCCCGACGGTCGCGGTCGTCGGCACGCAGGTGCCCGCGATCATCCTCGTCGGCTTCATCCCGATGCTGCTGACCGCCTTCGGCTACCGCGAGCTCAACCGCGAGATGCCCGACTCCGGCACGTCCTTCACCTGGGGCGTGCGGGCCTTCGGTCCGTGGATCGGCTGGATGACGGGATGGGGCCTCATCGCCGCGACCGTCATCGTGCTGTCGAACCTCGCCGGCATCGCGGTCGAGTTCCTGTTCCTGCTGATCGCGCAGCTCTCCGGCAACCCCGACATCGCGGACCTGGCGTTCAACCCGTTCATCAACGTGGTCGTCTGTCTGCTGTTCATGCTCGGCGCGACGCTCGTGTCGTACCGCGACATGCAGACCACGCAGAAGTTCCAGTACATCCTCGTCGGCTTCCAGGTGCTCGTGCTCGTGGCGTTCGCGACCGTCGCGATCATCAAGGCCATGACCGGTGACGCCCCCGACCCGACGCCGTTCTCGTGGTCGTGGTTCAACCCGTTCGAGGTGCCCACGTTCAGCGCCTTCGCCGCCGGCCTCTCCCTGTCGATCTTCATCTTCTGGGGCTGGGACGTCGTCCTCACCATGAACGAGGAGACGAAGGACCCGGCCAAGACCCCCGGACGCGCGGCCATGGTCACGGTGTTCGTCGTCGTGAGCCTGTACCTGCTGCTCGCGATCGGCCTCATCATGTTCGCCGGCGTCGGCGACGGCGACCTGGGTCTCGCGAACGAGGGCATCTCCGCCAACGTGTTCTTCGCACTGTCCGACCCGATCCTCGGTCCGCTCGCGTTCCTCGTGTCGCTCGCGGTGCTGTCGAGCTCGGCGGCCTCGCTGCAGTCCACGGCGGTCGGCCCCGCGCGCACACTGCTCGCGATGGGCCACTACGGCGCCCTGCCGAAGAAGTTCGCGAAGGTCAGCCCCCGGTTCTTCACTCCCGGGTACTCGACCATCGTGTCCGCGGTCGTCGCCTCGGTGTTCTACGCGGTCATGCGGCTCGTCAGCGAGAACGTCCTCACCGACACGATCCTGTCGCTCGGCATGATGATCTGCTTCTACTACGGGCTCACCGCGTTCGCGTGCGTGTGGTACTTCCGCAAGCAGTGGTTCGACTCGACGCGGAGCTTCTTCTTCACGTTCCTGTTCCCGCTCGTCGGCGGCGCGATCCTCGTGGTGCTGTTCGTCACGACGCTGATCGACTCGATGGACCCCGCGTACGGCAGCGGCTCCAGCGTCGGCGGCGTGGGCCTCGTGTTCGTGCTCGGTGTCGGCATCATCGTCGTCGGGATCGTCGTGATGATCTGGCAGTCGATCAAGCGACCGGCGTTCTTCCGCGGTGAGACCCTCGGGGCCGACGCCCCGCCGAGCCTCCGCCGACGCTGACCGCGTCCTCCCACCTCAGCCTTCCGCCCCCAGAGAAAGTGAATCCATGAGCACTCAGACAGAGCAGGCGCTGCTCGACAGCATCCCCACCGGCCTCTTCATCGGCGGCGAGTGGATCGACGGCGAGACCGGCGCGACCTTCGACGTCATCGACCCGGCGACGGGCGACGTGATCCGCACGATCGCCGACGCGACGCCGGCCGACGGGAAGCGCGCGCTGGACGCCGCCGTCGCCGCGCAGGACGCCTGGGCCGCCACGGCTCCGCGCACGCGCAGCGAGATCCTCCGGAAGGCGTTCGACCTCGTGCAGGAGCACAAGGAGGACCTCGCGCTGCTCATGACGCTGGAGATGGGAAAGCCGCTCGCGGAGGCCCGCGGCGAGGTCGTCTACGGCGGCGAGTTCCTGCGCTGGTTCAGCGAGGAGGCCGTGCGCATCAGCGGCCGCTACGGCATCAACCCCGAGGGCACCGGCCACATGGTCGTGTCGCAGCGGCCGGTCGGCCCGTCGTTCTTCGTGACGCCGTGGAACTTCCCGTTCGCGATGGCGACACGCAAGATCGCACCCGCGCTCGCGGCCGGCTGCACGGTCGTCATCAAGCCCCCGGCACTCACCCCGCTCACGACGATCTTCTTCACCTCGCTGCTCGAGAAGGCTGGGCTCCCGAAGGGCGTCGTCAACGTCGTCCAGACGTCGAAGTCCTCCGCCCTGTCGGCCCCGATCATCGCCGACCCGCGGCTGCGCAAGCTGTCGTTCACCGGCTCGACCGAGGTGGGCCGCAAGCTCATCGCCCAGGCGGCCGAGGGCGTGCTGCGCGTCTCGATGGAGCTCGGCGGCAACGCGCCGTTCGTGGTGTTCGACGACGCCGACCTCGACAAGGCGGTCGACGGCGCGCTCGCAGCCAAGTTCCGCAACATCGGCCAGGCCTGCACCGCCGCCAACCGCTTCATCGTGCACAAGGACGTCGCCGGCGAGTTCGCCAAGCGCGTCACCGAGCGCGTCAACGCCATGAAGATCGGCCGCGGCACCGAAGAGGGCGTCGCGATCGGACCGCTCATCGACGAGGATGCCGTCGCCAAGGCCGGCGAGCTCGTCGACGACGCGGTCGAGCGGGGTGCGACCCTGCTCGCCGGAGGCAAGGCGGTCGAGGGCACCGGCACGTTCTACGAGCCGACCGTCCTCACCGACGTGGTCCCGGGCTCGGCGATCCTCCGCGAGGAGATCTTCGGCCCGGTGCTCGCCATCGCGACGTTCGAGACCGAGGAGGAGGCAGTCCGCCTCGCGAACGACACCGAGTACGGACTCGTGTCGTACGTCTTCACCGAGAACCTGCAGCGCGGCCAGCGGATGATCGACGGCCTCGAGACCGGCATGATGGGACTCAACGTGGGCGTGGTGTCGAACGCGGCAGCTCCCTTCGGCGGCGTCAAGCAGTCCGGCGTCGGCCGCGAGGGCGGCTTCGAGGGCATCCACGAGTACCTGTCCACCAAGTACACGCTGATCCCGGTCTCCTGACCGGAGTCGAGGAGGAGAGAACATGACCGACTACGCCGTCATCAACCCCGCCACCGGAGAGACGCTGAAGTCCTTCGACACGTTCACGGATGCGCAGATCGAGGAGGCCGTCGCGGCCGCCGACACCGCGCACCGCGAGTGGTCGCGCTCGTCGACCGTCGCGGAGCGCGCAGCGCTCGTCCGCCGCATGGCCGAGCTGCACCGCGAGCGCCGCGAGGAGCTCGCCGACGTGTTCGTGCGTGAGATGGGCAAGCCGCGCGAGGCGGCGCTGGGCGAGGTCGACTTCGCCGCCGACATCGCCGAGTACTACGCCGACCAGGCCGAGGCGATCATGGCCGACCAGCCGATCGACATCCTCGGCGACGGCTCGGCGATCATCCGCCGCTCGTCGCTCGGGCCGCTCGTCGGCATCATGCCGTGGAACTTCCCGGCCTACCAGATCGTCCGCTTCGCGGCCCCGAACCTCATCGTCGGCAACACGATCCTGCTGAAGCCCGCACCGCAGTGCCCGGAGTCGTCGTCGGCGATCGCCGCGATCTACCGCGACGCCGGGTTCCCCGAGGGCGCGTACCAGAACGTGCTCGCCACGAACGAGCAGATCGCGACGATGATCGCCGACCCGCGCGTGCAGGGCGTGTCGCTCACCGGGTCCGAGCGCGCCGGTGCGGCGGTCGCCGAGGTCGCCGGACGCCACCTCAAGAAGGTCGCTCTCGAGCTGGGCGGCTCCGACCCGTTCATCCTCCTGTCGACCGACGATCTCGACGCGACGGTGCAGGCGGGTGTCGACGCTCGTCTCGACAACAACGGCCAGGCGTGCAACGGCGCCAAGCGCTTCATCGTCGTCGACGGTCTGTACGACGCGTTCGTCGAGAAGTTCACGGCCGCGATGGCCGCGGTCGAGGCGACCGACCCCATGCTCGACGACACCGTGCTCGGACCGGTCTCCTCGGAGACCGCGGCCGAGAACCTGCAGAAGCAGATCGACACGGCCGTCGCGCAGGGGGCGACGCTGCTGACCGGCGGCACGCGCGACGGGGCGTTCTTCGCGCCGACCGTGCTCGCCGACGTCACGCCCGAGATGGACGTCTACCGCGAGGAGCTCTTCGGACCCGCGGCCGTCGTCTACCGCGTGGCCGACGAGGACGCGGCTGTCGAGCTCGCGAACGACACGACCTTCGGCCTCGGCTCGTACGTCTTCACGACGGACGCCGACCAGGCCGAGCGCGTCGCCGACCGCATCGAGGCCGGCATGGTCTACGTCAACCTCGTGCTCGCCGACAGCCCGGAGCTGCCGTTCGGCGGCATCAAGCGCAGCGGCACGGCCCGTGAGCTCGGGCATCTCGCGGCCGACGAGTTCGTCAACAAGAAGCTCATCCGCATCGGCTGATCCGACGCGGACGGGGGAGGGGCGGGTGCTGCGGCATCCGTCCCTCTCCCGTGTGTCGGCGAGCGTGCGCGCCCGACGGAGATGTGCGCGTTCGCAGGACGGATGCCGGGACCGGGTCCTTCCGCAGTGCACACGTCCTTCGCAGGCGCACAGGCGACGGACGCGCCCGGGAGAGGGTGCGCATCTCAGTCGGCGTGGTCGAGGTGGGCGAGCACGGCCAGCACCCGGCGGTTGACCCCGGAGCCCGCGGCGAGGCCGAGCTTCGTGAAGATCGTGTTGATGTGCTTCTCGACGCCGCTCTGGCTGACGAACAGGCGCTCGGCGATCGCGGCGTTGCTGTGCCCCTCGGCCATGAGCTCGAGCACCGCGGACTCGCGGTCACTGAGGTCGCCCACGCCCTGATCGGGGCCCGAGCGGTCGGCGATCAGGCGCCGGATCACCTCTGGGTCGAAGGCGACGCCGCCCTCCGCGACGCGCACGATCGCATCGAGGAAGCCCGCGATGTCGGACACGCGATCCTTCAGCAGGTAGCCGACGCCGCCGCGTCCGTCGAGCAGCAGCTCGCTCGCATAGCGCCGCTCGACGTGCTGCGACAGCACGAGCACGGCGACGGAGGGATGCTCCCGGCGGATGCGCAGCGCGGCGCGGATGCCCTCGTCGACGAAGTCCGGCGGCATCCGCACGTCGACGATCACGAGGTCCGGCTCCTCGAGCGCCAGGGCGGACATCAGGGCGTCGGCGTCCGCCACCGAGGCGACCACCTCGTGCCCCTCGGCCCCGAGCAGCTGCACGATCCCCTCGCGGAGCAGCGTCGAGTCCTCCGCGATCGCTATCCGCACGGGATCACCGCCTCCACCACGGTCGGCCCGCCGAGCGGACTGCGAACGTCCAGGCGTCCGTCGCGCGCGGCGACACGCGAGGCGATCCCGGAGAGGCCGGTTCCCGTGGCATCCGCCCCGCCGACCCCGTCGTCCTCGATCGTCACGGTGAGCAGCCCGGCGGCGGTGCGCACCCGGATCATGATCGTCGAGGCCTGCGCATGCTTGATCGCGTTCGTCACGGCTTCGCTCGCCACGAAGTACGCGGCGGTCTCGGCAGCCCGGTCGGCGATCGGTGCACGGTCGACGTCGAGGTGCACGGGCATGGCCACCCGGTCGCGCAACGCCTGCAGAGCGGCAGCCAGCCCGTCGCGCTGCAGCATCTCGGGGTACGTGCGCCAGGCGACGTCGCGAAGGTCGTCGAGGATGTGCTGCGTCTCGTCGCGAGCGGTCCGCAGGAGGGCGGCGCCGTCGTCCGCACCCGAGCGCTCGACGCGGGCGAGCAGGATCGACAGCGCGACGACCCGCTGCTGCACGCCGTCGTGGATGTCGCGCTCGATGCGGCGACGCTCCGCATCCACGGCGTCCACTACCTCGTCGAGCGTCGTGTGCAGACGCACGACCTCCTGCGACAGCTCGCCCGCGCCCGGCCGCTGGAACGCCTCCCACACACGGCGCTCGAGCCACGCGATGCCGCCGAGACCCGAGAGCGCGAGGAACAGCAGCACGAGGCCGGGCACGACGAACAGCCCCACGGTGGCCCAGGTGACGCGTCCGGGTCGCGCGCTGAACAGGTCGACGGGGCCGCCGGTGGCGGCCGCCACGAGCATCTGCACGCCGACGACGACACCGGCGGCGATCAGCACGAGGATGCAGAGGACCACCAGCTGCAGCAGCGCGGACAGCGCGATGAGGCCGCGGGTGCGCCGTGCTCGGGGCGGTGTCCGCCGCGGGAGTCCGTCGACCCGGGTGAGTCGCGCGGCGAGGGCGTCGAGCACACGCGGTGCCGGTGCGCGCGGCGCCGTGACGACGGCGAGCAGCGTGGCGGGGAGCATCACGATGCCGGACGCCGTGCCGCCCAGCATCCGCAGCACGTCCCGCACGATCGGGCGGGAGTGGGGCGCGGCGTCGGCGAGGGACGTCATGCTCCCATTGTGCCGGTCAGACCGTGGGAGTGCCCTGCACGCGGGCACGCACGCGCATCACGACGAACACCGACACCGCGACGATCACCGCCGCGACCACGACGAGCTGCAGTCCGTCGGCGTACTGCTCGATGCGGTGCCACTGCTCGCCCAGCAGGTACCCGGCCGTCACGAAGACCGTGTTCCAGATAGCGCTGCCCGCGGTGGTCAGCAGGATGAAGCGGATGAGGGGCATGCGCTGGATCCCCGCGGGGATCGAGATCAGGCTGCGGAAGATCGGGATCATCCGCCCGAAGAACACCGCCTTCGACCCGTGCTTCGCGAACCACGCCTCGGCGCGGTCGACGTCGCTGACCTTCATGAGCGGCATCCGATCGACGATCCGCCGCAGGCGCAGGGGACCGAGCCACGCGCCGAGACCGTACAGCGCGAGCGCGCCCACGACCGAGCCCACCGTGGTCCAGACGAGGACCTCCCACAGCACGATCGACCCCTGGCTCGCGGTGAACCCGGCCAGCGGCAGGATCACCTCGCTGGGGATCGGCGGGAACAGGTTCTCGATCGCCACGGCGACGCCGGCGCCGACGCTGCCGAGGGCTTCCATGAGGGCGATCGCCCAGTCCGCGAACAGGCCGAGGCTCTCAGAGGTGTCCATGCTCTCGACGCTACGGACCGGGACGAATGCCGTCACTGCGGCTGCCCCTCGACCGAGGTGCGGAAAACCGGAACCTGGGCTCCGCCCACTGGCCCTGCTCGCATCACCCGGGCATAGGCTCGAAGCATGGCCTCCGTCGCAGAGAACATCGTCAAGACGCTCACCGCCAACGGGATCGACCGGGTCTACGGACTGCCGGGCGATTCACTCAACGGCTTCACCGACGCACTGCGCAAGGACGGCAGCATCCGCTGGGTGCACGTGCGGCACGAGGAGTCGGCGGCGTTCGCGGCGGCGGCGGATGCGGCCCTCACCGGCGACCTCGCGGTCGTCGCCGGGTCGTGCGGCCCGGGCAACCTGCACCTGATCAACGGCCTGTACGACGCGAACCGCTCCCGCGTTCCGGTGCTCGCGATCGCGGCGCACATCCCGACGACCGAGATCGGCACCGGGTACTTCCAGGAGACGCATCCGCAGGAGCTGTTCCGCGAGTGCAGCGTGTACGTGGAGTACGTCGCCGACCCGCGGCAGATGCCCCGGCTGCTGGAGATCGCGATGCGCGCGGCGATAGAGCAGCGCGGCGTCGCGGTGCTCGTGATCCCCGGTGACGTCGCGCTCGCCGACATCCCCGACGACCGCACCGTCGTCATCGAGCGCACCCGTCCCGTGGTCACCCCGAGCCCCGACGAGCTCGAGCGTGCGGCGACCCTGCTGAACGCTTCGACCAGGACGACGATCCTCGCCGGTGCGGGGGTGGAGGGTGCACACGACGAGGTCATCGCGCTCGCCGACCGCCTGGGAGCGCCGATCGTGCACGCGCTGCGCGGCAAGGAGTTCATCGAGTACGACAACCCCTTCGACGTGGGCATGACCGGACTGCTCGGCTTCGCCTCCGGCTACCGGGCCATGGAGGCGGCGGACACGCTCCTCGTGCTCGGCAGCGACTTCCCGTACGAGCAGTTCTATCCGGAGCACGCGACGACGATCCAGGTCGACATCCGCGGGTCGCAGCTGGGCAAGCGGCATCCGCTGGACCTGGGGCTCGTGGGAGACGTGCGGGCGACCGTCGAGGCGCTGCTGCCGCGGCTCGCCGAGACCTCCGACCGGGGGCATCTCGACGATGCGACCGCGCACTACCGCAAGACCCGCGCGAAGCTCGACGACCTCGCGACGCCGACGAAGAAGGGGCGTCCGATCCATCCGCAATACCTCGCGCGTCTGCTGGACGAGCAGGCTGCGGGCGACGCGATCTTCACGGCCGACGTCGGGTCGCCGACCGTCTGGGCGGCGCGCTACCTCTCGATGACAGAGCGGCGTCGGCTCATCGGATCGTTCACGCACGGATCCATGGCCAACGCGCTGCTGCACGGCATCGGCGCGCAGGTCTCGCATCCGGACCGTCAGGTGGTCGCGCTCGCCGGGGACGGCGGGCTCGCGATGATGCTCGGCGAGCTGCTCACGCTCACCCAGAACCGCCTGCCGGTCAAGACGGTCGTCGTGAACAATTCCTCGCTGAACTTCGTCGAGCTGGAGATGAAGGCCGCGGGGTTCGTGAACTTCGGCACCGGACTCGACAATCCGAGCTTCGCGGCGATCGCCGAGGCCATGGGCATCTTCGCCCGACGTGTGGAGCACAGCGAGGACCTGCCCGATGCGCTCGCCGAGGTGCTCGCGCACGATGGCCCCGCCCTGCTCGACGTCGTCACCGAGCGCCAGGAGCTGTCGATGCCGCCCGCGGTCGAGGCCGCGCAGGTCAAGGGCTTCGCGCTGTACGCGATCCGCACGGTGATGTCAGGCCGCGGCGACGAGCTGCTCGACCTCGCCCGCGCGAATTGGCGCCAGCTGCTCTGATGCCGCGGCATCCGCTCCGGGTGCTCACCGGCGCGCGCTTCGCTGGGTGATGTGCGCTTCCCTCGGACGGATGCGGGGTAAACGGCCTACTGAAGCGCATTCTTCCGTGCGAGGCGACGCGTCAGTCGAGTGCGCGGCGATCGTGTTCCGGGATATCGCCCGAACTCCCGATCGCGGCGCGAGACTGTCCTCGTCAACCGGGTCACGGAGGGGCTGCGCACTATGCGAATCGACCACGCGAAGGCCGGGATCCTCGTGGTCGCGAACGTCACGTGCGTCGCGCTTGCGGTGACGATCACCGGATGCTCGGGGGAGCCGCCCGTTCCTGTCGGCGACGCGATCGGGCGAACGCTCGCGGAGGTCATGGCGTTCGCCTCCGATGACGCCGGGTTTCTCATCCAGGACTCGTCCCCGCGGGTCGGTCGCGCCGCCTCGTTCTCGCTCGGCACGTCGGACGCCCGGGAGTGGACGGTCGTCGCGATCTGCGCGGACGCTGCGGACCTGCACGATGCCGACGCCGTGGAGGTCGCCGTCATCCCGTCGGAGACCTATGCCGACGTGGAGGAGCAGGTCGACGTCGGGGAGTTCCGCGACCTCGTGACGTGCGACGGACTCGCGTACCGCTGATCGGACGCACCACGGTCGCAGATTCGCGCTCGGGGCGTAGGAATCCCGCGAATCCGTGCGATGCGAGTGGATTCCTGCGACGCGAGTGAACGAGGCGCGGCCTCAGCTGTCGAGCAGCGCCCGCACCTCCGCGGCCTCGCCGTGCCGGCCCAGGGTTTCGAGGACATCGCCGAGCTCCAGGGCCGCGACCTGCCGCAGGGGCGGGTGGTCGGCCGCGTGCTCGATGGCGCTGCGGTAGATCGGCACGGCGTCCGACGGGCGTTCGTTCGCGCCGAGCAGCCGCGCCGCGAACAGCTCCGACCCGCCTGCCGACCCGACGTCCCCGATTCCGGCGAACGCATCGGCGGCGGTGAGCGCTGCCGCGACGGCCTCGTCGATCCGACCGAACGAGGCCAGTGCGCGCCCGCGCGAGTCCTGGACGTCGGCCTGCAACCATCCGGCGTCGTGCTCCTGAGCGAGCTGCGCGACCTCGTCGAACAGCGTGAACGCCCGGTCGTCCTGGCGAGCACCGTAGGCCTGGCCGAGGTTGTGCAGCACGTCGGCGCGCGCCCCGACGGCATCCGGTGCCGTGCGCACGATCTCGGATGCCGCCTCGAGCGTCGCGATCGCTTCATCGTGCTCCTCGAATCGCGCGAGGATCTTCGCCCGCTCGGTGAGCGCCACGGCCTGGTCGGCGGGCTCGCCGCCCTCGCCGAACAGTTCGGCGGCGTACCCGAAGGCGCCGACCGACTGGCCGAACTCCCCGGAGGCTGCGAGGGCCCGGGCGAGCATCGATGCGGTCATGGCCCGGGATGCCGCCGGCACCTCGTCCTCCTCTTCGCGCTGCAGCACGGCGCCGAACAGCTCGGCCGCCTCCTCGGCGTCGCCCTGCGCGAGCATGGCGCGGGCGAGGCGGAAGTCGGCACCGGCCCGGTCGCCGCCCTCCTGCTCGACGAATCGCGCGGTGACGCGGTAGCGCGACACGGCCTTCTCGGCGTCGCCGGCGTCCTCCCAGAGCGCGCCGGCGAGCAGGTGCGCCGCCCCGAGCGCCTTCGTGGCGCCGAGAGCGGCGAGCAGACGGCAGGCCTCGTCGGCATCCGTCGCACCCGCGACGAAGTCCTCCCGTCCGCCGCGCACCCGGGCCCGGGTCTGCAGCGCCTGAGCGCGGTGGCCGTCGCTGAGGTCGTCCTGCCCGAGGAAGCGGTCGAGCAGGGCGGAGCCGGCCTCCATGTCGCCCTTCTGCAGCACGGCGGCGATCGCGATGAGCGTCGTCGTGTTCGACAGGCGCGCGTCTTCGGCCTCGGCGAACGCGCGGGCGGCGACCTCGGCCAGGTCGAGCGCGGCATCGGGTTCCTCGGCGTGCATGTGCAGCGAGGCGCGGCTGATCGCGAGATCGCCGCGGGACCAGGCGGGGAGGGATGCCGCGGTGGCGAGCTCGTCCTCGAGCGCCGCGGCCGCCTCCGGGGTGTTCAGACCGAACGTCGCGAGTCCGAGGCGCTGCTCGAGGTCGGCCTGCTCGGTGCGTCCGGCCGCACGGAGCGCCTCGATCCGTGCGGGGAGGATCTCCCGGGCCTCGTCGACCCGGTCCAGCGCGATGAGGATGCCGATGCGCATGGACAGGATCTGCGACAGCTTCGCCGGGTCCTCGACCTCGAGCGCGTGGGGCAGCGCCTGCAGGGTCTCGTGCTCGGCGCCGAACTGCGCGAGGTTCATGACGCGGTCGAACCAGCCGTCGGCGTCGGCGGGGGTCGCCGTGTCGGTCGTGGCGGCGAACGCATCCGACCGGATCGGCACGTCGTAGCTCTCGGCCTCCAGGGAGCGCAGACGGGCGACGCTGCGGGCGTGGCCGTCCGTGCCGTCGCGGCGGTCGAACTCCGCGCCGATGCGTTCGGCGGACGACCACGCCGCCGCCGCGAGATCGGCTGCGCCCCACGGGCCCTCGTGCGTGCCGAAGAACGCGACGAGCGCGGGGGAGTCCGCACCGCGCACGGGCGTCTCCCCGTGCCCCGCGGCGGTGACGCGGTCGAGAGCGAAGGCGATCGCGCCGAGCGCGGCGAAGTGCGCGTCGACGTTGAGGCCGTCGTGCGCGAGCCAGGCGATGTGGCGCTCGACCATCGCGAGGGCGCGCGCCTCGTTGCCGGTGACGGCTGCGAACACGATGTTGTTCGCGACGATGCGCAGGTTGTCGGCGTTGTCCTTCGCGAGACGGTAGCTGCGCAGATGGGCGCTCTTCGCCTCGTCCGGGCGTCCGGCGCGCAGGTAGGGGAGGAGGACGCGGGACAGAGCGTGCTCGGGCTCCTCGCCGCACGAGAAGCCGCCCTCGAGCATCTCCTCCACGAGGCGGATGGCCTCGGCGTCCCGCTCGGTCTCGGCGAAGAACCCGGCGAACTGGCTGCGGCCGCACGCGTCGCAGTGACTGTGCTCGTCGCGCGGTGTGGCCTCCAGCTGCACGCGCAGCGCCTCGGCCTCGTCGGTGCGTCCCGCGTCCCAGGCGTCCTCGAACCGCGCCGTCAGGACTCCGCTCTGCCCGAGGCCGGCCGCCCGGTAGTGCGCCTCCATGTCGTCGAGCACCGCGGCGATCTGGTCGACGGAGAACGCCGGAGAGGAGCGCAGGGCGGATGCCATCCACTTGAACTGCCACATGAGGTCGGCGCCGCCGTAGTCCAGGTCGGCGGGGAAGCGCTGCGGATCCGCGTCGTGACGGGCGAGACACCAGGCGAAGGAGTTGAGCATCACATCGGTCGCGCCGTTCATGTTCGCGGACGCGGTCTGCCGCATGCGCGCCTCGTACTCGAGACGCTCGTCGCCGAGCTCGAGCGCCAGCGCCACGGCATCCGCCACGAGCGCCTGCTCGGCCGGGCCCCACGGCGTGCGGTCGATCTCCTCGATCAGCTGCTGGAAGCGCTTCTTCGGACGTGCCATGCGTGGTCCCTTCGGAGGGTGCGGGTCAGACGGCGTCGCCGAAGGGGATCGCGTCCCCCTCGATGCCGGCGGAGAGCGAGACGAGGTCGGTGAGCGCGGAGGTCATGAGCGCACGGTCGGCGTCGGACAGCGGGTGGTGCCCCGCGAGGAGCGCCTGGATGTACAGCAGCTGCACCGTGCGGGCGAACACCGCGTCGTCCTGCACGCGCACGAGCGCCCGCACGACGCGGTTCGACCAGTTGAGGCACAGGCGGGCGCTGAGATCGTCGTCGCGGGAGGCCGAGACCGTCGCGTCGATGCGGTCGAGCACACCGCCCCACAGCGACCCCGTGATGCCCTTCGTACGTCCGCGATCGATGCGGCGCAGCACCTCGGGGTCCGCCACGTACAGCGCTGCGAGCTCCGGCTGGTCGATCGACCGCACGGTCACCGCGCTCCCGGATGCCGCGAGCACGGCGCCCGCGCGGGCCTCGAGCGCGACCGCCGCGTCGCGGTCGTCGAGCGGCGGAGGGTCGAGGCGGTCGAGCTCTCCGGTCACGTCGACGAGCTCGACCGTGACCTGCGGGTACAGGTCGGGCAGCATCCGCACGAGTTCGGAGTCGTACAGGTAGCCGCCGTTCACGAGCACCTCGGATGCCGGGGAGATGCCGGCGACCTGTCGGAACTCGTCGACGGTCTGCGCGAAGCGCACGTGCGGGTAGCGCTCGACGAGGTCGCCGATCCGCATCGTGCCGTGAGTGGTCTCGAGGGTGAGCCAGCGGGTGATGAAGCGGGCGAGCTCTTCGTCGTGGCGCACGAGCGACTTCAGACCGACCTCGTGGATCGCGACGAACTGCGCGAGTCGGTGCGGCTCCCGCAGGCCCAGTTCGAGCACCCAGCGACGGATGCCGGCGCCGAGCTGCTCGCGCACCCGCTCGAGGGACGCGTCCTCCACGAGGGACTCTCGGCTCGCCGTCGGGGAGAGGCCCGTGGAGTCGATCACGGCGCGCACGAAGAACGCCCAGTCCGGGAGCACGTCGTCGACGCGTTCGCCCAGCAGCATCCGTCCGAGGTACATGCGGGTGGCCTGGCGAGCGCCGGGCGGTGGGGCGAACGGCAGCACATAGGCGAGGCCTCGCGTGCCGGTGGCGGGCTCGCTCAGCTCGATCACGTCGAGCGGACCGGCGCCGAGCAGATCGCGTCCGTACTGCACGGCGGCCTCGACGTCGTCGCCGGGCGAGAGGAAGGGCGCGGCGCGCGTGATGTCGACGTCTCCGCCCGGAGCGTCGAGGGTGACCCGGACCGGGAGGAACTCCGCGAAGGTCGTGGCGAGTTCGCGCACCGCCGCCGGGCGCAGCAGCTCGTCGGCGTCGAAGCGCGGCACGAGGTGCACGCTCGTGCCGATCGGCAGATCGTCGTCGATCTCGGTCACGCGGAACGTTCCGTCGGCGCTGCCCGTCCACTCGACAGCCGAGCCGCCCCGGGCGCTGCGGGAGCGGATGACGATCGTGTCGGCGACCATGAAGCAGCTGAGCAGCCCGATGCCGAACTGGCCGAGATAGTCGCTGCGCGGCAGGTCGAAGATGTCGCGCTTGGAGCTGCGCCCGACGGTCGCGAGCAGATCGGCGACCTCGGCGGAGGTGAGGCCGATCCCGTCGTCGCGCAGCACGAACTCGCCGGTCGCGTCCGACAGGGGAATGATGCGGATGCTCCCGCCCTGGCCGTCGTGCTCCCGGCGGGCGGTGATCGCATCGCGCGCATTCTGCAGGAGCTCGCGGAGGTAGACGCGCGGACTGGAGTAGATGTGCCGGCTGAGCAGATCGACGACCCCGCGCAGATCCACCTGGAACTGCTGCACGTCAGCGCTCACCGGCATCCCCCTCTGTTGCTCCGCCCGCCGAGCCTAGCAACAGCGCCGATGCCGTCGTCGGTTCGGCAGGGCGCGACGGATGCCGTATGCTGGATCAGCAGTTGTTGTCTGCATTCTTTCGCCGTGCCCCGGATCTCCGGACCCGCAAGCGGTGGCAGGATGGAGGCGACACCCCGAGACCTCCAGGTCTCTAGGGCGGTAGCTCAATTGGCAGAGCAGCGGTCTCCAAAACCGCAGGTTGCAGGTTCGATTCCTGTCCGCCCTGCGCGTCAGTGCAACGCTGGCACACGAAAGGTACATTCAGGATGGATCAGGACGAACCGCGCGGCGAGGTCGTCGCGGCCGGCGCCACCCGCGAGAAGAGCGGCAACGCCTTCTCCCGGTTCTTCGGGGGCATCGCCCTGTTCTTCCGCCAGGTCATCGCAGAGCTGCGCAAGGTCGTCACCCCGACCCGCAAGGAACTGTTCAAGTTCACTGCGGTCGTGCTCGTCTTCGTCCTCATCGTCATGGGCATCGTCTACGGGCTCGACACTCTGTTCGCGTGGCTGACGCACATCGTGTTCGGGGTTCCGGACGCGTGATGCCCTGCGGCCCTGGCTGCAGTGATTGGAAAGAAGCAACGTGTCTGAACGATATTCCGACGACGCCGACTGGGCGACCGCCGCAGAGCAGTCCAGCGAGGAGGACGAGGCCCAGGAGGGCAACGTCCTCGCCGCCGAGGAGCGCTCCGTCACGTCCGCCGAGCACGTCGCCCTCCACGTGGAGGACGAGGGCGGCGACGAGGACACCGGCACGGAAGACGACACCGACATCGACATCGACGACCCGGAGGCTGACGCGATCGTGAACGACGCCCTCAACCTGGACGAAGCGGCGGAGTCCGAGGCCGCCGCCGAGGTCCTCAACGACGCTGTGGCGGAAGACGCCGCAGAGCAGGAAGCCGAGGCGGCCGACGAGGTCACGCCGTACGACGGCCCCGACGTGAACGGCGAGGACGACCGTCCCGCCGCCGACGCGGACGACGACGCCGACGAGTCCGAGGAGGACCCGTACGAGGCGTTCCGCATGGACCTCCGGATGCTCCCCGGCAAGTGGTACGTCATCCACTCGTACGCGGGCTTCGAGCGCAAGGTCAAGGCGAACATCGAGCAGCGCAAGTCGACGCTGGAGGTCGAGGACGAGATCTACCAGATCGAGGTCCCGATGGAGGACGTCGTCGAGATCAAGAACGGCCAGCGCAAGATGGTCACGCGCGTGCGCATCCCCGGCTACGTGCTGGTGCGCATGGAGCTCACCGAGGACACCTGGTCGGTCGTCCGTCACACGCCCGGCGTCACCGGCTTCGTGGGCAACGCCCACAACCCGACGCCGCTGCGCTTCGAAGAGGCCTTCAACATGCTGAAGTCGCTCGTCGAGGTCAAGGACGTCCCGACCGCCAAGAACATCGCGGCCAAGGGCGGCGTCGCCGTCGCGCGTCCGCTGCCCGCCGAGGTCGACTTCGAGATCGGCGAGACCATCACGATCAAGGAGGGCTCGTTCGCGGGTCTTCCCGGTTCGATCAGCGAGATCAAGCCCGAGAGCGGCAAGCTCACGGTGCTCGTATCCCTGTTCGAGCGCGAGACCCCGGTCGAGCTGTCGTTCGACCAGGTCACCAAGATGATCTGACACACCCGTCACGAGAACGGCCGTCCCACCCGGGGCGGCCGTTCTCGCGTTCCCGGCCGGATGAGAGATGGAAAACGTCGCGGGGAGCATCCGTTCCCGAGCGTTTTCCATCCATCGTCGCGTCGGGTAGACTGTTGTGGTTTGTGTGCCGCTTTCGCGCGCGTGCAGACGACCACGGTCCGGAGATGCCGGACCCGTGGGAGAAACGGATGCTCCGGCATCCGATTCGACGAAAGGAAAGAGAATGGCACCGAAGAAGAAGGTGACCGGCCTGATCAAGCTTCAGATCAACGCCGGTGCAGCCAACCCGGCGCCGCCGATCGGCCCCGCGCTCGGTCAGCATGGCGTCAACATCATGGAGTTCTGCAAGGCGTACAACGCCGCGACCGAGTCGCAGCGCGGCAACGTCATCCCCGTGGAGATCACCGTCTACGAGGACCGCAGCTTCACGTTCATCCTGAAGACCCCGCCGGCTGCGGAGCTCATCAAGAAGGCCGCCGGCGTGCCCAAGGGCTCGTCGACCCCGCACACCGTCAAGGTCGCGAAGATCACCAAGGACCAGGTCCGTCAGATCGCCGAGCAGAAGCAGGCCGACCTGAACGCGAACGACATCGAGGCCGCCTCGAAGATCATCGCCGGCACCGCCCGTTCCATGGGCATCACGGTCGAGGGCTGAGGAGAATAATCATGGCTACCAAGTCCAAGGCTTACAAGGCTGCCGCCGAGAAGATCGAGGCAGACCGTTTCTACACCCCGACCGAGGCCGTCAGCCTCGCGAAGGAGACCGGCTCCGCGAAGTTCGACGCCACCGTCGAGGTCGCGCTGAAGCTCTCCGTCGACCCGCGCAAGGCGGACCAGATGGTGCGCGGCACCGTCATCCTCCCGCACGGCACCGGCAAGACCGCCCGCGTCATCGTGTTCGCCACCGGCCCCGCGGCCGAGGCTGCGATCGCCGCAGGCGCCGATGAGGTCGGCGGCGCCGAGCTCATCGAGAAGGTCGCCGGCGGCTGGACCGCGTTCGACGCGGCCGTCTCCACCCCGGAGCTCATGGGCCAGGTCGGTCGTCTCGGCAAGGTGCTGGGTCCGCGTGGACTCATGCCGAACCCGAAGACCGGCACGGTGACCCCGAACACGGCCAAGGCCGTCGAGGACATCAAGGGCGGAAAGATCGAGTTCCGCGTCGACAAGCACGCCAACGTGCACTTCGTCGTCGGCAAGGCGTCGTTCTCGGCCGATCAGCTCGACGAGAACATCAAGGCCGCTCTCGAGGAGATCGTCCGTCTGAAGCCGTCGAGCTCGAAGGGCCGTTACATCCAGAAGGGCGCCGTGTCGACCACGTTCGGCCCCGGCATCCCGCTGGACGTCAACGCCATCTGAGCATGATCCGTGGAGAGGCCCCCGCATCGCGCGGGGGCCTTTCTCGTTCCCGCGCAACTCCCTCGCCGTCTGGAGCGCGACATGCGACGTCATCCGAATGCGATGCCGAGGCGCGACGCGCGTAGGGTGAGGAGACCCGCGCACCACAGCACCCGCGCTCACCGCACCCCAGGAGGGTAACCCCATGTCCCGTCGCCTCATCGCCGTCACCGCACTCGTCCTCGGCGCCGCCGCTCTCACGGCCTGCAGCGGAAGCACCGCGCCCGCCGAGACCAGCTCCTCGCAGGGGGCCGGCGACGATTACGGCCTCGTGACCGGCGGTACCCTGACGGTCGCGACCGAGGGCACCTACCGCCCCTTCAGCTTCCACGAGGACAACGGCACGGGCCCGCTCACCGGGTTCGACGTCGAGATCATCCAGGCCGTCGCCGACAAGCTGGACCTGAAGGTCGAGTTCCAGGAGACTCAGTGGGACGCGATCTTCGCGGGGCTGGATGCCGGCCGCTTCGACGTGATCGCGAACCAGGTCAGCATCAACGACGAGCGCGAGGAGAAGTACCTGTTCAGCACGCCGTACACGGTCTCGCCGGGCGTCATCGTGGTCAACCAGGACGACGACTCCATCTCGTCCTTCGCCGACCTGGAGGGCAAGACGACCGCGCAGTCGCTCACGAGCAACTGGTACGACCTCGCCACCGAGTCGGGCGCGAAGGTCGAGGGCGTCGAGGGCTGGGCGCAGGCCGTCGAGCTGCTGCGTCAGGGCCGCGTGGACGCGACCGTGAACGACAAGCTCACGTTCCTCGACTACGAGACCACGAACAAGGACTCCGGGCTCAAGATCGCCGCCGAGACGGATGAGGCCGGCGAGCAGGCGTTCGTGTTCACGAAGGACAAGACGACGCTCGTCGAGGCCATCGACAAGGCTCTCGAGGAGCTGCGCGCCGAGGGCACGCTCGCCGAGATCAGCGACAAGTACTTCGGCGAGGACGTCACCCAGTAACCCATGGAGACTCCCTGGCAGCTGTTCCTCGACTCCCTCGGGCCGATCGCCCTGGCGGGCCTGACGGCGACCGTGCCGCTCGCGCTCGTGTCGTTCGCGCTGGGTCTCGTGCTCGCGATCGGGGTCGCGCTCATGCGCATCTCCGTCAATCCGATCGTGTCGAACGTGGCGCGGTTCTACATCTCGGTGATCCGCGGCACGCCGATGCTCGTGCAGCTGTTCGTGATCTTCTACGGCCTGCCGTCGATCGGACTCAAGCTCGACCCGTGGCCGAGTGCCATCATCGCGCTGTCGCTCAACGTCGGCGGCTACGCGGCCGAGGTGGTGCGCGCCGCGATCCTGTCCGTGCCGAAGGGGCAGTGGGAGGCGGCGTACACGGTCGGCATGAACCGTACGCACACGCTGACGCGCATCATCCTGCCGCAGGCCGCTCGGGTGTCGGTGCCGCCGCTGTCGAACACGTTCATCTCGCTCGTGAAGGACACCTCGCTGGCCTCGCTCATCCTCGTGACCGAGCTGTTCAAGGTGTCGCAGCAGATCGCGGCGGCCACGCTGCAGTTCATGACCGTTTACCTCGCCGCGGCGCTCGTGTACTGGGTGTTCTGCCTCGTGCTGTCGTTCGGGCAGAGCGCTCTCGAGAGGAGGCTCGACCGCCATGTCGCGCACTGACCCTCGCGCCACGGGAGAGGCGCTGCTCACCGCCCGCGGCCTGCACAAGAGCTTCGGCGACAACGAGGTGCTGCGCGGCATCGACGTCACGCTGCATCGGGGCGAGGTCGTGGTGCTGATCGGTCCCAGCGGTTCGGGCAAGACCACGGTGCTGCGCTCGCTCAACGGACTCGAGACGCCGGACGCCGGCACGCTCGAGGTCGCGGGCGGTCCGGAGGTCGACTTCGCGTCGTCGGGCCGGGGGAGTGCCCGGGAGCAGAAGCAGAAGCGCTACGCGCTGCGCGACCGCTCGGCGATGGTGTTCCAGCAGAACAACCTGTTCCCGCACCTCACCGTGCTCGAGAACGTCATCGAGGGGCCCTGGCGCGTGCAGAAGCGGCCGAAGGCCGAGGTCGTCGCCGAGGCGCGAACCCTGCTCGCCCGGGTCGGCCTCGCCGACAAGGAGGGCGCCCGGCCGCACGAGCTCTCCGGGGGCCAGCAGCAGCGTGTCGGCATCGTGCGCGCTCTCGCGCTGCGCCCCGACCTGCTCCTGTTCGACGAGCCGACCAGTGCGCTCGACCCCGAGCTCGTGGGCGAGGTGCTGCTCGTGATCAAGGAGCTCGCGGACGAGGGCTGGAGCATGGTCGTCGTGACGCACGAGCTGAGCTTCGCGCGCGAGGCCGCCGACCGGGTGCTGTTCCTCGACGGCGGCGTGGTCGTCGAGGAGGGCCCGCCCTCGGAGATCTTCGGAGCGCCGCGCCAGGAGCGCACGCAGCGCTTCCTCACCCGCATCCTGCGCCCGCTCGACGGCGACTGAGAGCCGCGTCCCGCCCGGATGCAGGTGGGAACGACGGATGCATGCCGGAGTCGCCGGTCCCGGCATGCATCCGTGGTTTCGGCATGCAGGTGCAGGGTGACCGACGGGGCCTCCGCGGGTGTCAGGACAGGATGGGCAGCACGAGACTGATCGCGAGGGCGATCATCACCACCGCGATCATCCCGTCGAGGATGCGCCAGGAGCGCTCGGTGCGCAGCCAGCGTCCGACGTAGCGGGCGCCGAAGCCGAGGGCCGTGAACCACAGGATGCTGGCGGCGATCGCCCCGGCGGCGAACAGCCAGCGCTCCTCGCCGTGGGTCGCCGCGATCGAGCCGAGCATGAGTACGGTGTCGAGGTAGACGTGCGGGTTGAGCCAGGTGAGGGCCAAGACCGTGAGGACCACGGGGGTCAGGCGCGTGCGCGTCGCGGTCGCGACTCCACCGTTCGACGCGCCGTCGGCAGGCTGCTCGTCGGCCGCGTCCACGCGCAGCTCCTCGCCACCGCGCCACGCACGCCGGGCCGCGAGGATGCCGTAGGTCAGCAGGAACAGGGCTCCTGCCCAGCGCGCGACGACCACGAGCCAGGGGGCGGAGGAGATCACGAAACCGAGGCCCGCGACGCCCGCGACGATGAGCAGGGCGTCGGAGAGTGCGCAGATGATCACGACGGGGAGGACGTGCTCGCGGCGGATCCCCTGGCGCAGTACGAACACGTTCTGCGCGCCGATGGCGACGATGAGGGAGAGGCCGAGTCCGAGACCCGAGAAGACCGAGAGCATGCCACCACGCTAGGCATCCGTGACCATGAGCGCCAGCGAGGATTCCTCACGAACCATTAGCATCGCTTATGTGAAGATCGATCCCGAACTCGCCGCCACCGTCGCGGCGGTGGCCGACGAGGGCACGCTCGATGCGGCATCCCGCGTCCTCCGCATCACGCCCTCCGCGGTGAGCCAGCGACTCAAGGCGTTGGAGCAGCAGCTCGGCCGGGTGCTCGTCGTCCGCAGCAGGCCCGCGCAGCTCACCGAGGCGGGGGAGGCCGTCGTCCGTCTCGCACGCCAGATCGCTCTGCTGGAGCACGACGCCCTGGGCGGCCTGGGCCTCGACGGTGCGACGCCGCGTCCCCGCATCCCGCTCGCGGTCAACGCCGACTCGATGGCCACCTGGTTCCTCGCCCCGCTCGCGCGCCTGTCCGCGGCGCACGGCATCGATGTCGACCTGCACCGCGACGACCAGAACTTCACGGCACGGCTGCTCGAATCCGGCACGGTCATGGCGGCCGTGACGAGCGAGGCTGAACCTGTGGCGGGATGCTCGGTGTCGCCGCTCGGCGTGCTGGAGTATCGCGCGATGGCGCAGGCGGGGTTCGCCGAGCGGTGGTTCGGAGACGGCGTGACGCCCGAGACGCTCGGCCTCGCCCCGTTCGTGGACTTCGACCGCCGCGACACGCTGCAGCACGAGTGGCTCTCCACGCGCGGAGTCGCGGCGCAGGGCGTGCCGCGGCACTACGTCCCCGCCTCCCACGACTACGCGCTCGCGGTGCGGCTCGGCCTCGGCTGGGGGATGGTGCCCCGGCTGCAGGACGAGGGAGACCTCGTGGATCTGGGCGGTCCGCCGCTGCGGGTGGCGCTGTACTGGCAGCAGTGGAACCTGCGCTCCGAGCTGCTCGACACGATCGCGGCCGAGGTCGCAGACGAGGCGCGGCGGGTGCTGACGGCTTAGTCCTCGCGGCCGGGGGTCGCACCCGAGCTCAGCGCGTGCAGCAGCCGGGTGAGGCTGTCGATGTCGTCGACGCTCCAGTCCGCGAGGTTGCGCATCAGCATCCCCTCCTGCGGTTCGCGGGCCTCGATCAGCTTGGCCTCGCCGTGCGGCGTGAGGCTCAGCAGCGAGGAGCGGCCGTCGTTCGGGTCGGGGGAGCGATGGATGAGGCCGAGGTCCTCGAGCTCGCGCACCATGCGGCTCAGCTGGCCTTTGTCGACCAGCATCCGCTCCGCGAGCATCGACGAGGTGACGCTGCCGCACCGGGCGATCGTCGTGAACGTCTTGTAGGCGCCGGGGAGCATGCCGGGGCTCACACGGTTCGCGTTGTCGATGATGAGCCGGCGGAAGTGCGTGATGAGCTCGCTGAACTCCGCCTCGAGGGCGCGGACCGCGACCGTCCGCGCCCCTTCGGCAGAGGCGCTGATCTCAGCGTCCATCGGCATCGCCGGAGCCCGGGCGCACCACGGTGACCGTGCCCGTGCGCGGTGCCCCGGAGAGGGCCTCGGCGTCGGAGACCGCCACGTCCGCGGCATCCGTGACGGGGTCGGCGTGCTTCGCGGCATCCGCTTCGGCGCGCTCGCTCGTGGTCATGCGCGTGAGCGGCTTGTTCGGCAGGAACAGGATCGCGATCAGGCTGATGATCGCGAGCGGGATGCCGATGAGGAACGCGTGCGAGATCGCCTGGGCGTAGAAGTCCTCGATGATCGACCGCACGGGCTCGGGGAGCAGGCGCACCTCGGGAAGCGTGCCGCTCGACAGCTGGGCCGCGACCTCCGCGCCCTTGTCGCCCAACTGCGCGATCGCCGCGCCGATGCGCTCCTTGCCGTCGGTGAAGAGGCCGGTCAGCGAGTTCGCGAGCACGGCGCCCATGACCGAGACGCCGACCGTGCCGCCGAGGCTGCGGAAGAACGTGACGCCCGAGCTCGCGACGCCCATCTCGGCGGGCTTCGCGACGTTCTGCACGATGAGCACGAGGTTCTGCATGGTCATGCCGACGCCCGCGCCGGTGAGGAACATGTAGATCGAGACGAGCACGAAGTTCGTGTCGTAGTGCAGGGTCGACAGGAGCGTCGAGCCGGCGATGAGCAGCACCGACCCGAGGATCAGGTAGCCCTTCCACTTGCCGAAGCGCGTGACGAGCTGGCCCACGACCATCGAGGCGATGAGGAGCCCGGCCATCATCGGCAGCGTCATGAGGCCGGCCTCGGTCGGCGAGGCGCCGCGGGAGAGCTGCATGTACTGCGCGAGGTACACCGAGGTGCCGAACATCGCCACGCCGATCGAGATCGAGGCGACGACCGACAGCGTGAACGTGCGGCCGCGGAACAGCGAGAGCGGGATGAGCGGCTCGCGCACCTTGAGCTCGACGATGATGAAGGCGATCGTCGCGAGGATCGCGCCGCCGACCATGAGCGCGGTCTCGGTGCTCCACCAGTCGAACGTCGAGCCGGCGTTGGTGACCCAGATGAGCAGGAGCGACACGGCGGAGGACAGCAGCACGATGCCGAGGTAGTCGATCGACGCCTTGCGCGTGCGCTCGGTGCTGATGTGCAGGGTCTTCTGCAGGATGATCAGCGCGGCGATGGCGAAGGGGAGGGCGACGAAGAAGTTCCAGCGCCAGTTGATCGTGTCGGTCACCCAGCCGCCGAGCAGCGGTCCGCCGACCGTCGCGACGGCCATGACGGCGCCGAACAGGCCCATGTACCGGCCGCGCTCGCGGGGGCTGATGATGTCGGCCATGATGACCTGGCTGAGGGCCGCGAGGCCGCCGCCGCCGAGGCCCTGGATCGCCCGGAACAGGATGAGGGTGTTCGTGTCCTGTGCGAAACCCGCGGCGGCGGTGGCGCCGACGAAGATGACGATCGCGAGCTGAATGAGCAGCTTGCGGTTGAAGAGGTCGGCGAGCTTGCCCCAGATCGGGGTCGAGATGGCCGTGGTGAGGAGCGTCGAGGTGATGACCCAGGTGTATGCGGCCTGGTCACCGCCGAGGTCGTGCACGATGACGGGCATCGACGTCGACACGACGGTCGTCGCGATCATCGAGACGAACATGCCGAGCAGGAGGCCGGTGAGGGCCTCCAGTACCTGGCGGTGCGTCATCCGGGTCGGGGAGTCCGTGGTCATGCGGAGCCTTTCGTGATTCGCAGGGAGGGATGCTGCGACGTCTCTGGCGCACGCGAGGATAGTTGAACTTCGTCAACCATAGACCTGTGGTTGATCTTCGTCAACTAGTTGATGCGCGACCCCCGCGGGATGCAGGTGTGAGTTGAAGGATCGTTCAATGGATATGTCCGCACCCCCTTGTGGCATGGGAGCGCTTCCGCGAGGATGGCCGGAACGCATGGGAGCGCACCCACAGGGGTCGCAGACCTGATGCGCCCGTGCGACCGACAACGCATCCTGAGGGGGTTGCAGCATGGTTACGAAAGATCGGAAGCGGAAGACTCTGGCGGTCCTCGCCGGCGGGCTGGTCCTGGGAGTGGGGGTCGCCGTGACCCTCGCGGCATGGAACGACTCCGAGTTCGCGCAGGGGACGTTCACCTCCGGCTCGTTCAATCTGCAGGGATCCGTGGCGGGCGACGTCAACGCCAGCTACAGCGACCACAACGTCGACACCGGAGGGACGGCCGCGACGCTCGCGTTCACGCTGCCGGCGGGGCTCGTCGGCAACATGTCCCCCGGGGATGCCGTCTACGCCGGCTTCTGGGTGCGCCTCGCGGCCGGCACGACGACCGGGGCGAACCTCTCGGCCAACGGCACGACCGCCGACCCCGCCGCGACATCGAACTCCGGCAACCTGTCGTACCAGGTCTATCAACTGGCTCCCGGCGCCACCTGCAACGCGGCATCCGCCACGGGCACGCCCGTCGCGACCGGGGCGACCCTCGACGTGCAGACGGGCGTGACGCCGATGACCCTCACCAAGGGCGCGAACGCCACGACCGCCGGCACCGCGGTGCAGCTGTGCTTCAAGGTCACCGCGGGCACAGCGCTCAAGCAGGGTCTGGCCACGACCGCGACCTGGAAGTTCACGGCGACGTCGACGACCTGAGTCCGAGATGCAGACCCGCAGAGCCATGCGGGAGGCGAAGCGGCTCCGCTCCCGCCGAATCCGGGCCCTCCTCGCGGGAGGACTCGTGCTCGGCGTGGGCGCCGCGATGACCCTGGCCGCATGGAACGACTCCGAGTACGCCACGGCGACGTTCACCGCCGGACGCTTCGACATCGTCGGCGCGACGGACGGCGCGACCTTCTCGAGCCATGCCACGGCCGGTGCCGCCGCGACGCTGAGCTTCGCCGTCGCCCCCACCGCGATGGTGCCGGGGACGACGACGTATGCGCTGTTCAGCGTCAAGACCGCCAACCCGTCCGCCGCGGGGACCCTGCAGTTGACCGCGGGCACCCCGGGCGGCACCGGGCTCGCCCCGTATCTGACGTACGGAGTCCGGCTGGTCCCCACCGCCGCGACGCCGAGCCTGTCGTGCACCGCCGCGACCTACGCCGCGGCCTCTGCGGCGACGAGCGTCGTGGTGTCGGACGGCTCGGCCCTCACGGTGAGCGGGGCCCCCACCACGACCGTCCCGCAGGCGGTCACGGCGAACGGCGGGAACCAGCTCAACTACTGCGTCGCGGTCACGCTCCCCACCACGGCGGCCAACGGCGCGCAGGGCCTCACCATGACGCAGACCTGGCAGATCCAAGGGACGTCGTCGTAGCGGCGACGGGACCGGAGAGGAGCACGCGATGAGCACGCCGATGACGCGACGCAGCCTCAAGGAGCGCGCGGACGCGGAGGGCGCCCCCGCCATGGCGACCCTCCCGCCGACCGCGCGTCGACGGGGCATCGGACGGATGCTCGGCGACGCGCTCCTGTGGGTCGCGGCGCTCGGCGGGGTCGTGTGCATCGTGCTCGTGATCCTCGCCGTCACGGCGCAGATCACGCTCATCATGTTCTCCACCGGCTCGATGTCCCCGACGATCCCGGCGGGGTCCGTCGCGGTCGTGCAGCGTGTCCCCGCCTCCGACGTGCGGATCGGCGACGTCGTCACGGTGGACCGAGAGGGCGAGCTGCCGATCACCCACCGCATCACGTCGATCGCCGACGGGGACGCGCCGGAGCAGCGAGTGATCACGATGCGAGGCGACGCGAACGCGTCCGACGACCCCTTCCCGTACTCCGTGACGACCGTGCGGATCGTGCTGTTCTCGGTACCGGGCATCGCGACGGTCATCGCCGGGATGGGGAACCCCCTCGTGCTCGGCGGACTCACCGCCGCGGCGACCACCCTCGTCGTGTGGGCGTTCTGGCCGCGCTCGCCGCGTCGTCGGGAGGCCGGTGTGACATGAGAGCCTCCCGCCTGCTCGTGGTCTGCGCCGTCGCCGCCGTCGCCGTGTCGACCGGCACGTCGCCGGCGTGGGCGGCTCCGACGACCGAGGTGATCCAAGGGCAGGTGCTGCGTCTCGTGTCGGTCGCCGACTGGGCCGCGGCGTCGAGCCTGCTCCCCGGCGAGCCCGTGCAGTGGGACGTCGCGGTCAGCGCGGACGCCCCCGACCCGGGGCAGGTCACGCTCGCGGTGAGCGCGACGGGCGACGCGCCTGTACTGGTGGACGCGGAGCTGTGCATGCAGCCGTGGGGGGCGAGCGGATGCCCCGGCGGCGCGACCACGCTCGAGTCGTCGTGGAGCATCCCCCGCGACGGCGCCGAGATCGCGCTCGCGGAGTTCGCGTCGGACGAGACCGCGCACCTGCGGCTCTGGGTCGCGCTCGACCCCGCCGACACGGACGACGAGGACACCGTCACCGACATCCGGGTCCATGCCCGAGGCGTGGGCGAGAGCGTCGTCGCCGGTTCCGACGGACTGCTGCCCGCGACGGGCGGCGCCGTGACCCCGTGGGCGATCGGCGCCGGGGCGGCGCTCGCCGTGATCGGCGCGGGGCTCCTCGCGGTGAGACCGCGGGATCGTTCGTCGCGCCGGAAGGTCGAACCGTGAGCGGGCGTCGAACGCGATCGGCGCCGATCGGCCGGAGGCTGCTCGCCGGCATCCTCGGGCTGACGCTGTTCGCGGGGGTCGGACTCCTCGGCTCGGCGCGCTCGACGGAGGCACGGTTCACCGACGTCGAGTTCACGTCCTCGGGAACCTTCACGGCGTTCACGGTGCCCGTGCCGACCATCACCGGATGCACGGCGACGGTCAACGGGCTCGGGATCTTCCAGAGCGTGACGCTCGTGTGGACCTCGCCGTATCCCGCGAACGGCGTCCGCCTCACGCTCGTCCAGGGCACGACCACCGCCGTGGTCCCCGCCTCCAACATCACGACGACCGGACCGACCGGAGGCCTCTACACGCACACCGCCGTGCTCTCACAGGGGCTTCTGGTGAGCCTGCTCGCCAACCTGCTCGGCAGCACCACGACCATGACCGTCAACAACCTGCTCGTGGGGACGTCGTGGATCTCGGCCGGTGCATCCCGGCAGCTCGCCGTCGGAGCGCTCGGCATCGGCGCGAGCTGCACCTGAGGGACGCCGGTCGGCGCGGCGGGGTCGCCCGTGCGGTGCGGGGTCGGATCAGTCCGCGAGGGCGAGGGCGCGGAAGGCGTCGCGCTCGCGCAGGTGCTCCCGACGGCTGGTCGCGGCCGACGGCATCCGGGCGGGGATCTGCTGACCCGTGGTGCGACGGTAGAGCTCGTCGATCAGGTCCGTCGCCAAGCCGACGAGCTTCGCGATCTCCCGCTCGTCGCGGTCGATCCACACGCAGCGCGGCTCGTCGTGGACGGGGGCGAAGTCGACGTGCTCCTCCCACACGAAGAGCGTGCGCTCCGCACCGAGCACATGCTGCTGCCACCAGACCTGACGCAGGTAGGTGCGAGGGATGCCGCGGAACGCCTTGTTGGTGGTCTTGATCTCGGCCAGCTGCACGCGCCCGCCCGCATCCACGGCGATGCCGTCGGGAGTGGCGAGGTGACGGTGCTCGACCTCGGCCCGGAACAGCGCCGACGAGGGCATGATGCCGTGCGTGGCGGCGACCCAGGCCGCGATCTCGGGCTCACGACGACGCCCGTGGTCGGTGTAGGCGTTGCCGCCGAACCGTGGACCGCCGCCGAGTTTGGAGTCCGCTGCGCGCGCGATCGACTTCTCGCTCGTGAGGCCGGCGACGTCGGTGGCCGTGATGCCGCGTGACCTCGCGCGCATCCACGCGACACGGTCGCGGGAGTCCGCCACGATGCGCGCTTGGAGTTCCGGGGTCACTCCTCGACCCTAACCCCGCGCGCCGACGCTCCCGCCCTCCCACGCCGCCCCGCGGCATCCCGCGCGCGTCGAGACCCACCACTCGCGTCGAGACCCACCCGAAGCTACGTCGCGCGCGGTGGGTTTCGGCGGGGCGGATGGGTTTCGGAGGACGGGGCGATGGTGCTCACTCGTTCTCCACGGAACGACCATGTCGAGTGATCTGTGCACAAAGCGCTGTGCGAGACCCCTGGCCACGTCCGGCTCGTCAGGATGTCGGGATGCCACGCGAACTCGATATCCCTGCCGCCGACGAGATGCTGCTCAGTCGGGTAGATCTCATCGAGCGCGGAATGACAGAGCGCGAGATCGCAGAGGCGATTCACACCGGAGTGCTGGTCCGCGTGCGTCGCGGGTGGTACGTCCGCGCGGAGGCCTGGGGCGGCCTCTGGGGAGAGGGACGCCATCTGCTCGCGGTCATGGCGCTGCGGCGCGAGGCCACGTACGCGGCGCCGCCCTTCTGCCTCGAATCGGCCGCGGTGCTCCACGGCCTGCCGTTGTACCGTACGACGCCGTCTGCTGTGCACACCCTCACAGCCGCGACGAGCCACAGCAGACGCCGGTCCGGGGTCGCGCGACACAACCTGTCGCTCGACGACCACGATCTGACGGAGATCAACGGGATCGCCTGCACCTCACTCGAACGCACCGTCATCGACCTCGCGAGGACCTTGCGTCCGGAGGCGGCGTTGGCGTGTGCGGATGCTGCGTTGCGCCGTGTCGCGGTGACCGGTCATCAGCAGGACGAGGTCGTCGCTGCGAGGTGGCGCGAGACCCTCGACCTCAGGATGAGCCGGTCGTCGAATCGCGGCATCCGTCAGGCGCGTCGAGTGGTGGCGTTCGCCGACGGTCGGGCGCAGCTGCCGGGCGAGAGCGTCAGTCGACTCTTGTTGCACAGACTCGGCTTCCGTGGGGTCGAGCTGCAGTCGCACGTCACGGCATCCGACGGCCGCGACTACTGGCTGGACTTCGGTTTTCCGCACGCGCATGCGTTCGGCGAATTCGACGGTCTCGGAAAGTACCTGTCGCCCGAGATGCGCGGCGACAAGAGCATCGATGATGTCGTCCTCGCCGAGAAGCGTCGAGAGGACGAGGTTCGCGGTGTCACAGGGTGGCGGATCGTGCGGTGGGGTTCGGAGCACATCCGCAGCGAGGAGCTCCTCGGTGCGAGACTCGCTGCCTTCGGCATCCGACCCTGACGAGAGCCGGGCGCCGAGACCCACCGTTCCCGTCGAAGCCCACCTCCGGCGACGAACGCGCTGGTGGGTTTCGGCGCCCGGCGTGGGCTTCGGCGGGAGGAGGGGGGGAGAGGAGGGGGAGGGGCGGGATTTGGGGGACCCCGGGAACTGAGGTAGAGTAGGGGCAACCGAAGACCGCTGGTCATCGAACGTGTGCGAACACGGACGATCGAAGCTCTGCTCAGCAGGGGCCCGCGCAGGACACGAACTTCCCGAAGCTCCGTGCGCTTGCGCCGGAGCTTTTCTGTTGCATGCGGTCGAGGTCGGCGCCTCACCGCCGTGAGGCGCCTCGTACACACCAAGGAGTGACCATGGCGCAGAAGGATGCATCGGTCGCCGAGCTCACGAAGTCATTCGAGGACTCGACTGCCGTTCTGCTGACCGAGTACCGCGGTCTGACGGTTGCCCAGCTCAAGGAGCTGCGCAACAGCATCCGTCAGGACGCTGAGTACGCCGTGGTGAAGAACACGCTGACCAAGATCGCCGCCAACAAGGCCGGCATCACCGCACTGGACGACGACCTCAAGGGTCCGTCGGCCGTCGCGTTCGTGCACGGTGACTTCGTCGCCACTGCCAAGGCTCTTCGTGACTTCGCCAAGGCCAACCCGCTTCTCGTGATCAAGGCCGGCATCTTCGAGGGCAACGCCCTCACCGCCGACGAGGTCAACAAGTACGCCTCGCTCGAGAGCCGTGAGGTTCTGCTGGCGAAGGCTGCGGGCATGATGAAGGCGACGATGGGCAAGGCTGCCGCCACCATCGACGCGCTTCGCGAAAAGCTCGAGACCGCCGAGGCCGCGTAAGCGTCCGACGATCTCGTACAACAACCCCATCTATCTAGGAGATACATCATGGCGAAGCTTTCCACCGAGGAGCTGCTCGAGCAGTTCGCTGGCCTGACCCTCGTCGAGCTCAACGACTTCGTGAAGGCGTTCGAGGAGAAGTTCGAGGTCACCGCTGCCGCACCCGTCGCCGTTGCCGGCGCCGGTGGTGCTGGTGCTGCTGAAGAGGTTGAGGAGAAGGACTCCTTCGACGTCATCCTCGAGGCTGCTGGCGACAAGAAGATCCAGGTCATCAAGGCCGTCCGCGAGCTCACCTCGCTCGGCCTCGGCGAGGCCAAGGCTGTCGTCGACGGCGCTCCCAAGGCCGTCCTCGAGGGCGCGAACAAGGAGACCGCCGACAAGGCGAAGGCCGCTCTCGAAGAGGCCGGCGCGACGGTCACCCTCAAGTAATCCCGTCCGGGTCGCGGCGCACTCCGCCGCTGCCTGAACGTCTGCGAAAGCCCCGGGCGTCGGTCCGGGGCTTTCGTGCGTCACCCCGACGGCGCGTGGGTCAGCGCGGCGCGGCCGTGGAGCTGCGCACCACGAGCACGGATGCCGTGAGGATGCGTTCGAGCGGAGCATCCGGCAGGTCCATCCGCTGCTGCAGCAGCCGCACAGCCTCATGACCCTGTTCGCGCGGCGACTGCTTGATGGTCGTCAGCGCGAACATCTCGGCGTGCTCGTGGTCGTCGACCCCCACGATGCTCAGTTCGGTCGGCACTGCGATGCCGAGTCGGCGGGCGGCGATCATGGCGCCGATCGCCGTTTCGTCGCACACGCCGACCACCGCGCTGGGGCGTCCGCGTCGGTCTCCGAGCAGTTCGACGGACGCGGCGTAGCCGCCGGGCATGGTGGGCGCCGAGTCCGCGATGCGTGCACGATGGGCGAGGCCAGCGGCGGCGAGAGCCTCACGGTAGCCCTCGATGCGCCGCTCGTCGCCGAAGCTCAGTGCGCCGGCGTCGCTCGAGCCGCCCACGAACGCGATGTCGCGATGACCGAGCTCGATCAGATGCTCGGTCGCGATGCGTGCGGCGGCCACGTCGTCGATCGACACGGCGCTCGACCCCTCGCTGTAGGGTCCGACGCTCACGAGCGGCCGTTCCGAGCGGTGCAGGCGATCGAGCTCTTGGGCGCTGGGCTGGATGCCGACGGCGACGATGCCGTCGAAGCGCCTTCCGGGGAGGACGGTGTCGAAGAGGCGCTCGCGCGTCTCGGTGCCCTCCCTGATGCCGTACAGGGCGAGTTCGTAATCGAGGTCGAACAGCGACTCCTGGATCCCGGCGAGCAGTTCGGCGAAGAACCAGCGGTCGACCGGGGGCATGATCACGCCGACGGTCCGGGTGCGTCCGGTGGCGAGGCTGGTCGCGGAGGAGTGCGCCACGTAGGCGAGCTCGTCCGCGGCATCCGACACGCGTCGGCGGGTCTCGTCCGAGACGTAGCCGCGTCCGGTGAGGGCGCGGCTGGCGGTGGCCTTGGACACGCCCGCACGGGCGGCGACGTCCGCGATCGTGCTCATCGGTCCTCCTCGACCTGGCGCCTGCGTGCTCGACCCTGTGCACGCCGAAGTCATCGTAGCCGTTCCTCACGGGGAAGGGAACCGGTTCCAGACGATTGCTGTGGGATCGCTCCCATAGCACAGGTCGACACTCGTCGAATGGTTGCACGCTTGTGATACTCGCCTGTTGTGCCGGGATGCTGGACGCCGGTAGGTTGTCCTGGAATCGGTTCCCGATCCGCGCCGAGGGGCGGCGTGATCACCCGGGGATCGTGAAACTCGAAGAGGAGAATTCACATGGGTCTGTCACAGCGTTCTCGGCGATACGCGCCGATCGCCCTCCTGGGTGTCGCGGGCATCGCGCTCGCGGGCTGCGGTGCTCCCGGCGCCCCCGGCGGCGGCAGCGGCGGCGGAGGCGGAGACGCCACCGTCACGATCTACGGCACGATCGTCGACTCCGAGGCGGAGCTCCTCCAGGAGTCGTGGAAGGACTGGGCCGACGAGAACGGCATCACGATCAAGTACGAAGGCAGCCAGGACTTCGAGACACAGCTCGGCACGCGCGCCCAGGGCGGCAACCCGCCGGACATCGCGATCTTCCCGCAGCCGGGTCTGTTCGCCGACTTCGCGAAGCGCGACTTCCTGAAGCCGGCGCCCGAAGAGGTCGAGAAGAACGCCAACGAGTACTGGACCGAGGACTGGGTCAACTACGGCACCGTCGACGACACCTTCTACGGCGCGCCGCTGATGGCGAACGTCAAGGGATGGATCTGGTACTCCCCGGCGAAGTTCGCCGAGTGGGGCGTCGAGGTCCCCAAGACGCTCGACGAGATGCAGGCGCTCACGGACACCATCCAGGCCAAGACCGGCACCCCCGCGTGGTGCGCCGGGTTCGAGTCCGGCACCGCGACCGGATGGCCCGGGACCGACTGGGTCGAGGACTACGTCCTGCGCCAGGCCGGCCCCGACGTCTACGACCAGTGGGTGACCAACGAGATCCCGTTCACCGACCCGCAGATCAAGACCGCGTTCGACTCCGTCGGCGAGATCCTGCTCAACCCGGCGAACGTGAACGCGGGCTTCGGCGACGTGCGCTCGATCAACTCGACCGCGTTCGGCGACGTGGCCCCGGCTCTCGCCGGCGGCACCTGCGCGCTGACCCACCAGGCCTCGTTCCTGTCGGGCTTCTTCCCCGAGGGCACCAACATCGCCGAGGACGGCGACGTGTGGGCCTTCATGCTCCCGGGTGAGAGCGCGGACGACAAGGCCGTCACCGGCGCGGGTGAGATCGTCGGAGCGTTCAGCGACTCCGAGGCCACCCAGAAGGTGCTCGCGTACCTGTCCAGCCCCGAGTGGGCGAACAGCCGCGTGAGCCTCGGCGGCGTCACCTCGGCCAACAACGGGCTCGACCCGGCGAACGCGAAGGACCCGATCCTCCAGGAGACCATCAAGATCCTGCAGGACCCGGACACCACGTTCCGCTTCGACGCGTCCGACCTCATGCCCGGTGCCGTCGGCGCCGGAACCTTCTGGAAGGGCATCGTCGCCTGGGTCAACGGGACCTCGACCGACGAGGTCCTGACGCAGATCGAGACCGGCTGGCCGTCCAGCTGATCGGATGAGGAGGGCCGCTCGCCCGGGCGGCCCTCCTTCTTCATCCCGTCAGCCCGCACATCGTCGTGCGGGCTGCTCCGCACCGCGTCATGAAGGGGAATCCGTGAACGCGACAGCATTCTTCCAGTGGATCGGGACGCTCCCTCCGATCCTTCAAGCAGTGGTCGTGGTCATCGCCTTCGCGGTGGTCGTGGCCGTCATCCTCCTCCTCGTGGACGTGGCACCGCGTCGAGGGACGATCTACACCTGGGTGCGGCTGGCGATGTGCCTGCTCATCCCGCTCGCCGTGATGTTCTTCTTCAGCTCCTACTACTGGGCCATGGGAGTGGCCGTCGTCGTGGGCGCTCTGTTCTTCTTCCTGGACTACCGGTCCCGCGACGGAGCGGGCTACCTGATCCAGCTCGTGGCCTTCATGGCCCCGGCGATGCTCCTGCTGCTGGTGGGGCTCATCCTCCCGTCGATCCAGACCATGTACGCGTCGTTCCTGAACTCGTCCGGCAAGGACTTCGTCGGGTTCGCGAACTACACGTGGATCTTCACGCAGTCCGACGGCATCACCTCCGTCGTCAACTCGATCATCTGGGTGCTGCTCGTGCCGACCGTGTCGACGATCGTCGGCCTGGCGTACGCCGTCTTCATCGATCGCACCCGCGGCGAGAAGATCTACAAGGTCCTCGTGTTCATGCCGATGGCGATCTCGTTCGTCGGCGCGAGCATCATCTGGCGCTTCATGTACGAGTACCGGGGTCCGGAGTTCAAGCAGATCGGTCTGCTGAACCAGATCCTGGTGTGGTTCGGCGGCACTCCGCAGCAGTGGCTGCTCAACGAGCCGTGGAACAACCTGTTCCTCATCGTCGTGCTCATCTGGGTGCAGACCGGTTTCGCGATGGTGGTGCTCTCGGCGTCCATCAAGGGCGTGCCCGCCGAGCTCCTCGAGGCGGCCGAGCTCGACGGTGCGAACGCCTGGCAGCGCTTCCGCTCGGTGACCGTGCCGTCGATCCGGCCCGCGCTGATCGTGGTCCTCACGACGATCTCGATCGCGTCGCTGAAGGTGTTCGACATCGTGCGCACCATGACCGCCGGAAACTACGGCACCTCGGTGCTGGCGAACGAGATGTACACGCAGTTCTCGAAGTTCGAGGCGGGCCGCAGTGCCGCACTGTCGGTCATCCTCTTCGTCCTGGTGCTGCCGATCGTGATCTACAACGCCCGACAGATCAAGAAGCAGCGGGAGGTGCGCTGATGAGCGACACGCTGAAGACCGAGACCCCCGCCTCCACGCGCGCGATCACGACCGGCGGCGGTCTGGATGCCGCAGCAGGGCGCGCCCGCAAGCGGCTGTCGCGTCCGTGGGCGTCGGTGGGCTCCATCGTCATCGCCGTGCTGTGGACGATCCCGACGCTGGGCCTGTTCATCTCGTCGTTCCGGCCGCGCGACCAGATCCAGTCGAGCGGCTGGTGGGAGTTCTTCACGAACCCCCAGGTCACGCTCGACAACTACGGACAGGTGCTGCAGTCCGGCACGACGCAGCTGACGATCCTCGAGTCGTTCGTCAACTCGATCGCGATCACGATCCCGGCGACCGTGATCCCGCTCATGATCGCCTCGATGGCGGCCTACGCGTTCGCGTGGATCGACTTCAAGGGGCGCAACGCGCTGTTCATCTTCGTGTTCGCCCTGCAGATCGTGCCGATCCAGATGGCCCTGGTGCCGCTGCTCAGCTCGTTCTCGCGAGGCATCAACCTCTTCGGGCTGCAGGTAACCCTGCCGCTCGACGCCTCGCAGGGCTACGCCCAGGTGTGGTTCGCGCACTCGATGTTCGCGCTGCCGCTCGCGATCTACCTGCTGCACAACTTCATGTCGGAGATCCCCGGCGAGATCATCGAGGCCGCCCGCGTCGACGGTGCCTCGCGCGGACAGATCTTCTTCCGCGTGGTGCTCCCTCTCACGATGCCGGCGATCGCCTCCGTGGCGATCTTCCAGTTCCTGTGGGTGTGGAACGACCTGCTCGTGGCCCTCGTCTTCGCGGACGGGGCGGCGGCGCCGATCACGAAGCTCCTGGCGGAGATCACGGGAACGCGCGGGAACGACTGGTACCTGCTCACGGCGGGTGCGTTCGTGTCGATCATCATCCCGCTCATCGTGTTCTTCGCGCTGCAGCGCTACTTCGTGCGCGGGCTGCTCGCCGGATCCACGAAGGGCTGACGCGAGACGACGACAGCGTCGATGACAGGATGCCGCGATCGGGTGCAACACAGCCCCGGTCGCGGCATCCGCGCGTCTACCCTGAAGACATGAAGTATGCGGACTCGATCGTCGACCTCGTCGGCGACACGCCCCTCGTGAAGCTGCAGCGCGTCACCGAGGGGATCGAGTGCACCGTGCTCGTCAAGCTCGAGTACCTGAACCCCGGCGGCTCCGCGAAGGACCGCATCGCCTCGCGCATCATCGACGCGGCCGAGGCGTCGGGCGCGCTGAAGCCGGGTGGCACGATCGTCGAGCCCACGAGCGGCAACACCGGAGTGGGGCTCGCGCTCGTCGCCCAGCAGCGCGGCTACTCCTGCGTCTTCGTCGTGCCCGACAAGGTCGGCGACGACAAGATCGACGTGCTGCGCGCCTACGGCGCCGAGGTCGTCGTGACGCCGACCTCGGTCGCGGCCGACAGCCCCGAGTCGTACTACAGCGTGAGCGACCGTCTGGCGCGGGACATCCCGGGGGCGTTCAAGCCGAACCAGTACGAGAACCCCAACGGACCGCGCAGCCACTACGAGACCACCGGCCCCGAGATCTGGCGCGACACCGACGGGACGATCACGCACTTCGTCGCCGGAGTCGGCACGGGTGGCACGATCACGGGCACGGGGAGGTTCCTGCGCGAGGTCTCGGACGACGCCGTGCGCATCGTGGGCGTCGACCCCGTGGGAAGCGTGTACAGCGGCGGCACCGGGCGCCCGTACCTCGTCGAGGGCGTGGGCGAGGACATCTGGCCCGGGGCGTACGACCCGAGCATCCCGCACGAGATCGTCGCGGTCGACGACGCCGAGGCGTTCGCGATGACGCGGCGCCTCGCCCGCGAGGAGGGCATCCTCGTCGGCGGGTCGAGCGGCATGGCCGTGGTCGGCGCCCTGCGCGTCGCCCGGGATCTGCCCGCCGACGCCGTCATGGTCGTGCTTCTCCCCGACGGCGGACGCGGCTACCTCGCGAAGATCTTCAACGACGGGTGGATGCGGTCGTACGGCTTCAGCGACGTGGAGGAGGGCGAGACCGTCGCCGACGTGCTCGCCGCCCGCGCACCGCGCCAGAGCGGCGGCATCCCCGACCTCGTGCACGCGCATCCGAGCGACACCGTGATCGAGGCGATCGGCCTGCTGACCGAGTACGATGTGTCGCAGCTCGTGGTGCTCAGCGCCGAGCCGCCCGTCATGATGGGCGAGGTCGTGGGCACGGTCGACGAGAAGGGGCTGCTCGACCTGCTGTTCCGCGGTGAGGCGAAGCCGACGGACGCCGTCGGCGCTCACGTGGGGGAGAGGCTGCCGCTCATCGGCATCCATGCGCCGCTCGCCCAGGCGCGGACGGCGCTGGCCGATGCGGACGCGCTGCTCGTGACCGACGGCGGCAAGCCGCACACCGTCCTCACCCGGCAGGATCTGCTGGCCTACCTGTCGCGCTGACCCCGGGCGTAACAGGGACGCCGGCCCCCGTCACGCCGGACGTAGGCTGAGGGCATGTCCGAGCACTCCTTCGCCACCCGAGCCATCCACGCGGGTCAGGATCCCGACCCGACCACCGGGGCGATCATCCCGCCGATCTACCAGGCCTCCACGCACGTGCAGGACGGCATCGGAGGATTCCGAGAGGGCTACGAGTACAACCGCGCCGGAAACCCCACGCGCTCCTCGCTCGAAGTGCAGCTCGCCGCGCTCGAGGGCGGCGTCCGCGCGCTGTCGTTCGCGTCCGGTCTCGCCGCGGAGGACGCGCTGCTGCGCGGCATCCTCTCCCCGGGTGACCATGTGATCCTCGGCAACGACGTCTACGGGGGCACCTACCGTCTCTTCGCGAGGGTGCTCGCGAAGTGGGGCATCGTCTCGACGGTCGTCGAGCTCTCCGACACGGACGCCGTGCGTGCGGCCCTGCGCCCGGAGACGAAGATCATCTGGATCGAGACGCCCAGCAACCCGCTGCTGAAGATCGTCGACATCGCGTCGATCACCGAGATCGCGCACGCGGCCGGCGCGATCGCCGTGGTCGACAACACCTTCGCGTCGCCCGCACTGCAGCAGCCGCTGTCGCTCGGCGCCGACGTCGTCGTGCACTCGACGACCAAGTACCTCGGCGGGCACTCCGACGTGCTCGGCGGCGCCGTGGTGTTCGGCGACGACCGCTTCGTCGACGACGTGAAGTTCCAGCAGTTCGCGGTCGGAGCCGTGTCGGCCCCGCTCGACGCGTGGCTCACCACGCGCGGCATCAAGACGCTCGCCGTGCGGGTGCGCCAGCACTCCGAGAACGCCCAGGCCGTCGCGGAGTGGGCCGCGGAGCGCCCCGAGTTCGCGCAGGTCTACTACCCGGGTCTCTCCTCGCACGCCGGGCACGACATCGCGGCGCGGCAGATGAGCGGGTTCGGCGGGATGCTGTCGCTCGGCCTCGCCGCCGGGGCCGATGCCGCCAAGGCCTTCGCCGCATCGACCGAGCTCTTCCAGCTCGCGGAGTCGCTGGGCGGAGTCGAGTCGCTGATCGGCTATCCGCCGGACATGACGCACGCGTCGGTGCGCGGTACCGAGCTCGCCGTGCCCGAGAACATCGTGCGCCTCTCGGTCGGGATCGAGGACGCCACCGATCTGATCGCCGACCTCGAGCAGGGGCTCGCCCGCATCGCACGCTGACGCACCGCTCGGATGCGGGCCGAGACCGCGGATGCAGGTCGGGATGACGACATCCGGCATGCATCCGTCGTGCGGGCATGCATCTGAGGTGCCCCGGGGACGGCGGACGGACGCGGTAGCATGGATGCTCCGCTCGAATCGATTCGAGCAGCACCCCCTCTATCCGGAAGAACCTGTGTCTGACGCGCCCCGCACCGACTCCGTCCCGACCGTCCCCACGCCCGAGCGCACCGCGACCGGGAGCATCCGCGTGCCCTCGTCGACCGGAGCGATCCGCACGCTCGGAGCGAATCCGGCGACCGCGCCGATCATGCTGCACCCCGGCGACTCGATCTCGAACGGGCGCCGCGCGCTGTACATCGTGCTGCTCGGCGCTCTGACGGCACTGGGCCCCTTCACGATCGACCTGTACCTCCCGGCGTTCCCGGTTCTCGAGGAGGACTTCCAGACCACCGCCGCGGCCGTGCAGCTGACCCTGACCGGAACCATGATCGGCTTCGCGCTCGGTCAGCTCGTCGTCGGACCCCTCAGCGACAAGATCGGACGTCGCATCCCGCTCATCGCCGTCACCGCGCTGCACGTGCTCGCGAGCGTGGCCGCGGCGTTCGCCCCGACGCTGCTTCTGCTCGGCGGGGCGCGCGTGCTCATGGGCGTGGGGGCCGCGGCCGGTGGCGTCGTCGCCATGGCGATCGTCCGCGACCTGTTCGGCGGACGCCGACTGGTCGTCATGCTCTCCCGTCTCGCGCTCGTGTCGGGCGTCGCGCCCGTGGTCGCCCCGCTGATCGGCTCGTGGCTGCTGACGCTCATGCCGTGGCAGGGCATCTTCATCGTCCTCGCGCTCTACGGCGTGCTCATGCTCGTCTCGACGCTGTTCTTCATCCCCGAGACGTTGCCCGTCGCGCGACGTCAGGAGCGCGGCGGCGCCACGGTCCTGCAGCGCTACCGCTCGGTGTTCTCCGACCGGGTCTTCATCGGCGTGCTCATCATCGGAGGGATGACCTTCTCCGGGCTGTTCTCCTACCTGTCCGCTTCGCCGTTCCTGTTCCAGCAGACGCACGGCCTCGATGCGCAGCAGTACGGAATGCTGTTCGCCGTGAACTCGCTCGGCGTCGTGCTGGGTGTGCAGACCGCGTCGCGTCTCGCCGCCCGTTTCGGCCCGCAGTGGGTCATGGCGTACTCGACCGCCGTCCTGCTGCTCGCGGGCGCGGCGATCATCGTGACCGACCAGCTCGGGCTCGGGCTGTGGGGCACCGTGATCCCGCTGTTCTTCTTCATGACGGCCTGCGGCTTCACCTTCCCGAACGTGCAGGTGCTCGCCCTCGACCGTCACGGCAAGGCCGCCGGCACGGCCGCGTCGGCGATCGGTGCGACGAACTTCGGCGTCGCCGGCCTCATCTCCCCGATCGTCGGATGGATCTCGAAGGGCGCGGGCATCACCGCGACGACGATGGCCTCGGTCATGGTCGGGTGCGCGGTGATCGCGATCCTCTCGCTGTGGCTGATCGTGCGTCCGAAGACCGTCGCGATGCTCGCTCCCTGATCTTCAGCTTCGACCCGGCAGAATGGTCCGATGAGATCGCGAGCGCAGCTGTGGTGGGGAATCGGGATGCTGCTGGCGGCGGCGCTCCTCGGCGCGGTGATCGTCTTCGGCTACACCGAGCCGCCCGGGTTCGACCGCTGGTGGAACAGCGAGATCGCGGAGAACCGTGCCGACTGGATGCTGACGTTCGCCCTCGTGCTGGATCACATCGGCGGCGGCTGGGTCGCGATCCTCGGCGTGCCGCTGCTCGTGATCGTCGCGCTGCTGCTCGCCCGTCGCTGGCGGGGCGCGCTGTTCGCGGCGATGGCTTTCCTCGCGAGCGCCGGCGCGGTGCAGCTGCTCAAGCACCTGTTCGGCCGCGCTCGGCCGGAGGACATGATCGTGGCGAGCGACTTCGGGTCCTTCCCCTCGGGGCACACGGCGAACGCGGCGACGATCGCGCTCGTGCTGTATCTGCTGTTCCCGCGGCTGTGGGTCGCGATCGCCGGCGCGGTGTGGATCATCGCGATGGCGCTCTCGCGCACGCTGCTGTCGGTGCACTGGGCGACCGACACGCTCGGCGGTGCGCTCGTCGGAGCCGGTGCCGTCCTGGTCCTTGCCGCGTGGGTGCTGCCGTGGGCGCGCACCGCGTCGCGGCGGATTCCCGCGCCGATAGGCTGACAGCATCCCCACTCATCGAGGAGTCCCTGTGTCGCGCATCCGCCCGTACCGTCCGTCCGACCGTGCCGCCCTGTACGAGGTGTGCGTGCGCACCGCGGATGCCGGCGGCGACGCGACCGGCCTCTTCACGGACGACGAGCTGTGGGGCGACCTGTTCGCGGTGCCGTACGTCGAACGGCATCCCGACCTCGCGTGGGTGGTCGAGACCGACGACGAGCGCGTGATCGGCTACATCGTCGCGACCGACGACACCGAGGCCTTCTCGACCTGGTTCCGCGACGAGTGGTGGCCCACGCTGAACGCCAAGTACCCGCGCGCCGCCGAGCCGTCGACCCGCGAGGAGAAGATGGTCGAATACGGCTACGCCCAGGCACCGGGTCGCAACGCGAACGCGGCGGAGTACCCCGCGCACCTGCACATCGACCTGCTGCCCGAGACGCAGGGCCAGGGCCTCGGCCGTCGCCTCATCGAGACGCTGTTCGCCGAGCTCACCCGTCGCGGGGTGAAGGGCCTGCACCTCGGGATGGATCCCGCCAACACCGGAGCGGCCGCCTTCTACGAGCGCCTCGGCATGACGCGCCTCCCCGCGGAGCCGGGCGGGCAGAGCTACGGCGTGACCTTCGGCTGACGCGGACGGCGTCTCCGCGAGCGCGTGGGGCGGTGACGGCGTGACTCCGCTCTTCGCTGCGCTCAGGGCTCCCCGAATTCCACAGCATTAGATAAACGTCAAACGGCCCCCGCTTCGCGAGGGCCGTTTGACGTTTGGCGGTGACGGCGGGATTCGAACCCGCGGTTGCTTGCACAACACACGCTTTCCAAGCGTGCTCCTTCGGCCGCTCGGACACGTCACCAGGGAACAACCTGAACAGTCTATCCGATCGCGCCGGATGCCCACGACCAGCCGGCTCCCGGGCCGGGGCGATCGCGGCGCGACGTAGGATCTCCAGGTGGCCACCCCCAAGATCGTCCTCTTCTACGTCTTCACCCCGCTCGCCGATCCCGAGGCGATCCGGGTGTGGCAGCGAGACCTCGGCGAGGCGCTCGGACTGCGCGGACGGCTGCTGATCTCGAAGGACGGCGTGAACGGCACGCTCGGCGGCGACCTGCCCGCGCTCAAGAAGTGGGCCCGGTCGTTCCGGTCGTACGCGCCGTTCCGCGAGGTCGACCTGAAGTGGAGCGAGGGCACGGGGGTGGATGCCGAGGGGCGCAGCGTCGACTTCCCGAAGCTCAGCGTCAAGGTGCGCGAGGAGATCGTGTCGTTCGGCGCACCGCAGGAGCTGCGCGTCGACGAGGGCGGCGTGGTCGGAGGCGGCACGCGACTGAGTCCGGAAGCGCTGCACGAGCTGATCGACGAACGCGGCGACGACGTGGTGTTCTTCGACGGGCGCAACGCGCTCGAGGCGCAGATCGGCCGATTCCGCGGCGCGGTGGTGCCCGACACCGACACGACCCGCGACTTCGTGCAGCTGCTCGACTCGGGGGCGTACGACGATCTGAAGGGTAGGCCGGTCGTGACGTACTGCACGGGCGGGATCCGCTGCGAAGTGCTGTCGAGCCTGATGAGCTCCCGCGGGTTCGGCGAGGTGTACCAGCTCGAGGGCGGCATCGTCCGCTACGGGGAGACCTACGGCGACGACGGGCTCTGGGAGGGCTCGCTGTACGTGTTCGACAAGCGCGGCTCCGTCGACTTCTCGGACCACGCGGCCGTGATCGGCGAATGCGTCGGATGCGGGACCGCCACGAACCGCACGGCGAACTGCCCGGATCCGTCGTGCCGCACGCAGTTCGTGGTGTGCGCATCGTGCGACACGGCGCGCTGCAGCGCACACGCCGCCTGACCGCGCCTCGTCGTCGGTGCCCGGTGCCCGGTGCCCGGTGCCCGGAGCTCAGACGAGCAGCGGGGAGTCCTGGCCGCGCGCCGCGAACAGCGACCGGGGCACGAGAAGCGCCCGCGCGCGTGACGGACGGTCGACGCTGCGACGCAGCCGGGAGAGCACGGCGCCCAGTGCCTCGTCGAGGTCGTCCGCGCGTGCGTCCGTCGGTCGCGCGTAACTCGCCCGCTCGACCGCATCCGTGAGCACGCGCATGGCGTCGGGATCCACGCCGTTGTCGCGCACGAGATCCGCGCTCCGCATGCGCGGCGTCTCCGCATCGGACACCGTCACACCGAGGTCGAGCATCGTGGCGCGCAGCTCCGCCCAGGCGGATGCCGCGTCACCGCGTCGAGCGCGCCCGCGGCGGATCGCACGCTGCGACAGTCGGATCAGGGCGGGGAGCAGCAGCACGACGACGACGCCCAGGGTCGTGAACAGGACGGGAGACGGATCGAGCGTCCGCAGCTGTCCGCCGCCTCCGGCGCCGTCGCCGGCGTCGGGACGCTCGACCTCCGGACCGGTGGTCGCCTCGGATGTCGGCGCCGCGGTGGGTTCGGTCGGGGTCGCCCCGCCGGTGCCGCCGCCCGTGCTGGCCCCGGCGGCGAACGCGGTGGGGACGCCGAGCGACGCGGTCGGCTCGAACGGCACCCACCCGATCCCCGGGAACAGCACCTCGGGCCAGGAGTGCAGCTGGTCGCTCGACACCGAGTACACGGCCTCCTCGCCGCGCATCGTCGTCGTACGCGCCCCGGGGAGGTAGCCCACGACGATGCGCACGTCCATGTCGAGGCTCTGCGCCATGAGCGCGAAGGCGCCCGCGAAGTGGATGCAGTATCCGGAGCGCACGTCGAGGAACCGCGCGACGGCGTCGGCGCCGGTGCCGTCGAAGTCCTCCTCGACGGGGGTCTCGAGCGAGTAGGTGAACTCGCTGCGGAACCACGACTGCAGGGCGATCAGGCGGTCGTAGTCGTTGTCCTCGTCCGCCGTCACGTCGGCGGCGGTCTCGCCGATCACCGGGGGCAGGGCGACGGGTTCGACATCCTGATCGATCGGGAGCGGCGCCGCCGGGGTCGCGCGGATCTGCTCGAGTGTCGGCGTCACCGCGAGCGAGCGCACCGTGTAGTCGTTGCCCGCCGCGTCCGCGCTCCTCGAGGCGATCGTGCGGTTGTCCGGACTGACCCGCCAGCTCGCGGGGATGCCCTGCACGCTCGTGGCCGGGTACGGCACCGGGAGCCATGAGCTCGACATGCGGATCACGCGGATCGAGGTGCTCTGCTCCTCGACGGGGATGTCGGGCCCCCAGTCCTCGGTGCCGAAGCCCTCGCTCTGCGCCTGGAGGTCGCCGCGGTCGGGCTGCCACACCCGCCCGTCGAACTCCGAGAGGGTCGTGAGACGCAGGTACGGCGCCGTGTCGGCGGTGGTCGCGAGCGTCAGCACCTCCACGGGGTTGGGCTGGCGCAGATCGTCGCCCAGCCGCAGGGAGGCGTCGACCGTCACGCCGGTCCCGGTACCCGCGAGCGACGCCGACACGGGCAGCACGGGGGCGACGATCATGGTCGAGGCGAGTGCCGCCGCCCCGACACCCGCGGCGATCGCGGCGGACGAGCGCCGCGGCGCTTCGGGATGCTGCGCGGCGGTCTGCCGGAGCAGCAAGATCAGCAGGACGCCGAGCATCACGAACCACACGATGTTCACACCGCTCACCGTCACGATCATCGGCATCGCGCCGACCACGCCGGTGAGGAGGAACGCGATGACGGCACCGCGCTGCGCGACGAGCTGATCGAGCAGGATCGCCACGACCGCGAAACCCACGCCGAGGATCGCCTGCAGCCCGGGGGAGGCGCCGAGGGGCGCGGAGCCGAAGGTGATCTGCTCGGCGGCCGATGCGAACAGGGTCTGGAAGACCACGAGCGTCGTGTCGGTCGGGATCACGCCGAGCACCGCCGTCTCCCCGGCGACGAGCTGGGTGACGGTCGCCGTCGCGACGACGATCTGCGCGCCGAGCGTCACGAGATCCCGGACCCACGCCGGACGACGCTTGAGGAGAGTGCGCGTGATCATCCCGGTCAGCCCGGTCATCACGATCACCGCGACGACCGTGAGTGACCACGACCCCGGGGCGATGACCGACGTGTACGGCCACATCGCGACGATCCCGGCGGCCGCGGCCATGACGGCGGGCCACAGGACCCCGGGCGGGAGTTCGTGCTCCCGGTGCCATCCGGGAGCAGGGCTGGTCGCCCTCCGTTCACGCCGGGACATCGTCGGCCCCTCGTCGCTCTGCGGGGGTGAGGCCGACCCGTTCGGGGAGCGCGTCCTCCCAGGCCTCGGCGATGTCCTCGCCGAGGGTGGCGACGCGCCAGCCGTGCGGCGCGGCGGCGTCGGCGGCGCCGGGCTGCGGGTCCGTCGTGAACAGCATGGGGGCGGCGGCTCCGGAGGGGCGCAGCAGCGCGGCCTCCTCCTCGTCCAGACGCCCCGTGATGTACACGAGCGGGCCGGGGGGAGTGCCTCCGACCAGCGCGGCGAGCTCGCGGGCCTCGCCGCGCGGCGTCACGAGCGCGAGCGCCACGAGCAGCCCGTCGCGGTCGTCCTCGTGTCCGCGCAATGTGCCGAGCAGCGCGCCCGTGGTGTCGATCACGTCGACCCCGTAGCCCTCCTGCATCAGGTGCACCGCCGCCGAGGCGCACAGCGACACCGCGGATTCGAAGGCCGGATCCGCGCTGTCGCCCTGAGCCTCCCACCGGGACGCGCTGCGGTCGAGCACGACGAGCGCGTCAGGACTGGACTCCTCCTCCTCCTGACGCACCATCAGCTGCCCGCGGTGGGCGGTCGCCCGCCAATGGATGCGGCGCATGCTGTCGCCGGGGACGTACACGCGCGGCGACAGGTTGTCGCTCCCCTGGCCGAGGCGGCTCGAGGACGTCTGCGCCGTGCCGCCCGCCGCTCCGACGCGCACCGCGAGCGAGGACAGTGTGAACACCTCGGGCACGACCGTGACCGTGCGGGTCTCGCCGAACGCCTGCTCGCGCTGCGCGAGACCGAAGGGGTCGACCGTGCGCAGCAGGAGCGGCCCGATCGGCCATACCCCGCGTCGGACGCCCGTGATGAGATAGCTCAGCTGGCCGGTCTCGGGCGGGTACTCGCCGGCGGCGTCGCCCGAGACGGCGTCGGGGAGCACGTCGCGCCACAGGCCCCGTGGCACCCGCAGGGCTCGCAGTGCGACCCGCAGGGTCACGCGCGAGGTCTCCGACACCGTGAGCAGGTCCGTCGAGACCTGCCGCGTCACGGAACCCGAGCGGCGGGGCGCTCGCACCACGACCACCGCGAACAGGGTCAGCGCGAGCAGCAGGAAGCCGACGTACAGCAGCACCGCCGCGCCCAGCAGGTTGGCCGCGACGATGCAGCCCGTCCCCGCGATGAGCGCACCGGTGCCCCGCAGGGTCAGCGTCCGGCGGCGGGGCATGGCGGCAGACCGATCAGGTTCGCGCGGCGACCGGGACGCGGACCCGCTCGACGATCTGCCGCAGGGCGGATTCGACGGGCTGGGCGCCCGCGCGGTGGGCGCCGCGTGCCGGGAGCAGGCGATGGGCGAGGACGGGCGCGAGCAGCGCCGACACGTCGTCCGGGATCACGAAGTCCCGGCCGTCGAGCGCCGCCCAGACCTTGGCGGCCCGGATGAGCTGGAGGGTGGCCCGCGGGCTCGCGCCCAGATGCAGGCTCGGGTCGGAGCGCGTCGCCTGCGCGAGCGCGACCGTGTACTCCTCGATCGCCGGCGCGACGTGCACCGACCGCGCCCAGGCGATCAGCGCCGTGATCGACGCGGCGTCCGCGACGGCCGTCACCGACGACAGCGGGTTGACGGTGTCGCGCTGACGCAGCATCTCGGCCTCGGCGGCGGCGTCGGGATAGCCCATCGAGATGCGCATCATGAACCGGTCGCGCTGAGCCTCCGGGAGGGCGTACGTGCCCTCCATCTCGAGCGGGTTCTGGGTCGCCACCACGAGGAACGGATCGGGGAGCGGATGCGTCGAGCCGTCGACCGTGACCTGTCCCTCCTCCATCGCCTCGAGCAGGGCGGACTGCGTCTTCGGAGACGAGCGGTTGATCTCGTCGGCGATCACGATGTGCGCGAACACAGCCCCGCGTTTGAACTCGAACTCGCGGTCGACGGGGTTGTAGACGCTCACGCCCGTGACGTCTCCCGGCAGCAGATCGGGAGTGAACTGGATGCGGCGCACGGTGGCGTCGACGCTCGCGGCGAGAGCGCGGGCGAGCATGGTCTTGCCCACGCCCGGCACGTCCTCGATCAGGAGGTGGCCCTCGGCGAGGAGGCACACCAGGGCGCTGCGCACCGCGTCGGGCTTGCCGTCGATCACACGCGAGACCGAGTCGACGATGGCCGAGGTCTGCGCGGCGAACTGCGCGGCGTCGGTCACGGGTGGTCTCGGGGGCGGGTTCTCTGGCATGCGTTCCCTCTCGCGTGGGCGCAGCGGTGCGCGCGTGAACCGATCGTAACCCGCGCGGCAGGGGTTGCGCCCCGGATCGGCTAGACTGGTCCACGGCTCTCCGCGTGGCGGCATCCAGGCCAATTCCCCCAGGGCGGAAACGCAGCAAGGGTAACCGGGCTCTGCTGGGTGCGCGGAGGGTCACTTTCTTTTTCAGGGTCTTCCGGGGCGCGCCTGCCAGGATCGAGACGTGACGAGCCCCGACGCGACCCGCACCGCCCCGCGACCGAGCGCCCTGGGGCGCTTCGCTTCGCCGGTCCTCCTGCTCGCCGCGATGTGGATCGTCCAGGCCGCCGACGCGATCCTCCCCGGATCTTTCACCGGCTTCGGCCTGCGCTCCTGGGACCTCGAGGGTCTCACCGGCATCCTCGTCGGTCCGCTGCTGCACGCGAACTGGCAGCACCTGATCGCCAACTCGGTGCCGCTGCTCGTGCTGGGCTGTCTCGTCGCGGTCGAGGGCGCTCGCCGCTTCTGGGTCGTCACCCTGCTCTCCGCGGTCGTCGGCGGACTCGGCACTTGGGTGCTGAACGCCCCCGGCACCCTCACGGTCGGCGCCTCCGGTCTCGTGTTCGGGTACTTCGGCTACACGGTGCTGCGCGTCTTCGCGCCCGGGCGGGCGTCGCATCGGATCCTCTACGCCGTGGTCGCGGTGATCGTCATCGCCCTGTACGGCGGGTCCATGCTCGCAGGGGTCGTGGGGGTGCGCGAGGGCATCTCGTGGCAGGCGCACCTGTTCGGCGCGATCGGCGGAGGGCTCGCCGTCTTCCTCGGTCGCGGACGGTCGCGGGCGACATGAGCGGCACGACCAGGAACCGCCGCACGCGCAGACCCGTGAGACGACGTCCGACGTCGCGCTCACGTCGCCGACGGATGTCGCCGCGCCGGCGGGCCGAGCGGCGGGCGCAGCGCAGGCGCGTGCTGCTGCGGATCGTGCTCGCCGTCGGAGTCGTGGCGGCGGTGGCGGTCGCCGGCATCCTGATCCCGCTCGGACTCGCGCACGAGAAGCCGATCGCGATCTGTCTCGGCGACCCCGCGACCTACCCTGCGGCGGGAGTCGCCGGATGGGAGGGCGAGCAGCTCGACAACGCCGCCACGATCATGCAGACCGCGACGGCACTGGGGTTCGGGCGGGACGGGCAGATCCTCGGCGTCATGACCGCGATGGGCGAGAGCAGCCTGCGCAACATCGACTACGGCGACTGGGAGACGTCGGGCTTCACGAATCCCGACGGGACTCGCACCACGAGCATCGGCCTGTTCCAGCAGCAGGACTGGTGGGGGAGCGTCGAGCAGCGGATGGATCCCGCCACCGCCGCGACGCTGTTCTACCAGCGCCTCGCCCGGGTGCCGGACTGGCAGAGCCTCGACCGCTCGCTCGCGATCCACCGCGTGCAGATCAACCTCGACCCGACGTACTACACGCGCTACGCCGAGGATGCGGTCGCGGTGGTCGACGCGATGTCCGAGCCCTGCTGACCCGCGCCGGCGTCGGGCGGTTCTCACGACCGACGCCCATGCCCGCGCGGTGAGGTGCACCTAAGCTGGAGGCGTGGCGCAGAGCATCTACATCACCTCGGCCGAAGGCCATACCGGCAAGTCCACGATCGCCCTCGGCGTGCTCGATGCGCTCATGAGGGTCACCCCCCGGGTCGGCGTGTTCCGCCCGATCGCCCGCTCGGTCACGCAGCGCGACGAGGTGCTCGAGCTGCTGCTCGCCCACGACGGCGTGCAGCTCGCCTACGACGACTGCATCGGCGTGACCTACGACGACGTGCGCGACGACCCGGAGCGTGCGCTGTCGACCATCGTCGCCCGCTTCAAGGCCGTCGAGGCGCAGTGCGACGCCGTCGTCATCATCGGCAGCGACTACACCGACGTCGCGAGCCCCGCGGAGCTCGGCTACAACGCCCGGATCGCCGCGAACCTCGCCACCCCCGTGCTCCTCGTGCTCAGCGGGCGCGACCAGCAGCGCCAGGCCGAGCAGCTCGGCACGACCACGGCGCGCACCCCCGCGGCGGTCGGCCAGATCGCCGCCCTCGCGCTGTCCGAGCTCGAGGTCGAACGGGCCGAGCTGCTGGCGGTGGTCGTCAACCGCGCCGACCCCGAACGCCTCGCCGAGGTCGAGTCCGCGGTCGCGGCGGTGCGTCCGGCGCGCACGACCCCGGTGTGGGCGATGCCCGAGGACCGCACCCTCGTCGCGCCATCGATCCGCGGCATCCTCGCGGCCGTCGACGGCCGACTCATCAAGGGCGACCCCGATCGTCTGGCGCGCGAGGCGCTCACGATCGTCGTCGCCGGCATGTCGATGGTCAACGTGCTCCCGCGGCTCACCGAGGAGTCGGTCGTGGTGATCCCGGCCGACCGCACCGAGGTGCTGCTCGCGACGCTGCTCGCCGACGCCTCCGGCACGTTCCCCCGGGTGTCCGGCATCATCCTCAACGGCCCGTTCCCGCTCCCGGAGCCCATCGTGCAGCTGCTCGACGGCTTCCCCTCGACCGTGCCGATCATCGCGACCGATCTCGGCACGTACGACACCGCCGTCCGGGTCATGGGCACGCGGGGACGCATCTCGCCCGAGTCCCGCGCCCGCTACGACCGAGCGCTCGGACTCTTCCAGACGCACGTCGACATCACCGAGCTCACGACGCAGCTCGGCCTCGCCGAGTCGACCGTGGTCACGCCGCTCATGTTCGAGTACGGCCTGATCGAGCGGGCACGCGCCGACCGACGGCGCATCGTGCTGCCGGAGGGCGACGACGACCGCATCCTCCGCGCCGCGGCCACGCTCCTGGCGCGCGAGGTGGCCGACCTCACCATCCTCGGCGACGAGGCCGCCGTGCGCGCGCGGGCGATCGAGCTCGGCGTCGACATCGACCGCGCCGACGTCGTGAGCCCGACCGACCCGGAGCTCGTGGAGCGCTTCGCCGCGGAGTACGCGCGGCTGCGCGCCCACAAGGGCATCACGCTCGCCCAGGCCGCCGACACGGTCACCGACGTGTCGTACTTCGGCACGATGATGGTGCACCTGGGACTGGCCGACGGCATGGTCTCGGGAGCCGCGCACACGACGGCGCACACCATCCGTCCGTCGTTCGAGATCATCAAGACCAGGCCGGGCGTGAAGGTCGTGTCGAGCGTGTTCCTCATGGCGCTCGCCGACCGGGTGCTCGTGTACGGCGACTGCGCGGTGATCCCCGACCCCACGGCCGAGCAGCTCGCCGACATCGCCGTCTCGTCCGCGGCGACGGCGACGCAGTTCGGGATCGACCCCCGCATCGCGATGCTGTCGTACTCGACGGGGGAGTCCGGCTCCGGCGCCGACGTCGACAAGGTGCGCGAGGCCACGGCGCTCGTGCACGAGCGCGCCCCCGAGCTCCTCGTGGAGGGTCCGATCCAGTACGACGCCGCGGCGGACGCCGCCGTCGCGAAGGCCAAGCTCCCCGACTCCGCGGTCGCCGGGCGCGCCACGGTGTTCGTGTTCCCCGACCTGAACACGGGCAACAACACGTACAAGGCCGTGCAGCGGTCCGCGGGCGCCGTCGCGATCGGTCCGGTGCTGCAGGGCCTCAACAAGCCCATCAACGACCTCTCGCGCGGCGCGCTGGTCGACGACATCGTCAACACCGTCGCGATCACCGCGATCCAGGCGCAGGGGGCCTCCGCATGACCACCATCCTCGTCATCAACAGCGGATCGTCGTCGCTCAAGTACTCGCTGATCGACATCGAGGACGAGCGGGAGCTGGCGAGCGGTCTCATCGAGCGGATCGGCCAGGACCTCAGTCCTGTCGCGCACACCGTGCGCCCGGACACCTCCGGCGACGCCGTCACGACGATGGTCGACGCCACGTACGAGGACGAGCGGCGGGTCGCCGACCACGACGAGGCGTTCGCGGTCATGCTCGCGCAGTTCGCGGAGCACGGCCCCTCGCTCGACGAGCATCCGCCGGCCGCGGTCGGCCATCGCGTCGTGCACGGCGGGGCGCGGTTCTACGCCCCGACGCTCGTGACGCCGAACGTCGAGGAGCAGATCGCGGAGCTGTCGATGCTCGCGCCGCTGCACAACCCGGCGAACCTCGCCGGCATCATCGCCGCGAAGGCGGTGTTCCCCGACGTGCCGCACGTCGCGGTGTTCGACACGGCCTTCCATCAGACGCTCCCGCCCGCCGCCTACACGTACGCGATCGACGCCGAGCTCGCGGCAGAGCACCGGGTGCGCCGCTACGGCTTCCACGGCACCAGCCACCAGTTCGTGAGCGCGGCCGCCGCCGCGTTCCTGGGCCGCGATCTCGGCACGCTCCGTCAGCTCGTGTTCCACCTCGGCAACGGGGCCTCCGTCACGGCGATCGACGGAGGACGCTCGGTCGAGACGTCGATGGGCCTGACGCCGCTCGAAGGACTCGTGATGGGCACCCGCTCGGGCGACCTCGACCCCGCGGCGCTCGTGCACCTGTCCCGACGCGCCGGCTACTCGATCGACGACCTCGACACGCTGCTGAACACCCGCAGCGGGCTGCAGGGCCTCGCCGGACGCAGCGACATGCGCGACATCCTCGCCGGCCGCGAGAGCGGCGACGCCGCGGCGACGCTGGCGTTCGACGTGTACATCCACCGCCTGCGGGCGTACGCAGGCGCGTACATCGCCCAGCTCGGCGGCGTCGACGTCATCTCCTTCACCGCCGGCGTCGGCGAGAACGCCGCGGCCGTGCGCGCCGAGGCGCTCGCGACGCTGGGGTTCGCCGGGGTCGAGATCGATCACGGCCGCAACGTCGAGCGGCGCCGCGGCATCCGCCGGATCTCCACCGATGCCTCGCGTGTCACGGTGCTGGTGGTGCCGACGGACGAGGAGCTCGAGATCGCCCGACAGACGTCGCGGATGCTCTGACGCGATCCGCTCGTTTGGGGGTTACCGGCCATCGCCGTGCCGCACTACGCTTGCACAGTGGCACGGAGAGGTGCCGGAACCCCTCGTCCTTCTCCCTGGAGGTTTCTGTGCCCGACGCACTGCCCGATCTGCTCCGCGCCGACGGCGTCCTCTTCGACCTCGACGGCGTGCTGACCCCGACCGCCGAGGTGCACATGCGCGCCTGGAAGCACGTGTTCGACGAGGTCTTCGCGCAGTGGGGCATCGAGCCGGCCTACACCGAGGCCGACTACTTCGACTACGTCGACGGCAAGAAGCGCTACGACGGCGTCGCGAGCCTCATGCAGAGCCGCAACGTCGAAGTGCCGTGGGGCGCGGTCGACGATCCGCCCGAGGCCGAGACGATCTGCGGGATCGGCAACCGCAAGAACGCGGCCTTCGCGGCGTCGCTGCGCGCCGAGGGCATCGCCCCCTTCCCCGGCTCGCTCGCCCTCGTCGAGGCGCTGACCGCCGCCGGCATCCCGCTCGGCGTCGTGTCCAGCTCGAAGAACGCCGAGGAGGTGCTGGGCGCCGCCGGCATCCGCGACTTCTTCCGGATCGTCGTCGACGGCGTGGTCGCCGAGCGCGAGGGCCTCGCCTCCAAGCCCGCCGCCGACATGTTCCACGCGGGCGCCGTCGCGCTCGGCGTCGACCCGCAGCGCAGCGTCGCGGTCGAGGACGCCACGTCCGGCGCCGCCTCCGCGGCCGCGGCGGGCTTCGCGACCGTCGTCGGCGTCGACCGCGGCGCGGGAGCCGAGGCGCTCCTCGCCGCCGGGGCGACCGTCGTCGTGGGCGACCTCGACGTGCTCCTCCCGGCATCCGCTCCCTCCCCGACCCCCGCACCCGCCTCCGACTCCGACCCCGAGGAGACCGCATGATCGACCGCGACCGCTTCCCCGTCGACCCCTGGCGTCTGATCGAGACGCGCTACTCCGAGGAAGGGGTGGGGGAGACGCTGTTCGGCGTCGGCAACGGCTACCTGGGTCTGCGCGGCAACCACATCGAGGGCCGCGGTGCGCACGAGCACGGCACGTTCGTGAACGGCCTGCACGAGACCTGGCCGATCCGGCACGCCGAGCAGGCCTACGGCTTCGCGGAGGTCGGTCAGACGATCGTCAACGCGCCCGATGCCAAGGTGATGCGCGTGTACGTCGACGACGAGCCGATCTCGTTCGACCTCGCCGACGTGCGGGAGTACCGGCGGACGCTCGACATGAAGACGGGCGTGCTCGAGCGCGTCGTCGTGTGGGAGACGCCGTCCGGCAAGCGCGTGCGCATGCGCGACGAGCGCATCGTGAGCTTCGAGCAGCGCCACCTCGCGATCCTCCGCCTCGAGGTCGTGGTGGAGAACGCCGACGCCCCCGTCACGATCTCCTGCCAGCTGCTCAACCGGCAGGACGGCGCCGGCGTCTACGCGGGCACCCCGGTCGAGGCGAAGAAGGGCTTCGACCCGCGCAAGGCCGAGAAGATCGCCGAGCGCGTGCTGCAGCCGGCCGAGCACTGGCAGGACGGCCTGCGTTCCGCCCTGTCCTACTCGGTCGCCGCCTCCGGCATGACCGTCGCCGTCGTCGCCGACCACATCATCGAGACCGAGAACGAGTACACCTCGCGCACGCTCATCGAGGAGGACATCGCCAAGAACGTCTTCCGCGTCCAGGCGAAGGCGGGCGTGCCGATCTCCGTCACCAAGCTCGTGAGCTACCACTCCTCGCGGGGTGTGCCGCCGCGGGAGCTCGTCGACCGCTGCCGCCGCTCCCTGGACCGCGCGATGAGCGAGGGGGTCGACGAGCAGTTCCGTCGTCAGGCCGCCTGGCTGGACGCGTTCTGGGAGCGCAGCGACGTGCGCATCGCCGGACAGGATGCCGTGCAGCAGGCGACCCGGTGGTGCCTCCTGCAGCTCGCGCAGGCATCGGCCCGCGCCGACGGCACCGGCGTGCCGGCCAAGGGCGTCTCGGGGTCGGGCTACAGCGGCCACTACTTCTGGGACACCGAGATCTACGTGCTGCCGTTCCTCACGTACACGTCGCCGCAGTGGGCCCGCAACGCCCTGCGCGCCCGGGTGCACATGCTCCCCGCCGCCCGCCGACGCGCGGCGCAGCTCAACGAGGCGGGGGCGCTGTTCCCGTGGCGCACGATCAACGGCGAGGAGGCCTCCGCGTACTACGCGGCCGGCACCGCGCAGTACCACATCAACGCCGACGTGAGCTTCGCACTCGGCAAGTACGTGCGGGCGACGGGCGACGACGACTTCCTGCGACGTGAGGGCATCGACGTCGCGATCGAGACCGCCCGGCTCTGGGCGACGCTGGGCTTCTGGCGGTCGTCGCACGCCGTGCCGGGGGTCGGCGACCCCACGGAGACGTTCCACATCCACGGCGTCACCGGGCCGGACGAGTACACCACGGTCGTCAACGACAACCTGTACACGAACGTCATGGCGCGCTACAACCTCCGCTACGCCGCGAAGGTCGTCCGCGAGGCGCAGGAGGCGAACGGCGAGGAGTTCGCTCGGGTCGTCGAGCGCACCGGTTTGCTGGCGGGCGAGGCCGAGGGCTGGGAGCGGGCGGCGGACGCCACGTTCATCCCGTACAGCGAGGCGCTCGGCATCCACCCGCAGGACTCGCTGTTCCTCGAGCGCGAGGTCTGGGATCTCGCGCACACGCCCGACGATCAGCGTCCGCTGCTGCTGCACTTCCACCCGCTCGTGATCTACCGGTTCCAGGTGCTCAAGCAGGCCGACGTCGTGCTCGCCCTGTTCCTGCAGGGCAACCACTTCACGCCCGAGGAGAAGAAGGCCGACTTCGACTACTACGACCCGCTGACGACCGGCGACTCGACGCTCTCGGCCGTCGTGCAGTCGATCCTCGCCGCCGAGGTCGGGTACCAGGACCTCGCACGGGAGTACTTCGAGCAGTCGCTGTTCGTCGACCTGCACGATCTGCACCACAACGCGGCCGACGGGGTGCACGTCGCCTCGGCCGGGGGCGTGTGGACCGCGCTGGTGTGCGGCTTCGGCGGCATGCGCGACTGGGCGGGGGAGCTGAGCTTCGACCCGCGTCTCCCCGCGGACTGGCCCTCGCTCTCGTTCCCGCTGCAGTGGCAGGGGTCCGCACTGGAGGTCACGGTCACGAAGGACGAGCTGCGCGTGCACGTGCGCTCCGGGGACCCCGTGCCCTTCACGGTGCGCGACGTCGCCTACGTCGCGACGACGGAGGCCGACGTCGTGGTGCCGCTCGCCGACCAGGGGCCGCTGATCCCCGGCCGTCCGACGCTGCGTCAGTTCGCGGATGCGCGCCGAGAGGACGGCACGCGCCTGTCGGCATCCGTCCCGGTGATCACGACCGCGATCCCGGTGATCGAGCCTCTCGACTGAGCGCCGACCCGCTCGCGCTCCCTTTCGCCGACGCCCCATCCGGCCGCCCACGCCCCATCGTGCGGACGGCGCTCAGGTGGGGCGTCGGCGCGCAGGCGGGGTGTCGGCGGGGGAGTGCGGCGGAACATCGGATGCCGGGGGCCCGGGCTGCCTCGATGTCGGCGGCACGCCGTAGGCTGGGGTGGTGACCACAGCCCTCTACCGCCGCTACCGCCCCGAGTCGTTCGGCGAGATGATCGGGCAGTCCCAGGTGACCGATCCGCTGATGACCGCGCTGCGCGGCGACCGGGTCGGCCACGCCTATCTGTTCTCCGGCCCTCGCGGCTGCGGCAAGACGACGTCCGCCCGCATCCTCGCCCGGTGCCTGAACTGCGCCGAGGGTCCGACCGACGTCCCCTGCGGCACGTGCCCGAGCTGCGTCGAGCTCTCCCGCGCAGGCGGCGGTTCGCTCGACGTCGTCGAGATCGACGCCGCGAGTCACAACGGCGTCGACGACGCGCGCGACCTCCGCGAGCGCGCGACGTTCGCCCCGAGCCGCGACCGCTACAAGATCTTCATCCTCGACGAGGCGCACATGGTGACGCCCCAGGGCTTCAACGCGCTGCTCAAGCTCGTCGAGGAGCCTCCGCCGCACGTGAAGTTCATCTTCGCGACGACCGAGCCGGAGAAGGTCCTCGGTACGATCCGCTCGCGCACGCACCACTACCCGTTCCGCCTCGTCCCGCCGGCCGCGATGCTCGAGTACGTCGAGAAGCTCTGCGTCGAAGAGGGAGTCGTCGTCGAGAAGGGCGTGCTGCCCCTCGTCGTGCGCGCGGGCGGAGGGTCGCCCCGAGACACGCTGTCGCTGCTCGACCAGCTGATCGCCGGATCGGACTCGCCGGCCGGCTCCGAGACCGTCACGGTCGCCTACGAGCGCGCGGTCGCCCTGCTCGGCTACACGCACGCGGCGCTCCTCGACGAGATCGTCGACGCGCTCGCCGCGGGCGACGCGGCCGCAGCCTTCCCCGCGATCGACCGCGTCGTGCAGACCGGTCAGGACCCTCGCCGCTTCGTCGACGACCTCCTCGAGCGGCTGCGCGACCTCATCGTCATCGCAGCCGTCGGCGCGGGGGCGTCCGCCGTGCTCCGCGGCCTCGCCGACGACGAGCTCGCACGCATGCAGACCCAGGCCCAGTCGTTCGGCGCCGCTCGACTGTCGCGCACGGCCGATGTCGTGAGCGCCGCGCTCGACGACATGTCCGGGGCGACCTCGCCGCGCCTGCACCTCGAGCTGATGGTGGCGCGGGTCCTCGCCGGATCCGCGGATGCCGGCGCTGCTGCGTCCTCCCCGGTCGCCGAGCGGACACCCGCAGCGTCGTCCTCTCCGACCGCGCCGCGAGCAAGCGCAGCGTCCTCCTCTCCGGTCGCCCCGCGAGGGAGCGAAGCGACCGAGACGACACGCGCCGAACCGACCGCGACGCCGTCCACCGGCGCACCCGCTCCGGCCGAGCCCGGACCCGCTCCGGCCGAGCCGGCCCCGGCCCCGGCCGAACCCGCCGAGCCCGCCCCGGCGCCTTCCGGTCCGGTCACGTTCGACCGGGTCACCGCGTCCTGGCCGGCGATCCTCACGCGCCTCGAAGACATCAGCCGCGCATCCTGGTTGCTCGCGACCGCGGTGCAGCCTCTCGCGTTCGTGACCGAGACCGAGGTGCTGACGCTCGGCTTCACGAGCCAGCACGACGTCGCGAAGTTCAAGGGCACGACTCCCGGGTCGGGGCCGTCCGACCACCTGCGCTCCGCGATCGAGCAGGAGCTCGGGGTCAAGGTCAAGTACCTCCCGGCGCCGATGCCCGCCGGGGGTGCGCCGCGGCAGTCCTCGCCGTCGTCGTCCCCGGGGGCGACGTCCGACGCCCCCGCATCGGAGCCTGCGTCAGCGGGCCCCTCGCGCCCCCAGACCCGCAGCGACTCCGCGTCGTCCGTCACGGACTGGGCGGTCGCGCCCATCCCGTCCTCCGCGGAACCGGCGAAGACCGACACCGCGCCCGAGACCCCGTCCGGCGCGCCCGCGACGCCTGCTCCGGCCACCCCGGGCCCGACTCAGGTGGCGACCCCGTCCGAGCCCGCGGCGTCCGCCGTGTCCACCCCGGCACCCGCCGTGGACGACGCGCTCCCGCCCTACGACGACGAGCCGCCGCCGTTCGACGACGAGCCGCCGTACGACCCCTCGTACGAGCCGGTGCCGTCGGCTGCCGGGCGCACCCCGTCCGCGCCCTCCGCATCCGCGCAGGCACGAACCGCACCCGCGCCGCGTGCCGCCGCGTCATCCGCCCCCGTCGTCACCGAGCGCACCCCGTCCGGGGGAGTGCAGCGCTACGGTGAGGCGGTCATCCGCCAGGTGCTCGGCGCGACGTTCGTGCGCGAAGAGCCCTACGAGCCCCCCACGAGGTTCTCCTGATGTACGACGGAATCGTCCAGGAACTCATCGACGAGTTCGGCCGCCTGCCCGGCATCGGGCCCAAGTCGGCCCAGCGCATCGCGTTCCACATCCTGCAGACGCCGACGTTCGACGTCGCGCGTCTGTCCGAGCTGCTCACCGAGATCCGCGTGCGCGTGCGTTTCTGCGAGATCTGCGGCAACGTCGCCGAGCAGGAGCGCTGCGCGATCTGCCGCGACCCCCGTCGCAACACCGCGCTCATCTGCGTGGTCGAGGACGCGAAGGACGTCGCGGCGATCGAGCGGACTCGCGAGTTCCGCGGTCTCTACCACGTGCTCGGCGGCGCGATCAGCCCGATCGCCGGCATCGGTCCCGACGACCTGCGCATCGCCCAGCTCATGACGCGCCTGGCCGACGGCACCGTGCAGGAGGTCATCCTCGCCACGAACCCCAACCTCGAGGGCGAGGCCACGGCGAGCTACCTCAGCCGCCTGCTCACCACCATGCAGATCACGGTGTCGCGCCTGGCGTCCGGCCTCCCGGTCGGCGGCGACCTCGAGTACGCCGACGAGGTCACCCTCGGTCGGGCCTTCGAGGGCCGGCGCGTGCTGTGAACGCGCAGGGTGGATTCTCCCGTCGCGGATGGCTGCTGTTCGGCGCGATGGCCCTGCTGTGGGGCGTCCCCTACCTGTTCATCAGCGTCGCGGTGGAGTCGTTCTCCCCGCCGGCGATCGTCGCGGGGCGTACGCTCATCGCGGCGCTCCTGCTGCTCCCGTTCGCCCTGCGCGGCGGGGCGCTGCGTGCGGCTCTGAAGCACTGGCCCTGGGTCCTGGCGTTCGGTCTCGTCGAGATGGCCGGTCCGTTCGTGCTGCTCGGCCACGCCGAGATGACCCTGCCCTCCGGGATGACCGGACTGCTCGTCGCGACCGTCCCGCTGTTCGCGGCGCTGATCGCACTGAGCGGCGGCGACCGGGGAGTGCTCCGACCCGCTCGGGCGATCGGGCTCGTCGTCGGATTCGTCGGCGTCGCGATCGTCGTCGCGGGTCCGGGACTGTTCGGCGGACAGGTCAGCCTGCTCGCGGCGGGGGAGGTGCTCCTGGTCGCGGTGCTCTACGCGATCGCGCCCTTCATCGTCGCCCGCAAGCTCGCCGACGTGCCCTCGCTCGGCACCATCACGCTCTCGCTGCTCATGATCGGCCTCCTCTACCTGCCGATCGGGATCCTCACGCAGCACGAGGCACCGACCCCCACGGCGATCGGTGCGCTCCTCGCGCTCGCCGTCGTTTGCACGGCTGTCGCGTTCCTCGCGTTCTTCGCGCTCATCCGCGAGGTCGGTCCGGTGCGCGCACCGCTGTTCACGTACGTCAACCCGGTCGTCGCGATCATCCTCGGCGCCATCGTCCTAGCGGAGCCGCTCACTCCCGGGCTCCTGATCGGCTTCCCGCTCATCATCGCCGGATGCTGGTTCGCCGCGACGGGCGGACGGCTCCGCCCTCCGGCATCCACCCCGCCCGAGCTCGCCCCCACCCCGGTCCCGCCCGCCCTCTGACACGGTCCGACGCCGCCCGGCCAGCCGCCGCCCGGCCCAGTTCCGTGCGGCGAGCACAGATTCGGATGCCGGGCGCACCACGCCGCAGCATCCCGGTGTCCTGCGGCGTGTCGGTCCTCGACTCCGCAGCCGTGCCCGGCCGATCTCGGGGAGGCAGGGTCTCCCGTCACATGCGCGGGTGGGCATATGCGCCGATCGTAGAATGAGCGTGGGCGGATCCGCCCGACATCCCAGGGAGTGAACGTGGCCCTCATCGTGCAGAAGTACGGCGGCTCGTCCGTCGCCGACGCAGAGAGCATCAAGCGCGTCGCCAAGCGCATCGTCGACACGCGTCGCGCCGGGCACGACGTGGTCGTCGCCGTGAGCGCGATGGGCGACACGACCGACGAGCTGCTCGACCTCGCGAACGAGGTCGCGCCGATCCCGGCGCCGCGCGAGCTCGACATGCTGCTGTCGAGCGGGGAGCGCATCTCGATGGCGCTGCTCGCGATGGCCATCCACTCGATGGGCTTCGAGGCGCGCTCGTTCACGGGCAGCCAGGCGGGCATGATCACCGACTCGCAGCACGGCGCGGCGCGCATCGTCGACGTCACCCCCGTGCGCCTGCGCGAGGCCCTCGACGAGGGCGCGATCGTGATCGTCGCCGGATTCCAGGGCTTCAACCGCGACACCCGCGACATCACGACCCTCGGCCGCGGCGGCTCCGACACGACTGCCGTCGCCCTGGCGGCCGCCCTCTCCGCCGACGTGTGCGAGATCTACAGCGACGTCGACGGCATCTTCACCTCCGACCCGCGCATCATCCCGAAGGCGCAGAAGCTCGACCACATCTCGAGCGAGGAGATGCTGGAGCTGGCGGCCAACGGCGCCAAGGTGCTCTACATCCGCGCCGTCGAGTACGCACGCCGTCACGGCGTCCTGATCCACGCCCGCTCGACGTTCTCGTCGGCCGAGGGCACCTACGTTCTGGGCGAGGGCATGAAGAGCCCCCGCGAAGCCGAGGGAGCAGACATGGAAGAACCGATCGTCGCCGGAGTCGCCACCGACTTCAGCCAGGCCAAGATCACCGTCGCCGGAGTCCCGGACGTCCCGGGCAAGGCTGCGGAGATCTTCAAGATCGTCGCGAAGTCGGGCGCGAACGTCGACATGATCGTGCAGAACGTGTCGGCCACCGGACGCACCGACATCTCCTTCACCGTCCCGAAGGCGGATGCGGCGGCGGCTCTCAAGTCGCTCGCGGCCGAGCAGACGGAGGTCGGCTTCCAGAACCTCGTGCACGACGACCAGATCGGCAAGCTCTCGGTGGTCGGAGCGGGCATGCGCACGCACTCCGGCGTCTCGGCGATCCTCTTCGAGGCGCTCTCGGCCGGCGGCATCAACATCGAGATGATCTCCACCTCCGAGATCCGCATCTCGGTCGTGCTGCGCGACAGCGACCTCGCCGAGGCCGCGCGCACGGTGCACACGGCCTACGGCCTTGACGGCGAGTTCGACGCCACCGTCCACGCCGGCACCGGCCGCTGACGCCGAGCCGAGCACCCTCGCCGGCGCGGTAGACTCGCCGGAACCCTGACATCGGCGCCAGGCGCGGCATCCGCACCCCGACGCCGCGCCCGAAGCCTCTCTTGCAGCACTGCTCGACGCCAAGGAACATCATGACCCGCATCTCCGACTCAGGACTCTCCGTCGCCATCGTGGGCGCCACCGGCCAGGTGGGCACCGTCATGCGCGAGATTCTCGCCGAGCGGTCCTTCCCGATCCGTGAGCTGCGCCTGTTCTCGTCGGCGCGTTCGGCGGGCACGGCGATCGAGTTCGGCGGGGCGACCGTGATCGTCGAGGACGTCGAGACCGCGGATGCCGGGGGCATCGACATCGCGCTGTTCTCCGCCGGCGCCACGGCGAGCCGTGCGTACGCGCCGCGTTTCGCCGAGGCCGGAGCCGTCGTGGTCGACAACTCCAGCGCCTGGCGCAACGACCCCGAGGTGCCGCTGGTCGTGAGCGAGGTCAACCCGCACGCGATCGACGACCGTCCCAAGGGGATCATCGCGAACCCGAACTGCACGACGATGGCGGCCATGCCCGTGCTCAAGGCGCTCGACGCCGAGGCCGGTCTCGAGCGCCTGATCGTGTCGACGTACCAGGCCGTGTCCGGCTCGGGCCTCGCGGGAGCGCAGGAGCTCCTCGGTCAGGTGGAGGGCGTGCTCGCCCAGGGCGACACCCTGCGCCTGGTGCACGACGGATCGGCCATCGACTTCCCCGAGCCCGAGAAGTACGTGGCGCCGATCGCCTTCGACGTGATCCCGTTCGCGGGCAACCTCGTCGACGACGGCCAGAACGAGACCGACGAGGAGAAGAAGCTCCGCAACGAGAGCCGCAAGATCCTCGAGCTCCCCGGCCTGCGCGTCGCCGGCACCTGCGTGCGCGTGCCCGTCTTCACGGGGCACTCGCTGTCGATCAACGTCGAGTTCTCGCGCGACATCACCCCGCAGCGTGCCGCCGAGGTGCTGAGCACGGCGCCCGGTGTCGTGCTCGACGAGGTCCCCACGCCGCTGCAGGCCGCCGGCAAGGACCCGAGCTTCGTGGGCCGCATCCGCGCCGACCAGTCCGCACCGGAGGGCAAGGGGCTCGTCCTCTTCATCAGCAACGACAACCTCCGCAAGGGCGCCGCACTCAACGCGGTGCAGATCGCCGAGATCCTCGCCGAGCGCCTGGCGGTCATAGCCTGACGGCATCCCCGCGATACGGAACCGGTCTGGTGAGACGGGCCCGCGTGGTCTGCCGTGCCGTGCCCGCGAACTAGACTGTCGTGGTGACCGAAAAAGTCGATGTCGTCCTGATCGGCGGTGGAATCATGTCCGCCACCCTGGGTACTCTGCTGCACGAGCTGCAGCCGGACTGGAAGATCGTCGCCTTCGAGCGACTCTCCGATGTGGCCCAGGAATCGTCGAACCCCTGGAACAACGCGGGCACGGGCCACGCGGCGCTGTGCGAGCTCAACTACATGCCGCAGCAGGGCGGCGCACCGCTCGACCCCGCCAAGGCCATCTCGATCAACGAGCAGTTCCAGCAGAGCCGTCAGTTCTGGTCGTCGCTCGTCGAGAAGGGCGTGCTCGACGCGCCGTCGACGTTCATCAACGCGACCCCGCACATGACCTTCGTCCGAGGCGAGAAGGACGTCGCGTACCTCAAGGACCGCTACGAGGTGCTCAAGAAGCAGCCGCTGTTCTCAGGCATCGAGTACAGCGAGGACTCGCGCGTCATCAACAAGTGGGCGCCCCTGCTGATGCAGCAGCGCCGCAAGGGCGAGCCGTTCGCCGCGACGCGCGTGCCCGCCGGCACCGACGTCGACTTCGGTGCGCTGACCCACCAGCTGTTCGACCACCTCACCGACTCGGGCGTCACGCTGCGCACCAACACCGAGGTGAAGTCGCTCAAGAAGCGGAAGGACGGCACCTGGCGCGTCGGCTTCCGCAACACGGTCGGCCGCACGCCCGACGAGGTCGATGCCCGCTTCGTGTTCGTGGGCGCGGGCGGCTGGGCTCTCAAGCTGCTCCAGCGCTCGGGCATCCCGGAGATCAAGGGCTACGGCGTCTTCCCGATCGGCGGACAGTTCCTCAAGACCTCGAACCCGGCGATCGTCGCGCAGCATAAGGCCAAGGTCTACTCGCAGGCGTCCGTCGGCGCGCCGCCCATGTCGGTGCCGCATCTCGACACCCGTGTGGTCGACGGCGAGGCATCGCTCATGTTCGGTCCGTTCGCGACGTTCAGCCCGAAGTTCCTCAAGAACGGCTCGATGCTCGACCTCGTGACCCAGGTGCGTCCGCACAACCTGTGGCCGATGCTGCGCGTCGCGTTCGCGAACCCGGATCTCATCACCTACCTGGTCGGCGAGCTGCTCAAGAACCACTCGAAGAAGGTCGACAGCCTCCGCACCTTCATGCCCACGGCGAAGGGCGAGGACTGGACCCTCATCAACGCCGGCCAGCGCGCCCAGGTCATGAAGAAGGACGCCAAGAAGGGCGGCATCCTGCAGTTCGGCACCGAGGTCGTCGCCGCGGGCGACGGCTCGATCGCGGGTCTCCTGGGCGCCTCTCCGGGCGCGTCGACGGCCGTGCCGATCATGCTCGACCTGCTGAAGAAGTGCTTCCCCTCGGAGTATCCGGGCTGGGAGCCCGAGCTGCGCGCGCTCATCCCGACGTTCGGCGAGAAGCTGAACACGGATGCCGCGCTGGCCGAGACCTCGACCTCGGCGACCGCCGCCGTGCTCGGCATCGACGAGTAGCGGACCGGTGGCGAAGCTCTACTTCCGCTACGGCGCGATGAACTCGGGCAAGTCCACCGCCCTGCTGCAGGCCGCCTACAACTACGAGGAGCGCGGTCAGCACGTGCTGCTCGCGAAGCCCGCGATCGATACCAAGGGCGCCTCCGAGATCGCGAGCCGTCTGGGCGTCACTCGGGAGGTCGACTTCCTGATCGGGCCCGAGGACGACGCGCGCACCCTCTTCGCGGAGCATCGCGACCGCGTGCGACGGTCGGCGGAGGAGGAGCTGCTGCCCAGCGGACCCGTCGACGTCGCCTGCCTGCTGATCGACGAGGCGCAGTTCCTCACGGCCGAGCAGGTCGACGATCTGTTCCGCATCGCGATCGAGGACGGCATCCCCGTCATGGCGTATGGGATCCGCAACGACTTCCTCACGCACGCGTTCCCCGGATCCGCGCGTCTGCTCGCGATCGCCCACTCCCTGGAGGAGCTCAAGACGATCTGCCGCTGCGGCCGCAAGGCGGTCTTCAACGGTCGTGTGATCGGCGGGCGCTTCGTGTTCGACGGCGACCAGGTCGCGATCGACGAGGGCGCGACGGGGTCGGCGGCTCCGGAGCTGACGACCTACGAGTCGCTGTGCGGTGCCTGCTACCTCGAGGAGTCCGGCGGCCGTCTGGGCTGAGCCCCTCGCGCACTCCGCCCTGAGAGGGGCGGTCATCGGCGTGCGCGGATTGCATGGTCTGACCACACCCGCTAGTGTGGTCAGACCACAGACCACGGCCGCCACGAAGGAGGACGGATGCCGGAACAGCCCGCACGTGCCTGGCGAGTCGTGCTCGAGCATGTCGAACGCGACCTGCTGGACGGCCGACTCGGCCCCGGCGATCGCCTCGCGTCCGAGCGCGACCTCTCCGCCGGTCTCGGGGTCGGACGCTCCAGCGTGCGCGAGGCGCTGCGTGTGCTCGAGGTCATGGGCCTCATCCGCACCGCGACGGGATCAGGGCCCCAGTCCGGCGCGATCGTCATCGCCACGCCCACCGGCGGGATGTCGACCCTCCTGCGGCTCCAGGTCGCCGCCCAAGGCTTCCCTCTGCACGACGTGGTCCGCACGCGACTGCTCCTCGAGGACGCGGTGGCCGCCGACCTCGCCGGGCAGCCGCAGCCCGACCTCGACGCCGCGCATCGCGTGCTGGAGGCGATGGATGCCGACGGGCTGACGTCGGCCGAGTTCCTCGCGCTCGACGCTCAGCTCCACCTCGCCCTCGCCGAGGCCAGCGGCAACTCCGTCGTCGCCGCGATGATGGCGGGCCTCCGCACCGCGATCGAGTCGTACGTGCAGCAGGGTGCCGCGGCGATCGAGGACTGGACCGGCATGGCCGACGTCCTCCGGGCCGAGCATCGCGCGATCGTCGAGGCGATCGCGCGCGGCGATGCCGACGCCGCGCGCGAGCTCGTGCGCGCGCACATCACCGGCTACTACACCGCAGCGGGGCTCACCCGCTCCATCCCGTCCGCCGACTGAGAGACACACCGCCAATGGTCCAGCGCCAGTTCCCCCGCCCCGCCGAGCTGCTCGAGCTCATGCAGTTCAAGAAGCCCGAGTTCGACGGGCGCAAGCGACGCCTCGACGCTGCGCTCACGATCGCCGATCTGCGCACGATCGCGAAGCGCCGCACGCCCCAGGCCGCGTTCGACTACACCGACGGCGCCGCCGAGGGAGAGCTCTCGCTGACCCGCGCGCGTCAGGCGTTCCAGGACGTCGAGTTCCATCCCGGCATCCTGCGTCCTGCGCCGACCGTCGACACCTCCGTGGAGATCCTCGGCGGCCCCTCGGCCCTGCCGTTCGGCATCGCGCCCACCGGGTTCACGCGCCTCATGCAGACGGAGGGCGAGGTCGCGGGTGCGGGCGCGGCCGCGGCCGCCGGCATCCCGTTCACCCTGTCGACCCTGGGCACGACGTCGATCGAGGGCGTGAAGGCCGCGAACCCGCACGGACGCAACTGGTTCCAGCTGTACGTCATGCGCGACCGCGAGATCTCCTACGAGCTCACCCGCCGCGCGGCAGCCGCCGGTTTCGACACCCTCCAGTTCACGGTGGACACCCCGGTCGCGGGCGCGCGCCTGCGCGACAAGCGCAACGGCTTCAGCATCCCGCCGCAGCTCACGCTCGGCACGATCGTCAACGCGATCCCGCGCCCGTGGTGGTGGTACGACTTCCTCACGACGCCCAAGCTGGAGTTCGCATCGCTGAGCACGACCGGAGGCACGGTCGGCGAGCTGCTGGATGCCGCGATGGACCCGACCATCAGCTACGACGACCTCGCCGTGATCCGCGATCTGTGGCCCGGGAAGATCGTGATCAAGGGCGTGCAGAACGTCGAGGACTCGGTGCGACTGCGCGACGCGGGCGTCGACGGCATCGTGCTGTCCAATCACGGCGGGCGGCAGCTCGACCGTGCGCCGATCCCGTTCCACCTGCTGCCCGAGGTGCGTCGTGCCGTCGGCGACGACTTCACGGTGATGATCGACACGGGCATCATGAACGGCGCCGACATCGTGGCGTCTGTCGCGCTCGGCGCGGACTTCACGCTCATCGGCCGTGCCTACCTCTACGGGCTGATGGCCGGCGGGCGGCAGGGCGTGGACCGCACGATCGCGATCCTGCGCACCGAGATCGAGCGCACGATGCGTCTGCTCGGGGTCTCGTCGCTCGCGGAGCTGGAGCCCGCGCATGTCACGCAGCTGACCCGTCTCGTGCCGGTCGCACGCGCCGCCTCCGACGTCGTCGTGCGCTGAGCAGGCTCAGGCTGCGGACTTTGCCACCGGTCGGGTCCGCGGCGGCCACGGCACGAGCATCGACGTCGTGCGCTGATAGTCCGAGTAGGCCGGGTACTTCGACGCCGTGATCGACTCCGTGAAGATCGTCGAGCCGATGAAGAGGATGCTGAGCAGGAACGGGCCGATGATCGAGACGTTCAGCGCCCCGCCGAGGAGACCCGCGCCGGAGGCCACAGCCGCCGTGGCGCCGATCGCGTAGAACGCCCACCACTGGCTCTGCTCGAAGAAGAAGTTCGGGTGGCGGCTGTACCGGAACAGGCCGGTGGTCATGAATCCCGGGGCGAGCGTGCCGCCGGCGAGCTCCTTGCGGCGGTGGAACTCCCACTGCTGCTGATCCGCGATCGTCTCGCCGGCGAGCAGCGCGAGGAACACGACCGCGAAGACGGCGTCCCAGACGGTGAGCGGGACCGGATGCTGCAGGGCGACGTTCGCGGGCAGCGTGATGAGCACGAGCAGCGTCATCTGGTAGCCGATGATGAAGAACAGGTTGAAGAGCTGGAACTGCCAGGGGCGCATGCGTCCGCGGAGGATCGCCCAGCGGTAGTCCTCCATGCCGGTGTAGCCGCCTTTGCGGGCGAAGTTGAACGTCAGGCGGGCGCCCCAGGCTGTCGCGAGGACCGCCATGACGACCAGGCGCGTCGCGTCGACGCCGCTCGCGAGGGCGGCGATCGCGAAGGTCCACACGTACACGACGGGCACGATGGACCAGGCGCGGTCGACCCACGACGTGTCGCGCGTCAGCAGCGACAGGATCCAGCACGCCGCACTGGCGACGCCGGCGGTGACGAAGACGATCGCGACGGGATCCATATCGTCATGGTAGGCCCCCGACGACATCGGGGCGGAGCGCCGTGATCCGGGTCGGGTCAGAGGCCGGCGAGCAGCTCGTCGAGCCTGGCGGCCGTGTCCTCCCAGCCGTCCACCGCGATCGAGGGCACACCGAGCGCGAGCACGGGGTAGTCGTTGCCGCCCTCGTCGAGCCGGTCTCCGTAGAAGAGCATGGAGGCCAGGGGGATGCCGGTCAGCTCGGCGAGCCGCTGCATGCCGTAGGCCTTGTCGATGCCGGCGCGCGTGATGTCGATCGAGGTCGAGCCGCCCGAGCGCACCTCGAGCCCGGGGAGGCGCGGTGCGACGGCGTCCCGGAGGGCCTCGCGCTTCGCCCCGGTGGGGTCCCAGTCGTGCTTCGCGTCCCGCGGCGCCCGCTGGCCGAGCGCGGAGAAGGTGATCTGCGACCCGCGGTCCTCGAGGATGTCTCCCCACGGCTCGGTCTCCCACAGGCCCAGGCGTTCCGCTTCCTCGCGCAGCGCGGTGAGAGCGGCGGACTTCTCGTCGACGCTGAGATCGTGCGCGTACAACGGGGTGAAGTCGACGCCGTCGTGGCGGAGGTAGCGGGTGCCGCACGTGGGCAGCAGGTGCAGGCGCGCGAGCACGGCGGCGTCGACGTCACCCAGCTGCGCGATCACCTGCGTGCGGAACTGCTGCTCGTTGCCGCCCGAGATGATCGCGACGTCGGCCTTGTGCAGCAGGGCCACGAGGAGGTCGGCGATGCGCCGACTGATCGTGCCCTTGGACGGAGCGAGAGTGTCGTCGAGGTCGAAGGCGACGAGGGCGGGAGCGGGAGCGGTCATGATGCCTCCAGGGTACGTGTCGTCCTCGCGCGCGGAGCGAACAGCAGCGTGCAGCAGACGGCCAGCACGACGCCGACCAGGGCGCCGCTCGAGTTCGCGATCACGTCGCTCACGGTCGCGGCGCGATGGGGGAGGGCGAGTCGCTGCGCGAGCTCGATGCCGACGGAGATCGCCGGCCCCAGCAGCACGGCCAGGGGCCACAGTCGTCGTGGCATGAGCACGAACGCGAAGATGCCGACCGGCACGAACACGAGAACGTTCGCGAGGATCTCCAGGCGCGTGAAGTCGAGCCAGTCCCAGCCGATCCGGTGGGCGGTCGACAGCACGACGTCGAGGAGGTTCGGCATCCGCTCCTCGACCCGCGTGGGGGTGAGGGTCAGCAGGGCGAGGCCGGCGAGGAAGGGCACGGCGAGCGCGGCGGCGACGCCCTTCGTGACGCGACGCGGGGCAGGGAGCAGTCGGTTCACGCGCTCCCCTTCCGCTGGTGTCCCGGTACAGAGAAGGCCGCCCGTGAGGGCGGCCTTCCGATGTCACTGGTCGGGGTGACAGGATTTGAACCTGCGACCTCTTCGTCCCGAACGAAGCGCGCTACCAAGCTGCGCCACACCCCGTTTTGCAACCCTCCGAGTCTACAAGGAAAAACCCGTAGCGCCGAATCGGCTGATCAGTCGCGTGCCGTGAGCGTGAGCAGCGTCGCCTCGGGGCGGCAGGCGAAGCGCACCGGCGCGTAGATCGAATGGCCGCAGCCCGCGCTCACGTTGAGCGGCACGGTGCGTCCGTCGGTCGTCCAGGTGCTCAGGCCCTTGGCCTGCTTCAGGGGGATGTCGCAGTTCGCGACGATCGCGCCGAAGCCGGGCAGGCAGACCTGTCCGCCGTGCGTGTGCCCGCCGAAGATCGCGTCGGCACCGAGGTCGACGAAGCCGTTGAGGATGCGCTGATACGGCGCGTGGGTCACCCCGAGCACCGAGACGTCCGCACCCCGGGGACCCAGCGCGTCGATGGCCGACGGCAGCGCCTCGAGGCGGTCCCAGTCGCGGTGCGCGTCGCTGACGCCGAACAGATCGACGGTCTGGCCGGCGACGGTGAGCCGCGCCGCCGTGTTGTTCAGGCCTGTCCAGCCGAGCTCGTCCGTGAAGTACGAATCCATCGCGTCCGTGTCGAGCAGCGTGGGCGCGCGGTGCGTCTTCGACGGCCCCGAGAAGTAGCGCAGCGGGTTGCGCGGCGAGGGACCGTTCACGTCGTTCGACCCGTGCACGAAGACCCCGGGGATGCCCGCGAGAGGATCGAAGGCGCGACGGATGCCGAGGAGGCCGTCCCGGTGGCCGAGGTTGTCGCCGGTGTTGACGATCAGGTCGGGATCGAGCTGAGCCAGAGACGCCAGCCAGTCCTGCTTGCGGTGCTGCCACGGCGCCATGTGCGCGTCGGAGACGTGGAGCACCCGGATCGGGGCGGAGCCCGGGGCGAGGGCGGACGCCGTGACCTCGCGGACGGTGAACAGGTAGCGCTCGATGCCGAAGCCCCACGCCGCCGCCGCAGCGCCGACGGCCCCCACCGCGCCGAGCGCGATGAGGGCCGGGTGAGCGGAGCGGCTCGACGTCACTGGCACGAGACCGTGATCGGCGTGGAGCGGTTGACCGCCGTGTTGGCGGCCGGGTTGGTCGCCGACACCACCGCGTTCCCCGGGTTGCACGAGTTGTCGAAGTCGACGGTCGAGAAGCCCGCGGCGGTCAGGGCAGCGAAGCCCGCCGCCTTGGGCTGGCCCGAGACGTCCGGCACGGTGATGCCCTGCCCGTTGCTGGGCGCGATCGTCACGGTGGCGCCGCTCGGCGCCTGGCCCGCGGGATCCTGCGCCATGATGATGTCCCCGGCGGGACCGTCGACCGCAGCGCCGACGACGACCTGGAAGCCGGCGTCCTCGAGCATCTGCGTCGCGGTCGCGACGGGCTGCCCGACGACGTTCGGCACATCCGTCAGGACCTGCTTGCTGAGGTTCGCGTCCGGCTGCGGGAACGCGTCCCCGCCGTACTGGGCGTTCGCCGCGCGTTGCATGGTGCGGGCGAGGCCGTAGCGCATCTCGTTGAGCGCCGTGCCGCCCCAGCTCTGGCGCAGGATGCTCGCCTGACCCTCCGAGCGTCCGACCCAGATCGCCGTGGTGACCTTGGTGCTGGACTCGATCATCATGGTTCCCCACGACTCGTGGGTACCCGTCTTGCCGATCAGCGGCGTGCCGTCGTTCGTGTTGGCCTTGCGACCGGTTCCGCCGTTCATGACGCCCTGCAGGGCGAACGCGGCGGTGGCGGCGACCTCGGGCGAGATGACCTGCGAGCACGACGACTCCGGGACGGGGAGGTCGTTGCCCTCGGCGTCGATGACCCGGTCGATCGCCTTCGGCGTGCAGTAGATGCCGTTGTTGGCGACCGTGGCGTAGGCGCCGGCCATGGCGAGCGGCGAGATGTACTTCGGGCCGAGGATGTCGTACGGGGCGGCCGATCCGTCGGTCGTCTTGCCGCCGTTCGCGAGCGTCACGCCCATCCGGTCGGCGACCGCGTTGATCTTGCAGAGATCGAGCTTCTCCGCCATGGCGAGGTATCCGCTGTTGAGGGAGTCGGCGGTGAACTTCATCACCGTGCCCGTGTATCCGCCCTGGTTGCCGAAGTTCTGGATCTTCGTGTTGTTGCGGATGCGGTCGTCGCCGCACTTGAAGTTCTGGAACACGCGGTTGGAGCCGTTGAGGGTCTCCCGCACCGAGTGCCCCTCCTCGAGCCAGTCGATCAGTGTGAAGAGCTTGTACGTCGAGCCGACCGAGAATCCGTTGGATCCACCGTGCGCCTTGTCCGAGGCGAGGACCAGCGAGCTGTACGCCTGATCGCCCTGGATGCTCTCGCTGAACGTCGTGTTCTGCGTGATCGCCAGGACGCGACCCGTGGTCGCCTCGATCGAGACGCCGGCCGCCCGGAAGAACTGGTTGTCGTAGTTCGCGGGGACCGTCTCGCTCATCGAGACCGCGCCGGCGCTCTGGATGTCGATGTTCATGGTCGAGTAGATCTTCAGACCGCCCTGGCGCAGGCGGTCGCGGCGCTCCGTCTCGGTGTCGCCGAAGGCCGGGTCGGTGAGGACGACCGACTTCACGTACTCGCAGAAGTAGGCGCTCGTGCCGGCCGCCGCGCAGCCCTGCGTGGGCGGGTTGATCGCCGGGGTGATGGGCGACGCGTCCGCCTCGTCGTACTGCGCCTGGGTGATCTTTCCGAGGGCGAGCATGCGCTGGAGCACGTAGTGGCGACGGTCGAGCGTGTCGGCGTAGCCGTCGTCGACGCCGTTGCGCGGCGTGCCGTCGGCGTTCGTGCCGGTGCCGCCCGGCTTGTCGATCCGGTACTGGTTCGGGTTCTGCACCATGCCGGCGATCGTCGCGGCCTGGGCGACGGTGAGGTTGGCGGCGGTGGTGGAGAAGTAGTAGCTCGCGGCCGACTCGATGCCGTACACCGTGCCGCCGAAGTTGGCGATGTTCAGGTAGCCGAGGAGGATGTCGTTCTTCGAGTACTCCTTCTCGATCTGCAGCGCGTAGCGCATCTCCTGAAGCTTGCGCTCGATGCCCTTCGAACCCGAGGCGTTCGTCGCATCGAGCCAGCACTGCTGCAGGTCGTCCGCGTAGGTGCCCGACGCGGGGTCGGCGTCCTGCTCGCAGTCCTGGATGAGCACGTTCTTGACGTACTGCTGCGTGATCGTCGACGCACCGCGGTCGCTGGTCCCGCGGAGGTTGTCGACGAGCGCCTTGGCGGTCGCGCCGACGTTGACGCCGCCGTGCGAGTAGAAGTCCTTGTCCTCACTGGCGAGGATCGCGTCGTACACGACGGGGTTGATCTGCTCGAACGTCACCGGGATGCGGTTCTGCTCGTAGAAGGAGGCCAGCTCGTACGAGGTCCCGTCGGAACCCGACGCGTAGATCGTCGACTGCTCCATGGGTGCGGTGACGTCGAGCTTGGCGGGGAGCTTCTCGAAGATCGTGAGAGCCTGCGAGCCGGCGATACCCGTCATGGCGAGGACGGGGGTGACGCTGGCCGTGACGAGGAGGCCGGCGACCGCGCTCAGGCCGACGAGTCCGAGGACTCCGCCGAGCGCACCCTTCACCGTGCGATTCTTTGTAGGCATACGCTGATCGTAGGGGAGTTCCCTGAAAAACCACCTTTGACGCATCCGCGCGCGGATGCCGCCAGACAGGAGAGCCATGACCACGTGGGAGTACCTCACCACGCCGCTGCTGATCCACAACACGGCCGCCATCCTCAACAACTGGGGCAAGCAGGGCTGGGAGCTCGTGCAGGTCGTCCAGGGCCCCGAGGGCGGGCTCGTGGCCTACTTCAAGCGTCCGGTGGGCGGGGACGCCGCGGGCAACGCGGGTCTCGCCGCCGCCGAGCAGGCCGCGCGCCAGTTCGAGGGGGGTGCGGCGTGAGCATCTCCGCCCGCCTCGCCGAGCTCGACATCGAGCTCCCCGCGGTCGCCGCGCCCGTGGCCGCGTACGTGCCCGCCGTCGTCCGTGACGGACTCGTCTACACCTCGGGTCAGCTTCCCTTCTCGGGCGGAGCGCTCCCGACGACGGGCAAGGTGGGCGCCGAGGTCACCGCCGAGGACGCGAACGCCTACGCCCGCACGTGCGCGCTCAACGCGCTGGCGGCCGCCGCGGATGCCGCGGGCGGTGTCGACCGGATCGCCGGCGTGCTGCGGGTCGGCGGCTTCGTGGCATCCGTTCCCGAGTTCACGGGTCAGCCCGGTGTGATCAACGGTGCGAGCGTCGTGCTGGGCGAGATCTTCGGCGACGCAGGGCGCCACGTCCGCGCTGCGGTGGGCGTCCCCGTGCTCCCGCTCGACAGCCCGGTCGAGGTCGAGGTCACCTTCATCCTCGCCTGACCCACGTCGCGCTTCCGCGCGCACGAAGAACGCCCCCTCCCGATCGAGAGGGGGCGTTCCTGCATCCGTCCTACTTGACCTGCGCCGAGATGATGCTCATGACGGCGGTGTCGGCCAGCGTCGTGGTGTCGCCGACCTCGCGGCCCTCCGCGACGTCACGCAGCAGGCGACGCATGATCTTGCCCGAGCGGGTCTTCGGCAGCTCGCCGACGATGTACACGTCGCGAGGGCGCGCGATCGCCCCGATCTGCTCGCCGACCCAGAGTCGCAACTGCTGGGCGAGCCCCGCCGGGTCGTGCGCCGACAGGTAGCTCTCCTTGATGATCACGAAGGCGACGACCGCCTGGCCCGTGGTCTCGTCCGAGGCGCCCACCACCGCGGCCTCGGCGGTGGCCTCGTGCGCGACGAGGGAAGACTCGATCTCGGCGGTCGACAGGCGGTGACCCGACACGTTCATGACGTCGTCGACGCGGCCGAGCAGCCACAGGTCGCCGTCGTCGTCGAGGCGTGCGCCGTCGCCCGCGAAGTAGTAGCCCTGCTTCTCGAACTTCTCCCAGTACGTCTCGCGGTAGCGCTCCGGGTCGCCCCAGATCCCGCGGAGCATGCTCGGCCACGGCTCGGTGATCACGAGCAGGCCGCCGTTGCCGTTGCCGACCTCGACGCCGGACTCGTCGACCACGTCGATCGCGATGCCCGGCAGCGGCACCTGCGCGGAGCCGGGCTTGGTGGCGGTCACGCCGGGGAGGGCGGAGACCATGATCGCGCCCGTCTCGGTCTGCCACCACGTGTCGACGATCGGGGTCTTCCCGGCGCCGATCACGTCGCGGTACCAGATCCACGCCTCGGGGTTGATGGGCTCGCCCACCGAGCCGAGCAGGCGCAGCGACGAGAGGTCGAACTTCTGCGGCACGCTGCGGCCGATCTTCATGAAGGAGCGGATCGCGGTCGGCGCCGTGTAGAAGATCGAGACCTTGTACTTCTCGATGATCTCCCACCAGCGACCGGGGTGCGGGGAGTCGGGCGTGCCCTCGTAGATGACCTGCGTCGCGCCGTTCGCCAGCGGACCGTAGGTCACGTAGCTGTGCCCGGTGATCCACCCGATGTCGGCCGTGCACCAGTACACGTCGGTCTCGGGATGCAGGTCGAAGACGTACTTGTGCGAGTACGCCGCCTGAGTCAGGTACCCGCCGGAGGTGTGCAGGATGCCCTTCGGCTTCCCGGTGGTCCCGGAGGTGTAGAGGATGAACAGCGGGTTCTCGGCGGGGAACGCCTGCGCCTCGTGCTCCGCGGATGCCGCCGGGACGACGTCGTGCCACCAGACGTCGCGATCCGCATCCCAGTCGACCTCGTTGCCGCCGCGCTTCACCACGAGGACGTGCTCGACGGTCTGCTGCTCGCCGTCGCCCCGATCGGAGAGTGCCTGGTCGACCGCGGGCTTCAGGGCGGAGACCCTGCCCTTGCGGTAGCCGCCGTCGGCGGTGATGACGAGCTTGGCACCGGCGTCGTCGATGCGTGCGCGGAGGCTGTCGGCGCTGAAGCCGCCGAACACGACGGAGTGGATCGCGCCGACGCGGGCGACCGCCAGCATCGACGCCACCGCCTCGGGGATCATCGGCAGGTAGATCGCGACGCGGTCGCCGTGCCCGACGCCGAGGTCCTCGAGGACGTTGGCGACGCGCTTGACCTCCTCGGTCAGCTCCGCGTAGGTGAGGCTCCGGGCGTCGCCGGGCTCGCCCTCCCAGTGCAGAGCCACGCGGTCGCCGTTGCCGGCCTCCACGTGCCGGTCGAGGCAGTTGTAGGCGACGTTCAGCTCGCCGTCGTCGAACCACTTCGCGAACGGCGGGGCCGACCAGTCGAGGGTGCGGGTGAACGGCGTGTGCCAGTGCAGGAGGTCGCGGGACTGCTCGGCCCAGAAGGCCAGGCGGTCCGCGGAGGCCTTCTCGTACAACTCGGGCGAGGAGACGGACTGGGCGACGAACTCGGCGGACGGCGGGAACTTGCGGGTCTCGTCGAGGAGATGGTCGATCTGGCTGCTCATCGGCAGGCGCTCCTTTGCGGCATGGCGGGGTCGTGCGGGCGCGATCGGGCCGGTGACGCGATCACGTGAGGGCGAATCTAGTAGGGGAGGAGTGCGCCCAATACTGCCGAAAGTCGGTATCCGGGACGGGTTTTGTCAGGACGGTCGCCTTGCGTACACTCGACCACAGCCGAATTCTTCATTCCGGCCTTGGCGTGCCCGATTCCCCCGACAGGGCCGCCGTGGGCGGCATCCCATTCCCCCCGTGAGATGCCGCCCTTCTCCGTCTTCAGCCCGTACCGCGGATCATCCCTTCTGCACGGCCGCGCCGCGGTTCGCGTTGTGCACAGTGTCCGACGCCTCGCCCCGATCCGCGGCCGGTACAGGGGACCCGGTCCGTAGCGTCGGGGCATGAGCGAACCGTTCGTTATCGAACCCCGGGCGGGGGATGCCCTCGAGGCCCCTCGCGCGGTCGACCTCGACCCCGCGTTCGGAGCGCTCGCCCCGCACTGCGTCGACGACGAGGTCACCGACGTGTTCGTGAACGGCGTGACAGGTCTGTTCGTCGACCGCGGTCGCGGCGCGGAGCCGGTGCCGGGGTGGAGCGCCTCCGAGCGGGAGGTGCGCGACCTCGCCGTCGGGCTCATCGCTCTGGGAGGGCGGCACCTCGACGATCAGGCGCCGTGCGTCGACGTACGACTCGCCTCGGGGATCCGCGTGCACGCGGTGCTCGCCCCCGTCGCCGCGTCGGGCACGGCGCTGTCGATCCGCATCCCCCGGGTGCGCGCGGCCGACCTCGAGGCGCTCGCGGCCCTCGGAGCGTTCGACGCGCGACAGCACCGCAGTCTGCGTGACCTCGTCTCCCGCCGGAGCAACGTCCTCATCTCGGGCGGCACGGGAACGGGCAAGACCACCTTGCTCTCGGCGCTGCTCACGGCGGCGCCGACCACGGAGCGGATCGTCACGATCGAGGACGTCGCGGAACTCCGTCCCCGGCACCCGCATCACGTGGCGCTGGAGGCCAGGCAGCCCAATCTCGAGGGCGCCGGTGGGATCAGCCTCGCCCGACTCGTCCGCGAGTCGCTGCGCATGCGACCGGACCGGCTGGTCGTCGGCGAGTGCCGGGGCGAGGAGGTGCGCGAACTGCTCAGCGCGCTCAACACCGGGCACGACGGGGGAGCGGGCACGCTGCACGCGAGCGGACTTCACGACGTGCCCGCGCGGCTGGAGGCGCTCGGCGCCCTCGCCGGACTCGACGCGACGGCCCTCGCACGTCAGGCGGTGAGCGCGTTCGGCATCGTGCTGCACCTCGATCGCGCACCGGACGGTCGTCGGCGCATCGCCCGTGCCGGAACGCTCGTCATGGCGGGCGATCGACTCTCCATAGAAGAGGCCTCCGAATGGTGACCCGCGCCGACCCGAGAGGCCCGGTGGCGAGACGACGGCGATCGCTCCTCCCGGAACATACGGCGTCGGCCGACGCCGCGCACGCCGTGCAGACCCTCGCGGTGCTGCTGCAGGCCGGCGCAGCGCCGCTCGCGGCCTGGCGTCATCTCGCCGACGGCGGCGACCGCGACGCCGCCGCGATCGTGGATCGCGCCGACCGCGGAAGCCCACTCGTCACCGCGATCGACGCCCAGGGCGGAGCGTGGTGCGACGTCGCGGCCGCATGGGAGGTCGCCGGCGTCGTCGGCGCACCCCTCGCCGAAGTGCTGCGCGCGATCGCCGGTTCGCTGCGCGACGCCGCGACGGCGGCCGACGACGTGAGGATCGCGCTTGCCGAGCCCGCCGGCACCGCGCGGATGCTGCTGTGGATGCCGTTCGCCGGCCTCCTGCTCGGCTTCGCATTCGGGTTCGACACGGTCGGCGTGATCGTCGGTACCCCGGCGGGGGCGACGTGCGTGGTCCTCGGCCTCCTCCTCGTCCTCGCCGCGCGACTGTGGACGTCGCGTCTGCTGCGCCGCGCCCGTCCCGAACCGGGGACACCGGGGCTGCGCGCCGAGCTCGTGGCCGTCGCCCTCACGGGCGGGGTCTCGGTCGAGAGGGCCCTGGCGCTCGTCGCCGAGGTCGGCGGACGAGTCGCCGCCGACGACGATCGACTGCGCGCCGTGCTCGATCTGTCGCGCTCGGCCGGGGTGCCAGCGGTCGAGCTGCTTCGCGCGACCGCTGCGCAGGAGCGCCACTCGTCGCGGGTGACCGGTCGTCTCCGCGCCGCCGCGCTGTCGACCCGACTCCTCGTGCCGCTCGGCGTGTGCACGCTGCCCGCCTTCCTGCTGCTGGGTGTCGCTCCGCTGCTGTTGAGCGTGCTGGGATCCACGCCGTTGCCGATATGACGATGCCACCGGACGCGACCGCGTCCCCGAAGGAAAGAAGGACACCATGACCACTGCCGAGAGATCCGCGACCGCCGCGATCGCCGGGCGTTCGCTGCCCAGGCTCACCCGGCGCCGAGCCGAGTCGCTGTTCGGCGACGAGCGGGGAGCGGCGACCGCCGAGTACGCGATCACGACCATGGCCGCCGTGGCCTTCGCGGGGCTGCTCGTCGTCATCATGCGGTCCGACGAGGTGCGCGGGATACTCACCGACCTCGTGCGGCGCGCCCTCACGGTGTCGTGAGGAGCGCGCGCAGGCGATCTCTCCGACCGCCTCCCGACGACGACGGATCCGCCGCTGCAGAGCTCGCGCTCGCCATCCCCGCCGTGGTGCTGACGCTCCTGCTCGGCGTGGGAGCGCTGAGCGCGGCGGCGCGGCAGGTGGCGCTGCAGGACGCCTCAGCGGATGCGGCACGGCTCCTCGGGCGCGGGGAGTCGGCCGGAGCTGCCGCCGCCGTGTCGGCCGTGGTGCCCGGGGCGTCGATGTCGAGCCGGGCGTCCGGTGACATCGTGTGCGTCACGGCGCACGCCGAGGTCGTCCTGGCCGCGTTCCGGATCCCGCTGGGAGCGTCGAGTTGCGCCCTCGACGGCGGGAGGTGACCGGTGGCCGGCACCGTGCTCGCCGCGGGGGTCCTGGCCGTCTCGGCCGCCCTCGCGATCGGCCTCGCCGCCGTGGGAGGCGCGGCCGTCACCGCGCAGCGGACTGCGGGCGCGGCGGATGCGGCAGCGCTCGCCGCGGCCGATGCCGCCAGTGGTGCGATCGTCACCACGGACACCCCGTGCGGGCTCGCCGCGCGCGTCGCCGCGGCCTCCCGGGCGCGACTCGTCGCCTGTGCCGTGGACGACCTCGTGGCGACCGTGCAGGTCCAGTCGGCGTACGCTGGACTCGCCGCCGTCTCCCGTGCCCGTGCCGGGCCGCCCGAGGAGAGATGACGCGGCGCGAAGCGCTGTCCCGCGTGACGCGGGCCGCCGCTGTGACCAACCCATCACGGCGGTGTGTATGGTGTGCTTCGAAGAAAGGATGCTCCCTTGGCTCAAGGCAAGAAGCTCGTCATCGTCGAGTCCCCGACGAAGATGCGGTCGATTCAGGGGTACCTCGGCGACGGTTACGAGGTGCTCAGCTCGGTCGGCCACATCCGCGACCTCGCCGACAAGAAGGACATCCCCGCGGCCGACAAGGAGGCGTACGGGAAGTACTCCATCGACGTCGACAACGACTTCGACCCCTATTACGTCGTGTCGGACCGCAAGACCAAGACGGTCGCCGAGCTCAAGCGCGCGCTCAAGACCGCCGACGAGCTCCTGCTCGCCACTGATGAGGACCGCGAGGGCGAGGCCATCGCGTGGCACCTCCTCCAGACGCTCAAGCCGAAGATCCCCGTCAAGCGCATGGTCTTCCACGAGATCACGAAGGACGCGATCCAGGCCGCCGTCGGCAAGACGCGCGAGCTCGACACCGACCTCGTCGACGCTCAGGAGACCCGCCGCATCCTCGACCGTCTGTACGGCTGGGACGTGTCGCCGGTGCTCTGGTACAAGGTCAAGACGGGTCTCTCCGCGGGGCGCGTGCAGTCCGCGGCGACGCGCATGATCGTCGACCGGGAACGCGAGCGCATGGCCTTCGTGTCCGCGGACTACTGGGACGTCGAGGCTCTCGCCTCCTCCGCCTCCGGGTTCAGGGTCCGCCTCGTGCGCGTCGACGGCGGCCAGCTCGCTCGCGGCACCGACTTCGACGACCTCGGAAAGCTCAAGAAGGCCGTCGTCGTCCTCGACGAGAAGAAGGCCGCTGCGCTCGCCCAGGCCGTCGACGACGCCGGCGCCGGCACGGTGACCAAGGTCGAGGCGAAGCCTGGAACCCGCAGCCCCTACGCCCCGTTCACGACCTCCACGATGCAGCAGGAGGCCGGGCGCAAGCTCTCGATGAGCGCGAAGCAGGCGATGAGCGTCGCCCAGCGCCTCTACGAGAAGGGCTACATCACCTATATGCGCACCGACTCCACGGCGCTCAGCACCCAGGCGGTGCAGGCGGCGCGGAGCCAGGCCGTCTCGCTCTACGGCGACAGCGCCGTGCCGCTCAAGCCTCGCGTCTACATGTCCAAGAGCAAGAACGCCCAGGAGGCTCACGAGGCCATCCGCCCGTCCGGCGAGAACTTCCGCACGCCCTCGTCGGTGTCGTCGGAGCTCGACCGCGAGGAGTTCCGCCTCTACGACCTCATCTGGAAGCGCACGGTCGCGAGCCAGATGGCCGACGCGAAGTACGAGACCACCACCGTCACCATCGCGGTGGACGCGGCTGGCCAGAACGCCGAGTTCACGGCATCCGGCACGGTCTACACCTTCAAGGGCTTCCTCGAGGCCTACGAGGAGGGACGCGACGAGAAGCGCAACTCGCAGGACACGTCCGACGACCAGTCGCTGCCCGCCGTCGCGGTCGGCGACGAGCTCGGGATGTCGGATGCCGAGGCCAAGGGTCACCGAACGACCCCGAAGCCCCGCTACACCGAGGCCTCGCTGGTCAAGGCGCTCGAGGAGCACGGCATCGGCCGTCCCTCGACGTTCGCGAGCATCATCGGCACCGTGATCGACCGCGGCTACGCGACCAAGCGCGGCCAGGCGCTCGTGCCGACCTGGCTCGCCTTCAGCGTGGTGCGTCTGCTCGAGGAGCACTTCGCGGACCTGATCGACTACGACTTCACCGCGGCGCTCGAAGACGACCTCGACGCGATCGCCCGCGGCGAGCAGAAGCGCGTCGAGTGGCTGCGCTCCTTCTATTACGGCTCCGACTCGCAGGTCGGGCTGCGCCAGGTCGTCGACAACCTCGGCGAGATCGACGCGCGCGCTCTCAACTCGACGCGCATCACCGACACGGCCACGCTGCGGTTCGGCAAGTACGGGCCCTACCTCGAGGTCGCGAACCCCGAGGCTCCGGACGAGAAGCCGCGCATCGTGAACGTCCCGGAGGACCTCGCGCCCGACGAGCTCACGGCCGAGAAGGCTCAGGAGCTCATCGACGCCCCGGTCGCCGGGGACCGCGTCCTCGGAGTCAACCCCGACAACGGCAAGGTCGTCGTCGTGAAGGACGGCCGATTCGGACCCTACGTGCAGGAGAACGAGCCCGTCTCGGAGGACGCGGCCGTCGACGAGGCGACCGGCGAGGTCGTCGAGGCGCCCAAGCCCAAGCGGGGAGCGAAGAAGGAGGCAGCGCCCAAGCCCCGCACAGGGTCGCTCTTCCGTTCGATGTCGGTCGACACGATCGACCTCGACACCGCGCTGCGGCTCCTCAGCCTTCCGCGCGTCGTCGGGGCCGACCCCGAGTCGGGTGACGAGATCACGGCGCAGAACGGCCGCTACGGTCCCTACCTCAAGAAGGGCACCGACTCGCGGTCGCTCGAGAGCGAGTCGCAGATCTTCGACGTCACGCTCGACGAGGCGCTCGCGATCTACGCGCAGCCGAAGTACGGGGCCGGCTCGCGCCGCGCCTCGAGCGCGCTCGCAGAGTTCGAGGCCGATCCCGTGAGCGGCAAGCCGATCCGCATCCGCGACGGACGCTTCGGCGCCTACGTGACCGACGGCGAGACGAACGTGACGATCCCGCGGGGGCAGAAGCCCGAGGACATCACCTTCGAGATCGCGGTCCAGATGCTCGCAGACAAGCGCGCTAAGGGACCTGCCCCCAAGCGTGGTGCCCGTGGCGCGGCGAAGAAGGCTCCCGCGAAGAAGGCATCCGCTAAGAAGGCTCCCGCGAAGAAGGCACCCGCGAAGACGGATGCCGAGAAGGCCGCCGCTCGCTCGGCCGCGGCGAAGAAGGCCGCGGCGACCCGCGCCGCGAATGCGGCGAAGAAGGCCGGTTCGTGACCTCAGGGCAGGGGGTGTGGATCACGCTCGAAGGCGGAGACGGCTCGGGCAAGACCACGCAGGCGAACCTGCTCGCGACGTGGCTCGAGGATGCCGGACGCACGGTCGTCCGCACCCGGGAGCCGGGCGGGTCGGAGGTCGGCCAGCTGATCCGCGACATCGTGCTGCATCACCGCGGCGACATCGCCCCCCGGGCCGAGGCGCTGCTGTACGCGGCGGATCGCGCGCACCACGTCGCGACCGTCGTGCGGCCCGCGCTCGCGCGCGGCGAGGTCGTGCTCCAGGATCGTTACCTCGACTCGTCGGTGGCGTATCAGGGAGCCGGCCGGGTGCTCGACGGCGCCGAGATCCGCGACCTGTCGCTGTGGGCCGCCGAGGGGGCGCTGCCCGACCTCACCGTGCTGCTCGATCTCGCTCCCGAAGCGGCACGTGTGCGTCTCGACTCCGCCGACAAGCCGTTCGACCGTCTCGAAGCCGAGAAGAACGAGTTCCACGCGCGGGTCCGAGACGCCTACCTCGCACTGGCCGCCGCCGAGCCCGAGCGCTTCCTGGTGCTCGACGCCTCCGCATCGCCCGACGAGCTCGCCGAGAGCATCCGCACGCGGGTCGAGGCACTGTTCGCCTGACCGATCGACCGCCGCCGCTGCGGTCGGATCGCGGGATGCCGCGCACGTCGGTGCTCCCGATTAGGCTGAGTGTATGACCCAGACCCTCGCCGCTCCGTTCCCGTGGGCGGACGTCTGGGGGCAGGACGCCGCGGTCGAGACGCTGCGCGGCGCCGCATCCGATCCCTCGGCCCTCTCGCACGCCTGGCTCATCACGGGGCCGCCCGGGTCCGGACGATCCACGCTCGCGTACGCGTTCGCCGCCGCACTCGTCGCCGACCGTCCCGATGACGAGGCGACGATGCGTCAGGTGCTCGCCGGCACGCACCCCGATGTCACGGCGCTCCGCACCGACAAGGTCATCATCACGATCGCCGAGGCGCGGTCGCTCGTCGAGCGCTCGTACTTCGCCCCTTCGGCCGGTCGCTACCGCGTGATCGTCGTCGAAGACGCGGACCGCATGGTCGAGCGGACCTCGAACGTGCTGCTCAAGGCGCTCGAGGAGCCGCCGGAGCAGACGGTGTGGATCCTGTGCGCGCCCAGCGAGGCCGACCTGCTGCCGACGATCCGATCGCGGGTGCGCTCGCTGCGCCTGCGCGAGCCCGACGTCGCCGACGTGGCCCGTCTGATCACGATGCGCACCGGGGCCGACGAGGCCGTGGCGGAACAGGCGGCGCGGCATGCGCAGCGGCACATCGGCATGGCGCAGCGCTTGGCGACCGACGACGCCGCGCGTCGGCGCCGTGATGAGACGCTGCGCGCGGTCCTCGGGGTGAGGGGCGTGAACGACGCCGTCGAGGTCGCCGGACGCATCATCCAGGCGGCGACCGACGACGCCAAGGCGCTCACCGCCGAACGCGACGCCGCCGAACGGGCGTCGCTGCTGCGCACCGTGGGCATCGCCGAGGGGCAGGCGGTGCCGCCCGCGCTCCGCTCGCAGATCTCCGCCCTCGAGGACGAGCAGAAGAAGCGCGCGACGCGCAGCCTCCGCGACGGCATCGACCGTGTGCTCACCGATCTGCAGTCGCTGTTCCGCGACGTCGTCATGCTCCAGTTCGGCCGTGACTCCGAGCTGATCAACCGCGAGCTCCGTGCCGAGCTCGCGGCGCTCGCCGCCGCGTGGCCGGAGACCCGTACCCTTGTCGTGCTTGACCACCTTGCCGAGACCCGGCAGTCGCTGGAGCGCAACGTCGCACCGCTGCTCGCCCTCGAGAGCTTGCTCGTGACCGTCACGAGCGGGAGGACACCGTGAACACTCGATCGACTTCTCGCCTGCGACGCGCCCTCGGGGCGATCGCCGGACTCGCCGTGGCCTCCGTCGCGCTGTCCGGCTGCCTGTACTCGATGATCCCGGAGGGTGCGGAGCCCCGGCCGTCGGTGACGAAGGCTCCCGACACGGAGGGCGTCTCGGCCGACCTGCTGCCGTTCTACGGGCAGACGCTCACCTGGACGGACTGCGGGGGGACCGGATTCGACTGCACCGACGTCACGGCGCCTCTGGACTGGGAGAACCCGGACGCCGGCGAGATCACGCTGTCGGTCGTGCGCCACCAGGCGACGGGTACGGCGCAGGGCTCGCTCCTCACGAACCCGGGGGGTCCCGGTGCGAGCGGTGTGGAGCTCATCCGCGACAGCCTCGACTTCGCGGTCGGCGCCGACCTCATCGAGAACTTCGATGTGATCGGCTTCGATCCGCGCGGCGTCGGCTCCTCGACCGCGGTCACGTGCTTCGACGCCGCCGGGATGGACGACTACCTCTACTCGATCCCGACGGCCCCTCGCGGGAGCGCCGACTGGGAGGCCGAGCTGCTCGAGGGCCACAAGGCGTTCGCGGATGCCTGCGAGGCGAACAGCGGCGGCATCCTCCCCTACATCACGACGATCAACGCGGCGCGGGACATGGACCTCATCCGCGCCGTGCTGGGGGACAAGCAGCTGAACTACCTCGGCTACTCGTACGGCACGTTCCTCGGCGCCACCTACGCCGACCTGTATCCGGCCAAGGCCGGCCGCCTCGTGCTGGACGGCGCGATCGATCCCGCCGTGTCCGGCCTCGACGTGGGCGCGACGCAGGCGCTGGGCTTCGAGTCTGCGCTGCGCGCCTACATGCAGGACTGCCTCGACTCGGGCCAGTGCCCGTCCGCGGGAAGCGTCGACGACGCCATGGCCGACCTCGGAGCACTGCTCGCGAGCGTCGATGCGGTTCCGCTGGAGAACGGAGACGGGCGGATGCTGGGCGCCGACGCACTGATGACGGGCATCATCGCGGCCCTGTACTCGGCCGACAGCTGGCCCTACCTGACACAGGCGTTCGACGAGGCGCTCCAGGGAGACCCGTCGACCGCGTTCCTCCTCGCGGACTTCTACAACGGTCGCGAGAACGGTTCGTACCTCGACAACTCCTCCGAGGCGTTCCGGGCGTACAACTGCATGGACTATCCGGTCGAGGACGACCCCGCTGCCGAGGCGGCGACCACCGCGAAGATCGCCGACGGCGCGCCGACGATCGCCCCGTACTGGGCCGGCCCGGACTCGTGCTCGGTGTGGCCGTACCCGCCCACGGGGACGCGCGGCGAGATCACGGCCGAGGGCGCAGGGCCCATCGTCGTGGTCGGAACGACGAACGACCCGGCGACCCCGTACGAGTGGTCGGAGTCCCTCGCGGATCAGCTCTCGGAGGGCGTGCTCATCACCCGTGTGGGGGAGGGGCACACCGGCTACAACAAGGGCAACGCCTGCGTCGACGGCGCCGTGGAGGCGTTCCTCCTCGATGACACGGTGCCCGAGGACGGTCTGCGCTGCGAGTGAGTCGGGCTCGATTCGCGGTGCGGCCCGGGAACGGGTAATATCGATGATCGCGCCGCTTTAGCTCAGTCGGCAGAGCATTTCACTCGTAATGAAAAGGTCGTCAGTTCGATTCTGACAAGCGGCTCCACCAGGCCCCGTGATGCGAAGAACATCACGGGGCCTTCTGGTTTCCTCCATCGGCCGCCCCGCGTACGCTCGGATCATGAGCAGAGCGCTTCTGATCGTCGACGTCCAGAACGACTTCACGGAGGGCGGTGCCCTCGCCGTCACCGGGGGCGACGCGGTCGCCTCCGCCGTCTCGGCGTTCCTCGAGGGGCACGCCGGTGACTACGGAGTGATCGTCGCCTCCCGCGACTGGCACGATGCCGAGGGCGACAACGGCGGGCATTTCGCCGCGCAGCCCGACTTCGTCGACAGCTGGCCCGTGCACTGCGTCGCCGGCTCCGACGGCGCCGCCTACGACACGCTGCTCGCGACCGACGCGATCACGCATCATGTGCACAAGGGCCAGGGAGAGCCGGCCTACTCGATGTTCGAGGGCGCGACCGAGTCCGGCGAGACGGTCGGCGCGGTGCTCAGCGCCGCCGGCGTGCTCAGCGCGGACGTCGTCGGGCTGGCGACGGATCACTGCGTCCGCGCCTCGGCGCTCGACGCGATCGCGCACGGGGTGCAGGTGCGCGTCTTCACCGACCTGATCGCGGGGGTCGGTGCGGAGTCGAGCGAGGCCGCCCTGGCCGAGCTCGTCCATGCCGGTGCGGTGCTCGCGGAGAGCCGCGACGCGTGAGTCGCAGCGTGATGTTCCTGCGCGCGGTGAACGTGGGCGGGCGGGCGAAGGTGCCGATGGCGCAGTTGCGCGAGGTGCTCGCTCCCGAGCTGGGTGACGACGTCTCGACGTACATCGCGAGCGGCAACGTCATCTGCGAGCACCCTTCCGACCCGGATGCCGCGTGCGCTCGCGTTCGTGCGCTCATCGCCGCGGAGTTCGACGTCGACACCCCCGTGATCCTGCGGACCCACGATGCTCTCGAGAAGGCCGTGGAGCGGGTGCCGTTCCCGGAGGCGTCGGACAAGATGCTGCACGCGATGTTCCTGGAGGGGCGACCGGCAGCCGGTGCACTCGACGCGCTGCGCGAGCGACTCGTGCCGGGGGAGCGGATCGCACTGGTGGGGCACGATCTGTGGATCGACTACGGCGAGAGCGGCGTGCAGGGGACGAAGCTCACGAAGGCCGTGCTCGATCGAGCGCTCGGAGTCGCCGGGACGGCGCGCAACCTGCGGACGACGCGGAAGCTCCTCGAGCTCACGGCATGACCCGCGCGACGCCCTACGTCCTCGCGTTCCCGTTCACGGGGCGGTGGATCGTGCAGAACAGTCCCGCCGATCGCATCCCGAGTCACGGCACCGACCTGTTCGGGTCCTCTCACGCCATCGACTTCGTGCCGGTCGACGGCGAGGGACGCAGCACTCGCCGCAGGTTCGTCGGGCTGGTCGGTACTGAACCTCCGGAGGACTTCGTCGGGTTCGGTCGCGAGATCCTCGCGCCGATCGACGGCGAGGTCGTCCGGGTCCACGACGGCGAACCCGACCACCGTGCTCGACGCGCCCCGCTCGCGCTTCTCGCGTATGCGCTCACTCAGGCGTCGAGGATCCGCGGCGGCGCACCCGCGATCGCCGGGAACCATGTCGTGCTGCGGATCGACGGGGATGCGCTCGTGCTTCTGGCCCATCTGCGGCGGGGCAGCGTCCGGGTCGGGAGGGGCGACGTGCTGCGGACAGGAGATGTGGTGGGGGAGTGCGGGAACTCCGGTAACAGCACGGAGCCGCACGTGCACGTGCAGGTGTCCACGTCGCTCGACCGGGACGGTCGCGGTCTGCCTCTCGCCTTCGTGCGGGCGGACGGGGAGATCGGCATGCCGGTGTCGGGCGAGATCGTCGACGTCTGACCGTGAGGTGCGGGTCAGGCCCGCAGCTCCGTGCTGAGAGCAGCGGGCGGAACGGTCGGCGCCACCTGCAGGTCGACGCGTCGCGTACCGCAATCGGCGCAGCGGACGTAGACGACGACGCCTTCGCTCGTGGGATGGCGGGACTCGGCGAGCCAGGCGTGCTCGTGCGAGGGCGCGGTCTGCTGAGGGATCGGGAGGGTGTGCAATGAGGTCATGTCACCAGCGTGATGTAATGGCCTTATGCATCTCAACCCTTACGGCGAGTACGCCATCCTTCTCGCCGCCTCCCTCGCCGACGACTGGCCCGAGGATCGCGCCGGCATCGAGAGACGCACGCTCGAGCGGGGGATGACGATGACCTTCCCCGAGGAGCCGGACGACCACGCTCAGGTCCGCGGGGTCATCGACGACTGGCTGCGGATCGTCGACGAGACCGATCCGTCGGCGCGGGCTCTCCTGCTGAACGCGCAGATGGCGCAGGCGGCGGCGTATCCCCGGCTCACGAACCACGATGGAGAGGGGTGGCACCTGCACTACCGCGACGACGTGCAGTCGCTGCCGTTCGTGCTGCGCGCCATCATCGCGGTCGGCACCTCGCTGCATCTCGTGACTCGCGGGATGGATCGCCTGGCGCGCTGCGCGGCGACTCCGTGCACGAACGTCGTCGTCGACGTGACGCGCAACGGGCGTCAGCGCTTCTGCTCGGTGCGCTGCGCCAACAGGGCGGCGGTCCGACGCCACCGCGCTCGGGCGAGCGCCTGACACCGGACCGCCGGATGCTGTGGATCAGGCCGTCTGCTCGGAGTGCCTGCCCTCGGCGATCTCCTCGACGAGCTTCGCGTTGAACGCGGGCAGATCGTCGGGCGTCCGGCTCGAGACGAGGCCGTTGTCGACCACGACCTCCTCGTCGACCCAGTCGGCGCCGGCGTTGCGGAGGTCGGTCTTCAGGCTCGGGTAGCTGGTGAGCGTACGTCCGTCGATCACGCCCGCCTCGATGAGGATCCACGCGCCGTGGCAGATGACCGCCACGGGCTTGTGCTGCTCGAAGAAGGAGCGAGCCAGGGCGATCGACGGCTCGTCCATGCGCAGGTGATCCGCGTTCACGACGCCGCCGGGAAGGACCAGGGCGTCGAACTCATCGGCCGTCGCGGAGTCCGAGGTGAGGTCCACGTGCTGCACGTGACCCTTCTTGCCCGTGATCTGCTGGCCCTCGGGCGCGATGAGGGTCGCGCTCGCGCCCTCCGCCTGCACGGCCTCCCACGGGCTGGTCAGCTCGCTGTCCTCGAATCCGTCGGTCGCGAGGAATGCCACTCGGCTGTCGGTCAGAGTCGCCATGATGCGTCCTTTCGTGGGGTGTCGCCCCGGGTCTCGGGGCTGACTCGACCCTCTCGCGCGAGCAAGATGCGGGGAAGGGGGTGGCCACCCGGCACCCGCGATGGTACGAGTGCTCGGGAGAGGGCGTGCGAGGATGCTGTGGTGAGCGCCTCCCGGGACCAGTCGACCTACTGGAACCACAACGCGGCGTATCACCCGTGGATCCTCCGTCGCGCTGCTCGGCACCGAGGGGGACGTGCACTCGACGTCGGATGCGGAGACGGACTGCTCGTCCGACGTCTCGCCGAGGCAGGGCTCGACACCGTCGGGATCGAACCCGATCCGGAGGCCGCGGAGCGTGCGCGTGCGCGGCTCAGCGGAAGACCACGTACGAGCATTCTGCAGACGGATCTCGCGTCATTCGGGGGCGAGCCGGGATTCGATCTCGTGACGATGGTCGCGACGCTGCATCACATGGACACCCGCGCGGCGTTCGACCGTGCCGCGGATCTGCTGCGTCCCGGCGGGACGCTGCTCGTCGTGGGTCTCGCCGCGAACCGTTCGGTCATGGACTGGGTGTTCTCGGCGGTCACGCTTCCCGGAGCGCGCCTCGGGTCGCTGCTCCACCGTGAGACGCGGGACATCGGCGTGCCGACGGCACCAGCACAGGAGTCGCTCGCCGACATCCGTGCTCTCGCCGCCGAAGTCCTGCCGGGAGCGCGTCTCCGTCGCGGACTCTACTACCGCTATCTGCTCGCCTGGACCGCGCCGGCGCCCTGAACTCGCGCCTGCTCCGCCATCACCCGAGAGCGCCACGTCGTGCCCAGACGTTCGTACGTCGCGATCGCATGACAGTTGCGGCATCGGACGTCGCATTTCGCGATCTCGGCGAGGAGCGCCGCCTGCGAGAAGCCGTTGCGCACCATCGCCATCACCGCATCGCGTTTGTGCTCGCCCGGACGGTGATCGAAGTCGAGGACTCGAAGGTCCGCGGTGCCGCAGTCCGCGCAGGGATGCGCGAGAAGGTAGGCCGATACGAGACCCGTGGCGGCAGCGCGCTGGGCGTCTGTCCGCGCGCGCACCACGGCGAGATGGTGTTCTCGATTTCGCCGGTAGTATCGGCGTGAGGACTCGCGATTGCACTCGCGGCAGACCTCCTGCAGTCCGTCGGCTCGGGAGGCCTTGCGGTTGAAATCAGCCCGTGTCTTGGTGACTCCGCACGATCCGCACCGCCGCGCGTCATCGCTCGCATCGGACCCGGACATGACGCTCCTCGCTGTGGTGCACCGAGGGTAGCGCGAAGCGCCGACATCCGAATCGTCATTCTGGTGGGCCCTGTGGGGATCGAACCCACAACCCGCGGATTAACCTGCCACTTCGGCTTTCGCCGCCATCCGAGCGGATGTTCGTGGTCTGGACTGTCCCTTCACCATGGCTTGCGCTGTAGGTGCCACCCGTCCAGTCTCTACACCTTCCGGACCGGGTCCGGCTTGGCTCGGGATCGCCATCTGTCTCCAGGAAGGGTTCCCCGACTTTGAGTGGTGTCATCCCCGGTGTTTCCCCCGGGGCGCTCCTATTTCGTTGAAGTCCGCTGCTCTGCCAATTGAGCTAAAGGCCCGTGCATCGACCGTGAGGCCGACCCAGATCATCCTAGCCTGCGTTGCTCTCCGCCCCCTGCCCCGGCGCGAAGAAGGGGCCGCCGACGAAACTCCCATCGTCGACGACCCCTCTCGTCTCACCGTCCTCCCCCTGAGTGGTGAGACACGTTGCCGAGCGTCCGCTTCGGCTGTCACTCTCACATCGGGGGCATCAGCACCGTGTCGATGAGGTAGACGGTCGCGTTGGCCGTCTGGACGCCGCCGCAGATGACCTTGGCGGAGTCGTTGACCATGATGTCGTCACCGGTGCCGGTCACGGTGACGTCGCCGCCCTGGACGGTCGTGTGCGTGCCATCGATGTCGGCCGGCGCGATCTGGCCGGGGACCACGTGGTACGTCAGGATCGAGCTGAGCGTGGCGCTGTCGGTCTTGAGGGACTCGATCGTGGCCGGGTCGATCTTCGCGAAGGCGTCGTCCACCGGTGCGAAGACCGTGAACTCGTCACCGTTGAGGGTGTCGACGAGGTTCACGTCGGGGTTGAGCTGGCCGCTGACGGCCGCGACGAGCGTCTTCAGCAGCGGGTTGTTGGAGGCCGCGGTGGCGACCGGGTCCTTGGACATGCCCTCGACCGAACCGGCGCCGTCCGGCACAGCCTCGGCGTAGGCGGCGCATCCGGGACCCACGAGGTCGCCCATGGCCGGGTCCATCGTGTCGGGAGCCGTCGACTCCGACGACTCGGGTGCCGAGGACTCCATCGGCTCATCGGAGGATCCGCCCATGGAACATCCGGCGAGCACGAACGCGCTTGCCAGACCGAGGGTGATCGCTGCGGTGATCTTCTTCTTGGTGCTGAACATCTCGAGCTCCTTCAGAACGTCGCCACGGCCTCTCCGCGGCGTTGACTGCTGTTCGGAACCCCTCTGAGATCGGATGGGAATTTTCTCAGAACTTTTTTCCCGCGACTCATCCATCCGTTCTCCTCACCGCACCGAATACGAGACGAGACACACCTTTTCCCTCACATTCGGGTGACGGTTGCGAGGGATCGGGAGAAGGATGCGGCATGCTTGTAGAGATGGTCATCGACGGTATGGACGTACCCGAGGACGGTACGGCACGCGATGCGGTCGCCGACCTCCTCCTCCGAGTGAGCGACGGCGACGAACGCGCGTTCGCCGAACTGTACGACTCGCTGTCCAGCCGGGTCTTCGGCCTCATCCTCAAGGTCCTCGTGAACCGCTCGCAGAGCGAGGAGGTCCTCCAGGAGGTTTTTCTCGAGATCTGGCAATCCGCTTCCAAGTTCGCTCCGAACAAGGGTCAGGGAAGAACCTGGATCATGACGATCGCGCACCGCCGTGCGGTCGACCGGGTCCGAGCATCCCAGTCCAGCGCGGACCGGGACGTGAAGGCCGGGTACAGGGATATCGGGGTCGCGCACGACAGTGTCGCGGAACGGGTGGAGCTGGGCATCGAGGGCGAGAAGGTCGTGAACGCTCTCTCGGGGCTTCCCGAGGCGCAGCGCGAGGCGCTCGTGCTCGCCTACTACGGCGGATACAGTCAGAACGAAGTGGCAGTGCTCCTCGGAGCACCGCTGGGGACCATAAAGACGAGGATGCGGGACGGTTTGAGCCGTCTGCGCACCGCACTGGGGGTGACGGCAGCATGAACGAGCAGGAATTCGCGGAACTCGCGGCAGGAGCAGCACTCCACGCGCTGTCGCCCGATGACCAGCAGCGGTATCACGCGGCGCTCGCGGCGCACCCGGAATGGCAGCGCACGGTGGACGCGGACGCCGAGACCGCGGCGCTCCTCGCCGACGCGGTCGCTCCCGTGGCGCCGGCGCCCGACATCCGTGCGGCGCTCCTCGCCCGCATCGCGGAGACGCCGCAGAACGGCGAGACGTACATCGACGGAGCTTCTCCGTCAGGCACCGCCACGACCGAGCCCGCAGAGTCCCCGCAGCCCGCGGAGGGCTCCGACGGGTTCGTGCGCGCCGCGCACGCCAAGCGTCCGGTGCGGCCGCTGCGCATCCTGTTCGCGCTCGCCGCCTGCCTGGCCCTGCTGGTGGGCGTCGGCCTCGGGACCGCGGCGCTCAACGACTACCTGAACCGGCCGGCGAGCGTGGTCGCCCTCGACGACATCCGAGGTGCGGACGACGCTCAGCAGGCGACCGTCGACCTTGCGGACGGCGGCACCGCGACCGCGCACTGGTCGGCGTCGCTCGGCACCGCGGTGCTCGTGGCCGACGGCATCGCCTCGTTGCCCGACGACGAGACGTACGAGCTGTGGTTCGTGCGCGGTGACACCCCCGTCTCCGCCGGCGTGTTCGACGCCGAGCAGGGCGGCGCGACCGCACTGCTGAAGGGCGACATGCACGAGGGCGACGTGATCGCCGTCACGGTGGAGCAGGCAGGGGGGTCGCCGGACGGCACACCCACCTCGGAGCCCATCGTCATGATCCCGACCGCCTGAGGTCACGCGACGCGCGTACCCTGGAGGGATGCCCGAGCAGTTCTCCCGCCCCGTGCGGCGTCCGACCAGCGCCTTCGACAACATCGTCGGCACGCACGACCCTGCCGAGGAGACGCGGATCGCGCACGCCACGGCATCCGCTCTGCTCACGCGCGTGCGCGCCGACCAGAGCGGCGTGAGCGCCGACCGCCTGGTGGCGTTCACCGACGAGCACGGCATCGACGAGATCGCGGAGCTGTGGTCGAAGGCGCCGTCGCGCACCCTGCCCGGTGCGCTGTGGCGGCTGTACGTGCTTCAGCTCGCGATCCACGCCGACCCGCAGACCGCCGCGCTGCTGTACGAGCGCGGCCGCGTCGAGCTGCCGTCGGCGGATGCCGTGATCGCCGGTGCGCCCGTACCCGCGAACCCCGACGAGCTCGTCGTGCTGATCGACACGATCCTGCGCGGGGCGTTCCGAGGCGACTTCGCCGTCGCGCTGGACAGGGCGGCCGCGTTCTGCCGTGTGCAGTCCTCCGGAGCCACCCACACGGCCGACGACTACGAGGCGACGGAGCCGGCTCGCGCGAGCGAGCTCACGACCAGGGCGCTGCGGCTGAGCAGCTACGCCCAGGATCTGTCGGCGTCGGCGGTGCTGTGGCGCATGGGCGCTCTGGCCTGACCGCGCGGGCTCCGTCTCGTCCGACGATGCCGCCGGATACGAAGAAGACCGGGCCGCAAGAACGCCTCTCGGCGGAAGGCCGCTCGCAGCGGCGAAAATTGGAGCCCGGGGTTATGCGGCCCGGCCTGTACCAGTGTAACGCGATGCGGCGGTGGCTATTCCCGGCGTCGTAGGCTCTGAGCATGGCCCAGCGATTCGCCCTCATGATCGACCCCGTCGCCGCCGACAGCGGCCGCACCGACTTCGCGGACACGTTCACGGCGGTCGACGCCGCCGCCCCCGCACTCAGCGTCGGAGAGCTGAGCACGCAGCGCGGCGACGGCGTGTTCGAGTCGATCGGGGTCGTCGATCGCCACGCGCAGGAGGTCGTGCCGCATCTCGAGCGCCTCGCCCACTCCGCGCGCCTGTGCGACCTGCCCACGCCGAACCAGGCCCAGTGGCACCAGGCGATCGACGTGGCCGCCGCAGACTGCGGCGACGGCGAGTACGTGATCAAGCTCATCCTGAGCCGCGGTGTCGAGCACGGACCCACCCCGACCGCGTGGGTCACTGCGGCGCCTGCCGCGGACTTCACGCCGGTGCGGGAGAACGGCGTGCGGGTCGTGACCCTCGACCGCGGCTACGACCTCGACGTCGCCCAGAACGCTCCCTGGCTGCTGCTCGGGGCCAAGACGCTGTCGTACGCCGTGAACATGGCCGCGCTGCGCGAGGCGCACCGTCGCGGGGCCGACGACGCCGTGTTCCTGTCGCGCGACGGTTTCGTGCTCGAGGCGCCGACGGCATCCCTCATCCTCCGCTTCGGGGAACGCTTCCTCACTCCGGCGCCGAACGGCGGCATCCTGCACGGCACGACGCAGCTGAGCGTGTACGAGTTCCTCGCGGCGCGGGGCCTCACGGCCGAGTACGGTCGCATCCCGGCATCCGACCTCCCGACCGCCGATGCCGCGTGGCTGGTCTCGAGCGTGCGCCTCGCCGCCCCCATCACGGCCGTCGACGGCGCCGAGATCCCGGTGAACCACACCCTGACCCGAGAACTGAACCAGTACCTCCTGTCGCCTCGGGACTGACCCGGGCGCTGTACTCGCGTCGGGAAACGGAGACCCGGTGTCCGGGCACGACTTCGGAGATCGGATGAGACACGCCGAGGGTCACCACGGTTCGCCGGGGTGTCGGTCCCGCGATCCGAATCTGTGCCCGGAGCGGGCGGGCCGGAGACGCATGATCGCCTCGATAGCCCGCTCCACGATGTCCCAATCGTGGACGATCATGGCGTAGTCGAACCGCAGCGTCATGTGCCCCCAGGCCGCCGCTGTCGCGTCGCGCATGAGGTCGCGATGCCGGTGGGCGGGCTCATCGTGGTTGCTCTTGCCGTCGGCCCCGATGATCAACCAGTCGTCGACGAGGAGGTCGACACGTCCCGTCGCCACGACTCGCACCTGAGTGCGGACCTTCCATCCTCAGAGTGGTGGACGGCGACATCCACTCCGGTCCCCGATCCCCATCCCCGTGGAGTACCTGGCGCTTCCGGGCCTCTGTGGAGAAGAAGTGACCTCGCTCCCGCCGAGCACGACTTCGGAGCGCACAGGCGAAACGCCGTGCGATCGGAGGATCACACGGCGTTTCGTGGCCCGCATCCGCATCTGTGCTCGGGAGGCGGGCCGGAGCGGAGACTCGGCCCAGGACGGATGCTTACCCGAAGCGTCCCGAGACGTAGTCCTCGGTCGCCTGGATCGACGGGGTCGTGAAGATCGTGGAGGTGTCGTCGTACTCGATGAGCTTGCCGGGCTTGCCGGTTCCGGCGATGTTGAAGAACGCGGTCTTGTCGGAGACGCGGCTCGCCTGCTGCATGTTGTGCGTCACGATCACGACCGTGTACTGGGTCTTGATCTCGGCGATGAGCTCCTCGATCGCGAAGGTGGAGATCGGGTCGAGCGCCGAGCACGGCTCGTCCATGAGGATCACGTCGGGGGAGACGGCGATCGCGCGGGCGATGCACAGACGCTGCTGCTGGCCGCCCGAGAGGCCGGAGCCCGGCTTGTCGAGACGGTCCTTGACCTCGTTCCAGAGGTTCGCGCCGCTCAGCGACTTCTCGACGAGGGCGTCCTGGTCGCTCTTCGACATGCGCGAGTTGTTGAGCTTCACGCCGGCGAGCACGTTCTCCTTGATGGACATCGTGGGGAACGGGTTCGGACGCTGGAAGACCATGCCGACCTGTCGGCGCACGAGCACCGGGTCGACGCTGGCGCCGTACAGGTTCTTGCCGTCGATCAGCACCTCGCCCTCGACGCGTGCGCCGGGGATGACCTCGTGCATGCGGTTCAGGGTGCGGAGGAACGTGGACTTGCCGCATCCCGACGGGCCGATGAACGCGGTGACGGTGTTGGGCTTGATGTCGATGCTGACACCCTCGACGGCGAGGAAGTCGCCGTAGAAGACGTTGAGGTCGTTGACTTCGATGCTCTTGGACACGAGAGATCCTTCTTGTTCTGTCGGGTGGGAACGGCTCAGCGGCCGGCAGTCTTGGGGGCGAACACCTTGGCGATGATCCTCGCCAGGAGGTTGAGCACCATGACGATCACGATCAGGGTCAGGGCGGCGGCCCAGGCGCGGTCGAGGTAGGCGTCGACCGGGATGCCGGGGTACTTCGCTTGCATGTACGAGAACACCGGCAATGTCGCCATCTGCCCGCTGAACATGTTGGTGTTCATGCCCTGCACGATGCCGACCGTGAGCAGCAGCGGGGCCGTCTCGCCGATCACGCGCGAGATCGCGAGCATGATCGACGTCGTGATGCCGGCGATCGCCGTCGGGAGCACGACCTTGAGGATCGTCAGCCACTTCGGCACACCGAGCGCGTACGCCGCCTCGCGCAGCTCGTTCGGGACGATGCGCAGCAGTTCCTCGGAGCCACGCACCACGACCGGGATCATCAGCACCGACAGTGCGAGGGAGCCCATGATGCCCATCCGGGTGCCGGGGCCGACGATCAGGGCGAACACCGAGTAGATGAACAGACCGGCGACGATCGAGGGGATGCCGGTCATGACATCCACGAGGAACGTGATGCCCCGCGCGAGCTTGCGGCCCTCGCCGTACTCGACCAGGTAGATCGAGGTCATGAGACCGATCGGCACCGAGATGATCGTCGCACCGAGCGTGATGAGCAGCGTGCCCCAGATCGCATGCACGGCGCCGCCGCCCTCGCCCACGATGTTGCGCATCGAGAAGCTGAAGAACTCGCCGTCGAAGCGCATCAGGCCGTTGACGACCACCGTGTAGAGCAGCGAGATGAGCGGGAGGAGCGCCACCACGAAGGCACCGGAGACCAGGGCCGTCATGAGGCGGTCGACAGCGTGCCGGCGGCTCTCGACCACGGAGGAGATCACGAAGATCAGGACCATGTAGAAAAGCAGGCCCACGACGAGCGTGAGGGCGATGTTGAAGTCGGCGGGATCCCCACCGGCGTTCATGAAGGCGAAGATCGCCGCGGAGACCGTGAAGGCGACGCCGAGCAGGGCCCAGGGTCCCCACTTCGGCAGATGGCCCGCCGAGGTGGTGTGCGTGGTCGCCGCGACCGGGGTGGGGGTCAGGGTGGCGGTCATGTCAGTTGGCTCCCGAGAACTCGGCGCGACGCGAGACGATCCAGCGGGCGATGAAGTTGACCGCGAAGGTCACGATGAACAGGATCAGACCCGCGGCGATGAGCGTGTTGACGCCCTCGTCGTGGGCTTCCGGGAACCGGAGGGCGATGATCGCGGGGATCGTCGTCGGGTTCTCCGGGTTGATCAGGTTGAAGGTGATGATGCCGAGGGGCGAGAGCACGAGGGTCACGGCCATCGTCTCGCCGAGAGCGCGGCCGAGGCCGAGCATCGCGCCCGAGACCATGCCGCTGCGGGCGAAGGGGAGCACGGCCATGCGGACCATCTCCCAGCGCGTGGCGCCGAGGGCCAGGGCGGCCTCCTCGTGCAGCTTCGGCGTCTGCAGGAAGACCTCGCGGCAGATGGCGGTCATGATCGGGAGGATCATGACGGCGAGCACGAGCGACGCCGTGAGGATCGTCTTGCCGGTGCCGGAGGGCGTGCCGCCGAAGATCGGGATCCAGCCGAGGTTCTCGTTCAGCCACTTGTAGAAGGGCACGAGCATCGGAGCGAAGGTGAGGGCGCCCCAGAGGCCGAACACGACCGAGGGCACCGCCGCGAGCAGGTCGATGATGTAGCCCAGTACGCCGGCGAGGCGGCGCGGGGCGTAGTGCGAGATGAAGAGGGCGATGCCGATCGCGATTGGTGCCGCGATGATCAGCGCGATGAGGCTCGACCACAGCGTGCCGAACACGAAGGGCCACACCCAGGACAGGAACGACTGCCCCTCGAGGATGTGGTTGTTCGAGGTGTCGGGCGAGAGCGCCGGGATCGCCTGCACGATCAGGAAGATCGCGACCGCGGCGAGGGTGATGAGGATGACGATGCCGGCGCCGAGCGCGGTGCCGGAGAAGACGAGGTCGCCCCGCCGGCGCAGCGCGGTGCGCGACTGGGGGGAGCGGGTGTCGGGTCCCGCCTGGGTGGTGGTCATCTGCGCGGCTCCACGGTGTGCTCTGAGGGGCTGTCGGGTGTTCTCATGCGGGTGCCCCCGGGTGTCGGTCGAGATCCTGTCGACCGACACCCGGGGGCGCCGGGACCGGAGCTCAGCGAGTGGCTGAGCGTCCGATCACTCGGTGACGATCGCGTCGATCGCGGTGTTGATCTGGTCGCGCAGGCTGTCCGAGATCGGGGCGCTGCCCGCGGCCTCGGCGGCTGCATCCTGGCCCTCGGCCGAGGCGACGTACTGGAAGTACGCCTTCACGAGTCCGGCGGTCTCGGCGTCGTCGTACTCGACGCAGCCGATGAGGTAGGAGACGAGCGCGATCGGGTACGAGCCGGCCGGGGCGGCGGCGGGGTCGACCGCGAACGCGAGGTCGTGGTCCGAACGGCCCTCCTCGAGCGGCGAGGCCTCGACGAGCGCGGCAGCGGCCTCGGCGGAGTACGCGACGTACTCGCCCTCGACCTGCACGGCGACCTGGCCGAGCTCCGAGGTGCGCGAGGCGTCGGCGAAGCCGATGTAGCCCGAGCCGTTGGTGATCGCGTCGACGACACCCGAGGTGCCGTCGCCGGCCTCACCGGTCGAGAGCGGCCACTCGTCGCTGGCCTCGTAGGTCCACACGTCGGGGGCGACGGCGCTGAGGTACTTGGTGAACGTCTCCTGCGTGCCCGAGGCGTCGGCGCGGTGCACGGGGACGATCGCCTGGTCGGGCAGCTCGACGCCCTCGTTCTGGTCCGCGATCGCCGGGTCGTTCCACTTGGTGATGGTGCCCGCGAAGATGCCCGCGATGGTCTTGCCGTCGAGGTTCAGCTCTTCGATGCCGTCGAGGTTGAATGCGACGGCGACCGGGGAGATGTAGACGGGGATCTCGACGATCTCGTCGGACGCGCAGGAGCCGAAGCCGCCCTTGGCGAGCTCGTCGGCGTTGAACGCGCGGTCCGAGCCGATGAAGTTGGAGGAGCCGGCGATGAAGTTCTCGCGGCCGGTGCCCGAACCCGTCGCCGTGTAGTTCACGGTCACGTCGGGGTTGGCGGTCTGGAAGGCGGCGACCCAGGACTGCTGGGCGGCCTCCTGCGAGGAGGCGCCGGTGGCGTCGAGGCTGCCGGACAGCGTGGAGTCGGTGGGGGCGTCGGTCGACCCGCTGCCGCCTTCGTTCGCGGCACAGCCGGCGAGAGCGAGAGCGGCGACGGCGCCGATGGCGCCGATACGTGCGATTCGGGAGATCTTCACTGTGGATCCTTCGATCATGGATGGGTGGGGCCCGGTGCAGGGCACACAGTGACGCTAAGTGCGGCGGTTAACGAGACTCGACCGCGCAGGTGAACGGAAGGTGAACGACCGGCGACTCTCTGGATTCGAGAAGCCGCACCGACGGGCCGCGATCCCTCTCCACGACAGGGATCGAGGCCGGGATCAGACCTGCGGGACGTGCGTCTCGATCGCGATGATCCCCGAGCCGGGATGGGATGCCGACAGGTGCACGACGGAGAAGGCACCGGGTTCGAGGTCGGCGGCGCTGCCGATGTACGACCCGTGCATCGTCCCGGTGGCGAGAGCGATCTCCGAGAGGATGCCGGGGAGCACCGGCCCGTGGCTGCAGATCACGGCGGGCTTTCCGGCCCGCACGCGGCGGCCGACCACGGACCGCAGGTCGGAGACGCCGTCCTCCCACGCATCCTGGCTGATGTCCCCGGTCTTCACGGGCTTGCGGTCGAGCGCCTTCGCGAGCGGCGTGACGGTCTGCACGCAGCGCACGGCGTCGCTCGTGACGATCTTGCGCACGCCGAACGCGCGCAGCGGGCCGACGATCGACTCGGCCTGGCGGAATCCCCGCTCGGTCAGCGGCCGGGCGGCGTCCGCGCCGTCCCAGTCGGAGCGGGGCAGCGCCTTGGCGTGGCGCAGTGCGACGACCGGGAACGTGCGCAGCACGCCGTCGTCGACGAGCTTGGCGAAGAAGTCGAGGATCTCGAGGTCGACCGGGTAGCTCAGACGCGCCCGCGCCTTCTTGATGCTCACCCACTCGAGGGCCGCGATCTCGCGGTTCGGCACGAACGTCGACGCGCGCACGGCGTCGTCGGTCGCCTCGGCCGCCCAGTAGTGCACGACCTTCTGCTTGTTCGAGGGCAGGTGGTACCTGCTCACGCCCACGGGCACACCGAGTGAGACGCGGATGCCGGTCTCCTCGTGCACCTCGCGCACCGCGGTCTCGGCGAGCATCTCGCCGGGGTCGACCTTGCCCTTGGGCAGGGTGATGTCGCGGTACTTCGTGCGGTGGATCAGGAGGATGCGCAGCTTGTCGTCGACGATGCGCCAGACGACGGCGCCGGCCGCGTACACGGCCTTGTCCGTCCACTTCGCACGGGTCGCGCCCTTCACCGGCGCCTGCCGAACCGTCATCGGACCGCCCGCGCGCGGCGCCGCCGCTGGATCAACCCCATGGTCTTATCCTGCAGGTCGATCAGGGGCTTGCCCTCGGCATCCTCGGCGTGGCGCGTCCACACGCCCTCCGCGCCCAGGTGCCACGACGTGGTGCCGGGGTCGAGCGCGAGATCGAAGAACGCGAGCAGCTCCTTCATGTGGTTCGGGTCGGTCACGCGCACGAGGGCCTCGACGCGGCGGTCGAGGTTGCGGTGCATCATGTCGGCGCTGCCGATGTGGATCTGCGGGTCGCCGTCGTTGTGGAAGGCGAAGATCCGCGAGTGCTCGAGGTAGCGGCCGAGGATGCTGCGCACCGTGATGTTGTCGCTGATGCCCTCGAGGTCCGTGCGGAGGCTGCAGATGCCGCGCACCCACACGTCGACCTTCACGCCCGCCGCGCTCGCGCGATACAGCGCGTCGATGATCTCCTCGTCGACCATCGAGTTGACCTTGATGCGGATGCTGGCCGGCTTGCCGTTCTCGGCGTTGCGACGCTCGTGGTCGATCTGCCGGATGAGTCCCTTGCGCAGGTGCAGCGGAGCGACGAGCAGGCGCTTGAACTTCTTCTCGATGGCGTAGCCGCTGAGCTCGTTGAACAGGCGCGTGAGGTCCTTGCCGACCTGCGGGTCGGCCGTGAACAGGCCGAAGTCCTCGTAGATGCGGCTGGTCTTCGGGTTGTAGTTGCCCGTGCCGATGTGCGAGTAGTGGCGCAGCACGCCCTCCTCCTCGCGGATCACGAGCGCGAGCTTGCAGTGCGTCTTCAGCCCGACGAGGCCGTAGACGACGTGCACGCCGGCCTTCTCGAGCTTGCGCGCCCACACGATGTTGTTGGCCTCGTCGAAGCGGGCCTTGACCTCGACGAGAGCGAGGACCTGCTTGCCGGCCTCGGCCGCGTCGATCAGCGCCTGCACGATCGGGCTGTCGCCCGAGGTGCGGTACAGGGTCTGCTTGATCGCGAGCACGTGCGGGTCGCGTGCGGCCTGCTCGAGGAACGCGACGACGCTGGTCGTGAACGACTCGTACGGGTGGTGCACGAGCACGTCGGCCTTGCGGATCGCCTTGAACATGTCGGCACGGGTCTCGTTGCCGCCCGGCTGGAACGCCACCGGGGTCGTCGGCAGGTGCGGCGGGTAGCGCAGGTCGGGACGGTCGATGCGCGACAGGTCGAACAGACCGCGCAGGTCGAGCGGCCCGGGAAGGCGGTATACCTCCTGGTCGGTGATGTCGAGCTCGCGGACGAGGAGGTCCATCGTGACCTCGTCCATGTCGTCCGTGATCTCCAGGCGGATCGGCGGTCCGAACCGACGAAGACGCAACTCGGCCTCGAGGGCCTGGATGAGGTTCTCGCTCTCGTCCTCCTCGATCACGACGTCCTCGTTGCGGGTCAGGCGGAACGCGTGGTGGTCGAGGACCTCCATGCCCGGGAACAGGTCGCCGAGGTGGTTGGCGATGAGCTCCTCGAGGCGCAGGAAGCGCTTGATCTCCCCGGAGCCGGGAACCTCGACGAAGCGCGGCAGCATGGGCGGCACCTTGAGGCGCGCGAACTCCTGGCGTCCGGTGCGGGCGTTGCGGATGCGGATCGCGAGGTTCAGCGACAGGCCGGAGATGTACGGGAAAGGGTGGGCCGGGTCGACCGCGAGCGGCATGAGCACGGGGAACACCTGCAGCTGGAAGTACTCGGTGAGGCCCGAGCGCTCGTCGTCCGTCAGGTCGGACCAGTCGGTGATCTCGACGCCGGCGTCGGCGAGGGCGGGGCGCACGAGCGACCTCCACGCGTCGGCGTGGCGGAGCTGCAGCGCGTGCGCCTCGCGGGAGATGTCGGCGAGCGCGTCGACGGGGGAGCGGCCGATGTTCGTCGGCACGGCGAGGCCCGTCACGATGCGGCGCTTGAGACCGGCGACGCGGACCATGAAGAACTCGTCGAGGTTGCTCGCGAAGATGGCGAGGAAGTTGGCCCGTTCGAGCTCGGGGAGCGACGGGTCCTCGGCCAGCTCGAGCACGCGCTGGTTGAACGCGAGCCAGCTCAGCTCGCGGTCGATGTAGCGGTGGTCGGGCAGGAGCGCGTCCGGCGCCTCGATGGCATCGAAGTCGTCGTCTTCGGCGTCGCCGAGACCTGCGTCGGCGAGAGCGGGATCGATCATGGGGTACATCTAAGCACCGTGAGGTGACGCGCGTGTGAACGGAACCGCTCGGTCAGCGCGTCGCCGGCACCGTCTCGTCGTCGTGCACGTTGAAGCGGTAGCCGACGTTGCGCACGGTGCCGATGATCTGCTCCTGGTCGCCGAGCTTCGCGCGCAGGCGGCGCACGTGCACGTCCACCGTCCTCGTACCGCCGAAGTAGTCGTAGCCCCAGACCTCGCTGAGCAGCTGCTCGCGCGTGAACACCCGCGACGGATGCGTGGCGAGGAAGTGCAGGAGCTGGAACTCCTTGTACGTGAGGTCGAGCGGGCGGCCGTGCAGCTTGGCCGAGTAGGACTGCTCGTCGATCGTCACGCCCGAGGCCTGCACGCGCGTCGGCTCCGCCACCTCGTCGCGTCGCGCGATCGCGAGCCTCACGCGCGCATCGGCCTCGGCGGGACCGGCGTCGGCGAGCAGCACGTCGTCGATCCCCCAGTCGCCCGACAGCGCGCTCATGCCGCCCTCGGTGACGACGAGCAGCAGCGGGGCGTCCTGACCCGCGGCCCGCAGGAGGCGGCAGAGCGACTTGGCGCCGACGAGATCCTGGCGGCCGTCGACGATCACCACGTCGTAGTCCGGGGCGCTGACGAGCTGCGCGGGCTCGGCGGGGATCTGCCGAACGCGGTGGCTGAGGAGCTCCAGAGCGGGGAGGACCTGCTCCGCGATCGGAGCATTGGTCAACACCAGCAGCTGGGCCACGCGCACTCCTTCCGGACGGCGGGGGACGCCGTGGGGCCATGATACCGGCCACGAAGAGGTGCGATTCGCGCCCATGGGTGACAATGGACTCATGACGGAACCTGCCCTCGCGCCGCGCAACGCATTCATCGGCGTGTTCGTCGTGTGGGTCGTCGCATTCGCGGCGGCGATCGCGGTCGGCGTCTTCGTGCCGGAGGCCTGGCGGGTGCCGTGGCTGCTCGTGGCGTTCGGCGGAGTCGTGCTCCTGTCCTTCGCGGTACAGCTCTGGTACGGCCGCACGCAGGGCTTCATCCTGCGCGTGGGCGGCGGCGCGCTCGGCGCGCTCCTCGTGATGGGCGTCATCTCCGTGGGCTTCGGTCTCGCGGCGCTGGTCTCCTGACGCGCGACAGCCGTCCGCGCGAAGGGTAGTGTGGTGGTCATGGACCTCATGGCTCTCGAACTCTTCTTCATCGGCCTGCTGGGCCTGGCGAGCCTCGCGATCGTGTTCGTCTCGGTCGTCGTGCTTCGCAACCTCTTCCGCGGCCAGCGCTGAGCCCACCGTGCTCGAGCTCCCCACTGACCTCCCCGCCGACCTCGCGCCGCTCTCGTGGCTGCTCGGCGTCTGGGAGGGCACAGGTGTCATCGACTACCCGGTCGGTGACGAGCGGCTGCAGGGCGAGTTCACGCATCGCGTGAGCTTCAGCCACGACGGCGGCCCGTTCCTGAACTACGCCGCGACGGCGATCTTCACGCGCGACGAGGGGGCGACGTCCGTTCCGCTCGTTGCCGAGAGCGGCTTCTGGCGGCTGAGTCGCCCCGCGACCGATTCTGACGCGGGCCCCGGTCTCCTCCCGCCTCTCGCCGAGACGACCCCGCGCGGCGTCGACGATGTCGAAGCGCTCCGCGCCGCCTCCGGTGGCTTCCCGATCGAGGTCTCCCTCGCGCACGCCGACGGGATGCTCGAGCTGTACCTTGGGGAGATCAACGGCCCCCGCATCGACATCGCCACGGACGCCGTGGTGCGCGCAGCGGGCGCGAAGGACTACGGGTCGGCGACGCGCATGTACGGTCTCGTCGACAACCACCTCCTCTGGGCCTGGGACATCGCCGCCCTCGGGACCACGCTGCGCTCGCACGCCTCGGCGCGGCTGGCGAAGATCTGACATGACCGGGTTCCGCGAGATCGACGGAGCCGTCGCCGGCGAGCACGGGGTGGACCACTTCGGCGACGTGTTCCGCGAACAGCGCCGCCTGGCGTCGGGTCACGCCCTCGCCCCGCTCGACGACCGCACCGTGATCGAGGTGGCAGGACCCGAGCGGCTGGGCTGGTTGGACTCGATCACCTCGCAGGCCCTCGGCCGTATCGCTCCGGGGGAGAGCACCGAGCTGCTCGTGCTCGACCCGCAGGGTCGCGTCGAGCACGCGGCCGGGGTCCTCGACGACGGATCGTCCACCTGGCTCATCGCCGACGCCGCGGATGCCGACGGGCTCGCGACCTGGCTGCAGCGCATGAAGTTCCGCACGCAGGCGACGGTCGAGCTGCGCCCCGATCTCGCGCTCCTCGGCTTCGTCGACGGCGGCACAGCGGCGGTGCGTGCCACCGATGCCGCCGCACGCCCCGCGGGCACGGCGCTCGTCTGGGCGGACCCGTGGCAGCGCGTGAGCGTCGGCGGGCATCAGTACGCCGTGATCGCCGAGCACCCCGGCGCCGACCTCGCCTGGCGCGTCGCGATCGTGACCCACGAGGCTGCGGACGCGCTCGCCGCGACGCTCGGCGCCGAGGACCTCGCCGGCCTCCTCGCGACGGAGGCGCTGCGCATCGCGGCGTGGCGTCCCCGCTGGTCGGCCGAGGTCGACGAGCGCTCGCTGCCGCACGAGTCCGACTGGATCCGCACGGCCGTGCACCTCGACAAGGGCTGCTACCGCGGTCAGGAGACCGTCGCGAAGGTCCACAACCTCGGGCACCCGCCCCGCCGACTGGCCGCCCTGCACCTCGACGGCAGCGACGCGGTGCTCCCGTCGCCCGGCGACCCCGTGTTCGCGGGAGACGACGAGGTGGGCCACATCACGTCGGCCGCGCGTCATCATGAGGACGGCCCCATCGCGCTCGCGATCCTGTCGCGTCGCGCCCCGGTGGGCGACCTGGTCGTGCGCGCCGACGGCGGGGACATCGCCGCCGCGCAGCAGGTCATCGTGCCCGCGGATGCCGGATCCGTGGCCGACATCCCGCGTCTGACGCGGCTGTCCCGTCGGCCCAGCGCACCGGATCCGCGTCACGCCGTCTGACGCGTTTCGTCTCGCTGCGCTCGCTCAACGAGCGGGAGGGGGCGGAGCCACCGCATCCCACGGCAGCGTCAGTTCGCCCAGCCGCCACCGCGTCCGGCTTCCCTCGATCGGCCACCCCTGATCGCGCAGCGCGGCCACTGCGGCGAGGAACCGCTGCGTCGCACCGAACGTCGACAGCGCCGCGGCCCTGTCCCACTCCCGGTCGAGGTCGGACAGAAGAGCATGCACGCGCTCCCCCGGGACGTTGCGGTGGATGAGCGCCTTCGGCAGTCGCTCGGCGACGATCCCCGGATGCTCGAGCTCGGCGAGGCGCAGCGAGATCGTGAAGCGCTGCGGAGTGCCGGCGGCGTCCACGTCGACCCAGCTCGCGATGCGGCCGATCTCGTCGCAGGTGCCCTCCACGAGGAGCCCCTCGGGTGCGAGACGCGCGGCGACGGTGCGCCAGGCTCCCGCGACGTCGGCCTCGTCGTACTGGCGCAGCACGTTCATGGCGCGGATCACGGCGGGGCGTCGTCCGTCCGGGAGCGGCACCTCGAAGCCCCCGCGGGCGAACGACACCCGCAGGTCCGGCGAGAACGGCGTGCGCCCCGCCCGCACGTCGACGAGCTGCGCATCGGCGGTCGCGACCCGCTCCGGATCGATCTCGAGGCCGCGCACCTCGGCGTCCGTCCGCACGCGCTGCAGACGGGTCGCGAGCTCGAACGCGGTCACGCCGCTCGCGCCGTACCCCAGGTCGATCACGAGCGGGTCCGAGGAGCGGAGGAACGCCCGCGACGCCGCGATCCAGCGGTCGTTGCGGCGCAGGCGGTTGGTCCCCGTGGTGCCGCGGGTGGGCCGACCGAGGGGAGAGGACGCCATGCCTCCATTGTCCCAGCCGCACGCGCGGTCACGCGCCGAAACCGGGGCGTCGTCACGACGCTCCGCCGATAAACTGGCGGCATGACTGCGAAGCGCACCCTGATCCTGCTCCGTCACGGCCGGAGCGAGTGGAACGAACTGAACCTCTTCACCGGCTGGGTGGACGTCCGCCTGAACGAGCAGGGCAAGGCGGAGGCGCAGCGCGGCGGCGAGCTCCTCGCCGAGGCCGGCATCCTTCCCGACGTGCTGCACACCTCGCTGCTGAGCCGCGCGATCCAGACCGCGAACATCGCCCTCGACGCCGCCGACCGTCTGTGGATCCCCGTGACCCGCTCCTGGCGCCTCAACGAGCGTCACTACGGCGCGCTGCAGGGCAAGGACAAGGCGCAGACGCTCGAGGAGTTCGGTCCCGAGCAGTTCCAGCTGTGGCGCCGCTCGTTCGACGTGCCGCCGCCCGTGCTCGACGACGACAGCGAGTTCAGCCAGGTGAACGACCCGCGCTACGCGGGCATCGACGGCGAGGTCCCCCGGACCGAGTCGCTCAAGCTCGTCATCGACCGCCTGCTGCCCTACTGGGAGGGCGCGATCGTCCCCGACCTCGAGGCCGGCAAGACGGTGCTCGTGACGGCGCACGGCAACTCGCTGCGCGGGCTGGTGAAGCACCTCGAGGGCATCAGCGACGCCGACATCGCCGAGCTGAACATCCCCACCGGCATCCCGCTGGTCTACGAGCTCGACGAGGACAACGTCCCGACCGGTCCCGGCCGCTACCTCGACCCCGAGGCCGCTGCAGCGGGTGCCGCAGCCGTCGCCGCCCAGGGCAAGAAGTAAGGCAGGGCAAGAAGTAACAGCGAAGCACGAAGGGGGCGGATGCCGATCGGCATCCGCCCCCTTCCGTGCTACCTGTCAGCGGGTCAGGCGTGCCCGAGGTTCTGCTGCTCGGCGGCGAGGGCGATGTCGTCCTCGCCGGCCTGCCAGTCGCCGGTCGCCAGGTAGACGACCTTCTTGGCGACGGCGACCGCGTGGTCGGCGAAGCGCTCGTGGTAGCGGCTCGCGAGGGTCGCGTCGACCGTCGCGGTCGTCTCGCCCTTCCAGTTGTCGCTGAGGACCTTCTCGAAGACGCTGGCGTGCAGCTCGTCGACGTCGTCGTCCGCGTTGCGGATCGCGTCGGCGAACTTCAGGTCCTGCGTGCGCAGCAGCTCGGTGAGCGTGCGGGAGATCTCGACGTCCAGCTCGCCCATCTTCACGAACGTGCCCTTGAGGCCCTTCGGGATGGCCCGCTCGGGGAAGCGGAGTCGCGCGAGCTGCGCGATGTGCTCGGACATGTCGCCCATGCGCTCGAGCGAGGCGCTCACACGCAGGGCGAACACGACGATGCGGAGGTCGCGCGCCACGGGCTGCTGGCGGGCGAGGATCTCGATGGCCTGCTCGTCGAGGGCGACGGCCAGCTCGTCGATCTTCGCGTCGTCGGCGATGACCTCTTCGGCCAGGGCGACGTCGCTCGTCGCGAACGCGCGGGTGGCCTTGTCGATCGACACCGTGACGAGGTCGGCGATCTCGACCAGACGGGACTGCAGATCCTCGAGGGACTGGTGGAAGACTTCGCGCATTGGGGCGCAACCTTTCATTCGGGTCTCGGCTGTCAGGCCAGCGCGAGACGGCTGAGTCGTCCGCGCGAGAGGAGGACCTCGCTCTCGCACAGGCCCGAAAGGGATTCTCTGCCCCGAAGGTTAACGAACGGTGCCCAGCACGTGAATAGTACTTCTCCGCTTCCGTCGGCAGAGGGCGAACCCGCCGTGCGGCAGGTGAACGCACTCTACGCTGGTGTCATGACCCTGCCGCAGATCGCGCTGTTCGCGCTGTTCGTCGGCCTCGCGATCGGCGTAGGACTGTCGTTGGTCGTGGCGTGGGCCTACCGCACGCGGGCCCGGATCGCGGACGAGGAGTCGCTCGTCGTCCCCGACGGCGTGACGGCGGTGCTGGGCAGCATGGACGACGCCGCCTGCGTGGTGGACCCCTCCGGTCTCGTGCTCGCCGCCTCCAAGGCCGCGACGCGCTTCGACATCGAGGTCGGCGCCCCGCTCGAGAACCCGGAGTTGCGCCAACTGCTGCGCAGTCTGCGCGCCGACGGGAGCTCGGTCACCGAGTCGCTGCGCATCACGCGCGGCGGACTCAGCCTCGACCCCCGGCTGGTCTCGGCCCGGGCCAGTGCGATCAGCCCCCGGATGACCCTCCTCATGATCCGCGACGTCACGGAGCAGGAGCGCCTCGACCAGATGCGCCGCGACTTCGTCGCGAACACCAGCCACGAGCTCAAGACCCCGGTGGGTGCGATCACCCTGCTGGCCGAGGCGATCGAGTCCGCGGCGGACGACGCCCACCAGGTGCGCCATTTCGCGACGCGCATCTCGGCGGAGGCCGTGCGGCTGGGCCAGCTCACGGGGCGCATCATGAGCCTGTCGCGTCTGCAGACGGACGACGCCCTCTCCTCGGCACGCGCGGTGTCGATCGACGAGGTGCTCGCCTCGGCGATCGAGGCCCACGCCGTGCAGGCCGACTCCGCCGGGGTCGAGATCGCCCGCGGAGGCGACCGCGGCGTCTGGGTGCACGGCGACTCGCAGATCCTGATCGAGGCGTTCGGCAACCTCATCGCCAACGCGATCGTCTACTCGCCGAAGGGTTCGCGCATCGGCGTCGGCGTCAAGGCCGACGGCGACGTCGTCGAGATCGCGGTCTCCGATCAGGGGATCGGCATCTCAGAGGCGGACCGCGAGCGTATCTTCGAGCGCTTCTACCGCGCCGACGAGGCTCGTTCGCGACGCACCGGCGGCACGGGCCTCGGCCTCTCGATCGTCAAGCACGCGACCCAGCGTCACGGCGGCGAGGTGCTGCTGTGGTCGCGCCCCGGCCGCGGATCGACCTTCACCATCCGGCTTCCCATGATCGAGGCGCCCGCACACCTCGCGAAGGACAAGAAGAGCAAGAAGAAGCGCGAGCGCAAGGCGGCCAAGACCGCGGCTCGCGTCCGAAACGGAGAGAACGCATGACCCGCATCCTTCTCGTCGAAGACGAACCCGACCTCGCCGACCCGCTGGCGTACCTGCTGCGCCGCGAGGGCTACGAGGTGGAGATCGCCGAGGACGGCCCCGGCGCCCTCACGGCGTTCCGCGAGCGCGGCGCCGACGTGGTGCTGCTCGATCTCATGCTGCCGGGGATGCCCGGCACGGAGGTGTGCCGTCAGATCCGCTCGACGTCGGCCGTGCCGATCATCATGCTGACGGCCAAGGACTCCGAGGTCGACATCGTGGTGGGTCTCGAGCTCGGCGCCGACGACTACGTCACCAAGCCGTACTCTTCGCGCGAACTGCTCGCGCGCATGCGCGCCGTGCTGCGTCGCGTCGTGCAGGCCGACAGCGAGCTCGACGAGCGGGTGCTCGACGGCGGTCGTGTGAGCCTCGACATCGACCGCCACACGGTCTCGGTCGCCGGCGAGCAGATCAACATGCCGCTCAAGGAGTTCGAGCTGCTCGAGGTGCTCATGCGCAACTCGGGTCGCGTGCTCACGCGCGGGCAGCTGATCGACCGGGTGTGGGGGAGCGACTACTTCGGCGACACCAAGACGCTCGACGTGCACATCAAGCGCATCCGCTCCCGGATCGAGGAGAACCCCGGGGAGCCGGTCATGCTCGTGACGGTGCGCGGACTCGGCTACCGCTTCGAGGGCTGACCTCGGAACAGCGAAGAGGCCGGCACCCGTGGGTGCCGGCCTCTTCGCGTCCGCGGAGCGGTGCGGGTCAGTTCTCGGGGGCGGGAGCCGCGGTGTCGGTCGGGACCGGCTCCGGCGTGCTCTCCGCCGTGCTGGGCACGAGGTCCTTGTAGTAGGGGAGGGCGCCGTCGAGCACCGGGATCTCGGCCTTGGTGCCCGTGCCGTCGCCGGACTGGAAGTGCACCTCGACGGTCGAGCCGGGCATCGAGTCGAGGTCGACGATGCGCAGGGGCTCCTCGTCGGCGCCGAAGCTGATGGTCTTGCCCGCCGGAACGGTCACGGTGAACGGGTCGATGCCCGCGAGCGTGATCGTGAGCGTGGCCTTCTCGGTGGTCGGGTTGACGACCGCGCCGATGAAGTTGCCCACGGAGCCGTCCTCGTTCGCGACGATGAACGCGTTGCGCACGTCGAGGGGGCCGTCGGCGTCGGAGACGTTCACGCCGTCCGAGGCGGAGTACTCGATCTTCGTCGACTGCGGCGTGATGAACGTGCAGCCCGTCGCGCCGAGAAGAACGAGGGCGCTGAGAGCGGCAGACGCGACAAGGCGCGATTTCACGGGTCCTCCTGAGGTCCGACGGGATATCCGCATCCATTCTATGCGCATGCGCGACCGGCTCCGTGGACGCCGGGGCGCGAACCTTAGCGCATATCCCCTGTGGTATCCTTGAGGTTGCCGAAAGGACACGTTTTTATGCTTTTTGAGGTTGGCGAGACCGTCGTCTATCCGCACCATGGCGCTGCGACCATCATCGAGGTCAAGGAGCGCGTCATCAAGGGCGAGACGAAGAAGTACCTGAAGCTCAACGTCACTCAGGGAGACCTCATCATCGAGGTCCCCGCTGAGAACGTCGATCTCGTGGGGGTGCGCGATGTGATCGGCAAGGAGGGCCTCGACCATGTGTTCGAGGTGCTGCGTGCCCCGTTCACCGAGGAGCCGACCAACTGGTCGCGCCGCTACAAGGCGAACCTCGAGAAGCTCGCCTCGGGTGACGTCATCAAGGTGAGCGAGGTCGTGCGCGACCTGTGGCGCCGTGACCAGGACCGCGGTCTCTCCGCGGGGGAGAAGCGGATGCTCGCCAAGGCGCGCCAGATCCTCATCTCCGAGCTGGCTCTCGCCGAGAAGATCGACGAGGACAAGGCGGGCGCGCTGCTCGACGAGGTCCTCGCGTCCTGAGCGGATCTCGAGAGAAGGCGGATGCTGCGGCATCCGCCTTCTTCGTCTGCACGGGTAACGTGAAGGCGTGAGCATGCTTCCCGTCCCGACCGCCGCCATCATCGTCGTCGCCGCCGGATCGGGGACCCGACTGGATGCCGGTGCGCCCAAGGCGTTCGTCGGCATCGACGCCCACTCGATCCTGCGGCACGCGCTCGACGGGGTGTTCGCCGCGGCTCCGGCCCAGGTCATCGTGGTGGCGCCCGCGGGCTTCGAGGGCGACGCCGAGACCGAGGTCCGTGCCGCCGCGGGCGACCGCATCGACCTGGCGCGCGTGGTCACCGGCGGGAGCACCCGCCAGCAGTCGGTCGCGGCCGGCCTCCACGCGCTGTGGGGCGACGTGCGCACCGTGCTCGTGCACGACGCCGCGCGCGCGCTCACGCCGCCCGCGCTGATCGACGCCGTGGTCGCCGCCGTCGACGCGGAGACCGGGATACTCCCGACGCTCCCCGTGATCGACACGCTCAAGCGGGTGGACGGGGCGCTCGTGGTGGCCCCGGTCGACCGCTCCTCGCTCGCGGCCGCGCAGACGCCGCAGGGGTTCCCGCGCGCGCTCCTCGAGAAGGCGTACGCCCGCGCCGAGAGAGACGGCGTCGAGTACACCGACGATGCGGCGCTGTTCGCGGCCGCCGGTCACCCGGTGCGGCACATCGACGGCTCGGCGCGCGGATTCAAGATCACGACACCCGACGATCTCGTCCGCGCGCGGCACCTGCTCGCGTCCGTCGCCGCGCCGACCATCACGGTGCCGCGGGTGGGCATCGGCACCGACGTGCACGCGTTCGGCGGTGAGGGGAACCTGTGGCTCGCCGGCCTCGAGTGGCCGGGGGTGCAGCCGCTGTCGGGTCATTCCGACGGAGACGCGGTCGCCCACGCGATCGTCGACGCCCTGCTCGGAGCCGCCGGCCTCGGCGACATCGGCGAGCACTTCGGCACGGCCCATCCCGAGTACGCCGGCGCGCACGCCGAGGTGTTCCTCGCCCGGACCCGAGAGCTGCTCACGGAGGCCGGATTCCGCATCGGCAACGTCTCAGTGCAGTTCCAGGGCAACCGTCCGCGGTTCAGTGCGCGTCGCGACGAGGCCGAGCAGGTGCTCTCCGCGGCGCTCGGCGGGGCGCCTGTCTCCGTCACGGCCACGACGACCGACGGACTGGGCTTCCCCGGACGCTCCGAGGGCATCGCGGTCACCGCGATCGCGATGGTGCTCGCGGACGACCAGAACGCACACATCGGACAGAAGGAGCAGTCATGAGGATCCTCGTCATCGGAGCGAACGGACTCGTCGGAGGCACCGCGGTCGACGCGCTGCAGGACCATGAGATCGTCGCGGCCTCGCGCAGCGGCCGGCCGTCGGTCGACGCCGTCGATCCGGCATCCGTGGCTCGCCTGTTCGCCGAGGTCGGCGAGGTGGATGCCGTGGTCGTCGCACTCGGCAGCGTGGCGTTCCGCCCGCTCGGCGAGCTCACGCGCGAGGACTACGAGTCCGCGTTCCGCAGCAAGGTCCTGGCGCAGGTCGACGTCGTCCGGCTCGGCACGCCGTTCGTGCGCGACGGCGGGTCGTTCACCCTGACCTCCGGCATCCTGGCGCGCGAGCCCATCGCGACGGGGGCCGCGGCCTCGCTGGTGAACGGCGCGATCGAGTCGTTCGTGATCGCGGCCGCGACCGAGCTGCCCCGCGGCATCCGCATCAACGCCGTCAGCCCGTCCGTGCTGGAGGACGCGCCCTCGTATCACTCGTCGTTCCCCGGTTTCGTTCCCGTGTCGTCGCACCGGGTCGGTCAGGCCTTCGCGAAGAGCGTCCTCGGTGTGCAGACCGGTCAGGTGCTCCCGGTCGACTGACCGCCGATCGGGCACCCCCAGACTCGGGAATCCCGCGCCCGGTAGGCTTGACCGGTGACTCTCCGCCTTTACGACACTCGCGCCCAAGAGCTGCGCGACTTCGAGCCTCTCGATCCCGAGAACGTCTCGATCTACGTGTGCGGACCCACGGTGCAGTCCGGCCCGCACATCGGGCACGTGCGCGCGGCGCTGAGCTTCGACCTGCTGCGTCGTTGGCTGTCGCATGATGGCACTCGGGTCACCTTCGTGCGGAACGTCACCGACATCGACGACAAGGTGCTCGCCAACGCGACCGATGCCGAGCCGTGGTGGGCGCTGGCGTACCGCATGGAGCAGGAGTTCACACGGGCGTATTCTGCGATCGGCATCCTGCCGCCGACGTACGAGCCGCGCGCGACGGCATCCGTGCCGCAGATGCAGGAGCTGATCGCGACCCTCATCGAGCGGGGGCACGCGTACGCGGCGCCGGACGGCTCCGGAGACGTCTACTTCGACGTGCGCTCCTGGCCCGATTACGGCGCCCTGACCAATCAGTCCGTCGACGCGATGGAGGCGGCGGCCGATGCCGATCCGCGCGGCAAGCGCAACCCGCAGGACTTCGCCCTCTGGAAGGGCGCCAAGGACGACGAGCCCGTGGATGCCGTCTGGCAGTCACCCTGGGGCGCGGGTCGCCCGGGCTGGCACATCGAGTGCTCGGCCATGTCACGTCGCTACCTCGGTGACGCCTTCGACATCCACGGGGGCGGGCTCGACCTCCGGTTCCCTCACCATGAGAACGAGCTCGCCCAATCGACCGCCGCGGGTCTCGGTTTCGCGCGCTACTGGGTGCACAACGGCCTCGTGACCGTCGGTGGGCAGAAGATGTCGAAGTCGCTCGGCAACTTCACCCTCGCCGCCGACGTCCTGACGGAGCACGATCCGCTGGTGGTGCGCTACGCCCTCGCGGCCGCGCACTACCGCTCCAGCCTCGACCTCACCGACTCGTCATGGGCGGAGGCGGAGGCGGCGCTCGGACGCATCGGCGGATTCCTGCAGCGGGTCGGCCGGATCGCGGGCGGCGGCATCGGCTACTTCGCGGCGCAGAGTCTGCCCGCGGCGTTCGCCGACGCGATGGACGACGACCTCGGCGTGCCGCAGGCGCTGGCCGTCGTGCACGAGGCCGTGCGAGCCGGCAACTCCGCCCTCGATGCGGGCGATGCAGACACCGCGCTGGACGCGGCTCGGGCGGTGCTCGCGATGACCTCGGTGCTGGGGCTCGTGCCGTCCTCCGCGTCGACGGCATCCACCGCTCACGCGTCCGCCCTGGACTCCCTCGTTCAGGAGATGATCACGCAGCGCGCGCAGGCGCGCGCCGACAAGGACTGGGCGGCGGCTGATCGCATCCGCGATGCGATCGCCGCCGCAGGAATCACGCTGGAGGACACTCCGGCCGGAACTCATTGGAGTATCGATGGCTAAGCCAGGCAACCCCTCAGCAGGCAAGGGCAAGAAGGGCCCCACCAAGGGCTCCGGCGGCAAGGGGCGCAGCTCGCTCGAAGGGCGCGGACCCACGCCCAAGGCCGAGGACCGCGCCTGGCACCCCGCGGGCAAGCGCAAGGCCGCGGCCGAGCGCTACGCCGCCGCGGGCGGGCGGGGCAAGCCGGGTGGGCGTCAGACGTCCGGCGGCAACCCGAACCGTTCGGCTCGCGCCAAGGACAACACGACCGACACCGAGACGGTGACCGGGCGCAATTCGGTGCTCGAGGCGCTCCGCGCCAAGATCCCCGCCTCCGCGTTCTACATCGCGCAGCGCGTCGAGATGGACGACCGCGTCAAGGAGATGCTGTCGATCGCGACGAACCGCGGCATCCCGGTGCTGGAGGTCACGCGTCAGGAGCTCGACCGCATGGCGGGCTTCGACGGCGTGCACCAGGGCGTCGCGATCAAGGTGCCGCCGTACGAGTATGCGCACCCGCAGGACCTCCTCGAGCAGGTCATCGACAAGGGCGAGGTCCCTCTGTTCGTGGCGCTCGACGGCATCACCGATCCGCGCAATCTCGGCGCGATCATCCGCTCCACCGGCGCGTTCGGCGGCCACGGCCTCATCCTGCCGCAGCGTCGCTCGGCCGGGGTGAACTCCGCCGCATGGAAGACGAGTGCCGGCGCGGCCGCGCGCGTGCCCGTCGCCCTCGCGTCGAACCTCACCACGCAGCTCAAGGAGTTCAAGAAGCAGGGCGTGTTCGTGCTCGGACTCGACGGCGACGGCGACGTGCTGCTGCCCGACCTGCAGCTCGCCGACCGCCCCGTCGTCATCGTCACCGGCTCCGAGGGCAAGGGCCTCTCCCGCCTCGTGGCCGAGACCTGCGACCAGATCGTCTCCATCCCGATCTCGGCCGTGACCGAGTCCTTGAACGCCGGCATCGCGACGTCCGTCGCGCTGTACCAGGTGTCCACGATCCGCAACGCGAAGTAGGAGAGTACCCGCATGGCCCGCATCGTCGTCCTCGGAGGAACCGGCTACGCCGGTAAGCACATCGTCGCCGAGGCGGTGGATCGTGGGCACGACGTGATCGCGATCTCGCGCTCCGTGCCGGCGGACACCGTCGACGGTGCGTCGTACGTGCAGGGCTCGGCCCTCGACATCGCGTCCCTCGCGAGCGCGTTCGACGGGGCGGATGCCGTGGTCTCGGCGCTCTCGCCGCGCGGCGACATGACCGACCACGTGCTCGAGGCGCTGCGTCACGTCATCGCCGAACTCGCCGACACCTCGACGCGCCTCGGCGTCGTGGGCGGTGCCGGAGGCAGCCACGTCGCCCCCGGCGGCCCGCGTCTGTTCGACCTCGACTTCCCCGAGGAGTACAAGCACGAGGCACAGGTGGGCATCGACTCGCTCGCGCTGCTGGAGCAGGCGGATGCCGGTCTCGACTGGTTCTTCATCCACCCGGCCGAGGTCTTCGGCCCGTGGGCCGAGGGTGAGCGCACCGGGCACTACCGCGACGGCGGCGACGTGCTCGTGCGCGACGACGAGGGGAAGTCGTTCATCTCGGGCGCGGACTTCGCGATCGCCGTGGTCGACGAGATCGAGCAGGGCAATCACCACCGCGAGCGGTTCACGGTCGGCTACTGACGCGGGCGGCGCGCGACCTCAGACGAGGTCGCGCCAATCGATCCCGTCATCGGTGTCGTCGCTCACCGAGGTCGCACCCGTGATGACCGGCAGGCTCATGGTCTCGGTCGGCGGTCCCATGATCGTGGCCTCGTCGCGACGGTGGCGCAGCACCTCGTTGATGTAACTGGTGAGCACCTCGGCGAGCGGCACCGAACGGCCCTGGGCCTGGGAGAGGTACCACCGGTGCTCGAGCACCTGGTGGAACACCTCGGCCGGTTCGAGCTTGGCGCGCAGCTCGTAGGGGATCGCGCGCACGACGGGCTCGAACACGCGGGTCAGCCATTCGTGCGCGTACATCTCCTCGTCGGCCCACTGCTTGGTGGAGCGCGCGCGGAACTCGTCGAGATCATTCAGCAGGCGGCGGGCCTGGTTCTCCTCGACGTCGAGTCCGGTGAGGCGGATCAGGCGGCGCTGGTGATGCCCGGCATCCACGACCTTGGGCTGGATCTCCACGACCGTCCCGTCGGACGTCGTCGACATCGACATCTCGTCGATGTCGAAGCCCAGCGCGTTCAGACGCTCGACGCGCTCGGTGATGCGCCAGGTCTCTGCGGCGGCGAACGACTCCTGCGCCGTGAGCTCGGCCCACAGCGAGCGATATGACGACACGATGCCGTCGGCGATCGCGATCGCGTCGACACCGTGCTCCAGGCGCCCGCCCGCGGCGAGGTCCATGACCTCCCCGGCGATGTTCGTGCGCGCGAGGTCGAGGTCGTACGCCCGCTGGCCGTCGGTCAGGCCCTCCTCGTGCAGCTCACCTGTCTCGGCGTCGACGAGGTAGGCGGCGAACGCACCGGCATCCCGGCGGAACAGCGTGTTCGAGAGCGAGACGTCACCCCAGTAGAACCCCACGTTGTGCAGGCGCACGAGCAGCACGGCCAGGGCGTCCACGAGCCTGTTCGCGGTGTCGGGGCGCAGCACACGGGTGAACAGGGCCCGGTACGGCATGGAGAACCGCAGGTGCGAGGTCACCAGCGCGGCGGGGAGGGGCGTCCCCTCGGCATCCGATCGGCCGGCGATCACGGCCACACGGTCGACGCACGGGACGTCCAGACGGGCGAGGTTGCCGAGCATCTCGTACTCGCGGCGGGCCATCTCGTCGGTCGTCTCCTTGACGGCGACCACCCGACCCGACAGGTCCGCGAAACGCACGAGATGCCGCGACAGACCCTTCGGGAGCGACACGATGCTCTCGGACGGCCAGGCGGCGAGCGGCGTCGACCACGGCAGGGCGAGCAGCCCGGGATCGATCGAGCTCGCGGTGATGCGCAGCGCGTCCTGCATGTGACTCCAGTGGATGTGGGGGAGAAGCAGAAGCGGCGCGGGTGACCGAAGTCAGCCCGCGCCGCGTCAGCGGTTCCGATCAGGCGGAGACGACCGGCTTGTCGTTCAGGCGCTCGCCCGACTCGAGGTCGAACGCGTGCACGTGGCCGGGGTTGGCGGCCAGCGTGACGGTCTCGCCCGCGTTCGGGTGGTTGCGGCCGTCGACGCGCGCGACGAGGTCGGTGCGCTTGCCGTTGATGTCGGTGTGACCGTAGAGGTAGCCGTCGGCGCCGAGCTCCTCGACGAGGTCGACGACGACCGAGAGGCCCTTGCCGTCGGCCGGGCCGACGGTGATGTCCTCGGGACGCACACCGACCGTGACCTGCGAGCCGGTCGCGCGGCCCACGGTGTCGCGGTCGAGCGGCACGACCTCGGTGCCGAACTGCACACCGCCGTCGGCGAGGTCGGCGCCGAACAGGTTCATGGCCGGGGAGCCGATGAATCCGGCGACGAACACGTTCTCCGGCTTCTCGTACAGGTCGCGCGGCGAGCCGACCTGCTGCAGGAGGCCGTCCTTGAGGACCGCGATGCGGTCGCCCATGGTGAGGGCCTCGGTCTGGTCGTGCGTGACGTAGACCGTGGTGACGCCGAGACGACGCTGCAGCGAAGCGATCTGCGTACGCGTCTGCACGCGGAGCTTGGCGTCGAGGTTCGACAGCGGCTCGTCCATGAGGAACACCTGCGGCTGGCGCACGATCGCGCGGCCCATGGCGACACGCTGACGCTGACCGCCGGAGAGGGCCTTCGGCTTGCGGGTCAGGTACTGCTCGAGGTCGAGCAGCTTCGCGGCCTCGAGGACGCGGGAGGCGCGCTCCTCCTTGCCGACGCCGGCGATCTTGAGCGCGAAGCCCATGTTCTCGGCGACGGTCATGTGCGGGTACAGCGCGTAGTTCTGGAACACCATCGCGATGTCGCGGTCCTTCGGCGGGACGTCGGTCACGTCGCGGTCGCCGATGAGGATGCGGCCGGCGTTGACCTCTTCGAGGCCGGCGAGCATGCGGAGCGAGGTGGACTTACCGCAACCGGAGGGGCCGACGAGGACGAGGAACTCGCCGTCTCCGACCTCGAGGTTGAGCTTGTCGACGGCCGGACGGGTGCCGCCCGGGTAGAGGCGGGTGGCCTCGTCGAAAGTCACAGATGCCATTGTGTTTCTCCTTCACCGGCAGGTACGTGCCGGACGATCCGTAGTGATAGAGCGGCGGTTCGACCCGCCGTGACCCGTCTTTGGGTCGGATTCAGTATGGCAGAATCCCGGGCGTCTGGGTATTTCTCAGCCAGGCTGGCTAGCATCGTTGTCGGCCGTGATCACACGGCGTGCGCCGCCCGATCGGCGCTCGGGGCCACCCTGCCCCACCGAGACCGTCAAGAGGAACGATGTCGAGCGACGAGACGCCGAACGTCCCCACCCCTCGCAATTCGCGCGAGGCCGTGCGGGAGAAGGCACAGAAGGTGCACGCCCAGCAGTCGAGGGCGCGCCTCATGCGACGAATCATCGTCGGCGCGATCGCGGTCGTCGCCGTCGGAGCCATCGGCACGGCTGTGACCCTCGCGGTCTCCGCGCAGGTCTCCAAGCCGCAGCTCACGCCGGGCGGCATGGACGACGACGGCATCCTCATCTCCGACGTCAGCGCGACCGTCGCATCCGAGGACCTCTCGGCGACGCCGAGCCCCGACGCGACGGATGCCGGGGCCGAGGCCACCCCGACGCCCGCGCCCACGACGTCCAGCGCGGTCGACATCCACGTCTACGTCGACTACCTGTCCCCGGACGCCGGGGAGTTCGAGCGCGCGAACGCGCGTCAGCTCGTCAACTGGATCAACGAGGGCGCGGCGACCGTGACCTACCACCCAGTGGCGCTTCTCACGGCGAGCTCTAACGGCACGAAGTACTCCCTGCGGGCAGCCGGCGCGGCCGCATGCGTGGCGACGCACTCGCCCGCCCAGTTCTACGCGTTCAACCACGACCTGCTGGACGACCAGCCCGAGGTCAACAGCGACGGGTACTCCGACGCCGACCTCGCGGACATCGCCGGGGCGGTCGGGGCCGACAACGTCAAGAGCGTGCGCTCCTGCATCCAGGATCAGGACTACGTCTCCTGGGCCAAGGAGGCCACCTCCCGCGCGCTCGAGGGTCCGCTCGTCGGCTCCGACGACCTCGTGCTCACCGCGGCGCCGATGATCGTCGTGAACGGAGAGGCCTACGTCGGAGCGCTCGACGACCCGGTGGAGTTCTCGCAGTTCGTGCTCACCGTCTCGAACGACGCCTCGCAGGACGCCGCGACTCCGTCGCCCACGCCGACGCCGACCGCGACGACGCCTCCCGCGTCGTAGCTCTCACGGAGTCCACGACTCGAGATCGCTTCGCTGGATCAGGAGCTGCTCGGGCGATCCGTAGTAGCCGATGAGGACGTTGAGCGCCGCGAGCGTCTGCCGGAGCCCGACCTCGTCGATGTCGCCGGTCAGCCGCAGCAGCGTGAAGCCGGCGCTGACGACGATCGTCGCCGCATCCACTGATCCTCCGGGATTGGGGATCTCTGGGCGGGTCTCCGCGTCGAGATTCGACTCCGTGAATCCGCTCTCTCTGATCAGGTCGGCGACGGTCGTGTCGGAGTCGAGCTCGTCGCGACGCTCCGCCCACTCGTTGAGCAGGCTCCAGCCCTCGTTGGTGCCGAAAGGCGCGAACTCATCGGCCGGGTCGTTGTAGATCGGGTCCGTGAAGTGCGCTGCGAAAGCTTCCGAGGCCTCGGGCAGGCCACTGTCGGCGGTCATCATGTCCTCCGCTGTCGACGGCGTCTCCGGTACGCCTGATGACGTCGGCGCGGGACCCGTGCAACCCGCGAGCAGGACGATCGATGCCAACATGACGATCATCCGACTCTTCTGCACACAGCGGATGATGTCACACCCGTGGTGCGACGTCCATTTCGGAGTCGGCGGACGGGCACCGAGTCGCCGACGCCCTAGACTCGGAGGTGCGCATCCGATCGAATCGAATGCGCGTGGTCCGTGCGGTCTCGGTCACCACCGAACCGGACGAACCGGCACGACCTGCGGGATTCCGCGGTTCGCCGACTTGGCGCAATTGGTAGCGCACCGTACTTGTAATACGGGGGTTACGGGTTCGAGTCCCGTAGTCGGCTCAGTTCTCGGACCGTCGCACGCCAGTGCGACACACTCCGTCATATGCGAAATACCCCATGCGCCGCAGGGGTTGTCCCGACTATGACTCGCATCGGAACCAGTGACCTGTCCGTCTTCCCGCTCTCGCTCGGGGGCAACGTGTTCGGTTGGACGGCCGACCGCGACGCCTCCTTCGCCGTGCTCGACGCCTTCGTCGACGGTGGAGGCGACTTCATCGACACCGCCGACTCGTACAGCGCGTGGATCGACGGCAATTCCGGCGGTGAGAGCGAGACCATCATCGGCGCGTGGCTCGCCTCGCGGAAGCCTTCCGACGTGGTCGTGGCGACCAAGGTGAGCCAGCATCCCGACTTCCGTGGACTGGCCGCCGGCAACGTCCGCCGCGCCGCCGAGGCCTCGCTCGGACGCCTCGGCGTCGACGCGATCGACCTGTACTACGCGCACTTCGACGACGAGAGCACGCCTCTCGAGGAGACCGTCGGCGCATTCGGCGCGCTCGTCGCCGACGGCCTCGTGCGGAACATCGCCGTGTCGAACTACACGGCGGAGCGCATCCGCGAGTGGATCGCGATCTCCGACCGTCTCGGCGTCGCGCGCCCGGTCGCCATCCAGCCGCACTACAACCTCGTGCACCGCAACGACGTCGAGGAGACCATCATCCCGGTCGCGGAGGAGTTCGGACTCGGCCTGGTGCCGTATTACTCGCTCGCGAGCGGCTTCCTCACCGGCAAGTACCGGTCGACGGATGCCGAGGGGCAGACGTCTCCGCGCGCGGGCGGTGCCGCGAAGTACGCGACGGACGCCGGTCTGCGGATCATCGACGCGCTCGAGGAGATCGGCTCCGCGCACGACGCCTCGATCGCGGCCACGGCGCTCGCGTGGTTGCGCGCACAGCCCACGGTCGTCGCGCCGATCGCGAGCGCGCGCACGGTAGAGCAGGTCCCCGACCTCCTGGCCGGTGCGCGTCTCGACCTCACGACCGCCGAGATCGCGACGCTGAACCGCGTCTCGGAATGGACCTCCGCCTCGAACTGAGAGATCGAGGTCAGGCCCCGGTCGGCGGCGGCGTCGCGTCGTCGCCGACCAGCCCGAGCCGGTGGGCGAGGATGACCGCGTGGATGCGGTCCCGGGCGCCGAGCTTCGCCAGCACGCGGCCCACGTGCGTCTTGACCGTCGACTCGCTCACGTAGAGCGCCCGGGCGATCTCGGCGTTCGTCAGCCCGCGGCCGATCTCGAGGAACACGTCGCGCTCGCGCTCGGTGAGCCCTGACGACGGGTCGTCGACCGCGGCGTCGGCGGCCAGTCCTCCGGCGCCGAGCTGCGGAGTGACGTGCTCGAGCAGCATGCGCGTCACCCGCGGGGCGAGAGCGGCGTCGCCCCGGTGCACGGCGCGGACCGCGGAGAGCATCTCCTGGCGGTGCGCGTCCTTCAGCAGGAAGCCGCTGGCTCCGGCGCGGATCGCCCCGAACGCGTACTCGTCGAGGTCGAAGGTCGTCAGCACGAGCACGCGGGTCTGCGGATGCTCGCGCACGATCGCCTCGGTCGCCGCGATGCCGTCGAGCCCCGGCATCCGGATGTCCATCAGAACGAGGTCGGGCGCGAGGGCCGCGGTCTGCGCGATCGCGGCGTGCCCGTCCGCGGCCTCGCCGACGACCACCATGTCGTCCTCGGCCTCCAGCACCATCCGGAAGCCGAGACGGATGAGCTCCTGGTCGTCGACGAGGAGGATCGAGATCGGGCTGCTCATGGGCGCTCCTTCGTCGAGGGCTCTGGGGTGGACGGATCGGCGGCGACGCGGGGGAGGGTGGCTCGCAGCATCCATCGTCCGCCCGGCGCCGGGGCCGATCCGACGGTGCCGCCCACGTGTGCGGCGCGCTCCGCGAGTCCGCGCAGGCCGAAGCCTCCTGCGGCGACGGCCCCGACACCCGGGGGCACGCCGTCGTTGCCGATCTCCACGGTCACGTCCTCCCGGCCGTGGGCGATCCGCACGGTGATCGAGGTGGCCGCCGGCGCGTGGCGCATCGCGTTGGTCACGCCCTCCTGCACGATGCGACCGACCGCGTGGGCGACCGCCGGTGCGAGGTCGGCGCTCCCGGTGACCGACAGGGTCACGGGGAAGCCCGCGCGCTGCGCCGCGGCGACCGTCTCGTGCGGCTCCGCGGGTGTCATCGGTGCGAGCGGCAGAGGTGACTCGGCGTCCCGCAGCACGCCGAGCATCGCGCGCATCTCGGTCAGTGCGCTGCGGGCCGTCTCCGCCGACGCGGTCGAGGCCGCCGCGGCCTGAGCGCGGTCGGTCGTCGCCGCGGCGCCCTCCGACAGCGCCACGATCACGGTGAGCGAGTGCGACACGATGTCGTGCATCTCCCGGGCGATGCGGGCGCGTTCGGCGGCCGCGGCGAGCTGCGCCTGCTGGTCGCGCTCGACGAGCAGTTGGCGTGACCGGTCGATCACCGCGGCGATGTAGCGCTTGCGGCCGCCGACGTTCACGCCGATGAGCGTGCCGATGAGCCCGAGCACGAGCGCGGTCACGACGGTGTTGATCGCGACCTGGAAGGCGACGCCGCCGGTGAGCAGGAGGAGACCGGACAGCCCCGTGAGCGCCGCGAGGGCGATGCCGAACCCGATCCAGGCCGCCCGCGTGGAGCGGTACACCGCCAGCGAGTAGCAGGTCACGAACATCAGAGGCGTGCCCGAGGGCTGCGGTGCGAAGAGCAGCAGCGCCTCGACCGTGAAGGAGGCGACGAACGGCACGAGCGGGGCCTGGCGCCGCCACATCAGGGTCACGCAGGCCGCGATGATCGCGAGCGGGGCGATCGCCGCGAACGCGATGCGCAGCGGCGTCGGGTCGCCCGTCTCCGTGAACGGTGCGGCCGGCACGAGCGAGAGGAGCAGGCACACGAGGGTGATGAGCACGTCGGCGACGACCGGGTGCCGCGCCCAGAAGCGCCGCAGCACGCCGGGGGGACGCGGCAGCCGCAGCTCCTCCTCCTCGCGGAGGGAGGCGCTGCGGCTGCGGATGCGGGTCACGCGGGCGACTCTACGCGGCCACGCGGCCGTGTGCGCGCTCACGCATCGCGGGTGCGCACGACGATCCACGCGACGACGAGTCCGCCGACCGCCCACGCGCCGAGCGTGAGGAACGCGACGGGCTCGTCGAGCGTCGCGCCGTCCGGGAGGATCGCACTCTGCGCGGCGGCCACGGGGAGATATGCCGCAGCGTCGATGACCCATGCCCACGCCTCGCCGGCGAGAGCGAAGAAGTTCGCGACGATCGGCAGGACGAACAGGAGGCCGACGGTCGCGGCGATCGCCCCCGCGCCGGAACGCAGGATGAAGCCGAAGGCCACGCCGATCAGGGCGAACACCGCCATGGAGAGCGAGGAGACGACGATCGGCAGCAGCGAGGCGGCCGGGTCGCCCCAGTCGATGGTCTGGTCGCGCGGCGCGACGACGGCGGACACCGCGACCGCCGCGGCGGAGAAGATCACGAGCGACGACACGAACAGGAACAGCGCGACCACGAGAGCCTTCGCGAGCAGCGCGGAGCCGCGGCGCGGGTTGGCCGCCAGCGTCGAGCGGATCATGCCAGTGGAGTACTCGCCCGTCACCGCGATCGCACCGAGGATGCCGGCGAGCAGCATCGTGAACTGGATCGGCATGACGACCGCCTGGATCGGATCGAAGCCCGGCATGTCGATGGCCTGCGCGATCAGCACGGCGATCCCGATCGTCAGCACCGCGGCGAGTCCGATCGACCACCAGGTCGACCGGAGCGTGGCGAGCTTGATCCACTCGCCGCGCACGGCGCGGAGGAACGTGAGGCGTCGACCCGAGTCGACCTGCGCGCGCGTGCGGGGCGCGGTCTGCGTGGCGGTCATGAGATCTCCTTGGTCCGGTACTCGACCGAGTCGCCGGTGAGAGCGATGTAGGCGTCTTCGAGCGACCCGGTGGTCGGCGTCAGTTCGTGCAGGGGGATGCCGCGGTCGGCGGCGAGGTCGCCGATGCGGGATGCCGGGAGCCCGACGACGTCGAGCAGGTCGGGAGCGGTGCTCACGATCTCGACGTCCGGCCCGCCGACCGCGGCGGCCAGATCGGCGGCGCGCGGCGTGCGCACGCGGACGGTGTTCCGCGTCCATGCGCGCACGAGCTCGTCGAGCGGGGCGTCGGCGAGCACCTGGCCGCGGCCCATCACGATGACGTGGTCGGCGGTCTGAGCCATCTCGCTCATGAGGTGGCTCGACAGGAGCACCGTCCGCCCCTCGGAGGCCGCGTGGCGAACGAACTGCCGCACCCAGCGCACGCCCTCGGGGTCGAGGCCGTTCACGGGCTCGTCGAGGATCAGCGTGTGCGGGTCGCCCAGGAGCGCCGAAGCGATGCCGAGGCGCTGCCCCATGCCGAGCGAGAACTTGCCGGCGCGCTTGCGGGCGACGGAGCCGATGCCCGCGAGATCGATGACCTCGTCGACCCGGGAGGCGGGGATGCCGTGCGTCGCGGCCATGGCGCGCAGGTGGTTGCGGGCCGTCCTGCCGGTGTGCACGGCCTTGGCGTCGAGCAGCACGCCGACCTCGGTGAGGGGCGCGCGCAGTCCGCGGTACTCGCGCCCGCCGATCGTCGCGACACCGGACGTGGGGCGGTCGAGCCCGACGATCAGCCGCATGGTGGTCGACTTGCCGGCGCCGTTCGGGCCGAGGAAGCCGGTCACCGACCCGGGCTGCACCGTGAACGACACGTTCTGGACGGCTGTCTTGTCTCCGAACCTCTTCGTGAGGCCCTCTGCTGTGATCATGTCTTCGACGCTACGGCGCAGCCGGGTCGGAGGCATCCTCCCGTGGTACCGGATGCGGCTGTATGCCGGCATCCGTTCCTGGTACCCGTGGGGGAGGAGCTCGATCGGCGGGTCAGGGCCGCTGCCGGGTGCGGACCCGTGCCGCGATCTCGTCGGACGCGGCGATCGCCTCGTCGATGATCTCGCGCGTCGGGGCGGCCGTGAGCCAGTCGTGGCTCAGCGACGCGGGAACGAGGAGCGGCATCCGGTCGTGGATCTCGGCGAGGTGATCGGGCGCCGGGCGCATGACGATCGAGTAGCAGGTGAACCAGGTGCCGTCGGTCGTGCGGCCGCGCTGGGTGACCGCCGCCATGCCGAACAGCGCGCCGTCGTCGACGAGGAACTCGTGCCATACCCGCTCGGGCTTCTTCATCTCGAACCAGCTCGTCGCGGGGACCAGCGCGCGGGTCTTGAGGCCGCCCGGACGATCCTGCAGACGCTCGGAGCGCGTGTTGATCGACGGGAACTTCGACGGCTCCCCTCCCACGAGGAACCCCCACCACGCCGGTTCGAGCGTCGGCGCCGTGTCGGGCTGCACGACGATCGGGTTGAGGTTGCGCAGGTTCTTCCCGGTCGGGCGCACGGACTCGACGGCGTTCTCCTCCGCCCACCCGCGAAGCCCCTCGAGCACCTCCTCGTCGGCCGCCTCGAGGAGCTCCGCATCGGTGAACCGGGGGTCAAGTCCGTAGCTCGCGCACATGCCGTCAGCGTACGCCGGGGGTGAGACAGTCGCACCCGCTGCGGTCGGGCACCGGCTCAGGCAAGGGCCGGTGCGGGGGTAGTGTCGACGGGTGACCCCGCCCCGCCGACTCCCCGCTCCCGTGGCGCTCGGGGGAGCGGTCGCGATCGGCGTCCTCACCGCCGTGCAGGCGCGCATCAACGGCGTGCTCGGCGTGCGCGTCGACAACGGCATCGTCGCCGGGCTGCTCTCGTTCGCGGTCGGCCTTCTCGCGCTCGTCGCGGTGATCTCCTGCATCCCGTCCGCGCGTCGGGGCGTGGGGCGCCTGCGCGCCGGGATCCGCGACCGCAGCATCCCGTTCTGGATGCTGCTCGGCGGGGCCTGCGGAGCGCTCACGGTCTCGACCCAGGGCGTGACCGCCGGCGTGCTGGGCGTCTCGCTCTTCACGGTCGGCGTCGTCGCCGGGCAGACGCTGCACGGTCTCGTCCTCGACCGCATCGGCTTCGGACCGGCCGGGGTCGTCGCCGTCACGCCGGGTCGTGTCGCCGGCGGGGCGCTCGCGCTCGCCGCTGTCGGCATCTCGCTGAGCGGCGATGTGCTCTCCTCCGCCCCGCTGTGGATGCTCCTGCTGCCTTTCGCGGCCGGCGTCGGCATCGCCTGGCAGGCGGCCACGAACGGACGGCTCGCGCAGCGCGTGCGCTCTCCGCTCATCGCGACGTTCACGAGCTTCGTGGCGGGCACGATCGCGCTGCTGATCGCGGCGGGCGTGAGCGTCGCGGTGCGCGGTCTCCCGCAGCCGCCGCCGGCCGAGCCGTGGCTGTACCTCGGCGGCTTCCTCGGCTTCGCCTACATCCTGCTCGGGGCGTTCATCGTGGCCCATACGGGCGTCCTGCTGATGGGCCTGGGGTCGGTCCTCGGGCAGCTCGCGACCTCGGTCGTGATCGACCTGCTCTGGCCCGCGGCCGCCGGACCGGCCCTGTGGCAGATCGTGGGGATGGTCGTCGTCGCGGTGGCGTCCGTGGTGGTGGCGCTGCCGCGGCGGCGCCGGGTCTGAGCTACTTCTTCCCGCTCTTCGCCTTCGAGTCGGACTTCCTGTCCTTCTTGCTCTTGTCCTTCGAGCCGGACCTGTCCTTCTTCGCGGGCTTCGCGGCGCCCGTCTCCGGGTGCTTCGGCATCCGTGTGACGAGCTTGCGGGCCTCGACGGGCTTGCGCCGACCGGGGCGCTTGCCCGCGGGCTTGCCGCCGACGTAGAGCCAGCCGAGCAGCTCCTCGTCCTTCGAGAGGCCGTGCGCCTTCGCGACGGCCTTCGAGCGCGTGTAGTGCCCGGTGCGCCACAGCACACCCCAGCCGGCTTCGTCGAGCAGCAGGCTCAGGGTGTGGGCGACGCCCGAGGCGACGGCCTCCTGCTCCCACCGCGGCACCTTGTCGCTCCTGCGGTAGCTCGCGACGACGGCGATCAGCAACGGGGCGCGCAGGGGCTTGCTCGACGGCGAGGAGTCGCCCTCGGCCTTCGCGATCGCCGCGCCGAGCGCCTCCCGGTCCGCGCCGCGCAACTCGATCAGCCGCCACGGACGCAGCGAGGAGTGATCGGCGACACGACCGGCGGCTGCGACGAGCTGCAGCAGCTGGTCGCGAGTCGGCGCGTCGTCCGTGACCTTCGACCAGGACTGTCGGGCGCGGACCGCGTCGAGCGCGGTCATGCCTCGTCTGGGGTGAAGTTCAGAGCGATCGAGTTCATGCAGTAGCGATCGCCGGTCGGCGTGCCGAACCCGTCGGGGAACACATGTCCCAGGTGCGACCCGCAGCTCGCGCAGCGCACCTCGGTGCGCACCATGCCCAGGCTCGTGTCCTCGATGAGCTCGACCGCCTCGGGGCGGATCGACTCGTAGAAGCTCGGCCATCCGCATCCGGAGTCGAACTTCGTCCCGCTCTTGAACAGCTCCGCGCCGCACGCGCCGCACGTGTAGAGGCCCGCGCGGCCCTCGTCGAGCAGCTCGCCGGTCCACGCGCGCTCGGTCGCCGCCTCGCGCAGCACGGCGTACTGGTCGGCGCCGAGCTCCTCGCGCCACTCGTCTTCGGTCTTGTCCACGCTGTACGACATCTGTCCTCCTGGGGGTCTGACCCCATTCTCTCCCGTCCGGCGGGAGTCGGCGCGGCACAATGGGTCATATGACGGATGCCGTGCAGCAGCGTTACGCGCGCTTCGCCGAACAGGAGGCCCCCGGCCGCAGCGAGCTCTACGCCGACTGGGCCGCGGGCGTCGCGGGAGATGCCGCGGTCCTCGACCTTCTCGCGCGCATCCCGGAGACCCGCCGGCAGCCGCCGCTCGTGTTCGCGGTCACGCGCATGCTCGGCGTGGGCCTCGGCGGATACGCGGACTGGCGTGCGTTCGTGCTCGCACACGCCGACGAGGTCGTCGCGGAGTGCTCCTCCCGGCGCCTGCAGACCAACGAGCCGCTGAGGCTCGCGCCCCTGCTGCCCGTGCTGTCGGAGATCGACGGGCCGATCGCGCTGCTCGAGATCGGAGCCTCCGCCGGGCTGTGCCTGTATCCCGACCGCTACTCGTACCGGTTCACGACCGACGACGGTGAGGTACGCGCCGCGCTCGATCCGCACGACGGGCCGTCCGCCGTCGTGCTGGAGAGCAGGGTGACGGGTGATCTGCCTCCGCTGCGGATGCCGGAGGTCGTGTGGCGCGCAGGGATCGATCTCGCACCGCTCGACGCGAGGAATCCACGCGACCGGGCGTGGCTGCGGGGTCTCGTCTGGCCGGGAGAGGAGGGCCGCGAGCAGCGCGTCGTCGCGGCGCTCGACATCGCCGCCGCGGATCCGCCCCTGCTCCTCGCGGGCGACGCGGGCGCGCGCCTGGGCGAGCTCGTCGCGCAGGCACCGGACGACGCGACGCTCGTCATCACGACCCCCGGGGTGCTCGTGCACATCCCGCGGGAGCCGCGCACCGCGCTGGTCGACCGCATCCGCTCCCTTCCGGCGCACTGGGTGACGATCGATCCCCCCGGGCTCCTCGACGTGTGGTCCCCGCCGGTCGAGGCGGAGACGTGGCCCGGGTTCGTGGTCGCGCTCGACGGACGCGTGCGTGCCGCGGCGGACCCGCTCGGACGAAGGTGGGAGTGGCGCGCGAGCGCGGAGCCGGTCGCGACGTAGTCTGAGCGCATGCGCGGAGAGCTGACCGAGAGGGATCGACTGATCCTCGCGCTCGAGACGGCGTGGCCCCGTCACGGCGGCGCCAAGGAGGAGGTCATCCGCGCGCAGCTCGGCATGAGCGCCGCCCGGTACTACCAGCTCCTCGGTCGTCTGATCGAGTCGGAGGACGCGCTCCAGTACGACCCGCTGCTCATCGGACGGCTGCGCCGGATCCGTGACGCGCGGGCGATGCAGCGCTCCGCGCGGACGCCCGGTTTCGTCGGCTGAGAGACGCCGCGCCGCGCGCCCGCACCCGAACATCACGGGTCCACAGCCTCATGCCGTTAGCATCGAGGGGTGTCTAAGCCGAACCGCGATCGATTCGACGACGTCCCCCGATCCTCCGGACGCGTGGGTGCGCACCGCGCCGAAGCCCCGGGGATGAACGGCTGGATCGTCCTCCTGTGGTCGTTCGTGGCCGCCCTCGTGCTCATCATCGGCGGCATCTTCGGCTCCCTCGTGGTCATGGGGCGCATCACGCTCTTCCCCGAGGCGGTGCCGACCGCGACTCCCACTCCCGAGGAGACCGGAGTCGTCGACACGACGTACTCGGTCCTGATCCTCAACGCCACGGCCGACGAGGGCCTCGACGAGCAGATGCGCGACGTGCTCATCAACAACGGCTGGGCCGCCGACGTGGTGTTCGCGAGCGACAGCACGAGCCAGGACTTCACCACGACGACCGTGTACTACGTGGCGGATGAGGACGAGCTCGCGGCGATCGGGCTGGCCGGGCTCCTCGGCGGCGCCGACGTGCAGCAGAGCGATTTCTACGCGGCGATGAACGACACGGAGCAGAAGCAGCTCACCGTCGTGATCGGCCTCGACCGCTCGGCGAACCCGCCGGCGAGTCCCGAGGAGACTCCCGCCTCCTAGCCGCGATGCGGTCCCTCCCCGGCGGCTTGCACTCGATGGGGTCGAGTGCCAGAATGGCGTTAGCACTCTCTCACTCTGAGTGCTAAACCCCACGTCTACGTCCAGGAGGGACGACAAAACTCATGGCAAAGATCATCGCTTTCGACGAGGAGGCCCGCCGCGGCCTCGAGCGCGGCCTCAACATCCTCGCCGACGCCGTCAAGGTGACCCTCGGCCCGCGAGGCCGCAACGTCGTGCTCGAGAAGAAGTGGGGCGCCCCCACGATCACGAACGACGGTGTCTCCATCGCCAAGGAGATCGAGCTGGACGACCCGTACGAGAAGATCGGCGCGGAGCTCGTCAAGGAGGTCGCCAAGAAGACCGACGACGTCGCCGGCGACGGAACCACCACCGCCACCGTGCTCGCTCAGGCGCTCGTCCGCGAGGGTCTGCGCAACGTCGCGGCCGGCTCGGACCCCATCTCGCTCAAGCGCGGCATCGAGAAGGCCGTCACGGCCATCACCGACGAGCTGCTCGCCTCGGCCAAGGAGATCGACTCCAAGGAGCAGATCGCGGCCACCGCGTCCATCTCCGCCGCTGACCCGGCCATCGGCGAGCTCATCGCCGAGGCGATCGACAAGGTCGGCAAGGAGGGTGTCGTCACCGTCGAGGAGTCGCAGACCTTCGGCACCGAGCTCGAGCTCACCGAGGGCATGCGCTTCGACAAGGGCTACCTGAACCCGTACTTCGTCACGGACCCGGAGCGCCAGGAGGCGGTATTCGAGGACCCGTACATCCTCATCGCGAACCAGAAGATCTCGAACATCAAGGACCTTCTGCCGATCGTCGACAAGGTGATCCAGGACGGCAAGGAGCTCGTCATCATCGCCGAGGACGTCGAGGGCGAGGCTCTCGCGACGCTCGTGCTGAACAAGCTCAAGGGCATCTTCAAGTCCGTCGCCGTCAAGGCTCCGGGCTTCGGCGACCGTCGCAAGGCGCAGCTGCAGGACATCGCGATCCTCACGGGCGGACAGGTCATCACCGAAGAGGTGGGCCTCAAGCTCGAGAACGCCACGCTCGACCTCCTGGGCCGCGCGCGCAAGGTGATCGTCACCAAGGACGAGACCACGATCGTCGAGGGCGCCGGTGAGGCCGACCAGATCGAGGGTCGCGTCACGCAGATCCGTCGTGAGATCGAGAACACCGACAGCGACTACGACCGTGAGAAGCTGCAGGAGCGCCTCGCGAAGCTCGCCGGCGGCGTCGCCGTCATCAAGGCGGGTGCCGCGACCGAGGTCGAGCTCAAGGAGCGCAAGCACCGCATCGAGGACGCCGTCCGCAACGCGAAGGCGGCCGTCGAGGAGGGCATCGTCCCCGGTGGTGGCGTCGCGCTGATCCAGTCGGGCACCAAGGCTCTCGACGCCCTCGAGCTCGTGGGCGACGAGGCGACCGGCGCGAACATCGTGCGCGTCGCGATCGAGGCTCCGCTCAAGCAGATCGCCCTCAACGCGGGCCTCGAGCCGGGCGTCGTCGCGAACAAGGTCTCCGAGCTCCCCGCGGGCCAGGGCCTCAACGCCGCGACCGGTGAGTACGGCGACATGTTCGCACAGGGCATCATCGACCCGGCCAAGGTCACGCGTTCGGCGCTGCAGAACGCGGCATCGATCGCCGGCCTGTTCCTCACCACCGAGGCCGTCGTCGCCGACAAGCCCGAGAAGGTCGCGGCTCCGGCCGGCGACCCGACGGGTGGCATGGACTTCTGATCCCGCTGCACTGACGAAGAGGCGCCCCGACCGAGAGGTCGGGGCGCCTCTTCGCGTATGACCGCTCAGCGGAACAGCGAGGCCGAGAACTGATCGGCATCCGCGTAGTGGGTCGCGGCGCTGCCGAGCGAGTTCCCGATCGATTCGAGCGACTGCTCGACATGCAGCTGGGCTCCGCGCCACTGGTCGGCGCAGCTCTGGAACGCGTTCGACGCCGTGCCGACCCAGGTGGACTGCAGCTGGGTCAACTGGCTCATGAGCGTCGCGGCGTCGGCGCGCAGACGCTCCATGGTGGCCAGGGCGGCGGACTGCGCGGACGCGACGGCGTCGGTGTCGACGGTGAAGACGGACATGGGATCTCCTTCTCGTTGGAGCCTCCGACGTTACGAGGGCGGCGTGCGGGGTCGTCCGCAGTCCGCGATCCCGGCACGGACGCTGTGCACAACTCCTCGCCGCACAGGCAGCGCAGGGGAAGGGTCTCAGAGGTCCAGCGGATCGAGAGGCTGAGTGTCCTCGAGCAGGTGCGCCGGGGTCGCCCGCGACGGCGCCAACGGGAACGTCACCGTGAACGTGGCGCCGCCGCCCGGCGTCTCGGAGACGGCGACGCTTCCGTGCAGCGCCTTCACGATCGAGGCGACGATCGCGAGGCCGAGGCCGGAGCCCCCGGTCTCCCGCGCCCGGGAGGTGTCGGCTCGCCAGAATCGCTCGAAGATCTGCTCGCGGATCTGCGGAGGGATCCCCTCGCCGTGATCCACGATCGCGATGCTGCCCGTGCCGCGCACCCGGTCGGCGTCGACGATGATCTCGAGCGGGCTCTCCGGCGGCGAGAAGCGGCGCGCGTTGCCCAGCAGGTTCGTGACGACCTGGCGCACCTTGTTCTCCTCGCCGAGCACGATCGGCGGAGTGCGGACGGGGATGTCGGTCGCCTCGGTGAAGTCGATCGCCGGCACCTTGGCCGACGACGCGCGAGGGCGACGCCGCAGGCGGCCGAGCGCCGTGCGCGAGAGGCCTCCGCGCGGCGACGGTGCCGGGGAGTCCGGGACGACCGGGTTCGACCGGGTCGTGACGTCGATGAGCGGGGCGTCGACCGTGCGGTCGATCACGGTCACGGTGCGGGCCGGTGCCGCGACGCGCAGGTCCAGCGCGGCGTCGCGCGCGATCGGGCGCAGGTCCAGAGCCTCGATCTCGGGCTCGCGCTCCTCGTCGAGACGGGCGAGGGCGAGCAGGTCCTCGACGAGCACGCCCATCCGGATCGCCTCCTTCTCGATGCGCTCCATCGCCCGGGCGGTGTCCTCCTCGCCCTTGATCGCTCCCATCCGGTACAGCTCCGCATAGCCGCGCACGCTCACGAGCGGGGTGCGCAGCTCGTGGCTGGCGTCCCCGATGAAACGGCGCATGTGCTGCACCGTGCGGTCGCGCTGAGCGAGGGATCCGTCGACCCGGTCGAGCATCGTGTTGATGGCGTAGTTGAGGCGCCCGACCTCGGTGGTCGGCTCGAGGTCGGTCAGTCGTTGGCTGAAGTCACCCGCGGCGATCGACATCGCGGTCGACTCGACCTGTCCGAGTCGGCGGAACGTCAGCGTGACCAGGCCTCGCGTCAGCAGCGCGGCGATGAGGATCGTGATGAGCGCGACCGTGACGTAGATGCCGAAGAACTGGCTGATGATGCGGTCCGCGTAGTCGAGCGGCATCGCGACCATCTGGATGCGCAGCGCGCCGCCGCCCTCGCCCTGGAGGAGTGAGACCGCCGCGCGGAAGCTCGACCCCTTGGTGCCGTCGAGCGAGAACACGTTGTCGGTGTTGTTCTGGGCGTCGAGGAGCGTGTACGTCGAGGGGAACAGCGGCGTGCCGTTGACGGAGCTGCCGGTCGTGGCCTGCAGGACGCCCTCGCTGTCGTAGATCGCGACGAAGAAGTCCCGGGGGGACTCGCGCGGCGTGTAGACGGTCTTGTCGTCCTCGGTGGAGACGTCGAAGTACCGCGGGGCGAGGTCGGCGGACACGAGGGCCGGGAGCTGGCCCTCGATGTTGCCGACCAGCGAGGTGCGGAGGATCGGCACGGTGCCGAGTCCGGCGACGAGCAGGCCGAGCGCGAGCACCGCCACCGTGACGCCCGTGACCTTCGCGCGCAGGCTGATAGCGCGCCACCAGCGGGTGACCGCGTCGGGCTTGTGCGCCATGCGGTGCTCCCTCCGGTCACGCGCTTCTCGGCGACGGGCTGCCCGTCGCCGACGTCGTGTCGGCTACTTGCCGACCTTGAGCATGTAGCCGAATCCGCGCTTGGTCTGGATGACCGACTCCTCGGTGTGCGGGTCGATCTTGCGGCGCAGGTACGAGATGTAGCTCTCCACGATGCCGGCGTCGCCGTTGAAGTCGTACTCCCACACGTGGTCCAGGATCTGGGCCTTCGAGAGCACGCGGTTCGGGTTGAGCATGAGGTACCGGAGGAGCTTGAACTCGGTCGGGCTGAGCTCGATCGGCTCCTTGCCGACGTGCACATCGTGCGTGTCCTGGTCCATCGACAGCTCGCCCGCGCGGATGACCGACTCCTCGTCGGCCTGCATCGTGCGGCGGAGGATCGCCTGTGCGCGGGCGACGATCTCGTCGAGGCTGAACGGCTTGGTGACGTAGTCGTCCCCGCCGGCGTTGAGGCCCTCGATCTTGTCGTCGGTGCCGTCCTTGGCGGTGAGGAACAGGATCGGAGCCGTGAAGCCCGCGCCGCGCAGGCGCTTGGTCACGCTGAAGCCGTTCATGTCGGGCAGCATGACGTCGAGGATGATGAGGTCCGGCTCCTCCTCGAGCACCGCCGAGATCGTGGCGGCGCCGTTGGCCACCGTCTTCACCTGGAACCCGGCGAAGCTCAGACCCGTCGAGAGGAGGTCGCGGATGTTCGGCTCGTCGTCGACGACCAGGATGCGCGCATCAGTCATGACCCCATTATGGTGACTCCGGCCATGCGGATGCTGACTATTCGTCGGAGCGGCGGTCAGGCCGCGATCGCATCCGCATCGACGATCGTGTAGCTGTAGCCCTGCTCGGCGAGGAAGCGCTGACGGTTCTGGGCGTAGTCCTGGTCGATCGTGTCGCGGGCCACGAGCGTGTAGAAGCTCGCCGTGTGGCCGGACTGCTTGGGCCGCAGGAGGCGTCCGAGGCGCTGCGCCTCCTCCTGCCGCGAACCGAACGATCCGGACACCTGGATCGCGACCGAGGCCTCGGGCAGGTCGATCGAGAAGTTCGCGACCTTCGACACCACGAGCAGCTGGATCTCGCCCACGCGGAACTGCCGGTAGAGCTCCTCGCGCTCGTCGACGGGTGTGGCGCCGGTGATCTGCGGCGCGTTCAGCGCCTCGGACAGCGTGTCGAGCTGGTCGAGGTACTGGCCGATCACGAGGATCTGCTCATCGGGATGCTTCGCGATGAGCTCGCGCACCGCGTCGATCTTGGCCGGGGCGGACGCGGCCAGTCGGTAGCGCTCGTCGTCGGTCGCTGCGGCGTACTCCAGCCGGTCGTCCGGCGGCAGGTCCACTCGGACCTCGTAGCAGACGGCGGGGGAGATGAACCCCTGCGCCTCGATCTGCTTCCAGGGGGCGTCGAACCGCTTGGGGCCGATCAGGCTGAACACATCGCCCTCGCGCCCGTCCTCGCGCACGAGCGTCGCGGTGAGGCCGATGCGGCGGCGTGCCTGCAGGTCGGCGGTGAGCTTGAACACCGGTGCGGGGAGCAGATGCACCTCGTCATACACGATGAGGCCCCAGTCGAGCGCGTCCAGCAGGGCGAGGTGCGCGTACTGGCCCTTCCGCTTGGCGGTGAGGATCTGGTAGGTCGCGATCGTGACGGGCTTGACCTCCTTGGCCTGGCCCGAGTACTCGCCGATCTCCTCGGGAGTGAGGCTCGTGCGCTTGAGCAGCTCGTCCCGCCACTGACGCGCCGACACCGTGTTGGTCACGAGGATCAGCGTGGTGGTCTTGGTCGCGGCCATGGCGCCGGCGCCGACGATCGTCTTGCCGGCACCGCAGGGGAGCACCACGACGCCCGAGCCGTCCTTGGCGAAGGCGTCGACGGCATCCTGCTGGTAGGGGCGGATCTGCCAGGTGCCCTCGTCCAGCTCGATCTCGTGCGGCGTTCCGGGCGTGTAGCCGGCGAGGTCCTCGGCGGGCCAGCCGATCTTCAACAGCTCCTGCTTGATCTGTCCGCGGGCCCACGCGTCGACGACGTAGGTGTCGGGGCTCGGGTGGCCGATCAGCAGCGGCTGGATGCGCTTGTTGTTCGCGACCTGGGTGAGCACGGCCGGATCGGTCGAGCGGAGGATCAGCACGCCCTCGTCGTCGCGCTCGATCACGAGGCGCCCGTAGCGGTTCACGGTCTCGCGCAGGTCGACCGCGACCGACGGCGGCACGGGGAAGCGCGACCAGCGGTCGAGGGTCTCGAGCATGTCCTCGGCGGTGTGGCCGGCGGCGCGGGCGTTCCACAGGCCGAGGCGCGTGATCCGGTAGGTGTGGATGTGCTCCGGTGCGCGTTCGAGCTCGGCGAAGATCGCGAGTTCGTGGCGGGCGCTCTCGGCGTCCGCGTGGGCGACCTCGAGCAGCACGGTGCGATCGCTCTGGACGATCAGGGGGCCATCAGACATAGCTGACCAGTTTACCGGGCGTTCCCGGGGTCGGGGCGAGCACGGTCACGAGGCGATCACGGTCGCGGCGCGGATGCTCGAGACCGGCAGCGTCCGTTCGACATCGGCCGCACGGTCACGGCCGCGCAGTCGACCGCCCCCGAGGCCTGTGGCCTCGAGCACGAGGTCGCGCGTCGAGCCGTCCGGCATCCCCACCGTCACCTGCAGCACGGCCTTGGCCCGCACCGCGGCTTCGAGCTCCCGGTCGAGCCAGGCCGCGTCGGCGTCCGGTCCCTGGTGGGAGCGCAGTGCGGCGACGAGGGCGGTGTGATCGGGCGCGCTCGGGGCGGTGGACGCGGGAGGGTGCCGTTCGCCGGCGATCGCGGCGCCATCCGCGTCCACGAGCGTCGCCGGGTAGCGCGCATCGGTGAGAGCCCAGTACACGGTGTCGCGGCCGACCCGGGTCGTGAGCGATTCCACGTGCGCGGTCAGCGCGAGCGGGCGAAGGGCCTGATCCACCGCCATCGCCTTGATGAGCGTCTGATCGACGCTCTCGATGCGCGTGCGGCCGGTCTCCTCGTCCGTCGACACCCGCACGAGGCCGTGCCGCTGGGCGGTCTGCGTCACGAGGTAGCGCAGCGGCTGCGGGATGCCGGTGAGCGAGATCTCCTCGAGGAACGCGACGATCGACTGCTCGGTCTCTCCGGCGACGAGGGCGCGGGCGATCGACTCGGGCGTGAACCGGTACGACGAGGCCTGGGCCGCGGACTCGCGCGCCGCGATCGTGCGCAGCCGCACGTCGAGGGCCGGCGCGAGGGGCCCGGGCGAGATCGCGCTGAGGTCGTTCTGCAGGAAGATGCGGTCGACCTCGGCGGGCAGGTGGCGGGCGAGGGGTGCGGGATCCGGGGCCGCGCCCGTGCGGAGCGACGGCGTCCACGCGGGCTCCGACGCGTCGTCGGACACCAGGCCGAGCAGCCGTGCGTGCTCGAGCAGGGCGGCCGAGCGCTCGGACCAGGCCGGGTCCCAGGGGTGTGCGGACGTCCAGGCGGAGAGGGGCGCCCATCCGCCGTCCGCCGAACGCACGCCGCGCGGGAGGGCGTCGCGGAAGCCGACCGCGAGCTGCGACCAGCGCTCGGACGCGGACGCGCGCAGCCACTGCTCGGCGAGGACGGTCGTGTGCAGTCGTCGCTCGTCGCTCACGACCAGCCCGGCGGCCTGGGCGATCGAGAGCAGGGAGTCGAGCTGATCGCCGGGGAGGCCCTGCTCGGACAGCTGACGCTTCTCACCGGCGCTGAGCGCGCCCCCGGTGAGCAGGGCGAGCGGACGCTCCCGCGCGAGCAGCAGCAGGTCGGCGAGGGTCGCGACGGTCGTGAAGGCGCGCTCGGCCGCGTGCGCCTCCGCGGAATCGGACGACAGCCCGGGGAGGGGCGTGTCGAGCGCATCCGGGGCGGGGCGGTCGCCGAGCGCTGCGACGACCGGAGGCGATGCGGTGCCGTCCGGTCGGAGGAGGGCGAGCCGTTGGAGCGTCGCGACGGCTTCGGCATCCGACGACGCGGCGGCGCCGTGGTCTGCGACCGCGCGGAGCGCCGACGCCTCGGCTCGCGTGAGAGCGGGGAGGACGCGGGCGATCGAGGCCGGGTCGAGCAGAGCCTCCGCGGCGTCGAAGAAGTCCTGCCATGCGGCGTCGGGACGCACGCCGCGCGCCGCGAACAGGTCGGCGAGCTCGGCATCGCTCGCCGCGGCCAGCCAGTCGGCCAGCGGTCGGGCGTGCGTGCTCATACCGGGATCCTCAGGACCGCGAGGCGCGGCCCTTCCGGATGAAGCTCATCGCGAGCAGCACGATGATCATCACGAAGGCGACGGGGAGCCCCCAGTACGGGATCGCCGCGACGACCGGCCACACGCCCGAGCCGAAGTCCTGCTGCTGCATGCCGACCGCGGTGCCGATGATGATCGCGAAGAAGCAGAGGATGGATGCCGCGGCCAGACCGAGCGCCGTGAAGGCCAGGACGCGGTCGACGCGACGGACGGGAACCTCGGGTTCCGGGCTCTGGGTGCTCATCCGTCTCAGCCTAGTCGCTGGCCCGTGCACGCGGTTCCGCGGCGTGACCCGGGAATCGGGCCGCTGCGACCCCGCGTCCGAGGGCCGCCGACCGGTAGGCTGGTGAGGTCGCATCCCGTGCGGCCATCCAGCTCCACACCGACTCAGCGAGGTTTCTCCCATGCCCACCGGCAAGGTCAGGTTCTACGACGAAGACAAGGGTTTCGGCTTCATCGCCTCCGATGACGGCCAGGACGTCTTCCTGCACGCCTCCGCGATGCCCGCAGGCACCGCCGTGAAGGCGGGCGCACGGGTCGAGTTCGGTGTCGCCGACGGCAAGCGCGGTCTGCAGGCGCTGTCGGTGCGCGTGCTCGAAGCGCCTCCCAGCCTCTCGAAGGCAAAGCGCAAGCCCGCTGACGACATGGCGATCATCGTCGAGGATCTCGTGAAGCTCCTCGACGGGATCGGCGGCGATCTGCGGCGCGGTCGCTACCCCTCGTCCGGCCACGGTCGCAAGATCGCGGCCGTCCTCCGCAAGGTCGCCGATGACCTCGAAGCCTGACATCGACCCGCGTCTCGTCGAGGCGCACGATCTCGCGCTCGCCGCGCTGCGTGAGATCACCCCCGCGTCGACCATCGGCCCCGCCGCCGGGTACCTCCCGGAGGACGACGGCTCGGTCTCGCTGCGCTTCGAGAACCGCCTCGCCGGCTACCCCGGCTGGTACTGGACCGTCACCGTCGCCCGCGTGGAGGACGAGGAGCCGACGGTGCTCGAGGTCGAGCTGCTGCCCGGTGAGGGCGCGCTCCTCGCCCCCGAGTGGGTGCCGTGGGCCGAGCGGCTCGCGGAGTACCGTGCGCACCAGGCGGAGCTGGCCGAGCAGGCGGCGGCCGCGGCCGACGAGAGCGCCGAGGACGACGACTCCGACGACGAGATCGACGACGACGAGATCGACGACGTCGACGAGGAGGAGGACGCCGAGTCCGATCTCGACGACGACGACGACGACGAGGACGACGACGATGACGACGATGATGACGACGACGACGATCTGAGCGCGGAGCCGCGTGCGCTGCACGCGGGCGACCTCGACGGTGTCGACATCGACGAGCTCGACGACTCCGCGGACGAGGACTCCGACGAGGACGACGAGGACTCCGACGACGAGGACTCCGACGACGAGGAGTGAGTCTCCGCGTCAGCGGATGAGACGGACATGAGAGAAGGGGCCGCGCGATCGCGCGGCCCCTTCTCTGTCTGCGGATGCGGCGTCAGGCGCCGCGGTTCTCGAGCACGAAGTCCAGGGCGCGCGTGAGCTGACGGACGTCGTCCGGGTCGATCGACACGAACGTCGCGACGCGGAGCTGGTTGCGTCCGAGCTTGCGGTACGGCTCGGTGTCGACGATGCCGTTCGCGCGGAGAGTCTTCGCGATCGCCGCGGCGTCGATCGACTCGTCGAAGTCGATCGTGACGACGACGGGGGAGCGGTCGGCGGCGTCGGCGACGAAGGGCGTGGCCACAGCGGAGGCGGTCGCCCAGTCGTACAGGATGCCGGACGACTCGGCCGTCCGCGCGCCGGCCCAGGCGAGGCCGCCGTTCGCGAGGATCCAGCTCAGCTGGCTGTCGAGCAGATGCAGCGTGGTCAGCGCCGGGGTGTTGAGCGTCTGGTTGAGACGCGAGTTGTCCACGGCGTTCTTCAGGCTGAGGAACTCGGGGATGTAGCGGTCCGACGCCGCGATGCGCTCGATGCGCTCGATGGCCGCGGGGGAGACGGCCGCGAACCACAGGCCGCCGTCCGAGCCCAGGTTCTTCTGCGGGGCGAAGTAGTACACGTCCGCCTGCGTCGCATCGAAGTCGATGCCGCCGGCGGCACTGGTCGCGTCGATCACGGTGAGGGCGCCGTCGGCGGCGACCCGGGTGATCGGCGCGCTGACGCCGGTGGAGGTCTCGTTGTGGGGCCACGCGTACACGTCGACGCCGTCGACGGCCTCGGCGACCGTGCGGGTGCCGGGCTCGGCCGTGCGCACGTCGGGGGCGGTGAGCCACGGGGCGCCGGCCGCGGCGGCGAACTTGCCGCCGAACTCGCCGAACACGAGGTTCTGGCTGCGGCGCTCGATCAGGCCGAAGGCCGCGGCATCCCAGAAGGCGGTGGATCCGCCGTTGCCGACGATGATCTCGTAGCCCTCGGGGAGGCGGAGGAGCGCGGCGAGCTGCTCGCGGACGCTGCCCACGAGGTTCTTCACGGGCGCCTGACGGTGCGAGGTGCCCAGGAGGGTGGGGCCCGCGGCGAGCAGCGCGTCGAGCTGCTCGGGGCGCACCTTCGAGGGGCCGCATCCGAAGCGGCCGTCGACGGGCAGGAGGTCACGGGGAATCTCGATCGGCATGCGTCGATTCTAGGCCGTGCCCCCGCGCGGTCTCGGCCGCGTGACGCCCCGATGTCGGTGCGGGAATGTAGGCTTGCCTAAGAAGACCCGGAGGGCCACATGACGGACTTGATCGACACCACGGAGATGTACCTCCGCACCATCCTCGAGCTCGAGGAGGAGAACATCGTGCCTCTGCGCGCGCGGATCTCCGAGCGACTGGGCCACTCCGGTCCGACGGTCTCGCAGACGGTCGGCCGCATGGAGCGCGACGGTCTCGTCGTCGTGTCCGAGGATCGCACCCTCGAGCTCACCGACTCCGGGCGCCGCAAGGCGGTCGACGTGATGCGCAAGCACCGTCTCGCCGAGCGCCTCCTCTCCGACGTGATCGGTCTGGACTGGGCGTTCGTCCACGACGAGGCGTGCCGGTGGGAGCATGTCATGAGCGAGCAGGTCGAGCGCCGCCTCGTCGAGCTCCTCGGACACCCGACCGAGTCGCCGTACGGCAACCCCATCCCGGGTCTCGACCAGCTGGGCGACGCGCCGGCACGCACGTTCGACGAGGGCGTCATCGGACTCGTGCAGAAGCTCAACGCCGCGGGTGCACCCGTCGAGGGGACGGTGCGCCGCCTCGCCGAGCCCGCGCAGGTCGACCCCGAGCTCCTCGAGCAGCTCCGCGAGGCGGGCGTGGTACCCGGGGCGAAGGGTGACTACCGCTTCAACGAGGGATACGTCCTCATCCAGATGGAGGGCAAGGACGACGGTCTCGAGCTCCCCGTCGAGCTCGCCTCGCACATCTTCCTCGTCGGCGAGCCCGCCTGACTCTGCGGGGCGGAGCGAGGCTGTCCGCCGATTGCCAGGTTCGCAGGGTGACAGGGCCGTTATCTTCCGGTAACCTCGGACGGGTCGTCGGCGAGAAGCCCGCGGACGATACTCATGGGGATTCGCCTTTCCGGCTCGTCGTCCTCCTGGGTGACACGCACAAAGTACCCGAGCTACACACGTGCCACGAGAGCAGAGTGCCGACGAGCCGACGCCACCGGCGTGCAGGCGCAGGAGGATCACGTTTTGGTCAAAGACATCCAGTCCGCGAACACATCTGAAGATCGAGAAGTCGCCCGTCGCCCTCGCACACGGGTCAGCGCGCGAACCGTCGTGAAGCCTCTGCGTTCCGTCGCGATCTTCGGCGCGGTCGGCGCACTGGTCGCCGCCGTCGCGCTCCCCGCGTACGCCGCATCCAAGCCGAGCGAGTCCGCGGCGACCGTGCAGCAGCTCGCCGCCGTCGACGCGCAGTCGCTCGTCGTCGCCTCCGAGGCGACGGCCGCGCCCCTCGCGCGCGGCACCTTCAGCGCCACCACCCCCGCCGAGATCGAGAAGAAGAAGGCCGAGGAGGCCGCGGCCGCCCGTGCCGCCGCCGCAGCGTCGACGGCATCCGCCGGCAGCCGGTCCTTCGACATCGGCAACTACGCGCTCGTCTCGCCCGGCTCGGGCGAGGTGCGCTATCCGCTTCCGCAGGGTTCCTACAGCGTCAGCCGCACGGTCGGCGGCGCGCACAACGGCGCCGACATGCTCGCCCCGCAGGGGACCCCGATCTACGCCGCCGCTGCCGGCGTCGTCCGCCAGTCGGCCGAGAGCATCGGCGGATACGGCGTCGCCGTCATGATCGACAGCGTCGTCGGCGGTCAGCGCGTGCAGACCACGTACGGTCACATGACGTACGGATCGCGTCAGGTGCAGGCCGGCGAGACCGTGGCCGCAGGCCAGCTCATCGGCTTCGTGGGCAGCACCGGCCGCTCCACCGCCAACCACCTCCACTTCGAGGTCTGGGTCAACGGCGGTCTCTACGAGCCGATCGCCTGGCTCGCCGCGAACGCGGGCTGACACCGACCTTTCATCGCCGTTCGGCGGACACGCCTTCGAGTGTTCACCGGGAGTTCGGCCCCGCACGCTTCACGATGGGTTAGCCTGAACCCGTTGTCGCAGAGGCGGGAGAGGCCGATGGATCGAATACCGAGCATCCGCACCATGGATGCCCTCGGTCGTCACGTCCTTCAGCATCGTCCGCAGGGGCGCCGCGGTGCAGCCGCGCGCATGAGGCGCTGTCACTAGACAGCGCCTTTTTTCGTCCCTGCGAACGCTCCACCTCGGTGGCTTCGTGTGAGTCGAGAGTGCCGGGAAGCCGTCCCGGCGGATCGAGAGGATGACGATGCGCACACTGGTACTGAACGCGGGATACGAGCCCCTGGCGATCGTGTCGTTCAAGAGAGCCCTGGTCCTGGTCATGAACGACAAGGCGACGGTGGTCGAACACATCGAGGATGATCCGGTCTGGGGCAGCCACGGGGTCTACGACCGTCCGGCCGTCATCGTCCTCTCGCGGTACGTGCGCATCCCGATGAGCAGACGGGTACCGGTGACGCGGCGGGGAGTCCTGCGTCGCGACGATCACCGCTGCGGCTACTGCGGCAAGGCCGCGTCGACGATCGACCACATCCTGCCGCGTTCGCGCGGAGGGGCGGATTCCTGGGAGAACCTCGTGGCCTGCTGTCTGCGGTGCAACAACGTCAAGAGCGACCGCACGCCGCAGGAGATGCGCTGGGAGCTGCGTTTCACGCCGCGCCCGCCGCGTGGCACCGCGTGGACCGTGCGGGGCAGTGAGCGCAGCGATCCGCGCTGGGAGCCCTACCTCGCCCTCGCGGCGTGAGCGTCGGGAGGGCGTTCCCGTAGACTGGAGCCCACGCCTTCGTAGCTCAGCAGGATAGAGCAGCCCTCTCCTAAAGGGCAGGTCGCTGGTTCGAATCCAGTCGAGGGCACTCACGCCCGATCCCGCTCGTCGTCGTGCATCCGCTGCGCGCGATCGACGGCCGCGGCCTCGGCCGCCGCCGCATCCGCACCACGACCGCCGACCCAGCGGACACGGTCGCCTGTGCGGTACTCGATGAGCGCGAGGGTTCCTCCGTCGAGGAGCGGGCACGAGTGCCGCGACAGGATCGTGACGTCGACGCGGGTCGCGGTCGGCGCGAGCGGGACGGCGGGCAGGTACCGCTCCTGGAACAGCGCCCACAGGTCCGCCGCCGAGAGTTCGGCCCCGAGGTCGTCGGCGCGCTGCTGCACGGCGCGGGCGATGTCGATCTCGACGCGGCGCGGGAGTGAGACGCCGTAGCCCGTCTCCAGCAGATAGGCGATCCCACCCTTGCCGGACTGCGAGTTCACGCGGATCACCGCGTCGTAGCTGCGGCCGAGATCCGCGGGATCGACGGGCAGGTACGGGACGCGCCACGCCAGTTCGCGTTCGTCGACTTCCGTCTCGGCCGCGCGGCGTCGGTGGGCGGCGAGCCCCTTGCGGATCGCGTCCTGGTGGGTGCCGCTGTACGCCGTGTGCACGAGGTCGCCGACGTAGGGATGCCGTGGATGCACCGGGATGCCGTTGCAGTGCTCCACGGTGCGTCGGATCTCGTCGATGTCCGAGAAGTCGATCATGGGGTCGACGCCCTGCGCGTGGAGGTTGAGGGCGAGCGTCGCGATGTCGACGTTTCCGGTGCGCTCGCCGTTGCCGAACACGCAGCCCTCGACGCGCTGCGCCCCCGCGAGGACGGCGAGCTCCGCGCACGCCACCCCGGTGCCGCGGTCGTTGTGCGGATGCACCGACAGGATCACGCTGTCGCGACGAGCGAGATTGCGGTGCATGTACTCGATCTGGTCGGCGTAGACGTTGGGAGTGGCGATCTCGACCGTGGCGGGGAGGTTCAGCGTGACGGGACGCTCGGGGGCGGCATCCCACAGCGTCGTCATCGCGTCGCAGACCTCGAGGACGTAGTCGGGCTCGGTGAGGGTGAAGACCTCGGGGGAGAACTGGAAACGCACGTCGGGGAGATCGCGGGCGAGGGCGAGCACGTCGCGGCCGGCGGCGAGGATGAGGTCCTTCAGCGCGGCGCGGTCGCGGCCGAGCACCACGTCGCGCCACGTCGGGGCGGTGGCCGTGTACACGTGGATGACGACGGGGTTGCGGATGCCGCGTACCGCGGCGACGGTGCGCTCGATCAGGTCGCGGCGGGCGGCGGTGAACACGACGAGCGTGACGTCCGTCGGCGCGAGCTCGGAGGCCGCGAGCAGACGGACGAAGTCGTAGTCCGTCTGCGATGCCGAGGGGTAGCCGACCTCGATCTCCTTGTAGCCCATCGCGACGATGAGCTCGAAGAAGCGGCGCTTGCGGGCGGGGTCCATGGGCTCGGAGAGCGCCTGGTTGCCGTCGCGGAGGTCGACGGGCACCCACAGGGGCGCCGCGGTCAGCCGGCGGTGCGGCCATCGACGGTCGGTGAGAGGGACCTCGACGCGGTCGAACACCGACGCGTAGCGGTGCGAGGGCATGTCGGAGGTCCGCTGGCGATTCCAGGTGGGAGCGTCGGGCGGGACAGGGCCGGCGGGTGTGGTCAGGGTGGGGAACGGGATGGCGGTCATGGTGGTCTCCTGCGAGGGGTGGATGACCGGCCATTCTGCGCGCCACGACGGGGGAGCCGGTCGGCTAGGGCCCGTCGTGGCGGAGAAGGAGGAGGTTCCCGTGCATGAGGCGACTCTAACAACTCCTCAGACAAGTTGACAAGCTAGGATGAGAGCATGGCTCAGGTACAGCGCACGCCGCTCGCGGATCAGGCGGCCGACATCCTGCTCGATCGAATCCGCTCCGGAGAGTGGGGACTCGGGCAGAAGCTCCCCGGAGAGACCACTCTCGCGGCGCAGCTCGGCATCGGCCGGTCGACGGCCCGGGAGGCGATCCGTCAGCTCGCCGGCCGCGGGGTGCTCTCCACGCGGCAGGGTGCCGGCGTCTTCGTCACGGCGCTGGACGCCCCGGAGGACTGGGATGCCGTGCTCCGCCGCACCGACATCGTCAGCGTGATCGAGGCGCGCATCGCGATCGAGTCCGAGGCCGCTGCCCTCGCCGCGGAGCGACGCACCGCCGCCGATCTCCGCGCGATCCGCCGCGCCCTCGACGGACGTCGCGGCCATGCACCGGGGATCGAGCAGCACGTCGACGCCGACACCGCCTTCCATCGCAGCGTCATCGCCGCGGCGCACAACCCGATCCTGCTCGACCTCTTCGACGGCTTCACCCCGCGCCTGCGTCAGGCCATGATCGACATGCTGCGTCTGCGCGGCGACGACGGCGGCGCCGATGACGACCTGTGGCACGTGCGCCTCGCCGACGCGGTGGCGGCGCGCGACTCCCGCGCCGCGGCGGCCGAGAGCCGCAGCCACCTCGTCGACCTCGCGGCGGTGCTGTCGTGAGCGCGCCGCAGACCGTGCTCGCGCTCGACGGCGTCACGTTCCGTCGCAACGGCATCGAGATCCTGCACGGCATCGACCTCACGGTCCGGGTCGGCGAGCATTGGGCGCTGCTCGGCCCGAACGGTGCGGGCAAGAGCACGATCCTCGGCTTCTGCGGAGCCCAGACGCACCCGACCACCGGCACCGTCGAGGTGCTCGGGCACCGGCTCGGGCGGGTCGACCTGCAGGAGCTCCGCCGCCACATCGGGCACGTCAACCCTCGGCATCCGCTGCGGTCGGATCTCACCGTGCTCGACGTCGTGCTCACGGGGTTCACCGGCACGATCGAGCGGCAGATGCGCTGGGCGCCGACGGACGCCGAGCGGCAGCGCGCCCTCGACCTCGTCGAGCTCGTCGGCCTGCACGACCGGCTCGACGCGCGGTGGCCGACCATGTCGCAGGGCGAGCGGGGCCGTAGCCTGATCGCGCGGGCGCTCGCCGCCGATCCCGCGCTGCTGCTCCTCGACGAGCCGACCACCGGACTCGACGTGGCCGCGCGCGAGCAGCTGCTCGAGACGATCGACGGCCTCGCCCACGGCCACCCCGACCTCGCGTCGATCCTCGTGACGCATCACCTCGAGGAGCTGCCCGAGTCGACGACGCACGCCATGATCGTCGCCGACGGCGACACCGTCGCCGCGGGGGACATCGGCGCCGTGATCGACTCCGAGACCATCAGCGCCGCGTTCCGGCATCCGATCGACGTGGCGCACGACGACGGGCGCTGGAGTGCCAGGGCCCGTCGTCGGATCGCCGTCTGAGCGTCAGTCGCGCCCGCGCCGCCAGAGCTTCGACGGCCACCAGATCACGCGGCCGAGGTCGTACGCCAGGGCGGGGACGAGCAGCGACCGCACGACGAACGTGTCGAGCAGCACGCCGAACGCCACGATGAACGCGAGCTGCACGAGGAACAGGATCGGGATCACCGACAGCGCCGCGAACGTGGCGGCCAGCACGAGCCCGGCCGACGTGATGACCCCGCCCGTGATGGACAGGCCGCGCAGCACGCCCTCGCGGGTGCCGTGCGCGATCGACTCCTCGCGGACGCGGGTCATGAGGAAGATGTTGTAGTCGATCCCGAGAGCGACGAGGAACACGAAGCCGTAGAGCGGCACGGCGGGGTCGGCACCGGGGAAGTCGAACACGCCGTCGAACACGAGCGCCGAGACGCCCATCGCGGTGCCGAACGACAGCACCGTGGTCAGGATCAGCAGCACCGGCGCGAGGATCGACCGCAGCAGCAGCATGAGGATCAGCATGATCACGACGAGGATCACGGGGATGATCAGCGTGCGGTCGTGGATCGAGGCGTCGTTCGTGTCGACGGCTGTCGCCGTGACGCCGCCCACGAGGGCGTCGTGCTCGTGCAGCTGGGTACGGAGCTCGCGGAGCGCCTCCGCCGCGGCATCCGAGTCCGCCGCTTCGGTGAGCGTGCCCTGCAGCAACACGTCGCCGTCGACGACCGTCGGCTCCGGCGCCGCGGTCCCGGGAGGACCCACCGCCGTGATGCCCTCGGCGGTGACGGGCGCCGAACCGCTCGGGGAATCGGCCGCGGTGACGGAGACGCCGTCGACGCGGTCGTCCGCGAGCAGCACGTCGGCCGCCTCCTGCAGTCGGTCCTCGGAGACGACGACGTACACGGGGCTGCCGGAGCCACCGGGGAAGTGCTCTCCCAGGGCGACCTGCCCGTCGCGTGCCTCCGAGGCGCCGAGCACGAGGTCGGACTGCGGGACGCCGCTCGCGTTCAGCTGCAGCACGCCCGAGGCTCCGGCGAGGAGCACAACGGTCGTGACGATCCAGATCACCCGCGGACGCTTCGTGATGAGTCCCGCGAGCCGCGCCCACAGACCCGTGGTGCGCATGCCGTGCTCCTCCGCCACGACCTCCGGCTCGAAACGCGGGCGCCGCGGCCAGAACACGGCGCGGCCGAACAGCAGCAGGAGCGCGGGCAGCAGCGTCAGCGCCGACAGCATCGCGAAGACGATGCCGATGGCCGCGACGGGTCCGAGCGTGCTGTTGGACTTGAGGTCGCTCAGCAGCAGGCACAGGAGTCCGGCGATCACGGTGCCGCCCGAGGCCACGATCGGCTCGACCGAGCCCTTCCAGGCGGCCAGGAGGGCCGCGCCCTTGTCCTGCGCGACGCGGAGCTCCTCACGGAATCTCGCCACGAACAGCAGCGCGTAGTCGGTGGCCGCCCCGATCACCAGGATGAACAGGATGCCCTGCGTCTGGCCGCTCAGCAGCAGGACCTCGAACTTCGCGAGCCACCACACCACGAGCAGGGCGACGCACAGCGCGAACAGGCTCGTCGACAGCACGACGAGCGGCAGCAGGAACGAGCGGTAGACGAGCACGAGGATCACGAGCACGGCGAGCAGGGCGACGCCCAGGAGCAGGCCGTCGATCCCCGCGAAGCCGGCGACGAGGTCGGCGCTGAAGCCGGCGGGCCCCGTGATGTACACCGCGACCCCGTCCGGCGCCGCGGCGCGCAGCTCGTCGCCGAGCGCGGTCACGGTGTCGGCGAGCTCGGCGTCGCCCGAGATCGGGATGAACGCCTGCACGGCCTCCCCGTCGTCGGAGGTCAGCGCCGGCGACACGTCGTCGCTCACACCCTCGACGGACGGGGCATCGGCCACGGCATCCGAGATCGTCTGCAGCTCGGCATCCGTGAGTCGGCCGTCGCCGACGAATACGGCGATCGCGGGGATCGTGTCGCTGTCGCGGAACTCCGTGAGGAGCTTCTGCACCTGTGTGGCGTCGGAGGAGTTCGGCAGGTAGCTGGTCTGGTCGTTCGACGAGACCTCATCGACCTTGCCGAAGAGCGGTCCGCCGAGGCCCGCGCCGACGAGCCACACGAGGATCAGCGCGACCGGCAGCAGCACGCGGACCCACGAGTGCCGGCGGGTCCGTTCGCGGGTCGGCGGGATCTGGTCGAGCGTGGGACGGGACATCGGGGCCTCTCGGAACGGGCGGGACAGCGGGGGTGCGGGTGGGGGATGCCGGGGCTCAGGAGACCCAGGCGAGGATGAGGATCATCGTGGCGAGGAAGCCCGCGATGTAATTGAGCGCGATGAACCGGCGCCAGGCGCGGTTGGTCCCGGCCGAGGTGTCGTCGGTCACGGTCCACCACGGGGCGGCGTTCACGATGTAGGGCACCGCGAGCACGGCGGCGAGGGGCCCGGGCCACGAGGTGAACAGCATCGCGACACCGGCGAGGATCCACAGCCCGATCGCGAGTCGCACGGTGGCGCGTGCGCCGATCACGGTCGCGATCGAGCCGATGCCGCCCTCGCGGTCGGGCGCGATGTCCTGCACGGCGCCGAAGGCGTGGGCGGCCATGCCCCACAGGAAGAAGGCCACGAGGACGATCACGACCGTCGACGTCACCTCGGCGTTCGCGAGGGCGAGGCCCACGATCGCGGGAGTGACGAAGTGCAGGCTCGAGGTGGTCGAGTCGAGGAACGGCCGTTCCTTGAAGCGCAGGCCGGGCGCGGAGTACGCGATCACCGCGAACACGCTCACCGCGAGCCAGATCCACGACGCGGGGCTGCCGACGATGACGAGGTAGATCAGGAACGGGAGGTTCGACAGCACGGCCGCCCACAGCGTCGCGCGGTGGATGCGGGGAGAGAGCAGGGCGCCCTCGATGCCGCCCTTGCGCGGGTTCGCGAGATCGGAGGCGTAGTCGAACACGTCGTTGATCCCGTACATCGCCAGGTTGTACGGCACGAGGAAGTACAGCGTGCCGATCACCAGGGTGAGGTCGACCTCGCGGGTCGTGAGGAGGTAGGCGGCCGCGAACGGGAAGGCCGTGTTGATCCAGCTGATCGGGCGCGAGGAGAGCAGGATCTGCGCGGCGTCGCGGGTCATCCGGGACGTCATCCGCCGTGCTCCTCGTCGGTCGTGGCCGTGACCGTCGCGGAACGACGGGCGCGGAGCAGCATCCACAGCGCGGGGAGGAGCACCGCACCGGCCAGCGGGTAGGCGAAGTCCTCGATCGGCGCGAGCCCCACGTGCACGCCGAGCAGGTGCGCGGGGGAGTAGTGGAAGAGCCCGCTGGCGATCATGACGGTGTCGAACACGGCGGTGAGGGCGAAGAGCACGGTGATCGTGAGCGCGATCGCCGCCGGACGTGGACGGCGGCCGCGCGGCGTGAGGAGCGTCAGCAGGATCGCCACGAGGATCGCGGCGCCCGTGAACCAGGCGGACAGCTGCAGGTAGGTCATGGGGTCCCGCCTCTCCCGGCCCGTCGACGCAGCGCGTCCAGAACGCGGATCGCACCCGTGAAGATCACCATCGTGCAGACCACGAGGAAGACGAGGAACACCGGCTCCTCGAGCGGCAGCTCCGGAGCCAGGAGGACGCCGGTCGCGATTACACCCTCCCCTCGGAAGAAGATGCCGCCGGCGATGCCGGCGATGTCCCACACCAGGAAGAACGCGAGCCCCACCAGCGTGACGACCGACGCGGCGATCGCGTCCCGCCAGAAGAACAGGCGGAACCTCCGGTCGAGCAGCAGCATGCAGCCCAGCGTCACGAGGAGCGCGGCGAGGTAGACGACGCCCATCACACGGCCCCGATCGTGGACGGCGCCGGCACGGGGAGCGGTCCGCTCGAATGATCGCCGCGGATGCGCTTGAGCACGATCTCGGCGCTGATGAGGCACATCGGCACACCGACGCCGGGTGCGGTCGTCGCCCCGGCGTAGTAGAGACCGTCCACGTGCCGCGAGGCGTTCTGCGCGCGGAACATCGCGCTCTGCGACAGGATGTGGGCGGGCCCGAGCATCCCTCCGTGCCACGAGTTGTAGTCGCGGCTGAAGTCGGCCGGGCCGAGGGTCTCACGCACCACGATGCGCTCGCGCAGATCGTCGATGCCCGCCCAGGTGGAGATCAGGTCGATCGCGGCGTCCGCGGCGCGTTCCACGGCGGGCGATCCCGTGCCGTCCGAACCGCCGCCGCCGATCTCGACGTCGGCGGGGATCGGGACCAGCACGAAGAGGTTCTCGTGCCCTTCCGGCGCCACTGTCGGGTCGGTCGCGCTCGGACGGCACACGTACGTCGACGCCGGCGCGGGGATCACCGGGCGGTCTCCGAAGATCGCGTCGAAGTTGGCGTCCCAGTCGTCCGTGAAGAACAGGGAGTGGTGCGGGAGCTCGGGGAGCGAGCCGGTCACGCCGAGCATGACGAGCACGGCGCCGGGACCGCTCGTGCGCCGCTGCCACCACGACTCCGGGTAGGTCCGCAGGTGCGGGGGCAGCATCGCGGTCTCGGTGTGGTGCAGGTCGGCGGCCGAGACGACGATGTCGGCGTCGAGCGCCTGCGCCGCGCCGTCCGCATCGCGCCACTCCACTCCGGTGACCGCCGCACGGCGACCGACGCCCGTCGTGCGGATCGCCGTGACGTCCGCATCCGTGACGATCGTCGCCCCGGCGTCCAGGGCGGTCTGCGCGATGCGATCGACCACCCGCCAGAAGCCTCCCTGCGGATAGCTGACGCCCTCGTCCAGATCGAGCGCGCTCATGAGGTGGTACATCGCCGGAGCGGTGCGCGGGTCGGTGCCCAGGAAGACCGCCGGGTAGCCGAGCAGCTGCCGCAGCACGGGGTCGCGGAACCGGCGAGCGGCGAACGACTGCAGCCGCGTGAGGAGCAGGGTGGCGAGCCGGGGGAGCGCTCCGAGCACCTCGCGCGCCGCGAGCGTGCGCAGGCGCGTGAACGGGTTGTAGAGGAAGTACCGTTCGGCCATGGTGCGAGCGTGGTGTGCCGAGTCGAGGTAGTCGGCGAGCCGCGCCGCCGCTCCGGGTTCCCGCGACTCGAACAGCGCCGAGACCTCGGTGCGTCCGGTCGGGATCGTGATCGGCTCGGCGGTTCCCTCCGCCGTCGGCGCGCGGAAGACGCGGTACCCGGGGTCCAGCAGCGTGAGATCGAGCTGCTCCGCGGTCGAGGTGCCCATCATCTCGAAGAAGTGATCGAAGACCTCGGGCATGAGGTACCACGAGGGGCCGGAGTCGAATCGGAACCCGTCGCGCTCGACCGTGCCGGCCCGTCCGCCGATCCGGCTGTTCTTCTCGAGGACGGTGACCTCGTGCCCGTCTCTGGCGAGGAGTCCGGCGGTCGCGAGACCGGCGACGCCTGCACCGATCACGACGACGCGGCTCATCGGTCGCGCTCCAGGGCGGTCACGAGCGCGGCGCGCGCCGCGAGCAGCGCCTTGATCGGATCCGGCACGCGGACCCGCCGCTCGTACAGTTCGGCCGCCGGGGTGCGGGCGACGCGACGCATGAGGGCCTCGAACAGGGCGTGGGCGCTGCGGACCGCGGCCCGCGCATCCTTCGGAAGGAGCGGGATCGACCGTCGGGCGTCGTCGAGCTGCGTCCGGATCGTCTGCACCCACTCGTCGCGATCCGCGTCGGTGAGCCGCCCCGAGTCCGCGAGGTAGCCGCGTTGCAGGCGATCGGTGTCGTCGGCGAGGTCGCGCAGGAAGTTCACGTTCTGGAACGCCGCTCCGAGCTGTCGGGCGCCGTGCCGCAGCACCTCGTGCTCCTCCTCCGTCCTCGTCTCCGCGTGCAGGAAGACCCGCAGGCACATCAGGCCGACGACCTCCGCGGAGCCGTACACGTAGCGCTCGTGCGCGGCGGCGTCGAACGCCGTGAAGTCTGTGGGGGCCGCGATGTCGGACGCCATCGAGTCGAAGAAGGGCTGCGTGAGGTCCTCGCCGATGCCGCACTCCCTCGCCGTGCGCGCGAACGCGTGCAGCACGAGATCGGTGCTGTAGCCGTCCCTCATCGACCGGTGCGTCGCCGCGACGTAGGAGCTCAGCGCCTCGCTCTGGGCGGACGCGTCGAGACCGGCCTGCGCCGCCACCCCGTCGACGATCTCGTCGGCGATGCGCACCATGGCGTAGATGTTGCGGACGTGCTGGCGGTGACGCTCGCCGAGCAGCCGGGTCGCGAGACCGAAGGAGGTCGAGTACGTGCGGATGACCTCCGTGGATGCCGTATCGGCCGCGCGGCTGAAACGTCCGAGGCTCTCCTCGGACGGGCCCCCGGCGTCGCTCATGCCTGGCGTCCTTCCAGTCGGGTCACGGTGCGCAGGATCGTGCCCGCCGCGTCGGTGCCGATGTCGCCCGACAGCTCGGCGTCGGCGAGCAGCGTGTGGACGGCGTCGAGCTGATCGCCGATCAGATCGACGGCGAAGCTCTCGGCGCCGCACTCCCTGAGCAGATCGCGGATCTCCTCGGCCTCCTGCCGCGTCAGATCCGCCGCCCCGAAGCGGCGCTCGATGCGCGGCCAGGTCGGGGTCGAGCGCGCGTACGCGATGATCGCGGTCTCCTTGCCCTCGCGCAGATCGGAGAACGCATCCTTGCCGTGCGCGCGGTGGTCGCCGAACACGCACAGCAGATCGTCCTGCAGCTGGTAGGCGAGACCGATGTGCCGTCCGACCGTCGTGAGCGTGCGCTCGGCGCGCGGCGAGGCGCCCGCGAGCAGGGCGGCGGCGTGCAGCGGCAGGGAGAAGGAGTACGTCGCGGTCTTGTAGACGCTCATGCTGAGCACGGTCTCGAGGTCGGAGGCGACGATGCCGTGGCTCAGCGCCACATCCGTGTGCTCGCCGGCGACGGTCTCGAGGATCGTCTGCTCCATGAGGTCGAGCAGCCGGAGCCGGACCTGCTCCGGGACGTCGGCACGGGCGAAGCCCATCACGGCCGCCGTGAGCAGGAGATCGCCCATGAGGATCGCGCTGGACCGCGCCCAGTGCAGGGCGTCCTCCTGGCTCGAGTCGGGCGCACTCGCCGCGAGCGAGCCGATGAGGTTGGGACGCCGGCGGCGCGTGAGGTCGCCGTCGATCACGTCGTCGTGGAGGAGGAACGCGTAGTGCAGCAGCTCGATGTGCGCCGCGACGTCGATCGCCGCGAGCGGAGGCTCGACCGCGGGCTCGTCGGTGAGGGCGCGGTGGATGTCGAGGAGCAGACGCGGGCGCACGAGCTTCCCGCCCAGCGAGTGGTCGGCCGCGGCACGCCACAGCGCGGCGAACTCGGCGCCGTAGCGCTCGGCGTGATCGCCGTGATGCGTGAACCGCCGACGGAGCGCCTCCTCGATCCGAATGCCCATGTCCTCGTGGATCGCCGTCGGCGCCATCGTCAGACCGCCCCGCGGGAACGCAGCAGGGGGAGCTGCTCGACGAGCCAGGGGCTGAAAGCGAAGGGGGCCGACGCGACGGCTGCGGCGAAGGCGGTCGGATCGACCCAGGCCCACTCCGCGACCTCGTCGGGATCGGGATCGATCGTGCCGCGGATACGGGCGGTGTGCACGGGGCAGATCTCGTTCTCGACGATGCCGCTCGCGTCGACGGCGCGGTACCGGTAGTCGGGCACGACGAGGGTGATGTCCGTCACGTCGAGGCCGAGCTCCTCGCGGGCCCGCCGTGCGACGGCATCCGCCATCTCCTCGCCGGGTCGCGGGTGCCCGCAGAAGCTGTTGGTCCAGACGCCCGGCCAGGTGCGCTTGGCGAGCGCGCGGCGCGTCACGAGCAGCCGTCCGTCGTCGTCGATCACGTGGCAGGAGAAGGCCAGATGCAGGGGAGTGTCGGTGGTGTGCACGTCCGCCTTCGCGATCACGCCGATCGCGATCCCCTCGGGGGAGAGGAGGGTGACCTCGTCCATGCAGTGTGCCTCCTCGGTCTCGCCGGCGCCTATCGGATTTCGCTAGCTTGGCTAATTATCAACATAACATGAATCCAATGGTGTGTAGCATGATGGCATGAACGACGGAGCCGGCGCCAGCCCCCTGCCGGGGGCCGGCTCGGGCGTGCCCACCGTGCGCGGTGAGATCTCGCCCGACGGGCTCGCGCACGCGGCCATCTACGACGTCGAGGCGAGCGACCCGCGCAGCGCGCTGATCGACCGCACCGGAGTGGCGCCCGAGGACCTGAGGCAGATCGCGTCGCTGATGGGTGCTCTCGGAGAGCTGCGCGATGCGGAGCAGAAGCTGTCGCTCGCGTCGCGGCGCTACATGCGCCTGAACGACACCGACATGCGGGCGCTGCACTATCTGATCGTGTGCGCGAACCGCGGGGCCGTGGCCACTCCGGGCGGGATCGCCACGCACCTGGGCATCTCGACGGCGTCGACGACGAAGCTGCTCGATCGGCTGGAGAAGGGCGGGCACATCGTGCGCTCACCTCATCCGACGGATCGCCGGGCGCTGGCGATAACGATCACGGCGGAGACCCGGCGTGCGGCCATGGACACGGTGGGCGCGCAGCAGGCGAAGAGGTTCTATGCGGCGGCGCGGCTCACCGCCGAGGAGCGCGATGTCGTGATCCGGTTCCTCACCGACATGGCGCAGGAGATCGCGCTCCGGGATGAGCCGTGGGCCCAGGCCGGAGACGCGACCTCCGAGTGAGTCAGTGCGCGGCGTTGTACGCCTCGACGACCGGTGCGGGGATACGGCCGCGCTCCGACAGCGAGTAGCCGTTGTCGTTCGCCCAGGCGCGGATGGCCGCGACCTCGGGGTTGCGGGATGCCCGCTTGCGGGGCGACGCCGATCGCGACGACGACCGAGGTGCCGCTGCGGACCCGGCTCGTCGGCCGGCGGAGATGTAGGGCTCGAATGCGGCGCGCAATTCCTCCGCGTGCGCGCCGTTGAGGTCGATCTCGTAGGAGGCGCCATTCAACGAGAAATGCACGGTCTCGCCTTCGCCGACCTCCAGGACGCTGCCGTCGATATCATCGACCAGCTGATGCACGATTCTTCTTGCCATGAAAGCGACGATACCGCCAGTGGCGAATTGCGCCAATGACATTTCGCCGCAATTCGTATCGCCAGCCGCCGTCGGAATGCGATCGGATCAGGGGAGCAGTCCCGCTCGCCGCGCTTTCGCCACGGCCGCATGCCTCGTCGAGGCGTCGAGCTTCGACATCGCGGTTCCGAGATACGCCTTCACGGTGCCCTCGCGCAATCCCAGCTGAGTCGCGATCTCGGCGTTGGTCGCCCCCAGCGCGGCGCACGCGAGCACGTCCGTCTCGCGCCGCGACAGGTGCACGGTCGGCACCGGGCCGGTCGCCGTCGCGGGGGTGTCGCCCGCGAGCGTGACGAGTCTGCTCTCGACCTGAGCGATGCGCGCGCGCAGGTCGGCGTCGTCCACGGACGCGGCGATGCTCCGGAGTTCGGCGAAGCTCTCGCGGAGCTCCTCCCGCTGCCGGGGCGCCACCCCCTCCGCGGCAGGAGTCGCCTCGCGCAGACGTCGGGCGACCTCGTCGCGGATGCGCAGCTCCTCCGCCACGGACTGCGCGACGCTCATGGCGGGCGCCGTCGTCACGCCGTCCTCGGGCGTCCGGTCCCACGCGCCGGCGTAGAGCACGCCGCGCGGGCGGCCGGCCACCACGATCGGCAGCGCGAGCAGCGTGCGCAGCCCTTCTCCGAGCACGAACACGTCGTAGTCGTGGGTGATCTGCTGGGAGGAGCCGTAGTCGTTGGTCATCCGCGGGCGCAGCTCGATCATCGCGCGTCCGCCGAGGCCCCGCTCCGGCCGTACCCGCAGTCCGTCGAGGCTGTGGGTGCGATTGCCCACGATGCTCGTGACGCTCACCACGCCCTCGTCGATCAGCCCGCCGAATGCCACGGGGAAGCGGGTGCGCTGAGCCAGCTCGCGCACCGCTCTGGCGACGAGCTCCGTCTCGGATTCGATTCCGGCCGCAGTGCTCACGACTACCTACTTTCGGGGGTGACGACGTCGTTCCCCGTTTCGTAGCGTCGACCCTACCACCCGCCCGGCACGACCGGGCGGGCCCGACGACCATGAGGCAAGGAGGCCCCATGACCGACCACACAACGGGCGATTCGGCAGGTGCGATCGATTACGTCGCCGTCGAGGAATCGCCACGATTCCGCACTCTCAAGAGAACGCAGAGATCGTTCATCTTCCCGCTCGCGGCGTTCTTCCTCGTCTGGTATTTCGTCTATGTCCTGCTCGCCGCATTCGCGACCGACTTCATGTCGCAGCGGGTGTGGGGAGACATCACGGTGGGCCTGCTCTTCGGCCTCGGCCAATTCGTGACGACATTCGCGATCACGATGGGATATGTCGCATTCGCGAATCGCCGGCTCGATCCGCTCGCGAGCGAGATCCGCGAGGACCTCGAGAAGGCGCAGGAGGGAGCATGAACGCGGAGAGCAATCCGATCCTCAACATCTCGATCTTCCTGGCCTTCGTCGCGGTGACGCTGTTCATCGTGATCCGCGCGAGCCGCAACAACAAGACCGCGGCCGACTACTACGCCGCCGGACGTTCGTTCACCGGACCGCAGAACGGCTTCGCGATCGCGGGCGACTACCTGTCGGCTGCGTCCTTCCTCGGCATCTGCGGGGCGATCGCGATCAACGGCTACGACGGCTTCCTCTACTCGATCGGGTTCCTCGTGGCCTGGCTGGTGGCGCTGCTGCTCGTGGCCGAGCTCATGCGCAACACGGGCAAGTTCACGATGGCGGACGTGCTGTCGTTCCGGCTCAAGCAGAAGCCGGTGCGGATGGCCGCAGCGATCACGACGCTCGCGGTGTGCTTCTTCTATCTGCTCGCGCAGATGGCGGGCGCCGGCGGGCTCGTGTCGCTGCTGCTCGGCATCGACGGACGCGTCGGCCAGTCGATCGTGATCGCCGTGGTGGGTCTGCTGATGATCGTCTACGTGCTGATCGGCGGCATGAAGGGCACGACCTGGGTGCAGATCGTGAAGGCGTTCCTGCTGATCGGCGGAGCCCTCGCGATGACGATCTGGGTGCTCGCGATCAACGGGTTCAACCTCAACACGCTGCTCGAGGCCGCGGTCGCGAACTCGGACAAGGGCGAGGCCATCCTCGGACCGGGTCTGCAGTACGGAGCGAACCCGTGGGACTTCCTGTCGCTCGGCATGGCGCTCGTGCTCGGCACGGCCGGTCTCCCGCACGTGCTGATGCGCTTCTACACGGTGCCGACGGCCAAGGAGGCGCGTCGATCGGTCGTGTGGGCGATCTGGCTGATCGGCGGGTTCTATCTGCTCACGCTCGTGCTGGGATACGGCGCCGGTGCGCTGGTCGGCGCCGACGTGATCGCCGCCGCGCCCGGCGGACCGAACTCGGCCGCGCCGCTGCTCGCGCTGCACCTCGGAGGACCCCTGCTGCTGGGCTTCATCTCGGCGGTGGCGTTCGCGACGATCCTCGCGGTCGTCGCGGGGCTCACCATCACCGCGGCCGCCTCGTTCGCGCACGACATCTATGCCAACGTCATCCAGAAGGGGAGGAAGGATGCGGAGGGCAAGCCCGTCGAGGCCGACCCGAACGCGGAGGTGCGCGTCGCACGACGGACGGTGATCGTGATCGGCATCCTCGCGATCGTGGGCGGTATCGGGGCGCAGGGGCAGAACATCGCGTTCCTCGTGGCTCTCGCCTTCGCTGTCGCAGCCTCGGCGAACCTCCCGACGATCCTCTACTCGCTCTTCTGGCGGAAGTTCACGACCCGCGGCGCGGTGTGGAGCATGTACGGCGGGCTCGGTGCGGCGATCATCCTGATCGTGCTGTCCCCGGTGTTCTCGGGATCGCCGACCTCGATGATCCCGGGCATCGACATCGTGCTGTGGCCGATGAACAACCCCGGCATCGTCTCGATCCCGCTCGGATTCCTGCTCGGCTGGCTGGGAACCGTGACCAGTCGGACGAAGGAGTCGCGCACGCTCGCCGCGGAGATGGAGGTGCGCTCGCTCACCGGGTTCGGAGCAGAGAAGGCGGTCGACCACTAGCGCGGTCGGCGACCGGACCGCGCTCCGCGGCACGAGGACCCCGACGGCCTACTCGTCGGGGTCCTCGTCGTCTTCCCACCCCGTCGCGGTCGCGCGGCGTCAGCGGTGCTTCTCGAGATCGAGCAGATAGCGCTTGCGCTCGGGGTGCGCGCCGTAGTGGCCGGGGGATCCGTCGGAGCGCACGACGCGGTGCACCGGGACGATGATCGAGAACGGGGTGTTGCGACAGGCCGTGCCCACGGCTCGGGCCGCCCCGGGATGGCCGGCCAGCGCGGCGACCTCCCCGTAGCTCGACGTCTCGCCCCACGGGATCGTCGTGATGGTCTGCAGCGCGTCGCGGGTGAATCCCTCGGCGAGGCGCCAGTCGAGTGCGAGGCGCTCGTGGAAGGCGACGGGGACGCCGTCGAAGTAGTCGTCGAGCAGTGCGACGAGCTCCTCGGCGGCGCCGGGGTCGGGCTCCGGAACCGCTCGGAGCCGCTGCGCGACGCCCTCGAGCAGCCAGGGAACCGAGGGGTCGTCGGCCTCGGAGAGATCGAAGCGGACGATGCCCTCGTCGGAGAAGACCGCGAGGGCGTCGCCGAAGGGCGTCGGAGCGAAGTCGTAGCGGAAGGTCATGCCTCCATCCTGGCGCCCAGCGCCGACGAACGGATGCGCGCGGCCCCGGTGCCCCGAGGCCCGGGGAGAACGAGTCGGGACCAGGTGCCGGTGGAGGAGGGGTCGCGAACCCGTCGCGGACCCCGAGACCGGCGGAATTGCGGTGAAACCCGCCCGGGATACCGCCGTCGCGGCGTGCCGCGCTTAGTGTGTGAGTTGTGTGGCGACGTGAAGGCAGATCTGCGGATGACGCAGCGACCGACGCCTCGGTGACCCTGGGAGAGCTGCACGACTCCGCATCCGGCGTCGAGGTCGCCCACGCCGCCGAAGCCGAGCGCACCCGTCTGCGCGCCGAGGCCGCCGACCTCGGCGGCTCCTCGCCGCTCGTGACCTTCCGCGACACGGTCGAATCCGGCATCGACATCTCGAAGGCGCACCCCGGAAGCCTGCCGCAGTTCATCACGGGCAAATCCACGCTGCTGTCCAACCTGTTCCGCGATGAGGTCGGGTTGCGCACCGCGCGTCTCGCGGCGGAGCGCATCACCGCCAAGAACACCGAGCTGCGCACCGTGCGCGGCATCGAAGCCGTGCATCTCGCCGTGGGCATCGCCGGGTGGCGCATCGGCGGCGCGGACTTCGCCGCCCCCGTGCTCCTGCGCCCGCTCGCCATCCGCCGCCATCACTCCGACTTCGAACTCAAGCTCCAGGGTGCGTTCGAGGTCAATCCGGAGCTCGTGCGCATCGCCCGCGAGCACTTCGGCATCACGATCGACGCCGAAGCCCTCGCCGCACTGGCGTACGACGGCGGGATCTTCAAGCCCCAGCCGGTCATCGACAGCCTCCGTGCCACCACACGCTCGATCGACACGTTCACCGTGCTGCCGCGCCTCGTCGTCTCGACGTTCGCCGATGTCGGCGGCGCCATGTCCCGCGACGGCTCGACGCTCGACCATCTCGTCCTCAACGCGCTCGCGGGGCACGTGGGCGACCGTGAGCAGGTCTCGGCCCGTCGACCGGCCCCGCACCACACGGGGCCCGACGATCGCGCTCCCGCATCCGACAACCTGCTTCTCGACGCGGATGCCGAGCAGGAGGCCGTGCTCGCGCGCATCGCCGCCGGTCACTCCCTCACCGTCGCCACACTGCCGGGCACGGGCGGCACCCAGACCGTGATCAACGCCCTGGGCGAGCTCGTCCGCGGCGGCAAGCGCGTGCTCGTCGTGTCCGCCCGTCGTTCGACGCTCGACGGCGTGCGCCACCGCCTCGCGGGCATCGGCCTCGACAGTCTCGCGGTGTCGCCGGCCAGCGTGCGCCGCGATCTCGTGCGGGCCATCGGCCGCAACGAGAAGGCGACGGCGCCCAAGGTGTCCGACGTCGACGATGCGCTCGTGCGGCTCCGCACGGTGCTGCGCGACTACCGTCGATCCCTCACGGCCCCCGTCGCCGGGACACGGGCCACGGTCCTCGACGCGACACGCCACCTGACCCGGCTCGCGTCGCTGCCGCATCCGCCGGCGACCACCGCGCGGCTGAGCTCCGAGACGCTGCGCCGTCTCGCGGACGATCGCGCCTCCGCGGCGGCGTCGCTCGCCCAGGCCGCGCGGCTCGGGGAGTTCCGCTTCGGCCCGGACGACTCGCCCTGGTACGGGGTGTCGTTCACGAGCACCGAGGCCGCACGCGCGGCGCATCAGCTCGCCGGACGTCTGCACTCCGACAGCGTGCCCGCGCTGCTCGAACGCGGCTATGCGCTGATCGCGCAGACGCACATGCGTCCCTTCGCCACGATCGACGAGCTCGGGGAGTACCTCCGCCTGCTCCAGGGCATCCGCGACTCGCTCGATCGCTTCAGCCCGACCGTCTTCGAGCGGCCGCTGGGCGAGCTGATCCAGGCCCACGGCTCCCGGCGGGACTCCGCCGGGATGTCGAGCGCGACGCGTCGTCGCCTCAAGCGTCTCGCGAAGGAGTACGTGCGCCCCGGGGTGCACGTGACCGAGATGCATGAGGCGCTCCTGCGCATCCAGACGCAGCGCACGCACTGGCAGCGCTGCGTCGAGGTCGGAGTCGCCCCCGAGATCCCGCTCGGTCTCGCCGACGTCTACGTCGCCTGGCAGCGCGTCGCGGCGGAGCTCGCCGAGCTCGACGTCGCCCTCGGGCGCCGCGAACCGCTGTCCACGCTGCCCGTCGCCCGCCTCGTGCGCACGCTCGCGGGTCTGGCCGCCAAGTCGGACGTGTTCGACAACCTCGTGGAGCGCGCCCGGCTGCGCGATCGTCTCGCCGACCTCGGACTCGAGCCGCTCCTCACCGAGCTCTCGGTGCGGCACGTCTCGGAGGACCGTGTCGGTGATGAGCTCGAGTTCGCGTGGTGGCAGTCGTTGCTCGAGCGCGCGCTGCAGGACGACCGGGCGCTGCTGGGGGCGAACACCGCCGTGGTCGACCGGCTCGAACGCGACTTCCGCCTCGTCGACGAGGCGCATGCCGCGATGGCGGGTCCTCTGCTCGCCTGGCAGCTGGCGAACCAGTGGAAGATCGCGATCGTCGACGAACCGCAGGAGTCGCAGCATCTGCGTCGTGCGCTGAAGCAGCCGACGACCACGACCGCCGAGATCGTCAGCGCGGCGCCGACCCTGGTCGACGTGCTCGCGCCGGTGTGGATCTCGTCGCCGTACCTCGTGCCCCAGATCCCCGACTCCGTCGAGTTCGACGCGGTGCTGCTCGTCGACGCCGCCGCGATCAATCTCGCCGAGGCGGCGCCGGCGATCCGTCGCGCGCGCCAGGTCGTCGCGTTCGGCGACCCCGTGACGCAGCGGCCGACGCCCTTCCACGTCGCCGTCGATCCGAGCGTCGAGTGGGAGCCCGAGGTCGCCTTCGACGACGCCTCGGTGTTCGAGCGGCTCTCCGAGCTTCTCCCCGTGATGACCCTGACCCGCAGCTACCGCGCGGGCGGCGAGGACCTGGCCGAGCTCATCAACGACGCGTTCTACGGCGGAGAGATCGTCTCGCTGCCGTGGGCGGGCTCGTATCTCGGCCGTGGCAGCCTGACCGTCGACTACGTGGAGGGCGGCACCGGCGCGCCCGACCCGATCTCGGGTGCGGTCGAGAGCCCGGATGCGGAGGTCGCCCGCGTGGTGACGCTCGTGGTCGAGCACGCCGTGCACCGTCCGGACGAGTCGCTCATGGTCGTGACCGCGAGTCGCCGTCACGCCGAGCGCGTGCGCGCAGCCGTGACCTCGGCGTTCGCCGGACGATCGGACGTCGCTGATTTCGTCGGACGCGACACGGCGGAGCCCTTCGCGGTGCTCACGCTGGAGGAGTCGGTCGCCGAGAGCCGTGACCGCGTCATCCTGTCCCTCGGCTTCGGGCTCACGAAGCACGGTCGCGTGCTCAGCGACTTCGGCGACCTGTCCACGCCCGACGGCGAGCGTCTGCTCACGGTCGGGATGACGCGCGCGCGGCGCTCGATGGTGATCGTATCGTCGATCCGGCCGTCGGCATTCGACGACGGCCGCCTCGAGTTCGGCGCGGCGACGCTCATGTCGATCCTCGGCGGTCTCGCGGCGCGCGGCAGGGAGGCCCGGCTCGAGGATCTCGCGGACCCGCTGACCCTGGCGCTCGCACGCGAGCTGCGACGCCTCGGCGCCGCGGTCGACGTCGACTACCGCGGGCTCCTGCCGCTCGTCGCGCAGCACGACGGCAAGGCGGTCGTGATCGAGTCCGACCCCGAGACCCGAGGCGAGTCGCTGCGCGAGACGCTGCGCCTGCGTCCGCATGTGCTCCGCCGTCTCGGATGGCATTACGTGCGCGTGCACGCGTTCGATCTCTACAGCGACCCCGCCACGGCGGCGACGCGGATCGCCGGCGTCCTGGGCATCTCGCCGTCGGCTGTGCGCGCCGAGGACGACACGCAGCCGATCGACATCGTCGATCCGCGTCATGACTGACGATCCGCGGCAGCCGTCGACCTCGGACGCGCGGCAGAAGGTCGAGCGTGTGCGAGGGTCCCGCCGGGCGCGGCTCACGCCGGTGGAGGGGACAGACACGACCCCCGAGACGGCGGAACGGCGGGAGCCGCCGGCATCCGGTCCCCGGGGGCCCAAGGGCCCCAACGACGATCGGATGCTCGGCGACGTCCCGCCGCACTACTGACGGAGCGGATGCTCCGTCGCGGCGTCAGCCGCGCGCGGCCTCGTCCCGCGCGGCGTTGCGTGCGAGCAGGTCGCGGATCTCGACGAGCAGCTCGGCCTCGGTCGCGGCGGCGGGCTCCTCCTCCGGCTCCTCGGCGGGGGTGCCCTTGCGGGCCTCGACGTGCTTCTTGAACGTGTTCATCGGCAGGACGAACACGAAGTACACGACGGCGGCGACGGCGAGGAAGCTGATGATCGCCGAGATGAGGTCGCCGATCGGGAAGGTGACCTTCTCGCCGTAGATGTTCGTGATCTGCGGGCCGAAGCCGCCGGCGGCGTCAGCCTGGAAGAACAGGGCCACGAGCGGATTGATGACGCTGTTCACGACGGCGGTGACGATCGCGGTGAACGCGGAGCCGATGACGACGGCGACGGCCAGGTCGATGACGTTCCCGCGGAGCAGGAAGTCCTTGAAGCCCTTGAGCATGAGATTCTCCGTTCGGTCGGTGTGAGCGGGGGATGGTCAGGACGAGGATGCCGCGGCAGGGGTCGAACTGCTCGATGACGCAGTCGAAGAGGTGCCGCTCGCCGGTGACGTGCTCGATGAGGAGTCCTTCTTCGCGGCCGCCCCGCTGCCCGACCCGCCGCGCGAGTCGGTGCGGTAGAAACCGGAGCCGTTGAAGGTGACTCCGATCGACCCGTACTGCTTGCGCAGCTCGCCGCCGCACTCGGGGCAGACGGTCAGCGCGTCGTCGGAGAAGCTCTGGACGGCGTCGAAGGCGTGGCCGCAGGAGCGGCAGGCGTAGGCGTAGGTGGGCATGGGTCCTCGGGTGTGTCAGCGTCGCTCGGGCGACAGGAGAAGAGTGCGGGTGGGGGTGACGACGCCCGTGACGGGCTGGTCGTGCACCTCTCTCGGCAGGGAGTCGAGCACCTCGGAATCATAGAGGACCGCGTAGACGGGAGGGCACTTCTCCATGGATCCGATGGTCTTGTCGAAGTATCCGCGTCCCCATCCCATGCGCATGCCCGTGCGGTCGACCGCCGCCGCGGGGATGATCATGAGGTCGACGTCGTTCACGGCGATGGGGCCGAGCACCTCGCCGGTCGGCTCCGGAAGACCGTACAGCCCCTCGGAGATCTCGTCGTCGTCCGTCGCGACGGCCCAGTCGAGCAGACCGTCGCCGCGGGTGACGGGGAGCAGGACGCGGATGCCGCGCTGCACCGCCGCGCGGACGAAGTCCCGCGTACCCGGCTCGGTCGTGGTCGAGAGGAAGCAGGAGATCGATTCCGCGCCCAGGTCGGCGATCAGGTCGTCCAGGCGTCCGGCGATCGCGGACGCCGCACTCTCGCGCTGCGCCTCGCTCAGCAGCTGGCGCCGCTCCCGGAGCTCGGCGCGGAGGGCGCGCTTCTCGTGCTCGACGTCGTTCGACATGCCTCCGAGTCTACGGCGGCGGCCCCGGTAGGCTGTGAGGATGGGCCATCAGAAGATCAAAGCCGTCATCCCCGCCGCAGGACTGGGCACGCGATTCCTGCCTGCGACGAAGGCGATGCCGAAGGAGATGCTGCCCGTCGTCGACAAGCCGGCGATCCAGTACGTCGTCGAGGAGGCGGCCAACGCCGGCATCGAGGACATCCTCGTGATCATCGGGCGCAACAAGAACGCGATCTCGAACCACTTCGACTCGGTCCCCGAGCTCGAGGTCAAGCTCATGGAGAAGGGCGACACCGGTCGTCTCGAGCGCGTCATGAAGTCGAGCGACCTCGCCGACATCCACTTCGTCCGTCAGGGAGAGCCCAAGGGGCTCGGCCACGCCGTGCTGCGTGCGCGCACCCACGTCGGCGACAGCTCGTTCGCGGTGCTCCTGGGCGACGACCTCATGGACGAGCGCGACCCGCTGCTCACGGAGATGATCGCCGAGCACGAGCGCACCGGTGCAGCCGTGATCGCGCTCATGGAGGTCGACCCCGCCAGCATCCACATGTACGGCGCCGCCGCGGTCGAGGAGATCGAGGGATCGGACGCCGTGCGCGTCACGGGCCTGGTCGAGAAGCCCGCGCAGGAGGATGCGCCGTCCAACCTCGCGATCATCGGGCGCTATGTGCTCCCGGCCTCGATCTTCGACGTCCTCGAGCGCACGGAGCCGGGCAAGGGCGGCGAGATCCAGCTCACCGACGCGCTGCAGGAGCTCGCGACCGACCCCGAGGGGCCGGGGGTCGTGGGAGTGATCTTCCGCGGACGCCGCTACGACACCGGTGACCGCGTCGACTACATCAAGGCGATCGTGCAGCTCGCCTCCGACCGCGAGGACCTCGGCCCCGAACTGCGCCCGTGGCTCAAGGAGTTCGCGGAACGCCTGTAGGCGGCACGCGGCGTCGGGGCGCGGAGATGGATCAGTCCACGGGGATGCGGCACGGCGCGATCGAGCTGCGCCTGGTGCGCTCGCGCGATGCGCGTCCCCTGCAGCACGAGCTGCTGTCGAACCGGGCGTGGCTGCAGCCGTGGGAGGCCACCGTGCCCTACGGCTCCGTCTCCTTCGACATGCGCCTCAGCATCCGTCGTCTGCTGCAGCAGTACCGCGACGGTGCCGGCTACCCGTTCGTCATGGAGCACGACGGCGAGATCGCCGGTCAGCTGAACGTGTGGGGCGTCGCCCGCGGGTCGCTGTGCTCCGCCACGATCGGCTACTGGGTGAGCGAGCGCTTCGCCGGGAGGGGCATCACCCCGACCGCGGTGGCCCTCGCGACGGACGCGTGCTTCACGGAGTACGGGCTGCACCGCATGGAGATCTGCATCCGACCCGAGAACGCCGCGAGCCTGCGCGTGGTGCAGAAGCTCGGCTTCCGCTACGAGGGGCTCCGCCGGCGCTACATCCACATCGACGGGGACTGGCGGGACCACTACGCGTTCGCCCTGACTCGCGAGGACGTGCCGCAGGGCGTCCTCGCACGCTGGCTCAACGGCCAGGTGCCCGTGCACGCGGCGGACGTGCCGCCGACGGATCGTCTCACGATCTGAGGCGGACCGCGCCGCGACACGCGCCCCGGCTGCACGGTCTGGGGTTCGCTGTTCCCGTACCGTTGTCGACATGGACGGGCCGGTGCTGAGCGGGGGAGTGATCGTGCTCGTCGCCGTGCTCCTGTGGCTGCTCTACCTGCTGCCGTCCTGGCGTGGACGCTTCCAGTACGATGCCGCCGAACGCAACGCCGTGCGACTCAACCAGGCGCTGCGTGTGCTCGCCGAGACGAGCGAGACCCCGGACGAGGTGCGTCTGGAGCTCAACGCCCGCACGGCACTCGCGCAGCAGAAGCTCGCCAAACGGCTGCAGTCCGAGAAGGAGGCGGCCGAGCTCGTCGTGCTCCGGCAGCAGCTCGCCGCGGCGAAGGCCGATCCGGTCGTGCGTCAGGCGCGTGCGCGCAGACGTGTGCGGGTGACCGCCACCGGGCTCCTGGTGGTCGGCCTGGCCGTCGCCGGGCTCGGCGTCTGGCAGCTCGTCGTCGCGCAGACCCAGATCCTCGTGTGGCTGGGCGGAGCCGTCATCGTCGCGGCCGCCCTGCTGCTGCAGCGGATGGCGTCGGTGGCCCGCCGCGCCGTGCGCCGGACCGTCGTCGGCGAGAAGCCGGTCGAGGAGCGCGTCTCGCCGCCTCTGCACGACCAGGGACCCGCCACGTGGACGCCTCGTCCGCTCCCCGAGCCCCTCGTGTCGGTCGCCGGCTCCCGAGCGCAGGTCGCCCGAGCCGAGATCGACGCCCAGCAGGAGATGCGCAAGGCCGCACGGCTCGCCGAGCTGCGGGAACGCGCCGAGCGGATGGCTCCTGCCGCGCCGGTGCGCATCCCCGCGCCGGCGGCGGAGAAGCCCGCACCGTCGCCCTACGCGGCGATGGGGTTCGTCGACGACGCCGAGATCGAGGCGCACGTCCGCGACCTCCTCGCGCGCCGCGCCGCCGGGTGACCGTCGCGGCGCGGACACCTCCTCGGGCGTGATAACGTTGAACACATCACGGGCCTATGGCGCAGTTGGTAGCGCGCCTCGTTCGCATCGAGGAGGTCAGGGGTTCGAATCCCCTTAGGTCCACCCGTGAGAAGGTCCCCCGAGAGCAGCAGCCCGGGGGACCTTCTCGTCTCTCGGGTCAGCGCGCGGCGAGGCCGGCGAGGAGCTCGAGCACGCACAGCGCGGCGAGTCGGACGGTGCGTGCGTCCTCGGCATCCGCGGTGGCGTCCACCTCGGCGAGGTCGGCGCTCACGATGCGCGGATCCGTCGCGATCGCCCGCGTGAGCGCGCGCAGCTCCCACGCGGCGAAGCCGCCGGGGACGCTCGCGGGGCAGCCGGGAGCGACGGAGCGGTCGCACGCGTCCACGTCGATGTCGAGGTGCACGCGCGAGTCGCTGCCGCCGCCCGCGATCTCCAGGGCCTCGGCGACGACGTCGGCGATGCCGCGCCGACGCACCTCGTCGAGGGTGATCACGCGGATGCCCCACTCGGCGGCGCGGCGGGCGTAGGCGGCGGAGTTCGCGAAGTCCGCGATCCCGATCTGCACGATGCGGGTCGGGTCGATCCGCTCGGTGCCGACGGCGGCGGCGACGGGAGCGTCCTCGACGAGACGCCGCACGGGGGTGCCGTTCGAGACGCCGTCGCGCAGGTCGAAGTGGGCGTCGATCGTGATCAGTCCCGTGGCACGCGAGCCCAGGGCCACCGGGTACGTGAGGGAGTTGTCGCCGCCCAGCGCGATCACGAGGCGAGAGGCATCGGACAGCTCTCGCACGCGCGTGATGGCGGCAGCCTCGCCCTCGTCGCCGTCGGGCTCGACCACGTCGCCCGCGTCGGCGATCCGCAGGACCTCGTCGAGGTCGATCCGCGGCGGCCCGAGGAGCGTGGAGCCGTAGCGGGGGAGCGCCTCGCGGATCGCCGCCGGAGTCGCGTGCGCGCCGGTCGGCGACAGCGAGGTGCGCCACGTCGGCACGCCGAGCAGCACGGCGTCGACCTCGCCGTCGGGAGCGGGCCAGTTTCCGGTGCGCGGCCAGAGCGGGTCGTGAGAGAGCGCCATGCGCGTGCCTCCTGTGTCAGGCCCCGGGGATCAGGGCGTGGGCGACGGTGAAGATCGCGAGACCGGCGAGGGCGCCGACGACCGTGCCGTTGAGACGGATGTACTGCAGGTCGCGGCCGACCATGAGCTCGATCTTCTCGGTGGTCTCGGCGGGGTCCCAGCGCTCGACCGTGTCGGTGATGATCGACGCGATGTCGTGCCGGTACCGGTCGACGAGGAAGACCGCGGCGTCGGAGACCCAGGTGTCCACGCGGCGCTGCAACGCGGCATCCGTGGTCAGCCTCTCGCCGACTTCCTGCAGAGCCTGGGCGGCACGCGTGCGCAGTCCGCTCTGCGGGTCGGCGAGAGCCGTCAGCAGACCGTTCTTGGCGGTGTTCCAGGCCTCGGCGGCGAGGGCGCCCACACGGGGGCTGTCGAAGAGAGAGGCCTTGGCGTTCTCGAGCTTGGCGCGGGTCGCAGGGTCGTGCTGCAGGCTGTCGGCCAGGCGCGACAGGTAGCCGTCGACCGCGAGGCGGGCCGGATGCCGCGGATCTGCCTGCACGGCTCGCACGAACTTGACGGCCTCGTTGTAGGCCGTGTCGTCGACGAAGCGATGCGCGAGCTTGGGCACCCAGCCGGGCAGGCGCCGGGAGATGAGTCCGGAGAACGAGGCGGCGTTCGCGTCGAGCCAGCGCCCGATGCTGTCGGCGGCGAGGTCGACGGCGCCGTGATGTGCGTCGGCCTCCACGATCTTCTCGAGCCAGGCGCCGGCGGGCGGGCCCCACTCGGGGGAGACGAGGTGCTCGCGCGCGAGGTCGGTGATGAGGTCGCGCACGTCGTCGTCGCTGAGCGCGTTGAGGACGGCGGTCGCGATGGTCGAGCCCTCGGCGGCGACGCGCTCGGCGTGGGCGGGCTCGCGGAGCCACTCACCGGCGCGCTGCGCGATCGCGGTGCTGGAGAGCTTGGTGCGCACGACCTCGCCCTCGAGGAAGTTCGTCTCCACGAACTCGCCGAGCGAGCGACCGATCTCGTCCTTGCGGCTCGGGATGATCGCGGTGTGCGGGATGGGCAGCCCGAGCGGGCGGCGGAACAGGGCGGTGACGGCGAACCAGTCCGCGAGGGCGCCGACCATGCCGCCCTCGGCCGCGGCGCGCACGTAGCCCAGCCACGGCTGACGCTCCTGCAGCCAGAACGCGATCACGAACAGCACGGCCATGAAGATCAGGGCGCCGAGCGCCACGGCCTTCATGCGACGCAGCGCGAGGCGTCGCTCCTGGTCGGCGGGGGAGAGCAGCGCCATCGGTGTTCGCGGCATGACGTCATCCTTTCACGCGCGGCTGTCCGCGAGCCTCCGTGCCGGCATCCCGCGTCTCGTCGGCCAGACACGAACTCCTGTGTAGTACGCTCACTACATTCCGAATCGAGGTGCATCGTGTTCACCATGACCGCGAGAGAGTTCAACCAGTCGGTCGCGCGTGCCCAACGCGTCGCCGACGATCAGCCCGTGATGATCACCCGGCGCGGCGAGCCGGCGTATGTCCTGCTCAACATCGCAGAGTACGAACGCCTCGCTCCGCCGGAGTCTCCGGAGGCGCCCCGCTCGATCCTCGACCTCATCGAGCCGCTCCCCGAAGACGCGGATCCCGAGGACCTCTTCGGCCAGATCATGGACGAGATCATCGCCGACCGGAAGAACGACTTCGGTCGTCCGCCGATCGAGTTCTGATCGATGTTCCTGCTCGACACGAACATCGTCTCCGAACTGCGGCGTCCGCGACCGCACCCGGGAGTCGCGAGGTGGTTCCGTTCGACGCCGAGGTCCTCGCTGCGAATCAGCGTCATCACCGACCTCGAGCTCGAGCGGTGGGTGCTGCTGTCTCGCCGGCGGGACCCCGTCGCCGCGACGTCGCTGAAGCGCTGGCTGGACTCGGTGAGGCGGGAGATGCCCGGCCCCGCGATCGACATCGGTGCAGACATCGCGCTGCTGGCGGCCGCGTTCCAGGTGCCGGATCGTCGTCGGCTCTCCGATGCGCTGATCGCCGCGACCGCCCTGCACCACGGCCTCACGCTCGTGACGCGGAACGTCAGGGACTTCGACATCCCCGGGCTGACGGTCCTGAATCCGTTCGAGGACTGAGCGCGTCGACTCACGCGGCGCGAGTACTCTCGAAGCGTGATCGAAGACATCAAGAAGCGTGCGCTGCACCGCACCAGCATCCTCGAGGGTCAGATGCGCGGCGTCGCGCGGATGATCGAGAACGAGGAGTACTGCATGGACATCATCACGCAGTCCCGCGCGATCCAGCGCTCCCTGGAGTCGCTCAACCGGTTGCTGCTCGAGAACCATCTGCGCACCCACGTGACGCACATGTTCGAGGAGGGCGGCGAGGAGCGCGACAAGGCCGTCGACGAGCTGCTGAAGGCGTTCGACTTCAGCAGCAAGTGACGTCCCGGCCGCGCTCGCCGCGGTGAGGAGCTATCGTCCTCCGCCGAACACCTCGCCCTCCATGGCGTCGTAGCCCTCGGCCTGCGGGTCGCCGTGCGATCCGCCCGACAGCGCGTACTCCTCCTCGGGGGAGAGCACGAGGCGGTGGCGGAAGAACAACCCGAATCCGAGCAGGATGATCACGTAGACGATGGCGATCGCGATGATCGCAGGACCGAACGTGGGGTTGAGCAGGAAGCCCACGAAGATCAACGCCGCGATCACGAGGGCGATCGCCGCGCCGGGTACGCCCCACGGGCTGCGATACGGGCGGTCGACGTTCGGGAACTTGCGGCGCAGGATGATGAACGACACGAGCTGCAGCCCGTAGGCGACGACAGCTCCCCACACCGCGATGTTGAGCACGATCGCGCCCGCGACGGTTCCCGCGCCCTCGGCGTCGAGCGCCGCCAGCACGTCGAGCACGATGAGCGCGATGAAGCCGATCGCCGCGCCGACGACGAGCGCGACCCACGGGGTCTGGCGCTTGCCGGTGAGCGAGAGGAAGCGCGGGTAGTACCCGGCGCGGGAGAGCGAGTACATGTTGCGGCCGTAGGCGAACATGATGCCCTGCAGCGAGGCGAGGAGGCCGATGAGCGCGAACAGGGCGAGCACGGCCGCGAGCTGGTCGCCGACGATCGCCCGGAACCCGTCGAGGAGCGGCTCGCCCGCCGTGCCGGTGGCCTCGGCGCCGATCACTCCGGTGTTGAGGAACAGCACGAGGAGGCCGGTGACGATGAGGGTGCCGCGCGCCCAGAATCCCGCCTTCGGGATGTCCTTCGTGGGGTTGTGCGACTCTTCTGCGGCGAGCGGGAGCTCCTCGATGCCGAGGAAGAACCACATGGCGAACGGCAGAGCGAACAGGATTGGGAGCACGCCGTGCGGCAGGAAGGTCGACTGCCCCTCATCGGGGACGATGTCCCACAGCGCATCCCAGCTGAACGCGCCGGAGAAGAGCGCCATCGCGGAGAACACGAGGATGATGCCGATCGAGATCACCGACACGACGATCGCGAAGCGGAACGAGATCGCGGCGCCGGCGGAGTTCAGGGCGATGAAGACGACGTAGAGGATGAGGTACCAGACCCATCCGGGCAGTTCGAGGCCGAGCAGCTCGCTCGTGATGCCGTTCGCATAGGACGCCGAGAAGTAGACGATCACGGCGGTCGTCGCGACGTACTCGATGGTCTCGGCCGCTCCCGTGACGAGACCGCCCCAGGGGCCCATCGCGGAGCGCGCGAAGGAGTAGGCGCCGCCGGTGTGCGGCATCGCGGCGGCCATCTCGCCGATCGCGAAGATCATGCCGTAGTACATGATCACGAGGATCACGAAGGCGATCAGCATCCCGCCGAAGCCGGCGAAGTCGATGCCGAAGTTCCATCCCGAGAAGTCGCCCGAGATGACCGCGGCGACCGCGAGGCCCCACAGACCCCAGACGCCGGCCGACCGCTTCAGCGTCCGTTTCTCGAAGTACTCGCTGCCGGCACGTGTATAGGTCGCCCCAGCGACCTTGCGGGACTCACTGCTCTGACCAGACATCCGTTCTCCGCTCGCTCGCGTGGGGGCGCCGGGTGCACCTTGCGGATGATTGTGACAGTCAATGGTGGTTTCGTCTACCTTTAAACGACGAGGTGATCTACTCTGAGGGCGAAGCCGGTCGGCCGATCGCTTCACCGCAGGAGAACGGAGCGTGGGATGTCGGGCAATCTGAGCATCGACCAGCTGGACGCCGGCATCGCCGCCGGTGAGATCGACACGGTGATCGTGGCCTTCGCGGATGCACAGGGCAGGCTCGTCGGAAAGCGCGTCTCGGCACGGCTGTTCCAGGAGGACATCCTGCATCACGGCGCAGAGGCCTGCGACTACCTGCTGTCCGTCGACGTCGACATGAACACGGTCGACGGCTACGCGATGTCCGGATGGGACCGCGGCTACGGCGACATGGTGCTGCGCCCCGACGCCGAGACGCTGCGACGCGTCCCCTGGCTCGAGGGCACCGCGCTCGTGATGGCCGACCTCGTCTGGCAGAACGGCGAACCCGTCGGGCCCTCGCCGCGGGCGATCCTCGATCGGCAGCGCGACCGTCTCGCCGAGCGGGGCTGGACCGCGTTCTCGGGCACCGAGCTGGAGTTCATCGTGTTCGACAACACGTACCGCGACGCGTGGGCGCGCAAGTACGAGGGGCTCACCCCCGCGACCGACTACAACGTCGACTACAACCTGCTCGCCTCGACGCGCCTCGAGCCGCTACTGCGCGACATCCGCAACAGCATGGACGGCGCCGGCATGTACTGCGAGGGCGTCAAGGGCGAGTGCAACCTCGGACAGCAGGAGATCGCGTTCCGCTACGCCGAGGTGCGCGAGACCGCCGACCAGCACGCGATCTACAAGAACGGCGCCAAGGAGATCGCGGGGAACCACGGTCAGGCCATCACGTTCATGGCCAAGTTCAACGAGCGCGAAGGCAACAGCTGCCACATCCACCTGTCGCTGCGCGCTGACGACGGCACGCCTGTCATGGCGGGAGACGGCGAGCACGGCTTCAGCCCGCTCATGGAGCACTGGATCGCCGGGATCCTCGCGACCCTCCGCGAGTTCACGCTGCTCTACGCGCCGAACATCAACTCGTACAAGCGCTTCGCGAAGGGCAGCTTCGCGCCCACCGGCGTCGCCTGGGGCATCGACAACCGCACCTGTGCGCTGCGCGTGGTCGGCCAGGGCTCCGCGCTGCGCGTCGAGAACCGGGTCCCCGGCGGCGACGTGAACCCGTACCTGGGGATCTCGGCGATCATCGCCGGGGGACTGCACGGCATCGAGAACGAGCTGCCGCTCCCGGAGCGCTTCACCGGCAACGCCTACGAGGACGCGGTCGACCACCTGCCGACCACCCTGCGCGAGGCGGCGCAGCTGTTCAGCGAGTCGACGATCGCCCGCCGGGCCTTCGGCGACGACGTCGTGGACCACTACCTCAACCAGGCGCGCATCGAGCTCGAGGCGTACGACGCCGCCGTCACCGACTGGGAGCGCATCCGTGGTTTCGAACGCCTCTGACCCCGCGCGCTCCGGCGCCCCGATCATCGGCATCACGACCTATCTGGAGCGTGCGCAGCAGGGGGTGTGGGACGTCCGCGCGGCGTTCCTCCCGGAGCAGTACCTCACCGGGGTGACCGCATCGGGCGGCATCGCGCTGCTGCTCCCGCCGCAGGACCCGGATGCCGCCGACGCGGCGATCGCGGGCCTGGACGGCCTCGTGCTCTCGGGAGGCGCCGACGTCGCGCCCGAGCTGTACGGCGACGCGCGGCATCCGCTCACCGATCCCGCCCGCACCGACCGCGACGCGTGGGAGATGGCGCTGTTCCAGGCGGCGGAGCGCCGTCGCATCCCCGTGCTCGCCATCTGCCGCGGGCTGCAGCTCGTGAACGTCGCACGCGGAGGCACGCTGCAGCAGCACCTGCCCGAGTCGCTCGGCACCGAGAAGTACCGGATCGGCGGCGGCGTGTTCGCCGAGAACGCGGTCGGGATCTCGGGCGACACGCCCTTCGCCGGCATCATCGGGGAGACCGAGGTCACCGTGCACAGCTACCACCACCAGGGGATCGACCGCCTCGGGGACGGCCTCGTCGCCGCCGCGCACTCCGACGACGGCCTCGTGCAGGCGTTCGTCGACACCGCCGACGGCCACGTCGTGGGCGTCCAGTGGCACCCCGAGGAGAACGCCGAGGACCGGCGTCTCTTCGCCGATCTCGTCTCGCAGGCCCGCGCGTTCGCCGCGGGCAGGAAGGAACTCACCCGATGAGCGCGTTCACCGTGATCAACCCCTCGACCGGAGCGGCCGTCCGCGAGATCGCCCGCGCCGACGTCGGCGAGACGGATGCCGCGATCGCGCGCGCCGTCGTCGCGCAGCGCCGCTGGGCCGCCCTGGCTCCCGTCGCGCGCGCCGATGCGCTGCGCTCGTTCGCGCGGGCGGTGGAGGGCGCCGCCGAGGAGCTCGCGCAGCTGGAGGTGCTGAACTCCGGCCACCCGATCGGCCAGGCGCGCTGGGAGGCCGCGCATGTCGCCCAGGTGCTCAACTACTACTCGGCCGATCCGGAGCGCCTCTCGGGTCGGCAGATCCCGGTCGCCGGCGGGCTCGACGTGACCTTCCACGACCCGTACGGCGTGGTCGGCGTGATCGTGCCGTGGAACTTCCCCATGACGATCGCGTCGTGGGCGTTCGCGCCCGCGCTCGCCGCAGGGAACGCCGTGGTCCTCAAGCCCGCGGAGCTCACACCGCTCACGGCGATCCGTCTCGGCGAGCTCGCGCTCGAGGCCGGCCTTCCCGCTGGTCTGTTCGAGGTCGTCACGGGCTCGGGCTCGGTCGTCGGGCAGCGCCTCGTGGAGCATCCGGACGTCCGCAAGGTCGTGTTCACCGGGTCGACCGAGGTGGGCATCGAGGTCGCGGCTGGATGCGCGCGTGCGCTCAAGCCGGTGACGCTCGAACTCGGCGGCAAGAGCGCGAACATCGTGTTCGACGACGCCGACCTCGAGAAGGCCGCGGCGGCCGTGCCCGGGTCGGTGTTCGACAACGCGGGCCAGGACTGCTGCGCCCGCAGTCGCCTGCTCGTGCAGCGCTCGGTGTACGACCGGTTCCTCGAGCTGCTCGAGCCGGCCGTGCGCGCGTGGCGCGTGGGAGACCCGTCGAGCGCCGACATCGACATGGGACCGCTCATCTCCGCCGGGCACCGGGACACGGTCTCGTCGTTCCTCGACGGCGCCGACATCGCCTTCCGCGGCACGGCGCCCGAGGGCGACGGCTTCTGGTTCGCGCCGGCCGTGGTGCTCGCGAACCCGGGCGACCGCATCGCGCAGCAGGAGGTGTTCGGACCGGTGGTGGCCGTGCTGCCGTTCGACGACGAGGCCGACGCGATCCGCCTCGCGAACGACACGGTCTACGGGCTCGCCGGCTCTCTGTGGACGCAGAACCTCGGTCGCGCGGTGCGTGTGGCCCGCGGCGTGCAGAGCGGGGTGCTGTCGGTGAACTCGCACTCCTCGGTGCGCTACGCCACGCCCTTCGGCGGCATGAAGGCGTCGGGGCTCGGGCGCGAGCTCGGACCCGACGCGGCCGAGCACTTCACCGAGACGAAGAACGTCTTCTTCGCGACCGACGACTGACCCCGGCATCCGCCTCGATCCACCCAGCAACGGAGACACCATGACCATCGATCTGACCCAGCGACTGAAGGACCGCGTCGCGATCATCACGGGAGGCGCGAGCGGCATCGGCTTCGCCACAGCGCAGCGCTTCGCCGCCGAAGGCGCGTTCGTCGTGATCGCCGACGTCGACCCGGCGACCGGCGAGAAGGCGGCCGCCGAGGTGGGCGGCGCGTTCCGCCCCGTCGACGTCGCGGACGAGGAGAAGGTGAACGCGCTGTTCGACGGTGTGGCCGCGGAGTTCGGGCGCATCGACATCGCGTTCAACAACGCCGGCATCTCGCCCGCCGACGACGACTCGATCGAGACCACCGAGCTTCCCGCGTGGGATCGCGTACAGGACGTGAACCTCAAGAGCGTGTACCTGTGCAGCCGCGCCGCGCTGCGGCACATGGTGCCCGCCGGCCGCGGGTCGATCATCAACACGGCGTCGTTCGTCGCCCTGCTCGGCTCGGCGACCTCGCAGATCAGCTACACGGCGTCGAAGGGCGGGGTGCTGGCGATGTCGCGCGAGCTCGGCGTGCAGTTCGCACGCCAGGGCGTGCGCGTCAACGCGCTGTGCCCCGGGCCGGTGAACACGCCGCTGCTGCAGGAGCTCTTCGCGAAGGACCCGGAGCGCGCGCAGCGTCGTCTGGTGCACGTGCCCATGGGGCGCTTCGCCGAGCCGTCCGAGCTCGCCGCCGCCGTCGCGTTCCTCGCCTCGGACGACTCCTCGTTCATCACGGCGAGCGCCTTCGTGGTCGACGGCGGCATCACGAACGCCTACGTCACGCCGCTGTGAGGCGTGCACATCGGGCGATGACAGGCTGAGAGCATGAGCGACCAGCATCCGGACGGCGACCTCGTCGAGGTGCGGAGGGCGGTGTACCGTCCGCTGCGGCGGGGCAACGCGCTGGAGGACGCGGTCTCCCGGCTCGTGCAGACCATCCGGCTCGGCGTCGTCGCTCCGGGGGAGTCGCTGCCCCCGGAGCGCGAGCTCGCCGCCTCCTTCGGGGTGAGCCGCGACACCGTGCGCGAGGCGATCCGCGAGCTCGCCGACACGGGGTACCTCGTGCCCAAGCGCGGTCGGTACGGCGGGACGTTCGTGGCGGACCCGCTGCCTCAGCCCTCGGATGCCGGAGCCGTGCCGCCCGCCGAGATCGACGACGTCCTGGGGCTCCGGCGCGTGCTCGAGACCGGCGCCGTGCGGGCGGCGGCGAACAGGTCGCTCGACGCCGCCACGCGGGCCGACCTGTGGGCGCGGCACGAGGCGGCGCTCCCCGCGGGTCCGGAGGAGTACCGACGTCTCGACACGCTGCTGCACCTCGCGATCGCCGAGGCCGCGGGCATCCCCTCGCTCGTGGCGCTGGTCGCCGAGAACCGGGCGTCGGTCAACGTCTGGCTCGACACCTTCCCGCTCATGCCTCGCAACATCCAGCACTCGGGGGAGCAGCACGAGCGCATCGTGGCCGCGATCCTCGCGGGCAGGCCGGATGCCGCCGAGGCGGCCATGAGCGACCACCTCGCCGGCTCCGAAGCCCCTGCTGCGCGGCTTCCTCGTCTGACGGGGCCGACCTAGCCTGCGGCGTGCTCGTCGGCGACGGAGAGCGCGTCGTCGAGCACGGCCAGGCCGCGCACGAGCTCGTCCTTCGTGATCACGAGCGGCGGCGCCACGTGCATCCGGTGGAAGTGCGTGAACGGCCAGACGCCGCCCTTCTTCGCGGCAGCGGCGAACGCGCCCATCGGCGCCGCATCCGCTCCGCTCGCGTTGAACGGCACGAGCGGCTCGCGCGTCTCCTGGTCGCGGACGAGCTCGACGGCCCAGAACAGTCCGCGTCCGCGCACCTCGCCGACGCTCGGGTGGCGCTCGGCCCACGACCGCAGCGTGGGCTCGACGATGCGCGCGCCGAGGTCGCGCACGCGCTCGAGGATGCCGTCGCGGCGGAACACCTCGAACGTGGCGACACCGGCCGCGCACGCGAGGGGGTGGCCCGAGTAGGTGAGCCCGCCCGCGAACGGCGTCGTGTCGAACGCCTTCGCGATCCGCTCGGAGATCACGACGCCGCCGAGCGGCACGTAGCCCGAGTTCACGCCCTTCGCGAAGGTGATGAGGTCGGGACGCGCGTCGAACGCGTCGACGCCGAACCACTCGCCCAGACGGCCGAATCCGACCATGACCTCGTCGGCGATGTAGACGATGCCGTAGCGGTCGCACAGCTCGCGCACGCCCTGCAGGTATCCGGGCGGAGGGACGAGCACGCCGTTCGTGCCGACCACGGTCTCGATGATGATCGCGGCGATCGTGTGCGGACCCTCGAGCTGGATCGTCTGCTCGAGGTGCGCGAGCGCGCGCTCCGACTCCTGCTCGATCGTCTCGGAGTGGAACGGGGAGCGGTACAGGTAGGGGCCGAAGAAGCGGACCGCGCCCGAGTCGACCGTGTCGTTCGCCCAGCGGCGGGGGTCGCCCGTGAGGGAGATCGCCGTCGAGGTCGACCCGTGGTAGCTGCGGTACATCGAGAGGACCTTACGGCGCCCCGTGGTCTGCCGCGCCATGCGCACGGCGTACTCGTTGGCCTCGGCGCCGCCGTTCGTGAAGAAGACCTTCTCCATGCCCTCGGGCGCGACCTCGACGATGAGGCGGGCGAGCTCGCCGCGCACGTCGTTCGCCATCGACGGCTGGATCGTCGCGAGGCGTCCGGCCTGCTGCTGGATCGCCGACACGAGGTCGGGATGCTGGTGCCCGAGGTTGAGGTTCACGAGCTGGCTCGAGAAGTCGAGGTAGGCGTTGCCGGCGTAGTCCCAGAACGTGGAGCCCTGACCCGCGGCGACGGGCAGCGGGTCGATCAGGCCTTGCGCGCTCCACGAGTGGAACACGTGGCCGCGGTCGTCGGCGCGCACCTGCGCCTCGGCCTCGGGGGCGGGAAGGGAGTGGACGGCGCCGTGGCGGTCGGTGAATCCGGTCATGATCTGTCTCCGATCTCCGGTCAGTGGTTGCTCGGGAAGCCGAGGTCGATCTGCGACGGCGTGTGGTCGGGCCAGCGGGTCGTGACCACCTTCGAGCGGGTGTAGAAGTGGATGGACTCGGGGCCGTAGATGTGCGAGTCGCCGAACAGGGAGTCCTTCCAGCCGCCGAACGAGTACGCGCCGATCGGCACCGGGATCGGAACGTTCACGCCGACCATGCCGACCTCGATGTCGAACTCGTACTGCCGGGCGGTGCCGCCGTCGCGCGTGAAGATCGCCGTGCCGTTGCCGTACGCGTTCGCGTTCACGAGCTCGACCGCCTCGGCGTAGGTCTCGACGCGCACGACGCCGAGCACCGGGCCGAAGATCTCGTCGTCGTACACCTTCATGCCCGGGGCGACGCGGTCGATCAGGCTCACCCCGACGAAGAACCCGTCGGAGTCGAACCGCTGCGTGGTGCCGTCGACGACGACCGTCGCGCCCTCCGCCGCGGCGCCCGTCACGTAGGAGGCGACGCGGTCGCGGTGCTCGCGCGTGATGAGCGGTCCCATCTCGCTCGCGGCCTCGGTGCCGGGGCCGATCGTCAGCCCCGCGATGCGGGTGGCGATCGCGGCGACGAGGTCGTCGGCCACGTCGCCGACCGCGACGAGCACCGAGACGGCCATGCAGCGCTCGCCCGCCGAGCCGTAGGCCGCGGACACGGCGGCGTCGGCCGCGGCGTCGATGTCGGCGTCCGGCATCACGACCATGTGGTTCTTGGCGCCGCCCAGAGCCTGCACGCGCTTGCCGGCGGCCGAGGCGCGCTGGTAGATCGATCGGGCGATCGGCGTCGAGCCGACGAAGCTCACGGCGTCCACACGCGGCGAGTCGAGCAGCGCGTCGACGGCCTCCTTGTCGCCGTGCACGACGTTGAGCACGCCCTCGGGGAGGCCGGCCTCGAGGAAGAGCTTCGCGAGCCAGACCGCGGCCGACGGGTCCTTCTCGCTGGGCTTGAGCACGACCGTGTTGCCGCACGCGATCGCGGAGGCGACCATCCAGAGCGGCACCATGACCGGGAAGTTGAAGGGGGTGATCGCGGCCACCACGCCGACGGGCTGCTTGACCGAGTGGACGTCGACCCCGCGCGCGACCTGCTCGCTGCGCTCGCCCTTGAGGAGGTGCACGAGCCCCGCCGCGAACTCGACGTTCTCGATGCCGCGGGACACCTCGCCGGCGGCATCCGAGAGAACCTTGCCGTGCTCGCTCGTGACGATCGCCGCGAGCTCCGGCGTGCGGTCCTTGAGCAGTTGGCGGAGGCGGAAGAAGACGTCGGCGCGCTTGATGACGCTCGTCTCCCGCCACGCGGGAAGGGCCGCGGCCGCGGCGGCGATCGCCTCATCGACTTCGGCGGTCGAGGCGAAGGCGACGTGCTTCGACACCCGGCCGGTGGCCGGGTCGAAGACCTCGCCGGTGCGGGCCGCCTCTGCGGTCTCGGATCCGTTGATGACGTGACGGACGATGTCCACGCTGCTCCTTGAAGGTCTGGCGGGATCGGACACTCTGACCGGCTCCCGCTACGCTGGTCTCATCCCATGTTCACAGAGGAAGAGGACGGATTCAGGTGGCAGACCGTCGCGAGTTCACGGATACTCGGACAGATCGTCCGGGAGGCGCCGTGTTCCTCTCCGTCGCCGAGGTGGTGGACACCCCCGCGATGCGCCGCGGGGAGCCCGAGATCGTCGTCGGCGGCGCGGCGCTGGACGCGGCGGTGCGCTGGGTGCACGTCTCCGACAGCCCCGGCGTGGCGCGCCTCCTCGACGGCGGGGAACTGCTGTTGACGACCGGCGCCGGGTGGCCCGACGACCCGCGCCAGCTGCGCGAGTTCGCCTCGCGGTTGAGCGGGGTGGGCATCGCGGGGATCGTGCTCGAACTCGGTGCGAGGCAGCCGACGGTGCCCGACGCGGTGGTCGACGTCTGCGCGCGAGAGGGGATCGCGCTCGTCGCTCTCACGCGCGAGGTGAAGTTCGTCGCCGTCACCGAGGCCGTGCACCATGCGCTGATCGCGGCGCAGACCGCGGCCCTGCGTGAGCGGCAGCACCTGCACGAGCTGTTCACCGCGCTCAGCCTGCAGGGGGCGCCGGCGGATGTGATCGTCGCCGAGACCGCCCGCGCGATCGACGCGCCCGTGCTGCTCGAGAACCTCGCCGGGGAGCTCATCGCCGCGGAGTACCGGGGGGAGCCGGTGCCGCGGGTCCTGGCGCAGCGAGCGACCGCGGAACGGGTGCCCGTCGCGGCGCGAGGCTCGCGCTGGGGGACTCTGCTGGCGCTGCCCGGCCCCGAATCGGCGGCCGGGCGCCTCACCGCGCTCGAACAGGGCGCGACGGCTCTCGCTTTCGGCTGCATCGCCGACGGCGGGGACGCGGAGTGGTCGTTGCTCGCGCAGCGCACCGTGATCGACGATCTGCTCGGTGCCCGGTTCGTGGATGCGGGCGACATCGACGCCCGTCTGCGCGCCGGCGGGTTCGAGCTGCGCGGGCGCCGCTGTCATGGGATGGTCGCCCGCGGCACCGGGTCGATCGGCGAGCTCGCGTATCGCGCCAGGCAGGCCGGCTTCGCGGTCGTGGCGGCCCGTGCGGGGGAGGACGACGTCACGCTGCTGTCGGCGCCGCCCTCGATCGAGCTCGACGACGCCACCGCGCTGCGCATCGCGGGCGCCGATCGTGCGGTGTTCCTCGGTCCGCCGGCCGACGACGTGCTCGGCCTGCTGGCGTCGCTCCGAGCCGCGCGCGACCTCGCGGACAGCGACCGCGCAGACGAGGGCGCCCGGGTACGCCGGGTCGGCGACCGGCCGCTCGAACGCCTGGTCGCCACGCTGCGCGACGACCACCGTCTGCACGAGCACAGCCAGCGGATGCTCGCCCCGCTCGTGCGATACGACGCCGAGCGACGGGGCGACCTGCTCGACGTGCTCGGCGCCCTGCTGGCGCATCCGGGGAACCGTTCGGCCGCCGCATCCGCGAGCCACCTGTCCCGCTCGGTCTTCTATCAGCGGCTCGCACTCATCGGCGATCTGCTCGAGGCCGACCTCGACGACGGCGAGACGCTCGCCGCCCTGCACCTCGCGCTCCTCGCCCGACGCCGCCTCACCTCCTGACCCACGGCGTCGACGGAAAAGAGAGGGAGGGAGCGGGAGGCAGAGAGTGCAGGGCTACAGGACGCCCTGCGCCTCGGTGAGCACGCCGCGGAGGATCTGACCGATCTCGCGGAACTCCGCGGGTCCGATGGTCAGGGGAGGAGCGAGCTGGATGACGGGGTCGCCGCGGTCGTCGGCGCGGCAGTACAGGCCGGCGTCGAACAGCGCGGACGAGAGGAAGCCGCGCAGCAGCCGCTCGGACTCGTCGTCGTCGAAGGTCTCCTTGGTCGCCTTGTCCTTCACGAGCTCGATGCCGAAGAAGTAGCCGTCGCCGCGCACATCGCCCACGAGGGGGAGGTCGAGCAGTGTCTCGAGCTCGGCGCGGAACAGGGGCGAGTTCTCCCGGACGTGGGCGTTCAGCCCCTCCTCGTCGAAGATCGCGAGGTTCTCCAGGGCCACCGCGGCCGACACCGGATGCCCGCCGAACGTGTACCCGTGCGGGAACGAGAGGTCTCCGTGCGAGAACGGCTCGTAGATGCGGTCGCTGACGACGGTCGCGCCGATCGGCGAGTAGCCGCTGGTCATGCCCTTGGCGCACGTGATCATGTCGGGCACGTAGCCGAGGCCCGTGCACGCGAACGTATGACCGAGGCGGCCGAACGCGCAGATGACCTCGTCGGACACGAGCAGCACGTCGTACCGGTCGCAGATCTCCCGCACGCGGGCGAAGTAGCCGGGAGGCGGTGGGAAGCATCCGCCCGAGTTCTGCACCGGCTCGAGGAACACCGCGGCGACCGTCTCCGGCCCCTCGAACAGGATCATCTCCTCGATGCGGTTCGCGGCCCAGAGCCCGAACGCCTCGAGGTCGTCGCTCGGTCCGCCCATCTCGGCGGCGCGGTAGAAGTTCGTGTTCGGCACCCGGAAGCCGCCGGGCGTCACGGGCTCGAACATCGCCTTCATGGCGGGGATGCCGGTGATCGCGAGCGCGCCCTGCGGAGTGCCGTGGTAGGCGACGGCGCGCGAGATGACCTTGTGCTTGGCGGGCTTGCCCTGCAGCTTCCAGTAGTGCTTCGCGAGCTTGAACGCGGTCTCCACGGCTTCGCCGCCGCCCGTCGAGAAGAACACGCGGTTGAGGTCGCCCGGCGCCTCGTCGGCGAGGCGGTCGGCGAGCTCGATCGCCGCGGGGTGCGCGTACGACCACAGCGGGAAGAACGACAGCTCGGAGGCCTGCGCGGCCGCGGCCTCGGCGAGCCGGCGGCGTCCGTGCCCCGCGTTCACCACGAACAGCCCGGCCAGGCCGTCGATGTACTCCTTGCCCTTGGCGTCCCAGATGCGGTGGCCCTCGCCCTTGACGATGATCGGGACGCCCGACTTCTCCATCGTCGACTGCCGCGTGAAGTGCATCCAGAGGTGGTCCTTGGCCATCGCCTGGAGCTCGGGCTCGGACGGGGTGGTGCGGTTCGTGCTCATCTGGTCCCCCAGTTGTAGAGCTGCTTCTGCAGCTTGGCGTAGATGAAGGTCTCGGTCGACAGCACGCCGTCGATCGGCCGGATGCTGTCGTTGATCAGCGCGAGGAGATCCTCGTCGTCCTCGCAGACGACCTCGGCGAGGATGTCGAAGGAGCCGACCGTGATCACGACGTAGTCGATCGCGGGGATCTCGGCGATCTCCTCGGCGACGACCCTGGTGTCACCGGAGACGCGGATGCCGATCATGGCCTGCCGGCGGAAGCCCAGCTGCATCGGATCGGTCACGGCGACGATCTGCATGACACCGGCGTCGGTGAGGCGCTGCACGCGCTGGCGCACGGCGGCCTCACTCAGTCCGACCGCCCGGCCGATGTCGGAGTACGACCGGCGGCCGTCCTCCTGGAGCAGCTCGACGATGGTCTTCGACACATCGTCCAGGACAGGATGCTTCTTCGACGACGGCATGATGCGATCTTCGCACCCGATCGGCCGCTCAGCAACCGATTTCGCAGATCCGCTGATTCAACGATTCGAAATCAGAGGTGCCGGCGGTCAGGGTTCGAGCGGTCCGAGCCATGCGCTCGCCGCGGTCGAGTGCGCCGACTCGGGATCGGACGGATGGAACGCGCCCGCGAGCACGTCGCGGTACAACCGGGAGAGCTCGTTCGCGGAGAAATAGGAGCCGCCGCCCGCCACGAGCATGGCCTGATCGACGACGTGCTTCGCCATCGTGATCGCGCGGTGCTTGACCCCCGAAAGCAGCGTGAACCAGCGGGCACCGTGGTCGGTGCTCTCGTCGACATCGCGCGCGAGGGCCGCGATCTGGGGCGGCAGGGCATCGTAGGCGAGGCCCATGTCCGCGACGCGCCAGCGGATGTCGGGGTCCTGGCTGTACGCGGCCCCCGACCTCTTGGACCGGCGCGTGTGCGCGGTCTGCACGGCGAGGTCGAGCGCCCGGCGGGCGATGCCCGTGTAGACGGAGGCGAGCAGGATCTCGAACACCGAGAAGATCCCGAACACGATGGGGTCGGGGTTCGGACCGGGGTCGATGCGGCGCACCACGTGGGCGGCATCCGCGGTCGCGCCGTGCAGGCGCGTCGTGCGGCTCTGCGTCGCGCGCATGCCGAGCGTGTCCCAGTCGTCGCCCGTGACGACCGCGTCGGTGCGCTGCACGAAGGCGAACACGAGCTTCGGGGCATCCGGGCTCGTCGTGTCGAGTCCGTGCAGCCCCAGCCGCGTCCACACGGGGGCGAGGGAGGTGAAGATCTTCGTCCCGGTGAAGGCGTAGCCTCCCTCCGGCGTGGGCTCGGCCGTCGTGTCGCTGCCGAACAGCACGAGGTCGTTGCCGCCCTCGCTGATGCCGAACGCGAAGACCTCCCCGGCGACCGCGCCGTCCTGCACGAACTCGAGTCCGGGGACGCCGCGATCGGAGAACACCTTCGCGACGCCCGTCCACACGAGGTGCATGTTGATCGCGAGGGCGGTCGCGGGCGCGGCCGTGGCGAGTCGCTGCTGCAGGACCGCGGCCTCCGCGAGGCCGAGTCCCGCGCCGCCCCGTTCGGAGGGGACGAGGATCGACAGGTAGCCGGCCTCGCGCAGCTCGGCGAGATCCTGCTCGGGGAAGGTGTTCTCGCGGTCGTGCATCGGCGCGCGCTCGCGGATCCGCTCCAGGAGGTCGTCGGGGAGGAAGGCCGAGGGATCGAACGCGGCGCGGGACGGGGTCATGCGAGCGCCTCCGTCAGATGCCGGATCGAGTCCTCGGGTCGGTCGCGGTGCAGCGAGTGCCCCGCTCCCTCCACCACGGACATCGTGATGAGCGGGTTCGCCGCGAGCACCGCGTCCGCGACCTCGCCCGTGAAGATGCTGTACACCGCGGGATCGGCGCCGATCACGTGGGTCGGGACCGTGAGGGCGGCGGCCTCGGCGGTGACGTCCCACGGCGTGTTCTGCACGCTCGTCTGCGCGACCGCCCAGGCGCTCGTGCGGTGCACCGCGTCGACCTTCAGCTCCCAGTCCTGCGGGTGCCAGTGCGGATGCTCTCGCTGCACCAGCTCCACCCGGTTGTCGGCGAACGCGCGCTCCTGGCTCTTCCGCACGATGGTCGCGTCGCGGCCGCTCACGAGGATCGCGGGGTCGAGCAGCACGAGTCGGCGCGTCCAGGCGGGGTCGGAGGCGGCAGCGACCGTCGCGGATGCGCCGCCGAGGGAGTGCCCGACCACGGCATCCCACTGGCCTCCTCCGTCGGGTCGCGTCGCCGCGAGGTCGGCGCCGTACGCCTGCACGCTGTAGTCGAGGGCGCGCGGTGCGTCTCCGTGGCCGCGCAGGTCGATCGCCGTGGCCCGCCATCCGTCGGCTGCGAGAGCATCGCCGAGACGCCACATCAGGGCACCCGACGAGCCGAGTCCGTGCACGAGGAGGACACGGCGGGAGGATGAGGGATCGCCCCAGGAGAGACGGGGGAGCGTGAGCGGCGCGGGCATGCCCTCAGCCTACGACCGCGCGGTCGCCCGGTACTCAGTCCAGCGGAGGAAGGTCTCCGTGGGTCGTGAGCACCCGGGCAGCGGCCGCATGACCGGCGGAGAGGCGCGTGGCGAGGTCGGCGCCGTCCAGCGTCGCGGCCAGGAAGCCCGAGGCGAAGGCGTCGCCCGCGCCGACGGGCTCGACGACCTCGACGCGCGGTGCCGGGACGAACACCGGCGCGTCGTCGCCGGCGTAGGCGGTCGCGCCGACGTCGCCGTCCTTGACGACGAGAAGTCCGCAGTGCGGCAGGTGCGCGCGCACGTCGTCGGCCGTCGCGGTGCCCCAGATGCGCTCGGCCTCGTCGCGCCCGACGAAGGCGATGTCCGCGGCATCCGCGAGGCGGGTCAGGGTCGCGGCGGCGTCCTCCCGGCTCCACAGCGCGCGGCGGTCGTTGACGTCGAACGACACGAGGGCTCCGGCGGCGCGTGCATCGACGTAGAGACGGTCGACCATGTCGCGGCACGAGGGCGAGAGCGCGGGCGTGATCCCGGTCGTGTGCACGATGCGGACGCCGTCGAGCCGCGCAGAGGAGAGGAACCCCGCGTCCATGCGGGAGGCGGCGGAGCCTCGGCGGTAGTAGTAGACCGACGAGGACTCCACGCCCGGGTCCTTGAACATCACGCCCGTCGGCGCGGTCTCGTCCGTCTCGACCCAGAGGTCGACGCCGCGCCGGGCGAGCTCGGTCGAGATGCGCGTGGCGATCGGATCGCTGCCGAGGCGCGACGCCCAGGCCGCGCGATGTCCGGCCGCCACGAGGCCGACCGCGACGTTGCCTTCGGCGCCGGCGATGCCGAGCGCGGCGCTCTCGGTCTCGGCCAGCGGTGCGCCGAGAGCGGTGACGAGCCCCATGGACTCGCCGACGCAGACGACGGCCACGCGCGACGACGCGTCGACGGGCAGCGGAGTGGAGGATGCAGTGCTCATGAGGGGGTGACCGCCAAGGGTTCGGTGTCGGGACGGGGAGCGGCGTCGCGATGACGCAGGTCGGGGAAGGAGCGGACGAAGACCACGGCGACGAGGAGGCCGGCCGCGGCGAAGATCGTGGCAGCGAGGTACGCGCCGCGCGGGTCGGTCGCGTCGACGAGGAAGCCGGCGACCGCGGATCCGGCGGCCGCGCCGATGAGCTGGCCGGTGCCGGTCCAGCCGAACGCCTCCGCCGTCTCGCTGAACTTCACGCTGGCGGAGGTGATCGCGAAGAGCACCGCCAGAGCGGGGGCGATGCCGATGCCGGCCACGATCAGGGTGCCGCCGAGCCAGAAGACGTTCAACGACACCATCGTGAGCGCGAGGCCCACCGTCACGATCAGCAGCCGACGTGCCATGGCCCAGGGGCCGATCGGGATGTGGCCGAAGGCGAGGCCCCCGGCGAGGCTGCCGACCGAGAACACCGCGAGCACGAGTCCCGCCGCGAGGCTGCCGTGCTCGAAGGTCGCGACGACGCCGACCTCGACCGCGGCGCACGCGCCGATCAGGAGGAACCCCACGACCGCGGCCAGCAGCACGGGCGGCTTCAGCACGACCGTGCCCAGCGCGCTGCGGCTGCGGGGGATGCGGACGCGCCCGACCTCGGGGGACGCGATGAACCAGGCGGCGCCGCCCACGAGGATGAGGGCGACGAGGAGGAGGCCCTCCGTCGTGCCCACCTGGGTCGACACGAGCGTGATGACGACGGGGGCGAGGACCCAGATGATCTCCTGCAGCGAGGCGTCGAGGGAGAAGAGGGGCGTGAGCTGACGGGAGTTCACGAGCTTGGGGTAGATGGTCCGCACCGCGGCCTGGACCGGGGGCGTGGAGAGTCCGGCGAGCAGGCCCAGCGCCATGTACCCGGGGACGATGAGGGGGAGCAGGCCGAGACCCAGGACGGCGAGCACGCACACCGCGCTCGTCAGGGTCAGGACGCGCCGCATGCCCCAGACGCCCATCCAGCGGCTCGTGATCGGTCCGGCGACGGCCTGGCCGACGCTCGTCGCGGCGAGCACGAGACCGGCGGAACCGTAGGATCCGGTCTGCTGCTCGACGTGCAGGAGGATCGCGAGGGACATCATGCCGCTGGGGAATCGCGCCGTCAGCTGAGCCGCGATCATGCGCCCCACGCCCGGCGTGCGAAGAAGGTCCCGGTATCCCGCCACGGGTCCACGTTAGCGGCACCCGTCGACCGCCGTCGGAGGGCCCTCCGCGCGACACGCCGCGACACGCCGGGACGACGTTTCCACAGAAAATCGGATGTCCGTGGCCGGCCGTAGCGTCGCACCTGTGGATGGATCTCTCCCAGCGTCCTCCCAGCCGCGATTTCCCGCGGTTCGAGACCTCGTCCGAAGGCCCTCGGCCTGTGGAAGAAACGGTGGAGAACCTGTGTTGTATCAGTGGAGAGCGGTGGAAAACTACACGGATGTAACTACTACCCCTTGTGGTCACCCCGAATGTCGGTCCCCATATGTAGTATTGAGTTCCCGGTGAGGGTCTACCGGAAAATGTCTGACGATGAGCAGGCCAGAGAGAGTTTGAGGGGAAGCGAAAAGATGTCGATCACGGTCTACACGAAGCCGTCCTGCGTTCAGTGCAACGCCACCTACCGCGCGCTCGACGCCAAGGGCATCGAGTACGAGATCCACGACCTGTCGGAGGACCCGGCGGCCCTGGAGCAGGTCAAGTCGCTCGGATACATGCAGGCACCGGTCGTCGTCACCGACGAGGACCACTGGTCGGGCTTCCGTCCCGACAAGATCGACGAGCTCGCCTCGCGACTGGCCTGACATCCCATGAGCGCCGTCGCGACCGCTGCGCCGCTCCTGGTCTACTTCTCCAGCGTGTCGGGCAACACCGCACGCTTCATCGAGAAGCTGGGTCTCCCCGCCCGGCGCATCCCGCTCCTCCGACAGGAGGAGGAACTCGTCATCGACGAGCCCTTCGTGCTGGTCACCCCCACCTACGGCGGGGGTGAGGGGCGCGGCGTCGAACGCGGCGCCGTGCCCAAGCAGGTGATCCGGTTCCTCAACGACGAGCGCAATCGGCGCCACATCCGCGGGGTCATCTCCGCGGGCAACACCAACTTCGGCGAGGCCTTCTGCCTCGCCGGTGACATCATCAGCCGCAAGTGCAAGGTGCCTCACTTGTATCGGCTCGAGATCTTCGGCACACAGGACGACGTGGATCGCGTGAGCGACGGATTGGAACGACGGTGGGCAACGCAGTTGAAGAGCACGCAGTGACCGACACGGTGGCTTTCAAGATGAACCCGGCGTACGAGGGGCTGGACTACCACGCCCTCAACGCCATGCTGAACCTGTACGACGCGAACGGGAAGATCCAGTTCGACGCCGACAAGCGCGCGGCGCGGGAGTACTTCCTGCAGCACGTCAACCAGAACACGGTCTTCTTCCACTCCCTCAAGGAGCGCCTCGACTACCTCGTCGAGAAGGAGTACTACGAGCCGGCCGTGATCGAGGCCTACTCGCACGAGTTCATCCAGAAGCTCAACGACCTCGCCTACTCGAAGAAGTTCCGCTTCGAGACGTTCCTCGGCGCGTTCAAGTACTACACGAGCTACACGCTCAAGACCTTCGACGGCAAGCGCTACCTCGAGCGCTTCGAGGACCGCGTCGTGATGACGGCCCTCGGGCTCGCCGACGGCGACGAGAAGCTCGCGGTCGCCCTCGTCGAGGAGATCATCTCGGGCCGCTTCCAGCCGGCGACCCCGACGTTCCTCAACGCCGGCAAGGCGCAGCGCGGCGAGCTCGTCAGCTGCTTCCTGCTGCGCATCGAGGACAACATGGAGTCGATCGCCCGCGGCATCAACTCCGCCCTGCAGCTCTCCAAGCGCGGCGGCGGCGTGGCGCTGCTGCTCTCGAACATCCGCGAGGCCGGTGCCCCGATCAAGCAGATCGAGAACCAGTCGTCCGGCATCATCCCCGTCATGAAGCTCCTCGAAGACAGCTTCAGCTACGCCAACCAGCTCGGCGCACGCCAGGGCGCCGGCGCGGTGTACCTCAACGCGCACCACCCGGACATCATGCGCTTCCTCGACACCAAGCGCGAGAACGCCGACGAGAAGATCCGCATCAAGACGCTGTCGCTCGGCGTCGTCGTGCCGGACATCACGTTCGAGCTCGCGAAGAACGGCGAGGACATGTACCTCTTCTCGCCGTACGACGTCGAGAAGGTCTACGGCGTCCCGTTCGGCGACATCTCGGTCACCGAGAAGTACCGCGAGATGGTCGACGACCCTCGTATCAAGAAGACGAAGATCAACGCGCGCGAGTTCTTCCAGACCATCGCCGAGATCCAGTTCGAGTCGGGCTACCCGTACGTCATGTTCGAGGACACGGTGAACAAGGCCAACCCGATCAAGGGCCGGATCAACATGTCCAACCTCTGCAGCGAGATCCTGCAGGTGAACACGCCGACCACGTACAACGACGACCTGTCGTACGACCAGATCGGCAAGGACATCTCCTGCAACCTCGGCTCGATGAACATCGCGCTGTCGATGGATGCCGACGACCTGGGCCAGACCGTCGAGACCGCGATCCGCGCGCTGAGCGCGGTCAGCGACCAGAGCCACATCCGCTCGGTGCGCTCGATCGAGGACGGCAACGACAAGTCGCACGCGATCGGCCTCGGTCAGATGAACCTGCACGGCTACCTCGCCCGCGAGCACGTCCACTACGGCTCGGAGGAGGGTGTCGACTTCACGAACATCTACTTCTACACCGTGCTGTTCCACGCGCTGCGCGCCTCGAACAACCTCGCGATCGAGCGCAAGCAGGCGTTCGAGGGCTTCGAGGACTCGACCTACGCGTCGGGGGAGTTCTTCGACAAGTACATCGACCAGGCCTGGGTGCCGGCGACCGAGAAGGTCAAGGAGCTCTTCGCAGGCAAGCACATCCCCACGCAGGCCGACTGGGTGGCGCTGAAGTCCTCCATTCAGGAGCACGGCATCTACAACCAGAACCTGCAGGCCGTGCCGCCGACCGGCTCGATCTCGTACATCAACAACTCGACGTCGTCGATCCACCCGATCGCGTCGAAGATCGAGATCCGCAAGGAAGGCAAGCTGGGTCGCGTGTACTACCCGGCCGCGTTCATGACGAACGACAACCTGGAGTACTACCAGGACGCGTACGAGATCGGCTACGAGAAGGTCATCGACACGTACGCCGCGGCCACGCAGCACGTCGACCAGGGCCTGTCGCTGACGCTGTTCTTCAAGGACACCGCCACCACGCGCGACATCAACAAGGCGCAGATCTACGCATGGCGCAAGGGCATCAAGACGATCTACTACATCCGTCTGCGTCAGCTGGCGCTCGAGGGCACCGACATGACCGAGTGCGTCTCGTGCATGCTCTGACCCGTCGCTGACCCGAGAAACGAAGAATCATGACTCCCAATCAATCGATCAAGCTGGTCGACAGCGTGCAGGCGATCAACTGGAACCGCATCATCGACGACAAGGACCTCGAGGTCTGGAACCGTCTGGTGAACAACTTCTGGCTGCCCGAGAAGGTGCCGCTGTCGAACGACATCCAGTCGTGGAACACGCTCACCGCCGAGGAGCAGCTGCTCACGATGCGCGTGTTCACGGGGCTGACGCTGCTCGACACGATCCAGGGCACGGTCGGCGCTGTCTCGCTCATCCCCGATGCGATCACCCCGCACGAGGAGGCCGTCTACACGAACATCGCGTTCATGGAGTCGGTGCACGCCAAGAGCTACTCCTCGATCTTCTCGACGCTCGCGTCGACCAAGGAGATCGACGAGGCGTTCCGCTGGTCCACGGAGAATCCGAACCTTCAGAAGAAGGCGCAGATCATCATGGACTACTACCAGGGCGACGACCCCCTGAAGCGCAAGATCGCCTCGACCCTGCTCGAGTCGTTCCTGTTCTACTCGGGCTTCTACCTGCCGATCTACTGGTCGTCGAAGGCCAAGCTCACGAACACGGCCGACCTCATCCGCCTCATCATCCGCGACGAGGCCGTGCACGGGTACTACATCGGGTACAAGTTCCAGAAGGGTCTCGAGAACGAGACCGAGGAGCGTCGTCAGGAGCTCAAGGACTACACGTTCAACCTGCTGTTCGAGCTCTACGACAACGAGGTGCAGTACACGCAGGACCTCTACGACGGCGTCGGCCTGACCGAGGACGTCAAGAAGTTCCTGCACTACAACGCCAACAAGGCCCTCATGAACCTGGGCTACGAGGCGATGTTCCCCGCGACCGTCACGAACGTGAACCCCGCGATCCTGTCGGCCCTCTCGCCGAACGCCGACGAGAACCACGACTTCTTCAGCGGCTCCGGCTCGTCCTACGTCATCGGCAAGGCCGAGGCCACGGAAGACGACGACTGGGACTTCTGAGTCGCTCTGTGCGGCGTCACACATTGCGGCGCGACCGCACGTTGAAGTTGGCGCACACCACAGGACCTGGTTCAGATTCTGCAGTTGGCGCAAGAGACCATTGAGAGTGGGGTGCAGGCAGATGGCAAACAGGCCGCACCCCACTCCGAAGGATCTCACCAGCTTCTGGCCGGATGAACCATCGTCAGACGCGGCCGGAGAGGCCGCTCGTCGATTCGTTGTGGTCCTGCGAGCGGCGATGGGGGAGAACAGCGTCCGCTCGGTTGCCGCCAACGCCGGCCTAGACGAAGGGTCTCTGAGACGCGTTCTCTCAGGGGATGCATGGCCGCACCTTCGAGCGATTGTTCTGTTGGAGCAGTCGCTCGGTATCCGCTTCCTCGCGTGATAGCAGGCGTCGTATGAGACAGCGCTGAAGGTGCTTTTTCTTCAATCGAAGTTGAGCCGGCGTGATTTATGTGCCGATTATCAACAGGTTCAGCGCTGGCTACGGGATCGCGGTCGTTTCTTAGCGGTCTGCGGACGTGACTTGCACGGCAAAGCCGTTCAAGTAGCGGCGAGCTGAGCGAGGTCGACCTGTTCGCTGCAGGCCGCGTGCGGGGCGACCCCACCGTCAAGGGTGATGCCTACAAGTGGTGATGTGAGCCGAGACGCCTTAGGTCAATCATTGCAGCCGCTTGTTTCGTTGATTTCCGCGATGACCTCACCGTTGGCGTTCAGCAACGATACGTTCACGTACGTGCACCCGCTCGAGCGGATCTGTTTGCTGTATGCGATGCCGTCGCTTGGAGCGTCGTCTTCCGCACTGGGAGTCAGTGCCCACAGCCAATCACCTGCCGGGCGCGCCACTTGAGTCAGCGTGCGGGTTCCGACGGCGACTCCCTCGACCTTGACCCACACGGTGTCGCATGCGGTCGAGTACTTCAGCAGCGCCGATGCCACGGGCGCGTTTGTCTGCGTGTCCGACATCGGCCATTGGGCCGATGTGACGGTGTCGCCAACGTCGGCGCAACCAGTTCGCTGCGGATCCGTGCCGTCGAGGTCAGCTGCAGGCAACCAACGCGGTACGACCAGAAGAGGGATGGAGAATGAGATCAAGAACAGTGTCATGAGCCCCACCGCCGTCCCACGCAATGCTGAGGTTGAGAGTCCTTTCCCTAGAGGCCGGTACACCTGATTCAGCCAGAGGAAGATCAGGAGAAGCGGGACGAGCGCTACAGCCCACCAGCCGCCGCCAAAGCTGATCATGAAGGCGCCGAACGCAACGTACGCCGCAACGACCGTGCCTACAACCGCGAAGATCGAGGTCCACTTTCGCTTCGAGTCGGCCATCAAGGGTTCCCTTCGGGCAGGGGACGAAGTCAAGCCAGGTGGTTCGACACGGTCGCGAACAGCCTGTCAGTTGAGCATACGATCACGTCGCCCTCTCGCGCCATGGACGGGTAGCGCTGGCGCTCGCTGTCGTGACATCCACGCGACGAAACCCGCAGACGGAGTTCCACGGAGACTGCGAGTTCACGGGCAGGGAGCGGCAACGGCGCCCGTACTGCCTTAGATGAACGCGAAGCGTGATCCTTCTGTTACTCGACGAGCGCAAAGTAGAAGCGCCGGTCGCTACACGTTGGGCGATGGAGGCCTGGACGCTCAGCGGGGCGTGATGGTTGCCACTAGCTTGATACGGGGCGGCGCCTCCGCCCGACACAGAGGGGAAACAGTATGACGAACACTTATGAGTCTGTTGAGCGGACAGAACAGGAAATCCAAGGTGCGCCAGTCTATGGGCGCGGCGGGGGGTTCTGGTGGGCTTCGTTGAGCTTTGGAGTCGGCGCCGCACTTGGCGCCCTTTCGGCGCTCTATACAGTCGAGATCGCGGCTTTCGTGCTGCAATCGGACACCGAGAAGCTTGTTGAACTGAACTCTCTCCCTGCGCGTGTTGCTCTCGTCGTCGCGGTTGCGGCATTCATCGCGTTCATCGGTATCGCTCTCGATGTCGTTCACTCGTCCGAGAGCCCGCGGGTCAACCTTGCGGTTCGGTGCTTTGCGCTCGCAGCTGGAACGACTGCGTTCATCGGCTCATGGCTGGCACTTCCGTTCGCGCTGAACACGGCGTTGACGATCTTGGTGACGACGTTGCTCATCGCGGTCATCGTCGGAACGCTGATCGTGGGCGTCGTCCTGAACTCCCGGAAGGCGAAGTCCTCGAGAGCTCGGTCGTAAGTCGCCGGGCTCGTTCTGGGCGACTTCTCGAACATGTTCTGCAGCGGTCTCGGAGGCAGGCAGCACTGATGGAACACGTGAGGGGTTGAAGCGGGCCTGAGCTCTCGCCAGTTGCAGATCCTGGGCCGCCTTCGATGCGGCAAGCTGCCTATCGTGCCGAAGCTGCCCACGCAGCACGATGAGCGCCGCGCCGGCTGCGAGCAGTGCTCCGAACAGGGTGGAAGCGATGTTTACCGCTGTCTGAGGCTTTATCAGCAAGCAGCCTAACTCAATGATCCATGAGGAGGAGGAACACACCATAGAGCGACCCTACGCGGAGTGAGTCGCAGGTCACGCAGCCGTCGGTTCGCCGCCCTTTCGGAGGCATTGATGTGACGTCGGTGCTTCTCGGGTGCGCAGACTGGCGCGCGACGAAGTCCGAAAGAATCGGATGTTTACGACAGCGCAAGCCGGAAGGAACCGGGCACTTCAGTTCCCGCCAGCCACTGTGAACGCATGAGCGCCTCGGAGTCCGACATTGTGCAGACGTAATCAGCCAAGGCGCGGTAGTGCTCAGGCCGGAGCACCTTGCGGTGTGGGAGCTTGTCGGGATTGGCGGGCACCGCTACTTGGTTCAGCGCGAGGATCGTCAGCAGCATAGGTGGCAACGAGTGCAGCTTCGGTTCTGTGCAGATCCAATCAGCGAGGCCATCCATGAGGATCTCCACAGTTCGCGTCTGAGCTCGCTGCATCGACCCCATCCGCGGACGTGAGACCAGGTAGTGGCGGGTAATCGACTTGAGTACCTGCATCTGGTGCCAGGCCTCCGAAGTGAGGAAGACTGATGGGCCGCCGGCGTAAGGCGGTTCCGTATCCAGTTCGATGGCATTGAAGAATTTGCTGACGAACCCGCGAAGCTGAAGTCGCAGGCCCATCCCGAAATCCTGCTCCTCCGGATCCTTCAAGCGCCCGAGGAAAGTGTCAACGTCGTGCAATGCGGCCGCATGGTCTCGGTCATTGAAGAACCGTTTGTAGCGCTCGTGATATTTCTCGGTCTTCATGAAGACGGGTGTTGCGACGAAGGTGCTCTTCTTCTTCGTGAAATCTGCGGCGGTGAAGTCTTCGTCTACGCGGTGCCGCGGAGTGATGCCCGCCCGGCTCAGCGACGTCAAGATGTCCCGTCGTACGAGTCCGACATCAATGAGACCTGCCGCCAAGAAGTCTTCGAGATCGTGGATGGCGTACGCCACATCGTCTGCGAGATCCATAATTGACGCTTCGACGGTCTGATGCCCGGGGTCCGCCTCCCCTTCGTCAAGTCCGAGCACGCTTGCGCGCACCGACGCGAGACGTTCCGCGTCGTCGAGGTACGCACCGAACTTCCGGTTGTCCTTATCCTTATACGGCTTCTTCTTCGGATACGGGTACTTCAAGATTGCTGCCAAAGTGACATCGGTCAGGTTCAGACCGAATTCCGATGTTCCTTTGATGCGGTCCAGGCGTGTCACAGTACGGAAGGTCTGCGCGTTCCCTTCGAACCCGTCCAAGACTTCATGGTCTTCCAAGTAGTCATTAAGCGCATCCTCGCCTGCGTGTCCGAACGGTGGGTGCCCGATGTCGTGAGCTAGACCCGCCGCTTCGCACGCGGCAATGTCGAGCCCACCATTCGCGACGACGACGTCGATCCACTTGGGGTGGTCCGGGAGGGAACGCACGATGTGATCCGCGATCTCTCGAGCAATCATCGCCACCTTGTGCGTATGTGATGACCGGCTGTGCATCTGCGACGAGGCGAGCTCAGGCGAGACCACCTGCGTGACTCCCGCGAGCCGACGGAGGTACTCGGAGTATCCCAGTCGCCCTCGGTCGCGTTCCGCAGGAGTTCGATGATCCGTCGCAGCCTTCACGGAGGTATCCCCGCGTCGGTGGCGTCGAAACTCCCGTTCGGGATCGATGACAGATCCGTCAGCAAGCTTGTCGAGAGGCGAGGCGAGACTATCCTTGGTCACCGGCTCAGCGTACTAGTTCGCGCGCTTTATACGAGTTCAAGCATCCCAGAGCGAAGGTCGGCCGTGAGCCTATGGTCGGCGACCGCTGAGTTCACGATGTAGGGAACCTCCGACAAAGGTAGACCCGTGATGTCCGCGACGACGGGCACAGCGTCACTCATGCGCATCGAACCGCCCTCGGATGCTACGACCTGCACAAGCTCCTCAATGAGGTTCCTGAGCTGCTGTGCGCGTGATTCTACGGGCGGCGATGCGATGGTCATCAGAATCCCTCCAGGTGAGCGTCGACTACCAGTCTAACGTTTGGGAGCCACAAACCATACCCTACGGCACCAACATCCGTCGCTTTCTGGGCCGGCGCGGCGAGCGTGTTCGGCTGACAGTGTACCGTGAGCGAAGGCTGAGCTAGAGGAAGGGGAAGAAATGGTCGCTGCGGCGGAACCGCTGGCGGAGCACGTGGTCGCGGCTGACGTACATCCGGCCGTCAAGCCCCCGACATCGAAGCACTACTCGCGAGAATACGCGGCGCTCGTCCGAGAGTACGTAGGGCAACCCGTAGACACCAGCTTCCGCGAGTTGGTCGGCCCACTTCCTGCCAGCGAGTACACACATGGCCTGTACCCGTATCCGGCCCGGCTTCTCCGCCACATTCCCCGTTTTCTCCTATCCACAGATGCCGTCGTCGCGGACATCGATACAGTCTTTGACCCGTTTGTCGGTTCCGGGACCGTGCTCCTCGAAGCACAGCTTCGTGGATACGCATCCATCGGGGTAGAGCAGAACCCTGTTGCCGCGTTAGTGAGCCGCGTCAAGGTGTCTCAGGGGTCACATGCTCACTCCGCGCGCATATTGAACGAGGCGATGGTTGCGGCCAAACGTCGCCGGCGTACCATTCTTCCCTCGCCGCTCCTCACACGCTGGTATTCAGAGGGATCGCTGTCCGCCCTCGGGCGCCTCGCCGCCGTAGCAGCGGAATACGACGGAGATGACCGAGATCTTCTGGAACTCTGCCTCGCTCTTACTGCGAGGCGCATGTCGACGACAGACCCTCGGATACCCGTGCCGGTGAAGAGCGCCCGGAACGCGGCCGCTTCCTCCTCGGACGTATGGAGCCAGTGGGCGCACCAGAGTGCCTCGATTGTCGCAAAGCTCGTTACCTTGCCGCCACAGCGCCCCAATGCGGATGTTCGCGCGGGCGATGCTCGGAATCCTGCGTTGTGGCCCAGCAGCGAACAAGCGGCGAAGACGCTGCTCTTGAGCAGTCCTCCCTATGGAGCCGCGCAGAAGTACGTCCGCAGCACCAGCTTGGAAGCCGCCTGGTTGGGTCATGCCCCGACCGGGAAGACCGTGCACCTCGAGCACGGCAGCATCGGGCGGGAACATCTCTCCCTGCAGGACCTGGACCTGAGCGTCTCGCAACTAAGCAGCGCACATCTCAGGAGTGCGCTCACCGCCATCGGGGAGAAGAACCCGCGTCGAGGCGCCATCTACATCGCGTACTTCGCAGACATGCAACGGATCTTTGAGAACGCGCGCGACGTCGGAATGAGACGGATCGCGCTGGTCTCGGGCGACAACTATGTGACGGGCGAGATCCTGAGGACAAGCCAGCACCTTGCGGATATCGTTCAGTCGATGGGATACCGACGGGCTCTCTCACTGCGCGATCCAATCCGAGGCAGAACGCTCCTGACATCCAGGAAGAACGGTGTCCCGGCACCGGCGGAGTACATCGAGATCTTCGAGATGGCCGACCGTGATTGAGCTGGGCGGCTTGGATGAAGACCTGGCATCCATTCGGAAACGAATCATGGTGTTGTCTGACAGCATTTGGGAAGGCAACGGGAGCACGGAGGATGTGAACCTCTGGCTGGAGAACTTCACAGGGAAAACCGACGACGTCTCCGCAGAAGTCGAACAGTACCACGCAGCACACTTGCTCTCCCACTTCACCTACTTCGGGCTTCGCGAACTTCGAGAGCTCCTCAAGGCGCTGTACCGAGACCTCTTCCGCTACGCGCTGATTCAGAAAATCAGGGAGGCTTCCGATGGGAGTGCCGACCCTAAGTTACTACGAGAGGCTTTTGACGATGCCCTCGCGCAGACACGCTTTCTCGGGGTGGGCAACCCCGCCGAGAGCGGTACGCATCTTCTCTACTACTTCAGGCAAGAAAACCGTCTCCCCAAAGAACTCTTTCCGAACCCGTATGAGGTCCTTCGCGCTTCGCACGATGAAGGCTTCCGCATCGCGGACCCGATGGTGCGACGACTCGTCTTCATCGACGATGTCGTCGGGACGGGACGGCAAGCCGCGGAACACAATGTTGCGTTCATCGACCACGTCCGTCGGGCCGCTGAACTCAGCGAGCAACCTATCGAGATCTGGTACCTCACACTCTTCGCGGCGCCGAAAGGCATGGAGATCGTCAAAGAGCTCGGATTCGACCACTCAGCTGCCGTCCATGAACTGAACGCGTCGCAGCTCGCCTTCAGCGAAGAGTCGCACGTGTACGCCGCACCGCCCGAAGGGATCAGCCGCGAGACCGCCAAGGCCATCGCCGAACGCTACGGCGCGGACCTCGTGATTGGGGACACGACGGGATATGGCGACGGCGAACTGATGCTCGGCTTACACCACAACGTCCCGGACCATACCTTGCCGATCTTCTGGGTACAGCGGGCCTACGGTCCGTGGAATCCAATGTTCCGCCGCTATCCGAAGGAGCTGAACGGCTAGTGCGAAGCCCGTTTGACATCACGAAGGCTGTCGACCTCAACGACCCCCAGATCGAACACACCTATGTGTCGTTCGGCGGTAGAGACCGGTCTATCGTCGACCCTGCCAGCGCGATGCCTCAGTTTTTGACCGGGCTGAAAGGCGGCGGTCGCACTCATCTTCTACGGCACTACTCGTACCCGCTGCAGAAGACGCGCAACGAACGCCCCCTCAGCCAGGTGCGGGCCGATGGCTACATCGGGATCTATTTTCGATGCGGGGGCCTGAATGGAAGCCGCTTCCAAGGGAAAGGTCAGTCAAAGGAGGCATGGGCTTCGACTTTCGCCTATTACATGGATCTGTGGATCACGGAACTCCTCATCGCGACCATCGCTGACGTGAACGAGTCGGAGCAGTGGAGTGATGAGGAAGCCGCCGGCGTGTACCTTGCGGTCGCGCGAGCGCTGCAGGTCTCCACGTCCGAAGCGGCTGGGGTCTCCCGACCGCTATCGGTGATCTTGGACTACATCACGCAGCTTCGTCGCGAAATCGACTGGGCGGTGAACAACGCTGCGCACACCGGGAGTCTCGGCGTCGTTGTGAGGTCGAACCCCGGGGAGCTCATTTTTGCAACCGCAGCGGCGGTCGCCACGCTCCCGGGTCTTGAGGGCGTCACCATTTCGTTTCTCGCCGACGAGTACGAAAACCTCACGGAAGAGCAGCAGGTGTACTTCAACACTCTCATTCGAGAGAAGGAAGCGCCTGCGACTTTTCTCGTGGGCGGGCGCAGTTGGGGAATCCGGACGTTCGAAACACTCAGCGCCGGCGAAGTGAACAAGAAGGGCAGCGAGTACGAGCTCTACCCGATTGACTCGGCCTACTCCAGCAAGCCGCGTCAGTACTATCACTTCTGTCGAGACCTGATTATGAGGCGTCTTATTGCGTTCAACCTCGATGAGCAGGAAGCAGAAGGCTGGATCTCCAGACTGTCGTTCGAGGCCGACGACCGTCTTTACACCAACCGGCTCCACGCCGTCACGACCCGCTACCCAGCGCTCGAGCGACCATACCTGGCTCGCTTGCGCAGTGCCGTGAAGACGGCGGTGGGTGCGGACGTCGCAGACGAAGTCATACACGTGGTGAGTATGCCCGAGCATCCGCTCATCGAGAAGCTCGCCGTTCTTCGTTTCTACCAGTTGTGGTCCGGTGGGCTGAGGCCGACTTCGGGTTTGGCAAAGGCGTCGCGAGACTTCGTTGCCCCGCTTGTCGACGGCGCCGAAGGCGCGGAGCTGATGAACTTTTTCAAGCACCGTAAGAGCGATGCGGTCGCTCAGATCTACGCGGACGTTGGGCGCCAGACCGCGTACGCCGGTTTCACGGAGCTGGTCAGCTTGTCGGGGTTTCTACCTCGCAATCTGCTGATGATCCTGAAGTACGTCTGTCACTGGGCCCAGTTCCACGGAGAGAACGTCTTCCGCGGTTCCACTCCGATATCGGAGCAGGCGCTCAGCGAGGGAGTGCTTGACGCGTCGCGATGGTACCTGTCGGATGCCAAGCCTCTCGGCCAGCAGGGAGAGGAGTGCGAGATCGCGATCCGAAGGCTCGGTCAGTACATGCACTCGATCCGGTACGCGGACAAGCCCAGCGAGATCGACATCTCGACCTTCTCCACGAGCCTGACTCATGTTTCGCCGGATGCGCTCGCCGTCTTGGAACGCTGCGCGAAGCACGGGCTACTCATCGAAGTCAAGGGAGGGCGCTCCGGACGCAACCATGGAGCGCGTCATCGTAAGTTCCAACTTCATCCCATGCTGACACCTTTGTGGGGGCTGCGGCCCGGCCGTCGGGGGGACGCGACACTGGAGCGCGCCACGGTGGAAGCGATCTTCAGCCCGAAGGTAGAGGACCTCGCGTTCCAGCAGGTAAGAGAAACGCTCGAGACGTCATTGAATGGCCCCTTTCGGGTCGTCTCCGACGAGGAGGACCGGCTGTGGTGACGCCCGTCGAGTACGCGGCGTTCAAGAGAAACCGGTTAGATCACGACGAAGTCAGCACGCGGCACTATGACCTTTTTCTGACGGCGCTCAACGACTCACCCCGCGTGCACGCGCTGGCCGGCGCGGTACATGCCTCCCGCAAAGTGTGGCTCGTTCATGACGAGTACGGGTATACCGCTGATGAACTACCCGAAGAGGAAGTGATCCACGCGCCTCATGGATCGAGTCCCGCAGAGTCGTGGGTGCATGTGCTTGAAGAACTGAGCGGCTCTGGACCGATACAGGACATGTCCATCGCGATTGACATCACGGGGATGATGCGCCCCCACATTGTGATGCTGCCGTTTGCGTTGAGGACCGCGGGCATCTCAAAGGTCACGGTCTTCTACTCAGATCCCGACTCGTACAAGCTGGGCGAACGAACAACGTTCACGCGTGGTCCGGTCTCCCGCGTAGGGCTGGTTCCCGGTATGGAGGGTGCGCACTCAAATCATCCAAGTCCGCGCGATGCACTGATTGTGGGCGCCGGATACGACCACAATCTGATTACAGCAGTGGTCGAAGATAAGCCGAACGCGGAGCACATCATCCTGATGGGACTCCCCGGGCTTCAGCCTCACATGTATCAGGAGAGCATGCTGATGCTGGCCAACTCAAGCAACTCCATCCGCCACCACCGGTCCGCGTCGCACATCTACGCCCCAGCGAACGATCCGTTCGCTACCGCACACGAGCTGTCGACGAAGGTCGAAGCAATGGGTGAACTAGACCACCTCTATCTGAGTGCGGTCGGGGCGAAGCCACACGTGCTCGGTTTCGCTTGGTACTACTGGTGCGAGGGAGTCACCCGCAACGCGAGTTTCCTCGTACCGTTCGCGGATAGATACGACCGCGAGACTTCCAAAGGAGTCGCAGCAGTACACGAGTACATTCTCGAGCTCGACTTCGTGCGTCTGCCCGAGCCTCCTCCCCCTGCGGTGCTGCGCTGAGCCGCTGGGCGGACACCTCTCCATCTCTGCGGGCCACTCCACCCGGACACCGCTTACTGAAGGGGGACCGCGTTGCTCGCAGAAGCGAACGCGTCGTCGCGCAGCTCCCGAACTGAGCGCGGCAGTAGCACCGGTCTCAGGTGTTTCGGGTGCAGGTCTGCGTTCCGAGGGCGGGCAAGCCGAGCCCGCATTCGTCGGCAACGGCAGTCGCCGTCTTTGCTGCGCCAGATCTCAGGCGGGAGCGGGCGACGCGGAGACGTACGTGGGAATAGCCGAAGGATCCGTTGGGAAACGCATGGGAATAGGGCTTTGTGAGCTCTGTAGAGAGTAGGCCGAAAGGAGATACGGGAAAGCCCCTGGATGAAGGTCTGGGCCGGGGAGTCCGCGAAGGCGCCCGAGTAACCATGCAGTGCGGTTGAATCGGACCATGGGGATCGTGGATTCGAGCAAACTGCCGACCGGTAACCGAGCGCGTGCCGCTTTCATCGCTGCGCTGGAGGCGAGCGATGACCGCGTCGAACGTCACTACCTCGAATTGAAGAGCGGCTTCGATCTGACCAGCAAGGCTGACAGGCGCAAGGTCGTGAAGTTCATCCTCGGCGCCTCTCATCGCGACCCTGCCAAGGCCGCGCGCCACTTCAACGGATACGCAGTGATGGTGCTGGGTCTGACCCGCGACGGTGTTGCAGGGGTGCCGAAGTTCGAGCTCATGGACCTGGAGCGCGACATTGACACGTTCGCGGGCACGGACCCGCCGGGATGGGACGTCGACCTTGTCCCGGCCTCGGGCGGACGTGACTACGTCATCGTTATCGTCGATCCGCCGGACGATAAGATCCGCCCGGTGCTGCAGTCCAGCGACGCGCTGCAGAGTGGCGACGTGTACATCCGTGTGGAGGGTGCCACGCGTAGGGCGACTGGGCCCGAGCTCGTCGCGATGATGAGGCGGGCGCAGGGGCAGGGTCAGGGGCCGGTCCTCGACGTCAGCGTCGAACCATCGGGGATCTTGCAATCGCTGGTCATCGACGTTTCCGAGCTTCGGAACCTCATCGATTGGCATCGAGACCACTTCGAAGCTCAGCTTGAAGACACCGCGCCTCGTTCACCTTTTCCGGTACTCCAGGGCTCATTCTCCTCGGACCGTCGCAGTCACCAAGAGTTTCTCGACGCCGTGGAGAGGTGGCGTGATGAAGCCCTGGATGAGCCCGAATCCGGGCTTCACGACCTCGCATCGCAGATGAGCCGACCGTTCCTCCTGAAAATCAGCAACAACAAGATGACGTCGCTGAAAGAGGTCAGGTTGGAGCTGACGTTCGACGCCCCGGTGACAGCTCTGTACTGGCGGGAGCAGGACAACACTTTTGATCTGTATGCGGATCGGCCCAAGAGCTGGGGGACCGACTCGTATCTCACGCCGTCGCTCAGCGGACTGCGACCGCTTGTTGCACCGCACGCGTTCGAGGGGGCGATACGCATTGCGACACAGCGCCCGGCTGAGCTCGTTGTCGAGATGCGGCGACTGCATTCCGAGCAGAGCCTCAGTACTCCCGACGACGACGTGGTCCTCGTTCTGTTCGCCGACGGACCGGACGCTATCCCTGATACCGTGACGGCGACATGGCGTCTGACTGCGGGCGAAGTGAATGAGGTGCTTCGAGGGTCATTCGAGATGGACATGTCGTGGGGAGACTGGCGTGGACCGTTGCACTCCACCATCGCCCGATTGCGGGGTGACGCCTCCGAAGAGTGCCGGTGACAACCGCTGCTCGCGTCGAAGAATGCGACATTTACCTCAGGAACTCCATGACCAGGCGGTGTGGCGGGCGTCGCGCAGCACGTCGTCCAGGTTTCCTGCTCGAAGTTGCTCGATTGCTGTGGGTGACGGTTCGCCCGACTCGTCGTCAACGGCTGCGTTCAGCCATTGCGCCCATGTCCACCTCGACTCCGTTCCGTGCGCAGCATGTGGAGAACTGTCGCGAGACTATCCACCACCCGGCCGTTCCTCACTTGAAAGGCGGGGTAAAGCAAGGTGCCCTCGACCGATTCGAGTTCGAGAAGGCTGAGCGTCGCCGCGGCCCTCGCCACCTCGTGCTCTGTCCACCCCAGTGCGCGCGCCAGAGATGCTCGCGTATAACACGGGCCGACGATGGCGGCCCACGGGTTCGTCATTGCCCGGCCGCGTCGCGGATCTCTCGAAGGCTGGGGGTGTGCATCGTCAACGTGAACATGTCGAGGAACGCGATACTGCCTTGCTGCCCGTCGCACCCGAAGCTCGCCACTCGCCGGCCGTCGTCGGTCTGACCGCCGCCCGGTGCGTGCATATGTCCGTGGGCGAGGAGGGCGGGATGAACGAGGTCCCACACCTTCGCGACGCGTCGTCGGGAGTGGAGAGAGTCGAAGAGTGCGCCGTCGGGGAAACCCATTGGGTTGGTGCGCAGGACCTCTTGTACTGCGCGCACAGGAGTGCGGTCGGGGGACTCATGTGTGAGCATCAGATCCACGTCGCCACCCTCAATAGCGGCTCGAACCTCTTCGTCCGAAATGTCCTCATCGGGCCACCAGCTGACACCTTCCCTCCTCCACGCCTTGTCGACGGAGGTGGCCCCGCCGAGGGAGAGTACTGATCGTTCCCCGATGGTCAGCCGTCCGGGCCGGGGGAGGATCCAGGTGATCTCGGAGACGCGGACAGCGTGCCCGGGGTGCGCGTTCAGCAGCGGGGTGATCTCGTTATAGACCTCGTGGTTGCCCAGCGTGACGTAGACGCGTTCGATCCCCGCCTCGATGAGGAGGGCGTCGGCGGCCGGGTCCATCGACCAGTCGCCGAGCTGCAGGATCGTGCGGATGTCGGGGGCGAGGTGGGGGATGGCCCTGGCTAACGTGCGGACCCAACCTATGTTCCCGTGCCAGTCGCCGCATAACGCGACACGGGTGTCGGGCAGAGTGATGTCTTCAGCGACCTCAAGGGCGTCCATGGGGATCCTTCCATCTGACTATTGTCGAAATTCACCATGCGTATTAATATCCGCACATGTCGAAACTACAGCTCGACACGCCGATGGTCAACGAAATTCGTTCAACGCATTGGCGGTGGCGACGACGGCCGTCGCGGTACTCCCGCGCGCATCAGTCGTTCTCGGCGTTCTCGCGCAGCCTCCCGATCCATTGCTGCGCGACCCTCCGTCAGCAGCGCCGCATGGCGCCCCCGGAGAAGCCACGGGTCCACACTGTCGCCGATGAGTTGGCGAAGTCGTCCGAGATCTTCGAGCTGCATCACGCTGTGCCCGGAGAGCATCTTCTGCAGCCGCGCGTAGGGAAAGTCGAGCGCCTCAGCCAGCGACGTCATCTGCCGCGTCTCCGAGCGTGGCATGTACAGCTGAGTGACGCCGTACGCGACGCCGTGTTGGAGGTGCGCTGCATCTCGCTGGGCGAGCTCTCGGGTCGTCAGACCATCCTCGCCGCGCCACTCGATGAGTGGCTTCCGTCCGAATTCGAGCGGGTAGAGCGCGAACTCGCGCGGGACGTAGCGAGGGTTCGACATGCCTCAGATTTTATCTTTTGGCACGTAGCGAAGCCAAAAGATCGCCGGAAGCCGTCGATCTCCGTCGCGACGCAAGGGCGACGCGCATGAGAAGAAACATGGCAAAGATAACTGGCATCAAGAAGACCCCCGGATTCGGGGTCGACCGTATCGAGTGGAAGGACGCGAAACACCGCGTCCACTCGGCCCGCGCCGTAGACCCGGCGTCGGTGGAGAAGGTCGCACCGGCCCAGCCCGCGCGGCTGCCGATGAAGTGGGACACGCAGCGCTCCTCCCAGGGCTACTACTGGTGCGCGTGCACCGAGACGATGGTCCGCTACGAGTCGATGAGCGAGTTCACCGCCCTGATGTTGTTGGACCACGTCTTCGACATCGTCGACATCATCTCCCAGCCCATGATGCTCACCTTCCAGCGCGACAACCTGCATCACGTCCCCGATGTCTTCTTCCGCACGGCGCAGGGCGAGAACATCCTCGTGGACGTCCACGACGCCGAGCGCACGACCGAGGCGGAAGCCTTGAAGTTCGAGCTCACCGCGCAGATGTGCGAGCGAATCGGCTGGCGCTTCGAGCTGTTCAACACCTTCCCCGACGTGACCCGCTGGAACCTCGAAATGATGGGCCGCTATCACCACCCGCGCTTCGAACCCGACGACGAGACCCGTGACCTGCTGCTGCACGTCGCACGCGAAGTCGGGACGTTCGGCGCCCTTCGAGATGCCCTCCGGACTGACCGCCCCGGGGAGCACCTCCCCGCCGCGTTCCACCTCATGTGGCAGCGCGCCATCCGCTTCGACCTCACCAAGCCCTTCACCGACAACACCCCTATCCACCCCGCCTAAAGAAAGCCCACACTCATGCGTAAGCCCCGCACCATCCTCATCGGACAGACCATCGAACTCACCGACGGCCTCTACAAGCTCGTCGGCTACGAAGGCGTCGTCTACCGCCTCCGCCACGAACTCACCAACGAGACCATCCTCCTGCACCAGTCCGAACTGTTCCGCCTCCTGGCGCCGGGAGAGCGACTCGACAACGTCGAGGCAGAAGCCGAGGACGACTCCAAGAAGAAGGGCAAGAAGAAGGTCCTCATGCCCATCGTCGAGGCCCTCGACCACCTCGATGCCGACACGGTCACCCTCATCCCGCACCTGCAGGAACTCGTCGACGGCACCGCGCCCGACGGGGGAGAGGCCCGAGCGAAGTACGACCCGCGGCTGCCCATGAAGGGCCGGCTCGAATGCAAGATGAAGGAGCTCGACGACCTGGGCATGCCGATGCCCTACCGGACGCTGCAGCGCCGGTTGCAGCGGTATCGCGACGGCGGTGTCGCAGCACTCGGCGACAAGCGCACCCATGACCGCAAGGAGGAGGCCTTTTCCCGCGCTGACGCGCGGGTCATCACCACCCTGCGCCGGGTGCTGAAGACGTACGCGGGACGGTCAAAGACGTCCTACGCCGTCATCCGGGCCGACCTGAAGCTGGAGCTGGAGGACGAGTACCCGCACCCGAACGACCGCCCCACCCTCCCGTCCACCTCCACCGTCGAACGGTACGTCAAGCAGCTCTCCGGCAACCAGGACCCCACGACCCTGGCGCAGCTGCGCAACACCGCAGCCCTCGTTCCGAAGCACACCTTCCGCAAGCGTGACGTCACCGCGCCCGGGGATGAGTGCCAGATGGACACGACCTGGTTCGACGCGTTCGTGCGCATGCCGGACGGGTCCGTCATCCGCCCGCACCTGACGACGCTCATGGACAAGCGCACCCGCAGCATCATCGGCTTCAACTTCACCGACGGTGCACCTGTCGCCGAAGACCACGCGTGGCTCATCGCTCGGACCCTCGTCCCGCACTCGCTGCGTCCGTGGAGCAACCAGTATGCGGAGCTCGAACTCCCAGAGATGCCGTGGGCGAAGCTCGTCGAAGACCAGGAGCACTCGTACGACACCTATCGGCCCTACATCTTCCCCCGCCGCATCCTCGTCGACAACGGCCAGGACTACCGCGGAATCGTCGTCCACGCCGCCTGCACCCGCTACGGGATGCACATCACTGAGACGCCACCGCGGACCCCGACCGGTAAGCCGCACGTCGAACGGCACTTCGACACCATCAAGACGATGTTCACCCGACACCTCCCCGGCTACGCAGGCGGCAGCCTCGCCGAGCGCAGCGCGAAGGCGGAAGAAGAGGACGTCCTCGAACTGCGCACGGTCATCGAGCTGTTCGACCGCTGGGTGAGCATCATCTGGCAGAACCGAGAGCACGAGGGTCTCACTGACCCGCTGGACCCGACGTTCGTGCACACCCCGAACACGATGTACGCCGCATCCATCGAGTACACCGGTCAGTTCATGCTCCCGCTCGGCGAAGAGGACTTCATCGCGCTGATGCCCCGCACCGACCGCACGGTCCAGGTCGACGGCATCCTCTTCCAGGGCCGCACCTATGACAGCCCGTACCTGGCGCCCATGCGTCTGCAGAAGGACGCAGACGGACACAGCATCAAGGTGTCTGTCCACTACGACCGCCTCGACCCGTCCCAGGTCTGGGTGCTCTCGCCGACCGACGGTGAGTGGATCACCTGCGGGTGGACCGACGACGCGGGGCTCCTCCGCCCGAACGAGCGCGCGATGCTCCACAACGCCCGCACCATCGGCAAGACCAGCAAGCGGTTCACCAACGAGGAAGCGCACGACTTTGTCGCACGCTCCCGCCGCGAAGCCGGTGTGGTGGAGAAGGCCCTGAAAGCCGAAGCCGCTGCCGCGAAGAAGAAGGCCGCGAAGCGCGCCACGCCCACCGACATCGAACCCGTCGTCGACCGCAGCCACGTCGCCGACGACTACCTCAACTTCGACGAGCTCGAGCTCGCCTAACCCCAGAGAAAGCACCCACACTCATGTCCCTCATCGACGACGCGCCCCTCGGCCACTTCGACCGTGAGCGCACCCTGCTCCCACTGCTGGAAAGCTATGAGACCCCGCATCCCGAGCCCATGACGCTCGACGAGTTCGCTGCGCTCGACGCATCTGCCCAGGCCGCGTTCAATGACCGTCGCGTCGACCGCATCGCCGGGAACACCGACATCCTGACCCCTGACCTGAAAGACCTCCTCCGCGAGGTACACCGCGCCTCTCTCCGGATGAGCCGCGCAGTCGGACGCACGAGCGTCATGGTCAGCGGCCCGCCGACCGCCGGAAAGACCACCGCCGCGAAGCACGTCATGGTCGACGCCCTGCGCCGCCACGAGCGGCAGCACCCGGAATGGAAAACGCTGGGGCACTCACCCATCGTGTACGTGGAGACGCCGTCCTCCTGCACCCCGAAGAACCTGATGGGTCGGTTTCTGACGTTCCTCGGCATCCGCTTCACCGCCCACACCACGGTCGAGGAGCGTACGAAACTGGTCACCGACGCCCTCATTCGCCGGCGCACCTCGCTCATCGTCATCGACGAGATGCAGAACATGGCGTTCACCGGCCGCGGGCACTCGGAAACCCAGCAAGCGACGAAGAACCTCATGAACGCCGTTCCCGCAGTCCCGCTCTACCTCGGCTTCAACCTCGAGCAGAAGCTGCACTCGGACAAGGGGCTCGGAGAGCAGTTCGCTGCTCGGTCCACCCTCGTCCGGCTCAACCACTTCGGCCGAGACACGGCTGAGGAGCGCAACCTCTGGGGTTCCATCGTCTTCGCCTTCGAATCCCAGCTCGGCCTCCTCGCCCAGACGCCAAAGTCCCTGCCGGCCGCGCACGCCGACTACCTGTGGAGCCGCACTCGTGGGTCGCTGAGCGCCCTGTCGCGGCTGCTGACCACGGTCGCGCTCGACCTCATCGACGCGGGCGACCCCACCCAAGAGTTCATCACCCGTGAACACATGGACAAGGTGCGACTCGACCTGACCAGCGAGCGCGAGTACGAGCGCGAAGTGCAGCGCGGGGCGAAGCGGAAGAAGGTGACGGCCCGTGCTGCGTGACGCGGTGGTGTCGCTTCCGGAGCGCATTCGACCGGTCGCCCACGAGACCCCTGCCAGCTTCGAACGTCGCCTGAGCGTGGCGAACGGCTACACCGAGCGCGCCTGGAACGTCGCCATCAACGACGCACTCCGTGCTGCAGCCCCGGCAGACCGGGTCAGCGTTCTCGAGATGTTCGGTGGACTGCGCCCCGGGCACTTCGCGCGCGAAGAGCGTCGAGGAGGCACATTCGAGGTCATCGGGCAGCGGTACGCGTGCGTCCTGTGCGCCCACGGTGAGCATGCAGAGCAGACGTCCCACGACGGGCCTCGCGTCTGCGGTCAGCACATGCGGTGGACGGGCCCCGACACGTCGCCGGACGACCAGTATCCCGTCGACGTGGATGTTCTCCGGGCGGACCGCGCCTACCGTCGGTTGCGGAAGGCCGGTTTCATCGACGCCGCACGTCTGAGCGAACTCCTCGCGTGCGTCGACGCCTGGACGGCGGCGGCAGTCCGCCCCATGGACCCCGCCCAGCGGTTCTACGTCGCCGTCGCACTCGCGCAGTCGTTGCCGAAGGTGTGGGCTACGCCCGTGGTGGAGGACCGTTACGCGTTGCTCGTCGCTCTCGTCGAACGAACGGTGGACTGCCGGAGCTCCGCCGTGCTTGTCGACGCTCTTTGGCTGTTGCTGCGCGCCGAGCGCTACGCCGGCCTTATCGTCGGCAGCGACGGGAAGATGGCGGGGCACGAGGATCTGCATACTCACCTGACCACGAGCTTTTACCCCCGCACTCGTCACTTGCAGGTGACGCAGATGGTCCGGCCCGACGGCATCGGCGACCGCTTCACTCACGCTGAACGATGGGACCGAGAAAACGACTACGTGTGCGTTGCCGGACACCCGTTTACCTCGACCGGCCGCCGTCTCCGGGCATCGAAGGCAAGCGGCGGCTGCGGTATCTGTGCGCGGAAGAAGGCGAGCCCAGACACCTCGCTCGCCGCGACCCACGAGCTACTGTGTAGCGAGTGGGACCACGAGAAGAACGGCGACATCAGCCCAGAGGATGTGCTCGCCGGGTCCGGAGTTAAGCGGTTCTGGGTGTGCGCGGCAATGGGCCACTCGTTCGAGGTATCACCGAACGCGAGGACCACGTCCGGCGTGGGGTGCGGGTATTGCGCCAACCTTCTCGTCGACGAGACGAACTCCCTTCGCGCCACGCACCCAGATATCGCCGCCGAGGTCAACGAGGCACTGAGCGGAGGACGCACGGCCGACAACGTCGTCGCGGGCTCCGAGTACACCATGACCTTCACGTGTTCCCTAGGGCACGACTATGAGACGACGCCGGCGAACCGGACTCGCGGCTCGCAGTGTTTGGTGTGTGCTCATCAGGTGGTCCACCTGAGCACGTGCCTGGCAACCGTCGCCCCGGACGTCGCGGCCATGTGGCACGAAACCTTGAACGGCGACCTCACCCCGTGGGACGTGTTCCCGGGCTCCATGGCCAAAGCATGGTGGAAGTGCCCGAACGGATGCGACTACGACGGGGCCATCGTCAAGCGCGTCGAGGGCGTCGGCTGCCGCTACTGCTCGAACCGCGCCGTCAGTGAGAGGAACTGCATGCGGGTTACGAGGCCGGACCTCGCCGCTGAGTTCCACCCCTGGAAGAACAACGAGCGGACACCGGACAACGTCGTGGCCGGCACCGCCCACAAGCTGTGGTGGCTGTGCATCCCGCACGGGCACGACTGGGAGGTGTCCGGCGGCAACCGCGTCCGGCAAGGCACGGGCTGCCCGTACTGCAGCGGCAAAAAAGTGTGGGTCGGGTTCAACGACATGGCGACGACCAGACCTGACATGGCCGCGGACTTCTCCCGAACCCGCAACGGCGACCTCACCCCTCAAAACGTCGTGGCCGGGACTGGCAAGCGCCTGTGGTGGGAATGCCAGACCTGCGGGCACGAGTGGCCGTCGACCGGTGATTCGCGGGCGAACAGCAAGCGAGGGTGCAAGGAGTGCGCGCGTCGCAAGAAGTCGATGTGAACGAGGGTGGTGCACCCGAACCAGAGCGGCTGGATGCCTTTGCCTATTGGCGTGCCTTTGCCTATTAACGGCCGTTCACCCGCCGTGACGCTCCTCGGTCGTATTGCCTAATGGCTTTCAGATACTCGGTACGGGCGGCGAGGATCCTTGCGCGGTCGTAAGGGTGCGGGCACGGGACTCTCGCGTCTCGCCGAATCCGCGGAGAGCGCCAGGCGGCGGACATCGCTGCTCCCGCCACGCTCTTCGTCACCCCGACGAGATGGCGATAGGAGGCTGCGATGCGCGTGTCGGCGGAGATGTCGAGGAGCGCTCGGCTCAGCGCAAGCCGTGATTGGATCTCGCTGATCTGCGTGCTGACGGTGGCTCGGGCCTCTTTACCTTCGCGGCGGCGAACAAGAAAAGGTGCTTCGGCGTAGTCTTCGACGGCTCGGAGCGCCTCCCCGTACATGAGTGCGCGTTTGTCTGCGCGGGCGTGCGTTTGCTGCCACGCGTAACCGAGGACCGCGAAACCCGCAGCGAGGATCGCGGCAATGATGGTTGCTCCGGCCTCGGACACCCAGAAACACGCATCCCATACACTGCCGCACGTCACGGCGCCACTCCCAGCCGACCGTGCGGGGCTTCATCGAACGGCCAGGTGTGGTTGCTGCTGCGCCAGTAGTCTTCGGCAAAGAGGTGGCGTGCCGCGAGAGCGAAGAGTTCGTCGAGGCCGTCGTCGGCCGTCCATCGCCGCGACGGTGGGTCGTCGGGGTAGTACAGGCACAGGCTGTCATCGGGCATGCGGTGGGGTGAGCAGGCGCCGGGGTCGGCGAAAACGCGGGGATAGTCTGCCGCCGACAGTCGATACCTTGCGTAGGGAGGGTCGCGGTAGAACTCCACACGCACGGGAACCAGATTTGGCCGCCCCAACACCTGCACCTTGAGCTCGTACGCGAGGCATCCGGGTCGCTCCGTCCTGCGCAGCGCTTCACCGTACCGTCGCCTGGCTCCGGCTTCCAGCGGGTACATCCACGCCGGATCATTCCCCCACCACCGTTGGAAGGGCAGGCCCAGAGGCTCTGCTAAACGCGGGCGGGGGAGCCCCGCGCAGGTCACCGCAGACCCCACGAGCGTACAGGTGTCGTTGTGGGGCGTGGAGTGGAGGTGATGAGTGCCGGAGCGCCGAACGTCCTCGCGGGCGCGTTGTAGAAGCGAGCTCCTTCACGCAGCACGTCCGCGCGGGAGGGCGACGGGAGCATGTGCTCGTCGTTGAACATATCGGCGAGTTCCTTGCAGGCGAGCACTGGGAAGCCGGCTTGGTCGAGCTCCGCTGCCTTCTCCAGACGTGCCGATGCGTCTCGCAGTCTCCGCAGAACCTCGGCACGCGTCGCATTCAATGAGATGGGTTTGTCGCTGACGTGGGCGGGGTCGCGAGTCTCGCCCTGCTGGAGCGAGATGATGGCGTAATCGAACCAGGTGCGCATCGCGGTGATCAGAGCGCCGTCAGCGAGCCCGGCATCCAGCGCAAGCGCCTTGATGTTCCAGGTGCACAGGGTTCTGCCGTTCATGCGGTTCCAGTGCTTGAGGAGGCGAATCGTGCGCGCGAAAACCGAGTGGGTGCGCGTGTTCGCGTCAGCGATGAGCTGCGTGTGCTTCTCCGGGTGCGAACGATCCCACTTAGTGAAACGAGGAATGTAGAGGCCATCAGCGGACGGATTGTCGATGGCGATGATGACGTCGGCGGTGAAGTCGGGCTGGCCTGGACGAATGGGGTCGCGGAATCGAATCAGGATCGACCGCTTGCGGTCACGGAACTCGATGCGGAGATCCGGGTACTGATCCGCTAACTCCCGCCGGATGATGTTCGCCGCATGCTCCTGGAGGTCTGAGGGACCCTTCTTGCCGGGGCCGTAGAGCCCGAGCGGGTTCGGGACGACTATGCCGAGGTCGACGTCGGTCAGTGGGGTGAGCGCGTCTCCATGCGCAATGCTTCCGTTGAAATAATGTCGGGAGCCGGGGAACGCAATGTGCAATGCTCGGGCGAGCGCGGCGCGTCGAGCTCGAGCTTCCCCGAGCTCGTTGTCCGTGACCTGGATGCGGGTACGCGCGACGTTGACGACCTGCTCGATGGTCGGGTACGGACGATGGGTATCCACTGGGCCTCCTTCGCTGACCGCGGCAGAGGGTCCCCCGCGGGAAGGTAGGTCGATTCAGCCCACAACGGTGAGCTTGATCACGCTACGAATTGCGCCTAGGGTCAATTTGTCCGCCAAGACAACCGGCCCCGACCTACCTGAGCCCCGCCTCGGAGTGAGTCGGGGTCGTTCTCTTCCTTCCGCTCCCATTCTACTTGCGGCATCCGACATCGGGTGAGGTATTATTTTCGCCTTAGCGGGCCTGCTCGCTCCCCGATGGGGTTGCGAGGGGCGGCGGGGTCGATAGGCCCGTAGGAGCGAACCAGTGCCGTGTGAACGGCATTTCAGCGCCCGGGGGGATGGTCCGGAACTACATGCTTGTCATTTCGACTGACCACAATGCACCGATTGTCACCGACGACACGCAGAAAGCCTCCACCATGCATGGCCCCAGTGGTCGGTATCGATGGACTGACCTCTCGAGACGCCGTCCGCACGGCTACTCGCGCGCGGAGCAAAAGACGCGTCAGACGCTGCGAAACAGGTGATGTGAGTGGCGGATCCTCACCTTGTTCTTATCGCTTACCCAGTCCGCGACCTCGGCTCGCCCGTGCTCGTCGCGGATCGTCGCGAACTCGGTCTCCCCGTCGATGATGTAGTCGTGAAGGCCTAGCAACCACGTCAGAGACTCGACTGCTGCAGCCGGTGCTTCGGGGCCAAGAACGACCTCGCGGATGGGAAGCTTGGTTCGCTGTTGGGGAGGCGGCGATGCCCACGCATCGGAGGTTCCGAGCAAGATATACGGGCGCGGACCCAACCGTCCGTCGCGGAAGCGGACTGCGGCTTTCGGGGGAGCGGCGACCGTGATTCTTGTCTCGTCCTCGTGGCGGTAGGAGGCGTGCTTAGCTTGGGCGCGGACGTCATTCCAAATGCTTCGAAGACCTGTGTGGAGAACATCGCGGTCGTCGCGCAGCTCGTCCTCTCCTCGGATCTCCCGCCATCGTGCAGCCAGATCGTCGAGGTCGTCTCGGATCGCGGCCGCCAGGTCGGATTCCGAGTATTGGACGTCCCGCCACGGCGTGACTTCTGTATCTTCGGCCCCGTCGACGACACCGAGAGGCACGCTCCGGTCAAGCCCGATAGCGCATCCCACTGATCCGGCTGACCCGTATGTGCGCCATGCATGGAAATTGTCGCTGTCACGCGACGCGCAGAGGATGAACCGGGACGAGGCGAGGAGACGCTCGTCGTTCAACGCGTACGGGCTCCCAAGCCTGAACTCTTCGTACATGAACGTCGCGCGGAAACCAAACCCGGTGCGACCGTCCTGTGTCCTCATCCCATCCAGTGCGGAACGTAGTGCTTCATGCGCGGCTCGGGTCTCGTAAGGGTCATTCTGGAACCCCACCTCCGTGGCCATGAGGGCCCTGTCTCGCAAGATGTGGATAAGAGACCCGAGCGACGTGTAATGCCACGCAAGGTTGTTACCGGACATGGTGCCTCCGCAGATCGGTCATCTGTATCGACTCCTGAAGCTGCGAACAGTCACACGGATCGCGCGTCAGACTGTAGGCGGCGTCTATGCGCGCGCGGGCGGATCCGGGTACACCGTGAGGTCCACCACATCTGCGACCCGCTTGTAGGTGACCAGCTTCTTGGGTTCGGGATCATCTGTCTGGCTGATCCCGACGACCTTGAACACCCCAAGAAATCGGTAGTACTCGGCGAGCGTTACTGGGTCCTTGAATTTCGCGAACGTCACGCTGCGAAGATCAGGGTCGTAGGTGTAGCTCCCGTCGCGCTTTTGCACCTCCTCGATGGTCATCTCATCGGGGCTGAGAGTGTTCTTCCAGTCGTCCCTCGATGGCCGCCCCCTCTGCTCGAGGACCGGCATCCACAACTGCAGGTCGGTGCCGAGAGACATCGTGGCATGCTGATAGTGCAGATGGTTCTTGCCGAACAGCGCGCACACCTGCGGCGTGCGGGGCATCTGGGCGTCATCTCGGGTCGTGATCTGTCCCACTGACCGCCAGTACATGGGGTCGTAGCGATTGCCGTAGAAGAACGGCACGAAGGTGCCGCTGTCGATGGCTCCTTTCTTCCACTGGCGAATCTCGTCGATGAGCTCATCGACCTGCTCTTTCAAATCGTCGAGTGAGCTGGCGTCTGCCTCGCCCACGACCCTGATCTGGATGCCGGCGGTCTCGGCGACGGCGTGCTGGCGAGCGTGGTCGAACTGCTTGTTGGCGCTGGTGATGTGGTGGCGTTCGTTGACTTCGACCCCTACACCGAACTGTGGAAGGTACAGATCCAGCAGGGCCAGCTTCCCATCACGCAGGCGAATCGGCTGTTGCGTGACCAGCTCGATCTCCGGGTCGGCGAGCAGGTGCAGGACCCGGCTGACCGCGTACACCTCATGCCCCTTGCCACTGATGGAACTCAACATCCTGGCGTAGAAGTCCACCTCTGTCGGCATGACCCACCGCTTTCGGGTGCGCGTGGTGGCGCCTCCTCCATTGGTGTCCGGATCGTTGTTTCTGGCGTTCGTGCTCATCGTTCCCCCTCCGGCCCGCAGTCTGCGGGCACACGCGACGACCCTATCGAAGAGGGGAGGGGTCTCCGCGGATGCCAGGGCGTCTGAAAGCACGTACGAGGAATCCGGTTGAGCTCTCATCGTGGTGACGGCCAACGGGAGGTCACGCAGGATCGCGGCGTTCTCCTCGTGCGCACGGGAAGTACTATTCCGACGGCCCTGCATCTCCTCTGGCCGGTGCCCGAGCGGGAGGCGGACGGTGTGCGCGAGAGCCGATGACATCTGGACGTTGCGGGCCTGGCCGGCGTCGGACTGAGCCGCGTCGGTCGTATGCCACCGCCCGGACCCCACGATTGCGCGAAGGCGCTCACGGATCACCTCCAACTGCGCAAGAGGGAAGAGCACGGCGGCAAGGACATAGAAACTGTTCCCGCCGAGAGCTTGGGCGGGAGTCCGGTAGGACTCGTCGATGAAAGCTGCCATCGTGCCCCTCGCCTGAGCGAACATGGAATCGAGCGGGCTGACGGCGACGGTGGCGGTTTCGGGCACGTTCCTATTCTTGCGTAGCGTTCGGCCCCTAATTCTGTTCACGTCGTGAAGCGCCCAGTTGGTCCGGGTAGACGACAAGTACGCGCACAGCCTGTGGCGGAGGACAGGCGGCAGGAGCCGGTCACGGACGTAGACGATGCACGGATTCTGTCCTCGTTCGGCTCCTCTGCGCGCTCGAATAGGCGTGGCGGGTACGCGCAGGCGTTGGTTGCCGGTGAGGACCGCGCATGGGGCATGAGAGCGGCCGTACGGCTTCTTGCCCCCCCAGATCTCCCAGGACCTCCCCATGAATTCGGCCGACGCCCATTCGTTCGTACGCGACAACATCCTTGTGTCCGCATGGGGGCGAGATCAAGACAACATCGACTTCTACCAAGTGGTTCGAGCGACGCCGAAGACTCTCGTCGTGCGACGGATCGAGTCACGGATCACTGAGATCGTCGGGCGCACTGAGGTCACCGTCGTCGCGGTGCCTGGCTCGCTTCGCGGCGACGCACTACGTCGTCGCCTCGTTCACGACCAGGGTGTGTGGTCCGTGTACGTATCGGGCTGGGAGCGGGCAACGCGGTGGGATGGAGCGCCACGGTTATCGACGCGATACGCCTGAACGCCTTCACCAACGGGCGGGCGCAGGCGAAGCCGATAGACACCAGCGTCAATCGAGTTCGCACGGGACGCGGAGGTGTTCGTCTGTCCCGCTTCGCCCTCCTGTCACAGGGTAGCGAGGGAGAACGGAGAAGCCCTTGCCGGGTACCGGTCGCAGAAAACGAGACCGACGGTCAGCCGCGGCGAATTGCCATGATGAAGCCGGCCGTGAGCAGGACGGCGCCGAGGGCGATGCCCCCGCCACCCCAGCCGAGCGTGGCCGCAGTCATCTTGTCGGTCGTCTCAGTAATGATGGGGCCGAGGAGCATGGGTGCACCGATGCCCATGACCACACCGCCGAGGGTGGTGCAAATGAGGACGATGACGTTGCTGCCCGCACCGTTCACGAGAAGTTTCCGAGCCCACGCGAGGTCCTCCATGAGCAGGACGCGGTCATTGGGGTGAGTGCGCGCGCGACGGACGGCGAGCCGAATCAGGTCGGCGGTAAACCGTTGAGTGATCACCTCCGCCTCGGCCACGACCTCCGGGTCCACATTCAACGGACGGCGAGAACGCGCTTCTACCTGCGCGCGCAGGTCGAGGACGCGCGATAGATACTTCTCCTCCTCGTCGGTCGTCTGAACCGTGAGTTCACTGCCCGAGGCGTCAGCGAACGGCGGGAGAAGGCCCGCGCCGCCCGTCTCGGACGACGCACGGGTGACAGAGCTCACGACGCCAGCTCGTCACGGCTCGTCGATGCCAGCGGTTGCGACGACAGCCGATCACGGCGCGTAGACGCAGCCGCTTCGTGCGACGCTGCAAGTGCCCGTCGAGCGGCGATAGACCGAGCCTCGTGATAAGCACGCTCACGGGCAGCGTTGAGGGCGTCTTCTAGCTGACGCTGGCGAATGAGGTTGTACAGGCTCAGAGCTGCGACGGCCGTGGCCGTGATCCCGAGGATCCCGAAGAGGATGAGGTTGAATGTCGTCGCACCAGCGGAACCGTCCACTTCGGTGCCGGCGAGCACTCCGCCTTTCAACGCGATCCATCCGAGGGAGACTGCGAACACAATGCCGGTTCCAAAGAGAAGCAGGGCTTGGATCCGCCGACGACGGGACTGCTGCGCGGCGGCGCGGTCGGCCACGCGCGGACGAAGGGCCATCAGCTCCATCATCTGTGCAGCCTGTTCGTCCGCAGTGCCCTCCAGCACCCAAGAGGTGCGCGTGATATCGCCCGCACGGGCGCGCATGTGCTGAGCATCGCGTCTGCGTGTTGGATGCGTGATGGTCATGTTCCCCCGGTTCCCCATGCCTCATACTATGCGGCGGGACGCAGGGGATGTCACCATGTCACGGCCGCGGCGGCAATACCAACATTGATGAAGGCGGCGAGACCACGTACACGGATAGGGCGCGAGGGTAATTGCCACGAGGAACTGAATCGACACGATCATGCTGTGGCGGTGCGCAGCAACTCGCCTGAACTAACGACCTACCCTGCGGGCGGGAGCGCGCGGAGAAGGTCGAGGCGCGTGCCGCGCGCAAGGGGTGCTCGGGAGATTCAGGTCAGCAGGGCTGAAGCGAGTCGAGATTGTTGGCCTGAGTGCCGTCCCAGTTCGTGCGCAAGTAGGGGCCGTTCGCGCCGCGAACGATCTCGATCTTGGCGCGGGAGCCGTCAGTGAGCGGCACGAAGAAATCGTGACCGAGTTGGATCATCTGCATCGCAGTTGTCACGCTTATCGCGTTCAGCTGCGGTCCGCAGATTGAGACGACGTCGCCCGAGTCGGTCTTGCTGGCACCAGTGACTGCGTAGCTGGCCATTAGGAGCTCCTTTGCTCGTTCGGATGAGCAGAGCCTAGCCGGACGAAGTGGCTAGCGTCAGCCCAGCTCCGCGCGGAGATCAGACAGGATCCCTTCGCGGCTCGAGTTTCGCTTGTCCGCGCCCTAACCACGGTATTGGAATAGCCTCGCCATCGTTCACACCGCGCTGGACAGGTCATCGTCCGCATCGTCTTGCGGGCATTGTCCCCCAAACTGCCTACAGACATGACTCGACCACCATGCTTGGCTGGATGCGTTTGGCAAGGGTTGCTCAGCTTCCTGGGTGACCTGATGAAATACAGCGAGGGATAATATCGATATGAGAACACGCAGAACAGTGATATCAGGAGCGCTTGCCTTGGCGCTTATTGTCACCGGTGGAGCTCCAGCATTCGCGGTCGACATGGGAGCGACTGATTCGTCGTTGTGTGCTGACCTCGCGAAAGAAGTGCTGTCTGAGGAAGGCGTCGTGGCGGACAATTCTGGGACGGTATCATTTGCATGCTTGGGGAATCAGGTCGTCGCGACCGTCGACGCCAATACGGCGCAATCGCAGCGATTCACCCGAGAGGTTGAGTTCGAAGGAGCAGCGCAGACTTCGCGCGAGGCCGATCCGAACAGCTCCTCAGCAAGCGATCCTCTGGGAGAACCTTTGGTCGTCCCTTTCTCCGCGACCGCTGCTCTAGCCGATCCGTGCATCACCGGAGAGTACCAGCGCGAGGTGAGGAGCGAACTCGAGGACTTCATCTACGGTTGCGCCAGGTACGGTGAATACAATAAGGACACGGGCGCAATCATTTGGGAGCGTTCGATTACATACGAGTGGACGTTGTACACCGGCTGGCCTTCGGCGCAGAACAAACTGCGGACCATTCCTTCGGTGGGTTCGCCAACGATGAGCGGAACATTCACCAGCTACAAGCAGAATGGCATCCTGCCGCCCGACTCCCTTGCCTTGACTGCATTCACAAACGTTGGCAATACGACAACGAGTGGATGGAATGTTGGAAGCCTCAACACCGGAGGTCAATTCTCTGTGTGGATGGGGGACGTCGTCATTAAGGACACCTCCAAGAATTACGAGGAGTATTTCGAAGGCTATGTTCCCAGCCACCGATTTACTTGCGACTCAGGCGTCCAGCGGTGCTATTACCCTAATGGCCAAGAGGCCGGCCTATAGTCTGAGCGCGTCGGGCGGCGGCGATCTCCGTGTACTCGATGAGAAGCGTCGGAGTGTCGAGCTTCACCGCGATGCGGAAGGGGTCGCTCACAACGAGCGACCCTTTCACCGTGTCATCCTTCGTGTGCACAAGTGCGAGCTTGATCTGCTCGCCGTTTGCGCTTGCCTCGCCGGTGAGTCGGTAGTTGTCGAAGCTGCGTCCCCAGATCGGTAGCGACATAGGAAACGCGAGACGAGCGGCAAGATGTTCCGCATAGAACGAGTTTCGAGGAATGTCTTGCACCGGAGTTTCGCTCCTGCGGGTGTGGGTGTATCCGTCATAGTCGTCGACCAGTTCTCCGTCCTCGCTGTGGAGCGTGTAGACGAGGTCGCGTGGTGAAGCGTCGAGGAGGAAACTCTCGACCGGTGCGCCAGCCCCCTGACGGAGGACGACCCGGGCCTTGCAGGATGGGATCAATGGTCCGGACATCAAGATGGTCATCGCGCGAACGAAGTGCTCGCGGGCGTCGGGGGTAGTGTCCATGAGGTCCATCCATCCAGCCTAACTGCGCGAGCTTCTAGGGCCTGAGGTGGCCGGGGCGGATGATGCTCTCGCTTCTACTTCGAGCAGACTCCTCCTGCGGACGCCAGAAACACCGCGGGACCAGAAAGCCCTGTCGATAATCACTCGCATCCCCACGCTCGCGACGGCCCCGGCTGCTGGCCTTTTCCTTCCGGCTCGCGCTGATCCACCCATTCGCTCCCGAACGGGAGTGAGCGCACTAGCTCAGTCGCGACACGCGGTACCCGCCTGTGTGCTCACTAGTGATGCCGTAGATGGACCCTGCGCATATATCCCTTCTCCAAAGTCAGTCTTCCCAAACGCTCACAGCTGACGCTAAGGTTCGAGCAGTTTCCGTGCCGCTCTGGTCGGAACGATCTCTCATTGATGAGTGGAGCCAACGTGCGCGCTGGGGTCAAGCGGTGGATGTCTGCGGTTTCGGTAGCGGTGTTGAGCGCAGGGTTGGTGGTGGCAGTCGCGGCGCCAGCGAATGCGGCGCTGCCCGTAGGGCCCACCACAGTGGGGCAAACGGGGTCTCGTCCGGGGGCTACCGAGATCCCGTTTGCGGTATCTGACCAGGTATCAGCCTACGTCGATGTGGCCACAGGCAACCTGCGAGTGACGAACCAGAGCCTGTCGCTCGTCGGTGTCACCGGTCAGGTGAGTATCGCGCAGTCATACAACTCGCTCAGCGCGGTTCCGGGGTCGGGGAGTGTGCCGGCGGCGAACCGGTGGACGACTGGCATTCAGGGCGTCGGGTATCTCGCCGCCGCGTACGGCAGCTCGGGGATCATCTACACCGCTGGTGACGGGACGACGTGGCTGTACGCGGCCGCAACCGGTGGCGGGTACACGGCCCCAGCGGGCGCGAAGGCGGATCTCGCTCCGGTTGCGGGTGGCGGCTTCACGCTGACGGAGCGGGAGTCGCGTCAGGTGGCCACGTTCAACGCCGACGGCCAGCTCACCACCATCGCGGACCGCAACGGCAACGCCACGACCATCGGATACGCGAGCCCTGGGAACCCGAACAGCGTCGTCAGCAGTGCCGGGCCGGTAGCCGCGCGCACGGCGACTCTCGCCTACTCGTCGTCGACGCGCACATTGACGGCGACGCAGACGTCGGGCTCGTCGACACGCACGCTGTCGTGGGTGAAAGACTCATCCTCGAACCTCACCTCGATTGTTGACGCAGAGGGCAAGACGACCGCGTTCGGGTACACCGGCCAGCAGCTCACGACCATCACGGGTCCCACGGGCGCGGTGGTGACCATCGGGTACGAGTCGGCATCGTCGAGCCGGGTGACATCTGTGTCGCAGGCGAACACCACCGCCGGATCTCCCGGCGCGAGCGTGACCCGCTTCGCCTACCCGACAGCGACCACACGGTTCGTCGCCCGCGGTAACACGAACCAGTCGACGGCCGTCGCCTCGGTGCCGCATGTGACCTTCACGATTGACTCGTCGACCAATCTGGTGAGCGCGTCGACCGATGAGATGGGTCGGCAGAAGGGGGCGACGTACACCCCGAACGGCGATGTCGCGACGTCCACGTCCGGGACGGGCTCGACCGCGGGGACGAGCACGGCGACGTACGGGGCGAACAACGGCGACTCGATGACGTCGCTGCAGGCGCCGGGCGGTTCCACAACGTCGGCGGCGTATGCGAATACTGCAGCCGCGACCGCGTACCTGGCGTCTTCGAGCACGGACTCGGCGGGCAACACCTCGACGTACACCTACAACGGTGCGGGCAACGCACTGACAAGCTCGAACGCGCTGGCGGCGACCGCGACACTGACCTACAACGCCGACGGCACGGTCGCGACCGCGCTCGCACCGGGCAACGGGACGAACAGCACCGTCTACGGGTACAACGCGAACAAGCAGCTCACCTCGATGACCCCGGTCACCGGATCCTCGCTCGGCGCCCGCGCGTTCACTTACGACGACTTCGGTCGGCTGCGGACTGCGACCGACGGGCGCGGCACGACCACGACCTACACATACGACAAGCTGGACCGGCTGCTGTCCACCGCGTTCTCGGACTCAACCCCGACGGTGACGAACACGTACACGAACCGCGGTCTTCCGGCGACGCGCGTGGACGGCAACGGCACCACGACGTACACGTACGACCAGCTGGGCCGCCTCATCGCCCGCGGCAACACCTTCTACGGCGGGACCATCACCTACGGGTACGACAAGTCCTCCAACCTCACCACGGTCACGGACGGGCGCGGGACGACGGTGAACTCGTTCGATGACGCCGGGGTGCCGACGAAGATCACGTACAACAAGGACAGCGGCACACAGGTGCTCGAGTTCGCTGTCGACGACCAGGGCCGCCGCACCGACTCGTGGTTGCAGTCCAACCCCACGCACACGACCTACCGGGCGCACACGCACCTCGACTACGACACCACCGGTCGCGTGTCCCGCTCCATCGCGGAGATGAAGGACGGCAGCAGCGCCGGCACGGTCACGACGGTGTTCGACACGTCGTACTGCTACAACACGTCCTCGGCCGCACCGACGTGCGGGACGACCACCGCGAACGACCGGTCCAAGCTGCAATGGTCGCGCGACAACCTCACCGGCCAGGTTACCGCCTACGGATACGACACTGCCGGACGCCTCCTCACCGCGACACAGTCCGGCGGGACCAACCCGTCAACGTACACGTACACGTACGACGCACGCGGCAACCGTCTCACCGCGACCGTCACCGGTGCGGGCGCGTCGACCCAGTCATTGACGTTCAACGCAGCCAATCAGGTCACCAACACCGGCTTCACCTACGACGGCACCGGCAACCTGACCAAGGACAACGTCAACGGGATCTACACGTACAACGGGGCGCAACAGATGACCGGGGTGTCCAACGCGACCGGCACATTCACCTACAAGTACGCCGGCACCAGTCAGGTGGAGGTGCTGCAGCAAGAGGACAACTCCCGCAACTACAAGCTCGTCTACGGGCGCACCAACCAGGTCGGCCTCCCCGTCATCGAGCAAGTTCAAGCTGGCAACAGTCGCGCCTATATTGAGAATGACCCCGTGACCGGGGAGCCGCTCATGCTGCGCTCCTCCTCCGGGATCGAAACCCTCTACGTGTACGACGGGCTTGGATCCCCGGTGGCACTGCTGACCGACTTCGCCTCCCAGTCCTACGCGTACAACTTCGACCCGTACGGCACAGCGGTCCTCACCGCCGGCGGCACCGGGAACGGCGCGGTGGAGAACCCGTTCCTGTTCAAGGGCGGCATCCAAGACCGCGCCACCGGATGGGTACACTACGGCAACCGCTGGTACAACCCCACCCTCGGACGCTGGACCCAACAAGACACCCTCGACACACCCCTCGACCCCAACAACGCCAACCGGTATGCCTACGCCGGCGCCGACCCCGTCAACAATGTAGATCCCTCAGGGCGTGCGATTGGTCTGCCCTGCGCCATTGGAGTTCTCGCGGGTCTTGGCATCATCAGCCTTGGAGTCTCCGAGCTCGCGGGAGATACCCTTGCCTCAGTTGCTGGTGCAGTTCCTTCATTTGGAGGCAGCCTGATTGCGGGCGGGGCGCTAGCTGTCGGTATCGCAGCCGAGATCGCCTTCGGCGTTTACGTAGCGGCGAGCGCGTTCAGAGAATGTATCCGATGACCGGGGGCCTAAAATGCGTCGCATGACGATTGTTCGACTGGCAGTGATCTTTGGAGTAGTAGGGTTCGGGATCGCTGCAGCCCTCACGTCAGGGCCAATCTCCATCACCTTGTGGATAGTCGTCGGGGTTTTGGCGGCGATCCAAGCTTGGTTGATCATCGAGCGAACGCGTTCCGCTCGCAGAAGTGACCCACATGAGGCAAGCGATGGTGCCCCCGAGCAGACGGACTAACCGTTACAGCCCTCACGGTTCCGTACCAGGGCTTGGCTGCCTTGCCGTAATCGTGCCGTAATCGGTGACCGGTTCTGATACCGTCCGGTGCGCGTTTGAAGGCGCCCACTGTGCTCAGTAACGACGGCTCCCTTTGGCGGAGACGGTCCAGCAGCGTCGGGGAAACGTGCCGAAGAAGTAGGGGTGGCGGGATGCGCGAACAACAGCGACTAACGTGGTCAATCGTTGCCTCTGTGCTCACGTTGGTATTCGGGGGTGTGGGAACCGTCTTCGGGCTTGTGGGATACATCGGGCAGTCTGAGGTCGCCAAGGTCGTGATGACTGTTCTCTGGGTGGCAGCCATCAGTGCTGCGATATTGGCTGCTCTGCTGCGGCGCCGGGCTCGTCGTAACTTTGGGCCGGGCGATGAACCGAGGGATGAATAGTGAGCGGGCACGCTTAGTCACATCAGTATCGGCTGCCGACGGAGGATAGCCGTTTCGACGAGCGGAAAACGACGGCGCAGATGAAGCAAGACGGCGAAGATGACGAGGAGCTCACCGAAGCGGAGCGTCGCAATCGACTCCGCGCTATCGAGTTGGAGCACAAAGGTCTTCTTTAAGACACCATGGGCAGGGCGACAGTCTTCAATGCCGAGATCATCGGGCGACAGCGGGACTTAGAAGCGGAAGCCGACGAGATTAGATCCCAGCTGGGAGAGTCTCGCCAAGGTTCGAGGCAGTCCCCTGGTGGCGCGCTGTTCGGTTGGATCGCTCTCGTCGGAGGAGTAGTTGCGATTATCGCGGGCTCACTCTTGCTGACGCCTCGTTGACGGCGTCAGCATAGGCCCATGGCCGACCGGCGGCCGGGCCTTGGACAGTGGTTGGCTCGCACCAACCGCGGGCGGTGTCAGAGACGAGGATAGGGCAGCGGTCTCTCCCGCGGTGACGGGGTTCCGGCCCCTCCCGAAAGAGGGGCCGGACAGTCGAGAGAAGGTCCGCTAGCGCACCCACCACTCCCGATTGAAGCTCGTACCCGAGAAAGTCCGAGCGCCGCCTGGGCCGACCGACGAAGAGCGGCGCAGAGGCGGCTAGTCGTACCTCACACAGTACGCGAGATCAGTTCTTGCCCCTCGAGCGTTGACGAGGCACGAGACTAACTGCTACCGAACCTCATGTTCGAGGTTAGGCGGCCTCAGTGGTGCGTGTCGGTGACGGCTCGGGAACGACGTAGAGCCCGCTGGGTGCATTGGCGATGGAGTCGAGCGCGTGGATCCACGCGCGGTTGACTGCGGGCGGCTTACTTCCGGAGTACTTGAACACGAGGCTGGCGTGGGAGTGGATCCATACGGTGGTGCGCCCGCCGCCCGTGCTCCGGTCGTCCTTCCAGCTGAATCCGAACGGTTCTCCGCGGCGGAGCTTGGAGACCATGACGATCTGCACATGTGTGAGTGCACGGTCTTCGATATCCACCTTCTGGGTGTTGTCGTAGATGAAGCGGCCCATGGGGCTCCCTCCGCTGCCACGAGACCTCTGCAGGCGCAATTCTGGGGATCGCTGCGTGGGCTCGCTCATCCTTTCACGGACCTCCGACAATGCCTCGCCGCGTGAACCGGTACACGATGCGGAGAGCCTGAGGCAATCCCCAGCAGAAGAATATTTCTACCTGAGATCCTGATGATATGAAGCTCGTGTCCTACGCCGGTCAGCAGTTAGTCACCACGGACGATGTCGCTGACGCGCTCGTCGAACTCGCCGCAGCCATCGCTCGCGACGGGGAGACGGAAGCGCTGCGGCTGCCGATTGTCAAGGACGGCGAGGTCGACTACGCGGAGCTCATCGCCGGCGTCGGCAACGACATCCTTGTCGGCCCTCAGGCCTCCGAGGGCATTGACCCCGATTTCTCCGAAGACGCGGCGAAGCTGCGCTCCCACCGTCTGTACCCGCGGCGGGAGAACGACGACAATGCGGACGGCACCCCTGTTCCCGATTTCGACCCGGACTTCCACCCGGGACAGTGACCCACTCTTATCGGCACCGAGGACACTCCCCTCACAGGTCACCCCAAGGCCTCTTCGGACGCCGCTCCGACCGGATCCACCGCAGTCCCGAGATCCGGTTGATCTGGCCCCTCCGCCCCAGCGTGAGGGGCCAGATCTCTGCCCGCCCGGCACGGACGGTTGAGACCGGGCCCCCGGACTGGACAGCGGGCGCACGGCAGTGATCCGGCCTCCCCATCCCCAGAGCGAGAGGCCGGACCACTTATCCGACGAGCAGCTTAGACGCGTTCCCAGAGGCGTTCGCGGATCCCCCTACCCGGCTGTGTCGACTTTGACGCACGAACCCGAATGGGTCAGGCTCCACGCTCCTGCATGATACGTCGAAGCATCCTCGTCGCCCAAGCACCATCAACTAGCCAAACACGCCTTTAGAAAAGCTAGCGAGATCGCTTCCGGCCAGAGGAATCAAGTACGACCCGACCACCGCGGTTCGGAGGGGCTGCCGGCGGGTCAGTAGTTGCGGACGTAGACAGCGCCGATCCACACGCGCGTGCCGTTACTCTCCCGAGACGCGACGCACGAGCTCACCTGAGTGACGACCCTGCCTGCCCGCGTGTACGTGTTGACAGCGTTGTTGAGGCTCGTCTGGCACGAGGCTTGAGTCGGACCCTTGATGCGGTGGCCTGTTTGGTAGTCCGCATGAGCAGCCGTCGCTCCCGCAGACGTCAACAGAGCGGCCGTGACAACGGAAGCTGCGAGCATCGAACGAATCTTCATGAATGATCCTTTCCTGGAGTACGGCAGGTGCGGCACCCCTCACCTCTGGACCGTAGCGAGGTCGACCCGGGAGCTCGATGGGGAGAATTGTCCACCAGGGCAGCGAGAAAAAACTGGAAAGGACGTGAGTGAAAGGAGGGGTCTGGGCGATGAGTGCGAGGGTCGGCATCGCGGATGTAAGCGAAGCACACCATCAATACCGCCGTCGATAACAGCAGCACAGGAGGCGTGGACCCGACCCTAGGGCCAGCGGCCGCAAGCCCGCCGCGCTCCTCTTGTGCCGCCGCGCATAGAGGGGGCAAGTAATCGCCAGCGTCCAGGAGAGACAATGAGTTCAAACAACGTGCAGAGCACCCGCCGCCTTGAGGTGGAGCCGTCCGACGTTGCAAGCGCCGAGGGCGCCGGTACCCTCGAAACTGCGCTGAGCCACCTGTCGCCCGTGAGCGTCGACGAGTCGGGTATCGCCATCGCGGTCAACGAGGTCGGTCGTTACGCGACGCTGGACTTCGAGGTCCCGTCAGGGTTGCCGCTCACCCCGTCGGCGCGTGCGCGTCTCGAAGCTCTACGTGACCGGCGAATCGAGTACACCGGCCACAACGACCGGGCATTCGAAGAGTGGCTCGAAGTGTTCCCTGCTACGGCCTGGAACGAAGCCAGCCCGTTCGTGCGCGCGGTGCGAGACGCGCGACGAGATGCGCAAGCGGAGATCACTCACGAGCTCCGTACGGTCGCGCTCGACTACCTCGCCACAACCGTCCGCGAGGCGGGGGCCGAAAGCGACGTGCTCCGGGCTCTGCGGCGAATAATGCTTCGCGACGGCGTTTAGCCCAGATGGGGACGAGAAGTAGCGCGCAGACGTTGCCTCTCGTCCGCGGGCGGCGTGGCATTGCACGACACGTGTGCACTCGCCTGCTCGGCGTTACGTCCGCGGCGAAGCCGGGCACCGCGACAATCTGAGGTACCGTCGCTGAGCCGACTGAGGTCTCAGTTGCCCCGTGACCACAAGAGTGTCGCGAGCGCCAACCGCAATGCGTCACGCCTGCGGCGCTCGCGGAACTCGGGTGCTGTGAACAACTCTGACAGCGTGGTCTAGAGCCTGTTCGCGACACTCTTGTTCGGAAGCTGTGAAAGAGGTTGAGCGCTGCGCGTCGATGTCGCGGTCTTCGTGCCGTGCGAGGCAGGCGTCCAGATCCTGTTTCGGGCTGCTTGGCCTTGGTCGCGTGCGGCGAGAGTCCCGCTCAATGTTGACAGTATTATACCGAGTGCGGAATAATACTGTTATGAATCTGGTCAGCGTGGTTGATGCCGCATCGCAGCTCGGAGTCTCGGATCGCCGGGTACGCGCGATGCTACAGGCTAACGAGATCAGTGGTGAGCGGGTCGGGCGTCAGTGGCTGGTGGACGCGGCGAGCCTGCCCGCCGCCGTCCGACGGTCGGGACAGCCGTTCAGCCCGCGAATCGCGTGGGCACTTATGGAGGTGGCCGACGGGCATGTCCCCGAATGGCTGGGCTACTCAGAACTATCTCGCCTGCGGTCGCGGTGGAGGGACCTCCTTGAAGGAGGCGACCCCGTTGACGTTCTTCGCTCATCACTTTCGCGTCGCGCGCATCGCTCTCGATGGTCTGCACCGGAACCGGACGGTCTGTTTCGGGACGCCCGCTTCATCGCGTCTGGGAAGAGCGACCCCCGAGCGGGGATATCCGCAACGAAGTTCGCCGAAGGCTACGTGCACTCTGACGACTTGGAGAGCCTGGTGCGCCGACACATGCTGATCCCCGCGCGAGGGCCAGAGAATGTGGTGCTACGCGCCGTCGACGGTCCTGTACCTTCCCCCGCACCCTGGCTCGCGGTCGTGGCGGACCTTTCTGAGGGTGGCGCACGCGAGAAGCAGCAGGCGGACATTCTCTTCAAAAAGGAGGCGTCGCTTGTCTGATGTCATCGTGATGTCGGCGATGACCGACGCTCAGGAGCAGGCATGGCACGCTCTGCTCGATCTTCATCAACAGCTACCCGAGCACTGGACAGTGGTCGGTGGTCAGATGGTCCACCTGTGGTGCGCGGCGCGGGGAAAGTTCATCGCGCGACCCACCGATGACGGGGACGCTGTGCTCGACGTGCGTCTGAAAAAGACCATTCTCTGGGATTTCACAGACGCCCTTCAAAAGCAAGGGTTCACGCCGGAGACGGCGAGCAACGGCACGCAGCACCGTTGGACCAAGGACGATGCCGTCATCGACGTGCTCATCCCCAGGCACCTGGGACCGCACAGCGAGAAGCTCAAAGGTGCAGGCGGCGGGACCACCATCCAAACACCCGGCGCCCAGAAGGTGATGAATCGAACCGAGGTGGTCCACGTTCGGATAGGTGACCGCACTGGCACAGTTCCGCGCCCGTCTCTGCTTGGGGCCATCGTCGGCAAGTCTGCGGCCTACACCGTTGACCTGGACCGGAAGCGCGACAGGCACCTGGGGGACCTCGTGGTTCTCGCAACTCTCCTCAGCCCGCGCGACGTCGACGGACATCGGCTGCTGGACAGGCGAGAGCTGCGGTTGGTCAGCAACGCTGTGGGAAATGCCCGGAGTAAGCCCGGGACGTGGAGCTATGTCGATGGTGGCGCCGACGGCCTGGATCGCCTGTCGGGTGTGCTCGGCGAAACTCGCCGCCTGCGTGATCTGCACGGGAGGCAGTGGACGAAGACGGCCGTTTACGGAGGGGAACAGAACGTTGCGGCACAACCCGGCAAGGGCGCTCCGACAAGACCCGCCAGCTGGGGGGCGGGGAACACACGAGGGAAGACGACCGCGAAGTCGAACAGGGGTTCATTCGCTCCGCAGCAGAACAGCGCACCAGAGAATAGCCTCGGCTGACGCACTCGGCGCGAGGTGTGTCGTCGTGACGACGACGTCACGACGACACTCACCCTGTCGAGGAGGGTGCGCCTGAGCCAGTGCCGGCGACGACGTCGGTCATGACGAGGTTCTTCGAGACGGAGCGCGTCACCCCGGCCGCACCTACGACCAGATGCGAGCGGAAAGCCCGCTTCTCGGGTCGAGGACAGTTGAGGGTCGATCCGAGAAAGTTCGTCAGGAGTTGCGGGCTGATCCAATGTGCAGGGGCGGTGTCCCACCTGGACGCTAGTGTGAGCGACGAGACGTGGGGTCTCGATAGTGACGCGTATGAAGGGGATGCTCATGGCGGTGCACTGGGTGAACTATGACCTGAGAAAACAGGGCCAGGACTACACGAAACTCATCGACTACTTGAAATCGTCGGGAACCTGGGCGAAGCCGCTCAAGAGCAGCTTCTTCGTCAGCACCACGTTGACTGCCTCGCAGCTCCGAGACGGGATCTTGGAACACATCGACGCAAATGACGTGGTGGTCGTCGTCGATGTCACCGGGGATGACTGGGCGGCTGTCGGTATTCCACAGGAAGTCGCCGACTGGATGAAAGACCACCTGGCGTAAGGCAGGACACGCATGAGTAAGAAGAGTGCACAGGTCGAAAGCGGACAGACTCCGTCCGCGACGATCTATCAGAACTCAGACCAGGTGGCCGGAGTTCTCCAGCAACTGTTCACCCAGCCTCTCATCGTCGACGAGACACGGGAAGTGACCGCCGGCGCGGAAGATGAGAAAGCGGTCACCGCGAACGCCAGCGCAGGCGGTGAGGGCGGCTTCGACGTTCCGCTGCTCGGAGCGCTGAAAGTCAAAGGCGCCGGCGGGGTCGCGGGCTCCGGAAGCTGGACGTCGAACACGGGAACTGCGTCCCGGCAGCAGTACGTGTACTCGCAGGCTTACTACCTCCACCTCGTGCGCCAGCAACTGGCTCAGGACGGCAACGTTCGCTCCGTTCGTCACGACGACGATCTGGACGGCATCGCCCCGGGGACGTTCGTCGAATACACCACATCGTTCGACCCCGTCGAGGTCGCTCTCGCACTCGAAGTCATCACCCCAGACCTCGTCGATGCCATCACGCAGTGGACAGTCCGCAAGCAGTACACGTCCGCTTTTCCCGAGGACGGTGGGTTCGAAGCGGTGCGGGTCCATGCAGAGAAGATGAAAGTGGACGCTGAATCCAAAGGGCAGTTCGCTCGCGCTGTCGCCGCGGCGGTGCAGGCGGACGCACGCCAGGAATCGACGCGTGAGTACTACGGCAGGATCTCGCAGGATCCCGCCATCACCGCTATCACCGTCTGCGAACGAGAGCACTTCATCACCGCCGACCCGGACCGGCTCCTCGACGGCACGTTCACGGTCTTCGGCAAGGTGATCTCCGCGCCCGAGACAGACGTGTCGACGTTCGCTCGGAACAAGCTGCTCCGTAACCTCTCTGCGGACGCCTTCGACTACGTCATCGACCAGATGCAGTCAGCCCTTCGCAAAGGCACGCCTGTCGCAGGAATCGCGATGGAAGACTTCATCGACCTGAAGCTGGACTCTCGCGTGCGGGGCCAGTCGTTCCGTGTACTCCCTCTGGCGATCTTCAGTTGATGAGCGCGACGACGCACCGCGGTCACTGGTGGCTGCCTGGGTTGCCCGACGATGTGACAACCGGCCACCTGGTCGTCGATGACAGCGGGCGGTGCACCCTCGAGCTCATCGGAAGCCTCGACCTTCGCGCAGCGGCGTTGCTCGAGCACGCCGGAGATGCAGCGGCCAAGGCCGTCCAGCAAGAGCGAGTTCGTGTCGTGCACGGACTTGTGCGCGGACAGCCTGTCACCCTGCTGAACTGCTTCGCAGGGCATACCGACGGTTTCTCGCACCGCGACCGCTCGCGGGTGGACCTGCACGTGCAGGACGCTCTCATCGGCGCACACGTCGAGCCTGATGAGCCAGCGTTTCGTTCTGCGCTCGTAGAGATCGAGAACCTGACGGGGTGGATCGGTGTCGAAGAACAGGTTCACCGCACGAGTGACAAAGAAGAGGGCGCCACGCTCTCCCGACTCGAGGATTTGGTGGCGGAGGTGGATGGGTGGACCATCACCGCACGTCGAACCCCGCAACCTTTCCAGGTGGATGCCTCCCACGGACGGACCGAGGTGCGCAGCCATGTCGCGGCGTACCTGGTCGTGCGCGCACCAGAGCCGCGTCCTGCGCATGACTACCATTCGGTGGTCCTGGAACTCATGGACCTTCTGACGTTGGCTTCCGGTCGTGCCTCCGGACAGATCTCCCTCACGCTCATCCATCGAGATGACCAAGTAACGCCGGACCGGGACGGATCAGCTCTCAAATACGAGACACGTGTGGAGACTTTCGGCGGACGGATACATACGGCAGCCCCTGACAAGACCGGTCCCCTTGACTGGGAGTTCCGCTTCCGTGGCCGCGACCATTCGTTCGAAGACGTCATCCCGGCGTGGATACGGCTCCGCAGGCAAGTGGCTGACGCCTGTAACGTATTCTTCGGCCCGCAATACGCGAGGCCGACTTTCACGGAAGCTCGTTTGCTCCTGGTGGCTATCGTCGCGGAGGCGTTGAGCGCGGGGCTCGACGGTATCAATCCGGTCACGGACAGGACCACATACCGAGCCCGTCTTCGAGCGCTGGCCTCAAAGCCTGATGCGGATGCGGTGGCGACCATCATCCCGGATGTCGAGGCATGGGCTCTGGATCTTCATCATGCCCGCAACACCCTCGCGCACACCGGCAACGACGACGCGGGTCGAGACATCTTCGAGCTGGAATGGAGGACATCCTCGCTGCTCGCGTTGGTGTTCATGACCGAGATTGGAATGTCCGCCGAGGTGCAGAGGCGCGCGGCATCCTCGGTGCTGAAGCTGCCGTGGTCGTGAGGCCTGCGCTCCCGGTGAGGGTTGTGTCCGCCCAGTGAGCCTCTCGACGTGAGGGCCTACTCTGGTTGCGTGCCCACCTTTCAGAGCTTGGACGGCCCTGTCGACCTCGAGGCGTCGGACGAACTCAGATTCGACATCGAAGACGCCCTGTCCTTCTGGTACCGGTACGGACGGCATCCGTACCGGTCGCTCGGAGGGATGCCGAAGTTCATGATTACGAGCGCAGACTTCCGCTACATCGACAGCCCGCGCTTCTGGCGGTTCACCTTCGATCAGACCGAAGACTTGGTAAGGCGCCTCTGGCCGGCTGACGGAGCGGAGGGCCTCGCGCACCTGCAACGCATCAGCGGGTACGAGCCGAGCGAACTCGGAAACCCCTGATTTTCCGGGGGTCAGAAACAGTGCCACGTTCTACGCTTCAACATCGGGGATAGGGGAGAGCGTGACTTCAGTCGGCACTTGAGCCAACTACGTCGAATCTGGACCAGGTTGGTCGACGCCGCACACGCTCGCACGACACGACGCTGATACGACGACGGAGGGGCGGATGCTGCGGCATCCGCCCCTCCGTCGTCCCGCGTCTCAGTCCTGGCCCTCGAGGAACCAGCCGGTCGCGTGGTAGTCGGCGGTCGACGGGGTGCGGTCCACGGTCGGCCGGGCCCATTCCACGCCGTTCGCGAGGACGCGGCGGACGTCCGGGTGGTGGTAGACGGGGAAGTCCTGGTCCCCGGGGGAGAAGTAGAACACGCGACCGTACCCGCGCGTGTAGGTGACTCCGGAGCGGAAGACCTCGCCGCCCGCGAACGTCGAGAGGAAGATCGTCTCCTCGGGTTCGGGGATGTCGAAGTGCTCCCCGTACATCTCCTGCGCGGGGATCACGATCGGATGGGGCACGCCCTGGGCGATGGGGTGGCGCGGGGCGATGGTCCAGACGAGCTCCCGCTCGCCGTCGCTGCGCCACTTCAGCGCACAGGACGTGCCCATGAGGCGCTGGAAGATCCGCGAATAGTGCGCGGAGTGGAGGATGAGGATCCCCATGCCCTCGAGGACGTGACGGTGGACCCGGTCGACGACCTCGTCGGAGACCTGGTCGTGGCCGATGTGGCCCCACCAGAGAAGCACGTCGGTCTGCGCCAGAGCCTCCTCCGACAGCCCGTGCTGATCCTCCTGCAGCGTCGCGGTCGTCACGATCACGTCGTCGCCGAGGGTGGCGCGCAGTCCTTCGGCGATGGTCGAGTGGATGCCGTCGGGGTAGTTGCCGAGCGTGGCTTCGTGGCCGGTGGTCTCGTGCAGGTTCTCGTTCCAGACGAGGACCCGGATCGCGGTGTCAGGCACGTGCCTGCTCCTTTCGGTCTGCGAGGTCGTCGAGTCGGGCGGGGAGGACGACGGGTTCGAGGAGCCCGGAGTCCGCGGATCGCGTGGCGGCTTCCATGAGGGCGATGCTGCCGACGTTGTCGCGTCCGTGATGTCCGGTCGACTCGCCGGTGAGGATGTCGTGCGCGAAGGCGTGCAGGCTTCCGGCGCGGTCGACGAGTCCGCTCACGGCGAGCGGCAGCGCGCGGCGCTCCGCCGTCGCGACATCGCGCACCTCCACGAGGTCTCCGGCACCGTCCTCGGTGCCTCCGAGCCTGCTGGTGAAGGAGATCTCCCCGTCGGAGCCGTCGATCCGCCATTCGCCGGCCCACGCCGTCGGCTCGCCGCGACTGACCCAGCTGCCGCGGTACGACACGGTGGCACCGCTGTCGAGCTCGATGATCACCGCGGCGGCCGCCTCGTCGTCGTACTTGCTGAACGACGGCGCGGAGGACTTCGCGAACACGGCGCGCGCCTCCTCGCCCGTCACCATGCGAATCAGGTCGAAGTGATGGATCGCCATGTCGTGCAGCAGCGGGTGCGGGAACCGGTAGTGCGGGTGCGTGCCCACGGGCAGGTCGTTGTCCCACTGGCGGAAGTCGATGTTGATGGCGACGACCTCGCCCACGGCCTTGCTCGCGATCAGGTCGCGCGCCGCCTGCGGGGCGGGGTAGTAGCGGTAGTTCTGGCTGACGTGGATCAGCAGCCCCGCCTCGTCTGCGGCCGCCACGAGAGCGGCGGCCTCCTCGGCGGTGGCCGCGAACGGCTTCTCGACGAGGACGTGCTTGCCGGCGGCCAGGGCCTCGCGGGCCAGCGGAGCGTGGGTGACGGCGGGGGTCGTCAGGAGCACGGCATCCGACTCGACCGCGTCCAGCGCGGCCGCGAGCGAGGCGAAGCCGAGCGTGGCAGGGAGCCCCAGGTCTGCGAGAGCGGCGCTGCGAGTCCTCTCGTCCGGCTCGACCAGCGCGGCGACCTCGATCAGCGCCTCGTTCGGCACGACGTTCCGCGCCCAGTTCCCGCCCCATCCGCCGAGTCCGACATGGATCAACCTCACCGACACCGGTGTCCCCCTTCATCTCGTGAATCACTCACCGTTCGCGGGCTCACCTGCGAGCGGATCACTCAAGTCTAGGAGTGCGTGTGTCCTGTCCGGTCGGCCGGCGCCCCCGCCGGGATCACCGTCCGACGTGTCCGAGGACGACCATCCCCGCCATCATCGCGAGGCAGGTCCAGAATCCGGGGTCGGTCGCCCAACCCCGCGCCCGCAGACGAAGGACGGTCCAGCCGACGACCACCGCCGCGCTGAGGACGACCGTCATGCTCATCGACAGCGATGTGCCCGCCGACGTGGCGCCGCCCCCGTCGTGGGCGTGCCCTCCGAGCAGGAGCGGCAGGTACGGCACGGCCATGAGCAGCGCCATGGCGAACGGATCCGTCACCGGTGCCGTGCGGCCGTCGAGTCGGGCGGCACCGTGCCGTCGGCTCTGCGCACCGGCGACCGCGGCCCAGGCGAAGAACGCGAACATCGCGCCGATCGCGCCGATCGAGGCATGCCCGCCGACCCACGCCGGCAGCATCAGTACGAGCATCGCGGCGGCGGAGAGTCCGTGGCGTGCGGCGACGCCGACGGGGGAGGAGCGGAGGCTCACGCTCCCCGCCGCCGTCGGGGCGGTCACGCCGTCCACACCACCTTGGCGTTCACGAACTCGCGGATGCCGTAGGCGCCGAGCTCGCGTCCGTAGCCGGAGTCCTTCACACCGCCGAAGGGCAGACCGAAGAACGACGCCGAGTTGCCGTTCGCGAAGACCGCTCCGAACTCGAGTGCGTCGTGCAGGCGGGCGATCTCCGCCGCGTCCTGCGTCCACACGCTCGCCGCGAGCCCGAAGTCGGAGTCGTTGGCCGCGGCGATCGCCTCGTCGACGGACGACACCCGGTACACGCATGCCACGGGCCCGAAGCACTCGTCACGGAAGATCCGCATCTCCGGGGTGACGTCGGTGAGCACGGTCGCGGGGTAGAACCACCCGGGACCCGCGGGCATCTCGCCGCCCGTGAGCACCGTGACTCCCTTGTCGATCGCGTCCTGCACGAGCTCGTGCGCGTCGGCGCGCACCTGCGCGGTCGCCATCGGCCCGAAGCCGGTCGCCTCGTCGCGCGGGTCGCCGTAGGTCGTCGCCGCCATGTGACCGACGAACGCCTCGAGCCACGCCTCGTAGACGTCCTCGTGCACGAAGAAGCGCTTGGCGCAGATGCACGACTGCCCGCTGTTCTGCGTGCGCGACGCGGCGCCGAACTGCGCCGAGCGGGCGACGTCGGCCGAGGGCATGACGATGAACGCGTCGGTGCCGCCGAGCTCGAGCACGCTCTTCTTGATGTTGCGTCCGGCGGCCGAGGCGACGGCGGAGCCCGCGCCCACCGAGCCGGTGAGCGTCACCGCGCGGATGCGACGGTCGTCGATCAGCGCCGACGCGGCGGCGCCCTCGATCAGCAGGGTCTGGAACGCGCCCTCCGGGAATCCGGCGCGGGCGAACAGCTCTCCGAGGTACAGCGCGGTCTGCGGCACGCTCGACGCATGCTTGAGCAGGCCCGTGTTCCCGGCCATGAGCGCGGGCGCGGCGAAGCGGATGACCTGCCAGAACGGGTAGTTCCACGGCATCACCGCGAGTACGGTGCCGAGCGGCTGGAACACGACCTCCGCGGCGGACCCGCCCACGGATGCCGCCTCGACGGGGCGCTCCGCGGCGAGATACCCCTCGGCGTGATCGGCGTACCAGCGCATCCCGTTCGCGGACTTCGTGACCTCGTACTTCGCGGTGCCGAGGGTCTTGCCCATCTCGAGCGCCGCGAGCCCGGCGGCGTGATCGAGGTCGGCGTCGAGCAGGTCGGCGGCCCGCCGCATCCACTCCGCGCGCTGCGCGAACGTGGTGGACGCCATGACGGCGTTCGCCGCCGCCGCCCGGGCGAGGATGGCCTCGACCTCCGCGGGGGTGTGGGCGGCGAACTCCTGCACCAGCTCGCCCGTGGTCGGATCGATCGTCGCGATGGTCATGGGGTCTCCCTGTCGTCGTGGGTGGGGGTGATCGAGGTCATTTGCCGTAGCCCTTGGTGAGTCCGGCGATGTACTGTCGCGAGAAGATCGCGAAGAGCAGGATGAGCGGGATCGCGCCGAGGGTGAGCGAGGCCAGCAGAGCCGGGTAGTCGTTCTGGAACTGGCCGACGAACTGCTGCACGCCGAGCGTCACGGTCTGATTGCCCTTGCTCGGCGCGAGGATCAGGGGGAACCACAGGTCGTTCCACACCGGCAGCATCGTGATCGAGGCGACGGCGGCGATCCCCACGCGGACGATCGGCAGGGTGATCGCGAGGGTGCGCCACTCTCCGGCCCCGTCGATGCGGGCGGCCTCCTTGAGCTCGGTCGGCACGGCGCGGAAGTACGTCATCATGAGCGCGATCGCGAGCGGCAGCTGCATCGCCGTGTAGACCAGCACGAGGGCGGTGAGCGTGTCCATGAGCCCGGTGGAGGTCATGATCTTCAGCAGAGGGACGGTGCCGAGCCGGATCGGCAGCATGATGCCGACGACGAAGAACCCGGCGAGCAGCGGCGTGATGCGCACCTTGTACTCCACGAGCGCCCAGGCGGCGATGGTCCCGAGGGCGATCGTGAGCACGATCGTGGCGAGCGTGACGATCAGGCTGTTCTGGTAGTTGAGCACGAAGTTGCCGCGGGTGAAGACGTTGATGTAGCCCTGCACGCTGAAGGTCTCGGCGTCGGGCAGGGCGAACGGCGATCCGAAGATGCCCTGCGTCGTCTTGAACGAGTTCATGAGGACGATGAGGATCGGGACGATCGACGAGATCGCCATGACGACGAGCAGAAGGTGCACGCCGCCTCCGGCGAGCAGATCGCGGATGGTGCGCGGACGGCGCCGCGGCGCGGGAGACGTCGTCGCGGCGCGGGTGGCGACGGGCGCTGCCGGGGGACGGGTGTCGATGGTCATCGGGGCTCCTAGAGCTCGTAGGTCTTCAGTCGGCGCTGGACGAGCCAGAAGTACGCGGCGGTCGTGACCAGGATGAGGAGGAAGATCACCGAGGCGACGGTCGCGCCGAGGTCGAGGTCGGCCACCTGTCCGCTGGATCCGAAGAACGAGCGGTAGAAGAAGGTACCGAGGATGTCGGTGGAGTAGTTCGGACCGGGCGCGGATCCGTTCAGCGCGTACACGATGTCGAATCCGTTGAACGTCCAGATGTAGGTGAGGATCGCGATCAGGCCGAACTGCGGGGCGATGAGCGGGAACTTGATGCGCCAGAACGTCGTCCAGGCCCCGGCTCCGTCGATGCGCGAGGCCTCGATCACGTCGTCGGGGATCGCGAGCAGCGCGGTGTAGAGGAAGATCATCGGGATGCCGATGTACTGCCACACCGACATCAGCGAGATCGTCGGAAGAGCCGTGGCCTCGGTCCCGAGCAGCGGGAACTCGACGAGACCCCATAGCGGGTTGATGATCAGTCGCCAGATGAACCCCACGATCACGACCGAGAGCGTGGCCGGCACGAACAGGAGAGTGCGGTAGACGCCGACCGATCGGCGCAGTCGTCCGGAGGTCAGGAGCGCCGCCATCAGCAGGCCGACCGGCAGCTCCACGAGCAGGTGGATGAGGAAGAACTCGACGTTGTTGCCGAGCGCGTTCCAGAACCGGGCGCTCGTGGTGGGGTTCGTGAAGAGGTCGACGTAGTTCGCGACGCCGACGAACGCGCTCGCCGACCCGGAGGACTCGAAGAAGCTCAGGACCACCGAGCTGATGAGCGGGTAGACCGAGAAGGCCACGTAGACCACCAGGGCCGGCAGCACGAACATCGCCAGCAGGCGGTATCGGGCGGGCGTGCGGATCATGCGGGATCTCCTGTGCGGATCGGTGCCGGGGCGGGAGACGTCCCGCCCCGGCGGCGGGTCACGGTGCGGGGGTGTACCAGGAGTCGAGGCCGGCCTGGAGTTCGGCCGTCGCCTCCTCGGGGGAGAGCCCCGAGTTGTACATGAGCTGCGCCACGCGCCAGATCTCGTCGTCGAGCGGAGGTTGGCCGGCGCTCAGCCGGTCGAGGGCGAGGCGCGAGGTGAGCTCGGCACCCTCCTTGAGGTCGGCGAACTGCTGCGCGAGGGCGTTGTCGTACTTCACGGCCTCGGTCCCCATCGAGAAGAATCCGGGGAGCTTGTTCACGTAGAGCTGCTGGAACTCGCTCGTTCCGAGCCACTCCAGGAACGCGGTCGCGGCCTCCTTCTGCTCGCTCGCGGCGTTGAGGCCGAACGCCATGTCCGCCATCTCCTGCTGATAGCGCTGATCGCCCTCGGACGCGGGCGGGGCGCCGAACACGCCGACGTCGAGGCCGGTCGACGTGACCTGGGAGATCTGCCACGATCCGTCGGGCAGGATCGCGGCCTTGCCGAGCGTGAAGAGCTGCGTCATGTCCTCGTACGAGATCGACTCGAAGCCCTGCGGGAGGTAGTCCGTGAACGAGTCGAACACACGGAACCCCTCCACGAAGTCGGGGTCCGTGAGCTTCTGGGTGCCGTCGATCAGGCCGAGTCGACCGTCCTCGCCCTTCCAGGCGTTCGGCCCGACCTGGTACAGCAGGTTGTACGCCAGCTGCCATCCGTCGGCGCTGCCGAGGGCGAGCGGCGCGTAGGTGCCGTCCTTCTTGATGGCGTCGAGCACCTCGAGGAACTCGTCCTGCGTCTGCGGGACCTCGAGGCCGAGCTCGTCGAAGATCGCGGTGTTGTAGTAGAAGCCGGCGAGCACCGACGCGACGGGGACGCAGTACGGCGTGCCGTCGTCACCCTCCCAGGCGGTGAGGGCGGACTCGGGGAAGGAGCCGATCGCCTTCACGTCGTCGAGGGGCTCGAAGTAGCCCTTCTCGATCCAGGAGCGGTTCACGTCGAAGGGGCGGCACATGATGAGGTCGGGGCCGGTGCCGCCCTCGATCTGCGACTGGATCGCCGCGTTGTAGTCGTTCGTGTCGATGGGTGCGTACTCGATCGCGATCCCCGGGTGGCTGGCCTCGAACGCGGGGATGATGTCGTTCTCCCACATCGTGGCGTCCTCGGTGCGCCAGGTGCCGAGCGTGAGGGTGACGGAGTCGCCGTCGTCCCCACCCCCCGTGGCGCATCCGGCGAGGCCGAGCGCGAGGGTGGTGGCGGCGAGGGCGGCGAGCGGTGCAGTGGCGGAGCGCATCTTGACCTTCTCTCTGGACATGAACGCGCGGTCTCGGGGTGACCTGCCGCACCGATGCGGCGGCGCGCGGTGCTGGTCAGCATATATAGGTCTCAATGCGGTAGCAAGAGGTATTATCCGAATCTCGGGATTGTCCTCAAAGACGCGCTTCTGATAGACATTGCTAAGACAAGTGGTATCTTGTGGATAACAACCTCTGAAGGAGGGCTCCAGTGATTCGTGTCGGCATCCTCGGCTCCGGGTTCATCGCAGACTCGTACGCCGACTCCCTGCTCGACGTCCGCGACGGCATCCTCGCCGCGAACTTCTCGCGCGACGCAGCCCGCGCCGCCGACTTCGCCGCACGCTGGAGCAGCCCGCGCACGTACACCGACATCGCCGAGCTGTGCGCCGACCCGGAGGTCGACGTGGTCGTCGTCGCGCTGCCGAACGAGGCCCACGTCGACGCCGTGCGCATCGCCGCAGCCGCCGGCAAGGGCATCATCTGCACCAAGCCGCTCGCCCCCACCGGCGCCGAGGCGGCCGAGATCCTGCGGATCGTCGAAGAGGCAGGAGTCTGGCACGGGTACGCCGAGAGCTCGGTGTTCTCGCCCAACGTGCAGAAGGCCCACGAGATGGCCCAGGCCGGCGGGATCGGACGACTCCTCACGATGCGCGCCCGGGAAGCGCACTCGGGTCCGCACGCGCCGCACTTCTGGGACGCCGAGACCGCCGGCGGCGGCGCCCTGCTCGACATGGGCTGCCACACCGTCGAATCCGCCCGCCACTTCTTCGGGAAGGACAACCCCGTCACCGAGGTGTTCGCCTGGGGGTCCACGCTCGTCCACGCCGACAAGACCACCGGTGAGGACACGGCCGTCGCGCTGCTGAAGTTCGCGGGCGGCGAGCTCGCGATCATCGAGTCCTCCTGGGCCGAGAAGGGCGGAATGCAGCTGCGCCACGAGTTCAGCGGAACCGAGGGGCGCCTCGTCACCGACACGTCCGTCACCCCGGTGTGGGGATTCCTCGGCGCGCCCGTCGGCTACCTCGTGGAGAAGGCGGACTCGGAGACCGGCTGGGTGCATCCCGTGCCCGAGGAGACCCGCGCCTACGGCTTCTCGCAGCAGATGAGGCACTTCATCGACCACTACGCGGCCGGGACCGTTCCGCTGGAGACATTCGAGGACGGATGGATCGTCAACTGCATCCTCGACGCGTGCTACCGCGCGATGCGCTCCGGCACCTGGGAGCGCGTGGTCCTCGAGCGCTGACGCCGGGATCCGCACGATGACGACGACGTCAGGACACGACGACATGACACACGACGACCGCACACGAGGAGAGACCGGGACGATGACGAGAGCACTGCCGGCCGGAGCGAACGCGCTGCTGGCCACCCTCGCCGCCGAGGAGATCGCCGCGAACCGCGCCACGCTGGAGCTCGCGGGGATCGCGACCGCCGACACGCACTACTCGTACGTGGGCCTCCTGCCGCCCGACAAGCGCCGCCTCCTCGCCGGGGAGGGCGTCCCGCGCCTCGTCCGCAGCTTCCTCATCGACATGACCACAGGAGCGTCGCACGACGTCGTGGTCGATCCGGACGCGGGAGCAGTGGTCTCGTCGCGCCGGCTCGACCCCGAGGTCGACGGCGCCGTCCCGGTCGTGATCCGCGAGTTCGGTCTCGTCGAGGAGATCGTGCACCGGGACGAGCGGTGGATCGCCGCGATGGCGAAGCGCGGTCTCACCGATCTCTCGCAGCTCCGGGTGAACCCGCTCTCGGCCGGCGTCCTGGCCGACGACGAGCGGGGTCGGCGCATCCAGCGGTGCTTCACGTTCGTGCAGCGCACCCCGGACGACCTCGGCTGGGCCCACCCCGTCGACGGTGTCACGGTGATGGTCGACGTCGTCACGGGCGAGGTGCTCGATGTGGTCGACCACATCGACCTGCCGGTGCCCTCGGAGGACGGGAACTACCACCTGCCCGACTGGCGCGGTCCCGACCGTCAGGGCCTCACGCCGATCGAGATCACGCAGCCCCAGGGCCCGAGCTTCACGATCGACGAGCACGGCGTGCTCGACTGGGCCGGCTGGCGACTGCAGATGGGCTTCGACCAGCGCGAGGGCCTCGTGCTGCACGACGTCTCGATCGCCGACGGCGACGTGCAGCGATCGGTGCTGTACCGCGCGTCGATCGCCGAGATGGTCGTGCCCTACGGCGACCCGAGCCCGCAGCGCTGGTTCCAGAACTTCTTCGACGGGGGAGAGTACCTCTTCGGCGGTTTCGCGAACTCGCTCGAGCTCGGCTGCGACTGCATCGGCGACATCACCTACCTCGATGCGATCGTGGCCGGGAACGACGGAGCGCCGCGCATCGTCCGACAGGCGATCTGCATCCATGAGGAGGACGCGGGGGTGCTCTGGAAGCACTCCGACAACTGGAACGGCTCCTCCGAGACGCGCCGCAACAGGCGTCTCGTCGTGAGCTTCTTCATGACGGTCGGCAACTACGACTACGGCTTCTACTGGTATTTCGGTCTCGACGGGGCGATCGAGTTCGAGGTCAAGGCGACCGGCATCGTGTTCACGTCCGCCTACCCCGGGAAGGGCTACCCCTTCGCGACCGAGGTCGCCCCGGGACTCGGCGCGCCGAACCACCAGCACCTGTTCAGCGCGCGCCTGGACGTCGCGATCGACGGACTCGCGAACGCGGTCGACGAGATCGAGGCGGTCGCCGTGCCGCGAGGCCCGCAGAACCCGCACGGCACCGGGTTCACGCAGAGCGTCACCCGGCTGCGCACCGAGTCCGAGGCCCAGCGGATCGCCGACAACCTCACCGGGCGGGTCTGGTTCATCGGCAACACCGAGGTGCAGAACCGGCTCGGCGAACCCGTCGGCTGGACGCTCTACCCGGAGGGCAAGCCGCTGCTGCTCGCCGACAGCGGATCCGACATCCACAAGCGCGCCACCTTCACGACCAGGCACCTCTGGGTCACGGCCTACGAACCCGACCAGCTGTATCCCGCGGGGGACTTCGTGAACCTGCACCCCGGCGGCGCCGGCCTGCCGCAGTGGGTGGCCGAGGACCGACCGGTCGACGGCACCGACATCGTGCTCTGGCACACGTTCGGCCTCACGCACTTCCCGCGCGTCGAGGACTGGCCGATCATGCCGGTCGACACGTGCGGGTTCGTGCTCAAGCCGCACGGGTTCTTCGGCCGCAACCCCTCACTCGACATCCCCGGAGCCGTCGGCCACTGCGCCGTCGACGCGGCGCATCACGACCACCACGCCGGTCACTGACCGGACGATCGCAAGGAACGACATGGACGGATACATCAGCTACGCCCAGGCCACCGCAGGCCAGGCCGAAGCGCTCGAGACGGCGATCCCGCGTATCGAGGCGCAGGTGCGCGCGCTCGCCGCAGACGGCGCCCTCACCGACGTGGGGCCGCTCTTCCTCGGCATCGGCGCCAGCCTCGCCGCCACGGCGCCCGCGGTCTGGCACCTGCGCGAGCGCGGCATTACCGCCTGGCGCCTGGACGCCGGTGACACCCCGCTGCCGTTGGCGACGGGCGCCCACCCGGTGATCGGCGTCTCGCAGAGCGGGCGCAGCAGCGAGACGATCGCCGCGCTGAACACGATCCCCTCGTCGCTGCGCTACGGCGTCGTGAACACCGTGCCGTCTCCGCTCTCGGAGCTCGCCACCCGTCTCGTGGGGCTCGGCACGATCCCCGACAGCTACGCCTCGACCATCGGCTACACCGCCACCGTCGTGGCGGTGAGCATGCTGGCCGAGGCCTGGGCCGGGGGCGACATCGATCCGGCGTGGCGCGACTTCGCCGCGCTCTTCCGCGAGACTGAGGACATGCTCGCTCCGCAGATCGACCGCGCCGCCGCGCTCGTCGCCTCCGCGCCCAGCCTCGACTTCGTCGGCGCCGGCCCCTCGACGGGGTCTGCCGAGGCCGGCGCTCTGCTGTTCCGGGAGGTCGCCAGGATCCCGGCGAGCGCCATGGGGACGAGACAGTACCTGCACGGGTCGATGGAGTCCGCGGGCGAAGGTGCGCACGTGCTGTTCGGCGGCGATCGCGAGCACCGCGTCGCACGCACGCTCAGCGATGCCGGGCACCGCGTCGTCCTCGTCACGACCGACGACGTCGACGGCGCCGAGCACCTCGAGACCGTGCGGCTGCCGCGCAGCTCCGCCACCGCGCGCGCTGTGCTCGAGGCGCTGTTCCTCCAGGGGCTCGTGGCCCGTGTCGCGGACGCTCGCGGGGTCGACATCGAGGAGTTCGTGTTCCACAACGACGACACCAAGGTCGACGCGACGGTCGAATCCGGAGTCGCGCAGTGACGGCCGCCGACGGCGACGGGGGGCTCGTCGTCGGCATGGACGTCGGCGGTACGAAGGCGGCGGTGCGCGCTGCCCGACCGGACGGCGAGACCGTCGTGGACGTCGTCGTCGGCTCAGGGGCCTGGGACGCGGAGCCGGCGGACGCCGCCGCGGACTGGCTGCTCGATGTGCTGGAGAGGTCGATGCCGGTGGGGGAGCGCATCCGCGCGCTGGTGATCGGCGCGCAGGGCCTCGACACCCCGCAGGTGGCGCGCGAGCTGGAGGAGGCTCTGCATCTCCGCGGCGTGCCGAGCGTGCGGTGCGTGAACGATGCCGCGCTGCTCGTCCCGGCGGCGGGGCTCGACGAGGGCATCGGCCTGATCGCGGGCACGGGGGCGATCGGCGTGGGCATCGACGCGCAGGGGGCGCAGATCTCGTCGGGAGGCTGGGGCTGGGTCATCGGCGACGAGGCGGGCGCGGCGGGTCTCGTGCGCGAGGCGACGAAGGCGGCGCTTCTGGCGCATGACGACGGAGACCCCGACGACGGTCTGCTCGGCGCGCTGCTGGCCGACTTCGGGGTGGCGGATGCCGAGCGCCTGGCCCGAGCGGTGAACGACGAGCCGACCATGGCGAACTGGGGGCCGCACGCGCCCGCCGTGTTCCGGGCCGCCGACCAGGGGTCCGAGCGGGCCCGCGCGGTGATCGACGCCGGCGCCGAGCACCTCGTGCGGCTCGTCGATCAGCTGCGCCGCCGCGGAGCGCGCGGTCAGGCGGTCGTCGCCGCCGGTGGCGTGATCACGGCGCAGCCGCGGCTGGCCGACGGCGTGCGGATCCGACTCGCCCAGCGGCATCCGGAGCTCCGGCTCGTGCTGCTCGACGATCAGCCCGTCGCCGGTGCCCTGTTCCTCGCGAGCCGACAGGCCTAGCGCGTCGGACCGGATCCCCGGGTGAACACCGTGCGCAGGCGGTACCTCTCGCCGACGTAGCGGATGGTGGAGAGGGCGACCACGCGCCCGTCCGCGCCGTGCGCGACCTGGCGCATCACGAGCAGCGGACTCCCCTCGGCGACGTGCAGCGCCTCCGCCGCCTGGGCGTCGGCCTCACGGGCCTCGACCGTGCTGTCGGCGCGCTGAGGCGCGGAGCCGGCATCGTCGAGCAGGTCGTACAGGGACTCGACCGTGAAGTCGGTGCCCGACACGTCGGGCAGCAGGGCGGCCGGGACGACGGAGGCGTCGAGGGCGATCGGCACGGCGTCGAGGAGGCGGATGCGGTCGAGACGGAACACCGGTGTGCCCGGGGCGACGCCGATCGCCTCGGCCTCGTCGAGGCTCGCGTACCCGGTCTCGGCGCGGCGCACGACCGAGGTGGACTCGAGTCCCATGCGTCGTGCCGTCTCGCTGAAGGATTCGAGGCTGTTGGGCCACTCCTTCGCGACGGGGGCGGAGGCGACGTACCAGCCCCGACCGTGCGAGGAGCTCAGCACGCCCTCCTCCACGAGTTGCAGCAGAGCCTTGCGCAGCGTGACGCGGCTGATGCCGAGCTGCGTGCACAGCTCGCGTTCCGGGGGGAGGCGCATGCCTTCGGCGAGGCGGCCGGACGAGATCTCGACCTTGATGAGGTTCACCGCCTGGATCCACAGCGGCTCCGGGTAGTCCGCGCGAATCGGTGACTCGCTGATGCTGCTCGTCATGCCTGCTCCCTCTGGATCAGTGTGTCTTCGATGCACGGTACACGGCACTCCTGCGCCATACCAATGACGACCATTCTAAGTCCTCGGCGTTACCGTCATTCGGGGGACGCGCCCGCATCCCACTCCGGGGTGAGCGGCGGCACCGCAAAGAAACCGCTGGTCACAGGCACGGGAAGGCCGCTCTCCGCGGATTCCTCGACCGCGAGCAGGACGTCGAGGACGTGGTATGCCAGAAGGCCGCTCGCACGCGGTTCACGACCAGCCCTGATCGCCTCGGCCATCTCCACCACTCCGACGCCCCGGGAGCGCGTCGACCCGGGCGCTGCGATCTCCGTCGGCTCCGGCACGGGTGTCCCGGCGGGGACGAGCGTGTTGGGCCCGTCGAAGCCGCTCACCGGCACGGTCAGCGTCCCGCCCGACCCGGTGACCTCGAACAGCTGGCGTCGCACGGGCGAGTCGAAGCTGTAGATCGAGGTGCCGACCACGCCGGAGCGGAAACGGGTGAGCACGCTGACGTGCGTCCAGACCTCCACGGGGATGCGGTTCCCCGCGCGCTCGCCATAGGGGACGGTGCGGACGTCGAACGCGCGGTGTCCGAGCGCCTGCACGCTCTCGACCGGTCCGAGCAGCAGCGCGAGCGCGGTGATGTAGTACGGACCGATGTCGAACAAGGGCCCGGCGCCGCGGGCGAAGAGGAAGTCGGGTCGCGGATGCCATGCGTCGGGACCGGGGCCCTGCATGAGCGTGAGGACGGTCTGCGGCGTGCCGATGCGCCCGTCGGCGATGAGGCGCTGGGAGTGCTGGACGCCGCGGCCGAGCACGGTGTCCGGCGCGTTGCCGACGAGCACGCCGGCCTCGGCGGCCGCGTCGAGGACGGCGCGGGCCGAGGTCCGATCGAGGGTCAGCGGCTTCTCGCTCCACACGTGCTTCCCCGCGGCGATCGCCTGCAGCGCGACCTCGGCGTGCACCGCGGGGATCGTGAGGTTGACGACCAGCTCGAGGCCGGGCAGCGCGAGCAGGTCCGCGGTCGTCCCGGACCAGGGGACGCCGTACCGGGCCGCCTGGTCGGCGGCGCGTCGTTCGTCGAGGTCGGCGACGCCCATCAGCTCGATCGTCGGCGCGGCGCTCAGGGTCGTGAGGTACTCGTCGGAGATGTTCCCCGCCCCGATCACTCCGACCCGCACCGGTCCCGCGCCGCGCGTCATGACAGCGCCGCCGCGAAGAACCGCGTGTTCCGCTCGACGGCCGGGAGCGGATCCCCGTCCACCACGACCTCGACGACCACGAGCTCGCACGAGCGCGCCGCCAGCGCGACGACCTCGCGCATGCGACCGACGACGGGGACGCCGAGCGCGGGCGGGTCGTCGGGCTCGGGCTCCTCGTCGTTGACGTGCACGGCGCTGATGCGGTCGGCCAGACGCGGCAGCAGCTCGAACACGTCGGCGCCGCCCACGCTCGCCCAGTACGTGTCCACCTCGAGCACGACCCTCTCGTCGAGCAGTTCGACCAGCAGCTCCCAGGCGGCACGACCGTCGATCAGCGTCGAGAACTCGAAGTCGTGGTTGTGATACCCGACCCGCAGGTCGTGTGCGGCGGCGACCTCCGCCGCCTCGTTGATCGTCCGGGCGAGGGACTCGACGCCGTCGCGATCGGCGAACAGCGCCGGATCCGCCCACGGCACCAGCAGCGTACGCACGCCGACCGTGCGGGCGGCGGCGATGGCGTCCTCGAGGGGCACGTCGAGCAGCTTGACGTGCGCGGTCGGGGCCGTGAGCCCGGCGTCCGCGAGCTCTGCGGCGAGCCGCTCGGGATCGGTGAGGATGTCGTAGGGCTCGACGAGCGCGTAGCCGAGGCCGGCGAGCCGACGCAGGGTGTCCGCGCGGCGGTCGCCGAGCTCGGTGCGCACGCTGTAGAGCTGGATCGAGAGCGCCGGCGTCGTGTCTGTCATGTCATCCGTTCCGGATCAGGCGGTCGAAGGCCGCGGAGAGGTCGTCGTCGAACGTGCGGCGCGCGGCGTCGGCCTCGTGCCAGGCGACGATGCGGCGTGCGCCCTCCGAGAACGTCACCCGCGGATGGAACCCGGGCACGAGGGTGCGCAGCTTCGTCGTGTCGAAGAGGATCGAGTGGCGGAAGTCCTCCTGCAGCACCTCCGCCCAGCCGGGGATCTCGCGCCCGATCGACTCGCTCGACCGGTGCGCGAGAAGCGGCTCGCGTACACCTGCGGCCTGCGCCAGAGTCGTGTGGATCTGATCCCAGGTGAGGATGTCGCCGCTCACGAGGTTGACGCTCTCGCCGACCGCGTGCTGGTTCCCGAGCAGGGGGACCAGCGCGCGGGCCACGTCGCTCGAATGCGTGAGCGTCCACAACGACGTGCCGTCTCCGTGCACGACGGAGGCCTCACCGCGCCGCATCCGCTCGATCGCCGTCCAGCTCACGGGGAAGATCATGGTCGTGTCGTCGTAGGTGTGCATGGGGCGCACGATGGTGAGGGGCAGCCCGCGTTCGCGATAGGCGTCCTCCAGCGCCAGCTCGGCCGCGAGCTTGTCCCGCGCGTACCCGAACACCGGATGCCGTCGGGGGCTCGACTCCGTGATGGGCAGCTGCGGCACGGGGCGACCGAACACGCTGCACGTGCTCACGAACACGTACTGACCCGTGCGGCCGGCGAAGCGGTCGACGTCGGGGAGCACGTGCTCGGGGGCGAAGCCCACCCAGTTGACGACCGCGTCATACTCGTCGTCGCCCAGCGCGGCGTCGAGCGAGGCCGCATCGCGCACGTCGGCGCGCACCGAGCGGACCTCGGTGGGCAGCGGTCGGCGGTGCTCGCCGCGCGTGACCACCGTGAGGTCGATGCCCGCGGCGACCGCCTCCCGGGCGACGGCCGAGCCGATCATCCCGGCGCCGCCGAGGAACAGCACCCGCAGAGCGCTCATCGGGTGCCCGCCGTCACGCCGTGGCCCGTGAGGTAGCGATAGGACTCGTCGAGAGCGAGGAAGGGATCGACGTCGAGACGCTCGAGCTCCACGATGTGCCACTCCAGCGTCGACGGCTCCCGGAGCGCGCCCAGCACGTCGACCGAGCCCTGGCCGATCGGCACGAGCGTGTCGTGCCCGTACGTGAGCGCCGGACCGTCCTTGACGTGCACGTAGCGCAGGCGGGGTCCGATCGAGCGCACGACCGCGGCGGGGGACGCGCCGCCGACGGCCGCCCAGTACAGGTCGAGCTCGACCCTGGCGTCGGGGTGCAGACGCTCCAGCAGCAGATCGTAGGCGGGACGCCCGTCGATCTCGTTCCGGAACTCGGCGTGGTGGTTGTGATACGCCACCGTCATGCCGTAGGCGCTCGCCGCGTCGACTCCGCCGTTGACGCGTTCGAGGCCGCGCTCGATCGCGTCGAGGTCGTCGAACTCCTCGGCCTCCATACTCCACGCGAGGTTCGGGGCGCCCAGCTCGGCGTACTCGTCGAGGATGCGCGTGGCGTCCGGTCCGTGCGGGAAGGGCGCGTGCGCGCTGACGACCCGCAGGCCGGTGCGTTCCAGCATCCGCTTCACGTCCGCCGCCGAGCGGCCGTGCAGACCGTAGGTCTCGACGCCGGTGTAGCCGAGGGCGGCGATGCGCTCGAGCACGCCCTCGAAGTCGTCGTCGAGCAGCGCGTCGACCGTGTACAGCATGACGGCGGCGCCGGGGAGGCTCATGCGCGGCCCGCCCAGCGGATCGCCTGGATCACGAGGCGCTGGAACGCGGGCTCGCCCCACGAGCGCATGTCGTGTCCGAGGGCGAGGTACACCACGCGGCCGTCGCCGACCTCGCGCGCGTACAGCACGGGGATGCGGACGCCGTCGTCGCGCGTGCGCTCGGCGAGCACGACGTGATCGTCGTCGGCGAACGCGAACTCGTAGTACTCGTCGAACAGCTCGAAGTCCTCGACGCCGGCGGTGATCGGGTGCTCCGCGACGATCTCGATGCGGTGCCGTCCCTCGTGGTGGCCGGGGCCGTGCGAGAGGTAGTGGTTGCCGAGGAGGTCTCGGTGCGCGCGGTCCGCGCCCGCAGGATCGGCCATGACGTTCGACATGTGCAGGGCGACGAGGCCCGTCCCGCCGGCGACCGTGTCCGCGAGGGCCTCCTGCTGCCGGGTGGGGAAGAGGGCACCGGAGTCGTAGAGCACGAAGACGTCGGCATCCGCCGTGTCCGGTCGGGGGTCCGCGAAGCGCTGCATCCCGACGGCCGCGGCGGTCGCGAAGCCGGCGGCGGCGCCGAGGCGTGTGAGGACGCCGGCGGCGCCCAGGAGGTCGTGGTGGGTGTCGTCACCGCCGACGACGACGAGGGCGCGGGGACTGCGGGACATGGTGCGGGACTCCTCGGGGTGGGGATGGACCGGGGCGCCTCCGCGCGGAGGCGCCCCGGGTGTCGTCACTTCTGGGGCTGGAGCTCCAGGGCGACGACGGGATTGACGAAGGCGCCCCAGTACGGGTCGGCCTCCTCCGGCCAGCCGGTGGCCTTCTTCTCGCTCCACCCGGCGTACGCCTGGTAGTACGAGAGCACGAGCCACGGCATCTCCTCGATGAACTGCTCCTCGAGACCGGTGACGGCCGCGGTGCGCTCGTCGTCGGTCGTCGCGGCGAAGTAGTCCGCGAAGTACTGCGCGATCTCCGGGTCCTCGGTGCGCTGGATGTTCTGGTACGTCGGGATCGCCTCGCCGATCGGCAGCGAGTAGGCGGGGTTCATCCACGAGTCGTACAGGTTGACCGCGAGGATCTGGGTCGCGATCGGGTAGCCGATCGTCGCCTGGAACTCGCCCTTGCTCGTGATGCCGTTGATCGCCTCGACCGCGACGCCGTTCACGTCGACCTTGAAGCCGGCCTCCTTGAGGTTGGACTGGATGATCTGCGCCGCCGCGACCTGCTCGGTGAACGCCTGCGGGATCGTGATCTCGAAGGCCAGCTGCTGGCCGTCGCGCTCGTAGTAGCCGTCCGATCCCATCGTGAAGCCGAGTCCCTCGAGGATCTTCTTGGCGCCGTCGACGTCGTACTCGTAGACCTCCTTCTCGAGACCAGGCGCGATCGCATCCTCGAACACGGGCAGCGGCAGGCCACCCTTCCACGTCGCCGCCGGACGGTTCGCCACGTCGGCGACCTGCTGGCGGTCGATCGCGAGGCTCGCCGCCTCGCGGATCTCGCGCTCGTTGAACGGGAAGCTCTGGTTGTTCGTGATGAGGCCGTCGGCTCCGACCACGGACCAGAGGATGTGGTAGTCCGGGCTCTTCGAGAGGAAGGTCTCCTCGACGTTCGCCATGTAGCAGCTGCACCAGTCGACGTCGCCCTGCACCATGGCCTGCGACACCGCCGTGTTGTCCTTGTACGGGACGAAGCGCAGACCATCGATCGCGGGCTTGCCCTTCTGCCAGTAGTCCGGGTTCTTCACGAGCGTGTAGCTCTCGGGCGTGAAGGTGTCGAGCATGAACGGCCCGGTGCCCACCGGCTTCTCGTCGGCGTACCCGGCGACGTCGTCGATCTCGCCGTAGACGTGCTCCGGCACGATGCTCAGGTAGATGATCTTGTCGAAGAAGTTCGCCGAGGGGGTCGCGAACGAGAGCACCACGGAGTGCTCCTCCGGGGCCGTGATGGTGTCGAACTGGATGCCGGTGAGGTTGAGCTCGGGGTGGTCGCGGATCAGCTCGTAGCTGTACACGACATCGTCGGCCGTGAAGGCCTCGCCGTCGGTCCAGCTGACGTCGTCGCGGAGCTGGAGGGACAGCTCCGTGCCCTCCGTGTTCCACTCCCACTCGGTGGCGAGCCAGGGCTTGAAGTCGCCGGCCTTGGTCGTGTTGACCTGCACGAGGGGCTCGTAGATCATGCCCTCGGAACCGAGCTGGTAGGCGGTGGTGGGCAGGTAGGGGTTGAACACCTGCTGCACGGATGCCGAGGATCGGCCGACCGTGAGGATGGTGCCGCCCGCGGTGTCGCCCGTGCTGGGGGCGCAGGCCGCGAGGCCGGTGATGAGTGCTGCGACGGCCAGCGTGGCGATGGCCGCTCGTCTCGACGTGCGCGTGGGCATGTCGACGTCCTTTCTCGGGGGGATCGGTCTCGGGATTTCTCTCGGGATCGGGATGATGGTGCGGATCATGCGGGAACTGCGGTGGGCGCTCACTCGGGGGCGCCGATGCCCTCCTTCCCCGAGACGCGGCTGTCGGCGAGCAGACGGATGACGCTCTCGTCGTCCTCCCACTCGCGGGCCCAGTGGATGCCGTCGGCGCCGGGCTCCGCGGTCGGGTCGACGTCGCCCACCTCGACCTCGGGGTGGCGGAGTCGGCGGGTGACGTCGACCTCGAACGGCTCGGACCGCGGATCCGGCGCGGCGCGAACGAGGAGCTGGGTGTACGGGTGCACCGGCACGGCGATGACCTCGTCGCTCGGTCCGCGTTCGACGACGCGCCCGTTGCGCATCACGACGATCCGGCTCGAGAAGTGTCGGGCGGTCGCGAGGTCGTGCGTGATGTACAGCACCGCGAGGTTGCGCTCGAGCTTGAGACGGTCCAGCAGCTCGAGGATCTCCATGCGGATGGAGACGTCCAGCATCGACACGGGCTCGTCCGCGATCAGCACCTCGGGCCGCGGGGCGAGGGCGCGGGCGATCGCGACGCGCTGACGCTGACCGCCGGACAGCTCGTGAGGGAACTTGTCGAGGTACTCGGGGGAGAGGTTGACCGAGTCCAGCAGGCGCTCCAGCTCGGCCTGCTCGTCCTTCGCGCCGCCGACGATGCGGTGCACGCGCAGCGGCCGCCGCAGGTGATGGCGCACCGTGCGCAGCGGGTTGAGCGAGGCGAACGGGTCCTGGAACACCATCTGCACCCGTGAGCGGTAGGCGCGGATGCCGTGCTGGCCGCGCGGCACCGTCTCGTCGTCGAGGCGCAGCTCGCCGGATGAGGGATCGGTGATCCGGAGGATCATCTTCGCCATGGTCGACTTGCCGCTGCCGGACTCGCCGACCAGCGCGACGGTCTCGCCGGGGCGCACCGTGAGCGAGACGCCGTCGACGGCGCGCAGCGTGGCACCGCGCCGGCCGAGGTGGTAGTCCTTCGTGAGGTTCACGGCGTGCAGCGTGGTCATCGTGCTCCCACTTCCTCGGAGGCGGTCTCGCCGTCCTCCGCGATGTAGCGACCGCCGCCCGCCGTGGGTCCGTCGCCGCGCAGGCTCGGGAACGACCGCAGCAGGTGACGGGTGTAGTCGTGCTCCGCATGGGCGAGCAGCTCGGCCGGCGCGTTCTCCTCGACCAGGCGGCCCTTGCGCATCACGCCGACGCGGTCGCTGATCTCCAGCAGCAGGCCGAGGTCGTGCGTGATGAACAGCACCGCGAAGCCGAAGTCATGGCGCAGCCGGGCGATCTCGTCGATGATGCTGCGCTGCACGATCACGTCGAGCGCCGTGGTGGGCTCGTCCATGATGATGACGCGCGGCTGGAGGGACAGCGCCATCGCGATCATGACGCGCTGGCGCATCCCGCCGCTGAGCTGATGCGGGTAGCTCGCCAGCCGGTCCGGATCGATGCCGACCGTGCGCAGCAGCTCACCGGCGCGATGGCGACGCTCCTCCCTGCTGAGGCGCAGGTCGTGGTCGATGAAGATGTCCTCGATCTGGTCGCCGATCGAGATGACCGGGTTCAGGGCGTTCATGGCCGACTGCAGCACCATGGCGATCTCCGACCAGCGGAACGCCTTGAGCTCGCGGTCGTCGAGGCCGAGGACGTCGATCTGCGCGCCGTCGCGACCCGTGTACACGATCTCGCCCCCGGTGATCACGGCGGGTGGACGCAGCAGCCGTGTCACGGCGTAGGCGAGCGTGGTCTTGCCGGAGCCGGACTCGCCCGCCAGCCCCACGATCTCCCCGCGGTGCAGGGTGAGGCTGACGTCGTCGACCGCGCGGAACGCGCCGTCGTGGGTCTGGTACTCGACAGAGAGGTTCGTGATCTGGAGCACGGCCTCGCCCGCGACGTAGACGCCGGTGTCGTCGAGGTCGCGGCGCGGCCGACGCAGGTTCAGCAGCGGCTGGCGCGGACGGCGGAACTGCGTCTTCGTGCCCGCTTTGGTGCCCAGACCGGCGGCGCGCAGCCGCGGGTTCACGAACTCGTCGATGCCGAAGTTGACGAGGGCCAGGGCGGTGCCGACGACGGCGATCGCGAGACCGGGCGGCACGAACCACCACCAGGCGCCGAACAGCAGCGCCGAGCTGTTCTGAGCCCAGTAGAGGATGCCGCCCCACGACCACTCGGTGACGTCGGTCATGCCGAGGAACGCGAGGCCCGCCTGCGTGAGGATGCCGCCGGTCACGGTCGCGAGGAACGACGAGGCGACGATCGCCAGCATGTTCGGGAGGATCTCGCTCCAGATGATCCGGAACGTGCGGTCGCCGGCCACGCGGGCCGCCTCCACGAAGTCGCGGTTGCGCAGCGACAGGGTCTGTGCGCGCAGCACCCGGGCGCCCCAGGCCCACCCCGTGATCGAGATGACGATGATGATGCCGATCGATCCGGTGCTCGGCAGGTAGCCGGCGAGGATCACCACGAGCGGCAGGCCGGGGATGACGAGGAAGATGTTCGACAGCACCGAGAGCAGCTCGTCGCCGATGCCGCCGACGTAGCCGGCCGTGAGGCCGACGATCAGCGACAGCGCCGTGGCGAAGAACGCCGATACGACGCCGACGAACAGCGAGATGCGGGTGCCGTGGACCATCTGCGCGAGCAGGTCCTGGCCGGTGTGCGTGGTGCCGAGCCAGTGCTCGGGCGACGGCGGCAGCAGCACCTCGGTGCTCACGGCGCTGGGGTCCGTCGTCACGACCATCGGGCCGAAGATCGCGACGAGAACGAACAGCAGGAAGACGCTGCCGCCGACGATGATCTTGCCCGAGCGGAGGCCGCGGAGCCAGTCGAGGTTGCGACCCTTCTTCGCCTCGGGCTTCGGGGCGGCGAGGGTGGCGGTGAGCGGCGTCGTCATCGGCGGGCCTCCTGTCGGGTGCGCGGATCGAGCATCACGTAGGCGAAGTCGGCCACGAGGTTCGCGACGAGCACGGTGATCGTGATGACGAGGAAGATGCCCTGCATGAGCGGGTAGTCCTGCTGCTGCACGGCCTGGAAGAGCGTGTAGCCCAGGCCCGGGTAGTTGAAGACGACCTCGGTGACGATCGAACCGCCGACGAGGAAGCCGAGTGACATCGCGAAGCTCGCGAGCGAGGGGAGCACGGCGTTGCGCCCGGCGTAGGTGCTCATGACGCGGCCGGTCCTGAGACCCTTGGCCTGCGCGAGCAGCACGTAGTCCTCGCTGAGGGTCGTCACCATCATGTTGCGCATGCCGAGCAGCCATCCGCCGATCGACGACACGACGATCGTGATCGCGGGCAGCAGGCCGTACGAGATCACACTGCCGATGAACTCGCCGGTGAACCCGGGCGTGAGCCCCGGCTGGTAGCCGCCGGACAGCGGGAACCACCGCAGCAGCACCGCGAAGACGTACACCATGATGAGGCCGAACCAGAAGTACGGGATCGAGGAGATGAAGGTCGTCGCCGGAACGAGACCGTCGAGCCACGATCCGCGGCGCCAGCCGACGAGCATGCCGAGTCCCACGCCGATCACGAAGCTGAGCACCGTGCAGATGCCGATCAGCGACAGCGTCCAGGGGAGGCCCTGCAGGATCAGCGTCGACACGGGCGCCGGGTAGGCGCTGATCGACACCCCCAGGTTGCCGGAGAAGATGTCGCCCCAGTACTGCCAGTACTGGGTCCACAGGTTGTCGTCGCCCTGCCCGAACAGCTGGCGCAGCGCGTACACCGCCTCGGGGCTCAGCTTTCCCTGGAACCGGGTCAGCATCCGTTCGATCGGGTCACCCGGCATCATCCGGGGCAGGAAGAAGTTGATCGTGATCGCGGCGAACGCCGTGATCACGTAGAACAGTCCTCGCCGCAGGAGCACTCTCATGCCACGGCCTCTCTCATCGCATCCATCTCTCTCACGTCAGAACGTCGAAACGATCTCGGTCTCGGGCCTCCAGGCGCCGGCGTCGAGGCCGCGCTGCAGGGCGTTGTCGAACACGTCGAGCGGGAGCCGCACCAGGCCGCGTCGCAGGCTCGACTCGTACGCGGCGAACACGATCTCCGCCGCGGCGAGCCCGTGCCGGGCGTCGAGCACGGGAGTCCGTCCGGTCTCGACCGCGTCCACGAGATCCGCGAGCGCGAGCGCCGTCTGCTCGATCACGGCCGGATCGACGCCGTGCAGGTCGATCCGGTGCTCGGCGGAGACGCTCTCGGCGATCACGCGCGTCTCGGCGCCGTCGACGTGGACGAGTGCGCGCCCTCCGAAGATCTCGACGCGACCGCGCGTGCCGGAGAGGACGATTCCGTTGTCGCCGAGCGGATGCAGCGACTCGTCGCGTCCGGTCGTGACGACGGCGTCGATCGCGGAGTCGAAGCGGACCTTCACGATGCTCGCGGTCTCGGTGAGCGCCCCGTAGACGCGTTTGCGGGCCGCGACGTCGATCTGGGCGAGCACGGACAGGGCGCGCGGATCGCCGAGGTGCAGGCGCAGCAGGTCGATCGTGTGGGAGCCCCAGTCGAAGAGGTTGGCGCAGAAGCCCTGGGCTCCGACGACGTCGCCGATGCCGCCGGCGGAGACGAGGTCGCGCACCGAGCGGTGCATGCGGTCGAAGCGGCGCTGGTGATTGATCGTGAGGACGACCCCGTGGCGCGCGGTCGTGTCGACGAGGTGCGTGGCGTCTCCGTAGGTGAGGGCCAGGGGCTTCTCGCAGTGGATCGCCCTCACCCCGTGCGCGACGGCCGCGTCGACGACGTCGCGGTGCGCCGCAGCGGGCGCGCAGATGCTGAGGAGGTCGATGCGCCCCTCGGCGAACACCTCGTCGGCGTTCGTGCAGGCCCGGGCGTCGACGGCCGCGGCGAGACGGGCGGCGGCCTCGGGCACGGGGTCCGCGACGGCGGCGATGCGCAGCCCCGGGAGACGACCCAGGCCGTGGGCGTGCACGGCACCCTGAGCACCTGCGCCGATCACGGCGGCGGTCGTGATCCGCCTCATCGTGATCCGCCGGAGCGGGGGGATGCGTGCACGTCGTCCTCTTCCTCGAGTCATTGCGGTAGTCCAAGCAGATACCACCAGACGCCAACGTAATACGCATCTAAGCTGAGTACAACCACTTACTGTCCATTAGAGACAACTGAGTGCGACATGCACCGCCGCCCGTCGAAGGAGAAATCCATGCTCATCAGCCAGGTCATCGGCCCTCGTCGATCCGAGATCGTCACCGCCCCCGATCCCGTGCCCGGCGCGTCGCAGGTCGTGATCGACGTGCTGGCGTGCGGAGTGTGCACGTCCGATCGCACCCCCTGGCGCGAGCACGGCTCCCGGGCGACGCCGGTGCGGCTCGGTCATGAGACGGTGGGCCGGATCAGTTCCGTGGGCGACGCCGCCGGACGCTGGAGCGTGGGGGAGGTCGTCACGGGTCTGGGCGGCGACGGGTTCGCGACCAGGGTCGCGCTGGATGCGGACTCGATCCTGCGGGTCCCCGCCGGCTTCGCGCCCGAGCACGTGATCGGCGAGCCGCTCGCCGACCTGGAGGAGGCGCTGTCCCGCAGCGGCATCCGACCGGGCGACCGGGTGGCCGTGGTGGGTCTCGGCTTCATGGGATTGGGCCTCATCCAGCTCGCGGCCGCCCGCCTCCCGGGGCTCCTCGTCGCGGTCGACCCGAATCCCGCGGCTCGCGCCCGCGCCCTCGCCCTCGGGGCGCACGAGGCGCATCACCCGGACGAACTGCCCGAGGAGTTCGTCGGGGCGTCGGGGCGACGAGAGCAGCGGATGGACGTCGTCGTCGAGGCGGCGGGGGCGACGCCGGCGCTGGCGACGGCCTCCGCGCTCGTGCGTCCGTACGGGACGGTCTGCGTCGTGGGGTACCACCACACGGGCGACGCCCCCATGGACATGGAGCTCTGGTACAAGGGGGCCACGATCGTGAACGGCTTCTCGCCCCAGCGCCCGCGCACTCTCCGGGCGATGGCGGACGGGCTGGCGATGATCGCCGACGGCCGTTTCAGCTATCGGCCGCTCGTCACGCACACCTTCGCGCTCGAGGACGTCGACCGCGCCTACGAGCTCATGGAGGAACGGCCGTCGGACTTCGTCAAGGGCGTCGTGGTGCTGCCCGACCGGGGGTGAGCCCGCGCCGAGTCCGGCATCTTGGTCACCGTTCGATCACGAGATGCAATACCAATGTTGACCACTTAGAGTCCGAGACAGTACATTTGAGCAACCGCCGGCACCCGACCGGCCGACAAGGAGGTCCTCCGTGCAGAAGCGCGTGTCCATCCCCCTCGCAGCGGTCAGCGTGCTCGCGCTCACCGCGAGCCTCGGCGCCTGCGCGAGCGGCGCCACATCCTCTCCCGACGAGATCGTCGTCCAGACCAACTGGACCTCCGGGCAGGCGCAGAACAAGCCGCTGTTCGACGCCTTCGAGGCGTTCACCGAGGAGACCGGCATCGAGGTCAAGGTCCTCGAGTCCGGCGACAACCTGAACCAGGTGTACGAGACCTCGCTCCTCGCCGGCGAAGAGGCGGACGTCCTGCTCGTCGGCCTGCTCGAGAAGCAGCTCGACTGGGCGGTCAACGGCGCCGTCGTCCCGGTGAACGACTACATCGAGGACTGGGGCATCGCCGATCGGATCCCCGACGACGCGCTCGTGGACTGGACGGATGCCGAGGGCAACGTGCGGGCGCTGCCGTACTCCGGCTTCACGTGGCCGTGGTGGTACAACACCGACCTGCTCGCGCAGGCCGGCGTGGATGCGGTTCCGACCACGACGGAGGAGCTCATCGCCGCGACCGACAAGCTGCGCGCGGCGGGCATCGCACCCGTCGTCCTCGGCGGCATGGACTGGTCCGGGCAGAAGATCTTCCTCCAGTTCCTCGAGATGTTCCTCACCACCGAGGAGGCCAAGACCGTCTACGCCGAGGGCGCGACGTGCGAGAACCCCGACGCCATGAAGGGCATCGAGCTGCTCGTCGAGCTGCGCGACGCCGGCGTGTTCGTCGACGGCGTCGAGGGCTACACGGCCGATCAGGCGCAGGCCGCGTACCTCGACGGGCAGGCGGCCATCGCGCCCCTCGGCTCCTGGGCGTACCCCGGGGCCTCGGACGAGCTCGCCGCCGCGACCGTCCTGGGCGGGCTCCCCGTCGCCGACGGAGCGGCGTTCGACAAGCCGCTCGCGTACCGCGGATCGACCTCGGCCGGCTGGTGGATCAGCCCCAACGGAGAGAAGAAGATCGACGCCGTCGAGCAGCTGATCTCGTACATGTACGACGACGCCGTGCTCAAGGCGATCCTCGACGAGGGCGGCGTGATCCCCGTGGCCGACTTCGGTGGCGACACCTCGGGCGTCTCGGCTCCGCTGCTGGCGCAGTCGCTGACGGATCTGCCCGACGCGGTCGACTTCCCGGTGATGCCCGACATCTACGTGCCGGCCGATGTCTCCAACCCGATGTACCGCGCGACCTCGATCGCGTTCACGCCCGGCACCGACGCCGCGACGATCTGCAAGACCGTCGACGACATCTACGCCGCCGCGAAGTAGCACCCTCCTGGGCGGTCCGGCCTCCGTGGCCGGACCGCCCGCACCGACCGCTGGAGCCCCCGCCATGACCGCACTCTCATCCGACGTCGTCACGCGACGACGAGCACAGCGACGACGACGAGGAGAGCTTCTCCAGTTGTCGGCCACGCTGCCCGCCCTGCTGTGGTTCCTCGTGTTCACGATCGGGCCGCTGGTCAGCCTCTTCTACTTCTCGACCGTCAACTGGCGCGGTCTCATCGCCCCGCGCACGCCGGCCGGGTTCGAGAACTTCGTGCGCCTCGTGAACGATCCGATCGTGTGGCTCGCGACCGGGAACACGATCCTCCAGCTCGTCGTGACGCTCCCGATCGTCGTGGTGGGCGCGTTCATGATCGCGTACTACCTCAACCTCAAGCCGCGCGGCCACAGGTTCGTCCGCGCCCTCATGTTCACGCCGGTGCTGCTGTCGGCCTCCGCGCTCGCGATGGTGTTCGTCGGCGTCTTCGCACCCCAGGGCATGATCAACGGCTTCCTCCGCGCGATCGGGCTCGAGCAGCTCGTGCGCCCCTGGCTCGCGAACGGCGACAGCGCGATGTGGGCCATCATCATCGTCACGATCTGGTGCAGCATGTCGGTCTCGGCGATCATGCTCGCCGCGCGGCTCAACTCGATCGACGCCTCGGTGTTCGAGGCGGCGGAGATCGACGGATGCGGTCATCTGCGTCGCATGTGGAGCATCGCCTGGCCCATGTGCCGCGAGTTCGTCGGCGTCGTCACGATGCTGCAGTTCCTGTGGACCCTGTTCTCCTCGGCCGCGGTCGTGCTGCTCCTCACCAAGGGCGGTCCGGGGAACGCCACCGCGACCCTGTCGTTCCTCGTGTACGACTTCGCCTTCAACCAGTCGAAGGTCGGGTACAGCCAGGCCGTCGCCGTGGTGCTGTTCGTCGTCGGCGTCGCCGGCATCCTCGTGATCCGCCGGGCCTTCCGGCAGAAGTACTGATGGGACCCCTCGCATGACCGCCGTCTCCGCCCCCGCCGCGCGCCGGGCCCCCGCATCCGCCGCTCGCACGCCGAGCCGACGTCGTGTCCGCTCCGGTGCCCTCGCCCGCACGGGGCCGTCGAAGTACCTCGCGCACGCAGGCGTGTGGCTGTACGTGCTGCTGCTCGCCGCGCCTCTGTACTACCTCGTCATCTCGGCGTTCAAGCACAACACCGACATCTTCACGCAGCCGTTCTCGCCCTTCACGCCGCTGACGCTCGACAACTTCGGGCTGGCGTTCTCGCAGGCGTCGCTGGGAACCGCGCTGCTGAACTCCGCGTACATCACGGTCGGCGCCGAGGTGCTGACTCTCGTGCTCGCGGTGCCGGCGGCGTTCGCACTGGCCAGGGGCAAGGGCGCGGTCGGCGTCATGGTCGAGCGGGTGTTCGCGCTCGGCTTCCTGATCCCCGGCTTCGCGGCGCTCGTGCCCACCGTGCTCCTGTCGATCTCGATCGGGCTGTTCCACACGCGCGAGTTCCTGATCCTCTTCCTCCCCGCCTCGGCCATGCCGCTCACCGTGATCCTGCTGACGCAGGCGATGCGGGCGGTACCGGCCGAGCTCGAGGAGTCCGCGCTGCTGGACGGCGCAGGACCGCTGCGGGTGCTGTGGTCGGTGTACGTGCCGCTCGCGGTGCCGACGCTCACGGTGGTGGCGATCCTCAACTTCCTCTCCTTCTGGAACGAGTACTTCTTCTCGCTCGTGATCATCGGCCCGGATGCCGCGCTGCGCACCGCGCAGGTGGCGCTGCCCACGTTGTCGATCGCGAACGCCGCGCAGTACGGTGTTCTCGCCGCCGGCATCCTCATCACCCTCGTGCCCGCGTACCTCGTGTACGCGGTGTTCGCCGAGAAGATGGAGAACGCGGTCCTCGCCGGAGCACTCAAGGGCTGATATGCGCATTCTCACCTCCCACCTCGGCTACGACGTCGGGGCGCCCAAGTCCGCGCTCGTGGAGCTGCCGGAGGCGGGGGCGACCCCGCACGTCGAGCTGCTGTCGCTCGACGACGGATCGCGCATCCGCCTGACCACGGCCGCGGCCACGGTCGTCGACGCCTGGCGTACGGGCGCTTACTGCCGCGTGCAGTTCGACGAGGTCGAGACGCCCGGCCGCTACGTGATCGCGGCGGCGGTCGACGAGGAGGTCGTGTCGTCGGAGCCGTTCGCGATCGGCGTCGAGCGCATCGCGGCCGGCACGCTGTCGGACGTGCTCTTCGCGTTCAAGGCCATGCGCTCGAGCGGGGAGATCGACCGCAAGGACGCCGCGGCCCGTCTCTACGGCGACGACTCGGGAGTCACGGTCGATGCGCGTGGCGGCTGGCTCGACGCGAGCGGCGACACCAGCAAGTTCCTCAGTCATCTCACCTACTCGCCGACCATGAGCCCGCAGCAGATCCCGCTCTGCGCCTGGGCGCTGCTCGAGACGCGCGACGCGCTGGAGCGACGGCATCCGCGGTTCCACCGTGCGCTCGGTGCGCGTCTGCGCGACGAGGCACTGCACGGCGCCGACTTCCTCGTGCGCTTCCGCACCCCGGACGGCGCCTTCTACAGCGGCATCTTCGACGCCCTCACGAAGCGCCTCGAGGAGCGGGTGATCACCGCGCCGCTGCCCGAATGCGTGCGCACCGACCGCTATCGGGCGTCGTACCGCGGCGGCGGCGGACTCGCGATCGCCGCTCTCGCCCGCGCCTCGCGCGAGAGCGTGCACGGCGACTTCACCGCGGAGGAGTACCTCGACGCGGCGATCGGCGGGTTCGACGACCTCGAAGCGCACAACGCGGAGTACCTGTTCGGACTCGACCTCGCGACCGGCGAGCTCACCGGGAGCAGCGAATCGATCGTCGACGACCACTGCGCGCTGCTCGCGGCGAGCGAGCTCGCGGTCGCCGCGCCCGACGGCGGCGCGCGGTTCGCCGAGGCGGCCGATCGACGTGCGGCGTCGCTGATCGCCCGCTACCGCACAGCCGACGACGGGCCCGGATGGTTCGAGGCGTGGGCCGACGGACGCCCCTACTTCTCGGCCGTCGAGGCGGGACTGCCCGTCGTGGCGCTGCTGCGCTACGCGGCTCTGCTGCCCGACGCCCTGCACGCACGGGCGGCGCGGGAGCTCGCGGTGCGCGTGCTGCGGGATGCCCTGGCCCGGACCGAGGCCGTCCCGAACCCGTTCGGCTATCCGCGTCAGCGCACGCAGCCGCGCGGAGGCGCCGTGCGGGACGCGTTCTTCTTCCCGCACGAGAACGACACCGGCTACTGGTGGCAGGGCGAGAACGCGAACATCGGCTCGCTCGCCGTCGCGGCGATGTCGGTCGCCGAGCTCGACGAGTGCGGCGAGGACCTCGCCATCGGGCTGCGTCGCTTCGCGGCCGACCAGGTGCACTGGGTGCTCGGGCGCAACCCCTTCGACGCGTGCATGCTGCAGGGGAGAGGGCGCAACAACGTCGAGTACACGCCCGACTTCCCGAACGTCCCCGGCGGGATCGTCAACGGGATCACGAGCCACCCCGACGACGAGTCCGGCATCGCGTTCCTCCTGCCCGACACCGCGGAGGGCCCGGATTCGTGGCGCTGGGCCGAGCAGTGGATCCCGCACTCCGCCTGGTTCCTGCTCGCGGTGAGCGCGATCTGACCGCGCGTCCGACCGCTCCGACGTCCGAGGCGTGCATCAGACTGGGCCCATGCCCAGCGACGCCGCCTCGACGCCCCTGACCCGTGAGAGCCTGACCCGCGAGGTCGCGCACGCGCTCGACGGCATCGGCGTCGGGTGGGCGGGCTGGCCCGCGGAGGCCCGGAACACGCAGCTCACGCCGCGCCACAGGCTCGCCGCCCTGCTGCTCGTCATGGATCAGAGTCCCGCTCTCGTCAACGGCTGGCCCTACGGCGGAGACGAGGACGCCATCGTCCGCACCTTCCCGCGCAAGAAGCTGCCCTGGGACGAGGCCTCCGCGGTGTTCGCACTCGAAGCCGCCCTCGCGATCGACTGCATGAACTACGTCTGCGGACCGGCGCTGCGGGGAGCGCAGGTGGCGATGGATGCCGGTGCCCGCGGCCCCGCGCTCTTCGACGTGCTCACGCGCTGTGCCGCGCACCTCACGGCACTCGGGCCGTACCGCTGGGGTGTCGACGCCGACCGGCGGCTCGCCGAGCGACTGCTCGCGGCGTTCATGCCGCCAGGACTGCTCGACCTCTCGGCGGTGCACGACGGCGACGGCTGGGCCGAGGCCGCCAGAGAGACCGCTCGCGCCACCCCGCTCGACGCCGCGGAGGCGATCGTGCGCACGCTCGCGGACCTCGGTCACAAGTCCCTCTCGCAGACGTGGCAGAAGCGCGTGCAGGCGGCGCTCGTCCTCGACGGCGCCCGCGAGCTCGTGGCGACCTGGCTGCGTATCGCGGCGGAGGTCGAGGAGGTGACCGACCCGCTCGACGGTCAGGTGCGGCTCTTCGTCGCCCCGAACGACGACGTCGTCCGCGCCGCGGCGCTCACCGCGCGCTGGCTCACCGAGGAAGAGGTGCCGGCGGCTCTGCTGGGCGTGCTCGTGCGGCGCGGTGCAGCGACCAGACCGCCCGGCACCGAGTCGCTGGCCCTGCGCGTCGCGTCCGCGTCGATCGACTCCCTCGTGGCTCGGGGCGGCGACGCAGACCGCGCCGAGCTGGGCAGGCTGCTCGAGGATCTCACGCGCCGCGACCTCGTGAAGAAGATCGGTGCGGCGCTCGGCGCCGAGGGCGCTGCCGTCGCGCGCGACCGCGACGCGCTGATCGCGAAGGAGAAGGCCCGTGTGGTCCGGGCGAAGTCGGACCCCGTTCCGCGCCTGCTCCGCGCGGATGTGGACCGCGAGCTCCGAGAGCATCTCGACGAGACCCTGCGCGGGCTCGGATTCCGGAAGGACGGGCGGACGTGGCGACGTGACCGCGGGGACCGCGTCGACGTCGTGAACTTCGGGTCGAGCGGGCCATGGATCGCCGTGCGGTACGGGGTGTACTGGCCGGCCCTGCATCCCGAGGGCGGACCCCGGCACGTCTACGACACTGCCCGCCTGACAGCCCACGACCTCGACGTCCTCGTCGTCGAGCAGAGCTGGGAGGCGGAGGAGGACGACCTCGTCGAGCTCGCGGTGCGGATGCGGCGGATGATCTCGCCGTTCCTCGACGCCTGCGGTTCCCGGCGCTTCCTCGTCGGGCTGTGGACGGCGGGCACCGGGATCCCGCTGAGCGCGCGCGGGTCGGGGGACCTGTTCCTCAACCGGAAGCCGTTCCCGCACGAGGTGGCCCTCGGTGCTCTCGCGCTCGCCGACGACGACCCCGCGGCGGCGCGCTGGTGGTTCGCCGAAGCCGCGCGGTCGATCGGGGAGCGCTCGAGCAGAGTCGGCGTCGAGGAACTGGCCTACTGGAACGCCCGTCTGCAGGAGCATCCGCTGCCGCCCGCCTGACGGCGATGCGTGCGCTCGCGACGCCTCAGGTCCGATTCGCGCGGTAGTAGCCCAACAGCGCCCTGGTCGACGGATCCTGCGCCGCGACGGCGTCCTCGTCCCCGCCGATGGCCGGGGCGATCTGCATCGCGAGCTGCTTGCCGAGTTCCACGCCCCACTGGTCGAAGGAGTTGATGCCCCAGATCGTGCCCTGCGTGAACGTGATGTGCTCGTAGAGCGCGATGAGCTGACCGAGGACCTGCGGGGTGAGCGCGGGGGCGAAGATCGACGTCGTCGGACGGTTCCCGGCGAAGGTCCGCGCCGCCACGAGCGCGCCGGTCGTCCCCTCGGCCTCGACCTCGGCGGCCGTCTTGCCGAACGCGAGCGCCTTGGTCTGTGCGAGGAAGTTCGCGAGGAACAGCTCGTGCACGTCCTGGCCGTCGTCGGTGAGGGGATACGCGGGGTTCACGAACGCGATGAAGTCCGCCGGGATGAGTCGAGTGCCCTGGTGGATGAGCTGGTAGAACGCGTGCTGGCCGTTCGTGCCGGGCTCGCCCCAGAAGACCTCGCCGGTGTCGGTCGTGACCGGCGAGCCGTCCCAGCGGACCGACTTGCCGTTGGACTCCATCGTGAGCTGCTGCAGGTACGCGGGGAACCGGCTCAGCTGCTGCGCGTAGGGGAGCACCGCGTGCGACTGGGCGCCGAAGAAGTTGACGTACCAGACGTTGAGGAGACCCATCAGGACGGGGACGTTCCGCTCGAGCGGCGTCGTGCGCACGTGCTCGTCGACCACGTGGAACCCGGCGAGCAGGTCGCGGAACACGTCCGGGCCGAGGGCGATCGCGAGCGAGAGGCCGATCGCGGAGTCGACCGAGTACCGGCCGCCCACCCAGTCCCAGAATCCGAAGGCGTTGACGGGGTCGATGCCGAACGCGGCGACCTTGTCGAGCGCGGTGGACACGGCGACGAAATGGTGCGCCACGGCGTCCGTCCGCGAGTCCTCGGAACCGTCGATCGCTCCGGATGCCGCGAGCCCGGCCCACAGCCAGTCGCGCGCGAGTCGCGCGTTCGTGAGGGTCTCGAGGGTCGTGAACGTCTTCGACGCGACGATGAACAGCGTGGTCTCGGGGTCGAGGTCGGCCGTCTTCTGCGCGAGGTCGGTCGGGTCGATGTTCGACACGAACCGCGCCTCGATGCCCGCGTCCGCATACGGCTTGAGCGCCTCGTAGACCATGACGGGGCCGAGGTCGGAGCCGCCGATGCCGATGTTGACGACGTGCGTGACCTTCTTGCCCGTCACTCCGAGCCAGTCACTGCCGCGCACGCGGTCCGCGAAGGCCGAGAGGGCGTCGAGCACCGACTGCACGTCGGCGTCCACGTCCTGCCCGTCGACGACGAGCGCGGGGGAGGAGCCGGCCGGGCGGCGCAGGGCGGTGTGCAGCACCGCGCGGTCCTCGGTCGTGTTCAGATGCGCGCCCGAGAGCATGGCCGAGAACCGCTCGGCGACGCCGGTCTGCTCGGCCAGACGCAGGAGCGCGGCGAGGACCTCGTCGGTCACGAGGTTCTTCGACAGGTCGACGTGCAGGTCGGCGAGCGGGAACGCGAAGCGCTCGGCGCGGCCGGGATCGTCTGCGAACCACGCCCGCAGGTCGGGGGCGAGCCCCTCGTGGAGTCCGGTGAGCTCGGACCAGGCGGACGTGTGCGTCGGATCGACAGGGGCGGTCATGGCTCCACGCTACTCCCGCCCCGGCGCTGCCGGACGACGCATGACGACCGCGCGGATCCCCCTAGGATGACGAGGATGCCCGAGGAGACCGCCGACGCCGCTGCCGCAGACGCGGCCGTCGCCCCGGGGCGTGCCGAGCGGCATCTCACGCGGACCCCGGCGCTCGTCGGCGTGATGCTGCTCGTTGCGGCCGCGGGGTGGACGCTGGCGGCCGACGACCTCGGATTCCCGGGCTTTCTCCTGATGATCCTCGGCGGCTGGTGTCTCGGGTTCGCCTTCGTCAACACGGTGTTCGCGATGCAGCCCGTGCGTCTCGGCGTGATGCTCCACATCGGGGTCGCCGTCGCGCTCGGCCTCGCGATGTACGCGATGATCGAGCACGGCTCCCGGCTCGTCGACGGCCTCCCCGAACAGGCGCGCGCGCCGATCCTCGTGCTGCAGATCGCCGCAGGACCCGCCGCCGGGTGGATCTGGCTCGGGCTGCTGTCGCGCCTCGCGGACGTGTTCACACGCCGCGATCGCGCGCGGAGGCCGACCCCGACCACGCCGACGTGGGAGCGCGAGCCGGACGGCGACGGCTCCGGCGTGAGGTTCTCCGCGCTCCCTCTGCGGATGTCGACGATCACCCGCGCGACGGTGGTGATGGTCGTCGTCCTCGGCGCCGCGGGTGTCGCGCTCCTGATCGCTCTCGACGACCTCGTGATGCGTCTCGGTGCACGTGTGGCGATCATCGCCCTCGGCATCCTGATCGCGTTCCCCGCCTACCTCGGCGTGCTCGCCGTGGTCCGACGCCGGACGCTCCGTTGCACACTCGCGTTCGGCAACGACGAGGTCCGCGTCGTCGCGGGTGCACGGACCCACGTCATCCCCTTCCGGGAGCTGGATGCCCTGGTCTGGCGTCGCGGCACGGACTATGCGCGTGTCGAGGTGCGTGGCGACGGCGTCGACCTCTCGCTCGTCGTGGGGCTCGCGAAGCCCGCTCGCGGGCGCACGCCGGAGCTGCCGGAGCTGCCGCGCCGCGTGTTCCGGCGCCTGGAGCTCGCAGGCATGTCGGTCGAGAGGTCGCGCCGCGACGAGATCGTGACGTTCCGCCGCGCGTCGTGACCTCTCCTGCGTGCGGAATCCAGGCCGGAGGGATACCTTTTCACTCATGGGAAGACTGCGTTACGACGGCACCTCCGAGCCGATCCACATCGATGACGAGACCTTGGCGGTGCTGAAGGTCATCATCGGCACGAAGCTGCGCCGCCAGGAGAGCTTCATGATGACGTGGCGCACGATCGAGGGCGGCGACCCCGAGCGGATCACCGTGTGGGTGCACCCGGCGATCCCCCTGCAGTTCCTCTTCTCCTCCTCCGATGCGCAGCACGTCGAGAAGAAGCGCGTCGAGGACATGATGCACTCGCTCAACGCCACCGGGGAGCTCGTGATCGACGAGCTCGCGCGCGTGGAGTCGACGGGCCAGGACACCGCCTGACCCGTCGCGCCTCCTCGCGGGACTACTCGGCCGGGTACTTCTCGGCGCGCAGCGCGCGGGCGAGGTGCGCCGCGTTCCGCGCCGCGGTCGCCGTGGCGGAGGCGACCTTCTCGGGCGTCTCGGGGAGGTCCTTGTAGTCCACGGTCTGCATGGCCTCGCCGTTCCAGTAGACGGAGCCCTGCGCCGCGACCGTGTAGCCGACGTCGTTCAGCGACTGGAAGAGGATGCCGGCGATGTGATGCGCTCCGTCCTCGTTGCCGACGATCCCCGCGATCGCGACCTTGTCGAACAGGATCGGGCGACCCTCGTCGTCCGTCTCCGACAGCTCCGCGTCCAGGCGCTCGAGCACGCGCTGCGCGACGCTCGAGTGCTGGCCCATCCACGTGGGGGTGACGAGGACGAGGATGTCGGCGTCGCGCACCTTGCGTCGGATGACCGGCCATTCGTCGTCGCCGCCCATGTCGGCCTCCACCCCGGGGCTCAGATCGTGGTCGACGGCGCGGACGAGCTCGCCGCTCACGCCGTGTCGCCCGAGGGCCGTGAGGATCTGCGACGACAGCAGATCGGAGCTCGACACGTCGGGCGAGGGCTTGAGGGTGCAGGAGATGGCGATGGCAGTCGGTTGTGCGCTCATGCACGGCACGAAACCACTCCGCGGCTCGGGGCCCAAGGGGCTTTCGTGTACGGCGTCGCTGCGCTAACGGCCGCGCGGCGAGAGCGGCGCGCGGACGACGGTATCCTGGATGACGGCCGCTACGACAGGAGACCCCGTGATCCTCAGCTTCATCTTCTTCATGATCCTCTTCCTCGGAGGCATCTACCTGATGGGTCTCGCTCAGTCGCTCGAGGACTTCCAGGCGATCGTCTTCACCGGAGGACTCCTCATCACGATGCTGTCGCTGGCGTTCATGATGCGTCAGGGAGGCACGGCCACCCGTCGCTCGAACAACTGGTCGGGCAACGCGACCGAGTAGTCGCCGCAGCGCGCGTCCCGGCGCTCAGCCCCTGGTCGAGAGACGCGCCTCCAGGTTCGCCTTCACGGCGGGCCACTCCGGCTCGATGATCGAGTACTCGACGCTGTCGCGGAGCGCGCCGTTGCGGTAACGGCTCATGGCGCGCATCACACCGTCCTGCTTGGCGCCGAGGCGCTCGATAGCGGCCCGGGACTGGAAGTTCACCCACTGCGTCGTGAGTCCGACCCGGAAGACGCCCAGCTGCTCGAACGCGTGCTGGAGCAGGAGCAGCTTGGACTCGGCGTTCGTGCCCGTCCCGTGGGCCGAGGGGCGGTTCCACGTGTACCCGATGTGGAGTCGCGGCACCTCCGCGACGATGTCGTAGTACGACGTGAGGCCGAGGGTGCGCCCCGCCGCGTCGAACGCGGTGAACGGGATCATCTCATCCGTCTCGATCAGGGCGAGTCGACGGTCGATCTCGGCGGCGAGCCCCTCGGGGGAGGGCACCGACGTGTACCAGGCGCGCTTCCAGAGGTCGCCCTCCGTCAGCGCCTCGAGCAGACCGTCGTGGTGCGAGCGCTCGAGCGGACGCAGTTCGACCAGACGGCCGGTGAGGGTGAGCGGGGCGGGGCGGGTGCGGAACGTCATATCGACATCCAAGCAGCGTGGCTCGGGCCGGGCTCACGCCGACACGGCTCGATGCGCCCATTGCCCGGCGCCCATGCGCGCGTCGACATAGGTCGCGTCGCCCAGGCGGCGGAGCAGCCGTCGATAGGCGAGGACGAGGTCGACCGCCACGCCGAGGTCGAACGCCATGCTCGCCGGGTGGCCGTCGCGGAGGGCCTCCGCCTCGGCGTAGGCCTCCGGTGCGATGAGCAGGCGCGCGGCCCACTCGTCGGCGCGCAGCTCCTGCCGTGCACGGATCGCCGGGTCGACGGTGGGCTCGTGGCCCAGGACGGCGTGTCCGAGTTCGTGGGCGATGATGCTGCGCGTGGTTCGTGCGCTCTGGCCCGGGGCGACGCGGATGGTGGAGGTCTCGGGGCGATAGCCGCCGCGGGAGGGGCCGGGCTGCTCGATCAGGCGGAGCCCGTGCTCGTCGAGGAGCCGGAGGAGCTGGTCCATGTCGGCCTCCCGGGCGGTGATCGTCTACGGGTAGAGATCGTCCGTGTCGTCGCCGTGCGGGACGGACGAGTCGAAGGCGACCTCGGATCCATCATGGCGTCGGGTGGGGACATCGACGCGGGGCGTCAGCGCGGTGACCGGCGCGAGATGCCCGTCCTCCGCGCGCAGGCGCTCCTCGGCGCGGCTGAGCACGAGATGCGGAGCGATCCCAAGGGTCGCGCTCACGGCGTACACGATCGGGATCGGGATGGCGCGCCTGCCGGTGACGTAGTTGTCGAGAGCGCTGCGGGCGATCCCGATCTGACGGGCCATCGCGGCGATGCTGCTCCCCGCGGCGGCGATCTCGCCGCGTAGCTGTCGTCCGACCGCCGCGTTGAACTGTTCGCCCTGTGTCTTCACGCGAGTCACGATAGCACCGCGCCAGGGCCAGGATGCCGTCATATTGGCGCATCGGGGACTTGAGTACTCTCGCGCGGGGCGTTAGCGTCGTCGTGTGACGACAGAAGTGGGACGTCTGGTGGCAGGCGCGATCGGTTCCGCACTCCGACAGCGAGAGCGGGACGTGCGATGGCTGTCGGCTCGGTCGGGGATCGAGCTGGGGACTCTCGAGCGCGTACTCGCGGGCGAGCGCGACGTGACGGTGATCGAGCTCGCGGACATCGCACGGGCGCTCGGGGTGCCCGTCGCGCGGCTCACGCCGTGACACCCCGAGCGCCGCTGTCCGCGCTAGCGTGGGGAGCATGAAGACCATCCCCTTCGGAGCCACCACCGCCCCCGCCGTCGTCGCCGGGATGATGCGCATCGACGACAAGGACGACGCCCACATCCGCGAGCTCTACGACGCGGCGCGCACGGCGGGCATCGACTTCTTCGACCACGCCGACATCTACGGCGGGCGCATGCACTTCTGCGAGGAGCGCTTCGCCGCCGCGCTCGACCTCTCCGTGTCCGAGCGCGACGAGATCGTGATCCAGACCAAGTGCGGCATCGTTCCTGCGCAGGGCATGTTCGACTTCTCCTACGACCACATCATGCGCCAGGTCGAGGGGTCGCTCACCGCGCTGCGCACCGACCGCATCGACGTGCTCCTGCTGCACCGCCCGGACGCGCTGGTCGAGCCCGAGGAAGTGGCCCGTGCGTTCGACGAGCTCGAGGCGTCGGGCAAGGTGCGCGCCTTCGGGGTGTCGAACCACACGCCGCGGCAGATCGACCTGCTGCGCACCGCCGTGCGTCAGCCGCTCGTCGCCAATCAGCTGCAGCTGTCGATCACGCACGCGCCGATCATCGCCCAGCCCGTCGCGGCGAACATGATGGGCGAGGGGCAGAGCGTCGTCCGGGACGGCGGCGGCATCGTGGAGTACTGCCGCATCAACGGGATCACGGTGCAGGCCTGGTCGCCGTTCCAGGGCGGATTCTTCACCGGGGTGTTCCTCGGCAATCCCGAGTACGCCGAGCTCAACGCCGTGATCGATCGTCTCGCCGCCGCCCATGACGTGACGCCGATCGCCATCGCGACCGCCTGGATCACGCGGCACCCCGCCCACATGCAGGTCGTCCTGGGGACCACGACCCCCCAGCGCGTGCGGGATGCCGCGGTCGGCGCCGATCTCGAGCTCAGCCGCGCCGAGTGGTACGAGCTGTTCCGCGCGGCGGGACACCTCCTGCCGTAGCGCGCCGTCGTCTACCCTGAACACATGCCGTTCCTCTTCTCGCTCCTCGTCATCGCGCTGATGGTCGGCGCGCTGGTCGACATCATCCGGCGCGACGACGCCCAGGTGCGGTTCCTGCCGAAGATGGCCTGGATCATCATCGTGATCCTCCTGCCGCTGATCGGCAGCCTGCTCTGGTTCGCGATCGGACGCGAGTACTCCGAGGCCGGGCTGCGCATCCCGAGGATGCGCGCCGCGTCGCCGACCGCGCCGACGGCGGATCCGCGTCCTGTCCGCCCCGTCGACGCGCGCTCCACGGAGGAGCAGATCGCGGACCTCGACCGGGAGATCGAGGAGTGGCGGCTGCGCGCGGAGATCGAGAAGCGTCGTCGCGAGAACGGCGAGTCCCCGGAGACCCCGGCCCTCTAGCCCGCGCGGTCGAACGACTCGCGGATCGCGCCCTCGAGAGTCGGGTGGGAGAACGCGAACCCGGCGGCCTCGAGCTTCTCGGGCAGCACCCAGCGGCTCTTGAGCACCAGCTCGGTCTCGGTGCGGATGCCGATCGCGCCGAGTTCCAGCATCCAGCGGGGAAGAGGCGGGCCGATGCGCACGCCGAGGACGCGTCGCACCGTGCTCATGAACGCGGTGTTGTCCACCGGATTCGGCGACGACGCGTTCACGGCGCCGTCGAGCGACGGCGTGCGCTCCAGGAAGTCGATGACGCGCGCGACGTCCTCGACGTGGATCCAGCTGAAGCGCTGAGCGCCGCGCCGGGCGGCGAACTCGTGCCCCGTGCCCGCGGCGCGGCGTGCGCGGCTGATCGGCCACCTGCCGTCGTGCGCGGCTCCTCCGAGCCCCCGCCGCGCGAGGCCGCGGAGCGGGCCGAGGACGCCGCCGTGGCCGAGCACGATCGCGCTGCGCAGGGCGACGCGGCGGGTGCTCGGGAGGTCGTCGGCGAACAGCGCCTGCTCCCAGGCGGTCGCGACGTCGACCGAGAAACCCCGACCGATCTCGCCGGTCGACTCCGTCATCGGGCGGTCCTCGGCGTGCCGGTAGATCGTGGCGGTCGACGAGTTCACCCACAGCGCGGGCGGCGTCTCCGCGCGCGCGATCGCGGTGCTCAGCGACGCCGTCGTCTCCAGGCGCGACCGGAAGATCTCCGCCCTGTTCTCGGGGGTGTACCGGCAGTTGACGCTCTTGCCGGCGAGTCCGATCACGAGGGAGGCTCCGTCGACCGCGCGGCCGATCGCCTCCTGGTCCCCCCAGGCGATGTCGGCACCGGAGCGCGAGATCGTGACGACCTCGCGCCCGGCCGCCCGGTATCGCGGGGCGAGGTACTGTCCCATGAAACCGGTCGAGCCGCCGATCACGACGCGTCCGGCGTGCCCGTCGACGGGGGAGGAGGGGGTGCTCACGGGTGCTCGCTCTCGATCGTGTACTCGAAGAATCCGGTGTACTCGTAGACGCGGCCGAGGAGCGGTGCGTCGATGGTCATCGCGACGTGGTGCCGCTCGCGCTCCTCGTCCCATCGTTCGACGAGGGCGATGGTCGGACGCAGGAACCCCGGGGTCGAGAGCCGGAGGGGCCCGAGACGCAGACCCACGCGGCGGATGCTCAGCACCACGGCTCCGTCGCGCACGCCGATGTCGAAGGTCGTGACGACGGTCCCGCGGTGGCCGATCTCGTTGCGCAGGACGCCTCCGGGGCCGAGCGCCACGACGTCGGGCATGACCCAGGTGCGTCCGGGCAGCTCGAACCAGCGCGCCGCGACCGCGCAGCCGCCGACGGTCCTGTTCTCGATCCGGAAGGGCACGTCGCGCTCCCAGCCCGCGAACGCGACCCCCGCGGCCTCCGCGATCCGGAACAGCGGGTGGAGCCAGCGGTGACGGGACCCCGCGGTCGTGAACACGCCCCGGCCGACGCCGACGCTCCCCGCGGGGATCGTGCGGAAGTACCAGGCGGTCTGGGGGTGCAGATCGTCGATGCGGGGACCGAGCGCCCGCTCGTACGGCGAGGTCATCGTGAGCGCCGGCTCAGGGCTCGCGCAGCCGGACCAGACGCTCGTGCCCGGTCTCCTCGAGCTCGGCGATGTCGCCGCGCGACTTGAGGAAGTCCGAGAACGACCGGAACCCGAGCGCCTTCTCGCTGAACGACGGATCCATGCGGCGCATGTGCGTCTTCACGGCCGAGCTGTGGAGCCACTCGTCGGCATCCGCCTTGTCATGGCCGAGCCGCAGCGCACGCTGGAGCAGCTCGGTGGCCTCGTCCTTCTCCTCGACCTTCGCGGGGGCGGCCTTGGCCCTCCCGTTCTTGGCCGGCGGGCGGGACTTCGCCTTCGCCGCGGGCTCGGCCGCCGGCTCGGCGACCGTCTCGGGGAGCTCGACCGCCGCGGGCGGGGCGGCCTTCGTCGGGCGCACGACGCCCGGCAGCGAGTCGTACGCCTCGAACTCGTCGCATGCGGCGGCGAGGGACTTCGCGGTGGAGCCGGCGACGCCGACGCCGATCACGTACCGGCCGAGGCGCTTGCACCGCTGCGCGAGCGGCACGTAGTCGCTGTCGCCGGCGACGATCACGACGTGCGTGAGGTCGGGCAGCCGGAACATGTCCTCCACGGCGTCCACCGCGAGCCGGATGTCCGCGCCGTTCTTGGCGTAGGCCGCGGCGGGGAAGAGCTGCACGAGGTCGACCGCGCGTGCGACGAGCTGCGAGCGGTACTCCGCGTTCACGGGCGACGACCAGTCGGCGTAGGCGCGCGTGAGCACGAGCGTGCCGAACGAGGAGGCGTAGTCGATGATCGCGCCGACCTCGATCATGGCGCGTGCGAGCCGGTCGGCGACTTCGGGGTCGTCCGGGTTCTCGGCGATGCGCTGGCGGTCCTTCCCGTACGCGTTGCGTCCGTGCACGCGGTCGTACCAGGAGATGACGATGTTGTCGAAGTCCAGGTACACCGCCACACGGGCGTCGGTCGCCTCAGCCATTGCTGGCCCCTTCCCTCGGGTAGCGCACTCCGATCTGCGCGCGGATCTCGTCGAGCGTCCCCATGATCGCCACGCTCTCGGAGAGCGGGAGGACGTCTCCTTCGAGGAGGCCGTCGCGCACCAGGCGCTCCGCCGCCATGGCCTGGTACTCCATGCCGCGCCCGGCGACGTCGGAGGCGTACTCCTCGGCGATCGTGCCGTCCGCAAGGACGACGCGGAACGTCGTGGGCATGTACCAGACACGGTCGATGTCGATGCGGGCGTCGGTGCCGATGACGCTCGCGACGTCGGGTCCGGCCGCACGCGACGAGGACAGGCTCGTGGAGATCGCGCCGCCCTCGTGCGTCATGATCGTCGCGACCTCGGAGTCGGCGCCGGTCTCGATCAGCCGGGCGACGGCCGTGACGGTCCGCGGTGCGCCGAGGACGTCCCAGATGAACGAGATCGGGTAGATGCCGAGGTCGAGCAGGGCTCCACCGCCGAGCTCGAGCGCGTTCAGGCGGTGCTCGGGGTCGGCGGAGATCTTCTGCGTGTGATCGGCGGTCACGGCGCGGATCTCGCCGAGCGTGCCGGCGGCGATGATCTCGCGGATGCGCACCATGTGCGGCAGGTAGCGCGTCCACATCGCCTCCATCGCGAGCAGTCCGCGCTCGGAGGCGATGCGCTGCAGGTCCTCGGCCTCGGCGCGGTTGAGCGTGAACGCCTTCTCGACGAGCACGTGCTTGCCGGCCTCGAGGGCGAGCTTCGCGTTCTCGTGGTGCATCGGGTGCGGCGTCGAGACGTAGACGATGTCGACGTCGGGGTCCGCCACGAGGGCCTCGTAGGAGGCGTGCGCGTGGGGGATGTCGAATCTCGCGGCGAACGCGTCGGCAGACTCCTGCGAGCGCGAGCCCACGGCGACGAGGTCGAGGCCCGCCGTGCGCAGATCGGAGGCGAACGTGTCGGCGATGAAGCCGGTGGCGAGGATTCCCCAACGAAGACCAGTCATGATCTCAGCGTAGAGGGTGATCGCGAGTCGTCGGATGTGTCCGCGTCTTGCGGCCCGTGTCCTCGTGTTGCATCCCGTTTCGCTCGGCTTCCCGGCGGTGGCCGTCGTCGCGGGACCGCTCCTAGCGTCGGCATCATGAGCGAACCCCTGATCGTCGGCGCCATGGTGCGCACCCTCGGCGCGTATCCCTCCGGCTGGCGCCAGCCGGGCGCGCACCGCACACCCGCGACGGACGCCGACATCCTGCGCCGAGTCGCCCGTGCCGGCGAGGAGGCCGGACTCGACTACCTGTTCTTCGGCGACTGGCTCGCGACCGGACCCGACCTCGAGTTCCGCGACCCCTACCTGCTCGCTCGCATCGATCCCGTGAGCGCCGTGCTCTACCTCGCCGGCCTCACCTCGCGCATCGGGCTGATCGCGACGGTCAACACGACCTACGCGGATCCCTATGCCACGGCGCGCTCCCTCGCCTCCCTCGACGTGCTCACGGGCGGACGGGCGGGGATCAACCTCGTCACGGGCGCCGAGCCCCGCGCCGCCGGCAATCACGGTCGCGACGCGCACGCCGACAACGAGAACCGGTACGACAGGGCCGAGGAGTTCGTCTCCGCGCTCTCGGGGCTGTGGGACTCGTGGAGCGAGGACGCGTGGATCGCGGACGCCGAGCGCGGCGTGCTGATCGATCCGACGGGGCTGCGTCCGACCGACCTCCGCGGCGCGCACGTCCGCGTCACCGGTCCGCTCAACGTCGCACGTCCGCCGCAGGGGCGCATCCCGATCGTGCACGCCGGGACGTCGCCGCGGTCCCGGGCGCTCGCCGCGGCCGAGGCCGACCTCGCGCTGATCGCGGCCCCGACGATCGACGAGGCGGTCGCCGCGCGTCGCGTGCTGCGAGACCTCGCGGCGCAGGCGGGGCGCGCCCCCGGGGACGTGCGTGTGATCGCCCCGGTGCTGCCGGTCGTGGCGGAGACCGTCGACGCGGCGCACCGCATCGTCGAGCGACTCCTCGCGCTGGTGCCCCTGGCCGACGACGCCCACAAGGACAGGACCTCCTTCCCGGCGAACCGGTCGGTCGACGCCCTCGCCGACGTGCTCGGCGTCGATCCCGAGGACCCGCTGCGCGCGGCGACCTTCGACGACGCCGTGACGCGTGCCGACGTCACACGGCTGGGCTCGGGAGGCGCCGCGCTCGTCGAGCGCCTCGCCGTGATCGCCGGACTCCGGGTGGGAGCGACGTTGACCTGGCGCCACCTCGTCGCCGCGAACGCCGTTCCCGGCGCCTTCGTGGTCGGCGACGCCGCGACAGTGGCCGACCACTTCGAGACCTGGCGCGACGAGGGCGCCGTCGACGGCTTCAACGTCCTCTCGGCGTTCCAGCCCGCCCAGTTCGAGGCGTTCGCGGGTCTCGCCGCACCCGAGCTGCGCCGACGGGGCCTGCTGCGTCGCCTCGACGACGCGGACCGTCCGACCCTGCGCGACCGGGTGTCCGGGTTGCGCCCCGTGACCCGACATGACGCCGTATGACAGGTCGCGTCAGCGCGTGACGTCCCGGTCGCACGCCCCCGACGCCGTCCCTAGCGTGACCTCTACCCGCCCGCACACCACGACCACCACAGCATCCCTCCTGGAGGAAACCAGATGAACCGCCGTCTCACCCGCGCCGCCGCCGTGGCGCTCCCGCTCGCGCTCGCGGCAGGGCTCGCCGCGTGCGCCTCGTCCCCGGCGCCGTCCGATCCGAACGCCGACGCGGGCGACCCCGTCACCGGCGGCACGCTCACCTACCTCGAGCACCAGACCTACACGAACCTGTATCCGCCGCAGGCCGGCTTCTATCCGAACGGCGGCCTCGTGAACAACATCGCGGCCCGGCTGACCTGGCAGAACCCGGAATCCCTCGAGATCGAGCCGTGGATCGCCTCGGACTGGACCGTGAACGAGGACGCCACCGAGTACACGTTCGACCTGCGCCCCGACGTCACCTTCTCGGACGGGACCCCCGTCGACGCGGCCGCCGTCGCGAAGAACTTCGACACCTACGGTCTCGGCGACGCCGAACGCGGCCTCACGGTGTCGGAGGCGATCAACAACTACGCCTCCAGCGAGGTCGTCGACGACGACACCGTCGTGTTCCGCTTCACCGCGCCGTCTCCCGGATTCCTGCAGGCGACGTCGACCATCAACTCCGGCCTGCTCTCGCCCGAGACGCTCGACGGCACGATCGAGGACTTCGGCGCCGGCAACGCCGAGGAGATCATCGGCGCCGGCCCCTTCACGATCTCCGACGAGAAGCTCGGCACCGAGCTCACGCTGAACGCCCGGGACGACTACGCGTGGGCCCCGGAGAGCGCCGAGAACCAGGGCCGTCCCTACGTCGACGCCGTGCACCTGATCGTCACGCCCGAGGACTCGGTGCGCATCGGCTCGCTGCTCGCCGGGCAGGCCGACTACGTGCGCTACGTGCAGGCGTTCGACGAGGACCGCGTCGAGAGCGCGGGTTTCTCGCTCTACGCGCCGCAGACGCGCGGTGTGAACAACGCCATCTCGCTGCGTCCGCAGAACCCGCTGCTCGGCGACCTGAAGGTCCGCCAGGCGCTCGTGGCGGCGGTCGACGCGCACGAGGTCGTCGACACGCTCTTCACCGAGAACTATCCCGTCGCGACCTCGGTGCTGTCGGCGGAGGCGCTCGGCTACAAGGACGAGTCGGAGCACTACGCCTACGACCCGGACAAGGCCGAGGAGCTTCTCGATGAGGCCGGCTGGACGCCGGGCTCCGACGGCGTCCGCGAGAAGGCCGGCCAGCGGCTCGCGATCACCGTCTACGAGGCCGCGCCCCAGCCGCTCTCGAAGCAGACGCTCGAGCTCGTCGCGCAGCAGCTCGCGAAGGTCGGCGTCGAGCTCACCGTGAAGCCCGCGGATGCCGGGACGTACGCGACCGACATCCGCGACCCCGAGATCACCGGCTTCTACCACTCGATGGTCGGCCGGGCGGACCTCGACGTCATCAAGAGCCAGTACTACACGAAGAACCGCGACGTGCTGATCTCCGACGACGCGCAGCTCGACTCGCTGCTCGAGGCCGTCGCCTCGGAGCCCGACCCCGACAAGCGCGTCCTCGCCTCTCAGGCCGTGCAGGACTACATCGCCGAGCAGGCGTACGTGATCCCGCTGTTCGAGGAGCCGCAGGTGTACGGTGCCGCGACCTACGTGCACGGCGTCGCCTTCGAGTCCGTCGGACGCCCCACGTTCTCGGGCGTGTGGCTCGCCGAGCACTGATCGGACGCTCATGACCTTCGTCCTCCGACGAGCCGGGCAGGCCGCGATCGTGCTGATCGCGGCCTTCACGGCCACGTTCTTCCTGCTGCAGCTGCTGCCGGGCGACGCGATCCTCATCAAGTTCTCCGACCCCAGCCTCGGTCTCTCTCCCGATCAGATCGACAGCATCCGCGCGACCTACGGCGCCGATCTGCCGTGGTGGGAGCAGTACGTGCACGCGGGACTCGGGTTCCTCGCGGGGGACTTCGGATACTCGACGCAGTTCGGCACTCCCGTCCTCACGATGCTCGGGGAGGCGCTGCCTGCGACACTGCTGCTCGCCGCTCTGGGGCTCGTGGTGGCGCTCGTCATCGCGGTGCTCGTCGCGGGGCTGTCGTCGCTCGCCCCGTTCGGCTGGCTGCGCGACGGCCTGCGGCAGGTGCCGGGCCTCTTCGTCGCGGTACCGGTCTTCTGGCTCGGCATCCTGCTGATCCAGGTGTTCTCGTTCGGCCTGGGCTGGGTTCCGATCGTGGGCGCCGACCCGGTCGCCGGTCTCGTGCTGCCGGTGCTCACGCTCGCCGTGCCGATCTCCGCGCCTCTCGCCCAGGTGCTCGTGCGGGCGATCGACCAGGTGCAGGCACAGCCCTTCATCACGGTCGTGCGGGCCAAGGGCGCGACGCCGCTCTGGGTGCTCACGCGATCGGTGGCCCGCAACGCGGCGCTGCCGACCCTCACGATCGCCGGGGTGCTGTTCGGAGAGCTGGTCGGCGGGGCTGTCGTGACCGAGACGGTCTTCGGCCGCACCGGCATCGGGCGACTCACCGAGCAGGCGGTGTCGAACCAGGACATCCCCGTGCTGCAGGGCGTCGTGCTGCTGTCGGCGCTGGGGTTCGTGCTCATCAGCTTCGCGGTCGATCTCGTGACGCCCCTGATCGACCCCCGTCAGCGGGCCGTCACGCCGACGGCCGCCCCCAAGGCAGGAGTCCACGCATGACCGTGACCGCCACCGCGATCGTCGCGGATGCTGACAGCGAGCGTCCGGATCCGGCGCGCCGTCCGACCGCGGTCGCCGGAGTCCGACGAGCCCGGGTCCTCCCGTGGGGACTGGTCCTCGCGGTCGCGGTCGTCGCGCTCGCGGTGCTGTGGGCTCTGATCCCCGGTGTCTTCGCACCGGGGGATCCTCTCACCGGGACGCCCGCCGACAAGCTCCTGCCGCCGAGCGCGGCGCACTGGTTCGGCACCGACACGCTCGGCCGCGACCTGTTCGGCCGGGTCGTGCACGGAGCGGTCCACTCGCTGTCCGGGGCTCTGATCGCGGTGACCGTGGGTCTCGCTCTCGGCACCCTGGTCGGCGCGATCGCCGGCGCGCTCGGCGGGGTCGTCGACGACGTGCTCATGCGTGTCGTCGACGTGCTGCTCGCGATCCCCGGCCTTCTGCTGTCGCTGTCGGTGATCATCCTGCTCGGCTTCGGCACCGTCAACGCGGCCATCGCCGTGGGGCTCGGAAGCGTCGCCGCGTTCGCGCGGCTGATGCGCGCGGAGGTCGCGCGCGTGCGGCGCTCGGAGTACGTGGAGGCGGCCTACGGCAGCGGGGGCACCTTCGTCTCCGTACTGCGTCGACACGTGCTGCCCAACTCCCTCACGCCGATCGTCGCTCTCGCGGCGCTGCAGTTCGGCACCGCCATCCTCGCGATCTCGACCCTCGGCTTCCTCGGCTACGGTGCGCCCCCGCCCACCCCCGAGTGGGGACTGCTGATCGCGGAGGGCCGCAACTACGTCGGCACGGCGTGGTGGCTCACGGCTCTGCCGGGCCTCGTCGTGGTGCTCGTCGTGCTCAGCGCCAACAGGATCTCCCATCGCCTCGGAAGGAGCGCGTCATGACGGCATCGACGACCCCCGGCGAGCCCGTCCTCGCCGTGGAGGACCTCCACGTGTCCTACGCGACACGGACGGGGAGGCGCGAGGTGGTGCACGGCGTCTCTCTCCAGATCCCCCCGGGGGAGACGCTCGCACTCGTCGGCGAGTCCGGTTCGGGCAAGTCGACGACGGCGCACGCGCTGCTCGGCCTGCTCCCGGCCGGCGGGCGCGTCGACACCGGGACGGTGCGCCTGGGCTCTCTCGACATCTCGGGATGGACGGATCGCGCCCTCCGCGATGTCCGCGGCACCGAGGTCGGTCTCGTGCCGCAGGATCCGGTGACCTCGCTCGACCCGGTGCGGCCCGTCGGGGTGCAGGTCGAGGAGATCCTCCGGCTGCACGGCCATCGGGATCGGCGATCACGGAGGGTGCGGGTTCTCGAGCTGCTCGACCGCGTCGGGATCGACGACCCCGCGCTCCGCGCACGGCAGTATCCGCACGAGCTCTCCGGCGGCATGCGGCAGCGCGTGCTGATCGCCACGGCGATCGCGCTGCGCCCGCGCCTGCTGATCGCCGACGAGCCGACCAGCGCGCTGGACGCGACCGTGCAGCGCCGCGTGCTCGACCTGCTCGACGAGCTGCGCCGGGAGGAGGGCACGAGCATCCTCCTCGTGACCCACGACCTCGGCGTCGCCGCGGATCGCGCGCAGCGCATCGTCGTGCTCAAGGACGGACGCATCGTCGAGCAGGGCGCGAGCGCGCAGGTGCTCGCGGCCCCGTCCGACGCGTACACCCGCCGACTGCTGGCGGATGCGCCGGCGTTCACGAGCGGGTTCCGCCGGCCGGAGGCACCGACGTTCCTGCGCGACGCCGCCGCGGTCGCCGCCGAGAACCCGTACGCGATCACGGCCGAGGGCCTCGTCAAGGAGTTCCGCGTCGCGGGACGTGAGCGCTTCCGCGCGGTCGACGACGTGTCGTTCCGGGTGCGTCGGGGGACCACGCACGCGCTCGTGGGCGAATCCGGTTCCGGGAAGACAACGACCGCGCGCCTCGTGACGCGGTTCCACCGGCCGGACGCCGGCACGATCGACGTCGACGGCACGGACGTCACCGCATTGGGGGGTGTGGGGCTCCGAGCGCTGCGCCGCCGCATCCAGCTCGTGTACCAGAACCCGTTCGCCTCGCTGGATCCGCGCCAGCAGATCCAGGACGTCGTCGCCGAGCCGCTGCACAACTTCGGCGTCGGAACACGCGGTGAGCGCCGCGAGCGCGCCCTCGCGCTGCTGGACCGGGTGTCGCTGCCGAGTGACGTGGCCGGCCGTACTCCGCGCGAGCTGTCGGGCGGTCAACGTCAGCGCGTGGCGATCGCGCGGGCGCTCGCGATCGACCCCGACATCGTCGTGCTCGACGAGGCGGTCTCGGCGCTCGACGTCACGGTGCAGGCGCGCATCCTCGAGCTCCTCACCTCGTTGCAGGCCGAGCTCGGGCTCACGTACCTCTTCATCTCGCACGACCTCGCGGTCGTCCGGCGCATCAGCCACACGGTCTCGGTCATGCGCCGCGGCCGCGTGGTGGAGGAGGCGGCGACGGAGGAGCTCTTCCACGATCCGCAGCACGACTACACCCGGGAACTGCTCGCGGCAGTGCCGGGACGAACGGAGCAGCCCGTATGACCGGACCGACCCTCGCCTTCTTCACCCGCCTTCTCGACGACGCCGCGCCGACGGAACGCTACGCGCTCGCGCTCGCGCAGATCCAGCACGCCGAACGCCACGGCATCGGACGCGCCTGGGTCGCGCAGCATCACTTCCGCGCGGCCGAGGGCGGTCTCCCGTCGCCGCTCGTCCTCCTGGCGCACGCGGCGGCGCGCACCACGCGCATCCGGCTCGGCACCGGAGTGATCACGCTCCCGCTCGAAGACCCGGTGCGCGTCGCCGAGGACGCCGTCGTGGCCGACCTCCTCGCCGGCGGGCGCCTCGACCTGGGTCTCGGCAGCGGCGGCACGCCGTCGTCGTTCCCGCCGTTCGGCGAGGACGTGCGCGACAAGGCGCCCGTCTACGACCGCAAACTCCGTGTGCTGCTCGACGCGCTCCGAGGACGCGACATCGGCGCCGACAACACCCTCTACCCGGATGCCGGCGACCTCGCGTCGCGGATCTGGCAGGCGACGTTCTCGGCGCCCGGCGGTCATCGCGCCGGCATCCACGGCCACGGGCTGCTGCTGTCGCGCACGCAGCCGCGGCCGGCCGACGCGCTGCGCGCTCCGCTCGCGCAGCTGCAGGACCCGGTGATCGACGCGTACCTCGAGGCTCTGCCGACGGGCACGGCGCCGCGCATCACGGCCTCTCGGACGGTGTTCGTCGCCGATGACCGGGCCGAGGCGCTGCGCTTCGCGGAGGTGGGGCTGCGCCGGGCGGCGGAGGGCTTCCGTCGACAGGGACAGACGATCCCCGGCGACGACCTGGACGATCTGATCCTCGCTCTCGACACCCACCTCGGCACGCCGGACGAGGTCGCGGCGTCGCTCGCGGCCGACACGACCCTGAACCGTGCGACCGAGGTGGCCTTCCAGGTCCACTCCGTCGACGCGCCGCACGAGCACGTCCTGCGGTCGATCGAGCTCTTCGCGGAGCAGGTCGCCCCGGCGCTGGGCTACACGACCGCATCCTCATCCACCGCATCCTCATCCACCGCATCCTCATCCACCGCATCCTCATCCACCGACACCCTCAGGGAGAACGCATGACGTACGACATCGTCGATCGGATCGTGGGGGTGACGCCCGAGCTGGATGCTCTGCGGCGTCGCCGACCCGTGACACGCGACCAGCTGCAGGCCAGCTTCGACGCCCTGTTCCAACCGGTCTCCGTCGAGCACGTCTCGCAGGCGGAGCGGGAGCTCGTCGCGGCGTTCGCGACGCGCTTGGCGGGCGACACCGACCCGGTCGGCACCTTCTACGCCGACCGCGCCCTTGCGATCGATCCGCGGCGTGCGGGCGCGGTCCTCGCGGAGGCCGCGCGCTCCGAGGCGGCCGGTCCGTTCGGGGCGTACACCGAGGCAGGCCTGCGGGCGGAGAGCACCGACGGGGAGCGGTACACGCCGTCTGCCGCGGTCGTCGCCGAGCTCGGCGACCGGCTGGCGGCCGCGCTCGCGCACACACACCTGCTGGTGCTGCGCCCGCGCGAGGCCTCCGGTGCGGACATCCAGCGCCTCCTCGACGCGGGCTGGTCGGCCGACGGCATCGTCACGCTGTCGCAGCTGGTCTCGTTCCTCGCGTTCCAGCAGCGCGTGATCACGGGACTGCGCGCCCTGTCCCGGGCGGGGGTCGCCGCATGACCGCCGCGACCGCGACCACGATCCTGCATCACGACGCCGCGCATCCGGACGCCTTCACACGGGCCGAGGTGGGCTGGGCGCCGCACCTGCCGCCGCTTCCGGAGGACGACCTCACGGACCGGCACTACGCCGGTCTCGTCGACGCCGCGCGCGCGAAGAACGACTACTTCCGGCTGCTGGCGCGCGACCCGGAGATCCTCCGCGCGCGCACCCTCGTCGACAAGGACATCTTCTACAACACGCGCGAGGGCCTGCCCCGTGCGGAACGCGAGCTCGCGGCGACCGCCGCCTCCCGCCGCAACGGCTGCGTGTTCTGCGCCTCCGTGCACTCCCGGTTCGCGGCCCACCACAGCGACCGCGTCGCCGACGTCGACCGTCTGCTCGACGAGGGGGTGCAGGCCGAGCTCGGCGACCGCTGGGATGCCGTGGTCGCGGCGTCCGTCGCGCTCACCGACACCCCGAGCGCGTTCGCGGAGTCCGACATCGCGCGTCTTCGCGCCGAGGGTCTCGACGACCTCGAGATCGCCGACGTCATCCACGGGGCGGCGTTCTTCAACTGGGCGAACCGGCTGATGCTGTCGATCGGCCGCCCGGTCGCTCCCGCGGAGGCGGACTAGGGGACGAGGACGATCTTGCCCGAGGCGGCGCCGGACTCCATGAGCTCATGGGCCTGCGCCGCCTCGGCGAGCGGCAGCTCCGGCCCGAGCTCGATCGTGAAGTCGCCCGTCGCGATCAGAGCGATGGTCGCCTCGAGAGCCTCCGCGCGCCACGCGAGCTCCTGCTCGGTGAGAGGCACCGGGGATCCTCCCGAGAAGGCCCGGATGCCGAACTCGGCGGCGTCCGGTCCGCGGACGATCGTCGCGATGCGGTCGCGGTCGGCCACGAGATCGAGCGACGTCCGGATCGCCTCGTCCGTGCCCGCGCCGTCGAGCGCCACGGTCACGCCCTGCGGGGCGGCCTCGCGGACGCGGTCGAGCAGGCCGTCGCCGTAGGCCACGGGGACGGCGCCGAGCTCGCGCAGCTGCTCGTGCCGAGCGGGACTCGCCGTCGCGATCACGGTCGCCCCCCAGGCGACCGCGAACTGCACGGCGGCCTGGCCGACGGATCCGGAGCCGGCGTGCACGAGCACGACGTCGCCCGCCGTCACGCCCAGGGACTTGAGCGCCTGGTACGCGGTCCCGGCGGGGATGCCGATCCCGGCTCCTTCGGCGGCGGTCACGGAGTCGGGCAGCGCGGCGAGCCGCTCGACCGGCACGGCCAGCAGGCTCGAATAGGTGCCCATGGTGTCGCGGATCGCGACGCGCTCGCCGACCGCGAAGCCCTCGACGTCGTCGGCGAGCGCTTCGATCACGCCCGCGCCGTCGAACCCGACGGGTCGCGGTTCGGTGATCGGCGGGGAGGGGCGCTCCGCGCGGCGCAGCTTGCCGTCGATCGGGTTGACCCCGGCCGCCTCGATGCGCACGATCGCCTCGCCGCGCACCGGGACGGGATCGGGGATCTCGATCTGGTGGAGGACGTCAGGGGAGCCGAATTCCGTGTACACGATCGCGCGAGCCATGCAGCCAGGCTAACCCCGCCCTCTGCCTCCCTGGCACACACCGGTCGTTGAGCGAGGAGCGCAGCGACGAGACGAAACGCGTCAGGTGCCTCGGAACGCGGCGATGTCGGCGTCCCCGACTACGGTGCTGCCGCATGGGGACCGTGTACATCCTGAGAAGCTCCGACGGCACGTTCTACGTCGGCAGCACGATCGACCTCCCGCGACGGCTGATGCAGCACGCCGACGGGTCGGGCAGCTCATACACGCGCCGCCGCCTCCCGGTCGAACTCGTCTGGAGCGAGGACTTCGCCCGCGTCGACGACGCGTTCCGCTGGGAGAAGCGCATCCAGGGATGGAGCCACGCCAAGCGCCTCGCCTTCATCGAGGGGGGAGTCGACGCCGTCCGCGGGTGGAGTGCGCGACAGCGGAGGGATCGGCGCTCTGCGCAGAGCTGACGCGTTTCGTCTCGCTCCGCTCGCTCAACGACCGGTGTGGGGCCGCGCCCGCCCTCCGCGCCCTGACGCGTTCCGTCTCGCTCCGCTCGCTCAACGACCTCCGGCGAGGGCCTTCGTGATGCGCTGCGGCGAGACGGGCTGCGCGGTACCGAGGCGCTGCGCGAACACGCTCACGCGGTATTCCTCGAGCAGCCACCGCGTCTCGACGAGAGCGGGGGAGGCGTCCCGGGCGAGGGGGATCGTGCCCCCGGCATCCGCATACACCGTCGACATGCGCTCGTATTCGGTCATGCGCGTGCGGTCCTTGCCCGGCTCGTTCGCGAGGGTCTTCAGCCGCTCCAGCATCCCGTCGAGGTACCGGGGCAGGTGAGCCAGGCGTTCGACGCCCGTGGCCGACACGAACCCGGGGTGCAGCAGGCCGGACAGCTGCGTGCGGATGTCGTTCAGCGGCCCGAGGAGCGCGAGCGAGTTCTGCGACTTGATGCCCCGCTCGACGTCGCGTGCCTTCGTGAGGATGCGCGCCACGAGCGATACGCAGGCGAAGAGCTCGTCGACGAGCGCGGACGACACGTGCTCGCGCACCCGGGCGAACGCGGCTTCGGAGCGCACGATGCCGCGGGCGTCGCCGGTGGCCTGGTCGATCAGACGGCGCACCACCGCGGCGCGGCAGTCTTCGATGAGGGCCGCGGCCGAGGAGTACGGCGAGGCGGCGAGAGCCAGCTTCTCGGCGCTCGTCAGATGCTCCTGCACGTACGACGACGGCGAGGGCACCGCGAGCAGCACCAGGCGCTGCACGCCGGCGCGCGTGGCCCCGGCGGCGGCCTCGGCTGTGGCCTCGACGCGCACGGCGACGGTCTTGCCCTGGTCGACGATCGCGGGGTAGCCGCGCACCACACCGCCGGCGACGCGGGTGTCGAGCACCTCGGGCAGGTCGCCGAACGTCCATCCGGTCAGGCCGTCCTTCTCGATCGAGGTCGGTGCGACGGCCGGCTGGGGGCCGCGCTCGGGCCCCGGGCGTCGGGACGGCGCCGCGATCGAGCGGGCGACGCTGCTGCGGGCGCGGTCGGCGAGCCGGGTCTGCAGGTCTCCGAGGTCGCGTCCGGACCCGACGACACGGCCCCGTTCGTCGACGGCCCGGAAGTTCATGCGCAGATGCCCCGGCACCCGGTCGTCCTCGAAGTCGGCCGCCGACACGAGCTGGTTGGCGAGCGGCTGGATCAGGCGCGCGAGCGCCTCCTTGAGCGTGCGGCCAGGGCGGCCGTCGTGCGCCTCGGGGCCGTCGCCGGCAAGCTCGGCGCCGAACTTCTCCGCCCAGTCGGCGGCGGGCACGACATGGCGGCGGATCGCCTTCGGCAACGCACGCAGCAGCCCGGTGACGAGTTCGGCGCGCAGACCGGGCACCTGCCAGTCGAATCCGCGGTCCTCGATCTGCGCGAGCAGCGGCAGCGGGATCACCACGCTGACACCGTCGTCCACGGCACCCGGCTCGAACCGGTACGCGAGTCCGAGCACCTGGTCGCCCTGCGTCCACCTCGTCGGGAACTCGCTCTGGTCCGCGCGGCTGTCGTCGTCGATCAGGTCGGCCTCGCGCATCACGAGCAGCTTCGGGGTCGCGGCGAGCGTCTCGCGCCACCACGCCTCGAACGAGCGCACGTCGAACACCTCGGCGGGGATCCGCTCGTCGTAGAACCGGAACACGGCCTCGTCGCCCGCGAGGATGTCGCGACGCCGTTCGCGCTCCTCGAGCTTCTCGAGGCGTCGGCGCAGTTCGGCGTTGCTGCGCCAGAACGCGCTGACGCGCTTGTCGATGCGACTCGGATCCCATTCGCCCTCGACGAGCGCGTGCCGCACGAAGAGCTCGCGTGACGCGGCGCGGTCGATCCGGGCGAACTGCACGCGACGGCGCGGGATGATCTCGACCCCGAACAGCGTCACCTTCTCGTAGGCGACCGCCGCCCCGGCATCCTTCGACCAGTGCGGTTCGGTGACCTGTCGCTTCGCGAGGTCGCCCGCGAGCGTCTCGGCCCACGCCGGGTCGATCGCGGCGACCGTGCGGGCGTAGGTGCGGGAGGTCTCGACGACCTCGGCGGCCATCACGGCGCGGGGGCTCTTCTTGCGCAGGGCGGACCCCGGGAAGATCGAGAAGCGGATGCCGCGGGCGCCGCGGTACTCCGCCGCCCGCCGCTTCTTCGGGTCGGATCCCTTGCCGGTGGTGCGCTCGTCGAGGATGCCGATCTGCGACAGGAGTCCCGCGAGCAGCGCGCGGTGCACGGCGTCGGGATCGCTGGTGCCCCCGTCGCGGGAGTCCTTGTCGCGAACGAGGCTCCGCAGCTGACGATGCACGTCGAACCACTCCCGCACCCGCACGTAGTTGAGGTGCTCCGAGCGGCACAGCCGGCGGAACGCGCTCGAACCGAGCTCGCGCTGCTGTTCGCGCAGGTGGTTCCAGAGGTTCAGGATGGAGAGGAAGTCGCTGGTCGGGTCGGCGAACCGCGCGTGCAGGCGGTCGGCCTCGTCGCGCACGCTCTGCGGGGCGTCCTGCGAGGGGCGTTCGCGCACGTCCTGGATCGACATGCCGGCGACGATCGCGAGCACGTCGCGCGACACCGATCCCGCGGAGGAGCGTCCGGCCTCGATGAGCATGCGGGCGAAACGCGGGTCGATGGGGATGCGCGAGATGTCGCGGCCGATGCGGGTCAGGCGGGGGGTGTCGCCCGAGGCGTCGATCGCGCCGAGCTCGGTGAGCAGGTCGAAGGCCGCCTTCACCCCACGGGAGTCCGGAGGGGTGAGGAACGGGAACGCCGAGATGTCGCCGAACCCCAGTGAGAGCATCTGCAGGATGACGGAGGCGAGCGACGTGCGCAGGATCTCCGGCTCGGTGAACTCCGCTCGGCGCTCGAAGTCCTCCTCGCCGTAGAGGCGGATCGCGATCCCGTCGCTCGTGCGGCCCGCACGGCCCGAGCGCTGGTTCGCGGACGCCTGGGAGATCGCCTCGATCGGCAGGCGCTGGACCTTGGAGCGCGCGCTGTAGCGGGAGATGCGCGCGGTCCCCGTGTCGATCACGTAGCGGATGCCGGGCACCGTGAGGCTCGTCTCGGCCACGTTCGTCGCGAGCACCACCCGTCGTCGGACGCCCGCCACACGGCTGCGCTCGAACACGCGGTGCTGCTCGGCCGCGGACAGGCGTCCGTAGAGGGGGAGCACCTCGGTCGGGGCGCGGTCGTGCGCATAGGCGCCGCGCACGGCGTCGGCCGCGTCGCGGATCTCCGCCTCGCCGGGCAGGAACACGAGCACGTCTCCCGGCGCCTCGCGGTCGAGCTCGCGCAGCGCGGCGACGATCGCGGTGACCTCGTCGGCCTCCGCGGGGGCGTCGTCCTCGGCGTCCGCCTCCTGCGAGCGGTAGCGGATCTCCACGGGGTAGGTGCGGCCGGAGACCTCGATGATCGGCGCGGGCGTGCCGTCGGCCGTCGCGAAGTGGCGGGCGAAGCTCTCGGGGTCGATCGTCGCCGAGGTGATGACGACCTTGAGGTCGGGACGCTCGGGGAGGATGCGGGCCAGGTAGCCGAGGAGGAAGTCGACGTTGAGCGAGCGCTCGTGCGCCTCGTCGATGATGATCGTGTCGTAGCGGCGCAGCAGACGGTCGCGGCCTAGCTCGTTGAGCAGGATGCCGTCGGTCATGAGCGCGACGCGCGTCTCATCGGAGACCTTGTCGGTGAAACGCACCTTGTAGCCGACGAGCGTTCCGAGCTCGACCTGCAGCTCCTCCGCCACCCGCTCGGCGATCGTCCGCGCGGCGAGACGGCGCGGCTGCGTGTGCGCGATGCGCTCACGTCCCAGCTCGAGGCAGATCTTGGGCAGCTGCGTGGTCTTGCCCGAACCGGTCGCCCCGGCGACGATCACGACCTGGTGGTCGCGGATGGCGTCGGCGATCTCGCCCCTGGCAGCGCTGACGGGCAGCTCAGGGGGGAAGGAGATCACGGGGGAGGACATAGCCCTCCATCGTATGACGGTATGCCCGTGCTCCGGTGCGCGCCGCCTACTATCGTCGGGTGACCTTCGCCCTCACCGCCCCCGCGCACTGGTTCCGCTCGTTCGGACGGTTCCCGCGCATCCTCGGCCTCGACATCGCCCGCGGACTCGCGATCCTCGGCATGGCCGGCGCGCACATTGGGGAGACGCCGACCTTCGACCCGCTCGACCCCGGGACCTGGCTCGACCTCGTGCACGGACGGTCCTCGATCCTGTTCGCGGTGCTCGCGGGCGTCTCGATCGCCCTCATGACGGGCCGCCACGAGCTCCCCGACCCCGCCCGGATGCCGAGCATCCGCCTGCAACTGCTCGGTCGCGGGGCGGTGATCTTCGTGATCGGTCTCGCGCTCGAGATGCTGAACACCCCGATCGCGGTGATCCTCACGCTCTACGGGCTGCTCTACGTCGCGGTGATCCCGTTCCTGCGGTGGCGCCCGGGCACCCTGCTCGTCGCAGCGGGGGTGCTGGCGCTCGCCGGACCCGCACTGCTCGCCCTCGTCGGCGTGCTCACGCTGCACCCCTTCGGCGCCGGCATCAGTCTCGTGCTGTACGGCTCGTATCCGATCACCGTGTGGCTGGCGTTCGTGTTCGGCGGCATGGCCCTCGGACGGCTGCATGTGGAGCGACTCGAGACCGCGGCCGTCGCGCTCGGCATCGGGGTCGGCCTCATGGTCGTGGGCTACGGTCTGGGCCTGGTCGGCGCCGTCGCAGGCATCGAGTCCGGGATGGACTCGGGCCCCGCCTCGGGGTGGGGGTCGACCTCCGGCTGGAGCACGTATCCGCAGGCGCTCGCCGACGCCGACCCGCTTCGCTCGGTGCTCCTCGCCGTCTTCGGCGTCGCCCCGCACTCCGGCGGTACGGCGGAGATCCTCGGCTCCGGCGGGTTCGCGCTGGCGGTCGTCGCGGTGTGCCTGCTGCTCAGCCGCCCGCTGCGGTGGGTGCTGCTGCCGCTCGGTGCGCTGGGATCCATGCCGCTGTCGGCATACAGTGCGCACGTGCTGTCGGTGGCGCTGATCGGCGGCCCCGGAGGTTTCTTCACGAGCAACGCCTTCTGGGGATGGACCGTGCTCGGGCTGCTGCTCACGACGACGCTGTGGTCGATGTTCGTCGGTCGCGGTCCCCTCGAACGGCTCGTGGGCCGCGCCGCGATCGCGATGGCGAGTCCACCCGCAGGCTCTCCCGTCAGATGACGTCGCATGTCGCTCCGCGCGACAGCGCGGGGATGCGTGGGTAGCGTCGTCCGCATGACAGCCACCTACCGTGTCGTCGCCGTCTCCGGATCGCTGCACGAGCCGAGCAAGACGACCGCCCTCGTGCGGGCGATCGCCGAGGCCGTGGTCGAACGCGCCGAGGTCGAGGTCGAGCTCATCGAGCTCACCGACATCGGCCCGTCGCTCGCGGGAGCGTTGCGACGAGACCAGCTCCCGGCGTCCGTCGAGGAGAAGCTCGTCGCCATCGAGTCCGCCGACCTGCTGATCGTCGGCAGCCCGGTCTACCGGGCGTCGTTCACGGGGCTGTTCAAGCACCTGTTCGACTTCGTGGGGCAGTACGAGCTCGTCGGCAAGCCCGTGCTGCTCGCCGCGACCGGCGGGGGAGAGCGGCACGCGCTCATCATCGAGCATCAGCTGCGCCCGTTGTTCGCCTTCTTCCAGGCGCTCACGCTGCCCCTCGGCGTGTACGCGAGCGACACCGACTTCGACGGCTATGTGATCTCGTCCGACGTGCTGCGCTCGCGCATCGACCTGGCCGCCGACCGCGCCCTCCCGCTCGTCGGCTATGCGGCCAGCAGGCCGACGGAGACGCTCCTGGTCTCCTGAATCATCCGTGCGCGGGCGTAGCGTGAGGGTATGACGAACCGGCTCGCCGACACGCTCAGCCCGTACCTCCGCGCGCACGCCGACAATCCGGTGGACTGGTACCCCTGGGGGCCCGAGGCCTTCGCGGAGGCCGCCCGGCGCGATGTGCCGCTGCTCATCTCGATCGGCTACTCGACGTGCCACTGGTGCCACGTCATGGCCCGCGAGTCGTTCGCCGACGTCGAGACCGCCGCGCTCGTGAACGGGGACTTCGTCGCCGTGAAGGTCGATCGCGAGGAGCATCCCGAGGTCGACGGGGCGTACATGGCCGCGGCGTCCGCGTTCACGCAGAACCTCGGATGGCCGCTCACCGTGTTCGCGACCCCGACCGGTCGCACGTTCTACGCCGGGACGTACTGGCCTCCGGAGGCACGCCCGCCACTGCCGGCGTTCCGCGACGTGCTCGCCGCCGTGCGTGAGGCGTGGACCGTCCGGCGCGCGCAGGCCGAGGAGTCGGCCGAGGCGGTGACGGACGCGCTGCGCCGCGCGGCGGCCGTCGCTCCGTCCGACCTGCCGGATGCCGCCGCCCTCACGGCTGCGGCGAGAGGCATCGCGGAACGGGAGGACCCGCGGCACGGCGGGTTCGGCGGAGCCCCGAAGTTCCCGGTCGCGACCGTGCTGTCGTTCCTGCAGGCGCCCCTCGTGCGGCGGGAGGCCGAGACGGCGGCGGCGGCGGCCGACCGCGCGCTCGCCGCGATGGCGGCATCCGCTCTGCGCGACTCGGACGGCGGCTTCTTCCGCTACGCGACGCAGCGCGACTGGAGCGTGCCGCACTACGAGCGGATGCTGACCGACAACGCCCAGGTGCTCGACGCCGCGCTCGCGGCGGGCGACGAACGCACGGTGCGGGGGATCGCGGACTTCCTGACGACCACGCTGCGCCGCGTCGACGGCGGGTTCGGGGCCGCGCAGGATTCGGAGTCGTGGGTCGACGGCGCGCGCAGCGAGGGCGGTTACTACCTGCGACCGCTCGGGGAGCGTGCGGGGCTGGAGCCTCCGGCCGTCGACGGCAAGGTCATCACCGGATGGAACGGACTCGCGATCGGCGCCCTCGCCCGGGCAGGCGCCGCTCTCGGCGAGCCGGAGTGGGTGCGGGCGGCGTCCGAGGCCGCCGCACACGTGCTGCGCGTGAACCGTGACGCGGACGGCGCCCTCGTGCGCGCGTCGGTCGACGGCGTCGCCTCCGCCGCGGCCGCGACCACGGCGGACGCCGCGCTCCTCGCGGAGGGGCTGTTCGCCCTCGCTCTCGCGACCGGCGACGTCGCGTGGGCGTCGCGGGGGCTCGGTCTGCTCGACGCGGCCCTCGCCGGACTGCGCGGCGACCCGCTGCTCTCGGCGCAGGGGATCGCGACCGCGTCGGATCAGACCGACGGCGATCTGCCCTCGGGCGATGCGGCCGTCGCGACGGCCGCACTCACCGCGTGGCGGCTCGGCGCGGGCGACCGGTATCGCGGTGCCGCCGAAGAGCGGGTGCGGGCGCACGCGGTATCGGCCACAGCGCAGCCCTTCGCGCACGGCAGCCTGCTGCGGGTGGCCGCGGGGCTCGTCGAGGCGCCGCGGCAGATCGTCGTGGTGACGGATGCCGCGGACGGCCCTCTCGCGCAGGCGGCTCGAGGCGCCGACGCGGACGTGGTCTCGATCGTCAACCCCGCTCAGGCACGGGCGTTCGAGGAGGCCGGCTTCGAGCTGTTCGCCGCGAAGGCGGACGCGGTCGAGAAGGCGTTCGACTGCCGATCCTTCGTGTGCCGCCTGCCGACGGGCGATCCTGCGGAGCTGTCCCGCGAGCGGTGAGCTAGACCCAGCCCGGCAGCCAATTGTGCACCAGCCAGAACTCGTAGGGCACGCTCATGCCGGTCCACACCGGATAGTAGAACGCCGAGACGAGCACGACGATCCCGAGGAAGACCAGCACGGTGCGCTCGCCGGCCCGGCGTCGGTGCAGCGGGTCCTCGCGTCGACCGGCGATCCGCCGCAGCACGACGGCGAGTCCGAGAACGAGGAACGGCGCCATCGCGACCGTGTAGAACTGGAAGATCGTGCGCTCCGGGAACATCAGCCACGGGAGGTACGTCGCGGCGAGTCCGATCAGCGGGAACGTGAGCGCGGGGCCCGGGATCGGTCGACGCCTGATCCACGCGCGCACCAGCTGGTACACGAGGAAGATCGCGGCGGCGATGCTCGCCCACCAGATCAGCGGGTTCGGGATCGTGGAGATCACGGCGATGCAGTGGTCCACGCCGCACGGCGCCGGGTCGGAGCCGACCCAGACCGCCGTCGGGCGCAGCAGGAACGGCCACTCCCAGGCGGGGCTCGCGTAGGGGTGCCCGCGCGTGAGCCCGACGTGGAAGTCGAGGATCTGCTTGTGGTAGTTCCACAGTGCGATCAGGGGATTCGGATCGCTCCGTCGCGCGTAGCCGCCCATCGTGACGAGCCAGCCGGTCCAGCTGACGACGTAGGTCACGAGGGCCGGGAACACGAGCAGCACGAACGACACCGGGCCCTGCCGGAACGCCGCAGCCGTCGGCCACAGCACGACGCCCGCCCGGCGCCGGGCGAGAGCGTCGGTCACGACGACGTAGAGCCCGAACGCCGCGAGCGCGTACAGCCCCGACCACTTGACGGCCGACGCGGCGCCGAGCGCGACCCCCGCCGCGACGAGCCAGGGGCGCCGCCACAGGACCCGCCCCCACATCGGGTCGGGGCCGTCGGGATCGGGGCGTTCCAGTACCGGGATGGTGCGCTCGCGGTCGTACAGGATGAACAGCGCGCCGAGCAGGAGGAAGAAGGTGAGCGGACCGTCGAGCAGCGCGGTCCGGCTCATGACGATGCTGAGACCGTCGATCGCGAGCAGGCCGGAGGCCGCGGTCGCGACGACGATCGAGCCGGTCAGACGGCGCGCGACCAGATACACCAGCAAGACGGTCGCAGTGCCGAGGAGCGCGGTCGCGAGGCGCCAGCCGACCGTGTTGTCCGGGCCGCCGAGGGCCATGCCGAGCGCGATGAGCCACTTGCCGAGCGGCGGGTGCACCACGAACGAGCCGACGTCGGAGAGCGGGAGCTTCTGCAGCGTGACGAACGCCTCGTTCGCGCCCTCGCCCCAGGTGCCCTCGTAGCCGAGGGTCCACAGCGACCACGCGTCCTTGACGTAGTACGTCTCGTCGAACGCGAGCTGATGCGGGTGACCCAGGTTCACGAGCCGCAGCACCGCGGCGACCGCCGTGACGACGAGCGGCGCGAACCAGCGCAGCATCCGCCCCCAGTCGGGGTCGAGCAGGATGCGGTCGCGCAGCGCTCCGTAGCGTGTCAGCCGCTCCGCGGGAGGGGGCAGCAGCGGCACGGGTTCGGTCACCTGCCCAGCCTAGACAACCCGCCTAAGCTGGGCGGGTGATCATCCTCGCCGCCACGCCGATCGGAAACCTGGGCGACGTGTCGCGCCGCCTCGTCGAGGTGCTCGAGAACGCCGAGATCGTGGTCGCGGAGGACACCAGGACGACCGCGCATCTGCTGCGCGCACTGGCGATCGAGAATCGCCCGCGGCTCATCGCGCTGCACGACCACAACGAGAAGCAGAAGGCCGCGGAACTCGTGGCGCTCGCCGCCGAGCAGGACGTCGTGGTGGTGAGCGACGCGGGGATGCCGGCGATCAGCGATCCCGGATACGGCGTGGTCGCCGAGGCCGTGGCGCAGGGCGTGACCGTCACCGCGATCCCCGGTCCCAGTGCCGTGCTCATGGCCCTCGCGATCTCGGGCCTGCCGACCGACCGGTTCACGTTCGAGGGGTTCCTGCCCCGCAAGCCGGGGGAGCGGCGGTCCGCGCTGGCCGCGCTGTCGGCGGAGCCGCGCACCATGGTGTTCTTCGAGTCGCCCGCCCGCCTCGCCGCGACACTCGCCGACATGGGTGCCGCGTTCGGCGGGGAGCGGCGCATCGCGGTGTGCCGTGAGCTCACCAAGCTCTACGAAGAGGTCCGCCGTGGCACCGCACCGGAGCTCGCCGAGTGGGCCGCCGCGGGGGTCAAGGGCGAGATCGTGGTCGTGGTCGAGGGCGCTCCGCGCGTCGCCGCCTCGCCCGAGAGCGCGCTGATCCAGGTGCAGGAGCTCGTCGCCTCCGGCATCCGCCTCAAGGAGGCGTGCGGTGAGGTCGCCGCCGCCACCGGCCTCTCGTCGCGCGATCTCTACCAGGCCGCGCTCGCGGCCCGACACGGATGAGCACGGAGACGAACATCGCGTCGGCGTACGGCGCGCGTGCCGTGGAGTACCTGGCGGTCGCCGGGGATCTCGCGCAGATGGACGACCGGGACATCGCGACGATCCGCGCGTGGCGCGACGGGACGACCGGTCCGCTGCTGGACGCCGGCTGCGGGCCGGGGCACTGGACGGCGTTCCTCGCGGAGGACGGCCGGGACGTCGTCGGGGTCGACCTCTCCGGGGAGTTCATCGCGTCCGCGCGGGGTCGGCATCCCGGCATCCGGTTCGAGGTGGGCTCGTTCCGCGGGCTGGGGGTCGACGACTCCTCACTGGGCGGCATCCTCGCCTGGTACTCCCTGATCCACACGCCGCCCGCGGAGATCCCACTCGTGCTGGCCGAGTTCGCGCGCGTCCTGCGCCCTGGCAGCACGCTCCTGCTCGGCTTCTTCGACGGCGAGCCGCGCGCGCCCTTCGCGCACGCCGTGACCACCGCCTACTTCTGGTCGGCGGATGCGCTCGGCGGGCTGCTGACCGACGCGGGGTTCGAGGTGGAGGGGAGCGAGCATCGGGACCGGACGCCGCAGGAGGTCAGCGCCCGCGCTCATGGGGCGATTCGCGCGCGCCGCAGATGAGTCGCCGCACGCCCGCGACGGAGCCGTGCGCGTCGGAAGGCTGAATTCCGCGCATCCGTCCTGTCGTGCCGTACATCTCCGTGCGGGGCGCTCGCGGACCTCGTCCGCGACGCGGGTTACCCTGGTGCACACCCGAGCGGGTCATGCGCACCCGAGCGAGCGACCGAGGAGGAGGCAGCGTGAGCAGGAAGGCGACGGTCTACGACGTCGCGGAGCGAGCGGCGGTGTCGATCGCCACCGTGTCGCGCGTGCTGCGGCAGCCGGATGCCGTGCGCCCGGCGACTCGTGAGCGCGTCCTCACCGCAGTGTCGGAGCTCGGCTACGTGCCGAGCGGCAGCGCTCGCGGGCTCGCCGAGCGCCGGACCGGCGTGCTAGGGCTGTACTTCCCGGGCTTCGACGCGGCCGAGGATGCGCCGGCGCTCGACGTGCTCGGCGACAGACCGGCCCCGCCGTTCACGGTGATGCACGAGTCGGGCGACGCGGTGTCGTCGCCGACCATGCTGTTCCTCGACGAGGTGCTGCGCGGCGCGGAGCTGGAGGCGTGGAAGCGCGGCTTCGTGCTCATGATCGGCGTCGGGCGCGACGACCCCTCCCGGGAGACCGTGCGCGACATCGCCGGACGCGTCGACGGTCTCATGGTGCTGGCGCAGAGCGTCCCGGACGACGTGCTCGAACGCCTCGCGCAGCGCATCCCGGTGGTCGTGCTCTCCGGGCCGCCGCGCGGCGACAGCTACGACCACGTGACGGTCAGCAACGCCGAGGCGATGACCGAGCTGACGCGGCTGATCCTGCACGGCGCCGCCCCCGAGCGGCTGGCCTATCTGGCGGGTCCGAAGGATTCCCCCGACGGCGCCCAGCGCTGGGAGGGCTTCCGGGCGGCTCTCGCCGAGGTCGGGGCGACCACGGATGCCGTGACGCTGATGCGCGGCGACTTCACGCGCGAGTCCGGACGTCGCGCCGGAGCGGAGCTCGTCGAACGCGGGGCGCCGAGCGCCCTGATCGCGGCGAACGATCAGATGGCGCTCGGCGCGATCGACGCGTTCCGGGCGGCGGGTCTGCGGGTCCCCGACGACGTGCGCGTCACGGGGTTCGACGGGATCGAGGCCGCCGCGCTGGCCCGCCCGGCGCTGACGACCGTGCGGCAGCCGATGATCGACCTCGGCCGGGCGGCCGTCCAGCTGCTCGCCCGACGTCTCGAGCAGCCGGACGCGGATCCGGTGACGGTGCGGCTCCCGCTGCAGATCCTCGTGCGGGAGAGTTCCCGCTCGGCCTGAGCCGCCCGGAGACGGTCGAACCGCCTCTCAGCCGCGGTCGTGCAGCGTGATCCGATAGCCGTCGGGATCCGCGAACGTGAAGGTGCGGCCGAACGGACCGTCGATCGGTGCGCCGACGATCGGGTGACCGTCGGCGGCGAGCGCGTCGTGGATGTCCTGCACATCGGTCGCATGCAACCAGACGGCTACTCCGATGCCGGGGTGCGGGGCGGCGTCGAGGTCGGTGCCCTCGACGATGTCACGCAGCGCGAACGCGATGGGCGCGGTGGTGAACACGACGGCGTGCGGCGGGCCGGCGGGGGAGCGGACGAGGCCGAGATAGCGCTCGTAGAACGCCTGGGAGGCTTCCAGGTCGCGGACCTGGAGGGAGATGAAGTCGGGGCCGGTGACGGGCATGGCGAGAATCCTTTCGTGTCAGTTATCTGACACGCAAAGCGTATGTCAGAATACTGACATGGGTCAAGAAGTGATCGATCTGGACACCTCGCTGGGGTACCTCCTCAAGGAGGCGTCGAGCGCCCTGCGGGTCGCGATGGAAGAGGTCCTCCGCCCGTTGGGCATGACCGTCACCCACTACTCGTGCCTCGAGCTGCTCGCCCAGCGTCCCGGACTGTCGAACTCGGAGCTCGCACGCGGCGCCTTCGTGACGCGGCAGTCGATGAACGTCCTGCTGCAGGCTCTCGAGCGCGACGGATCCGTCACGCGACCCGATGAGGCGCCGGTCGGGAAGGTCCTGCCCGCGCGCCTGACGCCGCAGGGGAGGCGCCGCCTGACGGCGGCCAGCGCCGCGGTCCGCGGGGTCGAGAGGCGGATGCTGGCCGGGCTCTCGGACGTCGAGCGAGAGGCCGCGCTGCGGAGCCTCCGCAGCATGATCGGAGCCCTTCGCGCACCGTCCGCCTGATTCGCGAGGGGTTGCGCTTCGGAAATGTATGCGCTTACAATCGCTCATGCGGCTCCGGTCGCAGGGCGTCTCCGACCAGGGGACCCCTTCATGACACAGACGACATGAGGTGGCAGCGTGGCGAAGACGCACATGCTCCGACGCTGGCGGAGAGCGGCGATCGTGGGACTGGCGGCTGCGGCCGTCGTTCTCAGCGGATGCAGCATCCAGATCAGCTCGCAGCCCGACCCTTCGATCGGCGATGACACGATGCTGATCAACGCCGACAAGGGGAATCCGTTCTTCACGCGGAACTTCAACCCCTACCTCACGAACACGCGCACGGCGTCGCGGTGGATCTACGAGCCCCTCATCCTCGTGAACCCGCTCGACAACACGCTCAACCCGTGGCTCGCGAGCGAGTGGTCGCAGCCCGACGCCGGCACCGTCGTCATGACGATCCGCGACGACGTCGAGTGGAGCGACGGCGAGGCCCTCACGCCCGACGACGTGGCTTTCACGTTCCAGCTGCTGAAGGACAACCCCTCGCTCGACATCAAGGGCGCCTGGCAGCACCTCGAGAGCGTCGAGGTCGACGGCGACGACGTCATCATGCATCTTCAGGGCGACGACGCGCCGTCGCTCTCGATCCTCGGGCTCACGATGATCGTGCCGGAGCACATCTGGGCCGATGTGAAGGACCCGGGGACGTTCCGCAACGAGGACCCGGTCGGCACCGGCCCGTTCGTGCTCGGCAACTACAACGACCAGCAGTACTCGATGGACAAGAACCCCGACTACTGGCAGGCCGACAAGATCGAGATCGAGCACATCATCCTGCCCGCCACCAACACCCAGCTCGACACGGTGACGCGCGGCTACGACTGGTCGTACTCGTTCATCTCGGACGTCGAGGGCACGTGGGGAGCGGCCAGTCCGGACAACTCCTGGTGGTTCCCGCCGGGGGGCGTGATCGCGCTCATGCCCAACCTCGAGGTCGCGCCGTTCGACGACGTGAACGTGCGCCGCGGCATCGCGCTCGCGCTCGACCGCGAGGAGATCGCCGAGACGGCGTCCGAGGGGTACATGGAGCCCGCCGGGCAGACCGGCCTCATCCTCCCCAACCAGGAGCAGTACCTCGACCCGTCGATCCCCGACGGCGGCATGATCACGCAGGACGCGGATGCCGCGCTCGCGGCGTTCGCCGAGTCCGGGTACTCGCTCGACGGCGACCGCCTGGTCGGCCCGGACGGCGAGCAGCTCGAGTTCGCTCTCACCACCGCGAACGGCTACTCCGACTGGACGCGCGCCGCGCAGTCCGTGCAGCGCCAGCTCGCCGAGGTCGGCGTCAAGGTCACGCTCAAGCTCCCGCAGCCCGCGGGCTATCAGAGCGCGATCAGCAACGGCGACTTCGAGATGGCGATCGGCGGCATGGGCGGCGGCGACGTCTACCAGGCGTACAACAACCTGCTGTCGAGCCAGTTCTACGTCCCGTCCGGCGAGGCCACCGCGAACAACTTCGAGCGGTACCGCTCCGACGAGGTCGATGCGCTGCTCGCCGAGTACCGCGAGACGGTCGACCCGGCTCGTCAGACCGAGATCGCGTACGAGCTGCAGAACATCGTGTACGACGAGCTCCCCGTGATCGGCCTGTACTACGGCGGGATCTGGGGCCTGTTCAACGACTCCAAGTTCACCGGGTGGCCCTCCGCCGAGGACCCGTACATGATCCCGCAGAACTACGACTCGCCGCCGCTGATGATCTTCACCCGGCTCGAGCGCGTGAAGGGAGACGACCAGTGAAGTACGTCCTCCAGAAGGTCGGCCTGTTCGTGCTCACGCTGTGGGCCGCGGTCACCCTGAACTTCTTCCTCCCGCGCATGATGCCGGGATCGCCCGCCGACGCGGCGATCGCGAAGCTCGCGCAGAACGGCCCGGTGTCGGATGCGACGCGCGCCGCGATCGAGGCGCAGCTCGGCGTGCCGACCGGATCGCTGTGGGACCAGTACGTGTCCTACCTCGGCCAGGTCGTGCGGCTCGACTTCGGCGTCTCCTACACGTTCTATCCGCAGAGCGTGTCGAGCATGGTCTCGACCGCGCTGCCCTACACGATCGGCCTGGTCGGCATCGTCACGATCCTCGCGTTCGTGATCGGCACGCTGATCGGCGTGACGGCGGCCTGGCGGCGCGGCACGTGGCTCGATTCGCTGCCGACGCTGACCGGTTCCTTCCTCAGCACCTTCCCCTACTTCTGGACCGCGCTGCTGCTGCTGTTCTTCCTCGGGTACGTGCTGCACTGGTTCCCGACCACGGGGGCCTACGCGGCCACCACGACCCCGGGGTTCACGGGTGACTTCCTCGCCGATCTCGCCCGACACGCGGTGCTGCCGGCGCTGACGATCCTGCTCACGTCGCTCGGCGGCTGGATCATCGGCATGCGCAACGCGATGATCAACACGCTCGGCGAGGACTACGTGACCTTCGCCGAGGCGAACGGACTGCGCGGCCGCACGATCGCCCTGCGCTACGCCGCCCGCAACGCGATCCTGCCGAACCTCACCGGCTTCGGGCTCACGCTCGGCGGCGTGGTCGGCGGATCGATCCTCGTGGAGCAGGTGTTCCAGTACCCCGGTATCGGGTACCTGCTCTTCAACGCCGTGATCGGGCAGGACTACCCGCTCATGCAGGCGCTCTTCCTGATGATCACCGTCAGCGTGCTCATCGCCAACTTCCTCGTGGACATCCTCTACGGGGTACTCGACCCGAGGACTCGCCGATGATGATCTTCCTCGCTCCCATCCATCTGCACTGCGTGCTCGACCCGAGGACTCGCCGATGAACGCTTCGGAAACGACCATCAACGTCAAGGTCCCCGACGACCGGATCGCGGCGCCCAGCCCGTGGCGCGCGTTCGGCCGCATGGTGGGCACGCTGTGGGCCAACGGCAAGGCACGCCTCGGCCTCATCATCCTCGGACTCTTCGTGCTGGTCGCGGTGTTCGCGCCGCTGCTGGCGCCCTACGGGGCCAAGGACAACTCCTTCGAGCGCAACGCCGACGCCTCGGCCGCGCACTGGCTGGGCACCACCGCCGCGGGCGAGGACGTGCTGAGCCAGCTGATCTACGGCTCGCAGGTGAGCCTGCTGGTCGGCCTCGCCGCCGGCATCCTCTCCACCGTCGTGGCGGTGCTGATCGGCCTCAGCTGGGGCTATATGCGCGGCTTCGCGGGTGAGGTCATCGGATTCATCGTGAACCTCTTCCTCGTCATCCCCGGGCTGCCGCTCATGATCGTGATCGCGGCGTACCTGCAGAACGGCGGCATCCTCATGATCATCGCGGTGATCGTGGTCACCGGATGGGCGTGGGGCGCGCGCGTGCTGCGCAGCCAGACGCAATCGCTCCGCGGCAACGACTTCGTCACCTCGGCGCAGTTCTCGGGCGACAGCCGGGCGCGCATCGTGTTCCGCGAGATCCTGCCGAACATGACGTCGATCATCGCCGGCACGCTCTTCGGCGCGGCCACCGCCGCGATCCTCGCCGAGGCGGGGCTCGAGTTCCTCGGACTCGGCGACTCCAGCATCGTCAGCTGGGGCACCATGCTCTACTGGGCGCAGAACTCCAACTCGCTGCTCACGGGGCAGTGGCTGCTGCTGTTCGCCCCCGGTCTGTGCATCGCTCTGCTGGCCCTGAGCCTCACACTCATCAACTTCGGCGTGGACGGCATCTCCAATCCGCGCCTCCGGGAAGGGAAGGGGCGATGAGCGCCATGGCACCTCAGACCACGACCACGAGCGACATCCTCCTCGACGTGCAGGGACTCTCGGTCGAGTACGCCTCGCCCGGAGCGACCCCCGTCACGGCCGTCGACGACGTCTCGTTCTCGCTGCGTCGCGGCGAGTTCGTGGGGCTCGTGGGCGAGTCCGGATCGGGCAAGTCGACGCTCGGCTTCGCGCTCACGCGGCTGCAGAAGCCGCCGGCACGGATCAGCGGCGGGCGCATCCTGTTCGGCGGGCGCGACATCCGCGAGCTGGATGCCGAGGAGCTGCGCCGCCAGCGCCAGGGCGGTTTCGCGATGGTGCTGCAGTCGGGCATGAACGCCCTCAACCCCGTGCGCACGGTGGGCAACCACTTCCGCGACATCTTCGCCGCGCACGGCCACGTGCCGCGGGAGGAACGGGAGGCCAGGGCTCGTGAGCTGATCGGCAAGGTCGGGCTCGACCCGGCAGTGCTGTCGCGGTACCCCGGCGAGCTGTCCGGCGGTATGCGTCAGCGCACGTCGATCGCCCTCGCCCTGTCGCTCGAGCCGCAGCTCATGGTGTTCGACGAGCCGACCACGGCGCTCGACGTGCTCGTGCAGCACGCCGTCATGGACACGATCAAGGAGCTGCAGCACTCCGAGCACTTCACGGCGATCCTCATCAGCCACGATCTCGGCATCGTGCTCGAGGCCACCGACCGGGTCATGGTCATGCACGAGGGGCGAATCGTCGAGGACGCGCCGAGCCTCGACATCCTGCACAGCCCGCAGGACGAGTACACGCGGATGCTGCTGAGCCACTACGCCGACCCGCGGGCCGAGTCCATCTCGATCCCCGGCTTCGTGGACCTCGGCACCCGACGTCGCGAGGGCACCTCCCGCACCGACGTGACCGAGACCGTGCCGACCGTGTCGCAGCGCGACACCCGTCGTGCGGATGCCGCGGTCGTGGTCGAGGGCGTGACCAAGCGCTATGCGCCGCCGCGCCGCGGGGAGAAGCCCGTCGTGGCGGTCGACGACGTGTCGTTCCGCCTCGAGCCGGGTGAGGCGCTCGCGCTCGTCGGTGCCTCGGGGTCCGGCAAGTCGACGCTCGCGAAGCTCATCACGGGCGTCGAGAAGCCGACCGAGGGATCCGTGCGCTTCGGCGACGTGGACGTCGCCTCTCTGGGACGCAAGGGGCTGCGCGACCTCCGCAAGGACGTGCAGATGGTGTTCCAGGACCCGTACGCCGCACTCAATCCGCTGCACACGGTCGAGTACGCGCTCAGCCGTCCGGTGCGCAACTACACCTCGCTGCGCGGAGCCGAGGCGCGGGCGCGCGTGCTGGAGCTGCTCGAGACGGTGGGACTGACCCCGGTCGAGCAGTTCGCCGCGAAGCTGCCGCATCAGCTCTCGGGTGGACAGCGGCAGCGCGTCGTGATCGCGCGTGCCCTCGCGAGCGATCCGCAGGTGCTGATCGCCGACGAGCCGGTGTCGATGCTCGACGTGTCGCTGCGCGCCGGGGTGCTCGCCCTGCTCGAAGACCTCCGGGAGCGGTGGGGCATCAGCATGCTCTACATCACGCACGACCTGCTGAGCGCGCGCCTGGTGACCGAGAACATCCTCGTGCTCAACAGCGGCCGCGTGGTCGAGCGCGGCGAGACCTCTGAGGTTCTGCAGCATCCCGAGGACCCCTACACGGTCCAGCTGCTGGATGCCGTGCCCAACCCGGCACGAATCTCGCGCTGAACAGGAACACCCGCACGATCGAAAGGAGCACTCGTGCTCACCTTCCCTGACGGCTTCCTCTGGGGCGCGGCGACCGCCGCGCACCAGGTGGAGGGGAACAACACGACCAGCAACTGGTGGACCATGGAGCACGCTCCGGGGTCGCCCATGGTGGAGCCGTCCGGCGACGCCGCCGATCACTTGCACCGGTACCCGGAGGACATGGGCCTGCTCGCCGCCGCCGGCCTGAACTCGTACCGCTTCTCGGTCGAGTGGGCGCGTATCGAGCCCGAGCGCGGGTTCATCTCGCGCGCCATGCTCGACCACTACCGCCGCATGATCGACACGGCCCTCGGCCTCGGTCTCGACCCGACCGTGACGCTCATGCACTTCACGGTGCCGCAGTGGTTCCAGAAGGACGGGTTCTGGCGTGCGTCCGACGCGGTCGACCTGTTCGCCCGCTACGTCGAGACCGTGCTGCCGATCCTCGACGACGTGACGTACGTGTGCACGATCAACGAGCCGAACATCGCCGCGATGCTCGCCGGGGGAGAGGATGCCGCGAATCTCGTGGCCTACGGCCTCCCGAACCCCGACCTCGCCGTCGCCGACACGCTGCTCGACGCGCACCACCGCGCCTCGGAGATCCTGCACTCGACGTCCCGCATCCAGGCGGGGTGGACCATCGCGACGCAGGCGTTCCATTCCACGGGCGAGCCCGGTGCCGACGAGATGCTCGCGCAGTACGGCGACCCGCGCGACCACTGGTATCTCGAGCAGTCCGCCGGCGACGACTTCGTCGGCGTGCAGGCGTACACCCGCACGTTCATCGGACCGGAGGGTCCGCGTCCGGTGTCGCCCGACGTCGAGACCACTCTCACGGGCTGGGAGTTCTTCCCCGAGGCGCTCGAGATGGGCGTGCGCAGTGCCTGGGAGCGCAGCGGCGGCGTACCGGTCTTCGTCACCGAGAACGGGATCGCCACGGCCGACGACACCCGGCGCATCGCCTACACGCAGGGCGCGCTCGAGGGTCTGCACCGCGCGATCTCCGACGGCATCACGGTGCACGGGTACCAGCACTGGAGCGCTCTCGACAACTACGAGTGGGCGAGCGGATACCGGCCGACCTTCGGCCTGATCGGCTTCGACCGCGAGACGTTCGCGCGCTCGCCGAAGCCGTCGCTCGCCTGGCTCGGCGAGGTCGCGCGGCGCAACGGCCTCTGACCCGCCTTCGTCCGGGGGCCGCACGGCCCTCGGACGCGCTCCCGGGGTTACGCTCGGTCCATGACCCACGTCCTGACCGCGCGGCGCGGTGCTCGCCTCCGCTCCGCTGCGGCCGGGGTGAGCGCCGCGGTCCTCGCGGTCGGCGCGGGGGAGCTCGTCGCTGCGGTCGTCGAACCGGCGGCGAGCCCGGTTGCGGTGATCGGCAGCGGCCTGATCGACCTCGCGCCCGCCTGGGCGAAGGACACCGCGATCGCCCTGTTCGGCACCGGCGACAAGGCCGCCCTGATCACCGGCATCGCGATCGTGCTCGCGGCCGTCGCGGCGCTCGCCGGCATCCTCGAGGCGCGTCGCGCGGGCATCGGCTCCGTCGTCCTCGGCGTACTCGGAGCTCTCGCCCTCGTGGTCGCGATGACGCGTCCCGGCGCCGGTCCTTTCGCCTGGCTCCCCGGCCTGATCGCGGGTGTCGTGGGCGTGGTCGCCCTGCGTCTGCTCATGCGCACGGTGCAGCCGATCCCGTACGTGCGCCCCGAGTCCGAGGAGCGCCGGCGCTTCCTGCTCTGGACCGCGGGCGTCGCCGTCACGGGTGTCGCCGCGCTCGTCATCGGCAACGTGGCGCGCGGCGCGACGAGGTCGATCGAGGCCGTGCGCGCCGCACTGAGACTCCCCGTCGCGGCCCGCCCGGCGGCTCCGGTCGCGGCGGGTGCCGACCTCGGCATCCCCGGTCTCGCCCCCGTCGTCACCCCGAACGCCGAGTTCTACCGGATCGACACGGCGCTGATCGTGCCGCGCATCGATCCGGCGGACTGGCGGTTGCGGATCCACGGGATGGTCGAGCGCGAGGTCGAGATCGGCTGGGACGAACTGCTCGCCCTACCGATGCAGGAGGCGCACGTCACTCTGGCGTGCGTGTCGAACGAGGTGGGCGGGTCGCTGATCGGCAACGCCCGCTGGCTCGGTCACCCGGTGCGCGATCTCCTCGCCCGGGCGGGCGTCGACCCGGATGCCGACATGGTGCTGTCGACCTCGTCGGACGGCTTCACCGCCTCCACGCCGATCGAGGCTCTCACCGACGAGCGCGACGCATTGCTCGCGGTCGGGATGAACGGCGATCCGCTGCCGATCGAGCACGGCTTCCCGGTGCGGATGGTCGTCCCCGGGCTCTACGGCTATGTCTCGGCGACGAAGTGGGTCGTCGACCTCGAGGTCACGCGCTTCGACCGGGTGACGGCGTACTGGACGACGCGCGGCTGGTCGGACCACGGGCCGATCAAGCTCCAGTCGCGGATCGACGTGCCGCGTCGCGGTCAGCGGGTCGAACCGGGAGACTCCGTCATCGCCGGCATGGCCTGGCAGCAGCATGTCGGCGTGGACGGCGTCGAGGTGCGTGTCGACGGAGGGTCGTGGCAGCGCGCGGAACTCGCCTCGCCGATCTCGGCGGACACCTGGGTGCAGTGGAGCCTGCCGTGGACCGCCGAGAGCGGGACGCACAGCATCGAGTGCCGCGCCGTGAGCGCCGACGGCGAGACGCAGACCTCCGAGCCCGCCGCGCCCGCGCCGGACGGCGCACAGGGCTGGCACCGCATCGACATCACCGTGGGCTGAGCGCGTAACCCCCGGTCATACGACGCCTAGAATTGCTCCATGCCCGCAGGCGAATCCTTCTACATCACGACGCCCATCTACTACCCGTCCGACGTGCCTCACATCGGCCACGGGTACACCTCGGTGGCGGTCGACGCGCTCGCGCGCTGGCACCGCCAGGGCGGCGACGACACCTGGATGCTGACGGGCACCGACGAGCACGGGCAGAAGATGCTCCGTGCGGCGGCGGCGAACGGCGTGACCCCGCAGGAGTGGGTCGACAAGCTCGTGACCGAGGCGTGGTTCCCGCTGCTGAAGACGCTCGACGTCGCGAACGACGACTTCATCCGCACCACGCAGGAGCGGCACGAGGAGCGCGTCAAGAAGTTCGTGCAGGCGATCTACGACCGCGGGTACATCTACGCGGGCGAGTACGAGGCGCTGTACTGCGTGGGCTGTGAGGAGTTCAAACCCGAGTCCGAGATCCTCGACGGCACCGGACCTTTCGAGGGCCTCAAGGTGTGCGCGATCCACTCCAAGCCGCTCGAGCTGCTGCAGGAGAAGAACTACTTCTTCAAGCTCAGCGAGTTCCAGGACCGGCTGCTCGAGCTGTACAAGACGCAGCCCGACTTCATCCGTCCCGAGTCCGCGCGCAACGAGGTCGTCTCGTTCGTGCGGCAGGGGCTCAAGGACCTGTCGATCTCGCGCTCGGCGTTCGACTGGGGCATCGAGGTGCCCTGGGACAGCTCGCACGTCATCTACGTGTGGGTCGACGCGCTGCTCAACTACGCCACGGCCGTCGGCTACGGTGACGACCCCGAGACCTTCGATCGCCGCTGGCCGGCGTATCACGTGGTCGGCAAGGACATCCTGCGGTTCCACGCGGTGATCTGGCCCGCGATGCTGATGGCGGCGGGCGTCGACGTGCCCAAGGGCGTGTTCGCGCACGGCTGGCTGCTCGTGGGCGGCGAGAAGATGTCGAAGTCGAAGCTCACCGGCATCGCGCCGACCGAGATCACCGACGTCTTCGGCTCCGACGCGTACCGGTTCTACTTCCTGTCGGCGATCGCGTTCGGTCAGGACGGCTCGTTCTCGTGGGAGGACCTCGCGGCCCGCTACCAGGCCGAGCTCGCGAACGGCTTCGGCAACCTCGCGTCCCGGACGACCGCGATGATCGAGAAGTACTTCGAGGGCGTCGTGCCGCCTCCCGTCGAGTACCTGGAGCAGGACCTCGTGATCCAGCGCCTCGTCGCCCGGGCGACGACGGATGCGGATGCCGCGGTCGAGCAGTTCCGCATCGACGAGGCCATCTCGGCGATCTGGACGATCGTCGACGCGCTCAACGGCTACATCACCGCCAACGAGCCGTGGGCGCTGGCCAAGCAGGCCGCAGCCGGAGACGAGTCTCAGCGCGAACGTCTCGGCACGGTGCTGTACACGTGCGCCGAGGGACTGCGCGCCCTCGCGGTGCTGCTGTCGCCGGTCATGCCGGTGTCGACCGAGAGGCTGTGGATCGCGCTGGGAGCGGCCGAGACCCTCGGGCGTCTGCAGGACCAGCCGATCCGCGAGGCCGGCTCGTGGGGCGCGCTGCGTCCGGGCACGAGCGTGAACGGTCTCGCCCCGCTGTTCCCGCGCGTGGAGCAGAGCTGACGGATCCCGTGCCGGACACCTACGTGCAGCGCCGGGACGGCGACGGGCGCAAGGACCTGCGGTATCCCGCGGCTCCCGAGCCCCTCGCCGTCCCGGTCTACGACAACCACGCCCACCTCGAGATCGTCGACGGGGACGAGCCGCTGTCGCTCGGCGAGCAGCTCGACCGGGCTGAGGCCGTGGGCATCGCGGGAGTCGTGCAGGCCTCGGGAGACATCGAGTCGTCGCGGTGGGCGGTGGAGGCCGCGTCGTCGGACCGCCGGGTGCTCGCCGCCGTCGCGATCCACCCGAACGACGCTCCGGCGTACGCGGAGGAGGGCCGGCTCGACGAGGCGCTCGCGGTGATCGACGAGCTCGCCGCGCATCCGCGCACCCGGGCGATCGGCGAGACCGGGCTCGACTTCTTCCGCACCGAGCCGGAGCGGCGCGATCCGCAGTTCGCGTCGTTCGAGGCGCACATCGCGCTCGCGAAGAAGCACGGCATCGCGATGCAGATCCACGATCGCGACGCGCACGACGCGGTGCTCGAGACCCTCACCCGCGTCGGCGCGCCGGACACGACGGTGTTCCACTGCTTCTCGGGCGACGCCGCCATGGCTCGCATCTGCGCGGATGCCGGTTACCACCTGTCGTTCGCCGGGAACGTGACGTTCAAGAACGCGCAGAACCTGCGTGACGCCCTGGCCGTGACCCCGCTCGACCGCATCCTCGTCGAGACCGACGCGCCGTTCCTCACGCCGACGCCGCTGCGGGGCCGCCCGAACGCGCCCTACCTCGTGCCGATCACGGTGCGCTTCATGGCCGCCGAACTGGGCATGGACCTCGACGAGCTCTGCGCACAGCTCGCCGCCAACACGCTCAGGGTCTACGGCTCGTTCGACGACTGAGGATCGATCTGCTCGACGGGCTTCGCGCTGACGATGTGCGAGATCGGGCGCCAGACGAGCAGCAGCGTCAGAGCGGAGCCGGCGAAGGCGAACCACCACGGGGCGGTGAGGCCCCAGATCTGGGCGATCACACCGCCCAGGGCCTGGCCGATCACGAGTCCGGCGAACACGCCCACCATGTTCACGGACGAGACACGACCCTGCAGCTCGGCGGGGACGAGCCGCTGTCGCACGGTCGTGGAGATCGTCGCCCACACGAACGCGTAGGCGCCGAACACCACCATGATCACGAGCGCCACCCAGCCGGTCGTCGTGAGGGCGAAGGCCAGGTGCATGAGCACCTCGAGCGAGAGCACCACGCGCATGAGCGTCGCGAACGACACGTGCCGTTCGAGCCAGCCGAAGGTCAGGGTCGCGAGGATGCCGCCGGCGGCGGATGCGGTGGTGAGCGCTCCGTAGCCGACCGCGCCCATGTTCAGGTGCTCGGTGGCGTACAGCACCAGAACGCCCCAGGGCGCGGCCCAGGTCACGTTGAACACGAGGATGATGATGACCAGCATCCGCACCGGCGGGTTGCGCCACAGCCAGCGCAGCCCCTCGGCGATGTCGGTGTGCACCGCGGACTTCGCCACGGGAGTGCCGTCGACGCTCGCTGTCGGGCGGGGCGGGACGGGAGTGCGCGCCATGCGCGAGATCAGCACGATCGCGAGCGTCACGCACACGACCTCGATCAGGAACGGCCACGCCGTGCCGGCCGCGAACAGGAAGGCGCCGAGCGGCGGCCCCGCGAACTGGTTGGCGACCAGGTACCCGGCCTGCAGGCGGGCGTTGCCGATGCCGAGGTCGGCGGGCTTCACGAGCATGGGGAGCAGCGTGCTGCCCGCCGTGTCGACGAACACCTCGGCCGTGCCGTAGAGGAACGCGACCGCGAGCACGATGACGATGTTCGCGGTGCCGGTCACGAGGAACACGCACAGCGCTGCGAGCACGACGGCGCGGGCGGCGTTCGCGACCATGACCAGTCGGCGTCGGTCGAAGCGGTCGGCGATCGCGCCCGCGTGCAGACCGAAGATCAGCCACGGGAGGAACTGCAGGATCGCGCCCGACGCCACGAGGATCGGCGACGAGGTCATCGATGCGATGAGCAGCGGCGCGGCCGCGAGGGCGACCCCGTCGCCGACGTTGCTCGTCCACGACGACGCGAGCAGCCAGCGGAAGTCCCTGCCCATGCGGCGGGGTGCGACGAGTTCACCGAGGGAGGGCATCACAGCAGAGTAGTGGGGGTGAGGGACAATGGACACATGACCGTCACGCTGCTCGGCGCCACCGAGATCCGTCGCCTCGCTGCCGAGCTCGATGTCGTCCCCACCAAGAAGCTCGGCCAGAACTTCGTGGTCGACGCGAACACCGTCCGCAAGATCGTGCAGGCGGCCGCCGTCCGGCCGGGGGAGCGCGTGGTCGAGGTGGGGCCGGGCCTCGGCTCGCTGACCCTCGCGATCCTCGAGGCCGGGGCCTCCGTGACCGCGGTCGAGATCGACCACCGGCTCGCCGCACGTCTGCCGCAGACGGCCGTCGAGCACGGGGTCGACGCCGACATGCTCACGGTGGTGGATGCCGACGCGCTCCGGGTGACCGAGCTGCCGGGCGCGCCCGCCGTGCTCGTCGCGAATCTGCCGTACAACGTCTCGGTGCCCGTGCTGCTGCACTTCCTCGAGACGTTCCCGTACCTGCAGCGCGGCGTCGTGATGGTGCAGGCGGAGGTCGCCGAGCGCCTCGCCGCGAAGCCCGGCTCGAAGATCTACGGATCCCCCAGCGTCAAGGCCGCCTGGTACGGCGAGTGGAAGCTCGCCGGCACGGTGTCGCGTCAGGTGTTCTGGCCGGTGCCGAACGTCGACAGCCTGCTCGTGGGCTTCGACCGCACCGAGGGCGAGCGCGGCTCGGAGGACGAGCGGCGGCGCACCTTCGCGATCGTGGACGCGGCGTTCAACCAGCGCCGCAAGATGCTCCGACAGGCGCTCTCGGGACTGCTGGGCGGCTCCGCCGCGGCATCCGAGGTCCTGATCGCGGCCGGCGTCGCCCCCACCGCGCGCGGCGAGGACCTCACGGTCGACGACTATCAGCGTGTTGCGCAGGAGGTCGCCCGGGTCGGCGACTCCGTCGTCACGGACTAATCTGGCACCGTGACCGACTCTCCGCGCTTCCGCCCCGACGTCCCCGAACTCCACCGCCCGTACGCCGCCGACGAGGGCCGCTACCAGCAGTTCGCCTACCGCCAGGTCGGCTCTTCCGGCCTCTACCTGCCGCCCATCTCACTGGGTCTGTGGTGGAACTTCGGCGACAACATCCCGCTCGACGACCAGCGCGCGCTGCTGCGCCACGCGTTCGACCGCGGCATCACGCACTTCGACCTCGCCAACAACTACGGCCCGCCCTACGGCTCGGCCGAGAAGAACTTCGGTCGCATCTTCGCCGAGGACTTCCGCCCCTACCGCGACGAGCTCATCATCTCGTCGAAGGCGGGCTGGGACATGTGGCCGGGGCCGTACGGCGACTACGCGAGCCGCAAGTACATCCTCGCCAGTGCAGAGCAGTCGCTGACCCGCATGGGGCTCGACTACGTGGACATCTTCTACTCGCACCGCGTCGACCCGGTGACGCCGATCGCCGAGACGATCGGCGCGCTCGACACCCTGGTGCGCCAGGGCAAGGCGCTCTACGTCGGCATCTCCTCGTACAGCGCGGAGCGCACCGCCGAGGCCGTGGCGGTCGCGAAGGACCTCGGCACGCCGCTCGTGATCCACCAGCCGGCGTACTCGATCCTCAACCGCTGGGTCGAGGACGGGCTGACCGAGACGCTCGAGCAGTCGGGTGTCGGTGCGATCGCGTTCACGCCGCTCGCGCAGGGGCTCCTCACCGACAAGTACCTCGGAGACGGCACCGCTGATCGTGCGCAGAAGCGCGGTTCGCTGCCCGACGCGCCGCTGAGCGACGAGGCCGTGCAGATCCTCCGTTCGCTGAACGAGGTGGCGCAGGGTCGCGGGCAGACGCTCGCGCAGCTGGCGCTGCAGTGGACGCTGCGCAACCCTGTCGTCGCCTCGGCGCTGATCGGCGCCTCGCGTCCCGCACAGCTCGACGAGAACATCGCCGCGCTCGACGGCCCCGCGTTCACCGACGAGGAGCTCGCCCGCATCGACGAGCTGTCCGGCTCGATCGACGTGGACCTCTGGGCGAACTCGACGGAGCTGTGACCGACGCATGACCTTCTCCGCCTCCGCCGAATCCGTGCACGTCCGCGCCCCGGGCAAGATCAACGTGTACCTCGGCGTGGGCGGCCGTCACGAAGACGGCTATCACGCCCTCGCGACGGTCTTCCAGGCGGTGTCGCTCTACGAGGACGTCATCGCGCGCCATGCGGACGACTTCTCGATCACGGTGTCGGGCGTCGACGATCCGGACTCTGTGCCCGTGGACGACCGCAACCTCGCGATGCGGGCGGCCAAGCTGCTCGCCGCCGCGGCCGACTACGGCGGCGGAGTCGCGCTCGAGGTGCGCAAGAGCGTGCCGGTCGCCGGCGGCATGGGTGGGGGATCGGCCGACGCCGCCGCCGCGCTCGTCGCGTGCGATGCGCTGTGGGGGACCGGCTTCTCGACCGCGCGCCTGCACGAGCTGGCCGCGCGGCTCGGCGCGGACGTGCCCTTCGCGCTGCACGGCGGCACCGCCGTAGGCACGGGACGCGGCGACCAGCTCAACCCGGCGCTCGCCCGCGGGCGATTCGACTGGGTGCTCGTGCCGAGCGATCGGGGACTGTCGACTCCGATGGTCTACGAGCGCCTCGACGCGCTGCGCGACGACGAGGGTGCTCTCGCCGACGATCCGCCGCTGTCGCTCGACGTGCCGATCCCGGTGCTCCAGGCGCTGCGCTCCGGAGACCCGGTTCTGCTCTCCGAGAGCATCTACAACGACCTGCAGGAGGCGGCGCTGCACGAGCGGCCCGAGCTCGAGATGACGATCCTGCGGGGCATCCACGCGGGAGCGCTGCAGGGCGTCGTGTCGGGATCCGGCCCGACCGTGGCGCTGCTGTGCGCCGATCCCGGTGCCGCGCGGGCCGTGCAGGAGACGCTGCGCGGCCAGGGGGTCGAGTCGCTCCATGTGCACGGCCCCGTGCCCGGGGCGCGCATCCTCTCCTGAGCCGCTCACGGTCCCGAGAGCGTCACCGAGGTGCGTTCCGGGTGCCCTGGGGACATAATGGGGATGACGATGTGACCGTGCACATGCGAGGAGGCGTGAGATGTCCACAGCCTCCGAGCGCGCCCGCATGCCGAGCATCCGCGACGTCGCCCGCCTCGCCGGCGTCTCGCACCAGACCGTCTCCCGCGTGCTCAACGACCATCCGAGCATCCGACCGGAGACCAAGGCCAAGGTCCTCGACGCGATCGCGGTGCTCGACTACCGTCCCAACCTCGCGGCGCGCGCGCTGGTCACCAGTCGGTCGAACATGCTCGGGGTGCTCTCGGCGACGATCGGGGAGTTCGGCCCGACCTCGTCGATCGCCAGCATCGAGGAGGCGGCCCGCGAGGAGGGCTACTCCGTCTCGACCCTGAATCTGTCGGCGACGTCGCCCGAGGCGATCGGCAACGCCGTGCGGCAACTGGCGCGGGAGCAGGTCGACGGGATCGTCGTGCTGGCTCCCCAGGTGCGGGTGTTCCACGTGATCCGGGGGATGGCGGTCGACTTCCCGTTCGTGACCCTGCAGACCGCGTCCGGGTCCGACGGGGTGAGCCTCTCGGCCGATCAGGTCGCAGGAGCACGGGCGGCGACGGAGCACCTGATCCGCCTCGGGCACACCGACATCCTGCACCTGGCCGGCCCGCAGGACTGGATCGAGGCGGAGTCGCGGATGCGAGGATACCTCGACGCCCTGCGCGAGGCCGACCTGCCCACGTTCCCGCCGATCCGGGGGGACTGGACCGCGGACTTCGGCTATTTCGCGGGGCAGGAGCTGTCGCGTCGTCGCGACTTCACGGCCGTGTTCGCCGCGAACGATCTGATGGCGATCGGGATGCTGCACGGGTTCCGCGACGCGGGCATCCGCGTGCCCGACGACGTGAGCGTGGTCGGGTTCGACGACATCCCGGTCGCAGCGCACGTCGCGCCGACGTTGACGACCGTGCATCAGGACTTCCCCGAGCTCGGGCGCCGCGCCGTGCGCATCCTGCTCGCGCAGATCCGCGGGGAGCAGCCGCCGGTGTTCGGGCCGGTGCAGGCGTCGCTCCTGGATCGGGAGTCCGCGGGCCCTCACGTCGCCCGCGTCGCGCACGTGTCACGGTAACGACACGAAATCGCGAGTCGGACTTGACATCTCTCCGTGACGGGGAGTTACATGTACCAATGTGAACGGTCACATCGACGGTGGCCGCACGTAGCGAGGAAGATCCGTGAGCACCACAGCAACGTTGCCGGTCGTGTCAGGCCCCATCCTGGAGATGCGCAGCATCACCAAGGAGTTCCCGGGGGTCAAGGCACTGTCTGACGTCTCCATCACCGTCCGCGCTGGAGAGATCCACGCGATCTGCGGCGAGAACGGCGCCGGGAAGTCGACCCTCATGAAGGTCCTCTCCGGCGTGTACCCCTACGGCTCCTACGACGGCGACATCCTGCTGTACGGCGAGGAGCAGCGTTACAAGGACATCGCCGCGAGCGAGCAGGCAGGGATCGCGATCATCCACCAGGAGCTCGCCCTCATCCCCGAGCTCTCGGTCACGGAGAACATCTTCCTCGGCAACGAGATCCGCAGCTTCGGCCGCATCGACTGGCAGGCGCAGAAGCAGCGCGCGATCGAGCTCCTCGCCCGCGTCGGCCTCAAGGAGGACCCGGACGTCGCGATCAAGACCCTCGGCGTCGGCAAGCAGCAGCTGATCGAGATCGCGAAGGCCCTCAACAAGGACGTCAAGCTCCTGATCCTCGACGAGCCGACGGCCGCGCTGAACGAGAACGACTCGCAGCACCTGCTCGACCTGATCCTGGGGCTCAAGGCCAAGGGCATCGCGTCGATCATGATCAGCCACAAGCTCAACGAGATCGAGCAGATCGCCGATGAGATCACGATCATCCGTGACGGCCGCACGGTCGAGACCCTCGACATCTCGCGCGGCGAGATCAACGAGGACCGCATCATCCGCGGCATGGTCGGCCGCTCGCTCGAGAGCCGCTACCCCGACCGCACGCCCGAGATCGGCGAGGTCTTCTTCGAGGTCAAGGACTGGTGGGTGCAGCACCCCTCCGTCGCCGAACGCATGGTCGTCAAGGGATCGAGCATCAACGTGCGTCGCGGCGAGGTCGTGGGCATCGCCGGCCTCATGGGCGCGGGTCGCACCGAGTTCATGATGAGCCTGTTCGGCCGCTCCTACGGCAACTTCCAGTCCGGCACGATCGTCAAGGACGGCCGGGAGGTCGTGATCCCCGACGTCGCCACCGCGATCAAGCAGGGGCTCGCCTACGTGAGCGAGGACCGCAAGGTGCTCGGGCTCAACCTGCTCGACACCATCAAGCGCTCGGTCGTCTCCGCCAAGCTCGGCAAGATCACGCACCGCGGAGTCGTCGACGAGCGCGAGGAGTTCTCGGTCGCCGAGCGCTACCGCAAGGCGTTGCGCATCAAGACCCCGTCCGTGGAGGAGGGCGTCGGCAAGCTGTCCGGCGGCAACCAGCAGAAGGTCGTCCTGGCGAAGTGGATGTTCACCGACCCCGACCTGCTCATCCTCGACGAGCCCACCCGAGGCATCGACGTCGGCGCCAAGTACGAGATCTACGCGATCATCAACGAGCTGGCCTCGCAGGGCAAGGGCGTCATCGTGATCTCGAGCGAACTGCCTGAGCTGCTGGGTATCTCCGACCGCATCTACACCGTCTTCGAAGGTCGGGTCACCGACTGCATCCCCGCCGATCAGGCCACACCCGAGGCCCTCATGCGCAGCATGACCTCCGCGACCCAGAAAGCATCCGCATGACCACCGACCTCACGACTACGAAGCGCGGCTTCCACTTCGGCGACATCCGCAAGATGTTCGGGAGCAACGGCACCTCGACGCTGCGCCAGTTCGGCATCCTCGGAAGCCTCATCGTCATCATCGTGCTGTTCGAGATCTTCACGCTCCTGCGCAACGGTCCGAACGGCGCCACGCTAACGCCGGGCAACGTGATCAACGTCATCAACCAGTACTCGTTCATCCTGATCCTCGCGATCGGCATGGTGATGGTCATCATCATGGGTCACATCGACCTGTCGGTCGGCTCGGTCGCCGCGTTCACCGGCATCATCGTCGCGAAGTCGATGGCCGAGTGGAACCTCCCCTGGCCGCTCGCGATCGTGCTCGGTCTCGGCGTGGGGGCTCTGGTCGGCGCCTGGCAGGGATTCTGGGTGGCCTACGTCGGAGTGCCGGCGTTCATCGTGACCCTGGCCGGCATGCTGTTCTTCCGCGGCGCGCAGCAGTGGATCGGTGACGCGCAGACGATCCCCGTGCCCAAGGGCTTCCAGTACATCGGCACCGGCTACCTCCCCGAGGTCGGCCTGCCGCTGCCGTTCAACGTCCCGACGATGATCCTCGCGCTGCTCGCCGTCGTGTGGCTGATCTTCTGGGAGATCCGCACCCGCCGCGTGCAGCACAAGATGGGCTCGGAGAGCGCCCCCGTCTGGGTGAGCACCGTCAAGGTCGTGCTCCTCTCCGTGGTCGTGCTCGCCGCAGGATGGATGTTCGCGACCGGCCGTCCCGGCACGAGCTTCCCCGTCCCGGGCCTCATCCTCCTCGCTCTCGTCATCATCTACTCGTTCGTCACCCGCAACACCGTGTTCGGCCGTCACATCTACGCGGTCGGCGGCAACCGCCAGGCGGCGCGTCTGTCGGGCGTCAAGGACCGCTGGGTCGACTTCTTCGTCATGATGAACATGTCCGTCATGGCCGCCCTCGCCGGCATGATCTTCGTCGCCCGTTCCCAGGCCTCCGGACCGAACGACGGCACCGGCTGGGAGCTCGACGCGATCGCCTCGGTGTTCATCGGCGGCGCGGCCGTCGCCGGCGGCATCGGCACCGTGATCGGATCGATCATCGGTGGTCTCGTCATGGCCTTCCTCAACAACGGCCTCGCTCTGCTCGGCCAGGGCGCCGACGTCGTGTCGATGATCAAGGGCCTCGTGCTCCTCATCGCCGTCGGCATCGACGTCTGGAACAAGCAGCAGGGCCGCCCCTCGATCATCGGCTTCATGACGCGCCGCTGGGGTCGCAAGGACGACCCCGAGGCGTCGCCGGTCTTCGAGCCGAACAAGACTTACCAGGCCCCACCCGTCGAGAAGACGCGGGGCGAGTAAGCGTATCCTCACGCAGAGCTCGCGCAGGATCCGTCACCACACACAGAAAGAGATCACATGAAGAAGATCATCGTCACCGCGACAGCGCTCGTCGCGACGGCTGCCTTCGCGCTCACCGGCTGCTCGGCCGAGCGTGGCGGCGACAGCGGATCGGGATCGGGCGAAGAGGCCTCGAAGGGCTTCGCCGCCGACGCCACGATCGGTGTCGCCCTTCCGGACAAGACCTCGGAGAACTGGGTCCTCGCGGGCCAGCTGTTCACCGACGGTCTCGAGAAGGCCGGCTTCAAGGCCGACGTGCAGTACGCACCGGCCACCAACACGGTCGCCGAGCAGCAGAACCAGATCCAGGCCATGGTCACCAACGGCGCCAAGGTCATCATCATCGGCGCGAAGGACGGCAAGCAGCTGGCCACGCAGGTGCAGGCGGCCAAGGACGCCGGCGCCTACGTGATCGCGTACGACCGTCTCATCGAGAACACCGACGCGCTCGACTACTACGTCGCGTTCGACAACTTCAAGGTCGGCAACCTGCAGGGCCAGGCCCTGCTCGACGGCCTCGCCGAGCGCGCGGGCCACGAGGCCCCGTACAACATCGAGCTGTTCTCGGGCTCGCCCGACGACGCCAACTCGAAGGTCTTCTTCGACGGCGCCATGGAGGTCCTGCAGCCGAAGATCGACGACGGCACGCTGAAGGTCGTCTCGGGTCAGACCGAGCTCGCCCAGACCGCGACCGAGGGCTGGCTCGCGGAGAACGCCCAGAACCGCATGGACACGCTGCTCACCGGCTCGTACAGCGGCGACACCGTGCTCGACGGCGTCCTGTCCCCGAACGACACCCTCGCCCGCGCCATCATCACCTCGGTGCAGCAGGCCGGTCGTCCCGTCCCGGTCGTCACGGGTCAGGACTCCGAGGTCGAGTCCGTGAAGTCGATCATGGAGGGCATCCAGTACTCCACGATCAACAAGGACACCACGCTCCTCGTCGCACAGGCCATCAAGATGGTCGGCGAGCTGCAGAAGGGCGACGAGGTCGACGTCAACGACACCGAGTCCTACGACAACGGCTCCAAGGTCGTGCCGTCGTACCTGCTCGACCCGGTGATCGTCACCAAGGAGAACGCGGCTGACGCGTACGCGAACGTCCCGAGCCTGCTCGAGATCGTGAAGTCGTACCAGTAAGCACCGCAGTGCACGACGGGAGCCGCCCGGGTCACTCGACCCGGGCGGCTCCTTCGTCTGCGACCTGCAGCGCGAGCTCGCAGAACATCGACTCCGCCCACGAGAACCACGGCCGCGTGAACACGGTCGGGTCGTCGACGTCGATGCTCTCGTGGATGTGGCCGGTGCCGGCATCCGTCCGAGCGATCGTCGCGAGCAGGCGGATGCGGTCGGCGGGCGTGCCCACGAGACCCTGGACGGCCAGCGCGATCGGCCAGACGCGGTGCGCGCGGGTGTGCGGGCTGCCGATGCCCTCGAGCGCCGTGCCGGAGAACCAGTGGGGGTTCGCGGGGCCGAGCATCGCCGTGCGGGTGGCTTCCCACACGGTGCGGTCGAGAACATCGGGGGCGATCAGGGGGAGCGAGAGCAGCGACGGGGTGTTGGCGTCGTCCATCACGAGGACGCCGCCGAGCCCGTCGACCTCGTACGCGTAGATCGGCGCGCCGTCCGGGCCCGGCACGATGCCGTGCGCGGTCACCGCGTCGGCGAGCTCCTCCGACAGGACGCGCGCGTCCTGCGCCAGAGCCGCGTCGTCGAGCACCTCCTCGGCGATCTCGCCCAGCGAGCGGAGAGCCTGCGCGGCGAAGAGGTTCGCGGGGACGTTGTAGCCGTACGTGCAGGCATCGTCGGAGGGGCGGAAGCCGCTCCACGTCATTCCCGTGCGGGCGACGGCCGAGCCCCGGCCCCCGCGGGCGAGCGTCTCGGTGGGGATGGCCGTGTCGCGCTCGAACCGGTACGGCGAGGAGTCGTGGTCCTGCTCGGCACGGAGCTGCGCGACGATCGCGCGCAGCACGTCGTGGACCTGCCGGTCGAGGAACGCCGTTCGGCCGGTTCGACGCCACAGCGTGTGCGCGAGCGTCACGGGGTAGCAGAGGCTGTCGACCTCGTACTTCTGCTCCCACACCTCCGGGTCGTCGCACACGTCATCGGGGTCGTAGTGCGCGCCGGTCGGGCCGTCGTTGAAAGCGTTGGCGTAGGAGTCGTGCGCGAGGAAGCCGAACTGCCGGCGCACGACCCCCTCGACGAGGTCCGCGAGCTGCGTGCTCCGATCGAGGAACCGCAGGTACGGCGTGAGCTGGGTCGTGGAGTCGCGCAACCACATCGCCGGGATGTCGCCCGTGATGACGAACACGCGGCCGGTCTCGTCGACCCCGACCGTGTCGGTGAGGGTGCGCACCAGCGCTGCCTCGACGAGGTCGCCGACGCGCGCTCCGCTCGTGCGACGCACGTCGTCCGCGGCGCAGCGGAGCAGCGTACGCGTGGCGGTGTCGGGTTCGAACGCCCTCAGCGATCCCATCCGGTGCGTCCTTCCTCGTCGGAGATGTGCACGACGACCGTCTGCCCGCCGTCGTCCCCCGGGTCATGGGTCGGGGTCGCCCACACGACGACTTCGGCGCGCACAGCCTCCGGGCGACCGGCCTTCCACGAACCGAGCTCGTCGAGTCCGAGCTCGTAGCGGAGGAGGGTTCGCCCGCCGGCGGCGAGCCGCACGCGCTGCACGGCGAGCAGGCTGCGCCGGCGCGGGCGGATGCCGAGCTCGTGGCGGCGTCCGTAGAGCGGCACGGGCAGGGAGATCTCACCGGAGGTCGTGTTCGACACCTCGGCCTCGATCGTGACGGTGCCTCCGTCGTGCAGCGACGAGGCCGGGATCGTGAGCGCCGCCGGCGCGAGGCGCACGGTGAGTCCGGTCGGGGCCCCGGTGCCGAGCAGCGCCCCGGCGGGATGGCGAGCGTCGAGATAGCCGCGCGCGGTCTCGCGGCGCTCGTCGTGGGCCACGGGGAGCACGCCGTCGGCGCGGGGGAGCGTCGCCGGGAGCAGCCCGCCGCCGCGTCCCGTCAGCAGGGCGTCGACGATCGCCGCGCCGCCGGACGTCCCGGGGAACGGGGCGACGACCACGGCGTCCGCGAGGGCGATCACGTCGTCGAGCGGACGCGGACGCCCGTCGATGACGACCGCGATCACGCGCGCGGCGCTGTCGCGGGCGGCGCGCAGCAGCGCGAGCTGTGCTTCGGGGAGCGCGAGCCGCGAGAGGTCGACGCCCTCGCCGTTCGTGGTGTCGGGAGCGGGGGCGTCGACGGCGCCGTTGTCGGCGAACTCGTCGTCGTAGCTGCGGCGGCTCGTGCCGCCCAGTACGACGAGCGCGGTGTCGGCGTCGGCGAGGGCGTCGCGCACGGCATTCATTCCTCCGTCGAGGACGTCGCGGTGACGCGACCCGCGCGCCACGCGGACGGCATCCGCTCCGAGCCTCGCGACGAGCGCCTGGTGCACGGTCGACGACGTCGGGTCGTCGGCAGGGCGCGGCGGGGTGTAGTCGCCCAGCTGCGCGTCGAGGTCGTCGGCGTTCGGGCCGATCAGCGCGACGGCTCCCGACGCGGGGAGCGGCAGGCCGCCCTGGTCGTGCACGACCACGACCGACTGCGCGGCCGCGCGGTCGACGAGCGTCGCGAACTCCCGGGCGTCGAGGGGCTCGACGTCGACGGGCACGGCGTCGTCGAGCATCCCGAGCCGCCGCTTGAGGTCGAGGACGCGGTCCGCCGCCTGGGTCACGACCTCCTCGTCGACGAGTCCCCGGTCCACCGCCTCCTCGACGTGCGTGAACGCCTCGTCCCAGAGACTGAGGTCGACGCCCGCGACGAGCGCGAGGGCCGCGGCGGACGCGGGGTCCGGGGAGCTGTCGCGCAGACGGTCGATCGCGGTGCCGTCGGCCATCACGAGGCCGCGCCACCCCCAGTCCTCGCGGAGCGTGCCGGTGAGCAGCTCGCGGTGCGCGCTGCACGGGATGCCGTCGATGTCGTTGTACGCGGCCATGAAGCCGGCCACTCCTGCGCGCACGGCGGCGTAGGCGGGGCGCAGGTGGACCTCGCCGAGCTCGCGCCGCCCGATCGGGGCTCCGGAGCCGTTCCGGCCGCCGATGCCGGCGCCCTGACCGGCGAGGTGCTTGGCCACGACCGCGATGCGATCGGCGGGGATGGGGGAGCCGGGCGCGCCGGAACCCTGCATCCCGCGCACCGTGGCGGACACGAGGAGCGCGGCCAGCGCCGGGTCCTCGCCGAAGCACTCCTCCGCGCGTCCCCAGCGCGGGTCGCGGAGCATGTCGAGCCCGGACACGAGAGCGACGTGCGCGCCGCGGGCACGTGTCTCCGCGGCCACGTGCGCGGCGAGCCGTTCGGTGAGCTCGACGTCCATGCCCGCGCCGAGCGCGAGGTTCACGGGCAGGGTCGTCGCGCCCAGGGCCATGAGTCCGTGCGGCACCTCTTCCACGAACAGCGCCGGCAGACCGGCGCCCTGGGAGACGATGTGGTCCTGCACCGCCTGGTACGCCTCGGCGCTCCGCTCGGGCGGGATGCCGTCGGCCCACCGCACCTTCGACCACGGGTCGGCTCGCAGCACGCCGTAGATCGCGCCGATGCCGCCCCAGCGGTCGACCTCGCGCCGCAGCACGTCGGTGATCCGCGGGCGGCCGTCGATCCACCGCACGGCCTCCCACCCCTTGAGACGCTGGTTGATCTGGCCGATGCGCTCCCTGAGCGGCAGCGCGGCGCTTCCCGTCATCCCTTGATCGCCCCCGAGACGAGCGCCTTCTGCATCTGCCGCTGCAGCACCGTGTACACGAGGTAGACGGGGAGCAGGGTGAGCAGCGTGCCGGCCATCAGGACACCGTAGTCGGTGCCGGCGTCGACCTTGAGCGTCGGCAGCGCGACCTGGATGGTGCGCTGCGACGTGTCGGGGCCGATGAGGATGAGCGGGTAGAGGTAGGCGTTCCAGAACGACAGGAAGTTGAGCAGCAGCACGGTCGCGATGCCGGGGATGCAGATCGGGAGGTACACCTGACGCAGCACCTGCAGGGTCGTGGCCCCGTCCATCGACGCCGCCTCCTCGAGCTCTCGCGGGATCGTGCGCATGAACGCCGTGAGGATCACGATCGACAGGGGGAGCGCCGTCGCGGGCAGCAGCAGCACCACGAACGTGCGGGTGTGGAACAGGCCGAGCGACGCGGCGAGGAGGAACGTCGGGAACAGTGCGGCGAAGGACGGGATCAGGAAGCCGAGGCTGAACACGGTCTCGATGATCCGGCCGACGCGCCCCGTCGCGCGCGCGAGGGCGAATGACGCGGGCAGCGCGAGCAGCAGCGTGAGCACGAGGGCGGCCACGGTCGTGAGCGCCGAGTTGGCCACGGCGAGGCCGAGATCCGCCTGGCGCAGGGCGGTCTCGAAGTTCGAGAAGTCCCAGGTGCTCGGGAGCGCGAGAGGCGACTCGAAGATCTCCTCGTTCGTCTTGAACGACGAGGAGATGAAGTAGTAGAAGGGGATGATCAGCACGGCGGCGTAGATCCAGGCGAGCGTGCCGCTCGTGATCGAGCCGATCCGGTCGCGGAGCGGGATGACGGTGCGTGGTGCCATGGGAGGTCTCCTTCTCCGGTCAGTGGGTCGCGCGCAGCGTGCGGCGGATCAGCCACATGCCGAGCAGGCCGAGGATGAACAGGATGACGCCGACAGCCTGGCTGTAGCCGAGGTTCGTCTCGACGAAGGCCTTGCTGTAGATCAGGTACGACAGCGTCATGGTCGAGGTGCCCGGTCCGCCCTGCGTCAGCAGCAGCACCGTCTGCGCGGAGTTGAAAAGCAACGACAGGAACTGCAGCATCGTGACGACGCCGATGAAGTCCTGCGCGATGGGCCAGTACATGCGCCACGCGACCCGCCAGTCGCCGGCGCCGTCGACGCGAGCCGCCTGCACGATCTCGGTGTCGACGCCGTCGAGACGGGCCGCGATGAGGACGGCCGAGTAGCCGATGCCGCTCCACAGCTCGACCGCGATGATCGCGCCCAGCGCCGTCGCCGGGTCGGCGAGCCAGGCGTTGCCGGCGAGACCGAGCGGGGCGAGGATGCCGTTGACCAGCCCGTCCGGGTTGAGCATGGCGTAGAACACCATGGCCGTCGCCGGCGCGGAGATGAGCGCGGGGATGAACAGCAGGTACCGCAGCACCCGGTGCCCTCGCGGTTTCTGCACGACGTAGAACGCCAGCAGGAACGCGAGCACGATCATGATCGGGAGCCCGACGACGATCTGCACGGCGGAGTTGCCGAGTGCGGCCCAGAACGTCGCGTCGGTGAAGACGGCGCGGAAGTTGTCCCATCCGGCGAAGGTCGGGGTCTCCAGCATCCCGGGCCAGTGCAGGAACGAGATGACGAAGATCGCCACCACGGGGCCGATCATGAAGACGGCGTACCAGATGAGGGCGGGCAGAGCGAAGCCGGGGAACCGTTCACGCAGCGGCGAGCGGCGCGGGCGGCCGTTCGTCGGCGCGGCGGTGACGAGCTGCTCCGTGGTCGGGGGCGGGGCGATCGCGGTCATGGTGTCCTTCCGGGGCCCTCAGGCCGCGTCGTAGGCCTTCTCGAAACGGTCGATGATCTGTTCGGCGGAGGCGTTGCCGTAGGCCATCGCGGTGGCGCGGATCATCGGCTCGAAGACGGCGTCGGGGATGAGGAGGTCGGGGAGCATGACCGGGGTGACCTGCGAGGTGGTGAGCTGCGAGGCCTGCGCGACGAGAGGGAAGTCCTCGCTCACGACGTCGGTGATGCGGCTCATGTCGCGTCCGGAACCGAGGATGAACTCGCTCGTGACCTCGGGCGTGTAGAGATTCTGGATGAACGGCTTGAGGAGGTCGAGCTTCTCGGCGCCGTTCGCGCTGATCCAGATGCCGTGGCCGTTGTAGCTCTGGATCACGGTCGGGTGCGCGACGACTCCGCCCCGTGAGGGGACGGGCCAGCCGCCGACCGTGACCTCGGCCGCGCGTTCGGCGGGCACGAGCGACAACGCCGACGACATCGCGGGGACGATCGCGGCCTTGCGCGTGTTGAACTGCGTGAGCTCGGAGTCGGACGTGTAGCCCTGCACGTTGTCAACGAACACTCCGGCGTCGCGCAGCTCGACGAAGTGCTCGACGCCGGCGATCGCGCCGGGGATCTCGGAGAGCTTCCCGGTCGAGAACGCCGTCGTCGCCTCGTCGCGCGTGAGGAAGCCCTGGAGGATCTGCAGGAACATCTTCTGCCCGCTCCAGTCGGACCCTCCGACCGTCACGGGGCCGATGCCCTTCGAGCGCAGGGCGTCGGCGACGGCGATGAGCTCGTCCGAGGTGGTGGGGATGCCGACGCCGGCCTCCTCGAGCAGGCCGGTGTTGAACGACACCGGCCAGTTCGTGCGGGTGAACGGGAACGCGCGCAGATGGCCGTCCTCGTCGGTCCACTCCTCGAGCGCCTCGGGGATGATCTTGTCGCGCAGGCCCCACTCGTCGAGGAGCTTCTCGACGGGGATCGTTGCGCCCAGGCGCGTCCACGACAGCGTCCGTCCCTGGAGGTTGACCATCGCGATGTCGGCCTCCTTGCCGGCGAGCGAGCTGGTCTCGAACACGATCGGCAGATCGGAGCCGTTCTTGAGCAGGGCGACCGGGCGATCGTGGGCTCGCGAGTAGGCGGCGACGACGTCGGAGAACACCTGGGCTCCCGAGACCGCACCGCTGAGCTGCGTGTGCACCGAGATCGAGCCGCGGGTGCTCGACATCGGCATGAGCGGACCGCAGCCGGCGAGCAGGGGGATCGCGACTCCCGTGCCGAGCACCGCACCGAGGAAGGTGCGTCTGCTGATGCCTGGGGACGTGGTGCCTGCGGTCATGAGACCTCCTGAGAGCTGCGGTGCGTCTGCGGGTTCGGGGTGCGACGCGCGCTTTGTAAAGCGGTACACGTCAACGTGCGATTAATGTATACCGCTTTACAACAGACGGTCAACACCCTAATCTCGGTGGTGATGAACGAGAAGAAGCCCGCTCGCGCCACCATCGCCGCGGTCGCCGCCCGAGCCGGGGTGTCGCCCTCGGCCGTATCGCACGTGTTCAACGGGCGTCCGAACGTGTCGGCGGCGACGGCGGAGCGCATCCGTCGCGCTGCGGATGAGCTGCACTGGCGTCCGAACTATGCGAGTCGCAAGGTCAGCGGCCGGGGAGGACGCAGCCTGGGTCTCGTGGTCGCGCGGTCGGGCGACACGTTCGAGCGCGATCCGTTCTTCATGAGACTGATCGCCGGTCTCACCGCGCCGCTCGCGGAGATCGGATGGTCGCTCGCCCTCACTCTGGTGCGGGCGGACGACGAGGAGGCGGTCTACCGTGAGTGGTGGAGCGAGCAGCGCGTCGACGCCTTCCTCCTCGTGGACGTCCGCGACGACGATCCGCGCATCGGACTCGTCCGCGAGCTCGCGGCGCCCGCCGTCCTGCTCGGCTCCCCGGTCGACGACGCCGTGCCCGCCGTGACGGTGCACGACGAGGCGGCGTACGAGGAGGTGCTCGGGCACCTGCAGGGACTCGGGCATCGCTCCATCGCCCGGGTCAGCGACTCGCCGGGACTCGTCCACGCGCGCGACCGCGACCGGCGCTTCCTCGACGCCGCTGTGGCGCGCGACATGACCCCGGTCGTGCTCCAGTGGGATGCCGCGGCAGACGATCCCGTCGCCGATCTGCTGCGCAGGTCCGGCGGGGCGACGGCGCTGCTCGTCGACAGCGAGTCGATGGCAGCGGAGATCGTCGCCCACGCGCCCGAGATCGGAGTACGGGTGCCGGAGCAGCTCTCCGTGATCGCATGGGAGGACTCGTGGGTGTCTTCGCTCGTGCGTCCGCGGCTCACCGCGCTCGACGCTCCCGTGGAGGAGAGCGCCCGCACCGCGGTCGCCCTGCTCGTGGCGCTCGTGGACGGCGAGGACGCCGCCTCCCGCACGGTATCGGCCCGGCGGCTGATCGTGCGCGACTCGAGCGGCCCCGCGCCCTCTTCCGACCTCTGAGATCTCCCGTTCCCCGTACGAAGGATGGACCCGCAGTGACCGCTCACCCCTCCCGTTCCGCCGCGCCCCGTTTCGGGGCGAACTACACGCCGTCGAAGGACTGGATGTTCCAGTGGATGGGCATCGACGCTGACGTCGTCCGCGCGGACTTCGCGGCTCTCGCCGGGTTGGGCCTCGATCACGTGCGCGTCTTCCCGCTGTGGCCGGTGCTGCAGCCGAACCGGACGCTGATCCGGCGTCAGGCGCTCGACGACATCGCCCTCGTCGCCGACATCGCCGCCGAGTTCGACCTCGACATCGCGGTGGACGTGATCCAGGGTCACATGTCGGGCTTCGACTTCGTTCCCGCGTGGCTCGTGAACTGGCACGACGGCAACATGTTCGTCGACGAGCCCGCGATCCAGGCGCAGGCGGATCTCGTGCGCGCGGTGTACGACGCGGTGCGGGATCGCCCGAACTTCCTCGGACTGACGCTCGGCAACGAGCTGAACCAGTTCCAGCCGCCGAACCCCGCGGCGATGCCCGCCGACAGCGACCAGATAGCGCATTGGCTGCGGTCGCTCCTGCAGGCGCCGGTCGACCCGGATCCGCGGCACATCATCACGCACAGCGAGAACGACCACCTCTGGTATCGCGACGAGCATCCGTTCCTGCCGGCCCACGCTGCGCGGCTCGGCGATGTGACGACCGTGCACTCCTGGATCTTCAACGGCACGGCAGCGCGGTACGGCGGCCTGTCGGCGCAGTCGGTGCGGCATGCCGAGTGGATGATCGAGCTGTCGAAGGCCTTCGCGGTCGACCCGGATCGTCAGGTCTGGCTGCAGGAGGTCGGCGCGCCGTCGATGAACCTCACCGATGACGAGATGCCCGAGTTCGCGGCACGCACCGTCGAAGCGGCGCTCACGACCGAGGGACTCTACGGCATCACGTGGTGGTGCTCGCACGACGTCTCGCGGTCGCTCGGCGACTACAAGGATCTGGAGTACTCGCTGGGTCTCCTCGACGTCGACAACACGGTCAAGCCGCTCGGCCGTCGCTTCGCCGAGCTCGTCGCCGCAGCGCGGGCCGATGCCGGTGGGCAGGTGGTCCCGCGGACGGTCGGCGTGGTGGTGGACGTGGACGAGCACGACCTCCCGGTCTCCCGTGCGGCGCTCGCCCCCGGCGGCGCGGTGTTCGAGCGGTGGCACACGATGCGCGAGCAGGGTGCGCCGGTGACCGTGGTCACCTCTCGGACCGCCGCGGACCCGACGGCGCTCGCCGCGCGCGGGATCGTGAGCGTCGAGGCTCCGCAGCGGACGTGACGCGAGAACGCCGGGCGTGAGCTCGCGGGCGCGCGGGGTCAGAACAGCGTGAGTTCGCGGGCGCGGAGGGTCAGAACGGCGCCGGTTCGCGGAGGGTCAGAACGGCGCGGGTTCGCGGAGGGTCCGGCGGCGCGAACGTCATCGTGTTCTGCGGGGCGGTCTGTCGATGTAGCTGCGGCCGGTGGGGCTCGTCCACTCGAGCACCCCGCCCGTACGCTGCTCGACGTGCCAGGGGGAGTGGTGCTTGAGCACGTGGTGCCGTCGACAGAACTCGGCGAGGTTCGTGTCGCGGGTTTCGCCTCCGGTCGACGCGGCGTGGTTGTGATCGAGGTCGCACTTGCGCGCCGCGATCCCGCATGCCGGGAACCGACAACGTCGATCCCTCGCCCGCAGATGTCGTCGCAGCTGTTCGCTCGGTCGGTAGCGGTCGACCGCGAGCATCGTGCCGGTGATCGGGTCCGTGAGCACGCGGTCCCATCCCGTCGCGGAGCCGGCGAGAAAACGCGCCGTCTCGGCGTCGATCGGCACGACTCCGTCGAGTTCGGCGGGTGGGAGGTCGGCGGGGGCGTGCTCGACGCCTCCCCTGTCGGGGAGCGGGGTCGCGGGGGACTCCTCGTGATCGTCCGACACCGTGGGATTTTCCATGAGTGTCATCACGGGCACGGTGATCTCGACGCGCGCACGGATCGCGCCGAGCGTCCCGTCGGCGGTGTCATGGCCGCTCGGGGTGCCGGTGAGGACGAGATCCGTCAGCAGGTCGGCCCGGATCTCGTCGACGGTCCGCTCGTCGTGTCCGGCCGTTGCGGCTTCATCGCTCGCGCTCTCCCGCGCGAGGCGACGGTTCTCGTCGCGCACCGCGTGCGCAGCCTGCGAGAGACGGTCGAACATGCCGTGCACCAGAACCGCCGGAGCGTGCACATGGAGATCGGCCATCGCGTCTTCGCCGTCGGTGAGCCAGACGCGCCGAGTCGAGCGTGCGTTCCGATGCCGCTCGTCGACCGACCGTTCGAGGAACCGCTCCGCGACACGACGGGCCAGCGGGCGCAGTCGGTTGGGGGACTCCTCCTCGGCGATCGGGACCATGATCGCCGAGTACGCCTCGCGGTCGGCGTCGTCGATGAGATGCGACCCGGCGTCGACGATCGCGCGAGAGTGCGCCGCACTGATCCGCCCTTCACCCTGCGCCGCCCAGACGGTCGGGAACTGCTCGACGAGCAGTGTCGCATCGGCCATGCGCCGCTCGATCGTGCGGTCGCTCACGCGCTGCACGGCCCCGAGCTCGGCTGCCACGCAGCGGATCGAATGGTCTCCGCGGTCGGGGTGATCACCCTCACGGGCGATGTCGAGAGCGAGGCGCCCGGCGATCGCCAGCAGCCCGTCGCGCGCGGCCTGCATCGCGGAGAGCGTCTGCTCGGCCGCATGCAGGGACTCGACGAGGCCGGCAAGTGCCGCCATCTGCGAGTCGGTCGCATCGATCAGTGCTGTCATGACCTGAGTCAACCACCGACCACCGACATTCGAACGAAGATTCGAACGTTGTGAGTGGAATGCCGGAACTCTCGCGCGCGGCGACGCGAAGTCAGGAAGTGCGGACCGTCCGCGACGCCCGGATAGGGTGGCCCGATGGCACGGCTCGACTGGACAGACCTCCCTCCCGGCATCCGGACCCGCGTCGAGCAGGTCGCCGGATCCGCCGTGGCCGAGACCCACTCGCAGCCCGGCGGATTCTCCGCGGGCCTCGCCTCGCGCGTGACCTTCGCCGACGGACGACGCCTCTTCGTGAAGGCCGTGCCCGCGTCCTCGCCGGGCACGTACGACCTGTACCGGCGCGAAGCCGACATCCTGCGTTCGATCCCGCGCGACCTCCCTGCCGCCCATCTCGTCGAGGCGTTCACCCATGACGACTGGGCGGTGCTCGTGATCGAGGACGTCGACGGCCGCCATCCCCGCAAGGGCTCGCGGGCCGATGCCGTCCTCGTGCTCGATGCGATCGACGCGCTCGCCGCCGTTCCTCCGCCCGCCGGACTTCCGCTGCTGGCCGACGAACTCGCCGAGGACGCGGACTCCTGGTCGCGCCTCGATGCGGCCGGGCTCCTCGCCGAGACGACCCCGTGGTGCGCCGACAACCTCGCGTTCCTTCGCGCGCACGCGGAACGCGTGGGCGACGCGGTGACGGGCGAGAGGATCGTGCACGGCGACCTGCGCCCCGACAACATCCTCATCGACGCGACCGGTCGTGCACGACTGCTCGACTGGCCGTGGGCCGCTCGGGGAGCAGGCTGGGAGGACGCACTGCTCTACCTGCTCGATCTGCGCGTCGCCGATCCCGCGGCCGACGTCGAGCCGCTCCTCGCGCATCCGGTCTTCGACGGGTCGGCCCGGAAGGATCACATATCGCTCCTCGCGGCGATCGGCGGGGGCTGGTTCGAGAAGTGCCGGTGGCCCGCGCCTCCGGGGATGACGACGCTGCGGGACTTCCAGCGGCGCGAGGCGCTCGCATCCGTCGCCTGGATCGCTCAGATGTCCGAGGGGTGAGGAAGGATCCCCGCATGGCCCACCATCATCACGCCGATTCGAGCGTCTCGACCCGCGACGACCTCGACGCGCGCATCGAGCAGTGTCGCACGCTGATCCTCGGCAGCCTCGACGGGTTCACCGATGAGCAGGCGCGCGAGATCCTCATCCCCGGGCGACCGTCGATCCTCGGCGTGGTCCGACATACCGCCTATGTCGAGGGCGTGTGGTTCGGTGAGGCGATCACCGGCCGCCCGCGCGCCGACCTCGGGCTTCCCGTCGCGACCGCCAGCTCGTGGAAGACGCGCAAGGTCGACACGATCGAATCCGTCACGGCGCACTGCCGCGAGATCCACGAGCACTCGCGATCGAACCTCGCGGATCTCGACCTCGACGACGTCGTCACCGGACGCCATCCGCGCACCGTCCTGAGCCTGTACACCCACGTGCTCGACGAGCTCGCTTGGAACACCGGGCAGCTCGACATCCTGCGCGCGCTCGCCGAGAGCCGCTGAACGCGGCCGTCGAGACGGTCACGCCCGACTACCCTGGAAGACGCTATGGCACATCTTCTGGGGGCTGAGTCCCTGCACCTCGAGTACCCGACGAGAGTCGTCTTCGACTCCGTGACCCTCGGCATCGAGGCGGGGGATCGCATCGGCATCGTCGGCCGCAACGGCGACGGCAAGTCGAGTCTGCTGGGGATGCTGGCCGGACGCAAGGAGCCCGATTCGGGGCGCGTGACAGTCCGCGGCGGGACGACGATCGGAGTCCTCGACCAGGCTGACACCCTCGACGACGACCTCACGATCGCCGAGGCGGTCGTGGGAGACACCCCCGAGCACGAGTGGGCAGGAGACGCCCGGGTCCGCGATGTGATCGAGGGGCTGCTGGCCGAACTGCCCTGGGACGCGCGCATCGGCGCCCTCAGCGGCGGGCAGCGCCGTCGCGTCTCGCTCGCGAAGCTGCTGGCGGGCGACTGGGACGTCATCGCGCTCGACGAGCCGACGAACCACCTCGACGTCGAAGCCATCACCTGGCTCGCCGGGCACCTCAAGAAGCGCTGGTCGGCGAACTCGGGCGCCCTGCTCGTCGTGACCCACGACCGCTGGTTCCTCGACGAGATCTGCACCGAGACCTGGGAGGTGCACGACCGCATCGTCGAGCCCTTCGAGGGCGGCTACGCGGCGTACATCCTGCAGCGCGTCGAGCGCGATCGCATGGCCGCGGCCACCGAGGCGAAGCGGCAGAACCTCGCGCGCAAGGAGCTCGCCTGGCTGCGCCGCGGAGCGCCGGCCCGCACGAGCAAGCCGAAGTTCCGCATCGACGCGGCCAACGAGCTCATCGCGGACGTGCCGGAGATCCGCGACACCGTCTCGCTGCAGTCTCTCGCGGTGTCGCGCCTCGGCAAGGACGTGGTCGACCTCCTCGACGTGGGCGTGGAGTACCCGACCGAGGACGGCGGCGTGAAGCGTGTGCTGTCCGACGTGGAGTGGCGCATCGCGCCCGGCGAGCGCACCGGCATCCTGGGCGTCAACGGCGCGGGCAAGTCCACCCTGCTGGGCCTCATCTCGGGCACGGTCGAGCCGACGGAGGGGCGCATCAAGCGCGGCACGACAGTCAAGGTGAAGACGCTCACGCAGCGTCTCGACGAGCTCGAGCAGCACTGGAACGCTCCGGTGCGCGTCGTGATCTCGGGCCTGCGCACCTCGTACACGATGGGCACCGGCTCCAAGGCGCAGGATCTCACTCCCGGTCAGCTGCTCGAGCGCCTCGGCTTCTCGTCGGCGCAGCTGTCCACACCCGTGAAGGATCTGTCCGGAGGGCAGCAGCGCAGACTGCAGCTCCTGCTCGTGCTGCTCGACCAGCCCAACGTGCTGATCCTCGACGAGCCCACGAACGACATGGACACCGACATGCTCGCGGCGATCGAGGATCTCCTCGACTCCTGGTCGGGCACGCTGCTCGTGGTGAGCCATGACCGGTACTTCCTCGAGCGCGTCACCGACCAGCAGTACGCGATCCTCGGCGGTCGCCTCCGGCACCTGCCCGGCGGGGTCGACGAGTACCTGCGGCTGCGTCAGTTGCAGGATGCCGCGCCCGCGGCGACCTCGGGTGCGTCGACGTCGACCGCCACGACCCCTGCCGCGCCCGCTCTCGACGGGGCCGCCCTGCGTGCCGCGCAGAAGGAGGTCTCGTCGCTCGAGCGCCGCATCCAGAAGCTCACGCAGCAGGTCGACGCGGCGAAGCACGCGCTCGCCGACCACGACCAGTCCGATTACGCCGGGCTGGGGGAGCGGATGAAGAGGATCAGCGAGCAGGAGGCGGAGATCGAGGAGCTCGAACTGCAGTGGTTCGAGCTCACCGAGCAGATCGGCTGAGCGCGACACGCCAGAGCGCTCGATTAGGTTTGGCTACCCTAAGTAGCAATCGATAGGGTCGAAGCATCCCTTCCGTCGACAGAAATGGTCATGCCGTGAATCGCCGCCTCGCCCTCGCCGCCCTCGTCTCCGCCTCCGCGCTGCTGCTCGCCTCGTGCGCCTCCGCCGACGCCACGGGAGAACCGGCGGCCGACGGCGGTGACGGCGTCACGCTCGTGCACCCGTCGATCGACGGGCTCGAGATCGACTTCGACGCGCAGCCCGAGAACATCGTCATGGACTGCTACGCGTACAGCTCGCTGCACGAATACGGCATCGAACCCGTCGCGCTGTTCGGCTACGAGTGCGACAACCCCTTCGTGATGGGCGACGCCGACATCAGCGGCATCGAGGTCGTCGGCAAGGACGGCGAGATCGACGTCGAGAAGCTCGCCGAGCTGCGACCCGACGCGATCGTCGGACAGGGCACGGCTGACGGGTGGCAGTGGTTCGACGAGGACGTGAACGCGCAGATCACCCGCGTCGCGCCGTTCGTGGCCCTGCCCGGCAGCGACACGATCGACGGCCGGATCGCCGACACCCGCGAGATCGCGGAGTTCTTCGGGGGAGACGTCGCCTCGGAGGAGATCCTCGCGTCGGACGAGGACCTCGAGGCCGCCAAGGAGGCGCTCCGGACGGCGGTGACCGACAGCGGCCTGGACATCATGCTCACGAGCCCCACCAAGGAGGTGCTCTACACCGGCGTCGGCTTCGCGCAGGCCGACCTGCTCGAGGAGCTCGGCGCGACGATCGTCGGCGCGGACGCCCCCGCGACCGGCAACCCGTGGGGTCAGGTCGCCTGGGAGGACGCGTCGACCTACCCCGCCGACATCCTGCTCGTCGAGGGCTATAACGACGACTTCTCGTTCTCGGCCGAGCTCTGGGACGCGCTGCCTGCGGTGAAGGCGGATCAGCTCGGCGCGTGGAGCTCGAAGGGTGCCATGACCGCGTCCACGTACGCGCAGTGGCTGAACGACGTCGCCGCCCTGGTCTCGGCATCGGCCGAGGTCGCCTGACCTCGCCCGTCCCCTCCTCCACCTCATCTGATGTCGCAGGTCTCGCTCGCCGAGCCGCGCCTCGACGGGGAGCGCTCCGGCGCTCCCCGTCGCTGGGTCGGCCTCATCCCGCTCCTCATCCTCTGCGCGCTCGCGCTCGCCGCGAGCATGCTGGTCGGATCACGAGCAGTGGCCCCGGCCGATGTCCTCCACGTCCTCGTGCAGCCCGATCCCGAGGACGCGATCTCGCAGACCGTCTGGTTCTCACGGGTTCCGCGCACCGTGCTCATCCTCGTCGCGGGGGCGGCGCTCGGCGTCGCGGGGGCGCTCATGCAAGCGGTCACACGCAACCCGATGACCGATCCGGGCATCCTCGGCGTCAACGCGGGGGCCTCGCTCGCCGTCGTGGTGGGACTCGCATTCTTCGCCGTGACCGACATCTCGCAGTACATGTGGTGGTCGTTCGTCGGCGCGATGCTGACGTCCGTGCTGGTCTTCGTGATCGGCAACACGGGTGCGGCGCGCGGCAATCCCGTGCGCATGACGCTCTCCGGGGTGGCCCTCGGCGCGGTGCTCTCGGGTTTCAGCTCGGCGGTGCTCCTGTCGAATTCCGAGGTGCTCGAGCGCATGCGCGGGTGGTCGGCCGGCACGACGGCATCGCAGCCGCTGGACGCGACCCTCGCGATCGTCCCGTTCATCGTCGTGGGCCTCGTGATCGCGATGCTCAGCTCCCGGTCCCTCGACGTGCTCTCCCTCGGCGAGGCCTCGGCCGTCGCGATGGGCGCCCACCCGAACCGCATCCGCCTCGTGGCGCTCCTCGCGATCGCGCTGCTCGCGGGCGGGGCGACCGCGGCCGCAGGTCCCATCGGATTCCTCGGTCTGCTCGCGCCGCACGTCGCGCGCATGATCGTCGGTCCGCACCAGGGATGGATCATGGCGTACTCGGTGCTCATCGCGCCCATCGTGCTGGGGTTCGCCGACGTGCTCGGGCGCGTCATCACGGCGGGGGAGGTGCCGGTCGGCGTCGTCACGGCGTTCATCGGCGCACCCGTGCTCATCTGGATGGTCCGGCGCTTCCGGGTCTCGGAGGTCTGACGCATGACCGATCTCGACTTCGGACGACGGATGCTGCGCGTCGGCCCCTCCGCCCGGCCGCTGCTGCTCGTCGACGCCCGCTCCCTGCGCGTCTGCACGGGACTGTGGATCGCCACCGCGGCGCTCGCGGTCTTCGCCGTGTTCTCCGGCTCCGCGCAGATCTCGTTCCTCGAGGCGATGGCGGCGCTCGTCGGCCGCGGCGACGACTACACGACGATGGTCGTCCTCGAATGGCGCGCTCCGCGCATCCTCATGGCCGTGCTCCTCGGCACCTGCCTCGCGATGAGCGGCGCGATCTTCCAGAACCTCACGGGCAATCCGCTCGGCTCACCCGATGTGATCGGCTTCCAGACCGGCTCGTACACCGGCGCCCTCGTCGTCATGCTGCTGCTCGGCGGCGGATCGGCGGCGACCATGGGCGGCGCGCTGATCGGCGGCGTCGCGACGGCGTTCCTCGTCTTCCTGCTCGCGTCTCGTCGCGGCGCCGTCCGCGGGGTGCGACTCATCATCGTCGGGATCGGCGTGAGTGCGATGCTCGCCTCGGTGAACGTGTGGATCCTGCTGAACGCCACCGTGGAGGACGCCATCATGGCGGGGCTGTGGGGCGCGGGCAACCTGTCGGGCGTCTCGTGGCCCACGGTCGCGATCACTCTGGGCGGGTCCGGGGCGTTCCTCCTCGCGGCGCTGCTGCTCAGCCGGCCCATGAGACTCATGCAGATCGGCGTGCCCTTCGCGACGGCGCTGGGGCAGAACGTCCGACTCGTGCAGGTGAGCGCGATCGTCGTGGGCGTGGGGCTCACGGCTCTCGCGACCGCGACCGTCGGACCGATCTCGTTCATCGCGCTCGCCGCGCCGCAGATCGCCCGCCGCATCGTGCGCTCCGACGGCCTCGCGCTGGGGCCGACCGCCGCGGTCGGGTCGTTGCTGCTCCTGCTCGCCGACGTCGTCGCGCAGCGGATCCACCCGGACTCGCCGCTGCCCGTCGGCATCGTGACCGTCTCGATCGGCGGACTGTACTTCCTATGGCTGCTCCTGAGAGAGGGGAAGAGAAGATGACCCGTCTGACCGTCGCGGAGGCCGCGCTCGGCTACGCCGACCGGATCGTGTGCGAAGAGGTGTCCGTCGAGATCCCCGACGGCGCGTTCACGGTGATCGTCGGGCCCAACGCGTGCGGCAAGTCGACGCTGCTGAAGAGTCTCACCCGGTTGCTTCAGCCCGCGCGGGGCAGCGTGCTGCTCGACGGGGAGAGCCTGCATCGGCTGCCGACCAAGCACGTCGCGCGCGAGGTGGGTCTGCTACCGCAGGGGCCGGTCGCGCCCGACGGCATCCGTGTGATCGATCTCGTGTCGCGGGGCCGCTATCCGCATCAGCGTCTGTTCTCGCCGTGGTCGCCCGAGGACGAGGCTGCCGTGGCGGAGGCGATGGATGCGACCGGCATCCGTCATCTGTCCGGCCGGCTCGTCGACGAGCTCTCCGGCGGTCAGCGGCAGCGCGTGTGGATGGCGGTGGCGCTCGCGCAGCAGACGCCGATCCTGCTGCTGGACGAGCCGACGACGTACCTCGATCTCAGCCACCAGGTCGAGCTGCTCGAGCTGTGCCGATCGCTGAACCTCCGCCAGGGCAACACGCTCGTCGCGGTGCTGCACGATCTGAACCAGGCCGCGCGGTACGCCGATCACATCATCGCGATGAAGGACGGTGCCGTCGTGTCGAGCGGGCGCCCGGATGAGGTGATCACCGAATCCCTCGTCGCGCACGTGTTCGGCCTGGACGCCAGGGTGATCGCCGATCCCGAGTCGGGGAGTCCGCTCGTGATCCCGCGCTGGTCGCACGGCTGAGCGAGGAATATCCTTCTCCTACCTGCGTTGGGAGATAGGGATGGAAGGCCTCGAAGTAACCGTCCTGATCGGACTCACGATCCTCGTCGGAGCACTGCTCGCACCTCGCGTGCGCCTCGCGCTCCCTCTCGTCCTCGTCATCCTCGGCCTCGCGCTCGGCTTCGTGCCGCAGCTGCGGGAGATCCAGCTGCCGCCCGAGACCGTGCTGCTGCTGTTCCTGCCGGTGATGCTGTTCTGGGAGAGTCTCACGACCTCCCTGCGGTCGATCCGCCGCGACTTCCGCTACATCCTGCCGATGAGCACACTGCTCGTCGTCGCCTCCGCGTTCGCCGTCGCGGGCATCGGTCTGCTGTTCGGGATGCCGTGGGAGACGGCGTTGATCCTCGGCGCGGCGGTCGCGCCACCCGACGCGACCGCGGTCGCGGCCCTCGGTCGTCTGCTGCCGCGGCGGATGTTCATGAAGTTGAAGGCCGAGAGCCTCACGAACGACGGCACCGCGCTCGTGCTCTACGCGATCGCCGTGTCGCTCGCGCTCGGCGGCAACATCACCCCGTGGTCCGTGACCGGGTCGGTGCTCATGTCGTACCTCGGCGGCATCGCCGCAGGTGTCGTGATCGCGATGCTCGGCTACCTGCTGCTGCGCAGCTCGTCGTCGACCGTCGTGATCAACGTGACGCTGCTGCTCATCCCGTTCTCGGCGTTCCTGCTCGCGGAGATCGTGCACGCTTCCGGCGTCCTGGCGGTGGTCGTGGCCGGTCTCATCGTGGCCTACGTGTCGCCGCGCGTGACGACAGCGTCGTCACGACGCCAGGCAGACGCGGCCTGGCCGTTCGGGGTGTTCCTGCTCAACGGCGCGCTGTTCGTGCTGATCGGCCTCGAGGTGCAGTTCGTCGCGCACGAGATCTCCGGCGCGGAGATCGGACGCCTCGTACTCATCACCCTCGCCGTGTGGGCGACGCTGCTCGTGGTGCGCTACGTCTTCCAGCTCCTGAACGTGTTCCAGCGTCCGACCGGTCCCCGACCGACGCGCGGCGCGAGAGCCCGGGCGCGCGCCGTCTCCACGGTCGCGGGCATGCGCGGCGCCGTGTCGCTCGCGATCGCGCTGTCGGTGCCCGCTTCGGCCGCGACCGGCGGCGAGATCGCCGGACGCGACGAGATCGTCTTCGTCACCGCCGGCGTCATCCTGTTGAGCCTGCTCGTCCAGGGTCCGCTGCTCCCGGCGATCGTGCGCTGGGCGCGGTTCCCCGTCGACCATGTCGAGGCCGAGGAGTACGAGCTCGCCGAGCGGACGATCTCCGGTGCGGCGCTCTCGGCTCTCGATGACCTCGCGGTCGAGCACGGCATCGGCCAGGAGGTGCGCGACCGCGTGCGCGCCGAGGGCTACCAGATGCTCGAGTTCTCGAACGCGAAGGCGCTCGCACGCGAGCAGGCTCTCGTCGACGCCGAGGCACAGGCGCTGGACGACATGCTGGCCGAACCCGATCCCCTCGGATCCGCCGGCTCGGCGGGGTCGAGCAGCATCGGGGGAGGGGATGCCGCGCCTCTGCGCACCGCGGACTCCGACGTCGCGCTCGGGATCGACGGCGACGCCTCCGACGGCACCGCGGGAGAGGTTCGGACGCTGCAGATGATCGCGACCTCGACCGATGTCGACGTCATGCAGCGCTCGCCGCTGCTGCGGCACGAGGAGCACACGCGCCTCAAGCTCGCCCTCCTGGAGCGCAAACGCGAGGTGCTGCTGGGCCTTCGCCGGTCGGGCACCGTCGACGATCTCGTGGTGCGTCGCATCTCGGCTCGACTCGATCTGGAGCAGGTGCGGCTGCAGGGCATCGAGGAGTACGACTGACGCGGCGTGACGCGCTGTGACGCTCTGTGACGCCCGATTCTCGGGTCGTCGTGCGGCCTGCCTACCGTAGTCGAGTCCCCGCACACGAAGGAACGAAACACACATGTCCCGCCGCACCACCTCCGTCCTCGCCGCGCTCGTCGCGGTCCCGCTCGTCGTCGCCCTGTCGGGCTGCGCCACCGCCTCGTCCGACGCCGGCTCCGGCGACTCCGGCTCCGCCGACGAGACCGTCAAGATCGGCGTCGTCGGCAAGGGCGACGAGCAGTGGGCGCCGTTCGTCGAGGCGGCCGCCGAGGAGGGCATCACGGTCGAGCTGGTCGACTTCGGCTCCTACGAGCAGCCGAACCCCGCGCTCACCGAGGGCGAGATCGACCTCAACCAGTTCCAGCACATCGTGTACCTCGCCGAGTACAACAACGCCTCGGGCTCCGACCTGACGCCGATCGGATCGACCGCGATCTACCCGCTGGGCCTCTACTCGAAGAAGTACGACGATGTCGACAGCATCCCGAAGGGCGAGACGGTCGCCGTCCCGGACGACGCGTCGAACCAGGCCCGCGCGCTCAACGTGCTGCAGCAGGCCGGCCTCGTCGAGCTGAAGGACGGCGGGACGCCGTACTCCGACCTCGCGCAGGTCGACACCGAGAAGTCCAAGGTCAAGGTGACGGCTCTCGAGGCCGCGCTGATCCCGACCTCGCTGCCCGATGTCGCCGCCGCGATCATCAACAACGACTTCGTGCAGGACGCGGGGCTGACCTTCGACGACGCGATCGCGCAGGACGACCCCGAGGACGCCAGCTCGCTCCCGTACGTCAACATTTTCGCCGCCCGCGCCGAGGACGCCGACAACGAGACCTACCTCAAGCTCGTCGAGATCTTCCAGACGAACGAGGACGTGCAGGCGGGACTCCAGGAGTCGTCGGGCGGCACCGCCGTGGCCCTGCAGACGCCGGTCGAAGACCTCGTCGCCTCGTTGAAGAAGGTCCAGAAGGACGCCGACGCCGAGAAGTGAGCCGGCGCGGGGTGGGACCCGCCCCGCCTGATGCGAGAGAATCGGGTGGCGCCTCGTGCGTCACCCGATTCGTCGTCCCGCCGTCGCACGCGAAGCCCGCCGACCACACCACCCCGGAGCATCCATGCCGATCGTGAGCCTGACCGCCGTGTCGAAGGCCTATCCCGCCCGTACCCCGGGCGACGGCGAGATCGTCGCCGTCGACGACGTGACCCTCGATATCGAGAAGGGCGACGTCTTCGGCATCATCGGCTACTCGGGTGCGGGCAAGTCGACTCTCGTGCGCCTCATCAACGCGCTCGAGCCCGCGACCGGCGGCACGATCCACGTCGACGGCGTCGATGTCACCGCACTCCCGGAGAGCGCGCTGCGCAAGGTCCGCGGCGGCATCGGCATGATCTTCCAGCAGTTCAACCTCTTCTCGTCGCGCACAGTGAAGGCGAACATCGCCTACCCGTTGAAGCTCGCGGGGTGGTCGAAGGCCGACATCGAGGAGCGGGTCGCCGAGCTGCTGTCGTTCGTCGGGCTCGCCGACAAGGCGAAGGCGTACCCCGAGCAGCTCTCCGGCGGACAGAAGCAGCGCGTCGGCATCGCCCGCGCGCTCGCCACCAAGCCGGCGATCCTCCTCGCGGACGAGGCGACGAGCGCGCTCGACCCGCAGACCACGCACGAGGTGCTCGACCTGCTGAAGCGCGTGAACCGCGAGCAGGGGGTGACGATCGTCGTCATCACGCACGAGATGGACGTCATCCAGACGATCGCGACGAAGGTCGCCGTCATGGAGCGCGGCCGCGTGATCGAGCAGGGCGACGTGTTCGACGTGTTCTCCGCACCGCAGAACCCCGCCTCGCAGCGCTTCGTGAGCACGGTCGTCAAGGGCGTGCCGTCGCCCGCCGAGCTGGCCGTGCTGCGCGAGCGTCACGCCGGCCGGATCGTGACGTTCTCGTTCCGCGACGGGGACTCGTCGCAGGCGCAGGTGTTCCTCGACCTCGCCGCCGCCGGGCTCGACTTCGAGCTCGTGTACGGCGGCATCAACGACATCCGCGGGCGGGCCTTCGGGCATCTGACGCTCGCGATCCGCGGCGACGCCGCGGAGATCGACCGCACGCTCGAGACGATCGGCGCCCGCGTCGAGGTCACGGAGCTCGCCGGAGAGGAGGCCCGCTGATGGATCGCCTGTTCGAACTGGGTCCGGAGTTTTGGTCCGCAGCGCTCGAGACGCTGTACATGACGACGTTCGCGCTCGTGCTCGGCGGAGTGCTCGGCCTCGTGATCGGCGTGATCCTGTACGTCACGCGACCGGGCGGGCTGATGCAGAACGCCGTCGTGGCGGCGATCGCGAACCTCGCCGTGAACTTCTTCCGACCCATCCCGTTCGTGCTCTTCGTCGCGGTCGCGCAGCCCTTCGCGCGAGCCGTGGTCGGCACGGGCATCGGCACGACCGCCGGAGCGTTCATCATCGGCATCGCCGCGGCCTTCGCGATCGGCCGCATCGTCGAGCAGCATCTCGTGTCGGTCTCGCCCGGGGTGATCGAGGCGGCGAAGTCGATGGGCGCGAGCCCGCTGCGCATCCTCTTCACGGTCGCAATCCCCGAGTCTCTCGGACCGCTCATCCTCGGCTACACGTTCGTCGTGGTCGCACTCATCGACATGACGGCGATGGCCGGTCTGATCGGCGGCGGCGGCCTCGGAGCGTTCGCCCAGATCTACGGCTTCCGCCAGTTCGAGCCGATCGTGATGTGGGCCGCGATCGTGCTGATCGTCGTGTTCGTGCACCTGGTGCAGATGCTCGGCACGCGACTGGCGCGCAAGGTCATGCGCCGCTGACGGTCAGGATCCCGCGGGGGCGAAGTCGAGCGCGCGTCGCGTCGTGAAGACGCGGTCCACGCCGGTCAGCGGATCGACGAACTTCAGCTCGCGGGCGAGCAGCTGCAGCGGGCGCCCGAAGTCGTCGGGAGCCTCGGGGAGCAGTTCGGGGTAGAAGCCGTCGTGCAGGATGCCGAGGCCGAGCGCCGCGAGGTGCACGCGCAGCTGGTGCATCTTCCCGCTGTGCGGGCGCAGTAGGGTGTGCACGACGCGGTCGTCGGCGTGCAGCGCCTCGATCAGGGTCTCGGAGTTCGGCTCCCGGTCCGGTTCGACGCGCACGCGCACCTCGCCCCGATGCTTGACGATGTGGTTGCGGTAGACGAGCGGGTAGGCGGCGGCATCCCAGTCCGCGGGCCGCGCGGACACCGCCTCGTACACCTTCTGCACCTGTCGGCGCTCGAACATGAGCTGGTAGGCGCCGCGGGTCGCGGGTCGGGCGGAGAACATCAGCAGACCGGCCGTCGCGCGGTCGAGGCGGTGGATCGGGGCGAGCTCGGGGTTGTCGAGCAGATTGCGCAGGCGCACGAGCGCGGAGTTCTGCAGGAACCGTCCGCCGGGCGTGGTCGGCAGGAAGTGCGGCTTGTCGATGACCACGAGGTCGTCGTCGCGATGCAGCACCTCGATCGCGAAGGGGACCTCGCCCTCGACCGGGGGCTCCCGGTAATACCAGACGAACTCCTCGGCGCCCAGCGGGGTGTCCCGGGCGAGCGGGCTCCCGTCGCGCGCGACGATCTCGCCGCGGTCGAAGCGCACCAGCAGGCGCTCGGGGTCGAGGTGGAAGAAGCGTTCGACCATGTACGCCGCGACGGTGGGCCATTCACCGCGCAACGGCACGTGCAGACGTGTCGCGCCGACGCCGTCGCGCACGGGGAGAGGGGAGGGCATACCCATTCGTCCCACCCTACGCGGCGCGGGCGAAGCGTGACCGGTACTGCTGCGGCGACAGCCCGATGCGGTCGCGGAAGTGCTTGCGCAGCGCGGCGCCGGTCGCGAAGCCGGAGCGGGCCGCCACGTCGTCGATCAGGAGGTCGGTGGTCTCGAGCAGCTCGCGCGCCCGGTCGACGCGCGCGTCCGCGAACCAGTCGCCCACGGTCCGCCCGGTCTCGGAGCGGAAGCGGCGGGTCAGGGTGCGCACGCTCATCCCGAACCGCGTCGCGACCTCGGCGAGCGAGAGCGGCTCGTGGATGCGCGAGGACAGCCACTCCTGGATGTCGCCGGCCGACCCCGCCGCCGCGGACGGCACGGACGGGCGGGCGATGAACTGTCGCTGACCGCCCCCGCGGTGCGGAGCGGCGAGCGTCGCCCGGGCGACCTGTGCGGCGACCGCGGCGCCGTGATCCTTCGCGATCAGATGCATGGTCGCATCGACCGCCGCCGAGGCTCCGGCGGCGGTCAGCACCGAGCCGCTGTCGACGAACAGCTCGTCCTCCCGGAGGCGCACGCGGGGGAAGCGGCGGGCGAACTCGGTGGAGGCGCACCAGTGGGTGGTGGCCTCGAGACCGTCGAGCAGGCCTGCGGCGGCGAGCGTGAACGCCCCCGTGCAGTAACTCATGATGCGGCGGTCGGAGAGGGCGGCGAGTCCGATCGGGTCACCCGACACCTCGGCGGCGCTCCACGGCGGCACGATGATCGTGTCGGCGGCGTCGAGCGCCGATCGATCGGCCTGCGGCGTCACGGAGAAGTCGGCGTTGGTCGCCACGGGGAGCCCGTCCAGGGTGCAGGTGGTGACCGAGTACAGCGGGACGCCGTCCTTCTCGGCGGCGCGGAAGAACCGGGCAGGCACGCCGAGCTCGTAGGGGAACACCCCGGGGAGGGCCACGACGACGATCGAATGCATGGCTCTATCGTGACACATGTTGTCCATCCGGCCACTGTCAGCGCGGGAGGCTGCTGAGGATGCTGGGACAGCGGCCCCGGATGCACCGGGATGCCGCCCGAAAGAAAGGCAGCGCCGTGCGCTCAGCGAAGTACACCGGACCGGGCTCCGCCGCCCAGGTCGTCTCGATCACCGTCATCGACACCCCTCGTCCCGCCGCCGGCGAGGTGCTCGTCCGCGTCGGCGCGGCGGGGCTGAACCCCGTCGACGTCAAGATCCGCGCCGCCGCGACCGACTTCGGTGTCATCCGGTACTCGGATCTCCCGGGATGGGACGTCGCCGGCGTCGTGGCGGCTGTCGGAGACGACGTCGAGGAGTGGACCGTCGGAGACCGCGTGCACGCGCTCGCCGGCTTCCCCCGTGCGGCGCACACCCTCGCCGAGTACGCCGTGGTGCCGGCATCCGACCTCGCGCGCCTCCCGCAGGTGTGGAGCACCGCGCAGGCCGGGGCGGCTCCGCTCGCGGCCCTCACCGCGTGGCAGGCGCTCGACGCTGCAGGCGTACGCTCCGATGCGGGCACGGGGCAGCGGGTCCTCGTGCTCGGCGGCGCCGGCGGCGTGGGGCACCTGGTGATCCAGCTCGCCGTCGCGCGCGGGGCCTCCGTTCTCGCGACGGCCAGCCCCGCCAAGCACGACCTCGTCCGCTCGTGGGGCGCGGACGAGGTCGTCGACTACCGCGACGAGCAGGCGCTCGCCGCGATCGCACCTGTCGACGCCGTGATCGTCACGGTCGACGGCACGCTGCCGCCGCGCGGCGCTGTCGCGCAGGGGACGGCGGTCATCAGCATCACCGGACTCTCCGACGCGCAGCGCGCGCAGCTGGGGGAGTGGGGAGCGTCGCCCGTCGAACGGATCCTCGTGCACGCGGACGGCCCGCAGCTCGGGGAGATCGCCGACCTCGCGGATGCCGGACGCGTGACCGTGCACCTGGACTCCGAGTTCCCGCTCGACGAGCTCGTCTCCGCCCAGGAGCGCGTCGAGACGGGACGCGCGACGGGCAAGGTCGTCGTCATCGTCGACCCGGAGGTCTGACTCCGGTCAGGTGCGGCGTCAGGCGTCGAAGCTCAGGCTGAGCTTGCGCAGCAGTGCGGCCAGACGGTCGCGATCGCCCCGCGAGAGCCCCTGCAGCAGGTCGGCCTCGACGTCGACGAGCCGGGTGATCGCGGCGTCCACCCGGATCCGGCCGTCGTCCGTCAGCGTGACCAGCACGCTCCGGCCGTCGGCCGGGTCGGCCTCCCGGCGGACGAAACGGCGCCCGACGAGGCGGTCGATCCGGTTCGTCATGGTCCCGCTGGAGACGAGGGTCTGCTGCAGGAGCTGCTTGGGCGACAGCTGGAACGGCGTGCCGGCACGACGCAGCGCCGACAGCACGTCCCACTCCCAGGGCTCGAGATCGCTGCGACGGAAGACGTCGCGCCGGGTACGGTCGAGCAGACGAGTGAGCCGGTCCATGCGCGACAGCACCTCGAGGGGCGAGAAGTCGAGGTCGGGTCGCTGGGTGTTCCACGCGCCGACGATCCGGTCGACCTCATCCGCCTGACTCATCCGTCCATTATCGCGCGTGCGTCCGGCCGTCCACATCGAGCGTCCGCGTCAGGAAGACGCTGTGCGGGTCGAGGACGTACTCGCCGAACGGCCCGGACTCGACGAACCCGGCTCGGGCGTAGAGCGCATGCGCGGGCCGGAAGAACTCCGCGCTGCCGGTCTCGAGCGAGATCCGGCGGATGCCGCGACTGCGTGCATCGTCGAGGAGCGCGTCGACCATGCCCCGTCCCAGACCCTGTCCGCGACGCGCCGGAGCGGTGCGCATCGACTTCAGCTCCTCGTGCGCGTCGCCCAGTGTCGCCAGCGCTCCGGTCGCGACGATGTCGTCGTCGTCCCGTGCGACGAACAGGCGGATGCCCGGAGCCAGCAGCCGGTCCAGCGACAGCGCGTGCTGGCTCTCCGGCGGCGCCGTGCCCGCCATGTCGTCGTGGTGCGCGAGGAGGAACGCCGCGAGGCCGGGGGTCGGTCCCGTGACGCGATCGATCTGGATGCTCATGGCCGAAGCATCCCAGAGTCGTGTTTCGGTCCGATGTCGGCGTGACAGAATGAGCGGGCGGCTTCCCTCGGGGGCCGCGGTCCGCCGTGGTGTAATGGCAGCACGACAGCCTTTGGAGCTGTGAGGTCTAGGTTCGAGTCCTGGCGGCGGAGCATGACTGGGAACAACCTCGCCATCATCATCCTCGCCGCGGGCCAGGGCACGCGCATGAAGTCGCGCCTGCCCAAGGTGCTGCATCCGATCGGCGGACGTCCGCTCGTGGGCCACGTGCTCACCACGGCGGCGCGCCTCAGCGCCGCGCACGTCGAGGTCGTCGTGCGGCACGAGCGCGACCAGGTGGTCGCCGCCCTCGCCGAGAGCTACCCCGACGCGGTCTTCGTCGACCAGGACGAGGTGCCGGGCACCGGACGCGCCGTGCAGGTCGCGATCGATGCGCTGCCCGCCGAGTTCGACGGCGACGTGCTCGTGCTGTCGGGAGACGTGCCCCTGCTCGAGGTCGACACGCTCCGTGCCCTCATCGAGGGGCACCGCGCGGCCGCGGCCGCGGCCACGCTCCTCAGCGCGCGCCTCGACGACCCGACGGGCTACGGCCGCGTCATCCGCGACGCCTCGGGAACGGTGCAGCGCATCGTCGAGCAGAAGGACGCCACGGCCGAGGAGGCCGCGGTCACCGAGATCAACGCGGGCGTCTACGTGTTCCGCGCCCCGGACCTGCGCACCCAGCTCGCGCGCGTGACGCAGGACAACGCCCAGGGCGAGATGTACCTGACGACGGTCATCGAGCTGCTGCGGGCCGAGGAGCAGCCGGTCGCGGCCGAGATCGCCGCCGACACCGCGTCGACGTTCGGCATCAACGACCGCATCCAGCTCGCCGAGGCCGGCCGCGTGCTGAACGACCGCATCGTGCGGCACTGGCAGCGCCAGGGCGTCACCGTCGTCGACCCCGCGACGACGTGGATCGACGACGACGCCGTGCTCGCCGCCGACGTGACGCTCCTGCCGAACACGCAGATCCTGCGTGCCACGACCATCGGCGCGGGTGCGGTCGTCGGCCCGGACACCACCCTCGTCGGCTGCGAGGTGGGGGAGGACGCGACCGTGCGCCGCACCGACGCGACGTTCGCCGTGATCGGCGCCGAGGCGACCGTCGGCCCGTTCTCGTTCCTGCGCCCCGGCACCGTGCTCGGGGCCAAGGGCAAGATCGGCGCCTACGTCGAGACGAAGAACGCCGAGATCGGCGAGGGCAGCAAGGTCCCGCACCTCTCGTACGTGGGCGACGCGACGATCGGCCGCGGGGTCAACCTCGGGGCGAGCACGATCACCGCGAACTACGACGACGTGAACAAGCACCGCACGGTCGTGGAGGACGAGGTGCACACGGGCTCGCACACGACGCTCGTCGCGCCCGTTAGGCTGGGAGCAGGCGCCAAGACAGGTGCCGGAGCCGTCGTCCGCAAGGACGTCCCCGCCGGTGCCCTTGCCATGAGCGTCGCCCCCCAGCGCAACATCGACGGCTGGGTCGAGAACAACAGGGCAGGCACGGGAGCGGCGGACGCCGCGGCCCGCGCCCGAGCGGCGGAGTAGGCGGACTGATGGCGCGCAAGAAGAAGACGGTCGATCTGGATCGGGACAACGGCATCGCCCCGGGTCTCGTCGCCAAGACCAAGAAGCGGCTCGTCGTCGCGGGCGGGCGCTCGCATCCCGAGCTCACCGCGGCCGTCGCGGCGGCTCTCGGCACCGAGGTCGTGCCCACCGAGCACCGCACGTTCGCGTCGGGGGAGATCTACGCCCGCTTCGAGGTGTCGATCCGCGGCTGCGACCTGTTCCTCATCCAGACGTTCGGCGAACCGGTCAACGAGTGGCTCATGGAGACGCTCATCATGATCGACGCCGCCAAGCGCGCGTCCGCCAAGCGCATCACGGTCGTCGCGCCGTACTATCCGTATTCGCGCCAGGACAAGAAGGGCCGCGGCCGCGAGCCGATCAGCGCCCGCCTCGTGGCCGACCTGCTCAAGACCGCCGGCGCCGACCGCGTCATGAGCGTCGACCTGCACGCCGCGCAGATCCAGGGCTTCTTCGACGGCCCCGTCGACCACCTGTTCGCGAAGCCCGTGCTCCTCGAGCACTTCCAGCGCACCCTGAGCCCCGCCGACCGCGAGATCCTCACGGTCGTGTCGCCCGACATGGGCCGCGTCCGCGTCGCCGACACCTGGTCCGACAGCCTCGGCGCCCCGCTCGCGATCATCCACAAGCGTCGCGACCCCAAGGTCGCGAACCAGGTGTCCGTGCACGAGATCGTCGGCGCCGTCGAGGGGCGCACCTGCCTCCTCGTCGACGACATGATCGATACGGGCGGCACGATCGTCAAGGCGGCGCAGGCCCTCAAGGCGAACGGCGCGCACCGCGTCATCGTCGCCGCGACCCATGCGATCTTCAGCGACCCGGCCTCCGAGCGCCTGCAGGACGCCTCGATCGACGAGGTCGTCATCACCGACACGATCCCGCTCACGGAGTCTCGCCGCTGGGACAACCTCACGATCCTCCCGATCGCCCCGCTGCTGGCCCGTGCGATCCACGAGGTCTTCGAGGACGGCTCGGTCACGAGCATGTTCGGCGGCGACGCGTAGCGGCCGCCGCGGCGGCGTGCTTAGGTGACGCTTACCTCGAGCACAGCCCGTCCATAGCCAGGATCCCTACGGTCGATTCATCGACATACAGTCGTCTCGACACAGCCGGAGGACCATCATGATCCGCACGACCGTACCGACCACTGTCCGCAAGGGCTCCGCCATCCTCGGCGTCGCCGGGCTCCTGGTGCTCGCCGGATGCTCGGGCAACGCCGACGCCGAGTCGCCCGCGAGCGAGGGCTCCGGCACCGACACGAGCACGCAGTCGTCCGACTCCGGCACGACGGGCGGCGACTACAAGGACGGCACATACACCGCCGACGGCTCGTACCAGACCCCCGAGACGGTCGAGCAGATCTCCGTCACGCTGACGATCGCCGACGGCGTCGTCGAGGACGTCGAGGTCACGGGTGACCCGCAGGCGCGGGAGACCGAGCAGTACCAGGGGCAGTTCATCGAGGGCATCTCGGACGAGGTCGTGGGCAAGTCGCTCGACGACCTGAACGTGAGCCGCGTCGCCGGATCCTCGCTCACGAGCGGCGGATTCAACCAGGCCGTCGAATCGATCAAGGAGCAGGCCGCGGCCTGATCCGGGAGCCCCGCGACCATGGCGATCTGGCGCTTCGACGCGATCGGCACCGTCTGGGAGATCGAGAGCGCCCACGAGCTCGGCGCCGACGCGCGTGGCCGCGTGGATGCGGTGATCGAACGCTTCGACCGGGAGTGGTCGCGTTTCCGCGCCGACTCGGACGTGACACGGATCGGGCGCGCGGGCGGGACGATGCTCTCACCGGATGCGGCGCCCATGCTCGACGCGTACCGCTTCGCATCCGACGCGACGCGCGGTGCGGTGAACCCGCTCGTCGCGGGCAGCCTCGTCGCGCTCGGCTACGACGCGGACTACTCGCTGGTCGCGGGGGAGCCCGTGGCGGCGGATGCCCGCTGGACCGACATCGTCGCGTGGACGGACGGAGAGGCGTCGGCATCCGCTCCCGCCCTCCTCGATGTGGGGGCGCTCGGCAAGGGGCGGCTCGTCGACCTCGTGGCCGCGGAGCTCGCGGACGTCCCCGGCGACCTCGTCGTCGACGCGGGCGGGGACATCCGGGTGAGGGGCGGCGCCGTGCGCATCGGACTCGAGCATCCCTATGACGCGACCAAGGCGATCGGGGTGGCGGAGGTGCAGGATGCCGCCCTGTGCGCATCGGCTGTCAACCGACGCGCGTGGGGCGACGGACTCCACCACGTGCTCGACGCACGCACCGGCATCCCGGTCCGCACCTGGGCGGCGACGTGGGCTGTCGGCACGGACGCGATGCACGCGGATGCCGTCGCCACGGCCCTGTTCTTCGACGGCGGACCGGAGCTCGCCGCGCAGTGGGGCGTCGAGTGGGTGCGGATGTCGACCGACGGTCGCGCCGAACGCTCACCCGGCTGTCCGGTCGAGCTGTTCACCGCTGGCGCCTAGCGCGGATTCCCGCCTCCACCGACCCGAACTAGGGAAGAGTAGACCCGTGATCACCTCCATCACCGCCCTCCGCCAGCGCGTTCTCGCGCTCCTCGGCGGCATCTCGATGTACCGTCTGGTCCTGTTCGCGCTGACGGCGCTCGCGGTCATCGCGATCGTCCTCTCCGCGCTCGGCGTGATCGTGTCGCCGACCCCGCTCGAGATCCTCGTGTCGTTCGTGGTGCTGGCTGTCGTCATCTCCGCCGTGGATGCCGCGGCCCAGCGTGTGCTGCGCCTCCCGTGGCGCATCGAGTCGTCCCTCGTGACCGCGCTCATCCTCCTGTTCGTGCTGCGTCCTGGGCTCGAGCCCTCCACGCTGCTGGGCCTTGCGATCGCAGGCGCCCTCGCGAGCCTCTCCAAGTACCTGATCGCCTGGCGCGGCCGCCACATCCTCAATCCCGCAGCGTTCGGCGCCGCCGTCGTGTCGATCCTCGGCTCGTTCGGGGCGTTCGAGTGGCTCGGCACCTCGTCGTCGTGGTGGGTCGGCACGCCGTCCCTGTTCGTCCCGGTGGCGGTCCTCGGCCTCGCGATCCTCTGGCGCACGGAGAAGGTGCGCATCGTGCTGACCTTCCTCGTGATCGCGATCGCCGTATCCGTGCTGCGCCAGGCCGTGCAGGCACAGCAGTTCGATCTCGCGTTCGACCTCGGATCCGCGCTCTCCTTCGCCGTGCTGCAGTCGCCGTTCCTGTTCCTCGGCGCGTTCATGCTCTCGGAGCCACTGACGATGCCGCCTCGGCGCTGGCAGCAGTTCTCCGTGGCGGCGCTCGTCGGCGTGCTCGCCGGCTGGCCGATCGCGATCGGATCGCTGTTCACGCTCGGTCAGGAGCGTGCGCTGCTGATCGGCAACCTCCTCGCGTTCGCCTTCGCCCTGCGCGGCTCGGTGCGCCTCGTGCTCGAGAACCGCCGCTTCATCACGCCGACCGCGCAGGAGCTCACGTTCCGCGCGCGGGGGAAGGTGCGGTTCCTCCCGGGGCAGTACTTGGAGCTCGACGTGCCGCACCACAAGCCCGACGCTCGGGGCACCCGCCGAGAGTTCAGCATCGTCTCCGCACCCGCCGACCTGCCGACGCTGCGCATCGCCTACAAGGACGGCGACCAGAAGCATCCGTCGAGCTACAAGCGCGCCCTCGCCGCCGCCGAACCGGGAGCGACCCTCGCGGTCACCGGCACCTGGGGCGACTTCCTGCTGCCGCGCGCGGAGACGCCCGTGCTCATGGTCGCGGCAGGAATCGGCGTCACCCCCTTCGTGTCGCAGCTGCGCCAGCTGCAGAGCGCGGGGCAGCAGCGCGACGTCGTCTTGGTGTACGTGGCCTCCGACAGCAGCGAGCTGGCGTTCCGTGATGAGCTCGCGGCGACGGGAGCACGCGTCGTGGTGTTCACCCGCGACGAGCCGGCCGATCTGCCCGCGCACTGGACCTGGGCCCGGGGCGTGCGCCTCGACGCCGAGGGTCTGGAACGCTGCGTGCCCGACCTGAGCCTGCGCCACGCGTACATCTCCGGGCCGCCGCGCCTGATCGCCGACCTCGCTCCGGCGCTCCAGAAGGCCCGATCGCTCACGACCGACGCGTTCGCCGGGTACTGAATCCGACCCCCGCCTCGTGCCTCGTGCCTCGTGCCTCGTGCCCGGGGCGTGCCGTCCGCAGGACCGCGCCCCGGTTCCCCCGGCGTTTCCACGTGAACCGTCCTGCACTCGTGCGGGAGTCCTGCAGGCGGACAGCAGCGGCGACCGCGACTTCGCCTCCCGAGCCGCCGGGATCGCATACTGTCCACACCCGAGTGGAGAACGGCGGCAGCAGACGGCCGCACGTCAGGATGAGCGGATGCTCGACGCCGCCACCATCCTCCTCCACCACGGCGAGATCGCCCGAGGGACGCTGCTCCATCGGTACGGGCTGACCCGAGGGACCCTGTCTTCGGCTGTCCGCGCCGGGACGATCGTCCGCCTCCGTGCCGGCGTGTTCGCCCTCCCACAGGACGATCCCGACATGATCACCGCCGCGGTGCACGGCGGGGCGCTGACGTGCTCACGCGCGTTGCGCCTGCACGGCGTCTGGGTGCTGGAGAGAGGGACGGCGCCGCACGTGTGGCTGGGAGCGCACGGGCGTGCCCATCCGCATACGGACTGCGACTGCGTCGGACACTTCTTCGCCGGCAGGACGGTGCTCGGTCTGGCGCCGTTGGAGGACGCCCTCGTCCACGTCTACGCGTGCGAGGGCGCCGAGGTCTTCTTCGCCGCCCTGGAGTCCGCGCTCTCGTTGCGCAAGATCCGAGCCGCCGGCCGGGACCGCATCCGTCGCCGCCTCCCCGCGACGGCGCAGTGGCTGGTGGATCTCGCCCGCAGCGATTCCGGGAGCGGTTTGGAGTCGCTGCTTCGACTTCGACTGCATCTCGCCGGCATCACTCGGGAGTGCCAGGTCGAGATCGCCACGGTCGGTCGCGTCGACTTCGTGATCGCGGGTCTTCTGATCTTGGAGACAGACGGTGCCGAGCATCACAGCTCTCCGCGGAGCCGCCATCGCGATCTGCGGCGCGATGCGGCGGCGTCGGCACTCGGCTTCGAGACGCTCCGGTTCGATTACGCGATGGTCGTGCACGACTGGCCGATCGTGGAGTCGGCGATCCGAGGTGCCCTCGCGCGACTCTCCGACCGCCTGTGACGATCGTCACGTCGGTCGTGCCTTCGTCGTAGTCCGCCTGCAGGATTGCGGCGCGCCCAGCCCGTCGAAACGGCCGGGTCCGCCCTGCATCCGTGCCCGGGTCCTGCAGACGGCTTAGGGCGAAGGAACAGAACGCCGGAGCGCGGGACTCAGTCCTCCGCGGCGGGGGCACCGGGGGTGACGGGGATGCGCACCGTGAACGTGGTGTCGCCGGGTTCGCTCTGCACGGTGATCCGTCCGCCGTGTCCCTCGACGATGGCCTTGGCGATCGCGAGGCCGAGGCCCGTGCCGCCGGTCTGCCGTGCACGCGAGGTGTCGGCGCGGGCGAACCGGGCGAAGAGCTCGTCGCGCACGCTGGGGTCGATCCCCGGCCCGTCGTCGTGCACGCGCAGCACCGCGTCGTCGCCCTCACGGCTCACGCTGAGGGTGATCTCGGTCCCGGCGGGCGTGTGCGTGCGGGCGTTGGCGAGCAGGTTCGCGACGACCTGGTGCATGCGGCCGGCGTCGCCGAGGACGACGATCGGCTCGTCGGGTACGTCGATGCTCCAGCGGTGGTCGACCGCGGTGGGACGAGCGTCCGAGAGCCCCTCCAGAGCGAGCTGGGTGAGGTCGACGGTGCCGTACACGAGCTCGCGGCCCTCGTCGAGTCGCGCGAGCAGCAGCAGATCCTCGACGAGTCTGGTCATGCGGAGCGACTGCGCCTGGATGCGCTCGAGCGACGTCGTGGTGCCCTCGATCGCCGCGGGACCCTGCTGCTGGCTCAGGGCCCGCAGCGACAGTTCGGAGTATCCGCGGATCGACGCCAGGGGCGTGCGGAGCTCGTGGCTCGCGTCGGCGACGAATCGCCGCATCCGCTCCTCGTTCTTCTGCCGAGCAGCCAGCGAGGAGTTCACGTGGTCGAGGAGCTTGTTGAGGGATGCTCCCACCAGGCCGGTCTCGGTGCGCGGGTCGGCCTCGGAGGCGGGGACGCGCTCGGTGATCTGCACCTCGCCGCGGTCCAGCTGCTGGTTCGCGACGCGTGTCGCCGTCGCGGCCACGGCCCGCAGCGGTCTCAGACTCACCCTGATGGTGATCGCGGTGGTGAGCGCGAGCAGGATGAGGCCGCCGAGGGTCGCGAGCACGATGACCGTCAGGAGCGTCGTGAGCTGGTTCTGGATCTCGTCGCGGGGGAGACCGGCGACGATCGTCGCGCCGGTGCGCGGTGCGGTGACCACGACCACGCGGTACGAGCCGACACCGTCGATCGCCACCGTGGCGTTGCGCGCGCCGTGCAGCGCGGATTCGATCTGCGCCAGTTGGGTAGAGGTGAGCGTGTCGGGACCGGAACCGACGGCGTTGCCCGGGTTGTTGAGCACGACGCCGCTGGTTCCCGCCTGATTCGAGACGGCGAAGAGCAGGCCGGGTTCCTGGGCGGTCTTGCCCGCGAGGACATCCTCCGCGGTCGCGATGTTCGAGGGGAAGTCGTCGACGATGTACGACAGCTGTGTCGCGTACTGGCCGATCTTCTCGTCGAGCTGACGCTCGAGGGTCGCCCCCAGAGTCGCGCTCGTGATGACCGCGACGATCACGAGGATGAGGGACACGAATCCGATCACGGCGGTCATCAGCCGTGTCTGCAGACTCATCGGCCGTCCCGCCACCCTCGTGGCGCTCACTGAGGCGCCTTGATCATGTATCCGACGCCTCGGACGGTGTGCAGCAGGGGGGCGCGCCCCGCGTCGATCTTCTTCCGCAGGTACGAGATGTACAGCTCGACCACGGAGGACTTGCCGCCGAAGTCGTAGCTCCACACGCGATCGAGGATCTGCGCCTTCGACAGCACGCGGCGCTCGTTGCGCATCAGGTACCGGAGCAGTTCGAACTCGGTCGCGGTGAGCTCGATCTCGGTGCCGTCGCGCACGACCTCGTGGCTGTCCTCGTTGAGCGTGAGGTCGGCGACACGGAGGATCGACTGCCCGTCGTCCGCGGTGGCGTGGCCGGTCCGGCGGATGATGGCCCGCAGGCGCGCGATGACCTCCTCGAGGCTGAACGGCTTGGTGACGTAGTCGTCGCCGCCGGCGGTGAGTCCGGCGACCCGGTCGCCCACGGCATCCTTCGCGGTGAGGAACAGCACGGGCACGAGGTTGCCGGCCTCACGAAGACGCCGCAGCACGGACATCCCGTCGAGGTCGGGCATCATGATATCGAGCACGAGCGCGTCGGGCTCGAACTCGCGGGCGACCTGCAGCGCCTCGAGGCCGGAGGACGCGGTCCGCACCTCCCACCCCTCCATCCGGAGGGCCATGGCCAGCAGGTCCGTGAGCATCTGCTCGTCGTCGACGGCGAGGATGCGCAGCGGAGAGCCGTCGGGGCGGCGCAGTTCGGGCAGGTCGTTGGTCATGCCCCCATTCTGCGGAATCTCCTATGCGATTTCTATGGAAATCACTATGGGTGCGCTGTGAAACGGATGCGGCGACGATCGGCATAGATCTTCCATCACCTCCACCTCGATCACGCAAATAACCGGTTCATATCGTCGTGATCGGTCCGCGAACGGCGCGGCGGAAGGAGACACATGTACGGCACATATCTGCGGCGCGAACTGGCGGGTCGCAAGAAGCAGACGGCGATCGTCGCGATAGGACTCGCGATCGCCATCGCCCTGGTCATCATCGTCAACGCGCTCACCGCCGGAGTGAGAGACGCGCAGGCACAGGCTCTCGCGTCGGTCTACGGTGTCGGCACGGACCTCACCGTCACCGGTGCGGCGGCCGAGCCGGGGCAGGGAGGAGGCCAGCGTTTCGACTTCGGCTCCGACGACGGCACGACCGATGGCGACACCACCACGCTCAGCCAGTCGACGCTGCGCACCGACGTCATGCGCGGCACGCTCGCGGCCTCGGTGCTCGACACCGTCGCCTCGACCGAGGGGGTCACGGCGTCGACCGCCGCGCTCAGCCTCACGAACTCGACTTTCTCCGGGGAGCTGCCGAGCGGCGGCTTCGGCGGAGAGGCGGATGCCGAGGGCACCGTGCCGACCGAGGGGCAGGCGCCTCCGCAGGGCGGGGATGGAGGCGGCGGCTCCTTCGGGGTCGACTCGTTCACCGTGCTCGGCATCGATCCCGCCGCGACGTCGGTCGGCCCGCTCGCCTCGGTCGAGGTGAGCGACGGACGCGCACTCGACAGCGACGACGGCGGAGCGCTCGTCGCTCTCGTCGACGCGACGTACGCGAGCACGAACGAGATCGGGGTAGGCGACACGATCGACGTGGCGGGCTCCGGCGTCGAGGTCGTCGGGATCGTGGCATCCACCTCGGGCTCCGCCGACACCGCGGCGAACGTCTACCTTCCCCTCGACACCGCGCAGGAGCTGTCCGGCGCGGGCGACGTGATCTCCACCGTGTACGTGCAGGCCGAATCGGCATCCTCGATCGACGCGGTCCAGACCGCGCTCACCGACGAGCTGCCCGACGCGACCATCACCTCGCAGTCCGAGCTCGCCTCGACCGTGTCCGGCTCGCTGTCGAGCGCGACGTCGCTCATCACGAACCTCGGCACGTGGTTGTCGATCATCGTGCTCGCCGTGGCGGTTCTCCTCTCGGTGCTGCTCACGCTGTCCGGCGTCTCGCGACGCACGCGTGAGTTCGGCACGCTCAAGGCGATCGGCTGGTCGAACGGCCGGGTGGTGCGCCAGGTGGCCGGCGAGTCGATGGTGCAGGGCCTGATCGGCGGAGCCGTGGGGCTGGTGCTCGGTGTCATCGGCATCGTGGTCATCAACCTGGTGAAGCCGACCGTCGCCGGGTCGGCCGCGGTCGGCGCTGACGGCGGGGGACCCGGCGGCATGTCCGGCGGTCCCGCGGGCGGAGGCAGGGGCATGTTCCAGACGTCGCAGGCCGCAGACATCGTGCTGCAGGCGCCGTTCAGCCTCTGGGTGCTCGTGGCGGCAGTCGGCCTCGCCGTGCTCGGCGGGCTCGTCGCCGGAGCGTTCGGAGGCTGGCGCGCCGCCCGACTCAGCCCCGCAGAAGCACTGCGGTCCGTCGCGTGACGGTCGCACCCCAGACAGACAAGGAGACACACATGACCATCGCAGACGTCGTCACGGCGACCACACCCACGGACGCCGAGCAGCCGTTGTACCGCGCGCAGGACGTCACACGTACCTACACGCAGAAGGGGAGGATCGTGAAGGCCCTCACAGGGGTGGACCTCAGCATCCACGCCGGGGAGTTCGTGACGATCCAGGGGCCGACCGGGGGAGGAAAGTCGACTCTGCTGCAGTTGCTCGGAGCCCTCGACAAGCCCTCGTCGGGTTCATTGCGTCTCGGCGACATCGAACTCGCCTCGGCATCCGCCCGCGAGCTCACCCGGATCCGCTCCGAGGAGATCGGCTTCGTGTTCCAGGGGTTCAACCTGATCCCCACGCTCACGGCCGCCGAGAACGTCGACATGGCGCTCGAGCCGCTGTCGCTGGACAGAACGGAGCGCAGGACCCGCGTCGCCGAGGCGCTCGCCCACGTCGGGCTCGCCGACCGGGGCGACCACCTGCCGACCGAGCTCTCGGGCGGGCAGCAGCAGCGCGTGGCCATCGCCCGCGCGATCGTGAAGCGGCCGCGGGTGCTCCTCGCGGACGAGCCCACCGGTAACCTCGACGAGAGCATGCGCGACGAGATCCTCACCCTTCTCGAGGGGCTCTGCGCCGAGGGGATCACGATGATCGTCGTCACGCACGACTCCGCCGTCGCCCGTCGCGCGACCAGGCGGCTGCGTCTCTCGAAGGGCGTCGTGCAGGACATCACCCGGTGAGGACGATGGAGGCCCCGGCTGCAACAGCCGGGGCCTCCATCTCAGCAATCGATGCTCAGTGCGTGTCTTCGGCCTCGATCTCGGTGCGGTCACCCGACCACTGGGTGTGGAAGGTGCCGTCCTTGTCGATGCGCTTGTAGGTGTGCGCGCCGAAGAAGTCGCGCTGGCCCTGCACGAGTGCGGCGGGGAGGCGGTCGGCGCGGATGCCGTCGTAGTACGACAGGGACGACGAGAACGCCGGGGCGGGGATGCCGGACTGCGCCGCGGTGACGACGACGCGGCGCCAGGCGGCCTGGCCGCGGGTGAGGGCCTCGGCGAAGTACGGCGCGGTCATGAGCACGGGCAGGCCGGGCTCGGCGGCGTAGGCGTCGGCGATGCGGTTGAGGAACTGGGCGCGGATGATGCAGCCGCCGCGCCAGATCTTGCTGATCGCGCCGAGGTCGATGTTCCAGTCGTACTCGGCGGCGCCGGCACGGATCTCGTCGAAGCCCTGCGAGTAGGCGACGATCTTCGAGGCGTAGAGCGCGAGGCGCACGTCCTCGATGAACGCGTCGACGTCCTCGGCCGCGACCGTGAACGCGTCGTCGGGACCGGGGAGGGCGGCGGCGACGGCGCGCTGCTCGGGGTGGCTGGAAAGAGAGCGGGCGAAGGTGGCCTCGGCGATGCCCGAGACCGGGACGCCCAGCGACAGAGCGGTCTGCACGGTCCACGCGCCCGTGCCCTTGGCGCCGGCCTGGTCGACGATGACGTCGACGAGGGGCTGGCCGGTGGCGGCGTCGATCTGACGGAGCACCTCGGCGGTGATCTCGATGAGGTACGACTCGAGCTCGCCGCGGTTCCACTCGGCGAAGATGTCGGCGATCTCGGCGGGGGTCTTGCCGGTGCCGCGGCGGATGAGGTCGTAGGCCTCGGCGATGAGCTGCATGTCGGCGTACTCGATGCCGTTGTGGACCATCTTCACGAAGTGGCCGGCTCCGTCGTGGCCGACGTGGGTGACGCAGGGCTCGCCCTCGGCGACCGCGGCGATGGACTTGAGGATCGGGCCGAGCGTGACCCACGACTCGTCGGAGCCGCCGGGCATGATCGAGGGGCCGGTGAGGGCGCCCTCCTCACCACCGGAGATCCCGGCGCCGACGAAGTTCACGCCCGTCTCGCGGACGGCCTTCTCGCGGCGGATCGTGTCGGGGAAATAGGCGTTGCCGCCGTCGACGATGATGTCGCCGGGCTCGAAGACCTCGAGCAGCGAGTCGATCACGGCATCCGTGGGGCGGCCGGCCTTGACCATGATGATCGCGGTGCGCGGCTTCTGCAGGCTGTCGGCGAACTCCTGGTAGGTGCTCGCGGGGAGGAAGCCGGCCTCGGGGTGTGCGGAGACCAGGTTCTCGGTCTTCTCGTAGGAGCGGTTGAAGATCGCCACCGTGTTGCCCTCGCGGCTGGCGAGGTTGCGGGCGAGGTTCGAACCCATGACGGCGAGTCCGACGACTCCGATGTTGGCTGATGCTTCGGGCACAGAAGGCTCCTCGATCGTGAAGGTTGGGATGCCTCCAGATTATCGCGGCGGGAGCCGATGAGCCGCGCGTGTGTCGCCGTCAGTCCTTGCGGTACCCGGAGCGGCCGAGCGAGAAGAGCGCCGCGAACGTCGTGACGGCAGCGCACACGGTCATCGCGCCGATGACCCAGGCGATCACGTGGGAGAAGAGGGCGCCGTCGAGCATGAGGGGGACTCCGTGTTCTGTGGGAGGGAACGGTGTCCTCAGCCTACCGGGTGGTTTGATACCATGAGGGGAGTACCTCGGCGAGGGATGCTTCTGCGCGTGCGCAGAGATCCGTTATCGACGCGGCGAAGCGAGCCCGGTGGCTTTCCTCACGCGTCTGCGTTCGAGTCCGAAACCCAGACCACCGCGCAGCCTCGCTGCGTGCCCGAAGGAGAAACCATGTCTGAAGACACCAAGGTCGTCGCCGAGCTCCGCGAGAGCTTCGGCAAGGGCTTCGCCCGCCGCCTCCGCGCCGCCGGCAAGATCCCCGCCGTCATCTACGGCCACGGCACCGAGCCCGTGCACGTCGCACTGCCCGGCCACCAGGTCTCGCTCATCATCCGTCGCGCCAACGCGCTGCTCGAGCTCGACATCGCCGGCAAGGAGCAGCTCGCGCTGGTCAAGGACGTCCAGAAGGACCCGGTGCACCAGATCATCGAGCACATCGACCTCCTCGTCGTGAAGAAGGGCGAGAAGGTCACGATCGACGTTCCCGTCGTCGTCACGGGCGAGCCCTTCGCCGGCACGATCGCCAACCTCGACGCGACCACGCTGTCGCTCGAGGTCGAGGCCACGCACATCCCGCAGAACGTCGAGGTCTCGGTGGAGGGTCTCGAGGAGGGTGCGCAGATCACCGCTGCCGACGTCACGCTGCCCAAGGGCGCGACGCTGCTGACCGACCCCGAGGTCCTCGTGGTCGCCGTCTCCGTGCCGGTCCTCGACCTCGAGAGCGACGCCGACGCCGAGACCGAGGAGCCCGCCGAGGGCGAGACCGAGGCCGAGGCCGCGCAGGAGGACGCCGCGGAGTGATCTCCGTCGGCGCAGCGCACAGCTGACTGCTTCACAGAGGGGGCGCGAGCACATCGCGCCCCCTCTGTCATATCCTGACCCGGGACCCGCGTCCCGGCACCCGAGAGGACGAGGACATGGCATCCACCTGGCTGGTGGTGGGACTGGGCAATCCCGGCCCGCGCTACGAGACCACGCGGCACAACATCGGCCAGATGGTGGTCGACGAGCTGGCCGCCCGCCGCGGCGAGTCGTTCCGTGAGCACAAGGGTGGCGCACGGGTCGTCGAGACCTGGCTGCGCCCCGGTGGCGACAAGCTCGTGCTCGCCAAGCCCAACACGTTCATGAACGTGTCAGGCACGCCGGTCGCCGCCCTCGCGCGGTTCTACTCGGTACCCGCCGAGCGGATCATCGTCGTGCACGACGAGCTGGACATCCCCTTCGACACGGTGAAGCTCAAGACGGGCGGCGGGCACGGCGGCCACAACGGCGTGCGCGACATCGCCCGCGCGATCACGACCCCGGACTTCCCCCGCGTGCGCGTGGGCATCGGACGACCCGTCGGCCGTCAGGACCCCGCCGACTGGGTGCTTTCGCCGTTCGGCAAGGACGAGCGGGCGAACCTGCCGATCCTCGTCTCGGACGCGGCGGACGCCGTCGAGCTGCTCGTCGCCGAGGGGCTCCTCGCGGCGCAGCAGAAGCACCACGCGCCGCGCTGAGCGGGCGTGCTCAGCCGGCGGGGAGGAAGCCCGACGCCGTGCCGATCGCGATCGCGACCACGAGCACCACCCAGAAGATCACGGGCCCGACGACCGCCACGACCAGCGCGGCGATGCCCTGACCGCGGCCCTTCCTGCGCACGATGGCGATGATCCCGAACACGATCGCCGCGATGCCGAGCACCGTCCCGACCCAGAAGGTGATCTCCGCCCACAGCACCTGATCCCGGGCGGGCGAGAGCGTCGCCAGGAACTCCGGGTCGTTCGTGTCGATCCCGGAAGGGATCCGGACGCCGATCTCGAACCCGGCGATCCCCGCGACGATCGGCGCCACCACCGCGGCGACGATCGCCAGCACCAGCGCGAGGATGCCGAGAGAGCCCGACTTCCTGGTCGGGGCCTCCGGCACCTGATAGGCGCCGACGGTCTGGGCGTAGCCGCCCACCGGGACCTGATAGGCACCGGGAGGCGCGGTCTGGGGTGCCGGCGAACCCGCGTTCGGGAAGGCCGAGGCGCCGGGCTGCGGCGACGGGCCGGGCGCGTACGCCGGAGGAACGGGAGGCGTCGCGCCTGTGGCCGGGGGTGCCGGCGGAGCGGAGTAGGTCGGGGGCGCGGAGTACGCCGGGGGAGCGCTGTACGGAGGCGGAGTCGGGGACGCCGGCGCCTCCGATGCGGGCACCGGAGGAACGGGCGGGACGGCACCGGATGGGGGCAACTGCTGATCGCTCACGCCCCCATCCTAGGGCGCAGGTCAGACGCGCCGCAGCAGACCGACCCGCTCGTACACGGCGCCGAGGGTGGCGTCGGCGACGGCATCCGCGCGTGCCGCGTTCGCGGCCAGGATGCGGTCGAGCTCGGCGGGATCGTCGAGCAGCTCCAGTGCCCGGGCGCGCACGGGCTCGAACTCGTTCACGACGACCTCGGCCAGGCCCTTCTTGAAGTCGCCGTACCCGCGGCCCGCGTACTCGTCCTCGATGGCCGGGACCTGACGGCCGCTCAGCGCCGCATAGATCGTGAGCAGGTTCGAGACGCCGGGCTTGTTCTCGCGGTCGAAGCGCACGGCCCCCTCGTTGTCGGTCACCGCCCGCATGATCTTCTTCGCGGACTTGGCGGGATCGTCGAGCATCCACAGCACGCCCGCATCGCTCTCCGCCGACTTGGACATCTTCGACGTCGGGTTCTGCAGGTCGTAGATGCGCGCCGTGTCCTTCTGGATCACCGGACGCGGCACCACGAAGGTCTCCCCGAACCGGGAGTTGAACCGCTCGGCGAGGTCGCGCGTCAGCTCGACGTGCTGCTTCTGGTCGTCGCCGACCGGGACGACGTCGGTCTGGTACAGCAGGATGTCCGCCGCCATCAGCACCGGGTACGTGAACAGGCCGACGCTGGTGGCATCGGCGCCGTAGCGGGCCGACTTGTCCTTGAACTGCGTCATGCGGCCGGCTTCGCCGAACCCGGTGATCGTGGAGAGGATCCACGCGAGTTCGGCGTGTGCCCGGACGTGCGACTGCACGTACAGGGTGGACTGCGAGGGCTCGATGCCCGCGGCGATGTACTGGGCGGCCGTGCGGCGGGTCTTCTCGCGGAGCTCGGCCGGATCCTGGGCGACCGTGAGCGCGTGCAGGTCGACGACGGAGAAATACGCGTCGTAGGAGTTCTGCAGGTCCCGCCACTGCAGGAGCGCGCCGATGTAGTTGCCGATCTGGAGGGAGTCGGCGGAGGGCTGCATTCCGGAGTAGAGGCGAGGCTTGGTCACGGTATCAATCCTAGGCCGACGCGCCGGGTCGGGCGGTGCGCCGGGCCTGTCTAGGCTGGGGCGCATGACCTCTGCACGCCGTGCGTCCCGCCCCGGAGCCCGGCGGGACGCCGCCCTCTACGTCGAGATCGTCATCCGTGCGCCGATGGAGCGCGTGTGGGAGCTGACCCAGGAGCCGAGCGCGCACGTGCGCTGGGACGGACGTTTCACCACCATCCGCCCCACCGCGGTCCGCGAGGACGGCGCGCAGGAGTTCGCCTACGAGCTCGACCTCGGCGTCCACACGATCCGCGGCAGCGGGGTGTCCCGCGGCGAACGGCGGGGCAGGGCGGGCGAGCGCACCTCGGCACTCCTGTTCGACACGACGGACCGGCTCTCGCCCCTGGGTGCCGGGCGCGGGTACTGGCGGTACATCCCGACCGACGACGGCGTCCGCTTCCTCACGGGGTACGACTACGCCCCCGGCTGGGGCCCGCTGGGACGGGTCCTCGATCCTCTCGTCACGCGACGCTTCGTGTGGTGGCTCACGGCCTGGAGCTTCGACCGGCTCCGTCTCTGGGCCGAGGAGGGGATCCCTCCCGAGCAGACCGGCTGGTGGCGCTCCCTGCGCCCCGGACGTCGTCCTCGCGCCCATGCGCGGCGCTGTCTGTCCCGTCCGCCTCGTCCCGGAGACCTCACCATCATGCAGAACGCCCCGCCCTCCCTCGCGGAGCTGGACCGATGACCGTCGACAGCGGCGTGTTCCGGCGCGCGCTGGGCGCCGATTTCGACCGGCTGCACCCGCGCATGCAGGAGCGCTTCGGCGTCGGCGTGGCCGCCGGCTACGGATGCGTAGGACGCGGTGTCATGAGCGAGGTCCGCCGCGGTCCCTGGTGGACGCTGCCGTTCCTGGGGATCGGCACCATGCGCAACATCATGTTCCCGGACCGGGGACGGGACATCCCCTTCCAGATCGACAACTACGCCTACACGGACGGTCTGGGGCGGGAGACGGTGACGTTCGTCCGCACGATGCAGATCCGACACGCGCGTCGACGACGCTTCGACGCGACGATGATCTTCAGCGAGTCCCGCGGGCGGATCGTCGACTACCTCGGCACGCATCAGCATCTCGCCGTCGACCTGGATCTCGCCGTGACCGACGAGGGCGGTCTCCGGCTGACGTCCGGGGAGCAGCGCTTCTACGAGGGGCCGGTGGCCTTCCGCTTCCCGATGCTGTTCAGCGGTCGGGCGCACCTGACGGAGCACTACGACGACGAGCGCGACTGCTACGTGATCGATCTCGAGGTGCGCAACGACATCCTGGGGTTCCTGTTCGGCTACCGAGGCACGTTCTCCGGCGAGTTCGTGCCGGGCGAGGACGCGCCGGCCACCGCCAAGCCCTACCGCGAGGAGCCGCGGGAGTGACGGTCAGCGGCGGAGTCCTCCTGGAGGCCCTCGGTGCGGAGGCGTCCCGCCTGCACCCGATGCTCCGCGCACAGATGTCCTCGTCGGGGGAGCGTCAGGAGGCACGCGGCGTGTTCACGCTCGCCGGGAGCCGCTTCCGACGTCTGAACCTGCTCGGCGTACCGATCGTCGGTCGGGACGCTCTGGTGAGCCGCTACGAGCGCGACGTCCCGTTCGTGCTCGTGACGGCGACGCGGCGGGACGAGCGCGGGCGAGCAGCGCTCGACACGGTGCGGGAGTTCGGGTTCCGCGGCGACGCCCAGCTCATCGCCGACCGACTCGTCGCGAGCACGCACCCCGGACTGGTGCGCGACGTCCTGGGCCGGGCCGGGCGGATCGAGCTGATCCTCCGCTGCGAGGTCGCCGAGCACGGCGCCCTCCGGATGGTCAGCGAGCGCGCGGCCGTGCGCGTCGCCGGGCGGCGGATCGCCCTCCGGGGCCTCCTGCGGCTCGACGTCCGGGTCGAGGACGGATGGGATGCCGTGGAGCAGAGGCGGACCATCCGGATGCGCGCCCGCAACCCGCTCGCCGGCACCGTTCTCGAGTACCGCGGCTGGTATCGGACGGTCTCCCTCGGTGCGGACGACGCCGTTCAGAAGGTGTAGTCGACGACCACGGGCGCGTGGTCGCTCCAGCGCTGATCGTAGGCCTCGGCGCGGGCCACGTGGTACGTCGTCACGCGCTCTGCGAGGGCCGGGGTCGCGAGGTGGTAGTCGATCCGCCACCCCGAGTCGTTGTCGAAGGCCTGGCCGCGCATCGACCACCACGTGTACGGGCCGTCGACCTCGCCGTGGAAGCGGCGGCCCACGTCGACCCAGCCGAGACCGGTGCCGGTCGACCCGTCGACGCCCTGCACGATCTCGCCGGCCGCACCGAGGAAGCGGTCGAAGTACGCGCGCTCCCGGGGGAGGAAGCCGGCCTTCTTGCGGTTGCCGCGCCAGTTCTTGATGTCGAGCTCGCGGTGGCCCACGTTCAGGTCGCCCGTCACGAGCGCCAGAGCGTCATCCGTCCCGAGTTCGGCCAGACGCGTGCCGAAGGCGTCGAGGAACTTCCACTTCTCCTCCTGCTTGGGCGTGTCGGCCTCGCCGGAGTGGACGTACGCGCTCACGACTGTGAGCGGGCGGTCGCCGATGAGGAAGTCGGCCTCGATCCAGCGGCCCTTCGAGTCGAAGTCGTCGGGGCCGAACTCCGTGCGCGAGGCGAGCGCGGGGGTGCGACTGGCGATCGCGACGCCGGCGCGGCCCTTCGCGGTCGCCTCGTCGTGCACGAAGGTCCATCCGGGGAGCGCGGCCTCGAGGTGCTCGTCCTGTCCGCGGACCTCCTGGAGAGTCAGGATGTCGACGTCGGCGGCGTCGAGCCAGGAGCTCATCCCGTTGCGGGCCGCCGCCCGGATCCCGTTGACATTGACCGAGGCGATACGCAGATGAGGCATGGGATCAAGCCTAACGAGGGCCGCCGACATCGTCGGACGAGCCATCACGCTCGGCGCGCAGACGCTGGAGGAACGACGGCACCGGCTCCGGCAGCGGCGGTGCGGAGGCCTCGAGGTCGGCGAGATCGGACTCCGCCTCCCGCACGGCGTGCGCCGCCGCCCACGTCCGGTACCACGGGGCGTCCGCGCGCGCCGCCCGAGCCGCATCCAGCCGGATCTGCGCGGCCGCGACGAGCGTGCGGTGCTCGTCGGCCCGCCGCTGCGCATCCGAGCGGTGCGTGAGGGGCAGATCGCGGTCGCGCGCCGACACCGCGATCCACGACGACGCCACCAGCATCACCACGCCGTTCACGCGGAACCACAGCAGCAGGCCGATGAAGATCGCGAACGTGGCGAGCAGCGGGTTGCTCGGCGTGTAGCTCAAGAGGAAGCCCGCGCCGTACTGGAGGACGGTCATGGCGCCGCCGCCGAGCAGCGCTCCGGGCCAGATCGTCCGCCATGCCAGCGACGTGCCGGTGAGGAACCGCACCATCGCGGCCAGCGCGCCCGACAGGAGCGCGAACGACACGACGACCGTGGCCAGACGGATGCCGAGGGTCGGCCCGACCGACCACGTGTCCCAGCCGACCAGTCCGAGGAACCAGCTCAGCGCAGCCGCGCTCGCCGAGCTCAGGAGCGATCCCGCGAGGAGGGCGACCCCGAAGATCAGCGCGGCGAGGAGATCGCGGGCCTTGAGCAGGAGGTAGTTGCGCAGGTCCGGCGGGAGACCGAAGATGTCGCGCGTGGCACGTCGGGAGAACGTCACCCACCCGATGGCCGTCCAGATCACGGTGCCGAGCGCGATGAGGCCGGTGACGCTGAGGACCCCGGTGGTGCTGGCGGCGATCTCCTGCACCTGGTCGGGGGTGAACAGCCCGCCCTCCGGGCGGATGAGGTTCGGGATGTAGCTGTTGATCACGACGATCAGCGCATCGACGGCCTCCTCGCTGGCCCCGAGCCAGAGGCCGGCGACCGCGAACGCCAGATAGATGGCCGCGAAGATCGCGAACAGCGCCTGGTAGCTCACGCCGGCGGCGAGGAGGAAGCCGTTGTGCTGCAGGAAGTGCCGCCACACCCGCACGGGGAAGAGGGCCAGGGTCTTCCGTGTCAGCGAGGTCGCACGCTCGACCGCGGCGTCGATGCGCCCGGATTCGGGCTCGGCAGCTGCACGATCGGGGTCCGGCACGTCCCCACCCTATCGGCGCGCCACGCCCCGAGCGGGCGCGGAGACGGAGAAGGCGGCCTCCCGGGTGGGAGACCGCCTTCTCGCGCCGTGCGAGGTCGTCAGGGACGGCCGCGCAGCACGGCCTGCTTGACCTCGGCGATGGCCTTGGTGACCTCGATGCCGCGGGGGCACGCCTCGGAGCAGTTGAAGGTCGTGCGGCAGCGCCACACGCCCTCCTTGTCGTTGAGGATGTCGAGACGCACGGCGGCGTTGTCGTCGCGCGAGTCGAAGATGAAGCGGTGCGCGTTCACGATCGCCGCGGGGCCGAAGTACTGGCCGTCGGTCCAGAACACGGGGCACGACGAGGTGCACGCGGCGCAGAGGATGCACTTGGTGGTGTCGTCGAAGATCTCGCGGTCGGCGATCGACTGCGTGCGCTCCTTGTTCTTCTCGGGCACGGAGTTCGCGACGAGGAACGGCTGCACCTCGCGGTACGACGCGAAGAACGGCTCCATGTCGACGACGAGGTCCTTCTCCAGCGGGAGGCCCTTGATCGCCTCGACGTAGATCGGCTTCGAGATGTCGAGGTCCTTGATCAGCGTCTTGCAGGCCAGGCGGTTGCGCCCGTTGATGCGCATGGCGTCGGAGCCGCAGATGCCGTGGGCGCAGGAGCGGCGGAACGTGAGCGAGCCGTCGACCTCCCACTTGATCTTGTGGAGCGCGTCGAGCACGCGGTCGGTGGAGTACAGCTCCACGTCGTAGTCGACCCAGTGCGGCTCCGCGTCGACCTCGGGGTCGAACCGGCGGATGTTGAACGTGACGATGAAGGACTGGATGCCGGTGTCCTCCGTGACCTCCGCGGGGGCCTCGGCGAGTGCGTTCGACATTCTCAGTACTTCCTCTCCATCGGCGGGTAGTTCAACTCGCCCTGCTCGTTCTTGGTGAAGACGACAGGCTTCCAGTCGAGCCTGATGTGGTCGCTCGGGTCGGAGGAGTGCGGGTCGCCCGTCAGGTACGCCATGGTGTGCTGCATGTAGTTCTCGTCGTCGCGCTTCGGGAAGTCGTCGCGCATGTGACCGCCGCGGCTCTCCTCGCGGTTCTGCGCGGCGTAGACGACGACCTCGGCGATGTCGAGGAGGAAGCCCAGCTCGACGGCCTCGAGCAGGTCGGTGTTGAACCGGTGGCCCTTGTCGTCGACGTGCACGTTCTTGTAGCGCTCGCGCAGCTCGGCGATCACGCCCAGCACGTGCTGGAGCGACTCGTGCGTGCGGAACACCTGCGCGCCCTTGTCCATCTCGTCCTGCAGCGTCTTGCGCAGCACGGCGATGCGCTCGGTGCCCTGGTTGTTGCGCAGGCCCTCGAGCATGTCGGAGACGAACGCCGCGGGGTTCTCGGGCAGCGGCACGAACTCGGCCGTCTTGACGTACTCGACCGCGTTGCGACCCGAGCGCTTGCCGAACACGTTGATGTCGAGCAGTGAGTTGGTGCCGAGGCGGTTGGCGCCGTGCACCGACACGCAGGCGCACTCGCCGGCCGCGTAGAGACCGGGCACGACGGTGTCGTTGTCGGCGAGGACCTCGCCGGCGTTGTTCGTGGGGATGCCGCCCATCGCGTAGTGCGCCGTCGGCATCACGGGAACCGGCTCGACCACGGGGTCGACGCCGAGGTACGTGCGCGCGAACTCCGTGATGTCCGGGAGCTTGGTCTCGAGGACCTCGGCGCCCAGGTGCGTGCAGTCGAGCAGCACGTAGTCCTTGTGCGGGCCGGCGCCGCGGCCCTCCGCGACCTCCTGGACCATGCAGCGTGCGACGATGTCACGCGGGGCGAGGTCCTTGATGGTCGGGGCGTAGCGCTCCATGAACCGCTCGCCCGAGGCGTTGCGGAGGATCGCGCCCTCACCGCGCGCCCCCTCGGTGAGCAGGATGCCGAGGCCGGCGAGGCCGGTCGGGTGGAACTGGAAGAACTCGAGGTCCTCGAGGGGAAGTCCCTTGCGCCACACGATGCCGACGCCGTCGCCCGTGAGCGTGTGCGCGTTCGAGGTGGTCTTGAAGATCTTGCCGAAGCCGCCGGTCGCGAAGATCACGGCCTTGGACTGGAAGACGTGCAGCTCGCCGGTCGAGAGGTCGTACGCCACGACGCCCGCGATCTGGGTCTTGCCCGCGGCATCCTTCACCGTGATGAGGTCGAGCACGTAGAACTCGTTGAAGAAGTTGATGCCGAGCTTGACGCAGTTCTGGAACAGCGTCTGCAGGATCATGTGGCCCGTGCGGTCCGCGGCGTAGCAGGCGCGGCGCACCGGCGTCTTGCCGTGCTCGGCCGTGTGGCCGCCGAACCGGCGCTGGTCGATCTTCCCCTCGGGCGTCCGGTTGAAGGGGAGGCCCATGTTCTCGAGGTCGATGACCGCGTCGATGGCCTCCTTCGCGAGGATCTCCGCCGCATCCTGGTCGACGAGGTAGTCACCGCCCTTGACGGTGTCGAAGGTGTGCCACTCCCAGCTGTCCTCCTCGACGTTCGCGAGGGCTGCGGCCATGCCGCCCTGCGCCGCACCGGTGTGCGAGCGCGTCGGGTAGAGCTTCGAGATGACGGCGGTCTTGGCGCCGGGTCCCGCCTCGATCGCCGCGCGCATGCCTGCACCGCCGGCTCCCACGATGACGATGTCGAACTGGTGGTAGTGCACGCCGTCGCGCACGAAGGAGTCCTGGGTCTCGGTAGTCACTTCTCGTTTGCCTTCTCTTCTACTTGCCCAGCGTCTGGCACTGTTCCCACAGCGTGCTCGACTCGGTCACTCCGAGGCACGGGTCGAACGTGAAGACGACGAGCGTGCCGAGGAGGATGAGCAGAGCCGCGGCGAGGCCGAGCGCCCAGACGAGCGCCTTGCGCGCGGTGGTGTTCGTGACGTAGTCGTTGACGATCGTGCGCATGCCGTTCGCGCCGTGGATCAGCGCGAGCCACAGCATGATGACGTCCCACCACTGCCAGAACGGCGTCGCGAACTTGCCGGCGATGAAGGCGAAGTCGAGGGCGTGGATGCCCTCGCCGACCATGAGGTTGATGAAGAGGTGCCCGAAGATGAGGATCACGAGCAGCACGCCGGAGCCGCGCATGAAGAGCCAGCCCCACTTCTCGAGGTTGACTCCGCGGCGCGTGCGCACGGGGGCGGCGACGGTCTGAGCGGTCATCAGTGTCCTCCTCCGGTGCCGAAGCCGGCGAACGCGAGCATCAGGTGGCGCGGGACGAAGCCGGCCATGATGATGCCCCAGACGAGCAGGACACCCCAGAAGAGCTGGCGCTGGTACTTCGCGCCCTTCGACCAGAAGTCGACCGCGATGATGCGCAGACCGTTCATGGCGTGGAACACGATCCCGGCGACCAGCACGACCTCGCCGAGGGCCATGATCGGGTTCTTGTAGGTGCCGATGACGGCGTTGTACGCCTCGGGGGACACCCTGATGAGCGCCGTGTCGAGCACGTGCACCAACAGGAAGAAGAAGATGGCGACTCCGGTGATGCGGTGAAGCACCCACGACCACATGCCTTCGCGACCCCGGTAGAGGGTGCCGCGGGGTGTCTTCGACGTGGTTTCCGAAATCGACGGTGTCAAGCGAGCGCTTGTGGACACGGTCGTCCTCCCTGGATCGATGTGACTCGGTCGCGTGCACTGCGCCCGTACAGGTGACCCTGTCGAGGTCAGGCATGCCCGATCGACGTCCATCCTATTCCTGTGAGAAGCCTGCGGGCGACGAAGGGGACCCTAAGTGCCCGCAGGCCTCTCGACGGGAGCTCAGCCGATCTGCGCCATCCCGTTCCAGCCGGTGCCGATCAGCCTCGCGGAGAGGAACCCGCCGCGACCGTTGCCGGGATAGAGGATCAGGTCGCCGCCGGCCGTCCGGCCGATCACGTCGGGGGCGCCGTCGCCGTCGAAGTCGCCGGCACCGTGGATCGAGGTGAGCGATCCCCAGCCGACGCCGATCCGCACCGGCGTCCCCCAGGTGCCCGCCCCCGTGGTGGGGTACAGCCACAGGGCGCCGTCCGAGACGGCCCTCGCGATCAGATCGCCGCGCGAGTCGCCGTTGAAGTCGCCCGCGTACGAGATGGAGTTCAGGATGTTCCAGCCGTTGCCGATCTTCACACCGCTGCCGGTGAGCCAGCCGCCGCGGCCGTTGCCCGCGTAGACGTAGAGGTCGCCCGTGGCGGTGCGGGCGATCACGTCCGGCAGCCGATCGCCCGTGAAGTCGATGCCGCCGATCAGCTGGGCGAATCCGCCCCAGCCGCTCCCGATCTGCACGGCGGGGAGGAGGCCGCCGCGGGAGTCTCCCGAGTGGAGCATGAGACGCCCGTCGGTCTCGACGCGCGCGAGGTCGGCGTTGCCGTCTCCCGTGAAGTCTCCGAGCGTCGTGAAGGGGCGGTCGCCCCAGTACGGTGCGGGCGTGAGCGCGGTGCCGAACCCGCCGGTGCCCGTGCCCGGGTAGATCGTGAGGGCGCCCGCGGACGTCCGTGCGACGACGTCGCCCTTCCGGTCGCCGGTGAGGTCGCCCGCGCCGCCGGGGAGCTGACGCACGGGGGAGCCGATCCCGAAGACCTGGACCCAGTACGTGCGATAGCACGTGCCGGTGGCGTATCCGACGCCCATTCCGGTGTAGCGGCTGTCGAGGATGTTCGCCTTGTGGCCGGCGGAGTTCATCCACGCGACGACGACGGCGTTCGCGTCGGGCTGTCCGGCGGCGATGTTCTCACCGCTGGCGATCCAGCCGGAGGACGCGATGCGGGCGCTGCGCCAGGAGGCGGTGCTGTGTTCGAACGTGCAGGACGCCGCGAGCTGCCGCGCCCACTCGGCGGCGGCGGCGTCGAGCGCCGGGTCCGACACGAGGGGACGCAGACCCGCCTGCGTGCGCTGGGCGTTGGTGAGCGAGAACACGTCTCCTGCGGGGCCGCTCGCGGCGGTCGCCGTGGTCGCGGGGACGACGGAGGCGGCGGCGGTGAGGGCGATGACGAGGCTGAGGGCGAGGGCGAGGGTGATTCGTCGGCGCTGGGGAAGACGCCGACCGGGGGTGGGGTTCATGGCAGAACCATAGTGGGCGCAGGCGTCGTCCCGCGGAATTCCCGCGCCCACGGTTACGCTGGCTCCATGAGTCAGCCGATCCCCGACTTCTACGCCGTCATCCCCGCCGGAGGCATCGGCAGTCGTCTCTGGCCGCTCTCGCGCGCGGATGCGCCGAAGTTCCTCCACGATCTCACCGGGTCCGGCCACTCGCTGCTCCGCGACACCTGGGACCGGCTCGAACCTCTCGCCGGCGCCGACCGGATCGCCGTCGTGACGGGGCGCGCGCATCGGGCCGCGGTCGAGGCGGAGCTCCCCGGGATCGCCGATCTCAACGTGTTCCTCGAGTCGGAGCCGCGCGAGTCGGCGGCCGCGATCGGCCTCGCCGCCGCGATCCTGCACCGCCGCGACCCCGACGTCATCATCGGCTCCTTCAGCGCCGACCACGTGATCCGCGGCACGCGAGTGTTCGAGTTCGCGGTGCGCGACGCGGTCGAGGTCGCCCGCGAGGGGTACATCTGCACGATCGGCATCTCGCCCACCGAACCGGCCGTCGGCTTCGGCTACATCAAGAGAGGTCCCGAGCTGGTGGTCGATCGGGCGCGCGAGGCCGCGCTCGTCGAGAGCTTCGTCGAGAAGCCCGACCTCGAGACGGCCAAGGCGTACTTCGCGAGCCGCGACTACCTGTGGAACGCGGGCATGTTCATCGCGAAGGCGAGCGTCCTGCTGGACGAGCTCGCCGCGAACGAGCCGGAGCTGCACGCCGGGCTCGTCGAGCTCGCCGAGGCCTGGGACGACCGCGATCGGCGGGGACCGGCCGTCGACCGCATCTGGCCGGGGCTGAAGAAGATCGCGATCGACTACGCCGTCGCCGAGCCCGCCGCGACCCGCGGACGCCTCGCGGTCGTCCCCGGCCACTTCGACTGGGACGACGTCGGCGACTTCGCCTCGCTCACCAAGCTCATCACGAACGGTCGCAAGGGTGACCTGGCCGTGCTGGGCCCGAAGGCCCGTGTGCTGACGGATGCGGCGAGCGGCATCCTCGTGAGCCAGACCTCCCGCGTGATCAGTCTCGTCGGCGTGCAGGACATCGTCGTCGTCGACACCCCGGACGCGCTGCTCGTCACGACCGTCGAGAACGCCCAGCGCGTCAAGGGAGTCGTCGAGTCGCTCAAACTCACCGGTCGGGGCGACGTGCTCTGATGCGCACGGGCGGATGCTCATCCGCTGGCTTGATTTCAGGTTCGTAACCATTCACTGAAGCCGTGCCCTCCGGCATGCGCGAAAGTCGAAACAGTAGGTAACTTTGATCGATCCGCGAGGGCCGCGGGTTCGTTGAGGGAGGCATGAGTTGACCATCTCCACCACCAAGAAGCTGCTCGGCGCCACCATCGCCGCTGGCGTCGTCTTCGCACTCGCCGGCTGCGGCCAGGCTCCGACCGAGTCGGGCGGCAACGGAGGCGGCGAGGCTGCATCCGACTTCACCGCGTGCATCGTCTCCGACGCGGGCGGGTTCGACGACAAGTCGTTCAACCAGCTCTCGTACGAAGGCACGAAGAAGGCGGCCGACGAGCTCGGCGCCGACTTCAAGCAGGCCGAGTCGAACGCCGAGACCGAGTACGGCCCCAACATCGACAACATGGTCTCCGAGGGCTGCAACACGATCGTCACGGTCGGTTTCGCGCTGTCGCAGGCGACCGTCGACGCGGCCAACGCCAACCCCGACACCCACTTCATCCTCATCGACGACGCGGGCGGCGACGAGAAGCCCGACAACGTGAAGCCGCTGCTGTACAACACGGCCGAGGCCGCGTTCCTCGCCGGCTACCTGTCCGCCGGCTACACGCAGACCGGCAAGGTCGGCACGTACGGCGGCATGGAGTTCCCGACCGTCACGATCTTCATGGACGGCTTCAAGCAGGGCGTCGACTACTTCAACACCGAGAACAGCGCGGCCGTCGAGGTCGTCGGCTGGGACGGCACGACCGGTTCCTTCACGGGCGGCTTCGAGGCCAACCAGGAGGCGAAGACCACCGCGCAGAACATCATCGACCAGGGCGTCGACGTGCTCTTCCCGGTCGGCGGTCCGATCTACCAGTCCGGCCTCCAGGCCATCAAGGACTCGGGCAAGGACATCGCCCTGATCGGGGCCGACGCCGACCTGTTCAACACCGACCCGACCACGGCCGACTTCGTGCTCACCTCTGTCCTCAAGGCCATGGACGTCTCGACCTACGAGGCCGTCAAGTCCAGCGCCGAGGGCGACTTCAGCGGCGAGCCGTACATCGGCACGCTCGACAACGAGGGCGTCGGCATCGCGCCGCTGCACAACTTCGAGAGCAAGGTCGACGCGGAGCTCGTCTCCAAGCTCGACACGATCAAGCAGGACATCATCGACGGCAAGATCACCGTCACGTCCTACCTGAGCGAGTAACACACCCACAGCACAGCGGGGAGGCCGCCCGGCGGCCTCCCCGCTGTCGTCTCTGCCCGGGCGATCCCTGGGCGGAGGCGGATGTCATGAATAGGATCGACACATGAAGCTCGAGCTGCGCGACATTACGAAGAGGTTCGGCGCACTGACGGCCAACGATCACATCGATCTGGTCGTCGAACCCGGCGAGATCCACTGCCTCCTGGGCGAGAACGGTGCGGGCAAGTCCACTCTGATGAACGTGCTCTACGGCCTCTACCAGGCCGACGAGGGCGAGATCCTCATCGACGACGTGGTGCAGCACTTCTCCGGCCCCGGCGACGCGATGAACGCCGGCATCGGCATGGTGCACCAGCACTTCATGCTCGTCCCCGTCTTCACGGTCGCCGAGAACGTGATGCTCGGTCACGAGCAGACGAGCTTCGGCGGACGCCTGGACCTCGCCGCGGCGCGTCGTCAGGTCCGGGAGATCTCCGACCGATTCGGGTTCGACGTCGATCCCGACGCGGTCGTCGAGGATCTCCCCGTGGGCGTGCAGCAGCGCGTCGAGATCATCAAGGCGCTGTCGCGCCAGGCCAGCATCCTCGTCTTCGACGAGCCGACCGCCGTGCTCACCCCGCAGGAGACCGACGAGCTGATGGCGACGATGCGTCAGCTCAAGGCGCAGGGCACCGCGATCGTCTTCATCACCCACAAGCTCCGTGAGGTCCGCGAGGTCGCCGACCGCATCACGGTGATCCGGCTCGGCAAGGTCGTCGGCGAGGCGTCGCCCACGGCGTCCAACACCGAGCTCGCCTCGCTCATGGTCGGCCGCGCCGTCGAGCTGACCGTCCACAAGGACGCCCCCGTGCTGCACGACAACGCGCTCGTCGTGCGAGACCTCACCGTGACGGACGCGTTCGGAACCGTGCTCGTCGACGACGCCTCGTTCGAGGTGCGCGGGGGCGAGGTGCTCGCGATCGCCGGCGTGCAGGGCAACGGCCAGACCGAGCTCACCGAGGCGCTCATGGGACTCCAGGACAAGGTCAGGGGCAGCGTCCGCCTCAACGGTCAGGAGCTGATCGGCCGCAGCGTGCGGCAGATCCTCGACGCGGGCGTGGGGTTCGTCCCCGAGGACCGCGGCGTCGACGGGCTGGTCAAGGAGTTCTCGATCGCCGAGAACCTCATGCTCGACCGCTCGAACGGCGCCCCGTTCGTCAAGAACGGCGCTCTGCAGATGCGCGTGCGCGACGACTTCGCGCGCGAGAAGATCACCGAGTTCGACATCCGCACCCAGGGTCCGGCCCAGGCGGCCGGCCGGCTGTCCGGCGGCAACCAGCAGAAGGTGGTGCTCGCCCGCGAGCTGAGCCGCGATCTGTCGCTGTTCGTCGCGGCCCAGCCCACCCGCGGGGTCGACGTCGGATCCATCGAGTTCATCCACAAGCGCGTCATCGAGACGCGCGACGCGGGCGTCCCTGTGATCGTCATCTCCACCGAGCTGGACGAGGTCGCGGCACTGGCCGACCGGATCCTCGTGATGTACCGCGGCAAGATCGTGGGCATCGTGCCCGGCGACACCCCGAGGGACACCCTCGGACTGATGATGGCCGGCGCCGCGAACGAAGGAGCGCACGCATGACCTCCGCCCCGACCCAGAACTCCCCGGTGCAGACCACGCCGGGGATGCCTGCGCCCTCGAAGTGGCGTGCCGCCTTCACACAGGTCGTGAAGGGCAACGCGCTCGTCTCGGTGCTGGCCGTGGTCGCCGCCGTGATCGTCGGCTCGCTGATGATCGCGCTCACCGACCCGGCGGTGCAGGCCGCAGCGGGGTACTTCTTCCAGAGGCCGGGCGACACCTTCAGCGCCATCGGCAGCGCGGTCGGCGGCGCCTACGCCGCGCTCTTCCGCGGATCGATCTACAACTTCAACGCGGACTCGTTCGCGATCGGCATCCGCCCGCTCACGGAGACCCTGAAGTTCGCGACGCCGCTCATCGCGGCCGGCCTCGGCGTCGGACTCGCGTTCCGCGCCGGTCTGTTCAACATCGGCGGCCAGGGCCAGATGCTCATGGCCGCGGCGGCCGCGGGCTACGTCGCGACCGCGTGGGACCTCCCGTTCCCGCTGCACATGATCGCCGCCCTCGTGGCCGGCGTCGTGGCCGGCGCGATCTGGGCCGGGATCGCCGGTCTGCTCAAGGCGCGCACCGGCGCGCACGAGGTGATCGTGACGATCATGCTCAACCACATCGCGTTCTACCTGCTGGCCTGGATGCTGGCGACGCAGGGCCTGCTGCAGGCTCCCGGGTCCAGCAACCCGAAGACCGCGCCCATGGCCGAGTCGGCGATCCTGCCTCCCATCCTCGGTCCGATGTACAAGCTGCACCTCGGATTCCTCTTCGCGCTCGTCGCCGTCGCCATCACGTGGTGGCTGCTGGAGCGCTCGAGCCTCGGCTTCCGCTTCCGTGCCGTGGGTGAGAACCCCGCCGCGGCGCGCACAGCGGGCATCTCCGTCGGCCGCATGTACTTCACGGTGATGCTGATCGCCGGCGGTCTCGTCGGACTCGCCGGGGTCAGCCAGGTGCTCGGCACCGAGCCCAAGGGCTTCAGCGGCGGGATCGACGCGGGAATCGGCTTCGACGCCATCACCGTGGCGCTGCTCGGACGGTCGCGTCCGCTCGGCATCCTCTGGGCGGGCCTCCTGTTCGGCGCGTTCAAGACCGGCGGGTTCACCATGCAGGCCTCGCAGGGCGTGCCGATCGAGATCGTGCTCGTCGTGCAGTCGCTGATCGTCCTGTTCATCGCGGCCCCGCCGCTGGTCCGTGCGATGTTCGGACTCCCGCAGCCCGGCCGTGCGACCCGTCGACAGCGTCGCGCCGCGAAGAAGGAGGTGTCGGCATGAGCGTCCAGACCCTCGATGCAGAACCCCGCACCGTCTCCGTCGTCTCCTGGAAGGCGCCGATCATCTTCACGATCGTCACCGTCCTGGTGGCGCTCCTGCCCCTGTTCGCGCCGCGCGCGGGCGACGCGACCTTCCGGCTCACCGCCGGAGGGGAGCTGATCGCCCTCCCGAACATCGTCGTCCCCGGGACCGCGACGGCGTGGATCGCCGTCGTCGTCGCCGCGCTCATCACGGCGGGGGCCTGGCTGCTCGCCTCGCGCCGCCGCCCGGTGCCGCTGTGGATGACGGCCGTCTTCGCCGTCGTGCTGATCGTCGGCTTCCTCGCATGGGCGGCCGCCGGCAGCAAGGGCACCCTCCCGATGATCGGACTGCTCGCCGGCGCCCTCGCGCTGGCGACGCCGCTGATCTTCGGCGCGCTCGGCGGCGTGATCGGAGAGCGCGCAGGTGTCGTGAACATCGCGATCGAGGCGCAGCTGCTCGCCGGGGCGTTCACCGCGGCGATCGTCGGCTCGGCGACCGGTACGCCCTGGGCGGGTCTCATCGCCGCGATGGCCGCAGGTGTGCTCGTCGCGCTCATCCTCGGCGTCTTCGCGATCACCTACTACGTCGACCAGGTGATCGTCGGTGTCGTCCTCAACGTGCTCGTGATCGGCGTGACGACGTTCCTCTTCCGCCAGGTGCTCGCGCCGAACCAGGAGACGCTCAACACCGTGACGCCGTTCCCGGTGCTGCCGATCCCGCTGCTGAGCGAGATCCCGATCCTGGGACCGATCCTCTTCAAGCAGACCATCGTCGTGTACCTGATGTACATCGTCGTGTTCATCGTCTGGTTCGGCATGTACCGCACCCGCTGGGGCCTCCGCATGCGCGCCGTCGGCGAGCACCCGCAGGCGGCCGACACCGTCGGCATCAACGTGGCGCGCACGCGCTACATGAACGTGCTGATCGCCGGTGCGATCGCGGGTATGGGAGGTGCGTTCTACACGCTCGTCTCGGTGCCACGGTTCAACCCGGAGATGACCGCGGGCGCCGGATTCATCGCCCTCGCGGCCGTGATCTTCGGCAAGTGGGATCCGATCAAGGCGACTCTCGCCGCACTGCTCTTCGGTTTCGCGACGAACCTGCAGGGCGTGCTCAGCGTGATCGGATCGCCCGTGCCGAGCCAGTTCATGCTGATGCTCCCGTATGTGGTGACGATCTTCGCGGTGGCCGGCCTGGTCGGGAAGTCCCGAGCGCCCGCCGCCGACGGCAAGCCGTACATCAAGTCCTGACACCCCGAGGAGTCGAGAAGACATGACCGATATCGACTGGGACGAGCTGCGTCAGGTCGCGACCGACGCCATGACGAAAGCGTACGCGCCCTATTCCCGCTACCGGGTGGGTGCCGCAGCGCTCGTCGGAGACGGCCGCATCGTGGCCGGGTGCAACGTGGAGAACGCCTCCTACGGCGTGACGCTCTGCGCGGAGTGCGCGCTCGTCGGAGACCTGCACATGTCGGGCGGCGGCCAGCTCGTCGCGTTCGTGTGCGTCAACAACGAGGGGCAGACGATCATGCCGTGCGGCCGCTGCCGTCAACTGCTGTTCGAGCACGCGATGCCCGGGATGCTGCTGGAGACCGTCTCCGGCATCCGCACGATCGACGAAGTGCTGCCCGACGCGTTCGGGCCGCGCGACCTGGAGGACGCCCGATGACTGTTGAGCCTTTCGACGCGGTCGACGTGATCCGCGCCAAGCGCGACGGAGGAGCGGTCTCCGAGCCTGCTCTGCGCTGGATGGTGGACGCGTACACCCGCGGCTACGTGTCGGACGCGCAGATGGCGTCGTTCGCGATGGCGGTGTTCCAGCGCGGCATGCAGCGCGACGAGATCCGCGTGCTCACCGACGCGATGATCTCCACGGGCGAGCGCATGAGCTTCGCGAGCCTCGGCAAGAAGACCGTCGACAAGCATTCCACCGGCGGCGTCGGCGACAAGATCACCCTCCCGCTCGCACCGCTCGTCGCCGTGTTCGGCGTCGCCGTGCCGCAGCTCTCCGGACGCGGCCTCGGTCACACGGGCGGAACGCTCGACAAGCTCGAGTCGATCCCCGGGTGGCGCGCCGCGCTCAGCAACGAGGAGATGTTCGCGCAGATGCAGAGCGACGTGGGCGCGGTCATCTGCGCCGCGGGCTCCGGTCTCGCTCCCGCCGACAAGAAGCTCTATGCGCTGCGCGACGTCACGGGCACGGTCGAGGCGATCCCGCTGATCGCCTCGAGCATCATGTCCAAGAAGATCGCTGAGGGCACCGACGCCCTGGTGCTCGACGTGAAGTTCGGCTCCGGCGCGTTCATGCAGGACATCGAGCGCGCCCGGGAGCTCGCCCGCACGATGGTCGCGCTCGGCACCGATTCGGGCGTCGCGACCACGGCGCTGCTCACCGACATGAACGTCCCGCTGGGCTTCGCGATCGGCAACGCGAACGAGGTCCGCGAGTCCGTCGAGGTCCTCGCCGGCGGCGGACCGTCCGACGTGCGCGAGCTGACGGTGGCCCTGGCCCGCGAGATGCTCGCGCTCGCCGGGCAGCCGGACGCCGACGTCGAGGCGGCTCTCGACGACGGACGCGCCATGGACAGCTGGAAGGCCATGATCCGCGCGCAGGACGGCGACCCGGATGCCGCGCTCCCGACCGCCCGCGAGACGCACGTCGTCACCGCCCCGGTCGACGGCGTCGTGACGCGCATGGACGCCCTGCCCTTCGGCGTCGCCGCCTGGCGGCTCGGCGCCGGTCGCGCGCGTGCCGAGGATCCCGTGATCTTCGAGGCGGGCATCGACCTCCACGCCAAGCCCGGCGACCGCGTCGTGGCCGGTCAGCCGCTGTTCACGCTCTCGGCCGCCGACGAGGCACGGTTCCCCCGCGCGTTCGACGCGCTGGAGGGGTCGTGGGAGATCGGCGACCAGGCTCCCGAGACGGGGCCGATCGTGCGCGAGCGCATCACGGTCTGAGCGCACGGCCGGTAGCCTGAGAGCTGCGGATCTGCGACCGAGAGGAACCCCATGTCGATCGACGCGAACGGCGACGTCACCATCCAGGGAACATCCCTGCGCGCCCTGCCGAAGGTGTCCCTGCACGACCACCTCGACGGCGCCGTCCGGCCTGCCACCATCATCGAGCTCGCCGACGCGATCGGTGTGGACGTGCCGGCGGACGACCCGCGCGCGCTGGGGAAGTGGTTCGCGAAGAAGAGCGACTCCGGCTCGCTCGTGGAGTACCTCAAGACCTTCGACCTCACCACGGCCGTCATGCAGACCGAGGAGGGGCTCACGCGCATCGCCCGCGAGTTCGTGCAGGACCTCGCGAAGGACGGCGTGATCTACGGGGAGGTCCGCTGGGCGCCCGAGCAGCACCTCACGCGCGGCCTCTCGCTCGAGCAGGTCGTCGAAGCCGTGCAGCAGGGCATCGAGGAGGGCGAGGACGCCGCCGACCGCGCCGGGCACAGCATCCGCGTCGGACAGCTCCTCTCGGCGATGCGCCACAACGACCGCGCGAAGGAGATCGCCGAGCTGGCTGTGGACTTCCGCGGACGCGGAACCGTCGGGTTCGACATCGCCGGCCCCGAGGACGGCTTCCCGCCCTCGGACCACCGAGCCGCGTTCGACTACCTCGCCGGGAACTTCTTCCCCGTCACGGTGCACGCGGGTGAGGCGGCAGGTCTCGCGTCCATCCGCTCGGCCCTCGTCGACGGACGCGCGCTGCGTCTCGGGCACGGCGTGCGGATCGCCGAGGACCTGCAGGTCGTCACGCAGGAGGGCGACGAGGTCCAGGTGCAGTTCGGCGACCTCGCACGCTGGGTGCGCGACCGGGAGATCCCGCTCGAGCTGTCGCCGTCGTCGAACCTGCAGACCGGCGCGATCTCGGCCTGGGGCACCACACTGGCCGACCACCCGTTCGATCTGCTGTACCAGCTCGGCTTCGCCGTCACGGTCAACGTCGACAACCGCACGATGAGCGCCACGTCCCTCACGCGCGAGCTCGCGCTGCTCGTCGAGGCCTTCGAGTACGACCTCGACGACCTCGAGACCTTCCAGTTCAACGCCGCGTCCGCCGCCTTCCTCCCCGTGGAGGAGCGGGAAGAGCTCGTCGAGATGATCGCCGAGGGCTTCGACGCCTGATCATGGACGACTGAGACATGGCTTCCGGGGGGAAGAGACGGCGCGGGGGGATCATCGCCGCCATCGCGATCGCCGTCGTGCTCGTGGGCGGGGGAGCGGTCGGCGCGTACGTGTGGATGACACGGGCGCCCGAGGCCGCCGCCCCGCCGCGGGTGATCGGCGTCGACGCGTTCGAGCGGCAGCTGACACCCGCTCAGCAGTTGATCGCCGATGCGGACAACCCGCTCGCCTGCGCGGTCTCGTTCGCCGGCGACGGCGCTCCGGCCGATCCGCAGCTGCAGTGGCAGAACGGACTCTACGTCGCGCTGCCCATCCCGTCGGCGGACGGTCGCGTGTTCGCCGGGTGGTACCCCACCGAGGCCGACGCCGCGGCCCTGACGATCGACGCACGCGTGAACGGCTCCGATCGCGTGACCTGCGCCGACCAGCAGATGCAGCTGTACGCGGGATGGACGACGCCCGAGGCCAACGTCGCGGAGAACGCGCAGATCCCGATCCTCATGTACCACCAGTTCACGGTGAACCCGGACGGCGAGCAGGGCTGGCTGCGCGGCAACTACGCCTACATCGGCGACTTCGAGGCGCAGATGCAGCACATCGCCACCACCGGCTTCTACCTCCCGACGTGGGACGAGCTGAGCGCCTTCATCGACGGACGGCTCTACCTGCCCGCGCACTCCGTGATCATCACGGACGACGACGCGGATCAGACATGGTTCGACCTGGCCGTGCCCGTCATCGACGAGTACCAGCTGCTGTCCACGTCTTTCATGGTCACCGCCTACCGCTCGGATCCGCCGCCGTCGATCTACGTGCTGCGTCGCTCGCACACGCACGACATGCACCAGGCCGGCGAGAACGGGAAGGGTCGCATGGTCAACTGGACCGCGGAGCAGATCGCGGCCGATCTCACCACCTCGGGTGACGTGCTCGGGGTGCGCGAGGTCATCGCGTATCCGTTCGGGCACTACGACGACACGGCGAAGCAGGGCGTGGCGATGGCCGGGTACGAGATGGCGCGCACGATCGAGCCGGGATACGTCACCATCGGCACGGACAAGCTCGCGCTGCCGGTGGTGCGCATCGACTACGGCATGGGACTCGACGCGCTGATCAAGAAGATCGGCTGACTCCGCGCGGATCAGTCGACGGGGATGTCCGCGAAGAAGCCCTGCAGCAGCTCGTCCATCCTGGCGTGCATGTCGGCGCGCGAGATCGTGGGCTCGCCGTCGCCCGCCTGCGGACCGTAGTCGCCGAACGACGCATGCGACGCGCCGTCGATCTCGACCATCTCCGCGTCGGCCGGGAGCAGGTGCCGCGCGGCGTCGATCTTCGCGGGTGTGGAGAGCCCGTCCTCGCTGCCCGAGATGCTGAGCACCGCGAGGTCGCGGGTCGACACGTCGTCGGTGCAGTACGAGCCGAACAGCACGAGAGCCTCGGCGTCTGCGGCGAGCTGGCACGCGCGCACGCCACCCAGGGAATGACCGCCCACCGCCCAGTCGTCGATGTCCGGCGCCGCGGAGGTGAAGGCGTCGAGCCCGCGCAGGTCGAAGAACGCGAGGTTCAGCCAGGGGCGCGTGATCACGACCGTGACGCCGTCGTCGGCGAGACCCTGCAGGATCGAGGCGTACGCCCACGGATCCACCTTGGCACCGGGCACGAAGACCAGACCGCGGTCGGAGTCGCCGTCGGCGGGCGTCATCACGATGCCCTGGGGCGCGTCCTCGATGCGGATCGCGGGGTCGGCCCGCACGTCGGCGAGAGGCTCCGGCTCGGCCGCCATGACGCCGACCTGGCTCCACACGAGGATGCCGCCGACACCGAGCACCACGATCGCGACGAGTCCCCAGAGGACGACCTTCAGGACCCGGCGACGCCTCTTCTTCTGCACCTCTCCAGGCTACGTCGTCGTGCGAGGCCCGGCGAACGGTCGGACCGGCTGCTCGAGCGCCTCCCTCTCCCGCCGCACCGCGGCCCGGTAGGCGTGGTTGTTCACGTAGTACGACATGCGGTCGAGCGCGAGATAGCGGTAGCCGCCGGTGACGTCCGGCCAAGGAGCGCCGGTCACACGCTCACGGAATCGAGCGGCGCGCGGCGGGTCGTTCTCGACGGCGTCGAGGTAGGTCGCCAGGAGGTCGGCCTGCTCGTAGCGGCCCTGCCAGCCGATCCCGGACGCCTCGATCATGCCGACGACGTACAGACCGTTGAACGACGCGGGGATCATGTTGAGGAACAGCCGCGGAGACGCGCCTCGCCAGTGCAGGTGCTCCCTGTCCACGAAGGGGTAGTCGAGCGTGTAGCCGGTCGCGAGCAGGACGAGGTCGTAGTCGTCGGCGGAGCCGTCGCGGAACCGGACGGTCGCCCCGTCGAACTGCTCGACGTCGGCGCGGATCCGCAGATCGCCCTGGCCGAGGTGGTTCAGGATCATGGTGTTCACGATCGGGTGGGACTCATAGATGCGGTAGTCGGGCTTCGGGAATCCGAACCGCACCGGATCGCCGGTGAAGGCGCGGAGCACACGGCTGTCGATCGCCTGCTTGAGGCGGGCGGGGAGCGGGCGCCCCTGGTTGAGGGTGTCGCTCGGTCGTCCGAACAGATAGCGCGGCACGAAGTAATAGCCGCGACGGACGCTCATGTCGACGGAGGCAGCGTGGTGCACGGCGTCGACCGCGATGTCGCATCCGGAGTTGCCGGCGCCGATCAGCAGCACCCGCTTGCCCGCGAGCTGGGCCGGGGACCTGTACGCGCTCGTGTGCAGGAGCTCGCCGTCGAAGCGACCGGGGAACGCGGGGACGTGCGGCTCGGCGAGCGTCCCGTTCGCGAGCACGACCCCGGCGTACCGGCGCGTGCGCTCGCCGTCGGGCCCGACGCTCGTGAGATCCCAGGCGCCGTCCCGCGGTGCGATCCGGGTCACCCGCGTCCCGAAGCGGAACAGCTCCGTGAGGCCGAAGCGCGCGGCGTAGGCGCGGAAGTACTGCAGCAGCTCTCGGTGGCCCGGGTAGTCGACGGTGGAGTCCATCGGGAACTCCGCGAACGCGGTGGTCGTGCGCGAGGAGATGAGATGGGCCGACTCGTACATCGTGCTGCGGGGGTTGTCGATGTCCCACAGGCCGCCGACCCCGTGCGAGGCCTCGTAGCCGTCGACCGCGATCCCTCGTCGCGACAGAGCGCGCGCTGCGGCGAGACCCGACGGCCCGGCACCGATCACCGCGTAGCTGCTCATGGTCCTCCTGCACGTCCTCGTGCCGGGCGGGCCGCACGCACGACGACGCCCTCCGCCGATCGTATCGGCAGAGGGCGTCGAGGGGACCTCCGCGAGATCAGGCGCGCAGCGCGGTCTGTCGTGAGGCGACGGCGTCGCGCACGGCGGGGAACAGCGGATGCTCGGGGTCGAGTCCCGTGGCGCGGGCGGTGAACGTCTCGGCGTCCTCCGTGCGCAGGAGCTTCTGCAGCTCGACGGCCTGCTCGTCCTCCGGCTCCTCGAACTCGAGGGCGGCGGTCACGGCGCCGATCAGCGCGACCGTCGGCAGGCCGCGCTCGGCCGCCATGGCCGCGGGGCCGATGAAGCGCTCGTGCCGCGAGATCTTGCGCAGCGGCTGGCGACCGACCCGCTGCACGGTGTCGACGAGCGCCGGGTTGCGGAAGCGCTCCAGGATCGTCGCGCGGTACTCCGCGAGATCGGCCGGGTCGAGACCGTGCTCGGCGACCAGAACGGCGGAGGTCTCCTCGAGGGCAGCCGACACCCGGGTCGCGATGTCCGGATCGGCGAGGGCGTCGGAGATCCGCTCGATGCCCGCACGCGCCCCGAAGTACGCGGTGGCCGCGTGCCCCGTGTTGACCGTGAAGAGCTTGCGCTCGATGTACGGCGCCAGGTCGTCGACGAAGTGCGCGCCCGGGATGCTCGGCAGGTCGCCGCCGAACGCACCGGACTCGATCGCCCACTCGAAGTAGGGTTCGACCGTGACGTCGACGCCGCCGTCGGCAGGCTGCCCCGGGACGATCCGGTCGACCGCGGTGTTCGCGAACACGGCGCGGGAGAGCAGCTCCTCGGCATCCGCGCCCGCGGCCTTCTCGACCTCGGCGCGGAGCGTGTCGGTCGCGCCGATCGCGTTCTCGCACGCCATGACCTGGAGCGGTGCGGCGTCGGGGGAGCGGCGGGCGAGGCCGGCCACGATGGTCGGGGCGACGAAGCGCAGCACGGTCGGACCGACCGCGGTCGTGACGACATCCGCCGTCGCGACCTCCTCGGCGACGCCCTCGGGGTCGTTCTTGCTGTTCACGGCGCGGAAGCCCGTGACGACGTGGTCGGCGCCTCCGGGACCCGCCTCGTGCACGGTGTAGGAGTCGACCGCGTTGATCGCGTCGACCAGGGCGTCCGCGACATCGGAGAAGACGACCTCGTAGCCGCCTTCGTGCAGCAGCAGGCCGACGAAGCCGCGGCCGATGTTGCCCGCGCCGAAGTGCACGGCCTTCCGGGTGCCCGCCGCGGTCATCAGGAGTTCACGGCCGAGAGCAGGGCGAACAGCTCGTCGGGGGTCTGGGCGGCGTTGAGCTTCGCGACCTCGTCCTCGTCGGAGAAGAGGATCGCGATCTGCGACAGGATCTCCAGGTGCTCGTCGCCGCGACCGGCGATGCCGACCACGAACGTGACTGGCTCCCCGGCCCAGTCGACGCCGCCGTCGTAGCGGACGACCGACAGCGCCGAGGCGAGGATCGCGTCCTTCGTCTCGTTCGTGCCGTGCGGGATCGCCAGGCCGTTGCCCATGTAGGTCGACACGGTCTCCTCACGCTGACGCATGGCGTCGACGTAGGCGGGGGTGACGGCTTCGGCCGACACCAGGATGTCGGTGGCCTCCTGCAGAGCGGCCTCCTGCGTGCTGGAGCCGGAGTGGATGCGGACCTGGCCGAGGGTGAGGACGTCCATGGTGATTCCCTTTCTGCGGATGTGCGGAGGATGAGGGGGCGGGGCGGATGCCGTGGCACCCGCCCCGCCCGGTCTGTCACTCGCCGGATTCGCGCTGCTCGCGCACCATCTCGACGACTTCTTCATACTGCGGTGCGTTCATGAAGTTGTCCACGGACACGTGCACCGAGTTCGGGGACTTCGAGCGAGCGCGATCCGTGAGCTGCTGCTGCGTGATCACGAGGTCGGCCGTGCCGTCGAGGTTCGCGATCGCCTGGTTGGTGACCGTGACGCCCTCGATGCCCGCCTTCTTGAACTTGTTGCGCAGGACGCTCGCGCCCATCGCCGACGAACCCATACCGGCGTCGCACGCGAACACGACGTTCTGGATGGGGGCCGTGGCGACCGCGGTGGCCGTGGCCGAGGCGGCGCCCTCCGCACCGGACGCCGAAGAGGCGCGCAGCGCGTCCATGGCGGCGGAGGACTTGCCCTTGTTCGCCTCGGTCTGCGCGATCGCCGCGCCGAAGGTGTCGCCCTCGGCCGCGAGGTCGCGCTTGCGCGAGGAGCGCAGGATCACGGCCGTGATGAGGAACGTGACCGCGGCGGCGATGACCACCGAGAGGTACACGACGAGCAGGTTGCCCACACCGGAGCCGACCGCCGCCGCCGTGACCGCGATGATGCTGCCCGGAGCCGCCGGGAAGCCGAGACCGCCGCCGAGGACCATGTTCGTCGTGACACCGGCCGCGCCGCCCGCGATGAGGGCGAGGATGGTGGTCGGCTTGCTGAGCGCGTACGGGAAGTAGATCTCGTGGATGCCGCCGAAGAACTGGATCACGGCCGCGCCGGGAGCCGAGGCCTTCGCCGCGCCGACGCCGAAGAACGTGAACGCGAGCAGGAGTCCGATACCGGGGCCGGGGTTGGCCTCGATGAGGAACAGGATCGACTTGCCGGTGTCCGTCGCCTGCTCGATGCCGAGCGGGGTGAACACGCCGTGGTTGATGGCGTTGTTGAGGAACAGCACCTTCGCGGGCTCGACGATGATCGAGACCAGGGGCAGCAGGTTCAGCGAGACGAGCCAGTCGACCGCCGCACCGAGCACGGCGCTGACGCCGAGCATGACCGGGCCGAAGGCGAAGAAGCCGACGATCGCGAGGATCATGCCGAGGATGCCGGCGGAGAAGTTGTTCACGAGCATCTCGAAGCCGGGGCGGATCCTGCCGTCCCACAGCTTGTCCATCTGCTTGGTGATCCACGCGGCGATCGGCCCCATGATCATGGCGCCGAGGAACATCGGGATGTTCGTGCCCACGATGACGCCCATGGTCGCGATGGTCGCGACGACGCCGCCGCGCTCGCCGTAGACCATGCGGCCCGCGGTGTTGGCGATCAGCAGCGGGAGGAGGTAGGTGACCATCGGGCCGACGAGGCCGACGTAGGCGAGGAAGTTGCCGCCGTCGCCCTCCGCGATCGCCGTCATGGCGCCGTTCCAGCCGATCGCGGCGGAGTCGCCGCCCCCGCCGATGATCTCGGCGACCGGTGCCCAGTGCCAGCCGAAGGGGCTGTCCGCGCCGAAGAAGCCGGCGGGGATGAAGAGCATGGTGATGAAGCCCCACGCGATGAACGCCGCGATGTTGGGCATGATCATTCCGGACAGGAACGTGCCGAAGCGCTGCACGCCTGTTCGGAGGCCGCCCGATTTCGTGGCGGCCGGTGACGTCGTCGTCATGATGTCGTCTCTTTCTGGTGAGGGAGGGTCGCTGTGGCGTCGACCACGGCGGTGCGGGCGCCGGCGGCGTCATCGGCCGCCAGTGCCAGTTCGGCGAGGCTGCGGGCTTCGTCGAGGGTGTATGCGGACAGGGTCTGGCGCACGTCCGCCAGAGCGGACGGAGCCATGGAGAGGCTCGTCGCGCCGAGGCCGACGAGCACGACGGCGAGCAACGGGTCTGCTGCCGCCTCGCCGCAGATGCCGACGGGCTTGCCCAGGCGAGCGCCCGCGGCGCCCACCTCCCGGACCAGGCGCAGCACGGCGGGGTGCCACGGGTCCTGGAAGCCGGCGACCGATCCGAGGAGTCGGTCGGCTGCCATCGTGTACTGCGTGAGGTCGTTGGTGCCGATCGAGGCGAAGTCCGCGTGGGCGAGCACGCGATCGGCGAGCAGGGCGCTGGACGGGACCTCGACCATGACGCCGGCGGTCTTGAGCCCGTACTCGCGGGCGAGGGCCGTGAAGTACGCGGTCTCCTCGACGGTCGCGACCATGGGCGCCATGACCCACAGTTCGGCCTCGGTCTCGGCATCCGCTTCGGCGAGGGCCGTGAGCTGCTCGCGGAGGATGTCCTCGCTCGCGCGGAGGGCACGGAGACCCCGGAGCCCCAGGGCGGGGTTCTCCTCGTGCGCGTCGTTGAGGAACGCGAGCGGCTTGTCGGCGCCGGCGTCGAGCATGCGCACGACGACCTTCTTGCCCGGGAAGGCGGCGAGGAGCTCCCGGTACGCCTCGCGCTGCTGCGCCACGGTGGGCGCCTGTGCGGACGAGAGGAACAGGAACTCGGTGCGGAAGAGCCCGACGCCCTCGGCCCCACGTGCGACGGCATCGGACGCGTCTGCGGGCTTTCCCAGGTTCGCCAGCAGCGGGATCAGCGTGCCGTCGGCGAGGGCGCCGGGAGTCAGGGGAGCGGCATCCGCCGAGCGGCGGGCCGCGGCGCGCTGCTCGGCGCGCTCCTTCTCGTCGTCGGTCGGATCGATCGTGACGATGCCGGCTGCCGCGTCGACGATGACGCTCTCGCCGGTGGTCAGCGCGGATGCCGCGGCGGCGCCGACGATCGCGACGATGCCCTTCTCCCGGGCGAGGATCGCGGTGTGCGAGGTGGGTCCGCCGTCGAACGTGATGAGGGCGAGGACCTGGTCGAGGTTCAGCAGAGCCGTGTCGGCGGGCGCGAGGTCGCGGGCGACGAGGACGAACGGGTGACCGGGGTCGGGAACGCCCGGTGCCTCGACGCCGCGGAGCCGGGCGAGCACCCGCTGGGCGATGTCGTCGAGGTCGGCTGCGCGCTCGCCGAGGTAGCCGCCCACCGCCTCGAGAGTCGCGCGGAAGCCGGCGAACGCGTCGTGCACCGCCCACTCGGCCGTGGCGCCGTCGTCGATGCGCGTGTCGACCTCGTCCTGCAGCGTCGGGTCCTCCGCGATCATCGCCTGTGCCTCGAGCACCTCCTGAGCGGATCCACCGGCCTTCTCGCCGCGCGCGGTGAGCTCTTCGGCGACGGCGGTGATCGCCTCGCGGACACGTGCACGCTCGGCGTCGGCGCCCTGGGTGCTCGGGGAGTTGTCGGGAGCGGGGAGCGCCTCCGTCATCCGGACGACGGGCCCCTGGGCGACGCCGAGGCCGATCCCCACTCCGCGCAGTTCGCTCATGCGCTGTCCTGGTCGTGGTCGGTGGTGAGCAGTTCGGTGAGCGTGTCGAGCACGGCCTCGGCGTTGTCGCCGTCGGCCGTGAGCGTCACGTAGTCGCCGTGCTCGATCGCGAGGGCGATGACACCGAGGATGCTGGCGGCGTTGACGGCCTTGCCGGAGTCCTTCGCGATCGTGACGGGGATGCCGGAGTCCTTCGCCGCCTGCGCGAAGAGCTTGGCCGGACGGGCGTGGAGCCCGTGGGAGGAGCCGATCCGAACGGTGCGGGAAACGGTCATGATGTTCCTTTCGGGGTGTTCCTGACGTCGATGATCGAGCGCGCGAACGCGAGCGTGCGTGTGCCGTCCCTGTCGGCGAAGACGTCGTCGGGCAGCACGGCGACCGGGGCGATGACCGATGCGGTGAGCGCCTCCAGACGCGGGGCCATGTGCGGCCCGAGGAGGACGAGGTCGTGGTCGCTGCCGATGAGGGAGGTCTCGGTGCCCGCCGCCGCATCCCAGTCGAGGCCGGCGTCGGCCGCCGCGCGCCGGAGCCGCTGTGCGACGAACGTGCTCGACGCGCCCGCGCCGCACACCACGAGGATCCTCATCGATCGATGCCACCTTTCCTGAGAACATTCTGGGAACAGCGTGGTGGGGCGCGCCAACATGTTCCTTTCCGCCCCCGCGGAACCCCCGTTCCGGAGCAGGCGTTTCGTGCACCTGGCAGGATGGGAGTCACGTCACGACAGTGCGGTCAGCACGGGAGAAGGGGAGGACGATGTCTCGGCAGCGCCAGGACCAGCTCCTCTCGACCCTGCTGCGCCAGGGCACGTGGGCCACGGCCGCGAGCCTCGCCGATCAGCTCGGGGTCACTCCGCGCAGCATCCGCTCGTACGTCGCCGCGCTGAACGCCCGCACCCCCGACGGAGACGCGATCGAGTCCGGGCCCGCCGGCTACCGCGCCGGCCCGCAGGCCCGCTCGGCGCTCCGCGCGCGGCAGGGGGGCGAGTCCGCGCCGCGCGATCGTCTGCACGCCGTGGTCCGCGCTCTGCTCGACGACCCCCAGGGGATCGACGTGTTCGCCATGGCCGAGCGGCTGCACGTGAGCGAGGCCACGCTCGAGGCCGATCTCGCCCGCGTCCGCCAACTGCTCGACGACAGCGGTCTCGCGATCGACCGCGACCGCGAGGTGGTCCGGCTGCGGGGCAACGAGGCCGCGCAGCGCCGGCTGCTGTCCCGACTCGCGCACGACGAGATGGACGCCGCGTCCTTCCACCCCGAGACGTTCCGGCGCGCCCTCGCCGGCAGCGCGGTCGCCGCGGATGCGGTCGGCCCGTTCAAGTCCGCGCTCGTGCGCGAGCTCGGTGCGCTCGGCTACTACGTGAACGAGCTGGCGATCTCGGACGTGCTGCTGCACGTCGCGATCGCCGCCGACCGGGTCGCGGCCGGTCACGCCCTCGAGTCGACCGCGGCCGGAGCGCGTCCGGAGATCCCCGCCGTGGGGTCCGTGATCGCCCGGCTCGCCCAGGAGCACTTCCAGGTGGCTCTCGGTCCCGGCGACAGCGGCCACCTGGCGTCTCTCGTCCTCACCCGCATCGTCGCGCCGGGACAGGATGCGACGCGCGAGGTCGCCCGCAGCGGCGTCGAGCCCGCGGTCGAAGCCGCCGTCCGTGAGGAGATCTCCCGCGCGGCCGACGACTTCCAGGTCGATCTGCTCGACGAGACCTTCGTGCTCCGCCTCGCATTGCACGTGCAGAACCTGCTGCGCCGGGCGGAGGAGAGCGCCCTCACCCGCAACCCGCTCACGCGCTCGCTCAAGACCTCGTACCCCATGATCTTCGAGGTCGCGGTGTCGATCGCGAGCGGGCTGCACGACCGGCTCGGCACGCCCATCCACGACGACGAGATCGCCTACATCGCGATGCACGTGGGCGGCCGCCTCGAACGCAGCCGCAAGGCCGAGTCCATCCTCACCGCCACGATCGTCTGCCCGGGATACTACGAGCTGCACGAGTTGCTGCGCTCGAGCGTCGACCGGTCGCTGGGGTCCGCGATCGAGGTCACGAGCGTCATCACGAACGTCGACCCCGACTGGTCGTCGTTCGACACCGACCTCGTGCTGAGCACGATCGAGCCCGGAGCGGTCGGCGACCGCTTCGTGCGCATCCAGCCGTTCCTCACGGACGCCGACGTGGACCGCATCCAGCAGGCCGCCGCGCGCGTGCGGCGCGTGCGCCGCCTCGCGCGACTCCGGGCCGAGCTCGCCCGCTACTTCGTGGCCGAGGCGTTCGTGTACCCGCTCCCCGACGCCGGGGAGGAGACCATCATCCGGCGCCTGGGCGGTCTTCTCGTCGATGCCGGGCTCATCGGCGAGGACTACATCGACAACACGATCGCCCGCGAACGGATGTCGTCGACCGCCTTCACGGATGCGCTCGCCGTGCCGCACGCGCTGCAGATGACGGCCGCCCGCACCGCGATCGCGATCGGCGTGGCCGAGGGCTCGGCGGCGTGGGGAGAGGGGCGCGTGCAGGTCGTCGCCCTCGCCGCGTTCAGCGAGAGCGACCGCGCCGCGTTCCAGACGGTGTTCGAGCAGCTCGTCGAGGTGTTCAGCGAGCGCGACAGCGTGCAGCGCATCGTGCGCCGCGGCACCACGTTCGAGGCGTTCCTCGACGAGCTCGTCGCCGTGATCGACGGCTGAGACCGCTCGCCGGCTCAGCCGCGGGGGTCGAGCACCCCCGCGAGCGTGTCGAGTACCGCGTCGGCCCCCGCCGACTCGGGCGTCTCGAGCACCACGGCGTCGCCCTCCGCGAGGGCGAGGTCCATGATCGCCAGCACGCTGCTGAGATCGACCACCGCCCCCGCCGAGGTCCGCAGGGTCACGCCGTGCGTGTGCGCCTGCACGAGGCGCACGAGCTCCGCGACGGGGCGCGCATGCACGCCGTTGTGCGCGGTGATCACGACGTGTCTGCGGGGCATGACGGGGCCTAGGAGCGCTCGTCCAGGAGGGCGCGGACCGCGGTCTCGAGCTCGCCGACCGCCAGCGCCGCGTGCTCCGCGGAGTCGCCGGCGGCATCGATGTAGACCTTGAGCTTGGGCTCGGTCCCGCTCGGGCGCACGATGACCCGGGAGCCGTCGGTGAGGCGGTAGCGCAGCACGTCACCCGACGGCTGACCCGGCCCCGCCTGCAGCAGGTCCTCGGCCGAGGTGATCCCGCGCGTCCCGAACTGCGTCGGCGGCAGAGTGCGGAGCGACAGCATGACCGAGCCGATCATCGACAGGTCCTCGACGCGCACCGACACCTGGCCGCTCGCGAAGTGGCCGTACGTGTCTCCCAGCTCCGCGAGCAGATCGGCGAGGGAGGATCCACGTCCGTACGCCTCCGCCGCCAGGCCGAGGATCGCCACGACGGCCGAGATGCCGTCCTTGTCGCGCACCGTCTCCGGGTTCACGAGGTAGCCGAGGGCCTCCTCGAAGCCGAACACGATGCCCGGGGCGCGGGAGATCCACTTGAAACCGGTGAGGGTCTCGTGGAAGTCGAGACCGTGGTGCGCGGCGATCGCACCCAGACCGGGCGACGACACGAGCGAGCACGCGAGCGCGGCGCCGGGCGTGCCCTCGGCCGCTCGGGCGGCGCGGGCGCCGAGCAGCAGGCCCACCTCGTTCCCGGTGAGACGGCGCCAGCCCCCCTCCGCGGAGGCATCGGGGACGGCGACGGCGAGTCGATCCGCATCCGGGTCGTTCGCGAGGATGAAGTCCGCCTGCACGCGCTTCGCCCGGGCGAAGGACAGGTCCATCGCTCCCGGCTCCTCCGGGTTCGGGAAGGACACGGTGCGGAACGTCGCGTCGGGCTTCAGCTGCTCGCCGACGACCATCGGCTGCGGGTACCCGGCCGCCTTCACGATCGCCGACACGGTCTCCCAGCCGACGCCGTGCATGGCCGTGTAGACCCAGCGCAGGCCCGACGCGGCCTCCGGGGCGGGGGCCACCGCGGCGGTCGCGGAGACGTAGGCGTCGACGACGTCCTCGCCCGCGGTCTCGTACGAGGTCGATCGAGGGAGCGCCGACACGTCGCCGGCGTCCGCGACGCGCTGGATGTGCGCGGCGATCTCGGCATCGGTGGGAGCGACGATCTGCGAGCCCTGATCGGCGCCGCCCAGGTACACCTTGTACCCGTTGTCGTTCGGCGGGTTGTGCGAGGCCGTGACCATGACGCCGGCGTCGGCGCCGAGGTGGCGCACCGCGAAGGCGAGCACCGGCGTCGGCAGCAGACGCGGGAGGAGGACGGCCCGCAGGCCCGCCCCTGCGAAGAGCTCGGCCGAATCCAGGGCGAACACCCGGGAGTTGCGGCGTCCGTCGTAGCCGATCACGACGGTGGGCACGGTGCCGGGCGACTTCTCGCGCAGATACGCGGCGAAACCGGCGGCGGCCTGCGCCACGAGCACGCGGTTCATGCGGTTGCTGCCGGCGCCGAGCTCCCCGCGCAGACCCGCGGTGCCGAACGCCAGTCGGGACCCGAAGCGGTCGTCCAGGTCGGCGATCGCCGTCTCGTCACCGCCACCCGCACGGGTGATGACGCCCGCGAGCTCGTCGCGCGTCTCGTGATCGGGGTCCTGGCGCAGCCATGCGCGCGCCTGAGCCAGGCGCTCCTCGCTCACAGCGCCTCGACCACTCGGGCGAGCAGCGCCGAGATGACGGGCTCCGCCTCGCGGCCCGCCTCGATCACCTCCGCGTGGCTGAGCGGCGTCTTCTGGATCCCGGCGGCGAGGTTCGTGATGAGCGAGAACCCGAGGATCTCCATGCCGGCCTCGCGTGCGGCGATCGCCTCGAGCGCGGTCGACATGCCGACGATGTGACCTCCCATGTGCTTCGCCATCTGCACCTCGGCCGGCGTCTCGTAGTGCGGGCCGCGGAACTGCGTGTACACGCCCTCGTCGAGCGAGGGGTCGACCGTCCGGGCGATGTCGCGCAGGCGCGACGCGTAGAGGTCGGTGAGGTCGATGAACGTCGCGCCCTCGAGCGGCGAGTCGGCCGTGAGGTTGATGTGGTCGCTGATCAGCACGGGCTGACCGGGCGTCCAGGTCTCGCGCACGCCTCCGGCGCCGTTCGTGAGGACCATGATCCTCGCCCCCGTCGCGGCGGCGGTGCGGACCGAGTGCACGACGCGGCGGACGCCGTGGTTCTCGTAATAGTGCGTGCGCGCGCCGATCACGAGCACGTTCTTGCCGTCCGGGGTGCGGATGCTGCGCAGCGTGCCGACGTGACCCTCGAGGGCGGGCTTCGAGAAGCCGGTCACCTCGGTCGCGGGGATCGTCGCCGTGGTCTCGCCGAGGAGGTCGGCGGCCTTGCCCCAGCCGCTGCCGAGCGTGAGGGCGATGTCGTGCTTCTCGACGCCGGAGAGGCGGGCGATGTCCGCGGCGGCGGCGGCCGCGACCTCGAACGGGTTCGCGGTCGGGTCGTCGAGAGGGTTGCTGTGGTTTTCAGGCATGGATCCACTCTAGGAAGGTGGACGGCCGGGTGCCAGGATTGCGGAAGAATGGAGACCATGTCTTCCACCCCTTTTGAGCGCACCCAGCGCGTCGCCGTGCTCGGCGGCGGTCCCGGCGGCTACGAGGCGGCACTCGCTGCCGCCCAGCTCGGAGCCGAGGTGACCCTGGTCGAGCGCGTCGGCGTCGGCGGGTCCGCCGTGCTGACGGACGTCGTGCCCTCGAAGAGCCTCATCGCCACCGCTGATGCCGCCGTCGCGATCTCCGAGGCGTCCGACCTCGGAGTGCAGTTCTACGCCAAGGGCGAGCACGGCAAGCCGCTCAAGCCCGAGATCGCCATCAACCTCGCGGCCGTCAACAAGCGTCTGATCGCTCTCGCGGGGCAGCAGTCCGAGGACATGCGCGCCACGCTGCTCGAGGCCGGCGTGCGCATCCTCTCCGGTCACGGGCGGCTCGAGGGTCCGAACGCGATCATCGTGTCGACCGGGCAGGACGGCACGGACTTCGACCGCGTCGAGGCCGACACCATCGTCGTCGCGGTCGGCGCCTCGCCGCGTGAGCTCGATTCCGCGAAGCCCGACGGCAAGCGCATCCTCACCTGGACGCAGCTGTACGACATGAAGGCGCTCCCTGAGCACCTGATCGTCGTCGGATCGGGGGTCACGGGAGCGGAGTTCGCGTCCGCGTACATGAACCTCGGCGCCAAGGTCACGCTGGTCTCCAGCCGTGAGCAGGTGCTCCCCGGTGAGGATCAGGACGCCGCGAAGGTCCTGGAGAAGGTCTTCAAGCGCGGGGGCATGGAGTTGCTGTCGAAGGCCCGCGCCGAGAAGGTCGAGGTCGTCGACGGCGGAGTGCTCGTGACGCTCGCCGACGGGCGCACGGTCGAGGGCAGCCACTGTCTCATGGCGGTCGGCTCGATCCCGAACACCGCCGGCATCGGGCTGGAGGAGGCCGGCGTCGAGCTCACCGAGCAGGGCACCATCCGGGTGAACCGCGTCGCGCGCACCTCGGTGCCGAACGTGTACGCGGTCGGCGACTGCACGAACTTCTTCCCGCTCGCCTCGGTGGCGTCGATGCAGGGGCGCACCGCCGTGTTCCACGCGCTCGGCGACATCGTGATCCCGCTCGAGCTCATCAAGATCACCTCGAACATCTTCACGGCGCCGGAGATCGCGACCGTCGGCTACTCGCAGAAGGACGTCGAGGACGGCGTCGCCGACGGCCTGGTCTACAAGCTGCCGCTGGCCGCGAACCCGCGCGCCAAGATGATGGGCATCAAGGACGGCTTCGTCAAGCTCATCGCGCGCAAGGGTTCCGGCACCGTGATCGGCGGAGTCATCGTGGCTCCCAAGGCGTCGGAGCTCATCTACCCGATCGCGGTCGCGGTCGAGCGCCGCCTCACGGTCGACCAGGTGTCGCGCGTCTTCGCGGCGTACCCGTCGCTGTCGAGCAGCATCACCGACGCGAGCCGCGCGATGCACCTCGTCAACATCTCCTGAGGTCGGAGACACGAGAAGGGCGCCCCACCGTGGTGGGGCGCCCTTCTCGTGCGGGTGCGCGTCAGCTGATCGTGAGGAGCTGATGCCCCGCCGAGACCGTGGCACCGGCATCCGCGTTGATGTTGCCGACGACGCCGTCCTTGTGCGCCTGCAGCGGCTGCTCCATCTTCATCGCCTCGAGGACGACGACGAGGTCGCCCTTGACGACCTGCTGGCCCTCCTCGACAGCGATCTTGACGACGGTGGCCTGCATCGGCGACTTCACGGCGTCGCCCGAGGCGCCCGCGCTGACCGAGGTCGAGTGGCTGCGACGCGACGGCGGGACGGCGGCGGGACGTCCCGCGGTGCCGGCGGCGACGGCGACGCGATCCGGGAGGCTGACCTCGAGACGTTTGCCGCCGACCTCGACGACGACCGTGTGGCGCCCCGCCGCGGCGGTCGGAGACTCCAGCTCGCCGTCCCACGCGGGGATGTCGTTCTCGAACTCGGTCTCGATCCAGCGCGTGAAGACGCGGAACTCGCCGTCCTCCGCGGTGAAGGCGGGATCGTTCACGACCTTGCGGTGGAACGGGAGCACGGTGGGGAGCCCCGCGACCTCGAACTCCTCCAGCGCGCGGCGCGACCGCTCCAGCGCCTCCGCGCGGTCCTTGCCCGTGACGATGATCTTCGCGAGGAGCGAGTCGAAAGCCCCCGACACCGAGTCGCCGGCCGTGACGCCCGAGTCGAGACGGATGCCGGGACCGCCGAAGGTCTTGAAGACGTGGATCGGGCCCGGCTGCGGGAGGAATCCGCGTCCCGGGTCCTCGCCGTTGATGCGGAACTCGATCGAGTGGCCGGTGGGGGCGGGGTCGTCGTAGTCGATCGTGCCGCCCGCGGCGATGCGGAACTGCTCGCGGACGAGGTCGATCCCCGTGACCTCCTCGGACACGGGGTGCTCGACCTGGAGTCGCGTGTTCACCTCGAGGAACGAGACGGTGCCGTCGGCGCCGATCAGGAACTCGCACGTGCCCGCGCCGACGTAGCCGACCTCCTTGAGGATGGCCTTCGACGCGGAGTACAGCTGCGCGTTCTGCTCCTCGGTGAGGTACGGCGCCGGGGCCTCCTCCACGAGCTTCTGGTGGCGGCGCTGCAGGGAGCAGTCGCGCGTCGAGATGACGACGACGTTGCCCGCGGCATCGGCGAGGCACTGCGTCTCGACGTGACGCGGCTTGTCGAGGTACTTCTCGACGAAGCACTCTCCGCGGCCGAACGCCGCGACGGCCTCACGCGTGGCGGACTCGAACAGCTCGGCGACCTCGTCGAGCTCGCGTGCGACCTTGAGACCGCGTCCGCCGCCGCCGTAGGCGGCCTTGATGGCGATCGGGAGGCCGTGCTCCTTCGCGAACGCGACGACCTCGTCGGCGCCGGAGACCGGCCCGGGGGTGCCGGGTGCGAGCGGGGCGCCCACCTTCTCGGCGACGTGACGCGCGGTGACCTTGTCGCCGAGCGCCTCGATGGCCTCGGGGGAGGGGCCGATCCAGGTCATGCCCGCACCGATCACGGCACGGGCGAAGTCTGCGTTCTCCGCGAGGAAGCCGTAGCCCGGGTGCACGGCGTCGGCGCCGGCACGGCGGGCGATCGAGAGGATCTTCTCGATCTGCAGGTACGTCTCGGCGCTGGTCTCGCCCCCGAGGGCGTAGGCCTCGTCGGCGAGACGGGTGTGCAGCGCGTCGCGGTCCTGGTCGGCGTAGACGGCGACCGAGGCGATCCCGGAGTCACGAGCGGCACGGATGATGCGTACGGCGATCTCGCCGCGGTTGGCGATGAGCACCTTGGCGATATCAGGCATGATTGCCAGCCTAGCGAGAAGAACGCCGATCTCTTTGACGACTCCCCACAAGAAAGGTCGGGAAACGTCGACGGGACCCTACGACCAGAGGTCGGTCCACGAGACGCCGAGTTCGGCGGCCAGGCGACGGACGGTCGACAGCGACATGCCCACGACGGTCGAAGGATCGCCCTCCACGCGCGTGATGAACGCGCCCCCGAGGCTGTCGACCGTGAACGCCCCCGCCACGTGGAGCGGCTCGCCCGAGGCGACGTACGCGGCGATCTCGGCATCGGTGATGTCGTCCGCGAACGTCACGGCGGCCTCGGCGGTCGCCGTCGCCTCGACGGGCTCGACGCCGGGGGACACCCGGTACACGGAGTGGCCGGAATGCAGGATGCCGGTCGCGCCGCGCATCTCCTGCCAGCGCCGCGTCGCCTCCTCCGGCGTGTAGGGCTTGCCGTAGACGCGGCCTCCCAGCGCGAACATCGAGTCGCCGCCGATCACGAGTCCGTCGAAGGAGCGTTCCGCGGCCAGTCGCCGAGCCACATCGGCGGCCTTGGCCCGGGCGAGCAGCAGCACGAGGTCGGCGGGCGGGAGCTCGGCGCCGCGCTGTGCGGCCGCCGCCGCGGCGACGGCATCCTCGTCGACGTCCGGGGACACCGTGAGCGGTTCGATCCCCACCTGGCGCAACAGCATGAGACGGGCGGGCGAGGTGGAGGCGAGGCAGACGCGCATGTGCACCACCGTATCCTCGAAGGATGACTTCCTCCCCTGACCTGCTCGATCTGGACATCACCGGCATCGCGCACGGCGGAACCTTCATCGCCCGCCATGAAGGTCGGGTCGTGTTCGTGTCCGACGCGATCCCGGGCGAACGGGTGCGCGCGCGGCTGGACGCCGAGTCCACGGGCGACTCCAAGAGCTTCTGGCGCGCCGAGACCGTCGAGGTCCTGGACGCGTCGCCGCACCGCCGCCCGCACATCTGGGCGGAAGCCGACGTCGCGAACGCCCCGGAGTCGCGCCCGGGCGGGGCCGACCTCGGCCACATCGAGCTCGCGCACCAGCGCGTCCTGAAGCGTCAGGTGCTGACGGAGGCTCTCGACCGGTTCGCGGGCGGCGGGCTCGAGGCCCCCGAGATCGAAGCGGTCGACTCGACCGACGGCACCGGCTGGCGCAGCCGCATCACCCTGCACGTCGACGACGACGGTGCGGTCGGGCCGTATGCGGCACGCAGCCACCGCGTCATCCGCGTGGGCGCCCACCCCCTTGCGCGTCCCGCCGTCGCGGAGGCGGCTCTCGCGCTCGCCGGCGGACGCCCGGGCAGCGTCGACCTCGTCGAACCCGGTGACGGTCGGGTGCGAGTCCTCCGCCGCGAGCGGATCGAGGGACGTCCGGAGCGTGGCCGGGGGCGTCGGCCTCAGCCCGAGGTCGTGTACGAGACGGTCGGGGACCGGCGCTTCCAGGTGGATGCGGGGGGCTTCTGGCAGGTGCATCCGCGGGCCGCGTCCGTGCTCGACGCCGCAGTGTACGGCGTGCTCGACGGGCACGTGGACGAGGTTGCCACGCACTACGACCTGTACGGCGGGGTCGGACTGTTCTCGGCGACGCTCGGCGACCTGGGCGGCACCGACGTCGTCACGGTCGAGTCGAGTCGAAGGGCGACCGCGCACGCCGCGGAGAACCTCGCCGCGCTCGACGTCACGGCTGTCACGGCCCGGGTGGACCGCTATCTCGCGGGTCTCCCGTCGGGCGCGACGGCCGGGGCCGTGGTGCTCGATCCGCCGCGCGCCGGGGCGGGACGAGCCGTGGTGGAGTCCCTGCACGCGCTCGCGCCCGACGCGATCGCCTATGTGGCGTGCGACCCGGTGGCGCTCGCCCGAGACCTCGGCACCTTCCGCGACCTCGGATGGCAGGTCGGGACGATGCGCGGATTCGATCTGTTCCCGCACTCGCACCACTTCGAGGTGGTCGCGCTGCTCACGCGCTGAGCGCCGCTCTCACCACTGATCCCGACTCAGTAGGCTGGACGGATGAGCAGGGTCGCACTGATCGACGATCACGAGTCCGTCCGTCTCGGACTGGAGGCGGCGTGCGCTCGTGACGGCGCACAGACCGTCGTCTTCTCGGGCAGCACGGTCGTCTCGTATCTGGACTGGCGCGCGTCGACCTCCGCCGCTCCCGCCGACGTCGTCGTGCTCGACCTCACGCTCGGCGACGGGACCACCGTCACCGAGAACGTCTCGTCGCTCGTCGCCGACGGGGCGAGCGTCGTGATCCACAGCGTCGCCGACCGGCCGGCGGCCGTGCGCGAGGCCCTCGTGGCCGGAGCGGCCGGCGTCGTGAGCAAGTCCTCTGCGCTCGACGACGTGCTCGACGCGATCCGCACCGTCGCCCAGGGCGACCCGCTCAACAACGTCGAGTGGGCCAGCGCGGTGGACGGTGACCGGGAGTTCGCCGACGCCCAGCTCTCCACCCGCGAACGCGAGGTCCTCCGGCTGTACGCGACGGGGCTTCCGCTCAAGGCCGTGGCCGAGCGGCTGGGGGTCGCCTACTCGACCGCCAAGGAGAACATCACGCGCATCCGCGTCAAGTACGTCGATGTCGGGCGTCCCGCGCCGACCAAGGTCGACCTGCTGCGCCGGGCGATGGAGGACGGCATCGTCGCCGCCGACGGGGCGCCGAGTGCCCACTGATCCGCTCAGCATCCGCGAGGCCTGGGGCAAGATCCCGTCTCCGGGCAGCGTGGAGACCGAGTTCGAGCGCTTCACCGGCAAGCGCATGGAGCGCATCCTCGCGACGGTGGTCGCCGTGGGCTCCGCCGTGCTGGGCACCCAGGCGCTGATCGCCGCGCTCGCGACGACCGCCTGGAGCGACGGCCCTCGGGTCGCGACGCTCCTGGCCGTGTACATCCCGCTCGCTCTCATGCTGGTCGCCTGCGTGATCGGGCGCGCGGTGCGCACGACCTCCGGGATCTTCGCCATCGCGTACGTGGTCGCGCTGGGAGCGTGGCCGAGCCTCGTGGGTCCCGCCGGATCCGCCGCGGATCAGCCCTGGATCTTCTTCCTCGTGAACGTCGGCGTGGTCGCCGCGATGCTGGCCTTCCCGCTCTGGCTCCAGTTCGCCTGGGCCGTGGGCCTCCCGTTCGTGTACGGGTACGTGCGACTCGTCGAGGGGTCCTTCTCGCGCGACTTCTGGGTCACGACGGCGTTCGACGTCTCCTTCACGCTGATCCTCGGAATCGTCATCATCTCGCTCGGGTGGATGTTCCGCTCCGTGGCGGCGGGCGTCGACGAGGCCAGAGCGCGTGCGGTCGCCTCCTACGCGGATGCCGCCGCCGCGGCCGCCGCGGAGGAGGAGCGCGTCGCGATGTCGGCGTTGATGCACGACAGCGTGCTCGCCGCGCTGATCGCGGTGGAGCGCGCCGAGGGGGAGCGCGCCCGAGAGCTCGCCGTGGGCATGGCACGCGAGGCGCTCACCCGTCTGGCGAACACCGAGGCCGCGGTCGCGCAGGAGGGGAGCGACGAGCCCATCGGGATGGCGCAGATCGTCGTCGAGCTGCGGCGGGCGCTGTCCGAGCTCGGCGCCGACGCGATCGTCGAGGAGCGCGGCGGTCTCGGGCTGATCCCGGGTCGGGCGGCCAGGGCGCTGGTCCTCGCGGCGCGTCAGGCGCTCGGGAACGCGGTCACGCATGCGCACGGTCGAGGACTTCACATCGTCGCGGAGGGGCGGGGCGACGACGGCATCCATGTGACGATCTCGGACACCGGGCCGGGCTTCGACGTGGCCTTGATCGGCGCGGACCGTCTGGGCATCCGCGCGTCGATCCTCGCCCGCATGGCCGGGGTCGCCGGCACCGCCTCGATCGACTCGAGCGAACTCGGCACCGTGGTCGCACTGGGATGGGAGAAGCCGTGAACCGGACGGTGCGCAGTGTCGCGACCTCGCTGGCCGTGGGGTTCGCGATGTACTTCGCGGCCCGCGGCGTCTGGTGGATCGAGCAGCCGACCGGGCCGCTCCTCATGGTCGCGGCGATCGCGCTGTACCTGGTCGTCGTGAACGCGGCGATCCTCTGGAACTCCGCCGTCACGGTGCGGATGCCGCTGTGGACGGCGCTGGTCGCCCTCGCGTCGACGGTGCTCATCCCCGTCCTGGTCACGCTGTCCCTCGACCCCGCGACGCTCACGGCGCCGTTCGCGACCTGGTACATCGGGGCTCTCGGACTGCTCGGCATCGTCTGCGTGGTGCGCCGCCGCTTCGTGATCGGGTGGCTCACCGTCGTCGCGCTGATCGCCGCATCGTCTCTCGCGCTCGGATTCGTCAGTGCCCTGTCGCTCGGTCTCGTCGGGTCGGTCATGTGGGTCGCGGTCGCGCACCTGCTCGTGATGTTCTGGGACAGGGCGGTGCGCGACACCGAACGTCTCGCCGGCATCCAGCAGGCCGTCTCGGCGTGGCACGCGACGCAGCAGGTCCGGCAGAAGGAGCGTCGTCTGCGCACGCAGTTCGCGCTGGCGGTGGCCGGTCCCGTCCTCGGACGCGCCGTCGCGACGCATGGTGTGCTGGACGACGCGGAGAGGCTGGACGCCCGCCTCGCCGAGGGGCGGCTGCGCGACGAGCTGCGCGGTGCCGACCTCCTCAACGACGCGGTCCGGGACGCGATCGAGGACGCGCGTCGGCGAGGCGCCGTCGTCACGGTGTTCGACGAGGGCGGGCTGGACGACGTCGATGAGGAGCGCCGGGCGGGGATCCGGGACGAGCTCGCCGCGGTGCTGCGCGACGGGGCGGCCCAGCGCTGGATCATCCGCGCCGCGCGCGACCCGCACACCGCGGTGACGGTCGTGGGGCGAGCAGCCGCCGGAGCGTCGAGCGACGACGATGCGGTGGACGTCTGGCACGAGATCCCGCGGACGCCGCGGCCCTGATCACCCCTCTCGACTCCGGCCGGGGGAGGTGGCCGGAGGCGAGCGGTGAAGAGAATGGGCGAGGGGCGGCGAAGCCGCCTGCCCCTCGCCATGCGGAACAGTTACCCGAAAACCGTCCCGCCGAAGACCGGTCTGCGTCTGTCTACCCTGGGACAGAGAGACCAGCCGAACGCGAAGCGTCCCCTTTAGTCTGATGGTTCTTCAAGTCGTTGTCTGTAGGTATTTTGGGGGACACGAAACGCGCCCGTTTGCGAGAAGATGGGGCATGGTCATGCGGCGCGGAACCAACCTGCCTCGGATGGGGGACTTCAACCAGTCCGTCATCCTGGAGGCGATACGTCGCTCGGGTGAAGGCCTCAGCCGGATCGAGCTCGTCGACGCGACGGGGCTGTCCGCGCAGACCGTCACGAACATCACGCGCCGGCTGCTCGACGAGAAGGTCATCGCCGAGGCCGGGCGCACGATCAACGGGCCGGGGAAGCCCCGCGTGACCCTTCGTCTCGTGGCCGAGAGCCGCTACTCGGTCGGAGTGCACCTCGACCCCGCGGTCATCACGGTGGTGCTGCTCGACATGGCGGGGACCGTCGTCCACCGGCACGTGGTGCGCACGTCCGAACGGGATGCGCACGAGATCGTCGCGACGATGGCCCGCACGATCGACGCGCTGATCCGCGACGCGGGGATCGACCGGTCCGCTGTCGCCGGAGTGGGTGTCGCCGCGCCGGGGCCGATCGACGCCGACCGGGGGACCGTCATCGACCCGCCCAAGCTCGACGGTTGGCATCGGGTTCCGCTGCGGGCCGTCCTCGCCGAGGCGACGGGGCTCGACGTGACCCTCGAGAAGGACACGACCGCCGCCGCGGTGGGCGAGCAGTGGACGGGACGCTGGGACGCGGACCGGTCCTTCCTCTTCATGTATCTGGGCACCGGCATCGGCGCCTCGCTGGTCCGCGACAGTGAAGCGGTGCGGGGGAGCTCGCACAACTGGGGCGAGATCGGCCACATCATCGTCGATCCGGACGGTTCCGAGTGCGTGTGCGGCAGCCGGGGGTGCGTCGAGGTGGTGTGCACGCCGCAGGCCATCGTCGAGCGCGCGGCGAGAGACGGTGTCGTCCTCGACGGGGACGACGTCGAGGAGCGGTTCACGCGGCTCTGCGCCCGTGCGGGGGAGGGCGACGCGGCGGCGGCCGAGGTGCTCCGCACCGCGGCCGGCCATCTCGCGGTGCTGATCTCCTCGCTCACGAACGCCATGGACGTCGATCGCGTGGTCATGGGAGGGCCGTTCTGGACGCGCGTGTCCGACGTCTACCTCCGGGAGCTCCCGGTGCTGCTGGAGCGGCGCAACGCCACACACGCCCTGAGATCGCTGCCGGTCGACGGCACGGTGGTCGGCGACGACGTGGCCGCAGTGGGGGCGGCGTGCGTCGTGCTGGACGAGATCCTCAGTCCGCGTCCGTCCGACCTCTACCTCGAAGACTGAACGTTCACGCAACCCGTATACCGGAATATCGGTTTTAACCCTCAGGCATATCTCCACTCGATGTACTATCGAAAGCGGATGCGATGACTGGGGTACCGAGGGGGAAGCCGTCTCGCGTTTACGACGGAGGCTGTCTGCGCGGTCCGTGAGCTGGGGGGCTCGCGGACCCGCAGATTCGGCCGTCCTCACCCGGAGAAGCGACCCCAGGGGATGTCACGCCGCAGCGGACGCCGCATCGCGCGCTGCGTGCGGGTCCACGCCGAGACGCGCGGCTCCTCCGCGACCGCGTCGGCCGACTCCTGCGCGTAGGCATCGCTGACCACGGCGATCAGCGCCGCGAGCTCTTCCTCCGTCGCGGAGCCGCGCGTGATCTCGATGGTCGGCGGTTGCGCGCCGGCCATCGAGCCCTCGTCGTCCGCCGCGGTCACAGCGGGATGTTCCCGTGCTTCTTGGGCGGCAGCTCCGCGCGCTTGCCGCGCAGGGCGCGCAGTGCCTTCGCGATCGACACGCGCGTGTTCGCCGGCTCGATGATGCCGTCGATCTCGCCGCGTTCCGCCGCGAGGAACGGCGACGTGACGCTGTAGGTGTACTCGTTCGCGAGGCGTGTGCGGACGGCGGCGACGTCCTCGCCGGCCTCCTCGGCCTTCTTGATCTCGTTGCGGTACAGGATGTTCACCGCGCCCTGGCCGCCCATGACCGCGATCTCGGCCGTCGGCCACGCGAGGTTGACGTCGGCGCCGAGCTGCTTTGAGCCCATCACGATGTACGCGCCGCCGTAGGCCTTGCGCAGGATCACGGTGACCATCGGCACGGTGGCCTCGGCGTAGGCGTAGATGAGCTTCGCGCCTCGGCGGATCACACCCGTCCACTCCTGGTCGGTGCCCGGAAGATAGCCCGGCACGTCGACGAGCGTGACGATCGGGATAGAGAACGCGTCGCAGAAGCGCACGAAGCGGCTGGCCTTCTCGCCGGCCTCGATGTTCAGCGTGCCCGCCATCTGCGAGGGCTGGTTCGCGATGATGCCGACCGAGCGCCCCTCGACGCGGCCGAACCCGATCACGATGTTCGGCGCGAACAGCGGCTGCACCTCGATGAAGTCGCCCGCATCGACCACGTGCTCGATCACGGTGTGGATGTCGTAGGGCTGGTTGGGGGAGTCCGGGATGATCGCGTTGAGCGAGCGGTCGGCGTCCGTGGTCTCCCATTCGAAGCCGCTCTCGTAGCCGGGGATCTCCGCCATGTTGTTGTCGGGGAGGAAGCTGAGGAGCGTGCGCGCGTAGTCGAGCGCGTCGTCCTCGTCCTGCGCCAGGTAGTGCGCGACGCCCGAACGGGTGTTGTGCGTGAGCGCACCGCCGAGCTCCTCCATGCCGACGTCCTCGCCCGTGACCGTCTTGATCACGTCGGGTCCGGTCACGAACATCTGGCTGGTCTTGTCGACCATGATCACGAAGTCGGTGAGGGCCGGACCGTACACGGCGCCACCGGCGGCCGGACCCATGATGATCGAGATCTGCGGGATGACGCCCGAGGAGCGCGTGTTGAGGCGGAAGATCTCGCCGTACTTGCTGAGGGCGAGGACACCCTCCTGGATGCGGGCGCCGCCCGAATCCAGGATGCCGATGATCGGCATCCCGTTCGTCAGCGCGAACTCCATGATCTTGATGATCTTGTCGCCCGAGACCTCGCCGAGCGAGCCGCCGAAGGTCGTGAAGTCCTGCGAGTAGACGGCCACCGTTCGTCCGTTGATGGTGCCGACGCCGGTGACGACCGAATCGCCGTACGGACGGTTGCGGTCCATGCCGAAGGCGGTGGTGCGGTGGCGCACGTACTCGTCGAACTCGACGAAGCTCCCCGGGTCGACGAGCAGCTCGATGCGCTCGCGGGCGGTCATCTTGCCCTTGGCGTGCTGCTTCTCCTGCGCGACCTTCTCGGCGTCGACAACGGCTTCGTTGTAGCGAGCGCGGAGGTCTGCGATCCTGCCTGCGGTGGTCGAGAGTTCGGGCTGTTCCGTCACGGATTCCACCCTATCGTCGCCACGGCCCGCCCCGTTGGATGCTCGCCACAACGGCTCGCCGGATCCTTTGGCGCCTGTCGCGTACGCCGCGGGGCGTCGGTCACTCCCGTGCGTCGCCCGAGGGCGAGGACCAGCCGCCCTCGGGCAGGTCGTGTTCGCCGGAGGCCGTGATGCCGGGAGCATCCTGCGCGCGCCGTCCGCGACCGACCGCGGCGACCTTGCGGCCGGCCCAGCCCACACCGCGGGCGGCGACCCCCGCCGCGCCCGCCACAGCCCCCGCGACGTACTGCGCGCCGTGCAGTACCCGGAGCTCGACCTTCTCTGCGCCGTCCACGGGTTCGAGCTCGATCGGAAGGCCCACGGGGGCGGCCCCGAACGCGTGATGAGAGGTGGTGAGCACGCGTCGACCGAGGATGTGGTTGCCGGCGCCGCCGACCGCCGCACCCACGCCGAAGGGCAGCGCCTTGCCGAGGAAGGACGCCCCGCCCTTCGCGGCGAACTGCTTCACGAACATGCTCTTGAGGCGGTCGACCAGAGGGCCGACGGCCGCGCGGGGGAGGGACTTCGTCACGAGCTCGCCCCAATACGACGAGCGCGTCCCGCCACGACCGCTGGCCTGTCCCGCGAGCTGCCCGACCAGGGCGACGCCCTCCTTGCCGAGCATCAGCGTCATGACCAGCGCCCGTGCGCGATCGGGGTTCGACACCGCGATGCCGTGCACCTCGGCCACCGACTGCGCGAACAGCGCGGTCGACTCGATGAACCCCAGGGTCTCCACGCCGGAGAGCGCGAGCGTGACCCCCGTGCCGATGCCGGGGACCACGGCGGTCGCGCCGACCGCGGCGCCTCCTGTGGTCACGGCTGCGAGGTAGCGTCGCTCCAGGATGCGGATGATCTCCGACGGGGTGGCGTGCGGATTGCGCAGGCGGATGCTCCGGATGTGCGCGAGGACGAGCGGGCGCTGGATCGCGAGCACCCGGTCGAGCCCCCGCACCATCAGGGGATGCTCGGTCGAGCCGACCGGGGGCACACCCCTGTCCCAGGGCGCGTCGTCGGGGAGCGAGTGGATCTTGTGCACCTTCGGAGCCATGGTCCCGATCCTAGGAACGGATGCCGCGAGAACGCCGAAAGCCCGGCCCCGTTGACGGGGCCGGGCTTTCGTGCATGCCGTGCGGATCAGACGAAGAGGTTCGCCCGCTCCAGATCCTCGGCGAAGTCGACCTCGACCGCGTACAGGTCGGAGACGTCCATCGGCTCGAGCAGCAGTCCGTCTTCGGCGATCGCGAGCTCGAGGCCGCGCTCGAAGTAGTCCTGGTCCTCGACGCGCTGCAGCTGGCGCATGAACGCCTTCTTGTGGGTCGAGGAGATGTAGTTGATCCCGACGGCCTCGCCGAGACCGCCCTTGACCGTCTTCGACAGCTCCTTGATGAAGCCCTCGGCGGTCACGGTGTACTTGACCTCCTCGTCGCTCACCTTGGAGGTGTTGACGGTGACGAAGGACTGGTCGCGCTCGATGAACTCGGCGGCGCGGCCGAGGATCATCGGGTCGAAGACGACGTCGCCGTTCATCCAGAGCACGCCCGAGCGGCCCGTCGCGCCGAGGGCGCGCAGCAGGCTCTTCGAGGTGTTGGTCTCGTCGTACCGCTCGTTGTGCACGTAGTTCACGGAGGGGAACGCCTCGATGATGGTCTCGGCGCGGTAGCCGACCACGGTGGTGATGCGCGCGTCCGAGCCGAAGGCGGCGCGGATGTTGTCGTGCTGCTGACGCATGATCGTGCGGCCGTCGCTCAGTTCGGTCAGCGGCTTGGGCAGCGCACGGCCCAGGCGCGAGCCCATGCCTGCGGCGAGGATGACGGTCTGAAGAGTCACGAGTGCTCCTAAGGATTAGGTGTTCACGGTCGGTTCACCGACCGGACACTTCGTCGTGCCGTGAGTCATGCTAGCGATACAGCCTGGGAAGGACCGGGGCAGGAGCGCCCCGTTGCCGTTTCGTGATCCAGTACACACCGAACACTCAGATTCGTCCAGGGGTTGACACGGCGGGCGCGATTCCGGCGCGCGTCCGTGATTTATTGCACCGGACGGAGGAATTATCGCACCCCGTTGATACCGTAGGACGGTGACTGCTTCCCCCGACGACCGCACCGATCCGGTGGCCGACGCCGTGACCCCGCCCCAGAAGAAGGCGCCGGCTCGGAAGACCCCGGCGAAGCGGGCGCCCGCCCCGCGGACCCCCGCGCGCTCCGCCGCCGACAAAGCGGCGGCGACCGTGGAGGTGGTCGCGGAACCGGTCTCGAAGCCGGGTGCGGGGACCGGGGCCGCCGCCACGGGTGGAACCGCTCCCACCGGCTCGTCGAAGTCGACGGCCGCGAAGTCGACGGCCGCGAAGACGACGGCCGCGAAGACGACGGCTGCGAAGACGACGGCTGCGAAAACGGCCGCGGCGAAGCGGACCACGTCGCGGACGAGCTCCGCGACGGCACGGACCGCGGCCGCCAGGAGCGCCGCGGCGAAGGCGTCGGGGGAGGGGACCGAGGGAGCCAAGACCGCGGCGCGCACGGCCACCGCGAAGACCGCCGCGGCGAAGGCCGCAGCGGAGAAGTCCGCGGCGCAGAAGAGCACGGCGCGCACGACCGCGGCCCGCACCGCGGCCGACCGGACGGCCGCGGCGAAGAAGGCGGCCGCCACCCGGGCCGCGAAGGCGGCCGCGGCGAAGGCCGAGGCCGAGGCGCGGGCGGCCCGAGAGGACGCGACCCCCGAGGTCGAGGAGGTTGCGATGATCGCGACCGAGCCGCCCGTCGAGGCCACGCCCGTCGAGATCGAGCCCGCTGCAGCCGCTCCCGTCGAGGCTCCCGCGGCGACCGAGGACGTCGTCGCGACCGAGGAGCCCGCCGCCACCGATGCGCCGGCCGCCGCCGCGGAGCCTGCCCGCACCGATGACGCGGTCGTGACCGACGACGCCGTCGGGATCGAAGAGTCTGCCCCGACCGATGAGGCCGCGGCCATCGAGGACGTCGTCCCGGTCGTCGACGGTGCCGCTGCCGAGGAGCCCACGTCGACCGGCGCCGCGGCATCCGCGACCGAGGCCATCCGCATCCGCGGTCTGGTGAAGAGCTTCGGCGATCACATCGCCGTCAACGGCGTCGATCTCACGGTCCCCGCCGGGTCGTTCTACGGGATCGTCGGGCCGAACGGCGCGGGTAAGACCACGACACTCTCGATCGTCGCCGGCCTGCTGCGCTCCGACAGCGGCGAGGTCGTGATCTGCGGTGTCGACCAGCGGTCGAACCCGCTGGCGGCGAAGCGGATGATGGGTGTGCTGCCGGACCGGCTGCGCACGTTCGACCGACTCACGGGGCGTCAGCTCCTCTACTACTACGGTCTGCTCCGCGGCCTGGCATCGGACGTGATCGAGAAGCGCGTGGGCGATCTCGCCCGGGCCTTCGACCTCGGCGATGCACTCGGACGTGTGGTCTCCGACTACTCCGCGGGCATGACGAAGAAGATCATGCTCGCGGGAGCCATGATCCATTCGCCGCGCGTGCTGGTGCTCGACGAGCCGTTCGAGGCCGTCGACCCGGTGTCTTCCGCGGTGATCCTCGACATCCTGCGCGCCTACGTCGCGCACGGCGGCACCGTCATCCTCTCGAGCCACGGCATGGATCTGGTCGAGCGCGTCTGCTCGCGTGTCGCCATCATCGTGGGCGGTGACGTCCTCGCCGAGGGCACGATCGACGAGGTGCGCGCGGGGCAGACGCTCGAGGCGCGCTTCGTCGAGCTCTCCGGCGGAATCGGCGAGGTGGAGGGGCTCGAGTGGCTGCACACGTTCTCCGACTGAGGGCGGCGCTCCTGATCGGATCGCTCCGCGGCGAACGTCGGGTGCGGACACTGCTCATGCTCGCCGTCGTGGTCGTCATCACGGCACTGGTGTGCGCTGCGGTGCTGACCCTCGAGACCGCGCACGTCGACGTCGCGCGCACGGTCGTCGTGCTCGGCAGCGCCGCACTGTTCCTCGGCTTCCTCGTGGGGCCGATCCTCGTGGGTGCCGTCGACCAGCTCGATCCCCGCCGCTTCGCCGTCTTCGGGGTCGATGAGCGGCGGATGCCGGGGGTCCTCGCCCTCGCGTCGCTCATCAGCGTGCCGAGCCTCGCCGTGATCGCCGTGCACGTGAGCATGTGCGTCGTCGCCGTCCGGCTGGGTGCGCCGTGGCCTGCGGCCGTTCTCCTCACCGTGGTCGGGGCCCTCTCGACGATCCTGGCGGCGCGCGTCGGCATGGCCGTCAACGCGCTGCTGCTGCCCGAGCGCCGGTCGCGGGAGCTGACCGCGCTGTTCGCGCTCGCGGTGATCGTCGTGGCTTTCCCCGTCGCGGTCTTCCTCGCCTCGCTCAAGTGGGACGGTCAGGTGCCCGCGATCGTGGGGAGCATCACGACCGCCGTGGGCGTCACGCCGCTCGCCGCGGCGCCGCGCTTCCTGTTCGCGGCCGCGGCCGATGACGTCGCGGGCGCCTGGGTCAGCGGTCTCGTGGCGTTCGCCACCGCAGCGGTCCTGTGGGTGCTGTGGTCCTGGCTGGTGCGCCGTCTGCTGACGACGACCGAGCGTCCGGTGGCCTCACGGGAGCGAACTGGTCTCGGCTGGTTCGGCCTGCTGCCGTCGAACGCCTTCGGGGCGATCGCCGCGCGGAGCCTCGTGTACTGGCTGCGCGATCGCCGCTACATCATGAACGTGATCGTGGTGCCCGTCGCCGGTGTGCTCACCGTGCTGCCGCTCGTCGTCGCGGGTGTGCCGCTCGAGATCGCCGCCCTCATCCCCGTCCCCGTCATGGCCCTGTTCTTCGGCTGGCTCCCGCACAACGACGTCGCCTACGACTCGACCGCGCTGTGGACCCATGTCGCGAGCGGCGTGCGCGGCGTTCCCGATCGTCTCGGCCGCCTCGTTCCGGTGCTGCTCGTGGCGCTGCCCGTGCTCGCGATCGCGGTGCCCCTGACGCTGCTGTCGATCGACGACTGGCGCCTCCTGCTTCCCCTCGTGGGGGTCGGGGCGAGCCTGCTGCTGTCGGCGCTCGGGCTGTCGAGCATCGTGTCGGTCATCGCGCCGTACGCGGTGTCCAGGCCCGGCGACAGTCCCTTCCAGCAGCCGCAGCGCCCCACCTCTCGGGGAGCCTACGGGCCGGCAGCGGCGTTCCTCGGGGCGATCGTGCTGAGCGGACCGACGATCTGGCTGTTCGCGCTGACGACCGTCGAGGACTCGGCGTACGCGCCGGCGACGTTCTGGGCAGGCCTCGGGAGCGGTGCGATCGTCCTCGCGCTCGGCGTGGTGATCGGCGGCCGGATCTTCCAGCACGAGGGCGAGAGGCTGATGGAGTTCGTCGAGACCGCATGACGGCCGCCCATCGGCGTCCTGGCGCGGCTAGACTCGGCGCATGAGTACTCCGCTGGACAGCCCCGATCAGGGCGGCGTGGCAACGCTCGATCGCGAACTGGAAGAGCTCCTCCGCGAGGAGAACCTCGAGCCGGGCGACCACGAGCGCTTCTCCCATTACGTGAAGAAGGACAAGATCCTCGAGTCCGCGATCACCGGCAAGCCGGTGCGGGCGCTGTGCGGCAAGAAGTGGACCCCGGGTCGCGACCCGGAGAAGTTCCCGATCTGCCCCACGTGCAAGGAGATCTACGAGTCGATGGTCGGCTGACCGCCGCCTGTCACCTCACCGCCGGTCAGTCGGCGTCGACGAAGAGCGTCGGGATCGCCGGGTCCGACTTGCTGAGCGCGAGCGCGCGCACCGGGAGCTCCTCGCGCACGCGGAGGTGGTGCGCGCGGGCGGACGCCGTTCCCTCGACGCCCTCGTAGGCCGCGTCGATGTCGCCGGCCTCCATGAAGGTCACCTGCAGCGCGCGTCCGTCCGGGTGATCGGCGGCGGTGTCGAGCTGCTCGAACCCGTCCGACACGACGACGGTCTCGGTGGTCGCGACGCCGTCGACGATCGTGCGGAACGCGGCCTTGCGACCGCCGTGCGATGCCTTGTCGGTCGACGCCTTCGCGACGCCGACCCAGGCGCCGTCCGACCCCTGCCGGGCGACGAGCTTGTAGACCATGCTGGCGGTCGGGTACCCCGATCCCGTGACCACGGAGGTGCCCACGCCGTACGCGTCGACGGGAGCGGCGGCCAGGGTCGCGATCGCGTACTCGTCGAGGTCGCTCGTGACGGTGATGCGCGTGCCGGTCGCACCGAGCTCGTCGAGCTGCGCACGGACCTCGGCCGCGACGATCGGCAGGTCGCCCGAGTCGAGGCGCACGCCGCCGAGGCCGGTGCCCGCCACGCGGATCGCCGTCTCCACGCCCGTGCGGATGTCGTAGGTGTCGACGAGCAGCGTCGTGTCGGTGCCGAGGCTGTCGATCTGCGAGCGGAACGCCTCCTCCTCGGTGTCGTGCAGCAGCGTCCACGAGTGCGCGGCCGTGCCCATCGTGGGGATGCCCCACAGTCGGCCGGCCTCGAGGTTGCTCGTGGCGCCGAAGCCGGCGATGTACGCGGCGCGCGCCGCGGCGACGGCCGAGCGTTCGGCGGCACGGCGCGACCCCATCTCGGCGAGGGGGCGCTCCCCGGCGGCGATGCTCATGCGCGCGGCGGCCGTCGCGACGGCGGAGTCGTGGTTGAGGACGCTCAGGGCGAGGGTCTCGAGCACGACGGCATCCGCGAAGGTGCCCTCGACCGTGAGGATCGGGGAACCAGGGAAGTACAGCTCACCTTCCCGGTAGCCGCGGATGGAGCCCGTGAAGCGGTAGTCCTCGAGGTACGACAGCGAGGAGGCGTCCACCACGTCGTTGTCGCGTAGGAACCGCAGTTCGTCGTCGCCGAAGCGGAAGTCTCGGAGCAGGCCGAGCAGGCGTCCGGTGCCGGCGACGACACCGAAGCGGCGACCGCCGGAGAGTCGGCGGGAGAAGAGCTCGAAGACGCTCGGGCGAGCGGCTGTCCCGTCGCGGAGGGCGGCGGCGAGCATCGTGAGCTCGTAACGATCGGTCAGAAGCGCCGTGGACGTCGTCATGCGCTCAGCATAGTGACGACTCCGCTCGTCGTCGGCGCGCGTGCCGGGGCGGGCGCGACTAGGCTGGGGAGTCATGAACGACGCGCCGATCGGAATCTTCGACTCCGGTGTCGGCGGGCTCACGGTGGCCAGGGCCATCCGGGCCCAGCTGCCCCGCGAGTCGTTCGTCTACATCGGCGACACCGCGCATTCGCCCTACGGCCCCAAGCCGATCGCCGACGTGCGGCGCTACGCGCTCGAGGTGCTCGACACGCTCGTCGACCAGGGCGTGAAGATGCTCGTGATCGCCTGCAACACGGCATCCGCGGCGATGCTGCGCGATGCGCGCGAGCGCTATGACATCCCGGTCGTCGAGGTCATCGCTCCCGCCGTGCGCCGCGCCGTCTCGACCACGCGCAACGGCCGGGTCGGCGTGATCGGCACGGTCGGCACGATCGGGTCGCGTGCCTACCAGGACATGCTCGAGGTGAACGAGAGACTGTCGGTCTTCACGGCGGCGTGCCCCCGGTTCGTCGAGTTCGTCGAGGCCGGCATCACCGACACCCCCGAGGTGCTCGCGACGGCCGAGGAGTACCTCGCGCCGCTGCGCGACGCCGGGGTCGACACCCTCGTGCTCGGATGCACGCACTATCCGTTCCTGCGCGGTGCGATCAGCTACGTGATGGGCGAGGACGTGACGCTCGTGTCGAGCGACGACGAGACCGCGGGCGACGTGTTCCGCCAGCTGGTGCGCGGCGACCTGCTCGCGACCGCCGATGCCTCGGCCTCGTACGTCTACGAGGCCACGGGGGCGTCCGCCACCGAGTTCACGGCTCTCGCGAACCGCCTGATGGGCCGCGAGGTGCGCGACGTGCAGCTCGTGCAGACCGGCGTCATCACGCTTCCCGACGTCGCGCACTGATCCGCCCCACCGCTTCCCCGCCGCCGCAAGACCATCCCGCGTCCCCCGACCGAAGGAACACCATGTCAGACATCGTCCGTGCCGATGGCCGCTCCACCGACCAGCTCCGCGAGGTCACGATCGAGCGCGGCTGGAGCGCTCACGCCGAAGGGTCGGCGCTGATCAGCTTCGGCGGCACCAAGGTGCTGTGCACCGCCTCGTTCACGAACGGCGTGCCGCGCTGGCTCACCGGCAAGGGCAAGGGGTGGGTCACCGCCGAGTACTCGATGCTCCCTCGGGCCACGAACAGCCGCAACGACCGCGAGAGCGTCAAGGGACGCATCGGCGGTCGGACGCACGAGATCTCGCGCCTCATCGGGCGCGCGCTGCGTGCCGTCGTCGACACCAAGGCGCTGGGCGAGAACACGATCGTGATCGACTGCGACGTGCTGCAGGCCGACGGCGGCACGCGCACCGCGGCGATCACGGGCGCCTACGTCGCCCTCGCCGACGCGATCGAGTGGGGGCGCGAGAAGAAGTTCATCGCGAAGAACTCGTCGCCGCTGATCGACTCGGTGTCGGCGATCTCCGTCGGCATCATCGATGGCGAGCCGATGCTCGACCTCGCGTACGTCGAGGACGTGCGCGCCGAGACCGACATGAACGTCGTGGTCACGGGTCGCGGTCTGTTCGTCGAGGTGCAGGGGACCGCCGAGGGTGCGCCGTTCGACAAGCGTGAGCTCGACGCACTGCTCGACCTCGGCGTCGCGGGCTGCGCCGACCTGAAGACCCACCAGCTGACGGCGCTCGCGGGCTGATGAAGGTCGTCCTCGCCACCCACAACCCGCACAAGGTGGCGGAGTTCCAGCAGATCGTGTCTCTCACGCGTCCCGATCTCGAGATCGTCGCCTACGACGGGCCCGAGCCTGTGGAGGACGGCGTGACCTTCGCCGAGAACGCGCTCATCAAGGCGCGCGCGGCGGCCGCGCACACCGGACTCGCGGCGCTCGCCGACGACTCCGGCATCTGTGTCGATGTGCTGGGCGGATCGCCGGGCGTGTTCTCCGCCTACTGGGCGGGGCAGAAGAAGGACGCAGCGGCCAACCTCGACCTGCTGCTCGACCAGCTGCGCGACATCGCGGATCCGCACCGCACTGCGCACTTCACCTCGACCATCGCGCTCGTGACGCCCGACGGCACCGAGCGCGTCGTGGAAGGGCTCTGGCCCGGGCGCCTCGCGCACGCGGCGTCCGGCGAGGGAGGGTTCGGCTACGACCCGATCTTCCTCCCCGACGGCCAGCCCGCGGGGGAGGAGCGCTCGGTGGGCGAGTTCACGGCCGAGGAGAAGCAGTCGCAGTCGCACCGGGCGCGCGCGTTCGAGGAGCTCGTGCCCCTGCTTACCGGGCTCTGATCGATCGCGTCATCAACCACTACGCTTGACGTACTTCATGCGTAGTGGTTAGCTGATGCGCATGAGAGCTCACGTACTACATCGGCGTCACCCTCGACGGGTTCATCGCGGGGCCGGACGACGAGGTCGACTTCTTCCCCGTGACGCCGGCGTTCGCCGAGACGCTCGGTACGGAGCTCGCCGATCTGCAGCCGGCGTTCGTGCGCGCGGCGCGCGGGGGAGCGGACCAGCCGCTCGCGAGCTTCGACGCCGTCGTGATGGGGCGCCGCACCTACGAGCCCGCCCTCGAGCAGGGTGTGCTCGATCCGTACTCGCACCTGCGCACGGTCGTCGTCAGCTCCACGATCGACGTCCCGGCGCACGACAACGTCGAGATCGTGCGGACCGACCCCGTGGCACGCGTCAGGGAGCTCAAGGCCGAGGACGGGCTCGGGATCTATCTCGCGGGCGGCGCCGGCCTCGCGGGCGTGCTGCTCGACGAGATCGACCGGTTGATCGTCAAGAAGTACCCGGTGATCGCCGGCTCCGGCATCCCGATGGTCAGCCACGGCTTCCAGCCCACGGCCTTCACCCTCGATCGGGCCCGCACCTACGACAACGGCTGCGTCGTGCTGGAGTACACCCGCGCGCGGTAGGAGATGATCAGTGCTTACCGCCGGGGTCGTCGTCCCGCGGGACCCGCGGGTCCCGCGGGTCCCGACGGCTTCGCCATACGAGGATGACGGCGACGATCACCGCGATCACGACCACCGCGATCCCGAGGATGAGGAGGAGCTCCGGGATCGAGGGAAGGAACGGGTTGCGGATCATGCCCGGAGTCTACTGAGGATGCGCGTGGCTCATGCTCGATCGTGTGACTACGAGAACCCCAGCGCGGGAAGCACCCACACATGCACCGCCGGGACGGTCGCGAGGGCCGCCCCGGCGGATGCGAGGATCACAGTGACGTACCACTTCCGACTGTAGATCTCCACGCCACCGTCGCGGCGATACTTCACTGCGAGCGAGACGCCCGTCAGCAAGAGCGCGGTCCCGATGACGATGAACGCGACGTGGATGGGCGGCATGGGACGATGATAGGCGAGCGCGCAGAGCCCGATGGTCCTACTGAGAATCATCACCATTCCCGAGTACGCGGATCCGCCCTCCCGGAGCGGAAACCGACCCTAACCTGGTCGTATGCACGATCACGCGCCCGCCGCCGGCGGCATCCGTTCGGCCGGCCACCGTCGCCTCCTGGCGATCTCGCTGACCCTCACCGCGACCATCATGGTCGTGCAGGTGGTCGGCGCGATCCTCACGGGCTCGTTGGCGCTGCTCGCGGACGCGGCGCACATGTTCACCGACGCCTCGGCGCTCGTGATCGCCCTGATCGCCGCCGCGGTCGCTGCGCGTCCTGCCGACGACCGTCGCACCTTCGGCTACCAGCGCGCCGAGGTGTTCGGCGCACTCATCAACGCGATCATCCTCATCGTGCTCTCCGGCTGGGTCGGGATCGAGGCGATCGGGCGTCTGCTGAACCCCGGCGAGGTCGAGGTCGCCGGTGGGCTCATGCTCGTCGTCGCGGCGGTCGGCCTGATCGCCAACGCGATCTCGATGTGGCTGCTCAGCCGCGCGCAGCGCACCAGCATCAACGTACGCGGCGCGTACCTCGAGGTCATGGGCGACCTGATCGGCTCGGCCATGGTGATCGTCGCGGCGATCGTGATCGTCACGACCGGATGGATGCCGGCGGATGCGATCGCGTCGATGGCGATCGCGGTGCTCATCATCCCGCGGGCGATCGCCCTGCTGCGCGAGGTGTTCTCGGTGCTGTCGGAATCGGCGCCGAAGGGCACGGCCGTGGCCGATATCCGCCGGCACCTCCTGGACTACGAGGGCGTGGTCGGCGTGCACGACGTGCACGTGTGGCAGCTCACCCGTGGCGCCCCGGTGTTCAGCGCGCACGTGAGCGTCGAGCCCGCACTGCTCGCCGAGGGGCGCTCCGCCCGATTGCTGACGGACATGCAGGAGTGCCTCGCCGAGCACTTCGACGTCGAGCACTCGACGTTCCAGATCGAACCGGCCGAGCAGTCGGACTGCGAACCTCACCACGCCTGAGCGTCCCGGCCGCTTCTCAGCTCTCGACGACGACCTCGTCCGGAGACTTGTCGGGGCGGAGACCCCGCCAGCGCGCGTGACGCAGCACGCCGTCGGGTGTCCAGTTCGCGAACTCGACCTCGCCGACGAGTTCCGGCCGCACCCATAGGGCGTCCGACGCATCCGGTGCGGGCACTCCGTCGAGCGGGGCCTCCTCCACGCGCAGCGGCGCGAGGCGTGCGAGCAGATCGCGCAGCATCCGATCCGTGAACCCGGTGCCGACGCGTCCGACATAGCGCAGTCGCCCGGTCTCGGGCACGGCGAGCAGCAGGGATCCGAACGTCCCCTCGCGATCGCCCTTGCCCGGGCGGATGCCGACGATCACCGCCTCCTGCATGCGGGTGTGCTTGAGCTTCAGCCAGGAAGGGGAGCGCTGTCCCGGGCGGTACGACGATCGAGGGTCCTTGACGACGACGCCCTCGAGGCCGAACTCCTCGCTCGCGGCCAGAGCGGCGTCGAGATCGTCGAACACCGGGGGCACGCGCATGGGCGCGTCGAGATCGGAGACCACGTCCTCCAGCAGCGTCCTCCGCTGCGACAGCGGCATGGTCGACAGATCGTGACCGTCGAACCGCAGCAGGTCGAACACGAGGTACACGATCGGGGTGCGCACGACCTCGCGCTCGATCTCGCGAGCGCGCGTCAGGTGCATCCGGTTCTGCAGCAGCGAGAAGCTCGGGCGCCCCTGCGCGTCGAAGGCCACGATCTCCCCGTCGACGATCGCGTCGTCCGCGGGGAGGAAGGGTGCACCATCGGCCGTGAGCTCGGGATAGCGTGCCGTGATGTCTATGCCGCTGCGGGCATGCAGCTGCATCCGTCCCTGCGACCAGGTGCCGACCGCACGGATGCCGTCCCACTTCACCTCGACCCAGGGCGGCGTGCTCAGGCCGCGCGCGATCGCCGGGGTCCCGTTCTCGGCGAGCATGGGGGAGAGCGATGCCGGGACGGCGTCGGCGGCCGGTGCCGCAGCGATGCGGGGACGGTGCTCCTTGCGAGCAGTGCGCTCGGTGCGCGCAGCGGGCTCTCTCTCCGAGGAGTCGCGCGGGACCGCCGGATTCTCCGGCCGCAGGGCCGCGAGGGGATCCATGCCCGCGGCGGCACGTTCGAGGACCTGCTCGATGTCGAGCTGCGCGAGGTCGGGGTCGTCGAGCTCGTCCCAGGTCCGCGGGGCGGCGACCCACGGCTGCGCACGCCCCCGGAGGGAGTACGGCGAGATCGTCGTCTTCTTGCCGTTGTTCTGGCTCCAGTCGAGGAACACCTTGCCGCCTCGCGCGGCCTTGGCCATCGTGCTGGTCGCCAGGTCAGGATGCTCGGACTCGATGAGCCGGGCGACCTCCTTCACGACCGCGGAGATCTCGTCGCTCGTCTGCTGACCCGGCAGCGACGCGTACAGGTGGATGCCCTTGCTGCCGCTCGTCACGGGCAGCGGATCGAGTCCGATCCCGGTGAGGATGCCGCGCGCGAGGCGCGCGACGTCGGCGCACTGCGCGAGACCCACGCCCGGACCGGGATCGAGGTCGAGCACGAGACGGTCCGGCCGACCGGGCAGTCCGTCGGCGTCGAAGCGCCACTGCGGCACGTGCAGCTCGATCGCCGCGACCTGCGCGAGCCACACCAGGGCGGGGACGTCTTCGACCAGCGGGTACTCCTTGGGGCCGTCGGAGTGCTGGATCGCCTGACGCGGGATCCAGCGCGGCGCCCCGGCTTCGAGCTGCTTCGTGAAGAACGCGTCGGCGGGAGCATCCGTCGTGCCGACTCCCTCGACCCAGCGCTTGCGCGTGACGGGACGGCCGTCGAGCAGAGGCAGCAGCAGCGGGGCGATCGCCGTGTAGTACGCGAACACCTCGCCCTTGGTGGTGCCGGTCTCGGGGTACACGACCTTGTCGAGGTTCGTGACGCGCAGGCGGCGGCCGTCGATCTCCACGTTCTGCGCCTCGCCTGCCATGGAGCCAGCGTAGTCAGCGCCGGCATAGTCAAGGGACTGGCTGTGACCCGTGTGACTGGTGTTCACTGTTCCCATGAGGACGATCTGGAAGGGCGCGCTGACCTTCGGTCTCGTGAACGTTCCGGTCAAGGTGTACTCCGCGACCGAGGACCACGACGTGCCGCTGCATCAGGTGCACGACAAGGACGGCGGGCGCATCCGCTACCAGCGCACGTGCGAGATCTGCGGCGAGACGGTCGCGTACGCCGACATCGACCGCGCGTACGTCGACGAGGGGCAGACCGTCGTGCTCACCAAGGACGATCTCGCGGCGCTGCCCGCCGAGAAGAGCCGCGAGATCGACGTCGTCGAGTTCGTGCCCTCCGACCAGGTCGACCTGCTGACCCTCGACAAGCCGTACTACCTCGAGCCGGACTCGAAGTCCCCCAAGGCCTACGTGCTGCTGCGCAAGACCCTCGAGCAGACCGACCGCACCGCGATCGTGCGCTTCACGCTGCGGCAGAAGACGCGGCTCGCGGCGCTGCGCGTGCGCGGCAAGGTTCTCGTGCTGCAGACGCTGCTGTGGGCCGACGAGGTCCGCGAGGCCGAGTTCCCCTCGCTCGACGAGGACGTGCGCATCTCGAAGAAGGAGCTCGAGCTCTCTGCATCCCTCGTCGACAGCTACTCGGCGGACTTCGACCCCGAGTCGTTCGTCGACGAGTACCAGAAGGAGCTGCGCACCCTCATCGACGCGAAGATCGACGCGGGCGACACCTTCGACGTCGCCGACACGTTCGGCGAGGACGAGGGCGATGCCAAGAGCGGTGAGGTCATCGACCTCATGGAGGCGCTGCGCGCGAGCGTCGCGAAGTCCAAGGCCGCACGCTCAGGCGGCGCGGATGCCGACGAGGACGCGAAGCCGAAGAAGAAGACGGGCACGTCGAAGAAGAAGGCCGGCTGACCGGCATCCGCCTGCCGGGGTCAGTGCTTGCCGTCGCCGTCCAGGTCGGGAGCACGGTCGAAGACCTCGGGGTCGAGCGCGAGCTCTTCGGCCTCGGCCGCATCCGTCGCACCATCGCCGGAGGCCGCGGCCTTGCGAGCCTTGTGGCGCTCGACCAGGTAGTGCCACAGCGTCACGACAGCGGTGCCGCCGACCGCGATCAGCAGGATGATGTCGATGTACTCGACGACCAGGTCGCGGATGAAGGGGATGTACGCGATCAGGTACCCGACCATCGTGAGGCCGAAACCCCAGATCATCGCGCCGATGAAGTTGTAGAGCGAGTACTTGCGCCACGGCATGTGGCCCACACCTGCCGCGACGGGCGCGAAGGTGCGCACGATCGGCACGAAGCGGGCGAGGATGACGGTGATGCCGCCGAACCGCTCGAAGAACGCGTTCGTGCGTTCGACGTTCTTCTTGCTGAAGAGCCCGGACTCCTTGCGCTCGAACACCGCGGGACCGCCCTTGTGGCCGATCACGTAGCCGACCTCACCGCCGATGAAGGCCGCGAGCGCGATCAGCAGCGAGACGATCCAGATGTTCACGCCGAACACGTTGCTCGTGTGCGTGAGGAGGCCCGCGATGATCAGCAGCGTGTCTCCGGGGAGCAGGAAGCCGACCAGCAGGCCGGTCTCGGCGAAGATGATGAAGCAGACCACGAGCAGAGCCCACGGGCCCGCGGCGCCGATGATGGTGGCGGGGTCGAGCCAGGGGAGGAGTGCGGCGTGGTGCATGGGATTCCCGTCGTGAGCTGTGTCGGCGGTGATGTCGTCGGTCGCCGGAGATGCGACTGATCGGTGCGGAAGGTGGGACTTGAACCCACACGCCCTGAGGCACAGGAACCTAAATCCTGCGTGTCTGCCAATTTCACCACTCCCGCGCGGTGGGATAAGTCTACTGACCGGGGCATCCCGCGATGCTGGGGATCCGCCCCGCAGTCGCATGAGGACAGTGTGGATAACTCGTCGGGGTCGAGCCGGATTCTTGCGAGGATGCCCGGGTGACTCAGCCCTCCCTCGTCATCGCCGAGCGCGTGCGGCGACGTCTGCGCGCCGAGGGGATCGAGCCCGCCGTCGACGTGCAGGCCGCACGTGCCATCGCCCAGGCGGAGGTGCGGCGCTTCAACGACACCGCGCTGGCCCGCGGCGAGGAGCTGGCCGACGACGAGGCGCGGTGTGTGAGCGATGTGCTCGCCTCCGTGCACGGCTTCGGTGCGCTGCAGCCGCTCCTCGACGACCCCGACATCGAGGAGATCTGGTTCAACGGCCCGGGGAGCGTGCATGTGGCGAGGGGAGGCGTCGCCGAGCGGATCGACCTGCGGCTCACCGAGGTGCAGCTGCGCGATCTCGTCGAGCGGATGCTCCAGTCCACCGGCAGACGGGTGGATATCGGCCAGCCGTTCGTCGATGCCTCGTTGCCCGACGGCTCTCGTCTGCACGTCGCGATCGCCGACGTCGTGCGCGGCGGCTGGGCCGTGAACATCCGCAAGTTCCTCACCCGGCACAGGAGCCTCGACGCGCTCGTCGCACAGGGTGCGCTGCCGGCCGCGCTCGCCGCCGAGCTGACGGCGGGGCTGCGGGCGGGGCGCAGCGTGATCGTCTCGGGCGCGACGCACGCCGGCAAGACCACCATGCTGGGCGCCCTGCTCGAGAGCGCTGCTGCGGAGCAGCGGATCATCACGGTCGAGGAGACCTTCGAGCTCGCGCTGCAGGGCCCCGACGTCGTCGCGCTGCAGGGACGCCAGGCGAGCCTGGAGGGAGCCGGAGAGATCACGCTGCGCCGGCTCGTGAAAGAGGCGCTGCGCATGCGGCCGGATCGGCTCGTGGTCGGAGAGGTGCGGGACGCCGAGGCGCTCGACCTCGTGCTCGCCCTCAACACCGGCGTGCCGGGCGCCGCCACGGTGCACGCGAACTCGGCCGAGGAGGCGCTCGAGAAGCTCGCCCTCCTCCCGCTGCTCGCCGGCCGCAACATCGACCGCGCGTTCATCGCACCGGCGATCGCCGGATCGGTCGACCTCGTGGTCCACTGCGTCCGCTCCGGCGACGGCGTGCGGCGGGTGCAGGAGGTCGTCGCTCCGACCGGCGCGATCGTGGACGGTCGCATCGAGGTGCGCTCGGTCTTCCGTCGTGACGGGGCCGGCGCATGACCGCGCTGCTCGGTGCGACGCTCGCCGCCGGCATCCTGCTGACGATCTCACCCTGGATGTGGCCCGGCGGCGGCAGCACGGACCGTGCGGTGCGTCGCGGCCTGCTGGCGAGGATGCTGGAAGAGGCGGGGTACGCTGCCGCGGCGCCGCGCATCCTCGTCGTCGTGATCGTCGGCCTCGCGCTCACCGCGGCCTCGGTCGTGTGGCTTCTCGTCGGGATCCCGGTGCTCGCCGTCCTCGCATCGGGCGCCGCGGGCAGCATGCCGATCCTGTTCCTGAGGTCCCGGCGCCTGCGTCTGCGCAAGGTGAGACGCCAGCTGTGGCCCGACGTCTGCGACCTGCTCATCGCCGCGATCCGCGTGGGTCTCTCGCTCCCCGACGCGGTCGCATCACTCGCGGAGTCCGCGCCGCTCATGATGAGGCCGGCGTTCGTCGTGTTCGCTCGCGACCTGCGTGCGACCGGTCGTTTCGAGACCAGCCTCGATCGCCTCAAGACGACGCTCGCCGACCCGATCGCCGACCGCATGATCGAGACGCTGCGCATGGCGCGTCAGGTGGGCGGCACGGAACTCGGCGCGGTGCTGCGAGCGCTGTCGTCGTCGGTGCGAGCGGATGCCGCGCTGCGCGGCGAGGTCGAGGCGCGACAGTCCTGGATCCGCGGGGCGGCCGTGCTCGGCGCCGTCGCGCCGTGGGTGGTCCTCGGCCTGCTCGTGATGCGGCCGGAGGGGGCCGCGGCCTACGGGACGGCCGAGGGCGTCGCCGTGATCTGCATCGGAGCGGCGGTGTCGGTCGTCGCGTACCGGATCATGATCCGGATCGGTCGGCTCCCGGAGCCCGAGCGGTGGTTCGGGTGAACGGGTTCACGGCGGCGGCGGTCGCGGTGCTCTGCGGGGGAGCGCTCGCCGCGGGACTGCTCCTGATGCTCGCGGCGCTTCCCCGGTGGTCGGCCACGCCGCTCTCCGTGCGCATAGCTCCCTACGTGCGCGATGCGGTCCCCGACGATGCGCTCCCCTCCTCGGCGCTCCCTCGCGTCGGCCCCCTGCCCGCGGCGGAGCGTTCGTCGCGAGCGCGGGTGCTCGCGTTCGTCGAGCGGACGCTGGGCGACGGCGATGCGCTGCGGCGACGGCTCGCACAGGCCGGTGTCGACCGGGAGCCCACGAGCTTCCGCAGCAGGCAGCTCGGCTGGACGGTCGTCGGCATCGCGGCCGGTGCGCTCGCGCTCATCGCGGTCGCGGTGGTCGGACGGATGTCTGTCCCGGCGTTGCTGCTGCCGATCCTCGCCGGCGCCGGCGTGGCGATCGGGTACGACATGCAGCTCACGGCACGGGTGACGAGCCGGCGCCGACGACTCACCGACGAGCTGCCCACGACGCTGGAGTTCCTGTCGCTGTGCCTGTCGGCGGGGGAGGGACTCCTCGATTCGCTGCGCCGGGTCGCGCAGGTCGGCACGGGGGAGCTGACCACCGAGTTGCGCGGCGTGGTGCTCGCGGCCGGCACGGGATCACCGCTCGGTGAGGCGCTGCGCGAGATGTCGGCGCGACTGGAGCTCCCGGGGCTCACCCGCGCGGTCGATCAGGTGATCGCCGCGCTCGAACACGGTGCGCCGCTCGCCGGCGTGCTCCAGGCTCAGGCGGGGGATGCGCGCGAGGACGCCAAGCGCGTGCTGATCGAGCAGGCGGGGCGCAAGGAGATCCTCATGCTGCTGCCGCTCGTCTTCCTGATCCTGCCGCTCTCCGTGCTCTTCGCGATCTACCCGGGCCTGTTCATCCTGCGACTCGGCATCGGCTGAGCGCACCAACCGAGAGGACGACATGAACACACTGCGACGCTGGCGGCGGACGACCGCCGAGAGCCTTCGGAACCTGCGTGACGACGACACGGGCGACGTGCCGGGCTGGGTTCTGGTGACGTTGATGACCGCGGGGCTCGTGGTGCTCATCTGGGCGGTCGCCGGGCCGGCGCTCAGCGCCCTGTTCGAGCAGGCGATCCAGCGCGTGTCGGGGCTCTGACGCGTGACGCTCCGGGGCTTCCTGCACGATGAGCGCGGGTCGAGCCCGGTCGAGTTCGTGCTCGTCGGCACGATGCTCACCGCGCTCACGCTCGGCGTGCTGCAGCTCGCGCTCGTCGTCTATGTGCGGAACGTCGTGCACGACGCAGCGGTCGAGGGGGCGTACCACGCGGCGCTGGCGGACGCCGCCCCGGCGGCCGGCGTCGAGCGCGCGGGCGAGGTGATCACGCGGGCGGTCGGCGCCGCCTACGCGGACGACATCACGGTCGGGCGCTCGCACGACGCAGGAAAGGACACCGTCGTGGTGAGGATCCGCACGACGATGCCGATCATCGGCCTGATCGGCATCCCCGCGGGACTGGAGGTGGAGGCTCATGCACCCGCGGAGTCGTTCGACGTCGAGTGAGGACGGCTCGGCGGCGTTGGAGTTCATCGCGGTCGGCGTGCTCCTGCTCGTGCCGCTCGTGTACCTGATCGTGGCGCTCGGCTCGATCCAGGAGCAGTCGCTCGGGGTGGAGGCCGCGGCACGCCATCTGGCGCGTGCGCTGTCGCTCGCACCGGATGCCGAGGCGGGGTCGGCTCGCGGGCAGCGGGTGCTCGACGCTGTCGCCGAGGAGTACGGCATCGATCCGGGGGAGCTGGACGTCGACATGTCCTGTGCACCCGTGTCCTCGCCGTGCCCGGCCGCGGGGACGACCGTCACGGTGGTCGTGAGCACGCGGGTGCGGCTTCCGCTCGTGCCGGCCGTGCTCGGCCTCGACCGCGCGGCCTCGGTGCCGGTCGAGGGGATCGCGGTGCAGAAGGTCTCGCGGGTGTGGGGCGAGTCATGAGGGGCGCGGTGACGGAGGGGGCTGACGACGAGGGGAGCGTGCTCCTCCTCGCCCTCGGCTACGCGGTGCTCGCGATCGCCCTCGTGCTGGTGTGCGTGTGCGCGACCGACCTGTACATCGCGCAGAAGCGCCTCGACGCGCTCGCCGACTCCGCCGCGCTCGCCGGAGCGGACGGCTTCGTCGTCGAGGTCGAGGGCGATGTCGTGCGCGCCGAGCTCACGGATGCGGCGGTGACCGCGGAGGCGGTGGCCCTGCTGCTCGCGAGGCCCGGGGAGGCGACGCTCGTGTCGGCATCCGCTCCCGACGGAGTCTCAGCGCGGGTGACGGTCACGACGGACTGGCAGCCGCCGCTCGTGTCACTGTTCGTCCCCGACGGCGTGCGTCTGGAGGCCACCGCGACGAGTCGGACGGCGCTGCGGTAGCGGGCGCCGGCGACGGCTCACGGGAACAGGTGCCCGAGCACCTACCAGTCGCCGGACCCGAACGCCGCTGCGACGAAGGGGACGACAGCGGGATCGATGTCCGGGGCGAGGCGCGTCCACAGGGCCCGTGCGGCCACGAGGTCGCGATCGCGGACGAACGTGCCCATCTCGTAGATCGCGGTGTTGTACGCGACCCATGCCGCGTGGACAGGTGGTCCGTCAGCGGCGGAACCCGGAGCGGATCCTCGCCCACAGCGGATCGCCCTCGGAGAGCGCCGACACGAGGCGCAGCACGCCGCCGAGCTGCCCGCATCCCGAGATCAGCGCGAGCAGGCCGACGGCTCCGACAGCGGCGGTCACCGAGGTCCATTCCGCCACGATGTCCCGGATCATCAGCGAGACACCGGCGATCCCGAGCAGCAGGGCGAGACTCGCGGTCGTGATCCGTGCGAACACGCGCGGCTCGAAGTTCACGCTCCGCGCCTGTATCCAGCCGGCGGGTCGGCGCTGCCGACCGCCGTGCGTGTACGGCGAACGCAGCCGCGACGACGCCGCGCGCAGTATCCGTCGCCCCGATCGCGACAGGGCGACCAGGACGGCGACGCCTGCTGCTGCGAGGGCCGCGGCGACGACGATGATCACCACGTCCAGCACGCCGGGGACCCCGCCCAGCATGGCGATCGTGCCGATCATCCCCAGGGCGACGAACAGTCCGAGTCCGGCGAGGAGGAAGGCGAGGAGCCCGAGGCCCCACCGCGACCAGCGCTCGTAGTCCGAGCGCAGCAGGGCTGCGCCGCGGTCCGCGTCGACGGGACGCGAGTCCGGCGCGCCCGTCGCGTCGATGTACTCACGGGACGCGGGGAGCACGAACGCGAAGGGCATGAGACCAGGCTACGGGCGACCGAGCCCGGGGTCAGGGCGACAGCCGCGACAGCACGGTCCGGACGCGTCGGTGGAACTGCGGCGGCACGTCGACGGGGAGGTCGTCGAGCGGCCACCAGCGCACGTCCTCGGACTCGGCGCTGACGACAGGCGCCGTGTCGCCGGCGACGACCAGCGCGACGCCGATATCCAGATGCGAGGCACAGCGTCCGAAGGCCGCGGAGAGGGCGTGGCGGTCGAGGTCGTAGGCGTATGGCTCCTCGATCGAACCCGGGGCGACCCCGGTCTCCTCGGCGAGCTCGCGCAGCGCGGCCTCCGCGACGGAGGCGTCCCCCGGCTCGAGGTGCCCGCCGGGCTGCACCCAGAACCGGCCCTTGCCGTGGAACACGAGCAGGATGCGCGTCAGCGACGGATCGAACACGAAAGCGGATGCCGTGGCATGGTGGGGGCCGTCGTCGCGGGCGACCGGACCGTCGTCATCCCCGAAGAACGATGCGAAATCCGTCCGGACGGCGGCGTCGTCCTCCGACGAGACGGGGAACCCCGCCACGAGCCGCCGCACGTCGGCGCCGAGCGCGCTCATCCGGCATCCTCCACGGGTCCCGCGCCCTTCGCGCGAGGCACGAAGCGCGGGATCCAGCGCAGGAACCCGCCCGCCCCGACGAGGCCGATCACGCCGATCACGGCCGCCGCGCTCGGCAGCGATGCCACGGCCGTGATGCCCGAGACGAGCAGCGGGGCGATCGCGCCCCCGGCATCCGTCAGCGTCCGCCATGAGCCGAGGAACGCCGCCGGCTCACGCGCGGGCGCGACGTCGGCGCCGAGCGTGAGCAGGATGCCGCTCGACAGGCCGTTCCCGACACCGAGCACGGCCGCGAACATGCCGAACCACAGCACCGCGGCATCCCCGTCGTGCGTGAACGACAGCGCGAGGAACCCCGCGCCCATCAGCACCATGGCGGGCATCGCGGCCCACAGCCGCCCGAAGCGATCCATGACCTGTCCGCTCGCGTAGAAGAGGGCGAAGTCGATCGCGCCCGAGATGCCGACCACGAGAGCGATGGTCGAGGCGTCGAGTCCGAGCGACAGTCCCCACAGCGGAAGCACGACCTGGCGGGCGGAGCGGACGGCCGACAGGGAGGCGGCGGCGAGACCGAGCCGCCCGAGCACCGAACGCTGCTGCCACATGGTGCGGAGGACACCCGTGCGCGGTGCCGTGGGGATCGACCCGCTCACGGCCTCGCCGGTGTCCGCGGACAGTGGAGCGGTCCGCACGGGCGTCGTGGGCGGGATCGTCTTCTCGGGATCGGGGCCGAACAGCACCAGCACGACCATGACGATCAGGCACCCGAGGAAGAACCAGATCGCGGCGGCCTCGGAGCCGAACAGCTGCAGGAGGCCGGCGGCGACGAACGGCCCGATGAAGATGCCGAGCCGGAAGCTGCCGCCCAGCAGGGAGAGGGCCCTGGCACGGAACGCGATCGGCACGCGGGTCGTCATGAACGCATGCCGAGCGAGGCCGAACGCGGCCGCGCAGAAACCCAGGAGGAACACGGATGCCGCGAGCACGGCCAGCGACGGTGCGAACACCATCCCCACGCCGGCGCCGATCGCGATCGCTCCCGCGATGACCATCGTGAACCGTTCGCCGATGCGCGCGACCGCCCATCCGGCGGGCAGGTTGCCGCACAGCTGACCGACCACGAGCGCGGAGGCGACGAGGGCCGCGAACGCGACGTCCGCGCCCATCGACGCGGCGATCACGGGGATCAGCGGGATGACCGCGCCCTCGCCGAGCGAGAACAGCACGGTGGGGAGGTACACCATGGGCCCGAAACGTCTCAGAACCGTGGATGCGCCGCTCACTCCCTTCACGCTACTCCCGTTCGCGGCGCGTCCCCGCCCGCGCAGGCGGCACGTTAGGCTGGGTGGGCCATGCTCGAACTCGATCTCTCCGCCGACATCCAGGCCCTCCGCGTCACCTACGGTGACATCCGCGAGGTCGTCGATGTCGATGCGCTCCGCTCCGACATCGCCCGACTCAGTGAAGAGGCCGGCGCCCCCGACCTCTGGGACGACACCGAGCGCGCCCAGAAGGTGACCAGCGCCCTCAGCCACGCCCAGTCCGCTCTCGCCCGCGTCGAGGGCATCGGCCGCCGGCTCGACGACCTCGAGGTGCTCGTCGATCTCGCGAACGAGATGGGCGACGAGGACTCGGCCGTCGAGGCGCGCACCGAGCTCGCCGCGCTGACCGAGCTCATCAACCAGCTCGAGGTGCAGACGCTGCTCGACGGCGAGTACGACGAGCGCAGTGCGATCATCACGATCCGCTCCGGCGCCGGCGGCGACGACGCCACCGACTTCGCCGAGATGCTCATGCGCATGTACCTGCGCTGGGCCGAGCAGCACAAGTACCCCGTGAAGGTCATGGACACCTCGTACGCGGAGGGCGCAGGCATCAAGTCCGCGACGTTCGAGGTCGAGGCGCCCTACGCGTTCGGCACGCTGTCGGTCGAGGCCGGCACCCACCGCCTCGCGCGCATCAGCCCGTTCGGCTCGGCCGACAAGCGGCAGACGTCGTTCGCGGCCGTCGAGGTCATCCCGCTCATGGAGGAGGCGACCGAGGTCGACATCCCCGAGGGCGACATCCGTGTCGACGTGTTCCGCTCCTCGGGCCCCGGCGGCCAGTCGGTGAACACGACGGACTCCGCCGTGCGCATCACGCACCTCCCGACCGGCATCGTCGTGTCGATGCAGAACGAGAAGTCGCAGATCCAGAACCGCGCCGTCGCGATGCGCGTGCTCCAGAACCGTTTGCTGCTGCTGCAGCGCGAGGAGGAAGCGGCGAAGAAGAAGGAGCTCGCGGGCAACATCACCGCGAGCTGGGGCGACCAGATGCGCTCGTACTTCCTCTACGGTCAGCAGCTCGTGAAGGATCTCCGCACGGGGCACGAGTCCGGAAACCCGGCCGCCGTGTTCGACGGCGACCTGGACGGGTTCATCTCGGCCGGCATCCGGTGGCGCAAGCGCAAGGACGAGGACTGATCCTCAGAGATCGGCGCCGGCCCGTCGAGCGAGGCTCAGCGGACCGGCATCCGTCCTGTCGGTTCAGCGACCGGCGCCCTTGAGCGTGCCGGTGACGTCGTCGTAGCTGTAGGCGACGCAGAGCACCTCGCGGTCGTCCCAGCGCCACGTGCGCTGCGTCGGCACCGACCAGTAGAAGTCGAGCTCCGACTCGGCGTAGCTGTAGCCGACGAACGTCTCGAACTCGCTGAGGCAGCGCTCCTCGGCGATCCGGTTGAGCTCGTCGTCTCCGGGGAAGTCCCCGTCCTCGACGTCGAACGTGAGATACACCTCGTCGGTGTGGGGCTCGTCGCACGGGACGACAGGCACCTCGTAGAGGTCTTCCTCCCACTCGACGTACGGCATGCACTGACCGACCTCGAGGTCCGACCACGCCACGGTCTCGGCGTTGCTCGGAACCGTGGTGCCTCCGTCGCTCGGGCTCGTCGACGGTGGAGCGACCGGCGTCCCTCCGGTCTCGGGCGTCGTGCTCCCCGTCGATCCGAAGGAGATGAGCACGACGGCGACGGCGAGGAACGCGCCGAGCACGCTCAGGCCCATCCCGGCGATGCCCGGCCACTTCGGCGCGCGCAGGAACAGGGACACGACGCCGAGGAGGAAGCCGAGACCGAGCAGCGCCCAGCCGACGCCCGCGATCGCGGGGACGCACGAGAGCACGGTGCCGAGGACGGCGAGGCCGAGAGCGATCACGCCCAGGACCGGGAAGGGGCGCGGCGCCGACGGTGCGACGACGGGTGCTCCCCAGCCCGGGTGCGCGGCACCGGGGGAGACCCCGGCGGCTCCCCAGCCCGGCTGCGGCACGGGAGGTACGGCACCCGGCGCGACTCCCGCCGCATGCGGTGCGACTCCCGCCGCATGCGGTGCGACTCCCGCCGCATGCGGTGCGACTCCCGCGGATGCGTATCCCGCGGCGGTGGCCTCGGCGACCGGCGTCGGGGCCTGGTCCGCGGCGCCGGTTCCCGGCAGCACCCACGGCGGGGTGAACGCCGCGTCGGCGGTGTCGGCGGTCGGTGCGTCGATCGGGTCCGACTCCGGAGCCTCCGACGTGCGCTCGGCGAGCGCGGGGTCGGGAACGGCACCGTCGAGCGGGATCGTCTCCGCGTCCTCAGGCGTCGCCGTCGCAGGTGCGGGCGCGGCGAGCGTGTGCTGGGTCCAGCCGGAGCCGTCCCACCAGCGCCGCCGTCCGGAGCCGTCGTCGTACCAACCGGCAGGGATCGTCATGCCGTGTCCTCGTCCTTCGTGCTCAGCCGGCGGTCGCGGTGACCGAGATGCGGGCGACTTCCTGCAGGAGCTCGTCGGTCACGATGACGGTGTACGAGGCGCTCTGGGCGACGTCGAAGGTGACCGTGCCGTTGACCGACTCGCCCGCCGCGAGCTCCTCGCTGCCGAACTGACCGTCGGCGAAGAAGTCGTACGTCCCGTCGGTGCCCTCGGCCGTCTCGATGCCGAAGTAGATCGGGTTGACGTAACTGGTGCCGTCGACGCCCGTCCAGGTCACGTCGAGGATCACGAAGCCGCCGTTCGTCGCGGGGATGCTCGAGCCGTCGGACGTCGCCCACGTGGCGGAGTTCACGGTGACCTCGCCCGACCCGGAGAGCTGGGTGACCGTCACGGCCTCGCCCATCGTGCCCTCCACGGCCTCGGGGGAGCCGAGGCCGCCGTCGGTGCCGTCGTCCGTGCCGCTGTCGCTCTCACTCGACGGGGGAGCGGTCGGGTAGTCGCGCACCACTCCCGCGAGGGTGACGAACGTGAAGACGAAGATCATCACGACGCCGATGATCGTGCCGACCACCGACACGATGAGGCCCGTGATGCCCGGCCACTTCCTGCCCTTGAGGAACAGCGAGATCAGCGAGGTGATGAAGCCGGCCGCGAGGAGCACGAAGCCGAACACGTTCGCGATCGGGATGAACGCGAGGATCGTGCCGAGCGCGGCGAGACCGAGACCGACGAGTCCGAGCACCGAGAGGCGCGGCGGAGTGGAGGACACGGAGGCGTACCCTCCCTGGTATCCGCCGACCGGATAGCCCGGAGCGGCTGCCTGGTAGCCGCCGCCGGGGTAGGACGGTGTGGCACCGGGATAGGCCGGCGCCTGCGGCGCTGCTCCGGGATAGGTCGGCGCCTGCGCGGCTGCTCCCGGGTAGGTGGGCGCCGGGGTGCCGTACGGCGGCACGGCGGCGTCGAGGGGCGTCGTCGGGCCGGTGGCACCGGGCGCAGACCAGGTCGGCGCGGCCTCGGGCGGCGTGACCGGGTCGACCTCGGTCTCGGGGAGCGCGGTCTCGGGGAGCGCGGACTCGGCCGCCGAGCCTTCGCCGGCGCTCGCGGCGTTGGCATCCGGAGCCCCGGCGTCTTCCGCCGGAGTGTCGCTGGACGGCGCGGCGGACCAGGACGTCTCGACGGCGGCGGCCGAGGCGATCGTCGCCTCGGTCTCCTCGGCGGCGGGCGTCGCCTCGGCGGGAGCGGCGGGCTCGGCGGCCGGAGCGAAGTGCTCGGTCCACTGAGTGCCGTCCCACCATCGCTGCCGACCGGATCCGTCGTCGTACCAGCCTGCAGGCGTCGTCATGATGTCCCCTCGGAAGTCCTTCGTCCGCGCTGACCGCGCGGATCGACACCTCCATGTATAGCAGTGCCCTCCGACGCGGAGGAGGCCTGCGGGGTGTCGCTCGCGGGCAGACGAATCCGCGCGCTTAGGCTCGAACCGCCATGATTCGGTTCGAGAACGTCACGAAACGCTATCGCGGGACTTCCAGGCCCGCTCTGTCCGGCGTCGACTTCGAGGTGCAGCGCGGGGAGTTCGTCTTCCTCGTGGGTGCGTCGGGGTCGGGGAAGTCGTCATGCCTGCGACTCATCCTCCGCGAGGACGTGCCCACGACAGGTCGCATCGCCGTGCTCGGACGCGACCTGCGCTCGCTCGCGAACCGCAAGGTGCCGTACTTCCGTCGGCACATCGGCTCGGTGTTCCAGGACTTCCGGCTGCTGCCGTCGAAGACCGTCTACCAGAACGTGGCGTTCACGCTCCAGGTCACCGGTTCGTCGCGCGGCTTCATCCAGCAGGCCGTGCCCGAGGCGCTGGCCCTCGTCGGCCTCGACGGCAAGCAGAAGCGGATGCCGCACGAGCTGTCCGGCGGTGAGCAGCAGCGCGTCGCGATCGCTCGCGCGCTCGTCAACCGCCCGCAGGTGCTGCTGGCGGACGAGCCGACCGGAAACCTGGACCCCGCGACCTCCGTCGACATCATGCAGCTCCTCGCGCGCATCAACGCGGGTGGCACGACCGTGCTCATGGCCACGCACGAGGCGGCGTTCGTCGACCAGATGCAGCGGCGCGTGATCGAGCTCCGCGACGGCGAGATGGTGCGCGACGAGGTGCACGGCGGCTACGGCGACACGTCGAACATCCCGCGGCTCGTTCCCGAGGAGGTCCGCGGCGCCGCCGCCGCGGCCGCCCTCACCGCGGTCCAGGAGGTCCAGCGGCAGACCGCCGACCTCTCCGTCGTGCGCGCGGCGCTCGCGGAGGAGCTGCACGTGCAGCGCAAGGCTGCGGCATCCGCCCCCGACGCCGTGCCCACCGCATCCGAGACCCCGGAGGCGCAGGCAGCGCCCATCGAACCGCAGATCGACGAGCAGGCTGTCGAGACGGCCGCGGCCGTGGGGCCGCGCACGCACCCCATCGTGCTGCCGCAGGTCGACGTGGCGGAGCTGGGGGTGGCCGACCGGCTCGGCCTGTCGGACGACGGCGCCGAGGAGGTGGGCCCTACCTCATGAGAATCGGACTCATCCTCACGGAGGCCCTCGGCGGCCTCCGACGCAACATCTCGATGGTGATCTCCGTCGTGCTCGTGACCTTCGTGTCGCTGACCTTCGTCGGCGCCGCGATCCTCATGCAGTCCCAGATCGGCACCATGCGCGGGTACTGGACCGAGCGCGCCCAGGTCGCCGTGTACATGTGCTCGACGATCTCCGAATCGCAGACCTGCGTCGACGGCGGCGCCACCGAGGATCAGGTGGACGCCGTGCGGGCCCAGCTGGACGGGGAGGCGCTCGCTCCGCTCATCCGCGAGGTGACCTTCGACACCAAGGAGGACACGTACGCCAAGCTCGTCGCGCAGCTCGGGGAGGAGCAGGCGAGTGTGATCACGCCCGACCAGGCGTTCGAGGTCTTCTTCGTGACCATGAAGGACCCGGGGCAGTCGCAGGTGATCTCGGAGGCGTTCAACGGCGTCGCCGGCGTGGAGCAGGTGCAGGATCAGCTGCAGTACCTCGAGCCGCTGTTCTCGGCGCTCACGGTCGCGACGTACATCGCCGTCGGCATCGCGGTGCTGATGCTGATCGCCGCGATCCTGTTGATCGGCACGACGATCCGGTTGTCGGCGTACGCCCGGCGCAAGGAGATCGGCATCATGCGCCTCGTCGGAGCGTCGAACCGCTTCATCCAGACGCCGTTCGTGCTGGAGGGCGTGTTCGCCGCATTCCTGGGATCCGTCCTCGCGAGCGCCGCCGTCGTCGCGGGCGTGCACTTCGGCGTCAACGGCTACCTTCGAGGGCGCGTGCCGTTCATCACGACGTGGATCACGATGCAGGACGCGGCACTCGTCGTCCCCGTGCTGATCGGCATCGGCGTGGTGCTCGCCGCGCTGTCCGCCGGGTTCGCGATCCGCCGCTGGCTTCGCACCTGACCGCGTCCGCGGTATAGACTGACAGGCTGCCGTGCGCCCGCCATCGGGCTCCGCACGTCGTCACGGCACGGATCAGGAGAGAATCATGCCCAGGGAACGCGGGGAGAAGGTCATCGCGACCAATCGTCGCGCACGTCACGACTACAACATCGAGAAGTCGTACGAGGCGGGGATGGTGCTCACCGGCACCGAGGTGAAGTCGCTGCGTCAGGGACGCGCCAACCTCAGCGACGGCTACGCCTTCGTGAAGGGGAACGAGGTCTTCCTCGACGCCGTGCACATCCCGGAGTACTCGCAGGGGCACTGGACGAACCACTCGGCGAAGCGCATCCGCAAGCTGCTGCTGCACCGCGAGGAGATCGCGAAGCTCGCGCACGCCGTCTCGGCCGGGGGCTACACGCTGATCCCGCTCAGGCTCTACTTCTCGGACGGGCGCGCGAAGGTCGAGATCGCCCTCGCGAAGGGCAAGCGCGAGTACGACAAGCGCCAGACCCTGCGCGAGCGTCAGGACACGCGCGAGGCCGAACGGGCCATGCGGCTCCGCAACCGCGTCGGGGAGTGACCGCGCTCAGTCCGCGGGCGTGAAGCCGAACACGCGGCCGAGGAAGGCCAGTTCACGCTCGAGCGCGTCGACGATCGTCTCCGCCGCCCGGAAGCCGTGGCCCTCGTCGGGGTACAGCACGTACTCGTGATCGACGCCTCGTGCCTGCAGGGCGTCTCGGATCGCCTCGGACTGCTCGGGCGGCACGACGCGGTCGACGCCGCCCTGCATCAGCAGCACGGGCACGTCGATCCGGTCGGCGTGCGTGAGCGGGGAGCGGTCGACGTACAGCTGCTCGGCGTCCGGGAGCGGCCCCACGAGCCCCTCGATGTAGTGCGCCTCGAAGTCGTGGGAGTGCTCGACGAGCATCCGCAGGTCGGCCACGCCGTAGCGGCTGATCCCGGCGGCGAAGGTCCCGCCTCGCACGAGGGCGGACAGGACGGTCCAGCCGCCGGCTGACCCGCCGCGGATCGCGATGCGCGCGGGGTCCGCCAGTCCGGCGTCGGCCAGCCCCCGGGCGGCGGCGATCACGTCGTCCACGTCGGCGACGCCCCATCGGCCGTCGAGGCGTTCGCGGTAGGCGCGCCCGTATCCCGTCGAGCCGCCGTAGTTGACGTCGAGCACGCCGATGCCCCGGCTCGTATAGAACGCGATCGCCGCCGAAGACGCGCCCGTGACGTGGGCCGTCGGGCCGCCGTGCACGAGCACGACATACGGCGGGAGCTCGTTGTCGGGGGCCGCCTGCTCGGGGTTGCGCGGGTCATACGCGAAGGCGTGCACCGGCCCGTGCGGCCCGTCGACGAGCAGAGCGGATGCCGTGGGCATCCACGCCGGATCGGAGGGCGCCCCTCCCGCGATGCGCTCCACATCTCCGGAGTCGACGTCGACGGCCCAGACACCGGGGGCGGTCGTCGAGCTGCTGCCGGACAGGAGGACGCGGGAGCCGGAGGCATCGTCGACGCTCACGTGGCCGTCGGCGAGGAGGTCGAGAGGACGAGCGCTGCCGTCGCGGGAGACGACCACCACGTCGTCGCGGCCGTTCGTGCGGACCGCTACGACACGGCCGTCGTCGAGCGGCTGGAACCAGCGGTTGCCGAGCACCCAGAGCCCGTAGCCGGTGTCGGCATCCACCTCGGGCGTCGCGGTGCGTGGCGTGCCCGCTGCGCCGTCCCCGTCCAACCGGAGTCGGTGCAGCGCCCAGCGGCCGGAGGGATCGTCGGCGTACACGAGCTCGTCGTCGCCGAGCCACTCGGGCTGCAGGGCCGCGCGGGTCGGAACGACGATGCGACGGTCGCGGCCCGCGATCACGAGCGAGGCCTCCTGCCACGGCATCCGTGGCGCGTGCCACTCGACCCATGCGATCCGTGAGCCGTCCGGGGAGAGCGCCGGATGCGCGTAGAAGCCCTCGCTCTCGACGACCACCGTGAGCGCATGCCCATCGTCGGCGGCCGAGCCGTCGAGGGGGATCTCGACGATGCCGCGACGATGGGGGTCGACGGTGAGGTCCTCCCGCACGGCGAACAGGCGTCCGTGCTGCAGCCGCAGCCCGCCGTAGGCAGGACCGCCCGGGGTGAGAGGCACGGGATCGCCGCCGCGCGGCATCCTGCGCACGCGCTGATCCTTCCCGTCGACGAAGTACAGGGTGCCCTCGCGGTCGGCGGTCCAGGCGCCGCCGCCGTACTCGTGCACGCGTGAGCGCGCGCTCCAGGGAGCGGGGAGGACGAGGTCGCCCGTGGAGCTGCGCACCGCGACGCGACCGCCTTCGGCCGGAACGGACTCGCCCCACCACACCTCGTCGCCCACGAAGCGCGCGCCGTCGATGCGCGGCGATGCCGCGGCGATCGCCGCGGAGGAGAACGGGGAGGACCAGGAGCCGTACGGTGCGCTCATGCTTCGAGCCTAGGCGCGGACGCCCCCGGATACTCGGCGCGGGGGTCAGACGGCCCGGAGGACGGCGACGACCTTGCCGAGGATCACGGCCTCGTCGCCGAGGATCGGCTCGAATGCCGAGTTGCGGGGCAGCAGCCAGGTGTGTCCGTCACGGCGCCGCAGCACCTTGACCGTGGCCTCGCCGTCGAGCATCGCGGCGACGATCTCGCCGTTCTCGGCGGTGCCCTGGGAGCGGACGACGACCCAGTCGCCGTCGCAGATCGCGGCGTCGATCATCGACTCGCCGGAGACCTTGAGCATGAACAGGTCGCCCTTGCCCACGAGCTGGCGCGGCAGGGGGAAGATCTCCTCGACCTGCTGGTCGGCCGTGATCGGGACGCCCGCGGCGATGCGGCCGACCAGAGGGACGAGCGCGGCGTCGCCGACAGGGGTCGCCACGTCGGCGGGGTTCTCGGTGCCGGTGCCGGGGAGGTCGATCAGGACCTCCATCGCCCTGGTCTTGCCCGGGTCGCGACGAAGGTAGCCGCTGAGCTCGAGCTGGCCGAGCTGGTGCGTCACGCTCGACAGCGACTTGAGACCGACCGCGTCGCCGATCTCGCGCATGCTCGGCGGATAGCCGTAGCGGCTGATCGAGGTCTGGATGACCTCGAGGATGGCCATCTGCTTGGGGCTGAGGCTCTTCCGGCGGCGAGTGCGCGGCGCCTCGGACTCGGGGGCGGAGTTCTCGCTCATGGTGCTCCTCGGAGGTGCGGTTTCCGGCGTCCCGATTCGAATGTCGGAGGTCCGTGGTGGGGTGTTCGTATCGAAACCGTATCCGAGAAGCACGCCGATAGGGAATATCTGTTCGAGCGTGTCGCTTGATTCGGAGAGCGGATTTCGAAGAAGTCTTGACAGATGTTCGAATTCGAAGATACCTTCGGAACGTAGCTTCGCATTCCCGGCTCCCGGCCGAGTCGCGGATGCGAACGCTACGCCACCTTCACCGCCCCGCGGTCACCAGAGGAGCACGAGATGAGCACCATCACCTTCAGCAGCGCAGCAGTCGTCCCGGCACGTCCGGCGACTCGCCTCCGGCTGACGGCGCGTGGTCGTCGTGTCGTGCTCGCGATCGCGGCCGTTCCTCTCGCGGCGGGCATCGCGTTCGCGGCCCTGAGCGGCGGCAGCGCCATCGCCTCGAACGAGCACGTCGCGACGGCGTCCTTCGAGACGGTCACGGTGATGCCGGGCGACACGCTCTGGTCGATCGCCGAGGCGGTCGCTCCCGGCGCCGACCCGCGCGAGGTCATCGGCGACATCACGCGCCTCAACGCGCTGCAGGGCGGTGCTCTGCAGATCGGCCAGGAGATCGCGATCCCCGCGGGCTACACGGACTGAGGCGTGACCAGCGCCTCGATCGAGATCAGAGGCGCCGATCCGGATCACAGGGCGCTGACAGTCGGGTGGACACGGATCGTTCATGCAGCGTCACCGGATGACGAGCGGCGTCGAGCTCGCTCTACCATGGGAAGGGTGACTGCTTCGCTCGCCGACCTTCCGCTCCGTGACGATCTCCGAGGGCTCACTCCCTACGGTGCGCCTCAGGCCCCACTGCCCATCGCGCTGAACGTCAACGAGAACACGCATCCCGTGCCCGACGCCGTCGCGAGCGACATCCTCGACGACATCGCCGTGGCTCTGCGCGATGTGAACCGCTACCCGGACCGTGAGTTCACGACCCTGCGAGAAGGATTCGCCGAGTACCTCGGTCACGGCCTGGACCCCGCGCAGATCTGGGCGGGCAACGGGTCCAACGAGGTGCTGCAGCACATCCTGCAGGCGTTCGGAGGCCCGAGTCGCACGGCCTTCAGCTTCGCGCCCACGTACTCGATGTACCCGTTGATCGCGAAAGGCACCGGCGCGACCTGGGTCGCCGGAACGCGACAGCCCGACTACACGATCACCGCAGAAGAGGCGGCCGCGCAGGTCGCCGAGGTAGACCCCGACGTCATCCTGCTCTGCGCGCCCAACAACCCGACGGGAACGCCTCTCGGACTCGACGTGGTCGAGGCGGTCTACGAGGCGTCCCGCGGCATCGTCGTCGTCGACGAGGCGTATCAGGAGTTCGCGCCCCGTGACGCCGCCTCCGCACTGACCCTGCTCGACGGGCGCCCCCGTCTCGCGGTGTCGCGCACCATGAGCAAGGCGTTCGCGTTCGCCGGCGCCCGCGTCGGCTACCTCGCCGCAGACCCGGCGTTCATCGACGCGCTGCGTCTCGTGCGCCTGCCGTACCACCTGAGCGCGCTCACCCAGGCGGCGGCGATCGCCGCGCTGCGCAACGCCGACGTGATGCTCGGCATGGTCGAGGAGATCGTCGAACAGCGCGACCGCATCTCGGCCACGCTCGAGGCCCTCGGCTACATGCCGCACGAGTCGTGGTCGAACTTCGTCCTGTTCGGCGGCGTCTCGGATCCGCGGCGGGTCTGGCAGGAGCTGTACGACCGCGGCGTGCTGATCCGCGACGTGGGCCTGCCGGGACACCTCCGCGTGACCGCCGGCACCGAAGCCGAGACCACCGCGTTCCTGGACGCCCTCGCCTCGATAGGATCGGCATCATGAGCAGCACCGCCCAGACCCCGCGCACCGCGACCCGCGTGCGCTCCACGTCGGAGTCCACCGTCGAGCTCGAGCTGAACCTGGACGGCACCGGTGCGAGCCGTATCGACACGTCCGTGCCCTTCTTCGACCACATGCTCACGGCGTTCGCGAAGCACTCGTTGACCGATCTCACCGTCCGCGCGTCCGGTGACACCGACATCGACGCTCACCACACGGTCGAGGACATCTCCATCGTGCTCGGCCAGGCTATCCGCGAGGCACTCGGTGACAAGTCCGGGATCGCCCGCTACGGAGACGCCCTGGTGCCCTTGGACGAGGCGCTCGCGCAGGCCGTGGTCGACATCTCCGGTCGGCCCTACCTCGTGCACACGGGTGAGCCCGCGGGGTTCGAGCACCACCTGATCGGCGGTCACTTCACCGGGTCGCTCGTGCGGCACACGTTCGAGGCGCTCGCGTTCAACGCCGGTCTCACGGTGCACGTCCGCGTGCTGGATGGACGCGACCCGCATCACATCGCGGAGGCGGAGTACAAGGCTTTCGCCCGCGCATTCCGCCAGGCAAAGGCGCTCGACCCGCTCGTGGACGGCATCCCGTCGACCAAGGGTGCGCTGTGACCCGGACGCCCCGCGTCGCCGTTTTCGACTACGAGTCCGGCAACGTCCACTCCGCGGTCAAGGCGCTCGTCGCCGCAGGAGCGGATGCGGTGCTCACGCGCGACCGCGCCGAGGCGCTCGACGCCGACGGACTGCTCGTCCCCGGGGTGGGAGCCTTCCAGGCGGTGCGCGACGCCCTGCACGCTCATGGCGGCGACGAGATCATCGATCGCCGTCTGGCGGGCGGTCGTCCGGTGCTCGGCATCTGCGTCGGCATGCAGGTGCTCTTCGCGCACGGAGTCGAGCGCGGGCACGACACCGAAGGCCTGGGCGAGTGGCCGGGAGCGGTCACCGAGCTGAACGCCCCCGTGCTCCCGCACATGGGGTGGAACACGGTCGCGCCCGGCGCGGACTCGGTGCTGTTCCGCGGCATCGAGGAGGAGCGCTTCTATTTCGTGCACTCCTACGCCGCTCAGAAATGGGAGCTCGACGTGATCCCGCCGTTCCCGCAGCCGGTGCTGACCTGGGCGACGCACGGCGACCCGTTCCTCGCCGCCGTCGAGAACGGTCCGCTGTCTGCGACGCAGTTCCACCCCGAGAAGTCCGGCGAGGCCGGCATCCAGCTGCTCCGCAACTGGATCGGCAGCCTCGGCGACTGACCCCGAGTCCGGTTCCGGCGCTCAGAAACCGCGAGCGACCGCGGCGGCGGCCGACAGCCACGCCTCCTGCGTCGGAGAGGCGAGCGCGCGCAGCCGCAGGTGCCCGTCGACCATCTCCCGGTCATAGGGGATCCGCACGACTTCGCGGGCGAGCGGCTCGTATCCTGCCACGACCTCGGCGACCTCCACGGACGACGCCTTGGGATCGGCCTGGCTCACGACGACGACCGCCTGCCGGGCGAGGTGCGCTGACCGCTCGTCCCGGTCCTCCAGGGCTTCCAGGAGGAGGGCGCCCGCCTCGGCGTGGTCGTCGCGCGTCGTGGTCGCGACCACGAGCTGGTCCGCACGGTCGATCATCCGCAGCCACATCGGATCGGACTCGTCGTTGCCCGAGTCGATGATGATGAGTCGATAGAACTTCGCGGCGACGGCGTGGATCGCATCGACGTCGGCCGGGCTCAGACGATTCTCGTGTGCGAGGCGGATGGGCTTGGACCGCAGCACATCGTACTTCTCCTGCGGCTGGTGGTGCACGAAGTGCGCGAGGTCCGCGGACTGGCCCTGAGCGCCTAGCAGGCGCTGCGTCTGGGGGAGGAGCTCCAGCAGCGTCCGGTCGTGCGCGCCGGTCTCGGTCCGCCAGCCGAGCGTTCCCCGCGTCTGATTGTTGTCCCAGGCCAGCACGCCTGCTCCGCCGTACTGCGCGAACACCGCCGACAGCAGCACCGTCGCCGGGGTCTTCCCCGCGCCGCCCTTGCCGTTCACGACCGCGACCGTGCGGGGTCCCGGCCAGTGACGGCTGACGGCGTGCTCATCGTCGCGCGACGCGCGTTCGCTCGCGTTGGGGCCGAGGGAGAAGCCGATCCGGTTGAGGAATCCGCGTCCGCCGCGACGCGCGGGGTCCTCCCGCGGGTCCTGTTGGAGGAAGGAGCGCCGCTCGACGCCCGCTTCGCGCTGCTCCCGACGTGTGGCGACCGCGTGGTCGGGGCCCGGTCCGGCGGGTGTGGCCGGCGCATGGGGTGCGGCGGGCTGCGGAGGGACGGTCGGAGACGGCCCGGCCGGTGCGGATGCGGCCGGTGCGGATGCGGCCGGGGGTGCGGGTGAGAGGGGGACGCTCTGGACGAGCCCGGGCGCAGAGGGTGCCTGTGCAGAGGGTGCCTGTGCAGAGGGTGCCGGTGCGGGCGGCGTCGGCGTGGGCGCCGGAGCGGTCGGGGCGGCAGGGACCGTCGGAACACCGGGGATGGCGGCCGTGGTAGGCACCGTGGCCGGGGCGTCGGGGGATGCCGCCTGCCCGGGGTGCCCGAGCGGAGCGCTCTGCGCCGGAGGAACGGGGCGATGTGCGGCGGCGGCCGCCGCGGCGGCAGCACGTGTCGTGGGCGCGGCCGGTGCGCCCTCAGGAAGCGTGGGCACCACGGGGGCGGACGACGGCATCGGAGCCGGTGGCGTCGACGTCGGAGCGGAGGACGCCGGAGTCGTCGCTCCGCTGGTGGGCACGGGAGGCGCGGGGTTCACGGGTGCGGAGGGCTGTGCGGGCGGAGTAGGCGGTGCGGAGGGCTGTGCGGGCTGCGCGGGTCGGACGGCGTATCCGGGCATCGTGGGCCAGTCGTCGTCATCCTCGGGGCTCAGCGGCACGTGCTCCACGAGATCCGGCGTCTCGGGCGGGGTCGTGTTGCCCCGCCGCAGGGGGCCTCCGCCGTAGGCTTCGCCGTCGCGCGTCATGGACCTTCTCCTCGTCGACCGGATACACGTGTCATCGAGGCTACCGCGTGGCGTCCGTCCCGCGGCGTCACGCTCATTTGGAGCGGGCGGATGCGGCGGCTAGTGTCGATTCTCGTGCCGACGAATCGGCGCACCCGATCTCACCTGAGGACGTCATGAACGACTTCGCGCAGTCCCCCTCCCTCACTCTGCTCCCCGCGGTCGACGTCGCCGGCGGCAAGGCCGTCCGGCTGACGCAGGGTGAGGCCGGCACCGAGACCAACTACGGCGATCCTCTCGACGCGGCAGGGGAGTGGGCGTCGCAGGGCGCCCGGTGGATCCATCTCGTCGACCTCGACGCGGCGTTCGGGCGCGGCAGCAACGCCCCGATCCTGCGCAAGGTCATCAAGCAGTTCAAGAACGTGAACATCGAGCTGTCCGGCGGCATCCGCGACGATGCGACCCTCGAGGCGGCTCTCGAGAGCGGCGCGGCGCGCATCAACCTCGGCACCGCCGCGCTCGAGAACCCCGAGTGGGCCGCCGATGTGATCGGACGTTACGGCGAGGCGATCGCCGTCGGCCTCGATGTGCGCGGGACCACGCTCGCGGCCCGCGGGTGGACCAAGGAGGGCGGCGACCTCTGGGAGGTCCTCGAGCGTCTCGAGGACGCCGGCTGCAGCCGCTACGTCGTGACGGACGTCACGAAGGACGGCACGTTGAAGGGACCGAACCTCGAGCTCCTGCGCGAGATCACGTCCCGCACGCCCAAGCCCGTCGTGGCGTCGGGCGGCATCTCCAACCTCGACGACATCGCGGCGCTCCGCGACCTCGTTCCGCTCGGCGTCGAGGGTGCGATCGTCGGCAAGGCCCTCTATGCGGGGGCGTTCACGCTGGCTGAGGCACTGGATGTCGCCGGAGACTGACGCGCACTCGTGCGGCCCCGAGTCGCATGACCACTCCGCGCACTCCGGCGGCGACTCCGCGGGAGTCCCGTGGGAAGGGCGCAGTTTCGAGTCGAATCCGCACGCCGCGGATGACGGCTCCGCCGATCCGGCGCTCCTCGCGGCGCTGCTGCGCTTCCGCGCCGGTGAGGGGTCGCAGGTCGAGGTCGTCGACGCCTTCCGGTCCGCGCGCGTCCTGATCCCCCTGATCGCCGAGAAGGGCGAGGAGGGCGTGGCGCCGAACGGGCTCGCGGTCGACAAGACCCAGGAGCTGTCGATCGTCACGGTCGCGGCTCCGGACGGGCGTCGTGTGCAGCCGGTGTTCTCGTCGGTCGAGACGATGCGGCGCTGGGACCCCCTGGCGAGGCCCATCCCGGTCGAGGCCGTGCGTGTCGCGCTGTCGGCCTCCGCGGAGGACACCGACCTGATCGTGCTCGACCCCACGTCCGAGACCGAGTTCGTCATCCGCCGTCCCGCGGTGTGGGCGATCGCCCAGGCGCAGTCGTGGGAGCCGAGCTTCCTGTCGCCCGAGGTCGTCCGTGCGCTGCAGGAGAGCGTCGCGCACGAGCTCGCGGTGATCGACGTCGCGGTGGCGTCCGGCGACCCCGACGCGCGGCTGCGCGGACCCGAGCTGATCGTGATCCTCGAGCTCGTCGACGGACTCGAGCGCGAAGTGCTCGACGCCGTGCTCGCGCGCCTCGCGCAGCGCTGGGCCGCCGACGACCGGATCGCCGTGCTCGCCGACTCTCTCACCGTGAAGCTCCGCCGCTCCGCCTGATCACGCGACCACGTGCAGGACCGATGTGCGTCTGCCGGATGATTCGGCGGAGAACTCCCGGGCACGCGTGCCCGGGCCCTGCAGGTGAGCGTCGGCGTGGGGCCGCGCTAGGCTCGCGGCATGAGACGCATGGGCGCGGTGGGGGTGCTCGTCGCCATGGCTGCACTGCTCGCCGGCTGCGCGTTCCCGCCGGGCGCATGCACCGCCATCGGGTGGAGCAACGGGATCACGATCGACTCCTCGGCCTACGACGGCGACGTGTTCCTGCAGGTGTGCACGGACGCAGGGTGCTCAGCGGCGCCAGGAGCCGAGCCGACCCCGAGCTCCGACGCCTCGGTGCCGCAGCAGGGTGAGCCCGGATCCTTCGGCTTCGGATTCGACGCGCCGGAGGAGATCACGGTTCGCGTCTACGACGTCGCCGGCTTCCTGCTGTCCGAGACGGAGGAGACGATCGAGTGGACGCACTCGACTGATCCGTGCGGCGGGCCGTCGACGTCGCGACCGGTGGTGTTGCGAGGCTGAGGCGTGTCGCCTCGCTGTGCGCGTCCGACGACCACGGACCGTCAGTTGACGGGGCCGGTCCACTTCTCGCCCGGGCCCTTGCCGATCGGGTCGGGGATGGTCGACGTCTCGCGGAAGGCGAGCTGCAGCGACCGGAGGCCGTCGCGGAGCGACCGGGCGTGCATGTCGCTGATCTCCGGGGCGCCGGCGGTGATGAGTCCCGCGAGGGCGTTGATGAGCTTGCGCGCCTCGTCGAGATCGATCTGCGCCTGCGCCTGCGGGTCGTCGGCGAGGCCGAGCTTGACGGCGGCGGCGCTCATGAGGTGCACCGCGGCCGTGGTGATGACCTCGACGGCGGGGACGTCCGCGATGTCGCGGGTGGCCGACGATGCGGCCTCCTCCTGCCGAGCCCAGCGCTCCTCGCGCTCGTGTGCGGTCTCGTCCGGTGCCTGGTTCGTCACGTGCCTTGCCTTCTGTTAGACTGTGTCGGGCTCCGGAGCGTCATGCTCCGGCACGAAAGAGGATTCACTTCCCACCCGCGCTTGCCGTTCCAGGCTACCGGGTCTTGCACTCCACCGGATCGCGTCGTCAGACGGATCCGGCAGACAGGGTGCGGAGCCGGCATCTGACTGCCGGCGGGTGGGGGACGATTCCGAATTCGCCCGAGATGCAGACAGCATCCCGGTGGCCGAATCCCATCGTCTAAGGAGTTCCGCATCAGCGATCCCCGCACCAATGAGCGCATCCGCGTCCCCGAGGTCCGCCTCGTCGGCCCCGCGGGTGAGCAGATCGGCGTCGTCCGCATCGAGGCGGCGCTGCGCCTTGCGCAGGAAGCCGACCTCGATCTCGTCGAGGTGGCCCCCAACTCGAAGCCTCCCGTGGTCAAGATCATGGACTACGGGAAGTTCAAGTACGAGGCCAACCAGAAGGAGAAGGAAGCTCGCCGCAACCAGGCGAACACCGTCCTCAAGGAGGTGCGCTTCCGTCTGAAGATCGAGGCGCACGACTACACGACGAAGCTCAAGCGTGCCGAGGGCTTCCTGAAGGCCGGCGACAAGGTCAAGGCCATGATCCTGTTCCGCGGTCGCGAGCAGTCGCGTCCCGAGCAGGGCGTGCGTCTGCTCCGCAAGTTCGCGGAGGATGTCGCCGAGCTCGGCACCGTCGAGTCGAACCCGACCATCGACGGTCGCAACATGGTCATGATCGTGGCTCCGCTCAAGAGCAAGTCCGAGGCCAAGCAGGAGCAGAACGCGGTCCGCGACGCCAAGAAGCAGGCTGCGCGCGACGCCAAGCACGAGTCGGATGCCCCGGCCGCAGCCGCGGCGGAGTGACGACCGCCCCTCATACTCCCGCACCGCGGGTTGACACCGTCGCCTGAGAAGGCGCATTACGAAGGAAGAGAAGATGCCGAAGCAGAAGACCCACTCGGGTGCTAAGAAGCGCTTCAAGATCACCGGCAGCGGCAAGCTGAAGAAGCAGCAGGCCGGGATGCGCCACAACCTCGAGCACAAGTCGAGCCGTCGCACCCGTCGTCTGAACCAGGACCAGGTGCTCTCGAAGGCCGACTTCAAGGTCGCCAAGAAGCTTCTCGGCCGCTGACGCGCCCGAACGCACGAATAGGAACACAGGAAAATGGCAAGAGTCAAGCGGGCAGTAAACGCCCACAAGAAGCGCCGCGTCATCCTCGAGCGCGCATCCGGCTACCGCGGGCAGCGTTCGCGCCTCTACCGCAAGGCCAAGGAGCAGGTCATCCACTCCCTGGTCTACTCGTACCGGGACCGCCGCAAGCGCAAGGGTGACTTCCGTCGCCTCTGGATCCAGCGCATCAACGCCGCTGCACGCCAGAACGGCATCACGTACAACCGCTTCATCCAGGGCCTCGGCCTCGCGGGTGTCACGGTCGACCGTCGCATGCTCGCCGACCTCGCGGTCAACGACGCGGCCACGTTCACGACGCTCGTCGAGACGGCCAAGAAGGCCCTGCCTTCCGACGTCAACGCGCCGAAGTCGGCTGCGTAAGCAGCACGTCACCACAGAGGACGCTCTCCTTCGGGAGGGCGTCCTCTGTCGTTCTCCTGCTGTTATCCGCGGCACAGGGTCTCTCGTTCCCTAGACTGGGACCGTGCTGGAGAACCCCCGGTCCCCCCGAGTCCGTGCCGTCGCGAAGCTGACCAAGCGCAGCGCGCGCAGCGAGACGGGCCTGTACCTGCTCGAAGGCCCTCAGGCCGTGCGCGAGGCGCTCACCTACAGTCCTGAGGCGATCGTCGAGCTGTTCGCCACGCCCGGGGGCTGGGACAAGCATCCCGACATCCGGGCGAAGGCGACGGACGCGGGCGTCGACGTCGAGCACGTCACCGAGTACGTCCTCAACGCCATGGCCGACACCGTCACGCCTCAGGGGCTGGTCGCCGTGGTGCGCCAGACCCCCACCGCGGTGAAGGACGTCTTCGACGCCGCGCCGCGCCTCGTCGCGATCTGCGAGGAGATCCGCGATCCGGGCAACCTCGGAACGATCATCCGCGCGGCCGACGCCGCCGGGGCCGACGCCGTCGTGCTCACCGGCAACACCGTCGATCCGTACAACCCGAAGGTCGTCCGGGCCACGACCGGCTCCCTGTTCCACCTCCCGGTGTCGGTCGGCGCCGACCTCGCCGACGTGGTGGAGCGCGCGCACGCCGCGGGGCTCCGCGTCCTCGCCGCCGATGTGAAGGGCGACGACCTGCTCGAGGCCCGCGCCGAGGGGATGCTCGCAGAACCCACCGCATGGCTGTTCGGCAACGAGGCCCGCGGCCTCGAAGACGAGGCGTTGGAGCGTGCCGACACCGTGCTGAAGCTGCCGATCTTCGGCCGGGCCGAGTCGCTCAACCTCGCGACGGCCGCGAGCGTGTGCCTGTACGAGAGCGCCTTCGCGCAGCGCGCCGCGGCACTGGCCTGAGGCTCCCGCGGTCCGAGGTCGCATCGCTCGGCTGATAATCTGTCCCCCTGCCCGAGCGGAGAAGGGGACCGGGGTCGATGCGGATTCTGATCGTGGAGGACGACGAGCGCGTCGCCGCCGCCCTCGACGCCTTCCTCGCGCGCTCCGGCTACGCGACCGCCCGCGCCGCCGACGGCGTCACCGCGCTCGCCATGCTCGGCGCCGACACCGAGGTCGTGCTGCTGGACCTCGGCCTCCCCGATGTCGACGGCATCGACCTGTGCCGGCGGATCCGCGGGCGCTCCGAGGTCCCGATCGTGATCGTCACGGCGCGCAACCAGGTCACCGAGCGCATCAAGGGCCTGCGCGCCGGCGCCGACGACTTCGTGGTCAAGCCCTACGACGTCCATGAACTGCTCGCCCGGATCGAGGCCGTGACGCGGCGGTCGCGTCCTGTGCGCCCGGAGACCGAGGCGATCGTGCAGGTCGACGACGGAGCCGTCCAGATCGATCTCGTGGCGCGGCAGGTCGTCGTCGACCGCTCGCCCATCGAGCTCACGCGCAAGGAGTTCGACATCGTCGCGGTGCTCGCCCGCTATCCGGGTGTCGCCGTGCCCAAGGAGCGACTCATCCGCGAGGTCTGGAACACCGACTGGCGGGGCTTCGGACACTCCCTCGAGGTGCATGTCGGGGCGATCCGCAAGAAGGCCGGACAGCGCCGCATCATCGAGACCGTGCGCGGCGTCGGCTACCGGCTGGCGGGGTGAGCCGCGGATGCGCAGGCGCCTCGTCGTCGTCTTCCTCGTGCCCCTGATCGCGATCCTGCTCTCGCTCGGCGGTGCGACGACCTGGAGCGCGACGCGCAGCATCCAGCAGGCGTTCTACACCGAGCAGCTCGGCGATCTCGCGTACTTCGTCACCAGCGCGCGGCAGGCGCTGCGCTCGGGGAGCGCCGCGGTGATCGACGCCGAGGTGCAGCGGTTCCATGAGGTCTACGGCATCGACGTCGTGGTGTTCGACCTGTCGGGCGGCACGTGGGCGGCCGGCGACGCCGAGGGGGACGTGCTCACCGACGACGAGGCCGCGCGGGTGGGGCTCGCGCTGTCCGGACGCCGCGCCGAAGCCCCGGAGCCCGTGTTCCCGTGGAGCGTCGCCGACTCCTCGCTGGTGGAGCCGGTGTTCGACGACGGCGACGTCATCGGCGCGGTCATGGTGTCCGAGGACACGTCCGCGCCCCGGGCCGAGATCATCCAGCAGATCGTGGTGCTGTCGATCGTCGCCCTCCTGTCGGTGGGAGTCGGCATCCTGCTCGTGCGCCAGCTCGCGCGCTGGGTGCTCGCCCCCGTGCGCCGACTCGACGAGGCCATGGTGGCGATCGAGCGCGGCGAGATGGACGCGCGCGTCGCGGAGGACACCGGGCCCCCGGAGCTGCGGCGGATGACCAGGGTCTTCAACGGGATGGCCGACGAGATCGAACGGGTGATGACGAGGCAGCAGGAGTTCGCCCTGAACGCCTCGCACGAGCTCCGCAACCCGCTCAACGCCCTGCTGCTGCGCGTCGAGCACCTGGCGACGGGACTCGACGAGGACTGGCGCGACGACGTGGAGGAGACGCGCGAGGAGGGACGACGGATGACGCGCATCCTCGAGACGCTGCTCGGTCTCGCACGCGGCGGCCGCCTCGACACGACGATCTCGGCCGTCGACCTCGCCACCCTCGCCGGTCGTCGGGTCGACGCCTGGCGCGACGTGGCCGCGCAGCGCGGGATCCTCATGCGCACCACCGCGCGCGACGCGGTCCTGAGCGTGACCGACCGCACGATCGTCGAGAGCGCGCTCGACGCGGTGATCGACAACGCCGTGAAGTACTCGCCGCCGGGCTCGGTCGTCGAGGTCTCGGCGCGGCGTGACGGCGAGGTGTGTCGGCTCTCGGTGCGCGACAACGGACCGGGTCTCACGGTCGAGCAGGCGGCGTACGCGACCGACCGGTTCTGGCGCAGCGACGACGACGGCGGGACGCCGGGCTCCGGACTGGGGCTCGCGATCGCGACCGATCTGCTCGCCACGGTCGACGCGGCGCTCGTCGTCGACGCCCCCGGCGACGGCGGACTGCTCGTCACGCTCGTGCTCCCGGCGGGGACGACCGCATGACCCGCGGTATCCGGCGTCCGACGGCGCGCAGAGTCCTCGCGGCGACGCTCGTGCTCGTCGCCGTCGCCTTCGCGACCGGGTGCGGCGCGCGCTCCGGCGAGTGGGAGGCGGGGCCGGTCGCGATCGCCGGGGGAGGTGCCGACGGCGTGTACTTCGCCTACGGCACGCGCCTCGCGGAGGAGCTCTCGACCCGGTACGACCTCGAGGTGGACGCGGAGCAGACCGCGGGGTCGGTCGACAATCTCCTGCGGGTGACGTCGGGGGAGGCGCTTCTCGGCTTCGCGCAGGGCGACGCCGCCGCGGACGCCGTCGCAGGGGTCGGAGCCTTCGCGGAGCCGCTGCCCGTGCAGGCCGTCGCGCGACTCTACGACGAGTACCTGCACGTCGTGGTGCGGGAGGACTCGGACATCGACGAGCTCGCCGACCTCGCCGGACGCGCGGTGTCGCTCGGCGCGGAGAACTCCGGGGTCAATGTGATCGCCTCGCGCGTGCTCGACGCCGCCGACGTGGACGTCGCGTCGATCGACGATCCGCAGCTCGCGCTCGCCGACTCCATCCAGGCGCTCCAGGACTCGAGGATCGACGGCTTCTTCTGGGTCGGCGGCATCCCGACGCCGGGCATCGCCGACCTCGCGCGCAGCACCCCGGTGCGACTCCTGCCGATCGAGCAGGGATGGGTCGCCGACGTCAACGAGCGCTACTCGCACGCCTACCGACAGGCGGACCTGCCGGTGGGTCTCTACGGGATCGAGGAGTCCGAGCCGACCCTCGCCGTCCCGAACTACCTCGTCACCGCGGCCGACACCCCCGACGGCGTGGTGCGGGACGTGCTCGTGGGACTCTTCGACGCGCGCACGTCGATCGCGCACGATGTGCCGGTCGCCTCGTTCCTCGACCGGACGCAGGCCATCTTCACGGGACCGGTCCCGCTGCACCCCGGAGCCGTCGAGTACTTCCGCGGTCAACGCGACTGAGGCGCCGGCCGCCATCTCAAGAAACGCTCAAGAAGTTCTCCTGAGGAGGGGGCACTCTGACAATCTGGGGTCGATCGCGCACGATTCGACGGAGAATTCAGATGCCAGTACGCCCTCGCCCTTCCTGTAGGCGCGGGCTTCGGCATCCCTTCGGATCGGCCCGCGATCGCATCCGATCGGAGGCTTGCCGCTCCGTTCCCCGTGGGGGAGGAACGCAGCGGCAGGGACGCCCCCACGGTCTGCGGGGGCGGACCGTGGGGCACTCCGGTGCTCGGGCGGAGACGGCTCGATCACGGGATTACGAACGTGTAAATCTCGACGAACCCGCCTGGAGCCGCGCCATCGACGTGGCTAGTTTGGAGAAATGATGACCTCTGATAAGCCGCTCGTCGTCGTCGACAACGTGCAGAAGCACTACGGCGACTTCCAGGCGCTCACCGATATCAACCTCACGGTCAACGCCGGTGAGGTCGTGGTCGTGATCGGCCCCTCGGGCTCGGGCAAGTCGACGCTCTGCCGCACGATCAACCGCCTCGAGACCATCACGAGCGGATCGATCAGCATCGACGGCAAGGCGCTCCCCGCCGAGGGCAAGGGCCTCGCGACCCTCCGCGCCGAGGTCGGCATGGTGTTCCAGTCGTTCAACCTGTTCGCGCACCTCACGATCCTCGAGAACGTGACGCTCGGCCCCATCAAGGTCCGCGGCCTCAAGAAGGCGGACGCCGAGAAGGAGGCTATGGCACTCCTCGAGCGCGTCGGCGTCGCGAAGCAGGCCTCGAAGCTCCCGGCGCAGCTCTCCGGCGGTCAGCAGCAGCGCGTCGCGATCGCCCGTGCGCTCGCGATGCACCCGAAGGTCATGCTCTTCGACGAGCCGACCAGCGCGCTCGACCCCGAGATGATCAACGAGGTCCTCGACGTCATGGTCGAGCTCGCGCAGGAGGGCATGACGATGATCGTCGTCACGCACGAGATGGGCTTCGCCCGCAAGGCCGCCGACCGGGTCGTCTTCATGGCCGACGGCCAGATCGTCGAAGAGGCGAAGCCCGAGGAGTTCTTCACGAACCCGAAGAGCGACCGGGCCAAGGACTTCCTCTCGAAGCTCCTGACCCACTGACCCGCGCACCACGCGGACCCGCACACTTCACAGACCCTGCACACACAGCACACGAAGGAGACGCACATGCGACGCACACGGACACTGGCAGGCCTCGGGATCGCGGCCGCGGCACTGCTCGCCCTGACCGCCTGCAACAGCGGCAGCCCCTCGAACCCCGGCGGAGGCACCGGCGGCGATGAGGGCGGAGAGGACTCGACCTGGTTCGAGGTCGCGACGGACGTCGACCTCGAGGGCAGCCCCACGTTCGACGCCATCAAGGAGCGCGACAAGGTCGTCGTCGGCGTCAAGGAGGACCAGCCCGGTCTCGGATACCTCGACGTGACGACCAACGAGCGCACCGGCTTCGACGTCGACATCGCCCGCTGGATCGCCGCCTCGCTCGGCTACGACGAGGACAAGATCGAGTTCAAGCCGATCGCCTCGGCGAACCGCGAGCAGGCGATCACGAACGGCGACATCGACTACTACGTCGGCACCTACTCGATCACGGACAAGCGCAAGGAGCAGATCGCCTTCGCCGGTCCGTACTTCATCACCGGCCAGGGTCTGCTCGTCGCCGCCGACAACGAGGACATCAAGAGCGAGGCCGACCTCGGCCCCGACACGACGGTGTGCTCGGCGACCGGCTCCACGCCGATCCAGAACATCCGCACCAACTACCCCGACGTCCCGACCAAGGAGTTCGACCTGTACTCCGCCTGCGTCGAGGCGCTGCTCTCGGGCGAGGTCCAGGCCGTCACGACCGACCAGGCGATCCTGATCGGCTACGCGGCGCAGGACCCCGACAACCTCAAGGTCGTCGGCGAGCCGTTCACCGAGGAGCGCTACGGCGTGGGCCTCGCGAAGGACGACGCCGCGCTGCAGGAGTTCATCAACACGATGTTCACCGACGGTGGAGACATCTGGCAGGCGATCTTCGACAAGAACCTCGGTTCTTCCGGCATCGAGGTCACTCAGCCGGCCGTCGACTGATCGACTGAACGACTCGAGGGGGCGGTCCGCTGCGGCCGCCCCCTCCTCAGAACTCAGAAGGGGAGGACGGCGTGGACGTCATCTTCGGAAACACCGACCTGTGGGGAAGGGCGCTGGGCAACACCCTGCTGATCTTCTTCGGCGGCGGTGTCCTCGCACTCGTCCTCGGGATCATCGTGGGCGCCATGCGCGTCTCGCCGGTCCCGATCGCGCGCGGCGTCGGCACGGTGTACGTGAACCTCATCCGGAACACCCCGCTCACGCTCGTCTTCTTCTTCTTCGTCTTCGGCTACCCGCAGCTCGGTCTGCCGAAGCTCAGCACGACCATCCTCGGCATCCTCGCGATCGGCATCTACACCGCGACCTATGTCGCCGAGGTGCTCCGCGCCGGCATCAACACGGTGCCGGTCGGGCAGGCCGAGGCGGCTCGCGCGATCGGGCTCCCGTTCGGCCAGGTGATGGGCCTCGTGGTGCTGCCGCAGGCGTTCCGCTCGGTCGTCCCGCCCATGATGAGCGTGTTCATCGCCCTGCTCAAGAACACGACGGTCGCCGCCGGCTTCTCGGTGCTCGAACTGGGAGCGATCCGTTCCTACCTCAGCGAGCGGGGCGAGAACGCGCTCGTCGTCCTCCTCTGGGTGGCCGCGATCTTCGTCGCCCTCGTCCTGCTGCTCAGCTGGCTCCAGCGGTATCTCGAGAACAAGTGGAGGATCGCGCGATGACTTCCGTCCTGTACGACGTCCCCGGTCCCAAGGCGATCCTGCGGAACCGCCTCCTCGGCGTGGCGACCGTCGTCGTCATCCTCGCCCTGCTCGGCTTCATCCTCTGGCGCTTCGCGGTCAGCGGGCAGTTCGACGCCTCCCGCTGGTACGTCTTCACGTTCAGCGCCGTGTGGACGCAGATCTTCGGCGCCCTCGGCCGCACGCTCGCGGCGTTCGCCCTCGCCGGCGTCCTCAGCCTGGTGGTCGGCTTCGTCCTCGCGATCGGACGTCTGTCGGATCACGCGTGGATCCGCATCCCCGTCACCGTCATCACCGAGGTCTTCCGCGCGGTGCCCGTGCTCGTCCTCATGATGCTGCTGTACTACGGTCTGCCCACGGTGGGCGTGAAGATGGAGCCGTACTGGGCCGTGGTGCTCGCGCTCATGGTCTACAACGGGTCCGTGCTCGCCGAGGTGCTCCGCGCCGGCGTCGAGTCGCTCCCTCGCGGACAGAAGGAGGCCGGCTACGCGATCGGCCTGCGCAAGAGCGGCGTCATGCGCCTCATCCTCCTGCCGCAGGCGATCCGCGCGATGCTGCCCGTGATCGTCGCGCAGCTCGTCGTGACGCTCAAGGACACCGCTCTCGGGTTCATCATCACGTACCCCGAGCTTCTGTACTTCGCGAAGCAGCTGACCTCGCAGCAGGGACGACCCGTGCTGCAGTCGGCGTTCGTGATCGGCGGCATCTACATCATCATGTGCCTGATCCTGTCGGGCGTCGCCCGCTGGCTCGAGATCCGCACGCGACGCTCGCCCAAGCTCCGGGGAGGCGCAGGCGCGCCCGGCGGACCGGCGGGCGGACGCGACCCCCGTCAGCACCAGGACGGCACCAACACCGAGCTCATCGCGCTCCAAGGCGGGGACAGTGGGCTCGACGGTTCGGTGGGGCGCTGACGACGACTCGGCGTCTGAGCGCGTCACCGTGCGCCGGTAGACTCGACTCTCGTGTCTGAGTCTCTCGAAATCACCCCGGATGCGGTCGAAGCCGCGGTCGCGGCGGCGCTCGACGCCATCGCCGCCGCCGCCGACACCGCCGAGCTGAAAGCCGCCCGCGCGGCGCACGTCGCGGAGGGATCGCCGTTGGCCGTCCTGAACGCCTCGATGCGTCAGGTCGCACCCGAGAACAAGGCGGCGTTCGGCAAGCTCGTCGGCCAGGGACGAGGACGCGTCACGCAGGCCCTCGCGGCCAAGGAGTCCGAGCTCGCCGCGGCGGAGGTCGCCGCGCGACTCGAGTCCGAGCGGGTCGACATCACGGCCGTGCCCTCGCGCACGCGCGTCGGCGCGCGGCATCCGCTCACCCTGCTCAGCGAGCAGATCTCCGACATCTTCGTCGGCATGGGGTGGGAGATCGCCGAGGGGCCGGAGCTCGAGCACGAGTGGTTCAACTTCGACGCCCTGAACTTCGACGTCGACCACCCGGCCCGTCAGGAGCAGGACACGTTCTACGTCGACCCCGCATCCCGTCACCTCGTGATGCGCACGCACACGAGCCCGGTGCAGGTGCGCTCGATGCTCGACCGCGAGGTGCCGATCTACGTGCTGTGCCCCGGTCGCGTGTACCGCACCGACGAGTTCGACGCGACGCACCTCCCGGTGTTCACGCAATTCGAGGGCCTCGTGATCGACAAGGGCATCTCGATGGCCCACCTGAAGGGCACGCTCGACCACGTCGCGCGCCAGCTCTTCGGGCCGGAGGCGAAGACGCGCTTCCGCACGAACTTCTTCCCGTTCACCGAGCCCTCCGCCGAGCTCGACCTGTGGCACCCGACCTTCAAGGGCGGCGCGCGCTGGATCGAGTGGGGCGGATGCGGCATGGTGAACCCGAACGTGCTGCGCGCGGCGGGGATCGACCCCGACGTGTACAGCGGCTTCGCGTTCGGGATGGGCGTCGAGCGGGCCCTGATGTTCCGCAGCGACGTGCAGGACATGCGCGACATGGCCGAGGGCGATGTCCGCTTCAGCGAGCAGTACGGGATGGTGGTGTGATGCGCGTCCCGCTCTCGTGGCTGCGTGAATACGTCGATGTGGCAGCCGATGCGACGCCCGAGGACGTCCTCGCGGCGATGGTGTCGGTCGGATTCGAGGAGGAGGACGTCCACCGCTTCGAGCTCCAGGGCCCGATCGTCGTCGGACAGGTCGTCTCGCTCGAGCCCGAGCCGCAGTCGAACGGCAAGACCATCAATTGGTGCCAGGTCGACGTGGGCGAGGCTCACGGCGGCGTGCGCGGCATCGTCTGCGGCGCGCACAACTTCGTCGCCGGTGACAAGGTCGTCGTGACGCTGCCCGGTGCCGTGCTGCCGGGGCCCTTCCCGATCGCGGCGCGCAAGACCTACGGCCACGTGTCCGACGGCATGATCGCCTCGGCGCGCGAGCTCGGACTCGGCGACGAGCACAACGGCATCGTCGTGCTGTCCGACCTCGGACTCGACGCGCCGGTCGGCACCGACGCGATCGCGCTGCTCGGCCTCGACGACGTCGCGGTCGACGTGAACGTCACGCCCGACCGCGGCTACGCCTTCTCGGTGCGCGGCATCGCCCGCGAGTACTCGCATGCGACGGGCGCGGCGTTCCGCGACCCCGCCGAGCGCGACTTCGCCGAACTGCAGCCGGGCTCCGGCCACACCGCGATCGTCGACGACGCCGCTCCCGTGCGCGGCAACGTCGGCGCGAGCGAGTTCGTCACGCGCGTCGTGCGCGGCGTCGACCCCTCGCGCCCCACCCCGCCGTGGATGATCGCGCGCCTGTCGCTCGCCGGCATGCGCTCGCTCGGCGTGCTGATCGACATCACGAACTACGTCATGCTCGAGATCGGGCAGCCGCTGCACGGCTACGACCTCGACAAGCTCGCCGGAGGCATCACGGTGCGCCGCGCGACGCCGGGCGAGAAGATGACGACTCTCGACGGGCAGGAGCGGAAGCTCCACGTCGAGGACCTCCTGATCACCGACGAGTCCGGTCCGATCGGCCTCGCCGGCGTCATGGGCGGCGGCACGACCGAGATGAGCGAGACGACGTCGAACGTGCTCATCGAGGCCGCGACCTTCGATCCGATCACGATCGCCCGCACCGCCCGCCGGCACAAGCTGCCCAGCGAGGCGTCCAAGCGCTTCGAGCGCGGCGTCGACCCGCTCGTGCCGTTCGTCGCGGCCCGCCGCGCGGCCGATCTCATGGTCGAGCTCGCCGGCGGAACACTCACCGACGAGGGCGGCGCGCTGTTCGCCGAGGTGTTCGTGGGCGAGATCGAGCTCCCCGCCGGGTTCGTGCAGGGCCTGATCGGCGTCGACTACACGGATGCCGAGATCAGGGATGCGCTCACCACGATCGGCGCCGAGGTCACCGACTCCGACGCCGGCTGGACCGTTATCCCGCCGACCTGGCGACCGGACCTCACCGACAAGTGGTCGCTCGCCGAGGAGGTCGCCCGCATCCACGGGCTCGACCGCATCCCGTCGGTGCTGCCCACGCCGCCGTCCGGCCGCGGCCTGACGCTGCTGCAGCAGGGCCGTCGCCGCGTCGCGAACGCTCTCGCCGCCGCGGGGCTCGTCGAGACGCCGTCGTTCCCGTTCACGACCGACGCGCAGAACGACCTGCACGGCTCGGCCTCGGGGGAGCACCTGCCGAGCATCCGTCTCGCGAACGCGCTCGACGGCGCCGCCCCCTTCCTCCGTCGCTCTCTCATCCCGGGTCTTCTGCAGATCGCGCACCGCAACATCTCGCGCGGCCTGACCGACCTCGCCCTGTTCGAGACCGGCGTCGTGTTCCTGCCGGAACCCGGCGTCGAGTACGGCACGACCGAGGTCCCGCCCCTGGGCGTGCGTCCCTCCGACGAGACGCTCGCCGAGCTGAACGCCTCGATCCCGCCGCAGCACCGCCACGTGGCCGTGCTCCTGACGGGCAACGTCGTCGCGCGTCAGCCCGGCCGTGCCGCGGAGGCCGCGGGCCTCGGTGAGGCGCTCGACGCCGTGCGCGTGATCGGCGAGGCCGCCGGCGTCACGATCGACGTCGCCCAGGCGCAGCGCGCCGCTCTGCACCCCGGACGCACGGGCGTGCTCATGGTCGGCGACGTCGAGGTCGGCTACGTCGGCGAGCTGCACCCGGATGTGGCGGCCGACGCCGACCTCCCCGGACGCGCCACGGTGGTCGAGATCGACCTCGACGGCATCCTGGCCCTCGCCGGGGCGAAGTCGATCGCCGCCTCGCTGTCGACGTTCCCCGCCGCGACGCAGGACGTGTCGCTCGTCGTGGGCGCCGACGTGCCCGCCGGAGACGTGAGCGCGGCGCTCGCCGAGGGCGCGGGTGCGCTGCTCGAGTCGGTGCGCCTGGTGGACGACTACCGCGGCGACGGTGTGGCCGCGGGGTCGAAGAGCCTCACGTTCGCGCTGCGCTTCCGCGCCGACGACCGCACTCTCACGGCCGCGGAGGCCACCGAGGCCAAGCTCGCCGGTGTCGCGGTCGCGGCCGAGCGCTTCGGCGCCGTCATCCGCGACTGACCTGGGCGTTCCGACGATACGCCTACTGCATACCGATATGGGATGCAGTAGGCGTATCCTCGGTGCATGAGCACTCAGATCGCCGTACGCCTGCCTGACACGACCGTGTCCGCCCTCGACGCTCTCGTCGCCTCCGGCGTCGTGCCGAGCCGCACCGCGCTCGTGACGATCGCCATCCAACGGGAACTGCGACGACGGGCCGCGGAGAGCGATGCCGAGATCCTCGAGCGGCGCGGTGCCGAAGACGATCTCGACGGGGTCGTCGACTGGGGTGCCGGCTCTTTCGAGATCGAACGCTGACGTGAGGGAGATCTGTCTCGCTCGGCTCGACAAGACCCGTCCGGTCGTGGTCCTCACACGCGAAGCCGCGAGAGCGGCGATGACCAAGGTCACCGTCGCGCCGATCACCTCGACCGTCAAGGGGCTGAGCAGCGAGGTGCCGGTCGGACCCCTCGACGGGTTCGATCGCCCCAGCGCGATCTCGGTCGACAACACCGTGACCATCCCGATCACGGCTCTGGGGCGAACGATCGGATACCTCTCCGAGCGGCAGGAAGCCGAACTCGCGCGGGCCGTCATCCTCGCTTTCGACCTCGACGCCCTCGTCCTGACTGATCAGGATTGAGCCGTATCCACCTCCGCTGGGAGCAGAAGAGGCTTCCTTCTGCGGCCGGATGCTGGTGACATGGGGTCATGACGGATGTGCTGATCCTCGGGGGAACGGGCTGGCTCTCGGGCCGCATCGCGCAGCGCTGGCTGCTCTCCGGTTCGACGGTCACGTGCCTCGCCCGCGGCGGACGTCCCGCTCCCGACGGTGCGACGCTGGTGATCGGCGACCGGGACGCCGCCGACGTGTTCGACATCGTCGCCGCGCGTGACTGGGACCATGTGGTCGACGTCTCGTCGCGAGCGGATCACGTACGGGCGGCCGTCGGGACGCTCGGCGATCGCGCCGCGCGATGGACCTATGTGTCGTCGATGTCGGTGTACGCCGACGACGCGACGGTGAACGCCGATGAGACGGCACCGCTGCTCGACGCCGCCGAGCCGGGTACGGAGTACGACTACGGCGCGGAGAAGGTCGCCGCCGAAGAGGCAGTGCGAACGCTCGGCGACCGCGCCCTGATCGTGCGACCGGGGCTGATCGTCGGCGACGGCGACCCCAGCGACAGGTTCGGCTACTGGGCCGCGGCGTTCCTCCGCGACGGCGACGGCACGGTGCTCCTCCCTGAGGCGGGCGATCGGCTCACCCAGGTGATCGACGTCGACGACCTCGCCGACTTCGTCGTCGCCACCACGGCGACGGGTACGGTCAACGCGATCGGCGACCGGCATCCGCTCGGAGAGGTCATCGAGCGGGTGCGCACGGTCGCCGCGCATCGGGGCGACACACGCGCCGCGGGCGACGAGTGGCTCCGCGCGCACGATGTCGAGTACTGGATGGGCGAGCGGTCGCTGCCGCTGTGGCTGCCCGCGGAGATGACCGGATTCATGAGCCGGTCGAACGACCGGTACCGAGCCGCCGGCGGAGAGCTCAGGGATCTGGACGCGACGATCGCGCGCGTCGTCGCCGACGAGAACGAGCGCGGCGTCGATCGCCCCCGCCGTGCCGGCCTCACGCGCGACGACGAGCTCGAGCTGCTCGGTCTGCTCGACTGACACGCCCGTCGCGCCCTCGGGGACGCCCGACGCACATCGCTAGACTGCGAGCAGTGACACGGGGTGCCGCATCCGCGGCTGAGAACAGACCCGTCGAACCTGATCTAGTTCGTACTAGCGAAGGGATGTCGCAATGAGCGATCGTCTGCGTCCGCATACCACCTCGACCCTGGCGGGCTCCGCCGCGGAGCTGCTGTCCGCTCTGCGCGAGGCTCCGCCCCTGACCCACTGCATCACGAACACGGTCGTCACCGGGTTCACCGCCAACGTGCTGCTCGCTCTCGGCGCGGCACCGGCGATGGTCGACATCGTCGGCGAATCCGGGATGTTCGCCGGCATCGCCTCCGGACTGCTGGTCAACCTCGGGACACCGACGCCCGAGCAGTGCGCCGCGAGCCTCGAGGCGGTCGCCGCCGCGCGCGACGCAGGAACGCCCTGGGTGCTCGACCCGGTCGCGATCGGTGCGCTGCCGATCCGCACCGCACTCGCGCACGAGCTGTTCGCGGCCGGTCCGACCGCGGTGCGCGGCAACGCCTCCGAGATCCTCGCCCTCGCGGGGGAGAGCGGGGGAGGCCGCGGCGTGGATGCCACCGACACGACGGATGCCGCGGGGGAGGCCGCGCTCGGGCTGGCTCGACGCTCCGGCGCCGTCATCGCGGTGTCCGGAGCCGTCGACCTCCTCACGGACGGAGAGCGGATGCTGCGGATCGCCAACGGCCACGAACTCCTGACGCGCGTGACGGGCGGCGGGTGCGCCCTGGGAGCGGTGATGGCGGCGTTCCTCGAGGCGGCGCGGGGGACGGGGGCCGACGCGCTCACGGCCGTCGGTGCGGCGAGCCTCGTGTACACGGTGGCGGCCGAGCGGGCCGCCACGGTGTCGTCCGGTCCCGGCAGTTTCGCGGTCGCGCTGCTCGACGCGCTCGCCGCGGTCGAACCCGGCGACCTCGGTGGTGCCGCGCGGGTCGAGGAGGTCGCGCCGTGATCGCCGATCTGTCTCTCTACCTCGTGACCGACCGGGCCCTGTGCGGCGACCGCGGCGTGGTCGAGACCGTGCGTCGGGCCGTCGACGGGGGAGTGCGGATCGTGCAGCTCCGCGACAAGCACGCGACGGACGCCGAGGTCACCGCGCAGCTCGTCGAACTCTCGGAGGCGATCGACGGACGCGCGCTGCTCCTCGTGAACGACCGGCTCGACGCCGCGCTCGCCGCACGATCGCTCGGTGCCCGGGTCGACGGCGTGCATCTCGGTCAGGGAGACGCGTCGGTGCTGCGGGCGCGCGCGGAGCTCGATCCGGATGCGGTGATCGGACTCACCGCGAACACGCGTGCGCACCTCGACGCCGTCCTCGCCCTGCCGCCGGGCACCGTCGACTATCTCGGCGTCGGCGTGATCCGCCCCACCCGCACCAAGCCGGATCATCCGCCTGCTCTGGGGGTGACCGGGTTCCGGGCGTTCGCGGCGGCGAGCCCGGTGCCCTGCGTCGCGATCGGGGGCGTGGGCATCGACGACGTCGCCGCGCTGCGCCGGGGCGGCGCCGCGGGGGTCGCGGTGGTCTCCGCACTGTGCGCGGCTCCGGACCCCGCCCCCGCCGCAGGGGCGATCCTCGCGGAGTGGCGACGTGCCGGCATCCCCCGGGTCTTGAGCATCGCCGGGAGCGACCCCTCCGGGGGAGCGGGCATCCAGGCCGACCTCAAGTCGATCGCGGCGAACGGGGGATACGGCATGGCCGCGGTGACGGCGCTCACGGCGCAGAACACGCAGGGGGTGCGCGACGTGCACGTGCCGCCGGCGGACTTCCTGCGGACGCAGCTCGACGCGATCTCCGAGGACATCGTCGTCGACGCCGTGAAGATCGGGATGCTGGCCGATGCCGAGGTCATCCGGGAGGTGGCGGGCTGGCTCGACGAGGTGCGGCCGCCGATCGTGGTCCTCGACCCGGTGATGGTGGCGACGAGCGGCGATCGACTGCTCGATGCGGCCGCGGAGTCCGCACTGCAGGGGCTGCTCGAGCGCGCCGATGTCGTGACGCCGAACCTGGCCGAGCTCGCGGCGCTGTCGGGCACGACGATCGACGGCTGGCCGGAGGCGCTCGCCGCCGCGCGGGAGCTGTCGCAGCGGGTCGGCGCCGCCGTGCTGGTCAAGGGCGGTCACCTGCCCGGCGACTCCGTGCCCGACGCGCTCGTCGACGCCCGACGCGGAGCGCTGCGGGAGTTCCCCGGGTCGCGCATCGACACCCGGAACACGCACGGCACCGGATGCTCGTTGTCGGCCGCCCTCGCGACCCTCCTGGCTCGCGGACAGGACCCGGTCGCCGCCGTCTCCTCGGCGCGCGACTGGCTGCGGGAGTCGCTGCGCACGAGTGACGCTCTGCTCGTCGGTCGCGGCACCGGTCCCGTCCACCACTTCTCGACGCTGTGGGCGACGGCGGGGCTCGGCCGCCCGTCGGACGACGACATCCGTCGCGACTGGTGGGAGCGCATCGAGGGGATCCGCATCGGCATCGACGACCTGCCGTTCATCCGCGGTCTCGCCGCAGGGACCCTCGACCGCGAGCCGTTCCTGCACTACCTGCAGCAGGACGCCCTGTACCTGCGGGAGTACGCCCGGGTCCTCGCCGAGGCGTCCCGGTTGGCGCCGACCTCCGCCGAGCAGGCGTTCTGGGCGGACTCGGCGCGGGGCGCGATCGTCGGCGAGCTCGACCTGCACGCCTCGTGGCTCGCTCCCGAGCGCAACGGCGATGACGAGATCTTCGCGGCCGAGCCGGCGCCGGCCACCACCGCGTACCTCGACCACCTGCGCTCGGTGGCGTTCGGCGGCGACTACGCCGAGCTCGTCGCCGCCGTGCTGCCCTGCTTCTGGTTGTACTCCGATCTCGGGCGCCGCCTGCATGCGGGGGAGCTCGGGATCGAGGCGCTCGACCCCGAGCATCCGTACGCGTCGTGGCTGTCGACGTACGCCGATCCGGCGTTCGAAGCGGCGACGGAGCAGGCCGTCGCGTATGCGACCGCGGCGGCCCGGGCGGCGGATACCGCGGGGAGGGCTCGGATGCTCCGCGCCTTCGAGGTGTCGAGCGCCCACGAGTCGGCGTTCTTCGCCGCGCCGCTCTCCCCGAGGCTTCTCACGCGAGAGCCCGCTCTCGATGCGGTGTGACGTCGGCGATTTGCGCGCGCCGCGACGTGCGCGCTATCGTCGCGGCATGCCTTCGGCCGTCTCCGCCACCCTGACGCTCGCTCCGAGCGTCATCGCTGTGCGCCGACGCCGCGGCGGCCGCCGACTCTAGGCGACCCCGCGCTCCTGCCTGCCTGCCCGGCGGTCGAGTGCCGGTGTCGCCGCCCCGGCCCCCGACACTGCACCCCCGCATCCGCGAAGGGTCCGACCGTTAAGGTAGAAGCATGACGTATTCCGTCGCCGTCTCCGGCGCATCCGGCTATGCGGGCGGCGAGATCCTACGCCTCCTCGCCGCGCATCCCGACATCGAGATCCGCACCGTCACGGCGCACTCGAACGCCGGGCAGCCGCTCGTCCAGCACCAGCCGCACCTGCGTTCGCTCGCGCATCTCACGCTGCAGGACACCACTCCCGAGATCCTCGCGGGGCACGACATCGTGTTCCTCGCCCTGCCGCACGGCCAGTCGGGGCAATACACCGATGCCCTGGGCGAGACGCCGCTCGTGATCGACGCCGGCGCCGACCACCGGCTCACCGCCCCCGAGGCCTGGGACGCGTTCTACAGCGGGGCCTTCCACGAGCCGTGGGCGTACGGCGTCCCCGAGCTCCTCGTCGGCGGTGCCAAGCAGCGTGAGGCGCTGCGGGCCGCGACCCGCATCGCCGCGCCCGGCTGCAACGCCTCGACCGTGAGCCTGAGCCTCGCACCCGGTGTCGCCGCCGGGGTGATCGACCCGTCCGACATCGTCTCCGTTCTCGCCGTCGGGCCGTCCGGCGCGGGCAAGAGCCTCAAGACGAACCTGCTCGGCAGCGAGATCCTCGGAACCGCCAACCCGTACGCGGTCGGCGGCACGCACCGGCACATCCCCGAGATCCGGCAGGCGCTCGCCGCGGCATCGGGTCGACCCGCGACCGATCAGGGGATCCGCATCTCGTTCACGCCCGTGATCGTGCCGATGGCGCGGGGCATCCTCGCGACCTCGACGGCCCCGATCGCCGACGGTGTGAGCGACGCCGAGGTCCGTGCCGCGTGGGAGTCCGCCTACGGCGACGAGACCTTCGTGCGGCTCCTGCCCGCGGGGGAGTTCCCGCGGACCGCCGATGTCCTGGGCGCGAACACCGCGCTCATGGGCCTCGCGATCGACCGGGCCGCGAATCGTGTGACGGTCGTGACCGCGGTCGACAACCTCGTCAAGGGCACCGCCGGCGCTGCCGTCCAATCCATGAACCTCGCGCTCGGCCTCCCCGAGACCCGCGCCCTCTCAGTGAACGGAGTCGCACCGTGAGCGTCACCGCCCCCGCAGGATTCGAGGCCGCCGGGGTGTCGGCCGGTCTCAAGACCACCGGCAAGCCCGACGTCGCCGTCGTCGTCAACCGCGGCCCCCGCAAGGTCGGCGCCGCCGTGTTCACGAGCAACCGTGCCAAGGCCAACCCGATCATCTGGTCGCAGCAGGCCGTCGCCGATCGCGTCGTCGAGGCCGTCGTGCTGAACTCGGGCGGGGCGAACTGCTTCACGGGGAGCTTCGGGTTCCAGACCACGCATCAGACCGCCGAGCGCGCCGCAGGACTGCTCGGCATCAGTGCCGGGGATGTGCTCGTGTGCTCCACCGGTCTCATCGGCGTCGGCGACGAGGTGTTCCGCGGCAAGGTCCTCGCCGGCACGGAACAGGCGATCGCCGAGCTGTCGCCCGAGGGGGGACAGGCCGCCGCCGAGGCCATCATGACCACCGACAGCGTCTCGAAGACCGCCGTCGTGAGTCGCGACGGCTGGACGATCGGAGGCATGGCCAAGGGAGCGGGCATGCTCGCACCCGGGCTCGCGACCATGCTCGTCGTCATCACGACGGACGCCGTGCTCGAGCCCCTGGAGGCGGATGCCGCGCTCCGCGCCGCGACCGGCACCACGTTCGACCGGTTGGACTCGGACGGCTGCATGTCGACCAACGACCAGGTGACCCTGCTCGCGAACGGCGCCTCCGGCATCGCCCCGTCGCTCGAGGACTTCTCCGCCGCACTGCGCGAGCTCTCCCAGGAGCTCGCCGTCAAGCTCCAGGGCGACGCCGAGGGCGCGAGCCACGACATCACGATCGAGGTCATGCACGCGGCATCCGAGTCCGACGCCGTCGAGGTCGGCCGATCCGTGGCGCGCAACAACCTCTTCAAGGCCGCGATCTTCGGCAACGACCCGAACTGGGGGCGTGTGCTCGCCGCGATCGGCACCACCGCGGCGCAGTTCGACCCGTACGACGTCGACGTCTGGATGAACGGCGTCCGCGTGTGCAGCGAAGGGGGCCCCGACCGTCCGCGCGAGGAGGTCGACCTGACGCCGCGCGCCACGCACCTCGTGATCGACCTCAAGGTCGGCGACGCCACGGCCACGATCCTCACGAACGACCTCACCCACGACTACGTGCACGAGAACAGCGCCTACGCCTCATGACCGACATCCAGGACACCACGCCCGACGTCGCCGCCGTGAAGGCCTCGACGCTCATCGAGTCGCTCCCCTGGCTCAAGAGGTTCCGCGATCAGATCGTCGTGGTCAAGTACGGCGGCAACGCGATGGTCTCGGACGAGCTGCAGGAGGCGTTCGCCCAGGACATCGCCTACCTCCGCTACGTGGGCGTGCAGCCCGTGGTCGTGCACGGCGGCGGTCCGCAGATCTCGAACATGCTCGATCGCCTCGAGATCCCGAGCGAGTTCAAGGGCGGCTACCGCGTCACGAACACCGAGGCGATCAGCGTCGTCCGCATGGTGCTCACCGGCCAGGTGAACCCGCAGCTCGTCTCGAAGATCAACTCGCACGGTCCGATCGCGACCGGCCTCAGCGGGGAGGACGCCGGACTCTTCGGCGGACGCCGCCGCGGCGTGGTCATCGACGGCGAGGAGATCGACCTCGGCCGGGTGGGGGATGTCGTGGAGGTCGACCCCACGCCCGTGCTCGACCATCTCGCGGCCGGTCGGGTGCCGGTCGTGTCGAGCATCGCGCCCGACCTCGACCACCCCGGACAGTCGCTCAACGTGAACGCGGATGCCGCGGCTGCGGCGCTCGCCGTCGCCCTCAAGGCCCGCAAGCTCGTGATCCTCACGGACGTGCCCGGTCTGTACGCCGACTGGCCCAACCGCGACTCCCTCGTGTCGCACCTCACGTCGGACGCTCTCGTCGAGATGCTCCCGACGCTCGAATCCGGCATGATCCCCAAGATGCGGGCCTGCCTGGATGCGGTCGAGGGCGGCGTCGACGCCGCCGCGATCATCGACGGGCGGGTGCCGCACTCGGTCCTCGTCGAACTCTTCACCAGCAAGGGAATCGGAACGGAAGTAGTCGTGGGAAGCGCAGGGACGAAAGCATGAGCACGTGGCAGGACGACGCAGCGACCGATCTGGTGCTCAACGCGGGGCCGCGCCTCGCGATGCTCACCCGCGGTGAGGGCTCCTACCTGTGGGACTCCGAGGGGCGACGCCACCTCGACTTCCTCGCCGGCATCGCCGTGACCTCGCTCGGTCACGCGCACCCGGTGTTCGTCGACGCGGTGTCGACGCAGGCCGCGACGCTCGCGCATGTGTCCAACTACTTCGCGACGCCCTCGCAGCTCGCGCTCGCCGCGCGCCTCAAGCGCCTCGCGGGCGCCGGCGTCGACGGCCGGGTGTTCTTCTCGAACTCCGGTGCCGAGGCGAACGAGGCGGCGTTCAAGCTGGCCCGTCTGCACGGGGGCACCGAGAAGCCGCGCATCCTCGCGCTCGAGAACGGCTTCCACGGACGCACCATGGGATCGCTCGCGCTCACCGCGAAGGCCGCGATGCGCGCGCCGTTCGAGCCGATGCCGGGCGGGGTCGAGCACATCCCGGCCACGATCGAGGCTCTCGAAGCCGCGATGGACGACCGCGTCGCCGCGGTGATCGTCGAGCCCATCCAGGGCGAGGCCGGCGTGGTGGAGCTGCCCCACGGCTACCTCGCCGCCGCGCGGTCGCTCACCCTCGCGCACGGAGCGCTGCTCATCGTCGACGAGATCCAGACGGGCGCGGGCCGCACCGGCGCCTGGTTCGGATTCAGCCACGAGGGCATCACCCCGGATGCGATCACTCTCGCGAAGGGCATCGGCGGAGGCTTCCCGATCGGCGCCCTCGTCACCTACGGCGCGGCCAGCGCACTGTTCACGCCCGGCTCGCACGGCTCGACGTTCGGGGGCAACCCGCTCGCGACCGCGGTGGCCGACGCAGTGCTCGCGGAGATCGAACGCGCCGACCTCGTCGGCAACGCAGCTCGGCGTGGCGAGGAACTGCGGGACATCATTCTCGGCATCGACTCGCCGCTCGTCGACGGCGTGCGCGGACGCGGCCTGCTGATCGGCGTGGCCCTGACCGCTCCCGTCGCGAACGAGGTCGTCGCCGCAGCTCAGGAGCGCGGCCTGATCGTGAACGCCGCCAATCCCGAGACGGTGCGCATCGCGCCGGCCCTCACGATCGGGGATGCCGAGCTCGCCGAGTTCCGCGACCTGTTCACCGCCGCGCTCGCCGACGTCTCGGCATCCCTCACCGACTCCGGAAAGGCCCACGTATGACCCGCCACCTCCTTCGGGACGACGACCTGACCCCCGCGGAGCAGGCGGAGATCCTCGACCTCGCGATCGAGCTCAAGAAGGACCGCTGGGCGAACAAGGCACTCGCGGGTCCGCAGACGGTCGCAGTGATCTTCGACAAGTCGTCGACGCGCACACGTGTCTCGTTCGCCGTCGGCATCGCCGACCTCGGCGGCTCACCGCTCATCATCTCGACCGCGAACAGCCAGCTCGGTGGCAAGGAGACCCCCTCCGACACCGCCCGCGTGCTCGAGCGCCAGGTCGCGGCGATCGTGTGGCGCACGTACGCGCAGTCCGGGCTCGAGGAGATGGCCGCGGGAACGCGCGTGCCCGTCGTCAATGCGCTGTCGGACGACTTCCACCCGTGCCAGCTGCTCGCCGACCTGCTGACGATCCGCGAGCACAAGGGCGACCTGAAGGGCCTGACCCTGACGTTCTTCGGCGACGGCCAGAGCAACATGGCGCACTCGTACGCGCTCGCCGGCGTCACGGCCGGAATGCACGTGCGCATCGCCTCGCCCGCCGACTACGCGCCGCGCGCCGACGTCGTCGAGGCGGCCGACCGCCGCGCCGCGGAGACCGGGGGATCCATCACGCTGCTCACCGACCCCGTCGAGGCCGCCGCGGGCGCCGACGTCGTGGTCACCGACACGTGGGTGTCGATGGGCAAGGAGGAGGAGAAGCTCGCGCGCATCCGCGACCTCGGCGGATACAAGGTGACGCCCGAGACCATGACGATCGCGGACTCCGAGGCGATCTTCATCCACTGCCTCCCCGCCGACCGCGGCTACGAGGTCGACTCCGAGGTCATCGACGGACCGCAGAGCGTCGTCTGGGACGAGGCGGAGAACCGTCTGCATGCTCAGAAGGCTCTGCTGGTGTGGCTGCTCGGCAAGAAGGACGCATGATGACCGGTTCGAAGAACGACCGCACCAACGAGGGCGCGCTGTGGGGCGCCCGGTTCGCGAGCGGACCCTCGCCCGAGCTCGTGGAGCTCAGCCGGTCGACGCACTTCGACTGGATCCTCGCGCCTTACGACATCGCCGGCTCGCACGCGCACGCGACCGCGCTCGAAGCGGCCGGGTACCTGGAAGCCGACGAGGCCTCGAAGATGCACGAGGGACTGGATGCCGTGGCGCGCAAGGTCGCCGACGGCTCGATCCGCCCCGTGCCCTCCGACGAGGACGTGCACGGTGCTCTCGAGCAGGCGCTGATCGCCGAGCTCGGTCCCGAGCTGGGCGGACGCCTGCGCGCCGGCCGGAGCCGCAACGACCAGATCGCGACGCTCGTGCGCATGTACCTCATCGACCATGCGCGAGTGATCGCCCGCGACCTGCTGCGGGTGATCGACGCGCTCGTCGCGCAGGCCGAGGCCCACCCCGACGCGATCCTCCCCGGCCGCACGCACCTGCAGCACGCGCAGCCCGTGCTGCTCGCCCACCACCTGCAGGCCCACGGCTGGCCGCTGGTCCGCGAACTCGAGCGTCTGGTCGACTGGCGCCGCCGCGCCGGCGTCTCGCCGTACGGCGGGGGGGCGCTGGCCGGATCGACCCTCGGCCTGGACCCGGCACTGGTCGCGACCGAGCTCGGACTCGACCGTCCGGCCGAGAACTCCCTCGACGGCACGGCGGCACGAGACGTCGTCGCAGAGTTCGCGTTCATCGCGGCGATGACGGGCGTCGACCTCTCGCGGCTGAGCGAAGAGATCATCCTCTGGAACACCCGCGAGTTCGGGTTCGTCACCCTGCACGACAGCTACTCGACCGGGTCGAGCATCATGCCGCAGAAGAAGAACCCCGACATCGCCGAGCTCGCCCGCGGCAAGTCCGGCCGCCTGATCGGCAACCTCTCGGGTCTGCTCGCGACCCTCAAGGGGCTCCCTCTCGCCTACAACCGCGACCTGCAGGAGGACAAGGAGCCCGTCTTCGACTCGGTGCAGACGCTCGAGGTCGTGCTGCCGGCGTTCGCGGGCATGATCGCGACGCTGCGCTTCGACACCGACCGGATGGCGGCGCTGGCTCCCGAGGGTTTCTCGCTCGCGACCGACGTGGCCGAGTGGCTCGTCAAGCGCCGGGTGCCGTTCCGCGACGCCCACGAGATCTCTGGTGCGCTGGTCCGCGCCTGCGAGGAGCAGGGGATCGGCCTGGAGGACGCCTCCGACGAACTGCTGCTGTCGGTGTCGCCGCACCTCACCCCGGAGGTCCGTGAGGTCCTCACGATCGAGGGTTCCGTGGCCTCGCGCACAGGGGCGGGCGGCACGGCTCCCGAGCGGGTCGCCGAGCAGCGGATCGAGCTCGTCACCAGAGCCCAGGCCGCCGCGCACGCTCTCGGTCTCTGACGCGCATCCGGAAGCCGACGCGCATCCGGTTTTCGGACGAGCGCACGTCTCCCGGAAGATTCGACGAGTATCGTCCGGGAAACGTGCATCCGTCCGGGATTGCTTCGTGCGACCTGCTCAGTGCAGGGCGGCGTCGGCGGGCGATCGGGTCCAGTGGGTGAACGTCACGGTCAGCCCCGCACGCGTGGGTGCGGCGAGGAACGGGCCGGCGGATGCCGCGCGCTCCCCGTCGAACGGCGCGACGCGCACCAGGCGCCAGGGGCCGTCCTCCGCGCGGGCGCGCACGACCACGGCGTCGATCCATCGGCTCACGCGCACCGTGACATCGGCATCGCGCCACTCGTCCACGTGACCGACCGACCAATCGGAGCGGATGTCCGTGACGACGGCGCCGAGACCGAGGTGACCGTCGGCGTACTCGACACCCGCCTTGACCCAGTGCTCGTCGTCCGCGCGGAGGAAGATGCCGGCCTGGTCGAACTGCCCGCTCCACGGCGCACGGAACGACACCTCCATGGCGTCGCCGACGGCGAGCGGAGAGAGCAGCGCGTGCTCCGTGTCGTGCACGAACCCGTAGGCGGTGTGCCGCCAGGCGTCGCTGCCCTCCGCAGCGGTGGCCTCGAGGGTGCCGGCGTCCGTCGTCGACACGGCGTCGGGGGAGCGGGTCCACGTTCCGCGCGACCAGGGGACGTTCTCACTGTCAGGCATAATCGGAGTTTATAACCGATTACGGCATAAAGCCAGGATATGCATGTTATGGTTATGCCATGGTCATCGCCGTGGTCGCCGACATCGTGGGCTCGCGCAAGCTCGACGACCGCTCGTCCGCGCAGCGCACGCTCGACGAGACGATCGCGCAGGTCGAGAAGGATCTGCCCCTCGCGCAGCATCCGCTCACTCCCACGGTCGGCGACGAGCAGCAGGGCGTCTACAACGGACTCGAGGATGCGCTCGTGTCGCTCCTGATGATCCAGCTGCGGCTGCCCGACGGCATCGCGTTCCGCTTCGGCATCGGGATCGGCGCGGTGAGCGCGGTCGAGTCGGTGCACGGCGAGCTCGCGGACGGGCCCGGCTGGTACGCGGCGCGGGCCGCGATCGAGGCCGTGCACGCCAAGGAGGGACGCGCCGTGCCGGGAGCGCGGACCTGGATTGTCGGAGCCCCGGGGCAGGATGAGGTCATGCCCCGCACGATCGCCGCGTTCAACGCCTACCTCCTCGTCCGCGACGAGCTGGTCGGGGCGATGTCCGAGCGCGAGCGCCGTCTCACTTACGGTCGTCTGATCGGCCGGTCGCAACAGGAGCTCGCCGCCGACGAGGGCATCTCCCAGCCGAGCGTGTCGAAGTCGCTGCGCAGCGCGGGGAGCGCGGCCCTGCTCGACGGGGTCGCCGCTCTGCGAGGAGGAGCAGCATGATCGTCGCAGGATTCGTGCTGCTCACGGTCGGCGCCGCCGACCTCGTGCGGCAGTTCGCCCCGCGGCGGTGGATCGGCTACCTCGCGGTGGCCATCGTCCTGCTGCTCCTCGGCAGTGTGAGCGACGCGCTGCTGCCGATGCTGGCGGCACTCGTCATCGGCGCCGTGTGGGTGTGGTGTATGCCGTCCGAGCGTCGGGCCCCGCTGGGGTTCTGGCCCGCGGTGCTGCTGGGTCTGCTCGGCATCGGCGCCGTCGTGGGACTCCCCGCACGCGTCGACACCGGGCTGATCGGAGCGGTGTGGGAGCTGCGATCGCCGTTCGGAGACGTGCCTTTCGATCTCGCGATGCTGGCGCTCGGGGCGGGGGTGTTCCTGCTCGAGTCCTCCAACCTCGTCGTCCGCGCGGCGCTCGACGGCGAGCACACGTGGCGTCCGATCGACATCACCCGTGCCGCATCCTCGGCCGAGTCGGCGCCCCCGTCGGCGGCGACGGCCGATGCGGAGGCCGGCGAGGCATCCGCGTCCGACACGGCGGCGACCGACGCCGATCCGCTCGGCCTCGCCGCGGCCCCCGCGACGACTCGGGATCCGCGCGCCGGGTTCAAGGGCGGCCGTCTGATCGGTCCCCTCGAGCGCATCCTGGTCCTCCTCCTCACCCTCGCGGCCGCGTATCCGATCCTCGCCGCGATGCTGGCCGCGAAGGGCATCGTCCGCTTCCCCGAGATCTCCCGCGACGGCGAGACCGGAGCCCGGGCGGAGTACTTCCTCGTCGGGAGTCTCGTGAGCTGGGTCATCGCCCTCGGTGCCGCCTTCCTCGTGTGGTGGGCCGCGCACAGCTGACCGTATGCGGGACGCCCGTCATTCCGTGACGGCGCGAATCGCGGGGCCCTCGCGCTGATAGCCTGGAGCGCGTGTCGAATTCCGCTCTGACGACCGCGAGCCCTGCGATCGACCCCACGTTCGAGAACGTGTGGGACGAACTCCTGTGGCGCGGCCTCGTCCACGTGTCCACTGACCAGGAGGCGCTGCGCGCCCTTCTCGCCGGGGACCCGATCACGTATTACTGCGGCTTCGACCCGACGGCGCCGAGCCTGCACCTCGGGAACCTCGTGCAGCTCCTGACGATGCGTCGCCTCCAGCTCGCCGGACACAGGCCCCTGGGCCTGGTCGGTGGATCCACCGGCCTCATCGGCGACCCTCGGCCCACCGCCGAGCGCACGCTCAACACCCGGGAGACCGTCGAGGAGTGGGTCGGTCGGCTGCGGGCGCAGGTCGAGCGCTACCTGAGCTTCGACGGCGACAACGCCGCGCGCATGGTCAACAACCTCGACTGGACCGCGCCGCTCTCGGCGATCGACTTCCTGCGGGAGGTCGGCAAGTACTTCCGGGTGGGGACGATGCTGAAGAAGGACGCCGTCGCCGCGCGTCTGAACTCGGACGAGGGCATCAGCTACACCGAGTTCAGCTACCAGATCCTCCAGGGGATGGACTACCTCGAGCTCTACCGGCAGTACGACTGCGTGCTGCAGACCGGAGGCTCCGATCAGTGGGGCAACCTCACCAGCGGCACGGATCTCATCCGTCGCTCCGAGGGGGTGTCCGCGCACGCGATCGGCACGCCGCTGATCACGAACAGCGACGGCACCAAGTTCGGCAAGAGCGAGGGCAACGCGATCTGGCTGGATGCCGAGATGTGCAGCCCCTACCGGATGTACCAGTTCTGGCTGAGCACGGCGGATGCCGACGTGGTCGATCGCCTCAAGGTGTTCACGTTCCTCACCCGCGCGCAGATCGAGGAGTACGCCGCGCTGGTCGAGGCGGAGCCGTTCCGTCGCGCCGCGCAGAAACGGCTCGCGCTCGAGGTCGTCACGACGGTGCACGGCTCCGCGGCTGCGGCCGCGGTGATCGCCGCCTCGGACGCCCTGTTCGGACAGGGCGACCTGACCGCGCTCGACGCCGCGACCCTGCGCACGGCGCTCGAAGAGCTGCCGAATGCCACGGTCGCGGCCGGGTCGGCCGTGGTGGAGGCGCTCGTCTCGACCGGTCTCGTGTCGAGCCTCTCCGAGGCGCGGCGTGCGATCGCCCAGGGTGGCGTGTCGCTCGACGGCGCCCGTGTGGACGATGACGCAGCCGTCGTGCAGGGGTCGCTTCCGGGCGGGGTGTCGGTGCTCCGGCGCGGCAAGAAGACCCTCGCGGGACTCTTCGTCTCCTGACCCGCTCCTACTGCGTACAGCGCCCGACGGCGGCGACCAGGTTCTCTCCGGGTCGCCGCCGTTAGGCTTCCTGCGACCGTCGTCCGACAGGAGACCCTCGATGCCATTCACCCCGAGCCACGCCGTGGTCGCCCTGCCGTTCATCCGGACGCCGCTCGTGCCCGCCGCGATCGCGATCGGAGCGATGACGCCGGATCTGCCGCTGTTCGTGCGGCGCGTCGGGATCGACTACGGCTTCACGCACACCGCGACGAACGTGCTGTGGACGGGGCTCCTCGCGTTCGCGCTGTTCCTGCTGTGGCGTGTGCTGCTTCGGCCTGCGGTGCCCGAGCTCGTGCCGTCGGCCGTCGCGCGTCGACTTCCCGCGGACTGGTCCGAGACCGGGATCGCCGCCGCGTCGAAGGCTGTCGGAGTCGGGACATCGCAGCGGCTGTACCCGGTGATGCTCGCGGTGTCACTGATCCTCGGCGTGCTGTCGCACATCCTCTGGGATCAGTTCACTCACGAGGGACGCTGGGGTGTCGAGACGTTCCCGGCACTCGACGAGATGTGGGGTCCGCTCACGGGTTTCAAGTGGCTGCAGCACGGATCCAGTGCGTTCGGCCTGATCGTGATCGGAGTCTGGGCTCTGCTCCGCCTGCGACGCACGGCACCCCGCGCCGACATCGTCCAGGCGGTGCCCGCCGGCGTTCGACTTGCGTGGTGGATCTCCCTGCCGGTCATCCTCGTGACGGCGTGCGTGATCGGCGTCGTCGCCTACGGCCCGTTCACGGAGGAGTTCACGGTGCAGCATCTCGCGTATCGGATGCTTCCCCCGGCATGCGCGCTGTGGGGTGCGCTCACGGTCGTGCTCTGCCTGGCGGTCCCGTTGTTCCGGCGGGCTCACCAGCGCGCGTGATCCGATCCCCAGGCATGGGGCGCTGCGAACTCGAGTCCGGGCAGGGCCGGCCGCGTCGTGGTGATCACGCGGCCGTCGACGATGAACTGCGTCGAGTGATCCGAGCCCGCGCCATCGGCTTCAGGAGGTGCGGGCTCGGGCGTCCGCGGCATCCCGAGCAGTTCCGCGGCGACCCGGCGGAGCGAGGTGCGCACGATCGACGATCTGCCCTCGTCGCCACCACGCCGCACGAGCGCGGTGACCGCGGCGGCGAGGAGATACCCTGCGCTGTGATCGAGGGCCTGCGCGGGCAGGACGCCGGGACGGATGCCGTCGGGCGACTCGATCCAAGAGATCCCCGAGGCCGCCTGCACCAGGCTGTCGAATCCCGCCGAATCGGGATGCTCGATGCCCCAGGCGCTGAGCTGAGCGACGATGAGGCGTGGATTCCGAGCGAGCAGAGCCTCGGGGGAGAGGCCGAGCCGCGCCAGGGCCGACGGCCGGTATCCGAGCACGACGACGTCGGCGCCGTCGGCCAGCTCGCGCATGGCCGGGGACCGCGCGTCGAGTGGGGCGGTCCGCTTCCCGTGCCCGGTGTCGAGATGCTGCCACTCCGGCTCGGGGAGCGTCGGCGGATCGATGCGCAGCACGTCGGCGCCGAGCAGTGCCAGCGTCCTCGTCGCCACGGGTCCCGCGATCACGCGAGTGAGGTCGAGCACCCGGATGCCGGCGAGTGGAGCGCGACCGTCGTTGCGGATGACGGTGGGCTCGGGGAGATCGACCATCGAGCCGTACGGGAGGCGCACGTCGAGCAGTGGGCGCTCGCGGAGGTCGGCGTCGGTGCCCGGGTTCTCTCGATCGACCGCGACGGCGAGACCGCCGGCGCCCACGATCCTGGCGACAGCGAATGCCGTCGACAGCGTGGACACGGCGGTGGCGACGGCATCGGCATCCGCATCCTCGAGGAGTCCGAGTGCACGCCGGAGCGCGGCGGCGTGGTGCGGGTAGTTTCCGTGCGTGCGGATCCATCCGTCAGTAGTGCGCCAAAAACCGGAGTAGCGCGACCAGACCGCTGGAGCGGCGCCGCCGAGCGTGAGCAGGCGATCGCTCCGATAGGACGCCGCGATGCGATCCCCGCGCAGCGCGAGGGGATCGAGGCCCGCGGCGATGGCGGCGGCGGCGACGCTTGCCGCCGCGAGGTCTCCCGTCGCCAGACGCGAGGGGAGCGGGACCTGCGGCAGGACCGAGGGATCGGGGACGGCGTGCGCGGGGAAGCCGAGCTCGCGCAAGACGCGGGACAGGACGTCGAACGCGGCTGCACTCATGGCGTGATCGTATCCCGAGCGCCCAGCTCGGTCGGAAAACCCCTCTGACCCGGGACGATCCCGCGCCGCGAGCCATCGACACGCCCGGGCTGCGTGCCCCGATTTGCCAGAACCCCGGAATCCACGTAACTTATTACTTGTTCGCCCCACAGGGAAGCGGAGAAGCCCTGAGCTTCACCCCCCTCAAGCGGAGAACCACTCCCGATCCTCTCACTTGTGAGATCAGACGCCTGCGTCTAGGATGGGAGATCCACCCCTTCTGCGGCTGTCATCAGCTGCGCAGCGGATCTCAGATTCGCTCCGCGCGCCGATTTGACAAGCGAGACAGGGTGGGTAAGATTGAGAAGTTGCCCTTCGGGCCTGACTGTGATGGTTGGGTCGGGGGAGCGTCCGATCCTTGAGAACTCAACAGCGTGCACTTGTCAAA